>NZ_JBNEQE010000001.1:0-468275 GCF_049894025.1 Enterococcus sp. LJL51
GTTTTCAAAGGTCTACATCATTGCCTCGCAGCAACTTTTATATCTTATCAAATCTCCGATAAGATGTCAACTCTTTTTTTGAAAAAGTTTTAAGTTGATGGAACTCGGCAATCCGTTGTTGTGTTTCGTAACAACTGTTTCAGTTTATCAGCTTCTTTGTTATTTGTCAATAACTTTTTTACTGATAAATCAACTTTCTACAGCCATCATTTTTTTAACGCTTTGTTATCTTATCATGAAGATTCTGTTTTCGTCAAGATAAAACTAAAATCTTTTTTTATCTCTCAGAACATGTAATAATATATCAATTCTATTCTAAAAAAGCAACTATAATTTCACTTTTTCTTAGGCTTTTTTTAGATAGCGAACAAACTAAATATATGAGGTAAAAGCATTCGCTTTTTTATTCGTATTTTTTACATTTCGTGATTAATTATTCGGCGAACTTCGGAAAAATATTCTCTTTCCTGAATTATCTCATCTATCAATTCTTACAATTTTTATTCTAATTGAAACTCATTTGGTTTTCACTCCAATTAAAATTTAGAAACCACTTCTTTTATGAAGTGGTTTCTAAAACGTCTATAGCGATGTCTTTAACAATTGGGATATAAATTCGGAAAATCGTTCCTTGATTTATTACACTTTCAGCATCAATTCTACCTTTGTAGCTTTCAACTAATTGTTTGGCGATTGATAGTCCCAGACCGTTTCCGCCTTTATTTCTTGCTCTAGCTTTATCTACTCTATAAAAACGATTAAATATTTTTTTGAGTTCTTCTTCTGTGATTCCTTCACCAAAGTCTTGTATTGCTATCTCAAATTCGTTAAACGAACGCGAAATAGAAATGTGTACTTCTTTTCTATCTGTGGAATATTTTACTGCATTATCCAAAATAATAATTAGCAATTGTTCAAAATGGTTACGGTAAATTCCTAAAACTACTTCATTCTGCAAATCATCATCTAAGGTCATCCTAAAATCAGGGTAAAGAATTTTAAAGTTGTTAAAGACCTGATAAACAACCTCTTTAGCATTGGATACATGGTTTGCATATTGAACATCCACTTGTTCTGCTCTTGAAAGATCCAGCATCTCCTGAACCAGACTTTTCATTCGAACAATTTCCTGAAGACTGGCTTTCAACGATTCATCTAGAATTTCCGGGTCTTCTTTTCCCCAACGGTTTAGCAGATTTAAATGCCCTTCTATAATAGCTACTGGGGTTCTCAATTCGTGAGAGACATCTTCAACAAACTGTTCTTGCTGTTCGATGTATCTTCTCATTCGATCCAGCATTTCATTAAAGATTCCAGCTAAATCGGCAAGTTCATCTCTTGATTGAATCGCAGGCACATGAGCATCGGACTGGGGATTCTTTCTGACAATCTCCATTGTATCTCTCAAAAGTTTTAATGGTTTTAGGAAATAAGAAGATAGCAGGAATCCCAACACACTACTTAAAATGAGAGAGATACATTCTAATAGGATTAATGTAAAAAGCAATCGGCTTCGTATTTCATAAAAAGATGATAGCTCATAAAAGGCCTGTACGTAGCCTACTTTTTGACGGGCACTTTTAGAGTTAACTGGTTGAATCATCAAAAAGCCGGTATCTTCTCCTATTGTTTCAATTTTTGCTTCCTGCTTTTCTTTTCCTAATAACACAGTTGGTTTTTTTTGTGTTTCAAATAGAAGCAATCCATTAGTATCATAAATAGATAGAAAAAGTGCTGGAGCCCCTAGCTCAGCTATCACATTATCCATCTCCAGTAATGTACCTACAGCAGTTCGCTGATTGTATTCACCAATTTCCGAAGGCGTTGGCGTCTTTATTGCTTCATATACTTCAGTAACAGTCAGTTCGTTTTCAGCATTAGATAGTCGATTAGTTACTTCAATAACAATTCTTTCCAGATTTTCCTGTTCTTTTTCAACAATGAGGTTGACAGATGTTTTATAGGTTATTACTGCAAAGATTGTAAATACAACGAATATAAAGAAAGAACTTGCCAGAGCCCACTTGACAGTCAAAGAGGGCCCTTTCAGTTCTCGTTTTACTATTTCTTTAAATCGGCTCTTTCTCACGAGCGCATCACATAACCTGTTCCCCGAACCGTTTGAATATAGCTTTCTTCTCCGGGAACATCAATTTTGTTGCGCAGGTAACGGATATAAACATCTACAACGTTCGTTTCTACTTCCGTTTCATAGCCCCACACTTTATTTAAGAGAACATCTCTTGCAAGTACCACATTAACATTCTCCATTAATGTCAGCAATAGTTCATATTCTCTTTTTGTCAACTCAATCATTTCAGAGTTGCGGCGAACAACACGATTTTCTTTTTCAATCGTCAAATCACGATACGTAATTGTTGTCTGCTTTGCAATATTTTTGTCCCCTTCAATGTCAATTCGGCGAAGAAGCGCGCGCAAGCGGGCTAACAATTCTTCAATGGCAAAAGGTTTTACAATGTAATCATCTGCTCCGTGGTCCAGACCAGAAACGCGATCAATCACAGAATCTCGTGCAGTCATCATAATAATAGGAGTATTTTTCACTTGACGCACACGACGGCACACTTCAAGTCCATTTAATTCGGGCAACATCAAATCCAGTAATATTGCATCCCAATCGCCACTTAAAGCGGCCTCCAAACCTGTCCGTCCGTTATAGTGAACTTCAGTCACATATCCTTCATGCTTCAACTCCAACTCAACGAAACGGGCTAGGTTTTTTTCATCTTCAATAATTAGAATATTGCTCATTGATTCGTTATCCTTTCTCTCATAGCAGCCATTTTCAGCTTTTCAATTATACCTACTTTTTATATAAAAAGCCAGTAAAACTAGTTTTCCTCTCATTTACATGATTTTCTTATATAAATCCAGATTTTTAGCATGGGGTATATACAATCATAGTACCCGCTGAAAAGCCGTGAAATCTCTCGAAAATATTTGCCGCACAGCTTTGGATTAGCGAAAACAACGATTTCTTATTCTTCATTGTACCAGCTGTAATGATAAATTCCTTCTTTATCAGTTCTTTCGTACGTATGTGCACCAAAGTAATCACGCTGTGCCTGAATCAGGTTTGCTGGCAAACGATCAGAACGATAAGAGTCATAGTAAGCAATAGCGGAAGCAAAAGTCGGAACCGGCACCCCGGCTTGAACCGCCATTCCCACAACATCACGAACAGACTGTTGATATTTTTTAGTAACCTCTACAAAATAGTCATCCAACAGCAGGTTCTCAATTTCCGGATTTTTTTCGTAGGCATCTGTAATCTTTTGAAGAAATTGTGCTCTGATGATACAACCAGCTCGCCAGATTTTCGCAATATCACCAAATGGAAGATCCCACTCATTTTCCTGTGAAGCTACACGCAACTGTGCAAATCCTTGAGCGTAACTCATGATTTTACTGAAATACAAAGCTTCCCGGATTTTTTCAACCAGTTCTTTTTTATCTCCTTGATAATTATAAGCAGCTGGCTTAGAAAGAATTTTAGATGCTTTCACACGTTCTTCCTTATAAGCAGAAATGAAGCGGGCAAATACTGATTCAGTGATCAGCGGAAGCGGCACACCCAAATCTAATGCGCTTTGGCTTGTCCATTTACCAGTTCCTTTATTTCCAGCGGCATCAAGAATAACATCGACGATTGGTGCATCCGTTCCTTCATCATCTTTACGCGTCAGAATATCTGCTGTAATCTCAACTAGATAACTATCCAGTTCGCCTTCATTCCATTCTTTAAAAATATCTGCCATTTCATCAACAGACAGACCAAGAATATTCTTCATCAAATCGTAAGATTCAGCAATTAACTGCATATCTCCGTATTCAATACCATTATGAACCATTTTTACATAGTGACCGGCTCCATTAGGACCAATATAAGTCACACAAGGTTCGCCGTCTTCTGCTTTTGCAGAAATTTTTTCAAGGACTGGTGCTACTAACTCATAGGCTTCTTTTTGTCCGCCAGGCATAATTGACGGTCCCTTCAATGCCCCTTCTTCTCCGCCAGATACCCCTGTTCCGATAAAGTTAATACCAGAGTTCGCTAGTTCTTCATTTCTACGCATGGTATCTTTGAAAAACGTATTACCGCCATCAATTAGAATATCCCCTTTATCTAAATGAGGAAGCAGTTCTTGAATCGTTGCATCTGTAGCAAAGCCTGCTTTAACCATCAACATAATGCGACGCGGTTTTTCAATTGAATCGACAAATTCTTCAATTGTATAGGTTGCTTTAAAATTTTTATCCGGATGTTCTTCGACCACTTCGGTTGTTTTAGAACCTGTCCGGTTGAACAATGCAACAGAGTACCCTCTGCTTTCAATATTCAAAGCCAAATTTTTTCCCATTACGGCCATTCCCACTACGCCAAATTGCTGTTTTGTCATCATACATCCTCCCACTTACTAAAAACTCTAAAATTCATTACAATCTATTTTATTATAGCTTAATTTCTAAGTATTGGAAACAAAATCGTTTGAATTTCCAATGGTTCCGCCCTTAAATACAAATGAGCTGTTGGTGAAAAAAACATTCTAACTATAAACTTAATTCGGTTAAAAATTGAAAAAGTTATTTTTTTAAACCGCTTCTTATCATATGGAGGGGTGACTCTTTTCTATTCTTTGACATGCAGCATCTGAAAAAACTGGAAGTAATTTAAGATATCAATCGATGTCAGCTCTTTATTCCATCATTTCGGAAAACACTCTTTGGATATACAAGAAATCACTTAGTTCTATAGACAGTCACTGCTGAAACTCCAAGTCTTATAATAAAAAATCCCTTAGGCTCCATGGTTAGCCTAAGGGATTTTAACATTTTCTAAAAAATGTTTTATGCTTCTGTTGACATTACATTTTTACCATCGTAATGACCACATGCTGGACATACGTGATGGCTCTTTCTCATTTCTCCGCAGTTTGAGCATGCGTTCAAACCTTTGATTGTCAATTTGTAATGTGTACGGCGTTTTGCCTTTTTAGCTTTAGAAGTTCTTCTAGCTGGTACTGCCACTGTTGTTCCACCTCCTTGTAAAAATCTGTGTATACAATATACACAATATATTCCAATCTTGAACTAATTAATCATCTAAGTCATCATTCAATAATTCAGATAATTTAGCAAGACGAGGATCAATCGTTTCTGTTGCTTCTATCTCACGCTGCTGGACATATTCTTCTTCTGAGATAACTTCCCAATCATTTCCTTTAGGCATGTCTTTGCTTTCTTTTTCTGCTTTAGACAATACCTGCAATGGAATTCCCAGCAAAATGTTATCTTCTACAGATTCTGTCAAATCAATCGTTTCAGTATCTAGCAGAATGATTTCTTCAGCGGATAATCGTTCATCTTTCCCTTGGAACTGTTCTTTCGTCATAAATACTTCGTCAACAGTTAACTCCAAAGGCAGTTCTACCGGATCCAAAGACCTAGAAGATGGTACTGTTAGGATAGTCGTCAATTTATAGAATAATAAATAGCCGCTTTTTTCTACTGTCAGCATTCCATTTACCTTTACCGAAGTAATATCAAGAATTTGTTTGTCTCTGTTCATTAAGGACTGTTTTACATCAAGAACTTCTTCAAATTCCAGAGGTCTTTCCTGATATTTATTCAATTCTAATAATGACCATTTCATCTTTATCACTCCTAAGCAACAAAAGCTATTATACAGGGGGATAGACCCTTTGTCAATGAAATTTTCTTTGCGGCTTTCTTTCTCTTGTTTTCAAAAAAACTGTTATCTCATTTTATTTTAATGGTAAACTAATAGATAAGAATAGAGGAGGCCCGCTTATGACAATCATTAACTGCAGCAATCTTTCACTAATAAGAGAAAAGAAGGTTCTTTTGAATTCTATCAATTGGAACGTTAACAATCAAGAGCATTGGGCGATACTCGGTTTAAATGGTGCCGGAAAAACCTTACTCCTGCAAATTATTACTGGGTATCTCTGGCCCACTTCAGGTTCTATTACTGTTTTGGGGCAAAAATTTGGTAAAAGCTCTATCCCACAACTTCAGAGAAAAATAGGCTGGGTCAGTACAGCATTACAGCAGAGAATGCATGAAAATGAAACGGCAGAACGAATTGTATTATCCGGAAAATTTGCCAGTATCGGTCTCTATGAAGCATACACTCCGCAGGAGGCCGCAGCAGCAAAAGAAATTTTAATCAACGCAGATGGAGGTTCTCTAATTGGAAAAGAATACCGCGTACTGTCTCAAGGAGAACGGCAGCTTGTTTTGATTTGTCGAGCGCTAATGACAAATCCAGAGTTACTGATTCTTGACGAACCCTGCAATGGTTTAGACTTATTTGCTCGCGAGAGACTACTAAAACAAATTCAATTGATTGCACAACAACCTACATGTCCCACAATACTTTATGTAACCCATCATACAGAAGAAATACTCCCATGTTTTCAACAGCTGCTGCTTTTAAAAAAAGGACAGATTTTTGCTAAAGGGTTGAGACAAACGTTGTTTAATCAGTCTGTCTTAACTGATTTTTATGAGGAACCTATTCAGCTGGTGTCTCTAGAAAACAATAGGATCGCTGTTTTTCCTGCTGTAAATATATAAATTTTACTGTAATATATTAAATCACCACAAAAAAGCTGGTTTTCTGTCCAGCTTTTTTGTGGTGATTTAATCCTTCTTCAACGCATTAAAGATATCAACTCCCTGGCGTTGTTGTTAACGTCCAGTTAACCGTTGTAGTATATTCTTTATTCGGCTTAGCAGTACCCCCGTTTACCTTAATCGTTACCTCCTCGGGATTCCAAACTTTTGTTGAAATCTTTTTCCCGGCTTGCCCATCAGCCTTGGCTGAAAAAACAGTTTTAGCGGATGTAGTGATTTCAAGTTCGCTCCCTGTAATGCTCCCATCTGTTACCTGTGCAGCTCCTGTTCTTGTGTTGTAAAATTCTCCCGCCGGCAATGTAATAAATGCACCTGTCAGCTGCTCATCTCCTGATGAAAATGCTCTAGTCATTTCAGCAGTTAAAGACCAGCCATGAACTGTTAAGCGGTCGTCCGATATCTGCACCCATTGTTTAGACAGCTCTTCACTGCTCGTGTTTTTAGGCTTTTGAGCGTAATAGGTACTGTCTTGAATAGCGGCAGTGACATTCCCAAAGTCAAAAACACTTGGAATGTAGTCTAAACGTAATGTTCCCCGATTCCCCGTACCGCCGTTTTCCGATCCATTTGGAGGCAGACTGCCTTCTACAGGATTTTCTGGATTTACAGGTCCTGAAGGTCCTTCATTTACAACAAAAACTGAGATTTCTTTCTCCAAATCTTGAGATAAACCATTTTCTACAGTTGCGCTTACTCCAAGCTTTATCTGATAAATCCCACTTCCAGATGTCGCCTCCAATCCAGCTAGGTCAGTCACC
The DNA here is from genome assembly GCF_049894025.1 of Enterococcus sp. LJL51. GTDB lineage: Bacteria > Bacillota > Bacilli > Lactobacillales > Enterococcaceae > Enterococcus_L. The sequence goes on from NZ_JBNEQE010000001.1 coordinate 7,440, forward strand.
TTGATTTGATCAGTCAATTCCAAGCGGCGTCCGTTACTAATCGTTTCAGCTGCTGCATTTCCCATAGAAAGGATATATCTTTTTATCTCATCCTCTGAAAAATGACTCAGTGTATCCTTATAAATTGTTACATCATCTGCAGTTAAACTAGCTATCTGCTCTCTGACAATCAGCTGTGCCTTAACAGTTGTTGCATTTCCAGCTTCATCCTTTACTAGGACATCGAGTTCATACTCGCCCGCAGCCAGCATGTAACCTTCTACTTGCTCACGGTTGACATACTCATAGTAAAACTGCTGGTTCGAAGGATTACTGTCCTCAGGATTTTTTATAAACAGCTCAGGATTTGGAGCTGGTGTATCTTTTACAGCATAAACGGTTTCAGCTGAAGCTGTAGGAGGTGTTTCATCCACTACAGTTTGAGTTAATTCTAAATATTTTCCTTCTTTAAAGGCATAAACCGCAAGTTCACTTCCTGATTTAAAGTATTTTCCTTCTGGTAGTGTATAACTGTAGTGCCCTTGATCATTTGCCTGTAAAGTAAAATTATCAGTGAATTTCGGATTGGCTTCACCTGGATTAGTTACTGGACTAATAAGCTGGTTGTCCGCTGGATCAATCACTGGCTCAAAAGAGGAATTCGCTGGAATATCTTGAATTCGGACATATGCATTAGGACTAGTTATTCCATACACAGTTTGAGATCCTGCATCAACTTCATTATCTGTAGCTCGTGAATCAATAATCAAATCTACATCAGGAATATACTCAAACTGCACTCTTTGTACATTACGTGTTGAGAAGTCGGTCTCAAAGCGGTTAATCATTTCTTCTGTTAATGAGCTGGCACTTTCAAATTCTGTAGTGTAATTATTATATCTAAGCTTCACTCCAAACATTGGACTCCAACTGTCTGAAGGATTATCCAGCAAATTGTCTCTATTCCACATGTTCACCTTTTGAATATCGACATCCAAAATCCCTCTTTGAGAATAGTAAGGCGCCATATTAATCAGCCCATTTTGATCATTTGTACCCGATATTTCCCCCAATTTTTGTAAATTCACATATTGTGCATCTGAAAATTCAAATACTGCTTGAGGTGAGGTAAAATTCAGCAAATAATGGGAAGCTGAAGTGCTATCGCTTACAATATTGAAAATTCCCAACTTTTCAACTATAAACTTAGCTTCTCCAACTGCGTTAATAATTGGTGCGTTAGAAGCGTTCATCCCTGTGGATTGGATATCTAATTTTCCTTCCCTGCCAACTTCCAGAATTGCTTTTGACTCAAGCTGAACCAGGCTTACTGCACCAGTATGCCCATATGCTCGAATATTTAACTCCGCTCTAGACCCAATTTCTACTTTTGAGCTTTCTGAATTTAAATGCAGACTTCGATCATCTAAACGACCTGGTGGAACATTCAGATTAAGTTTAGAGTCTCTCCTTAAAAGTAAGTTTCCACTATCTATTAATACATTTGCTCCGTATGCTTCACCTACTACTGCATTCGGACCAGAGGTCAAAGTCACCTCTGCGCCTTCCTCAAGCACAAGTGAACCACCATTATATAACCGAATATTTCCAGAATTTAAAGTCGTTCCCTCAAAAGTAGTATTTGGCAATAGTGTCAAATTACAAATTTCCAAGTTCGCTTGACTGTCATTATAAATCTGCCAATTGCTTTGAAATGGACTTGTATAATTTTTTTCCTGAATATTTTTAACAGTGCCAGACATAAATACTTGTCCCCATGGAGAATGAAGCAGTTCATTTCCAGTAGCTTCTATATTATGAAAAGTCAATTTTGATTTTGCTTCATTTCCATTCACTCCGTTTGATAAAATACTCAGTGTCATAAAACCATACCAATTGCCATGATAGGTTTTTAAATCTTTCCATACAATGTCCCAGCCATCTGTATTCGTACAAGTATTATCATTCGCACGTAAACAAACAGCTCGAAAGTCAATGGTATGCCCATTCCCTTCAATAACAACTTTACGGGCAATTCCAGTCCCATTTAAAGTTACAAAAGTCGCAGAGTTAGTCACATTATTTGTTGTGCCCAGTGTAAAATTGGAGATAGAAGATGGGCGAGGATTATCAGGAACTTCAAAGGAATCAGTTACATTGATTACTGAGACGCTTGTATCATTCATTCCAGTAACCAGCCCCTCCCAGCTGTTGACATCCATTATCCCATCCACTTGACTAGCCGTATAATCGATAGTTGTTTCAGGCGTTGTTACTTGTGGACTTTCATTAGCTGCTACTTGATTTTTTTCCAAGACATCTACAATAGGGAATGAATCAATAGTTTCTTCTATTTTTGGTTCTGTTAATAACTGAAGAGAAGCTGACGTATCTTTTTCACCAGATATCGATAACTTCTCCACAGTTAAACTGACTGGTTTCAACATATCAGCAGGAATAACCAGCTGAAAAATAGTCTCAAATCCATTCATTTTTATCTCTAATTGATGTCTTTCTTTATCATATAGAATTTGACTATCCTGATTTTTATCGATTATCTCTTGATAAACAGCTCCAACTGGCAATGGAACAATGTAACGATTTCCCTCAAGTGCTTGTTTGTCAACGAGCCTAATAGAAATCAGTTCCTCTTCAGAAAGCCATACTTCATCCGCACCGTCAATTGCTGTTAGTGCAAATGTTTCTGGTGAAGCCTTAATAGGAGTGAAGCGAAACACTGCGGCAAAAATGCCAGTTAGCAACACTAGCAGACAAATTACAGTTCCATTTTTCTTCATTTAAGCCTCACCTCCTGCAGATGATTGCTTCTCCATTTTTAAAAGCAGGTAAAGGATACTTGTTAGTAAAATGATTAAAAAGCCTATCAGCTTTATTCCTAGTTGAACAGTGTCTCCAGATTTCAAAAAACTGCCGCCTGCATTCTTCGAGATGACACCACTTTCATTTTCAGTTTTTTTCTCTCCTGATTCTTCTGTGCTTTGTAGCGGTTCCTCTGCCCAACCGTCAAATAGAATAGACACTTCGCTTTTTCCAGCAGAATCAGCATAACTGCTGACTGGTAGGGCATATACCAATCCTAGAAAAAGAAGCAGGAGAAGTACTATTATTTTTTTCAAGGTTAAACACCTCTTATTCTCTGTGGTTCGCTTTACACCGGTTAAGAAGTTAGCTTGATTTTTTACGCTTCTTATTGTTTGATTTTTTGCTATTCGGCTTCTTGTTCGTGGATTTCTTTCTCTGCTTCTTTTTTGTCAACACATACGTAATTGCTAAAAGTAACAGGAACAAAAGAACAGAGCCTGCAATCAGCCAAGTCATATCCATTGATTCTGGTTGCGGATCATTGATTGCATTTTCATTATTTTTCTTCGCTTCATCTTGGGTAACAGTAAAGTGCTCCAACCATTCCCAAGTTTTACTACTCCATTTTGGATCCTGCGTTTTTACTATTAAACGCATAGAATATTCTCCAGCCTTCATCTGATCTTTTCCCAAAAATATTGGGAATGAAAACTTAGAATTAGGTGCCATAATCACATCTTCACTTGTATTTTTATAAAGAACTTCATACTCATCCTTTTTCATTACTTCAGCTTGAAAGCTCATTTTAGACATAATAGCAGCCTGATCATTTTGTACATTTGCAAAGAATGCTTTGTGATAGTTTCCTAACCCTTTGGTAATTCCTGTCAAATTAAGGTTGGGCTGCTCTATCTCTTTGTTTACGGTTAATTTAATAGCTAGCGCATAACTATACTTATTATTAATTTGAATACCAGATTGTTTCTTTTTTTCTGTTGTTTGATTTGCTTTTTCAAAATACCAAGAACCTAGAATAACACCATCTTTTGCCTCTTCCGGCACCATGATGACAGCAGTAACAATTTTTTCTCCATTGGCTGGAATTTCTGCTTTAATATCAGATGCTTGGATTTCTGTAAAATCATCCAGCTTAAACCTAAGAGATTCATCATAGCTATCCGCTTGAGAGGTGTATGCAATTTCACCATTTTCATTCGTATGCGCTGCATAAACAGCAGACTCAACAATAATCGGTTCAGAAGCAGTGTTGATAATCCGGGCTTTAATTTCTTTTCTTTCTCCAGGCCGTACAATTAAATCGTAAAAAGAGCTTTCAGAGTCTTCAGAATCGATTTTTTGAACGCTGTAGCCGATAGAACTGTCTTCAGTGTTAGTTTCTGCACTCGCATAGACAGGACATGATTGATTGAAAAACACCAGATAACAATAAAACAGGCTGAGGACAACTGTCCATCTTTTAGCTTTTCTCATCCTATTCATCACCGCTTCTTCCCCTCATTTATTTTATGGTGTTGCTACTGCTGCCAAAGTCCAAGTTATAGTAGCAGAATATCCTTTAGCTTTTGCAGTCATTCCCGGAATTTTTAGAGAAACCTGATCTCCAGCCCAGCTGCTGACAGAAGACATCTTACCAGCATTATTCTGATTTTCTGATTCAAAAACTGTATATTCTGTGGCTGCTACCATTGCGGCTTCAGTTGTTTGTAGGCCCGTTGGCGTAGCAGATCCAGTTAGTTCATTTTTAGCAGATCCTGCTGGGATAGTTAGGATTGATCCAGCCAAACCGTCTACATCATTTTCATCTAGAAATTCTGTACGCTGCGCTTTAACTGTCCAACCATTTTTATCTGTTCTTTTATCTGTTACTTGAATATATTGAACTCTATCTGTTGATTTCGCTTGATATGTTGTTTCAGTAACAGAAGCTTTTACTGTTCCAAAATCAAATTTAACAGGAATTACATCAAGAGATAGCGGTCCTGGATTTCCTGTTTCTTTATTGTGTCCATCACCTGGTGTTGCTGGCTGCGATGGATCATCAGGATCTTTCGCACCAGTTTCAGTCTGATCATTAGAAAAATGAATCTCACCAGGTGTTGTGTCTGCTAATACTGATAATGGAAAGAGACTTGTCATTAAAACCGTTGCTGCTGCACTAATTATTATTTTCTTTTTCATAATCAAAACACTCCTTATGTGTATTATGGATTTGCTACTGCGGTTAGTGTCCAAGTTAAGGTATTTGAATAATTACCAGCTTTTGCTGTATTTTCAGGAACTTTTAATCTTACTTGATTTGGTTCCCAAACTGTTACCGACTGACCTTTTCCAGTTGTCCTATCATCCGTCAAAGTTTTAAACAATGTTGCTTCCGACATATTGACTTCCACAGATTCAGTTTTCAAATTGGAATCAATGGCTGTTGGGGGAATATTTAAGCTGTTTCGAGCATCTCCAGCTGGCAAAATAAGGGTTGCTCCCATCAATGTGTAAGAGTCACTAGATAAATAGCGATCCTGTTTTACTGTAACCTTCCAACCATTAATTCCTGCATTTCTGGCATCTGTAATTTGAATATACTGTCTTACATGATCCCTTCCTTGTGAAATGCCTTCATAGATATGTTCAGACACATACATTTTTTGAACACCAAACTCAAAATTGATAGGAGCTACATCTATAGACAATGGGCCTGGGTTATTTGTTCCTGGGTTATAGGGGTCTACTGGTTGAAGTTTTTGACTAGGATCTTCCGGATTTACTGGAGGTGTAGGCGTATTATTTTCAGTCAACTCAATATGTCCGGAGGTTTCTCCTACAGATTGCGAAACTGCTTCCAACGGCTTTAATACAAGGAGACTCAAAATAAACATGATACAAACTAAGAATACTTTCTGCTTCTTCACCTCTAACACTTCCTTATTATCGCTCATTTTCCTATTAACACATTTCCACCTCCCTTGCTTTTCCTACAGCTCAGTCATATATGTGATTATTTAGCAGTACCCAATTAAAAAAATCACTTCCTCTTTTTCCCCTTATCAAAAATAAATAACTTTCATATTTTTATAGATTTTTTTTAATAATTTTCTTTGTATTCTTGAAGTGAACCCTCCAGCACCGATCAAACTTGATTGATTAGATGTTAGTTGACCAAACTTCATTCTATTAGATATATTTAAATTGTAAACATTATATATATCCTTACATTTAAATAATAAATACTTTTTTTTAAAATTAATATACCTTGTTGCAAATCCATCTCTTTTCTTTGCAATTTCGTCACCCTATCTGTTTGGTTACTGCTGTCGAAGGAGGATTAGCCATGCCTATACTTTATATCTATAATACAAACAATTTATTTTTAACAATAACTGAATCAATCATCGACAAACTTATTTCTACTAATTTTTTGAATATCAAAAAAATTGTTTTATGTGATACAAAAGAGAAACTCTTTAAGGCATCTAAGAATGAACCTGCAATCTTTTTAATTAATATTCGTTTTAATGAGCCAGATGAAGGTATCCACATCGGACAGACTCTTAGAAAAAGAGCTCCCAGAGGAAAACAAATCTATATTGTTCCCTCTGAAAAAGTAATTTTAAATCTTTTAGAACAAAATATTGAACCTTTCTCTTATCTTTTGAAAAATCGTTCTGTCACTTCTCCCGTATTTGAAGAATATCTTTTCATAACACTAAGAAAAGCCATTATAGCTTTGAACACGGAAAAACAAGAGGAAGATGTTCTCTTATTTCAAGACAGTCGCATAAGAAAAAAAATTAGTTACTCCGAATTACTTTATGTTGAGAATTTTTCTAGGGAAAGAAAAATTAAAGTAGTCACAACCACACAATCCTTTTTTGTAAATGTTTATTTAGGTAAAATAAAACATCAGTTCCATTCTCCTGTTTTTTTTACTGATTCACAATCATTAATTATCAATTTGAAACAAGTGGCTGAAATTCATACAGGGTCTTCCTATTTGCGCTTTAAAAATGAACTTTATTTACCAGTTTCTCCCTATCTCATGAAAAAAATAGTAAAGCATATTAAATGTTCAGAGACAGCCGATTATGTTCAATTCAAACAAAAAAAGAGCAGAAAAAAAATGAGCAGGACATAAACTCATCGAGTCATATCCCGCTCACATGGAATTTTGATAAGCGATGGGAACAGAAACAAGCCCTTTAAAAATAAGCCGAAATTCACAAAAATTTTGAAAAGCAATTTTTGTGAATTTCAGCCTATTTCTCAGGACTAAACACTTCCGTCCCATCTCTTATCTAATTATTAGATTGCTGTTGTAGCACCACGGTATACAATACCACGTCTAGGATCAACAGTAATTAATTCATCATTTGAAATCAAGTCAGTTGCTTCAACAGCACCAACAATTACTGGAATATCTTTAGCAATTGCTACAACTGCTGCATGAGAAGTCAAACCGCCTTCTTCAACAATCAAAGCAACAGCCTTATCAATAGCAGGCATATAATCTTTATCTGTTGTTTTCACAACTAAGATTGAACCATCAACCATATTTTGATTTGCTTCTGCTGCGGACTTAGCTACAACTGCTTTTGCAATTACAGCTTCTTCACCAATACCTTGACCTTGTGTAAGCTTAGATCCAATCATTTGAATCTTCATAAGGTTAGTTGTTCCTTTTTCACCAACTGGAACACCGGCAGTAATAATGATTAAGTCGCCTTCACTAGCAAAACCGTTGTCTTGAGAAATTTTTGTAGCTAATGTGAATACTTCATCTGTACTTGATGGTTTTTCAGCAACAACAGCTGAGACGCCCCAAGAAAGAGACAGGCTACGGGCTTTCTGTTCTGAGAAAGTAATCGCAACAATATGAGCTTTTGGACGGTATTTAGAAATCATGCGGGCTGTATGACCAGATTCAGTTGCTGCCACGATTGTTTGAATTCCTAAATTACGTGCTGTGTGCCCTACTGATTGACCAATCGCTTCTGTCATATCTGTTTTACTATAAAGTTTCAATGCAAATGCATCTTGATTCACTAATGCTTCTTCAGTACGAACAGCAATACGTGCCATTGTTTGAACAGCTTCTAATGGATAATCTCCCGCGGCTGTTTCACCAGAAAGCATAACCGCATCTGTTCCATCATAAATCGCATTTGCCACGTCATTCGCTTCAGCACGAGTTGGACGAGGATTACGCTGCATAGAATCCAACATTTGTGTCGCTGTAATTACCGGCTTACCAAGTGCATTACATTTTTTGATTAGTTCTTTTTGAGCAACTGGAACATCCTCAGTTGGAATTTCTACACCAAGGTCTCCACGAGCAACCATTAAACCATCAGAAATTTTTAGGATTTCGTCAATGTTGTCGATTCCTTCTTGGTTTTCGATTTTAGGAATGATTTGAATATGTGTTGCATCATGATCTTCCAAAATTTTAGTAATTTCCATTACGTCTGTTGCACGACGAACGAAGCTTGCTGCGATGAAATCAACACCTTGTTCAATACCAAAACGGATATCCGCTGCATCTTTTTCAGTAATACCAGGAAGATTTACTGAAACTCCAGGAACGTTTACACCTTTTTTGTTTTTCAGAACACCTTCATTTTTAACTAATGTTACGATTTCGTTTGCATCACGGTCAATATCAGAAACTTCTAAATCAATTAATCCATCATCTAAAAGGATATGTGAACCAATAGTCACATCGTTAATCAATTCTGGATAAGTGATAGAGAATTTTTCATTTGTTCCTTGTACTTCAGTCATGGAAATGCGGATAACATCACCAGTTTTTAGTGTGATTGCGCCATTTTCCATATCGTTCGTACGGATTTCAGGACCTTTTGTATCTAGTAATATTGCTACTCTTTTTCCAGTGATTTTCATTGCTTCGCGAATATTTTTGATACGGTTGCCATGTTCTTCAAAATCTCCATGTGAGAAATTCAGACGGCAGACATTCATTCCCGCATTCATTAAGTCGACAAGCATTTCAACTGTTTCACTTGCTGGTCCAATCGTACATACGATTTTAGTTTTTTTCATTACCAAACGCTCCATTCGATTTTTTTATACAAAAGCTTAAAAGCCTAATATACAGTTTTCACTTTCTTAAAATGAAATTTCTTTATTCAAATCATAAAGAGATAAGTCAGGTTTATGTTTGTTGTTTTCCAGTGTATCAACGATATCAGCTGCAACTACTTTGTTGTCCAGCATACCGATGCACAAGCCGCCCTTGCCATCTTTAAGCAATTCTACAGCATAAGAGCCAAACTTGCTTGCTAAAACACGGTCTCTTGCACTTGGTGATCCACCGCGGACAACGTGTCCCAGAATGGAAACCCGTGTATGGAAATCGCCATAGGTAGACAGTTTATCTGCAAATTCATTGCCCCCCATTACACCTTCAGCAAGAACAATTAGGCAATGTTTTTTCCCACGGTCACGACCATCTTGAATTCGTTTAGCAACAGTAGCCATGTCAAAGTCATGCTCAGGAATAATGATCTCATCTGCTCCGCCGGCAACGCCAGACCAAAGAGCGATATCCCCTGCGTCGCGTCCCATCACTTCGATAACGAATGTACGTACATGAGATGTTGCTGTATCACGAATACGGTCAATAGATTCAAGAACTGTATTAATCGCTGTATCAAAGCCAATTGTGAAGTCTGTTCCTGGAATGTCATTATCGATAGTTCCTGGAATCCCCACAGCTGGATAGCCGCGTTTTGTCAAAGCCATCGCCCCATGATAAGAGCCGTCTCCGCCAATTACAACTAAACCTTCAATTCCGAATTTTTTCAACTGTTCAATTCCTTTTAGCTGACCTTCTTCAGTTGCAAATTCCGGGTAACGTGCTGAATAAAGGAACGTTCCTCCACGCTGAATCTTGTCACCAACATCTGCAATATCCAAACGACGAATATCTCCAGCTACTAGTCCGGCAAAACCGTAGTTGATTCCATATACTTCAATACCATCAAAGATTGCTTTACGAACAACTGCACGAATCGCAGCGTTCATTCCCGGAGCGTCTCCTCCACTGGTTAAAATACCGATACGTTTCATTCGCTCTTTCACCTCATACTAAATATTATACTGCTGATAAAACGTTGCTGCTTTACCATTAACTATACAAAAATACCACGTCACCCATTTTACCATTAATAGTGCAAAATGTCTTGACTTAGAGTCAAAATTTTTGAAAAAAGTTGAAAGCGACTAGTAGTTTTTACTGAAACTTATTCGAAAACGACATTTTCTTTTCCCAAAAGGGTATTAAACGCTTCTTTTGCCTCTAAAGAATCAGTAATCCAGAAGCTTTTATCTAAAATGACTTTCTTTTTTTGATCTGCATAAAACAATACTACGGGGACAATCCCTGGAAATTGTTGGATAATCTTTTTTACTTCCTGCAGAACCGCTGGCGCCCCTTGTGACTGTTCTATTTTCAAATAGCAAGTTGTTGCACTAATTCCTGCTTCTAATGATGCGGCTTCTGCAATTTCATTCACTAGCACCTGCAGCTCCTGATTATACTTGCTTTTCTCAACCTTGCCCTCAACATAGTACACCTGATTTGGATGAACTGTCTGCCGCAGCGACCGGAAGACTGTTGGAAACAAAGTCAAAGATATAGAACCTGTACTGTCATCCCCTTCAACAAAAGCCATTTGTTCGCCTTTTTTAGTTCGGATAGTCCGCACATTTTTTACATAAATCAACAAACGAACCTGTTGGTTTTCCACAACATCATTGATTGATAGAATCTGCTTTAGTTTGATTAGCTTGGTAAACTCTTCAGCAGGGTGCCCGGATAAATAAACACCCAAATACTGTTCTTCCTGAGCCAGCTTTTCTTCAAGAGGATAGTCCTGAATCTCTTCTTCTTTCAGCTCTAATGTTTCGAAAAGATCTGAGCTGCCGCCGCTGTATATAATATTTTGAATTTTACTTTCCAACTGATTATCCAGCTGTCGTCGATTAGCCGTTAATTCATCAAAGGCACCAATCGCAATCAAAGGCGCAATATTTTCTTTCTTACGCCATTTTGCTGGAATGCGAAACAGAAACTGATCGAAACTTTGATAATGACCATTTTCTCTTCGTTCCTGCAGAATATCCTGAATGAAATCTCTTCTAATTCCTTTTAGAGAACTAAAGCCGAACATAATCTCATCTTGCCCCTTCAAATAAAAGCTATACTGACTATAGTTAATTGACGGGGCTAGTATCCGCACATTGTTCTTCTTTGCCTCATTAATATATTCTTTAATTTTATTTGGGTTATGACGAACCGAGTGAAGCAATGCCGCATAGAATGCCGCAGGATAATGTACTTTTAAGTAAGCCATTTGGAATCCAATAAAGGAATAAGCAAATGCATGAGAACGGTTAAATCCATAATTTGCAAAGCGTTCAATGTAATCATAAATCATATTGGCGGTTTCCTCAGAATACCCCTGATTTACGCCCCCTTGAACAAAATGACGCCGCTCCTGATCAAGAATGTCCTTCTTTTTCTTACTAATTGCTCTTCGTAAAATATCTGCTTGACCTAGACTAAAGCCCGCCATTTTTGCAGCCACCTGCATAATCTGTTCCTGATAGACAATTACGCCATAAGTATTTTCTAAAATAGGCTGTAAAGAAGCATCTGGATAATCAATTGGCTCGATACCTTTTTTTCTTCGAATAAATAAATCAATGTTCTGCATTGGTCCCGGACGGTACAGAGCGTTAACCGCTGCAATATCTTCAATACTGGTTGGTCCTAACTTTCTTAAAACGTTGCGAATTCCGGCGGATTCAAACTGAAACACACCACTTGTCTCTCCCCGTTGAAACAAGGCCAGGGTCTCTCCATCATCAAAAGGAATATCGCTTAATTTTAATTCTTTTTTATAGATTTTTCTGATTGCTTTGAGTGTATCGTCAATGATTGACAAGTTTCTTAAACCTAGAAAATCCATTTTCAGCAAACCGATTTTTTCTACATCATTCATGGTGAACTGAGTCAGCAAAATATTATTAGTCCCAGTCTGCAGCGGAACCAGCTCCAGCAAATTTTTATCACTGATAACCACACCTGCTGCATGGGTAGAAACATGACGGGGGAGACCTTCCAAACGAACAGCAGTATCAAACAACAGCTGATTAACTTCTGAACTTTCCACAAGCTCTACAAGTTTTTTTGATTCCTGATAAGCTTGCTTCAACGTTATTTTTAATGTACTAGGTACGGCCTGAGACCAGCGGTTGGATTCACTTTGAGACAAGCCAAACACTCTAGCAGCATCTCGTAAAACCATCTTGGCTGCCATCGTCCCAAACGTTGCAATTTGTGCCATATGATGATGTCCATATTTCTCCTGAACATAAGCTAGAACCTGTTCCCGTTTATTATCAGGAATATCCAAATCTATATCAGGCATCGAGTAGCGTTCCGGATTTAAAAAACGTTCAAAAAGTAAATCATACTGGATTGGATCCACATCTGTAATCGACAGTACATAGGAGACAAGTGAACCAGCTGCTGATCCTCGTCCAGCACCAGTGACGATTTTATTTTTGTGAGCGAATGCCATTACATCCCATACAATCAAAAAATAGTCGTCAAACCCCATACTATGAATGATTGATAACTCTTTTTCCAAACGCTCCTGATACTCTGGAGTCACCTGCAGCACCCGTTGCGATAAACATTCATTACAAAGCTGTCGCAGATATTCTCCCGCTGGCAAATTATCAGGAACTGGATAATGAGGTAATAATTTCTGGTGCAGAGGTAATTCAAAACGGCAGTTTTCTGCCAGTTTACGGGCATTCTCTGTACCTTCTCTGCCAATCAGCTCTGTCAGCTGATTCTCAGCTTCCTCTGCTGTTCTCAGATAATAGGGACCATCAATTTCAGCTTCTTTTTGGTTTACCTCCATTGGTGTGCCAGATTCAATATGTTCAAGTACCCGTAAAGCGAAACCATCCTCTCGAACCAGATATCTTGTTTCCTGCAGTGCTATAATTGGGTAGCTTCGGCTGCGGATGAATTCAAACAAAAGAGGATCAGTTACGGGATTGCACATGAAAGAGGCTCCAATGAAAAACGACTCGGCATCGATTACTGCCAACAGTTCATTCAGCTCCCTGTCTATCTCTTCCGCATTTTTTTCCTGAAAATAATTTACAACGCCTTTATCACTAGGCATAACAACATACAAATCAGTCAGCAAACTGGAAAAACTGCTAAATTTCAACGCTGCTTCATTTGTCATTCTCATGCTGGAAATACGCATGAGATTTTGATAGCCCTGCTGATTCTTTGCATATAATATTAACTGAACTTTTTGATCACTAATCTCAGGTGTATATTCCAGTGTCATGCCGATGACGGGTTTAATATTTTCTGCCAGACAGGCTTCGTAAAATTCAACAGCTCCATGAAGAACGTTGATATCAGATATACCTAAATAGTGATACCCGTACTGCTTCGCTTTCTTAACAAATTCTGCAATTCTGATGGTACTGGAAAGCAGAGAATACGAGGTAATTGTATATAGCTGCGGAAACATTTGAAACCCTCCTTATGAAATAAATTTCCTCTTTCTTTACAATAAAAAAAATTGTGCTAAACTAGTAGCTAGAAAAGAGGTGCTATTTATGCGCTACATTATTGCATTATTCTGGTCCTTTGTATTAGGACAGGTGGTAGGATATATTGGCGGTGCCTTAAACAACGGCAGCTATGATTTTATGCTTACAACTATTATATCTCTTATTGCCGGCGTTCTTATTCTATTAATTGGTCATTTTGCTGTCCCCAAAAAGAAAACATCTCAGGTATAAAACCAAGATCAGTGGGCAGGATATTCATTGGGATATCCTGCCCACTGCTTTTTACTTACTAAAAATACCTTTAATCTGTCAGCTTCACTGCCTAGCAGTGAGCGGACAGAAAAAACCAGTTACACTAATTGTAACTGGTTTTTGATTGTTTTCAACCGTTTAAATTCGTTTCTTTAAAATTTTTCTGAAATTGAAAACAGATAGGCACATATTCCCCAAAACAAAGCAGGCTGTAGTAATAAATACTGCACTGTAGCCAAGTCCATGGGCTACAGTTGATCCAATCATGGGTCCCAAAACCTGTCCGAAATTGCTGAACATCTGATTATAGCTGTATATTCGGCTGACTCCTTCCGGCGGCGTCAGTTTTCCAATCAAGGTATTGATTGACGGCATTAGAGCACCTGTGGAAAAGCCCAGCATGAAACGTAGTGCACCCAATTGGAAAGGCGTTTGCACAAAGGCCATAGGAACATAGCAGAGAAAAGACAGCAGGAGCCCTCCCAGCAATACTTTGTGATTGCCGATTTTATCGCCTAATTTCCCTAATGAAGGCGAGGAAATAATCGCTGAGACCCCTGCAACAGAAACAATCAGACCACTAACAAAAAGAATATTATCCTGACTGCCGCTTAGTGAACGGACATAAAGTGTCAAAATAGGGCTGATACTCGTTACACCTACTTGCAGAATCAATGTTGTAACAAACAAACCAATTAATATGGAGAGATGGTTCACTCGTGAAAAAACTTCTTTAGTAGACAGTAGGTCCTTCTTCTCCACAGGTTCAAAATCTTCCTTCACCATAAAAATTGTCAGCAATGTTGTAATAAGCAGCACGAAACCTGTAATGATAAATACATTTTCCATGCCAAACCACTGAGCAAGTGCTCCACCAATTGAAGGACCAATTAGATTGCCTGCAACTGCACCAGTAGATAATGTTCCCAGCGCCCAGCCGCTCTTTTCTCGAGGTGCCTGAGAAGCAATCATTGCTGTCGCATTTGGTATGTATCCCGATAAAATACCATTTAAAAAACGCATGATTAGCAGCCAGTAAACATTCGGCACAAATGCCAGAGACCCCATCGTAAAAGTCATGCCAGCTGCTGCCCGAATCATCATAATTTTTCGACCCTTTTGATCGGCTAGATTCCCCCAGATAGGCGCAACTATAGCTGCTGCAAAAGCCGTCACCGAGATGGCCAGCCCAGAGAACAGTTCAATTTGGCTCTTCGGTGTTCCTAATTGTTCTATGTATACTGGAATGAAGGGCATCACTAAACTGATGCTGGCTCCCGTAAAGAAACTTCCCAGCCAGGCAACCATCAGATTCTTCTTCCAATCTATCTTCATTGCCTTCATCACCCTCCTCATATGCTTTTTTCTCTTTAACTATACTCCATATTTAAAAATCTCACAAAATTTTTATTTTTCTGTATCTTAGAATAATAATGTTGTACGGTTATGAGCAGGACAAAAATAAATTCCTAGACTCTTTGTATGCCCGAACCCGAATAAACAGAGAGATAGAAGCAGCTTCTTTGACAATAAGCCTGAATTTAGCAAAAATTTGTGAATCACCAGGTAAGAATCACTCAACATAGAATGTCTAACATTCGTGTTTCCTGTGATTTTCTTTCATACGTTTATTCGATAAAGTTACTCTTAGTCTAAATGAAAGAACCAGAAATAGAACAAGCACTTTCTTTGTTCCAAAATATGTCAATTTATTCAGCCTTTTAATCCTGATAATACAGCTTAATGTAGTATCAAAAAAAAAGAGCGGGCATTTACTGCTTCCGCTCTCATTTTATTAACTATATCAATCCCGAATCGTTCTTCATTTTATATTATAATGTTGCTAAAATAATAAAGTTAATAATAAATAATGCATTAACGACCCAGATAATTGGCGATACTTCTTTTACCTTGCCTTTCGCCACTTTCACTACAGCAAAGAATAAGAATCCAGCAGCTATTCCGTATGAAATACTGTAGCATAGTCCCATAAAAATAGAGGCAAAGAATGCTGGTACGGCTTCTTCTAAATCTGTCCATTCAATATCCTTGAATGAAGCCATCATCATTACACCCACCAAAATTAATGCTGGTGCAGTAGCCTGGGCTGGTACGATGGAAATCAGTGGAGAAAATAGACTACTTAAGGCAAACAACGCTGCTACCACAACAGAGGTTAGACCTGTACGTCCACCAGCACCAATTCCAGCTGCACTTTCTACATAAGTTGTTACATTGGATGTTCCAAAAACAGCACCTACAGAAGTTGCAACTGCATCTGCAAATAATGCTTTATCCATTTTTGTCGAAAGCCCCTTGCTTTCTTCTAATGCAATTTCATCCTCTTTTGAAAAGATTCCTGTCCGTCTACCCGTTCCAATAAATGTTCCAATTGTATCAAATGTATCAGATAAGCTAAAAGCAATTACTGTCATTAAAACTTGTGGAATTTTTGAAGTGTCGCTAAATAGCGACTGCATCCCGTCTTTCCCAAAAGCGGCACCAAAGGTTGTGCCTAACGCTGAAATAGAGCTTCCCAACGAATTTCCCTGCCAGTCAATAGCAGATAAATCAACTACTCCTAACGGAATTGCCAAAAGAGTTGTCAAAACAATACCAATTAAAATCGCGCCTCGAACATTCATAACAACTAGAACAGTCATAATTACTAAGCCCAGAATCGCTAGAATAATTCCTGGATTATTGAAATTTCCTAATGCCGGCACAATACTATCGCCATTTACAGCTCCATTAACTGGTTCAGCCTGTACAGTAAAATCAAGTAGTCCTGCATTCTTGATTCCGACATACGCAACAAAAATTCCAATCCCTCCGCCAATAGCATGCTGTAAGCTTTCAGGAATTGCCCGAATGACCATTTTACGGATTTTTGTAACTGTGATTAGGATGTTCACCAGTCCACAGATAAAGACCATTGCTAAAGCTTGCTGCCAGCTATACCCTAACCCGAAAACCACTGTAAAGGTAAAGAAGGCATTCAGCCCCATCCCCGGAGCTTGAGCATAAGGAACGTTAGCGAATAAGCCCATTACTAATGTTCCGATAATGGAAGCAATAATCGTTGCTAGAAATACCGCCTGAAAAGGCATGCCTGTTTCTGATAGAATCGAAGGATTAACGAATAAAATATAACTCATAGCAAAGAAGGTGGTAATCCCTGCTATCATTTCTGTTGAAACAGTTGTACGATTTTCTTTTAATTTGAAAAACTTTTCCATGAGTGTCTATCTCTCCTTAAAAATAATTCGCATACCTATCGGAAAAAAATAAATAAGAGCAAAATAATCATTTCCAACAAATACCTTTAAAGTATAGGAGATTTTTTTATATTTTTCAACAAAATACTAACGATATACACATTAATTATTTTTAATATTCGTATTTCAAACGTTTTCTCACATAGTTCAATCAAAAACAACTGGTTTAGATAAATGAAAAAACACAGCATTCGAAAAAGTCAAATGCTGCGTTTATTACTCTGCTTTTATAAATTAGGCTCTTCTCTTTTTCAAAAGATAGATAAAGCTTCCTGCTAAAAGAATAGTTCCTATGAACAGGCTACTATTCGCCGTTGCTTCACCTGTATTCGGGAAAGCACCGTTTTCTTTAGTTCCTGTCGTTGCCCCACTAGAGCTGGTTTTCGTATCAGACTTAGTGGTAGTTGACGATGAATCTGTTGTTCCAACAGATCTTTTCAATACATCCAACGGGAAAACCGCACTGTTTAACTCCTCGTCAAGAACCACTGCAGTAATTTTTTCTTTTCCTTTAAGCTTCAACGCAGCTACATCGATTTTAATCTTTCCTTCACTGTCAGCCTTACCAGTTATATCGCCTTTAGGAAGAACATTTTCGCCTGTTGTTGACTTGCTTTTAGGAATATCTCCTGCAAACAACACAATCGTTGCATTTGGCAAGGTCACTCCCTGAAGATACTGATCATCTTCGTACAAAGGATCAAATAAAGTAGCCTTACGAATTATTGCTTCTTTATCTTCCGGCAGAACAGGCGGCTCTACATAAGGAGCTTTTCGATTTTGAATAACCGCTTCGATTGGCTCGCCAACTGCTTCTTTCATCTCAATATAACCAATAAAGGTTTCAGTATCCGGCTGCATTGCGTCAACTAATTTGGCTTGTGTGAATCCAGCAAAGCCGTCGCCTCCGCCAAGTAAAAAGTCATTGATTACAACTCGATATGTTTGTTCACTTTTTAGTTCATTGCCTTTTGCGTCGACCATTGTCTTAACTTTAAATGGCTGTGCAGCATCAGCAGTTTTCTCATATGTGTAAAATAGTCCTGAAATTTGCAGGAAATATTTTTCTTCTTGATCATATTGTTCATTCAGCACTTGTTCGATTTGAGCACCAGTCATTTCTACAATTTGCATGATATTTCCAAACGGCTGTACAGCCTGCGCAGATCCCCAAGTAATTTCACCATTTTCACCAACGATTAAATCCGCTCGAATACCGCCGTTATTTGTCATCGCAAAGTCAACATCAATCCCCTGTGCTTTAGCCATTGCGACCTGACCATCTGTAATTAAATTCCCTAATGGGGATTCTTTATGCTCATTAACCTCACGCAAAATTGCTTCTGACTTCTTAGCTGTTCCGATTTTTTTGCTTGTTACAGCAGATACACGGCTGTCTGCATCGGCAACAACAGCTGCAACAGCTGCATCCGCAGCAGGAACATTTTCGCCTTCCAGTGCCACAGGAGTAACGGTAGCAGCAGGAGCTGTTTCAAAATCTTGTGTTGCGACATCTAGATAGCCGCGAACATCTGCAAAACCTTTACCTTGAGAAGTAGATTGTACAACTCGGGTTTCTCCCACAAGTCCATTTGTATATTGATGGTTGTGCCCCGCTAAGAATACATCCACACTATTTTCCGGATAAAGTTTATTTACTTTAGCCATAATTTCTGCTGCATCACCGGAAATGGTTCCTTCCTTACTAGTAGAAGGAACATGGGCAAGAACGACAATTGCGTTTACCCCTTCTTCTTTTAGTTCACTGGCATAATAAGCAATTGTTTCAGCTTCATCCAGAAAATCGTATTCCTGATAATGCTCTTTTAGAACAAGGTTGGGAATTTCTGTGGTTACAACGCCAATAAATCCGACTTTAACTTTTTGTCCTTCTTCCGTACCAACTTCTTTTACCGTATACGGCTTCCAGCCAAAAGGAATTTGATCATCGGTTCCCTTCTTAACGACATTCCCGACTACAAGCTCTGTCTTGGACGCAACTCTTGGATAATCAGCCAAAATACCATAAGGATCACTTGAAGGTGTACCTCCAGTCATGATACGGTTAAATTCCGCCAATCCTTCATCAAACTCGTGATTGCCCAGAGTTCCCACTGAAAAATTCATTTCATTTAATACTTTAATTGTTGGTTCATCTTGAAGCAGTCCAGAATTTGCCGGACTTGCGCCTACCATATCCCCAGATTGTACACGCAGTGTCTGAGCACCTGTATTTTCTGCTGCAAAAGATGTTTCCGCCTGATTTAAATAACCTGCCAATAAAGCTGCTGTTCCCGTATTGCTGACTTTATTACCGGCATCATCGTAGAATGATCCTGTTGTACTCAATGCACCATGAAAATCATTGATTCCCAAAAACTGAACAGGAATTTTAGTTGTATCCTGATCAACTGCATAAACACCTTGACCATTGCTAAACAAGAAGCCGCCTGCTGCTGCAGATATAAGCAGTAAACGGAACCCCCTATTTCTCTTTTTCATGCATTCGTTCCTCCTTAATAGTCTCACACTTCAGACTATCAATTATTGAAAAGGCTGTCAACAGCAATATGGATTCTTTTTACTTTATAGAGGCTATTCTTGAAGATTTTTACCGAATTAAGCTTGCCATTTCTATTTAGTGTGCTAGACTTAGAAAAAGAAAAATTGGCAGGAGGAAATACTTTGAAAAAATTAATTGCCATCGATTTAGACGGTACTACATTAAACATGAATTCTTTAATCAGCGAAAAAACGGAGCAGACATTAAAAAAGGCTATCGCTCAAGGGCACTATGTCAGTATTGCTACAGGTCGTCCTTATCGCCTAAGCAATCAGTTCTATAAACAGCTAAATTTAAATACACCTATGGTTAATTTCAACGGCGGGCTCGTGCACATTCCCGAAAAAGAGTGGGCAGGAGAACGTTCGTCCAGTGTAGGAAGAGATATTGTTTTTGATATTCTATCACAGAAAAAAGCTCTAAATCTGGATTTTGTTGCTGCCGAGAATAAAGAAACTTTTTTTATTGACAGCTTTGACCATTTTGATTCTGCATTTTTTGCTGCAGAAGCATCAGAAAAAAATCTACTGAATACGACAAATTTGATTACAGATCCGACTTCTCTTATGTTGTGTCCGGCCAAAGATCAGGTTGCAGCAGCGTCAGAAACTCTACTGAAGCAATATGGTGATTTACTGGATATTCGTACTTGGGGTGGTGCCAAGCCGATTCTGGAGGTTGTTGCTAAAGGAATTCAGAAAGCAAAAGGTGTTGCTGAAGTTGCTGACTATCTAAATATCAGCCAAAAAGATATCATTGCTTTTGGTGATGAACATAATGATGAAGAAATGCTGGAATTCGCTGGCTGGGGCGTTGCTATGAGCAATGCCACTGATCAAATAAAAAAAGTAGCCAACGATATCACTGATAAAACCAATGATGAAAACGGACTTGCAGATTACCTTGAAAACTATTTAAGCTTAAACTAATAAAAAGTCAATAGAATATCAGGGAAGTGCACCTCCAAAGTTAGATAGGAAAATCTAACTTTGAAGACGCACTTCCTGCATTTATCGGATAGTTGTCTTTTTTATCTAAATAAAGCTATTCTGGTTGCTCCTATGGATAGCCAATTCTATATTTGTAAGTATTTTTTTACTTTTTTTTCTGTTTTCTTCACTGGTAGATAGTAATCTAAAATGGCACTGGTTTCTCCTTTTTGCTTAGGCGTTTCATAGCGTTCATCTGTGTAAACTTCACACAAAAAATAATTCTCTTCATCTATTTCATATCCCTGTTTACTTATCTCTGCTCTTGAAAGCTCCGGACCACTGGAAAAAACATCATAGTCTTCCCCTTGAACCCAAATTTTCGCTAAGGTACAACTTGGAACGTTGTAAACAGAAAATCCTTCTGGAATTGGCGCATCCAGCTGCATAAACAGCCCAATCACATAAGTAAACATACCCGTATCGTGGTCAACATCCCGAACATAGCCAATGTAATTTTCAACCGATTCTTCCATAATAAATGCTTCGTGCTCAAGCAATTGCTCAAAAACTTTTTCAGCGAAGCAGCGTCCCCAATGCTGGGAAATGCTCTGGGACATAAATGCAGCACGAATCTCTTTTCCCACAAATTTACAAGCTTCAAGTGGTCCAAAATCACTGTAAACCACCTTGGCTTTTTTTACCTCCCCTTCAACAACCCGATAATTTTCCAGCTGTTCAATCATCGCTTCTTCATGAAAAACAATACGGGGATACGGCTTAACTTGTGTATCTCTGTTTTTTCGCAGCATAGACGGCGACACACAATGCTGTTCTTTAAATGCCCGGCTGAAAGCTGCTTGAGAATCATACCCGTATTTAACTGCAATCGCCAGCAGGGATAATGTTGTTTTGCGAATGTCTTCTGCTGCCATCGTCAGTCTTCGTTTACGAATATATTCTGAAAGGGTAATTCCTGTAACAAAGACAAAAATTCTAGGCAACTGCTTTGGTGTGCATTGTGCAATTTTTTCTAATTCCAAATAATCAATCTCTTCCTCAAGATGATTTTCAATATATACCACAACCTGATTCAGCTGATTGAAACTATTCATAATTACCACGCTCCTTTTCCTATAATTACTATAACAAAAGCAGCGAAGCCTTTTTTGATTTTTTTTGTACACTTACTGTAAAAAAAAGACAATTCACTTGTTCTGCGAATTGTCTTTTAGTTCAGTTAGTCTGGTTGTTCACACGCAGCCCAAGCATCAATCTCTACCTTTATTTTAGGAGAGGCCAATGCTTTTACATAGAGCAAGGTCATGCAGACTTCGGTTCCTTGAAGAAAATCATTCAGCAGCTCTGTACGTTCTTTCATATCCATCGGATCAACTAGATAAATAACCAGCTTAGTAATATCTGATACCTTCATATCAGCTGCCTCTAGGTTTTTTTGATGTTTATTAGAGCTTCTTCAAATTGTTTTCCTATGTCTTCTGACAATAAGCCATTCAGTGTCATACCAACTTGACCAGAAAGTGTTAACCAGCGAATATTTCCACTCATCTCTATTTGATGAGTATAGGCTCCTAGTGGCGGGTGGATACCCGCATGGTTTCTTGCTTCTTTCATATTTGACCTCTCCTTTAAAATGCTTATAGTTCAGCATTGTTCTAAAAACCAGCTACTCTTCTATTTCAAACTCTTCAATTCTTATATTCTGACTTTTCATTTAAGAGATAAACATGCGAATCAGATAGAAAACATAACTGATTAACCGATATAGAATATACAATGTAAATAAGTTGCCAACAATCAAGCGGAATAGTCCAGTTGAGCTTGATTTCAAATTTCTCCATGTAAATGCCCGTAAAAAACGTGGAAGCCGGGAAATCCTATTCATTCTTAATCGGTATTTCTCATCATACGTTAGTTCAAGCATATCAAAATAGACAATCTGAAATGGCTGTCTACTAAAGAACGCTTTAACAAATCCCACCAAAAGAGTTAATTCTTTATTATTTGAAGGCAGATTCCTTGAACCTTGTTTGTTGATACGCAGCTTATCACCATTTTCCAATAATACATTATAGGTAAATTCATCTTCTTCAAGCTTTTTTATGGTTCCATTTTCACGATATTCTAGTAAAAACTTGTCATAAATCTCATTAAATTTCAGCCGCTGCAATATGAAAAGCAATAGCATTCCGGCAAATAGAAGGATCAGCACAAGGTTTACCCATAAGCCCTCCGGAAAAAACACGGTATACAAACTAGTAATTAGCAGTGCTGCTGCCATCCCAACAATGCGCTTTAGATAGTAACTATGGTACATCTTTTCCATTGTTCTTCTATAGTAGCTAAAATCTGTATCTGCAAATTTCACTTTGCTTTCCTCCTTCACTCTCATCGATAGGTCTCCTGTGTTGTAAAAGTTATTATAGCATACAGCTTGATTTATCAACTATCCGTATTTAGAAAAACTTCACGGATTTTGAAGAAGGTGTTCTATTGTTTACCTATTTTATCAACGATTTCCCTTGCTAATGACTTTTCAGCTCACATTCCCTCTGATGATACACCGACATTCAATTTCTTTCCCTTCAAACAATGTCAGCAGCAATGAAGTAAAGTGTGATTCTGAAGATAAATCGCTACATACAAATAAATCCACTGCAGCATAGTTTTTTTCCGGCCAGGTATGGATAGTAAGATGTGATTCGGCAAGAATAATCACTCCGCTGACCCCCCAAGGCTCAAATTGATGAAAATAGTGCTGTACTCTGGTGAGTTTACACCCATCTGCAATCTGGAGCATTAGCTGTTCTACTAAAGGAACTGATGTCAGCTTTTCTTTGGGACAGTTTTTCAGTTCAATAAGATAATGTTTGCCAAGAGAATGCTGTTCCTGCAAATCAGGCAGTTTCTTAGTATCTATACGCAAAAAAGTATCATTAGCACAGATTGAACATTTTTTCCTCTTCAATTCTTCGATTGTCATCTCCGTATAGAGACCGACTGTATATTCTTTTCCACAGCGGCAGCATTGATACACAACATTTCGCGGTCGAAGCTCACCAGTATAGATGTAATCCGAGTAAGAACTTTCCGCTAAGACAGCTGGATAACTGTCAATTTGAGTGGTCAGTTCATATAGTGTGCTTACTCCTCCGATGATGGAAGCACCTGAATACTGATTAAAATTAGGTTTAATTTTCTCTATGACGAGATTTTGAAGACCAATCAGCTTTTGAAGTGCCAGCTGATTTTTAGGCGCTTTCTCCCCAAATGATAAGAAAATATGAGCATGTTCCAAGCGGCTGCATGAAATTGCCCTTGATAAAAAGAGCTTGAGTCCTGAAAGTGTGTACGGCGGATCAACATATATATAGTCAAACTGGTTTTTATACTTGCTCAGGGAACCTTCACGAAAATCTAAATGTTGACAGACTATGTCTAAGTCCATTTTCTTTGCAGAGGTATTTATGCAATGAATAACATCAGGCGACAACTCATATACAGTTAGTTTTTCAATTGATTTTGTTCTTCCGGAAGCTTTTAGTTTTTTTATTAACAAACCGACTGCTAGAGAAGACAAATCATCATCCCCTAAAAATAGAATATGTTTATTTATAAAATCAGGCTTTTCTAGTAGTAAAAAGGCCCGCTCAACAATCGTTTCTATTGTAGCAAATGCTTGGTCGTAAGCTACGGCAACACTCGGTCTACCAACTATTCCGACTGTTAGTTCCTCCGCCATTACTTCCTTCAGGCTTGCCTGTTCTTCTTTTGAATCAGTTACTTTCAGATAGTATTCTTTATTAATTGCTGCCCAGCCAAGCTGCTGTTCTACATAGAGTTTACCTTTTCTAGTTAAGCCTGTTCCTACCTTGTTGGACGCTAGACCTAGCTTAACCAATTCCTTTTTTATAGCTGAGACAAGAGGGAGAGGTAATTTTACTTTTCCCGCCAATTTCTTTGTTGAGAGCTGCTTCCTCAGGTACCATTCGATTAAAAGTAAATGAACAACCTCTTCTGATTCTTCCAATTTTGTTTGTTCTTTAATTATCTTTGCTATATTCACTTGTGTCGGTTCTATTTTCATGTGTCAAGAACCATTCCATCCCTTCATTCATTACTTTCGATGAAATGACTATCTACACTAATTTAATGGTTTTATCTATTTATTCTCTGAATACATAAATCCTATTAAAAAACCGAACTTCGTTGTCATTATCCTTGCTTATATTTCAAGCACAGAATCTTTTACAGGAATTACGTAGTTAAAAAATAAAAAAAGACTGCGAAATTTCACAGCCTTCTCCTCTTATTTAACTAGCCTACATATCAGTAAGTGTGTTTAAATTATTTTGAGAATGCAAGGAAATCTATAGATACGCCAAATAAACCTATGTTTTAAGGCTATTAAATTAATCTAGATAGATCTCGTCACACTGCTCAAAAAGCACACCTCAGCTATTTATTCTACTTACTTAACTCAAAATAATTTCCAAACATAATATAACATATTGTTTCACTTTAAACAATGCTGACAACAGCACAGATTTTCTATCGATAAAACCAAAAAGTAAAGCTTCTTCAAAAAAATGTTATTCTTTCAGAAGTTCTATTTATTAAGCCACTTCTTTAAAAAGAGACATAGGATTCTTAGTACTTTGATATGTTTTATCTGATTTTCCATACTGATTAATTCTTACTTAGTGCTCCACAACTTTTAAATTAATTCCAGCTATTGTCAAAAAAATAATTTTTGCATTTAAGACATGTCACTTTGTTCCAACCTATGGAACATGATTGGGTTTTACAATATCGCTCAATTAGTTTTAAGCAGCTAATCTATTGATGGTTACAGTCACTTTCTTTTCATTCCTTACTGATGCTTTTTTCAAAGACAAAAGAATAACTGTCTTCACCATACTTCTTTTGTCCTATTCTTTGAAAACCACACCGTTCATAAAAGCGCTGATTTCTTATTGAATAATCAGGTGTTTCCAAATGCCACAAGTTATAGTGTTCCTGCTGCTCCAACAGCTTCCACGCCTAGAAACCAAATCCCCGACCAATATATACTGGCAGGACACAAAATTTTTCCAAGACTCCTGTTATTCCCTTCACACTAAAACTCATAAACCCAATCTCTGTTTCATCAACAACAATCATATAAGTTGTCACTTGGGAATCTGATAAAAAACGTTCTGCAAGACTTCCGTCATTGTATCCTGGAGGGCCATCCTCATTTGTATCCTTTGTCATTATTTCAGTAATTTGTTCTTTGTCATCAACTGTCGCTTCTCTAAACCTCATTTTGTCTCCCTTTACAAATATGTCTATATTTAGTAGACTCGTTTTTTCTGTATTGATTTGTTTCAGGTATCATTCGCTTGGCTTTTTCAAAGATTAAAGAGATACAGTAGTTAAACAAGACATTCTTTAATAGGAGCAAGGACCCTTTTAGCTCACCACAGAAAGCAGCAAGGAACCTCTTACAGAAGGACTAAATATTTGAAAAAGCTTCAGTACATATACTTAAAACAAAAAAAGACAGACCATCCATAAAGGGTAGTCTGCTAAATCTCGATAGTTCAATGTTCTTATTACTCTGCAGCGTTTGTATCTTTGAGACCGTATTTTTTGTTGAAACGGTCCACACGTCCGTCTGCTTGAGTGAATTTTTGACGTCCAGTATAGAATGGATGTGAATCAGAAGTAACCTCCACACGAATCACTGGATACGTGTTGCCGTCTTCCCATTCAACAGTTTCTTGTGTTGTCTTAGTAGAACCTGACAAGAATTTGAAACCTGTAGTTGAATCCATGAAGACTACTGGATGGTAATCCGGATGAATCTCTTGTTTCATACTTATTTCTCTCCTTTGCCCTGAGTCATTTGCTGAGTCAGAGTTATTTTGTCGATATACAACAGTACAATGATAGCATGTTTTATTTTCACTTGCAATCATCTTTTTAAATTTCTTTTTGGCCCTGACTTACTAAAGGACACATCATGAAATGCACTGAAAAAATCTTGATTGTTTTTCGTTTTACGCAGGAATTTGATGAACTGTTCTGTATACTCAAGTGAGTCCCCTGTCATATTATTCCTTAGCTTCCAGATTTCTTCCAACTGCTGCTCTTCCATCAACAGCTCTTCTTTTCTAGTACCTGATTTCTTAATATCGATAGCAGGGAAAATACGACGTTCTGCTAAGTCTCTGGATAAGTGAAGCTCCATATTTCCGGTGCCTTTGAATTCTTCATAGATGACATCATCCATTCTACTTCCAGTATCCACCAAAGCTGTCGCCAGAATCGTTAGGCTTCCGCCTTCTTCTATATTCCGGGCAGCTCCGAAGAAACGCTTAGGCTTATGAAACGCTGCAGGATCAATCCCCCCGCTTAATGTTCGGCCGCTTGGCGGAACAACTAAATTGTATGCTCTAGCTAGACGAGTGATACTATCCATCAAAATAACTACATCCCGTTTATCTTCTACGAGACGCATCGCACGTTCTAGTACCAGCTCAGAAACTCGAGTATGGTTTTGCGGCTGCTGATCAAAGGTAGATGAAACTACATCTCCCTTGACACTTCGCTCCAAATCCGTCACTTCTTCAGGACGTTCATCAATCAGAAGTAAAATTAGCTCGACATCAGGATAGTTCTCTGTAATTCCGTTAGCTATTTCTTTTAAAACGCTTGTTTTACCTGCTTTTGGTGGAGCAACAATCAGCCCACGCTGACCGAAACCCACGGGTGAAAAGATATCAATCATACGAGTAGATAATCTACCTGGAGTTGTTTCCAAATGAATTTGTTTTTCAGGATACAGAGGAGTCAGCGCTGGAAAATGAGGACGTTGCTTCGCTTCTTCTGGATCTTTCCCATTAACGCTCTCCACGTGCATTAACCCGTAATAACGCTCTGATTCTTTCGGCGGACGGGCCTTACCAGCAACCTTGTCCCCATTTCTCAAACTAAACCGGCGAATTTGTGAAGAAGATATATAGATATCTTCCGCACTAGGACCATAATTGATTGGTCTTAAAAAACCATAACCATCCTGAGAAACAATATCCAGAATTCCCTCCATGAAGAAAAAACCTTGTTTTTCTGCTTGAGCCCGAATCACAGCTAAAGAAAGCTCTTTTTTATTCATTTGACTGTAGTAGGGAATTTTGAATTCCTTTGCATACGCATAGATATCTTTCAGCGTGCTGTTTTCCAGCTCCGCCATCGTCAAGTAATCGCTCATTGATTCACCTCAACCTGTTCAGTCTCTATCATCTGAATATCAGCACCTAATGCTGTCAGTTTTTCAATAATATGATCATATCCCCGTAGAATGTATTCAACATTGTACACAGTAGTTGTTCCTTCAGCCATCAACCCGGCAATTACTAAACAAGCTCCTGCCCGCAAATCAGATGCTACAACCTCTGCACCATGAAGTTTAGCTGGTCCGTTCAACACAATCATATTCCCTTCAACCGAAGCAGAGGCACCCATGCGTACCAGCTCAGGAATATGTTTTGTACGCTGAGCGTAAATTGTATCCATCACTTGACCAGTTCCTACGGCTTTTAGAAGCAACGGGGTCAACGGCTGTTGAAGATCTGTCGCAAAGCCCGGATAAGGATAGGTCTTCACATTAATCATCTTTAAATCATTGGAAGGATGTACCTCAATCATATCCTCTTCAATAGTCATCTTCACGCCTAGTTCCTGAAGCTTTGCAATAAAGCTTTCCAGATGCTCATAAATTACATTACGGACTTTAACACCCTGTCCCATCGCAGCAGCAATGGCTAGATAAGTTCCCGCCTCGATACGATCTGGAATAATCGAATGACGGCAGCCATGAAGCTCTTTCACGCCTTCAATGCGGATTATATCCGTACCTGCCCCCCGAATATTAGCACCCATGTTATTAAGCAGCGTTGCCACATCAATAATTTCAGGTTCGCGAGCTGCATTCTCGATAATCGTTTTGCCTTCAGCTTTAACAGCTGCCAGCATTACATTAATCGTGGCACCAATGGAAACCATATCCATAAAGATTCTCGTACCTGCCAACCCATGGTCTGCTCTCAAATACATGGCACCATGTTCATTAGATACAGAAGCCCCCAAAGCTTCAAATCCTTTAATGTGCAAATCAATTGGTCTTGGTCCAAGATAACAACCGCCGGGAAGTCCTACAACACCTTCTCCGAATTTCCCCAGCAAAGAGCCCATGAAATAATAAGAAGCACGTAAACTGTTTATTTTTCCAGTAGGCATTGGTACTGAAACAATTTCAGTCGGATCAATAACCAGCGTGTTATTTTCAAAGGTTGTTTTGGCACCCATGATTTCCAGAATTTCAATCAAAGAATGAACATCTTGGATATCCGGTACACCATCTAAGGTAACTGGAGAGTCAGCTAAAATCGCCGCTGGGATTAATGCTACTGCACTGTTCTTTGCACCACTGATACTTACTTCGCCTTTTAGAGGACGATTACCGTTGATTACTATTTTTTTCATTATATTTTTCTCACCTAACTATGTCAGAAGTTGAATTCTTTTTTTAATATACCCAGACTATTCTAACATAAGACACATCAATAAAAAAGCAATGATTTTCAAGAATAACAAAAGCCGGCTGCTTATCAATAAAAAAATAGCATGGATAGCGGGAATCTTCCTGAAGTTTACCAGCTGATACACTTCTAATAAGATGAAAAAACTGCTCCAGCTAATAAAAGCTGAAGCAGTTTTCTATCTATCAATTAAACTTATGCTTTGTTTTCTGAACCGAACCATTCGATACGTTGTTCAACCAGTTCAGTAATTGCTTTAGTACCAGGAGCCAATAATTTACGAGGGTCAAAACCTTTACCTTCAAGATCTTTACCTTCTTCAATGTATTTACGTGTTGCAGCAGCAAATACTTCTTGAGCTTCAGTATTTACGTTGATTTTAGATACACCCATTGAGATTGCTTTTTGGATTTGATCCAAAGGAATACCAGATCCTCCGTGCAGTACCAATGGAATATCGCCAACAGCGTCAGCAATTGCTTGTAGGTGATCAAATGCCAAGCCAGCCCAGTTATCTGGGTAAGCACCGTGGATGTTACCAATTCCGCAGGCAAGGTAGTCAATACCAGTTGCAACCATTTGTTTACATTCTTCGATATCAGCTAATTCGCCAGAACCAATAATTCCATCTTCTTCTCCGCCGATAGAACCAACTTCACACTCTACAGAAACGCCTTTTGCATGAGCTTTAGCTACTACGTCTTTTGCTTTTTCGATGTTTTCTTCGAATGGCAGATGAGATCCGTCAAACATAACTGAAGTATAGCCAACTTCGATACATTCTAATGCATCTTCGTATTCACCGTGATCTAAGTGAAGTGCTACTGGTACAGTAATACCCATAGAATCAACTAAATCTTTTACCAAGTCGTAACATACTTGATAGCCGCCCATGTATTTAGCAGCACCCATTGATGTTTGAATCAGTACTGGAGCTTTTTTCGCTTCAGCTGCTTCAAGAATAGCTTTTGTCCATTCTAAGTTGTTTGTGTTGAATCCTCCAACACCGTAGCCGCTTTTGCGAGCTGCTTTAAGAAATTCTGTTCCTGATACTAATGGCATAAAAAATTCCTCCTAAGTTTTAAAAAACCATATTTGTTAAGGACACTCCTTAACCAACAGATTCATTTTAGCAGATATTTTGGTACTTTTCTACTAAAAATACCTTTTTCAGAAAATTTTATACACCTTTTCACAAAGTTATTATTTGAAAAAAGAATATTTTAGTAATACTTCCTATTTTTCCAGGGTTTTCAGTAATTCTAACGCTTTTGTCCCCTTGTTCATTTTTTTAATAGAGCCAACAAACATCTCATCCATGTAGTCGCGTCAGACATCGTTACGGAAAAAATCACGTTTTCTTTCTCATAGCCTTGCT
The DNA here is from genome assembly GCF_049894025.1 of Enterococcus sp. LJL51. GTDB lineage: Bacteria > Bacillota > Bacilli > Lactobacillales > Enterococcaceae > Enterococcus_L. The sequence goes on from NZ_JBNEQE010000001.1 coordinate 37,895, forward strand.
TTGTAAACAATGTTTTCGGCACAGCTTCAAGTGCTTCATTTATTGTATCAATCAGCGTAAGAGCGAATGCCCATTTTTCATCTGAGGGTCGTGTAAAATCAGTTACCTCATCATTATCAATAATCGCAGACAAGTTTCTATATAATTAAGTATTGAACGCTATCAGAAAAGGGCCATTCTGTCGGCAGCCACCGTTTGTATTCTTTTTCTGACTCCGACTTGACCTGTTCATCCATAAATTCTTTTGTAACAAAGGCTGCGTACATCCCATAAAAATCGTCTGTCGTTATAAAAGAAACCCCGTATACCTTTTGGCTTTCGTTATACGACAGTATTTCTTCCAGCAGCTGCGGCATACATGCTGTCAATGCTTTTTTGAAAATCATTTGTTCTTTACTCATAAAAAAACTCCTCAAAGGCTATAAAAATTCATCTATTCTCATTTTACTTGATTCTATGTTTTTTTAATTCAGGAAAATTTCCAGTACTTTTAAATACTCTCTGCTCATCTTCGTTAGCAAACCGGCCTAAGACCGTTTGAGTTGGTACAATATTCATAAATGCATTTTCATCTATTGAGTGAACAATCTGCTCTAAATCATATAATTCATAACGGGTTATAACCATCATAATCATCTGTCCCTCAGCCTTAGAATACCCGCCAACTGACGGCAGCAGCGTCATCCCTCTCACCATCTGTTCTGCTATTCCCCGCACCACAATCTCTGGATTTGTGGTGACAATCATCGCAGTCACCTTCTGATGACTAGTATGCAGCGCATCAATCACTTGGGTCATACAATAAATTGAGATAATCGTATATAATGCACTTTCCCAGTTAAACAGAAAACCCGCAATTGCCACAATAATGCTATTCAACATAAAAATATATTTTCCAACTGTTTTTCCTGTTGTTTTAGATAGAACTAAGGAAATAACATCCATTCCCCCAGTGGTAAATCCCATTTTTAAAGAGAGACCCGCCCCTATTCCAATCAGTACGCCCCCGACAATCGCGTTCATCAGCGGGTTATCGGTAACAGTATACACTGGAAAAATCATGGTTATAACCGAAACACAGGCAACATTCATAAAACTAAAAATCGTGGCTTCTTTCCCAAGCTTTAAAAAACCTAAAATAAAAATCGGCAAATTCAATAGTAGAATGAACAAACCTGTGTCTATTGTGATGGAAAAATGACTGTATAGAAGGGTGGCCAGTATTTGCGCAATCCCATTCATTCCTGCTGAAAAAACTTTAGCTGGAATTAAAAACAAATTTAAGCCCATTGCCCCAGTGATTCCGGTAATAAGTATAACGAAAATCTTTTTGATAAATTCTCCCTGTTTATGAGACACAAGCTCTTTCCCCATCTTTTTCGCTCCTTCAATAATCATTTTATAAAAAAACTGATACTATCCCCATTCCAATTATATGTTTTCCCAAGATTTTCGCAATGTTTTTATGCTGAATCAAACAATCTTTTTTTCCTCTCAGGTTGTCCTTTGTTTAGCCAAGCGCCCACTGTTTTTCTATCTGCAAAAATGTTGTTTTTTTGTTTCTTTTTTTCAAAATCTCTTGTCGTATCTTTCTTTCATTGTTACTATGAAAGAACAATCAAAAACAGGAGGTTATCAAATGGCAGCAAAAGAAGCAAGTTTTGATGTGGTCTCTGAAATGAACATGGAAGAAGTAAAGAACGCCATGCAGATTGCGCTAAAAGAAATTAAAAACCGATTTGATTTTAAAGGTTCCCTTGTTGATATCAAATTGGAAAATGATCGCTTGGTGGTTGTTTCAGATGACGATTACAAGGTAGAACAGGTCAAAGATGTACTCTTCAGCAAACTGATTAAACGCAATGTACCTACTAAAAACATTCAGTTTTCAGAGAGCGAAAAAGCACTTGGCGGTACAGCCAGACAGTATGGAGAGCTAATTAGCGGCATTGATAAAGAGAATGCTAAAAAAATCAACGTAGCTATTAAAAATTCAGGTTTGAAGGTTAAATCCCAAATTCAAGAAGACAAGATTCGAGTAACAGGGAAAAACCGTGATGATTTACAAAAAGTCATCGCATTGCTCAGAGAGCTTAACCTTCCAATTGAACTGCAGTTTATTAACTATAGATAAAAAATTAGCAGCAGACTGTAATAAAAGCGATCTATCTTAAGAAAAAAGCCGGAATACACTGAAATCGTATCTTAGCATCGATTTCAGCGTATTTCGGCTTTTTATAGGCTGTTTTTGTACTCTCCTTCGGATTTAGAATCAAAAAAAGAACAGTCTCCAATTTTTCTACACTTGCTTTACACTTTCAGACATTGATTGTTTCTTTAGCTTCATTTTTCCAAGTCATCATTCTTTAGGTATAATCAACCAAATCAGTCCTAACACCGCTGTAAACAGAATCACTAGAAAAAACCACATCAGATCACCTCATTTTATATATGAAAACAGCGTCAATACAGTTGCCGACAGTAAAAATAGACAAGTTACAACATAGAAAAATGATAGTTTGTGTATCCGCTGCTTGTATCTGTGCAATTAACTGCTGAATATCTTCAATACTATGCTGCCCATCAGAATCTGCAGTAACAACTGCTTCAACTTCAAGGAAGTTATCTATAATTTCCTGAAAACCAGCTTTTAAAGCGTGACCTTTTCCTTCATTTGTTTTATACGAGCAGACCTTTACTCCTTGAAGCTGCTCCAGCTTTTGAAAAATCGGTCGATACTTATTCCCGCTCCCATCATCAACTACAATTATTGTTTCACTGAGCTCTTCCCTCAGCTGCTGGATGAATAAAACAACCTTCTCTTGAGGCTCATAACTGGGAATCACGATTGCTGCTGCCATTTCGTCACCTGCTTTTCTTTTAATCTTAGGAAAAGCTTACCCGCAGGAACTTAAAACGAGCTTAAATAATTTTACAAAGTAGAACAGACCTACATGTCATACAAAAAAAGCCGCACATCTGTCATTTCGACAAGAGCTGCAGCTTTCACTATAATCGATAAATTTTTACGTCCTATAAAACTATTACTCTCCCGCTAAAAACAGCTTTAAACAACCATCATTTTTCCCACTGTTTAATCCAACCATTAAACGAATACGTGCCTTCTGTCCATTTAAACCTCTGGCAAAAATCACACCACGCTTCTTCAGTTCTACTCCGCCGCCTTCATACGCATAAATATCCTCAGCGATACCATTAGAACAGCGGGAAACTAGTACAATAGGAATTCCTCTATCAAGGATAACCTGTAGCTCCTTCAAAACAGCTGGAGGTAAGTTCCCCGCACCCAACGACTCAATTACAATACCACTAAGTGATTCAGTATTGACCAGCTGAAAAATCTGCCCATCCATTCCTGCATAAGCCTTAATTAAATGAACTTCTCCTGCAACAGATTTGATATCACAGACCTCTTCCGGCATTACTTCTTTAGTGAAGAAGGTTTTGCCCTTGGTCAGCATACCTATGGGACCAAAGGTTGGCGTTCGGAAAGTTGCTACATTTGTTGTATGGGTTTTTGTCACATATTTTGCCATATGAATCTCATCGTTCATTACAACAAGAACGCCTTTATTTTTTGATTCATCGGAAGCGGCTGTCCAAACGGCACTTATAAAGTTATAAAGTCCATCACTACCGATTTCATTGCTGGAACGCATCGCTCCTGTTATAACAACAGCAATTTTCTTTGGCACTGTCAGCTCTAAAAAGTAAGCTGTCTCTTCCAGTGTGTCTGTTCCATGGGTAATAACTACACCGTCAATTCCTTCTTCAATCCCCAGCATTATTCGTTCCTTTAGCTCAAGCATCCGTTCCAGCGTCATATGAGGAGAAGGGAGATTAAATATTTCTTCTACAATCAGTTCAACCTCTCCTTGAAACAGTTCATTTTGGTTCATCAAGGGATTCTCATCACTGAGGATGACTCCACCGCCGGCATCTTTAGCCATTGAAATTGTACCACCTGTATGCAAAACAAGGATTTGCTTCATTTTATTCTCTTCCTCCCGTATCATTTTTATCAGTTTTCTGCCAAAAGGTCTCAATATTTTTTTCTAAATGATGAACGCTCGGCTGAATCTGGGCACGGTACCAGTGAGGCGGTGTTAAACTTCGATAAGAGGGGCCTGCAAAACGCTGATCCAATAATAAAACAACACCTAAATCCGAAGCATCGCGAATCACTCTTCCTGCTGCTTGAAGCACCTTGTTCATTCCAGGAATCTGATATGCATACTGAAAACCCAGCCCTTGTTCATCATAATACTCTTTAATTAACTCTTGTTCTTCGTTGATTTGGGGCAAGCCTACACTAATAATAGCCGTACCAATCAAACGGCTGCCCTTTAAATCGATTCCTTCTGAAAATACACCGCCAAGTACACAAAAGCCAATCAGCGTTTCATCAGGGTCAGACTGGAACTGCTCCAAAAACCGTTCTTTTTCCACTTCATCCATTTCCGTCTGTTGAATTAAAGTCCGGACATCCGGATTCTTTAGTACAAACGCATCATAGACCATATCCAGATAAGCATAGGATGGAAAGAAAAAGAAGTAGTTGCCCTTTTTCTGTTTAATCATCACTGTCAAGCTTTCAACAACACGATTTAAGCTGTTTTGCCGTTCCCGATAAGTTGTTTGAACATAATTGCTGATTAGCAGCAGCTGATTTTCTTCCGGGAAGGGATTTGGAATACGGTATGTTAAGCCTTCCTCCCCGCCGCCGAGTACTTCCTTGTAGTAATTCAGCGGAGTAAAGCTAGCTGAAAAAAGAATACTGGCATTGGCCATTCCCAGCTTTTGTCCTAACAAGTACGATGGGTCTAAGCAAAACTGCTTGACCATCAACGTATGATTTTTCTGCTGAATATACGTGCAGTAGTGATCATCATAGAATTCACTGATTTTCAGATAATTAAGCAAGCTGAAATAGATTTCTAGAAATTGATTTAGTTCTGGGAGCTCTTGATTCTGGGGCAACCACTCCCCAATTTTTTCTGTCAACCGAAAAATCTGCTTCACTAGACTGTCGATAGCTGCCGACTGTGAAATGAACTCTTTTTTCTCTTCATTGCAGAAGTCATCCAGCTTATCAAACTCATCTATCACTTTGTTTACCGCTCTGGTTAGCGTACGATTTTGCTTTCCTATCAGTTTCTTCATCCTAAGCAGCTGACCTTTAGAAAGTTCAGCAGAATACATCTCCCTTGAACGGTTCACCAAATTATGTGCTTCATCAATCAAAAAAGTATATTCTTTTTTGATTCCCTCTTCAAAGAAGCGCCGCAAGTAAACGACTGGGTCGAAGACATAATTGTAATCGCAAATAATCAAGTCACACCATAAACTGATGTCCAGAGAAAACTCATACGGACATAGCTGATGCTTCTGCGCATATGTTTCAATCGTTGCTCTTGTAAAACGGTCCTCATGATGGAGAATGTCCCACAAGCCTTCATTCAGTCGGTCATAGTAGCCTGCGGCAAACGGACAATGCTCTGGTGTACAATTTCGTTCTGTGAGAAAACAGATTTTATCTTTAGCAGTAATCGTCAGACTTTTGATTTTCAGATTTCTTCTGTTCATTGCTTCGACTGCATCTTCTGCAACCTGCCGCGTAATTGTTTTAGCAGTTAGATAAAAAAGCTTCTCAGCCTTGTTTTCACCAACTGCTTTAAGGGCTGGGAAAAGTGTTGAGATTGTTTTTCCTGTTCCTGTAGGCGCTTCGACAAATAAGCGTTGTTCACTGAGAATTGTTTTATACACAGCGACAGCAAGCTCCCTTTGCCCTTTTCGATACTCTTCATAAGGAAAAGGCAAATTCCTCAAAGATTGATTTCGAACTTCCCGCCAGTTTTCACTAAAAATCAGCCAGCGTTCATATTCTTGTAATAACTCTTCAAAAAAAACAGTCAGCTCTTCTTGAGTGAACGTCCTTTGTTTCTTCGTTACTTCTTCTGTTGTGGTTTGAAAATAGGTCAGCTGTAAGGTGATGCTCTCCAGATTTTCCTGCTGACTATAGATTGCACCATAACATTTTACTTGATGCCAATACATCGCCAACTGTTCCTCATACAGGTCCTCAAAAGCAGCTTCTGATGTTTTGATTTCATCAATTACGGTTTGTTCTTCTTCATCAGTAAATAGACCATCCATCCGGCCTTCAACGAAATATATTTTATTGTTCAGCGTTACTTCTTTTGAAAGCTTCACTTCTTTTTTATATGCTTTACCGGCTTCCTTTTGCAGCTTGCGGTGAATTCTTGCTCCTTCCTGAGCCGTATGGCTGCTGGTCTTTCGAGCATCAATACTGCCTTTACGCAAAATAAATTCAACAAGCTTCCGGATTGGAATCTTTTCTGAATCGAACATTCTCTCGTCACCTCATAATCTCTCTTATTATAAAACATACGTTCGCAAATAGAAAGGTTTAACTCATAAAAATAAGAGCGTCTGGGAAAATACCTCAGTCGCTCTTATTTCTACTATTAACTCAATGTTTCTCTTATTTTTTTCGGTAGTTTAGCAACAATCAGCTCGTACGATTTTTTCATCATTGCCAGATATTCCCCTTCTGTTAATGTACTATCCTTTAGAATAATCGAATTCCAGTGGGTTTTATTAGTGTAATAGCCTGGAACGATAAATTCATACTGCTCTCTCAGCAATTCGTTTTGCTCAGGAACTCCCTTAAACGTAAATATTTCTTCTCCTTCTTTGTTTTTGCCCAACATAGCAAAGAATTTGCCGGCAATCTCAAAGTAGTCACATTCCCAGCTTTCGCGATAATAGACTGAAGCACCAGGTAGTTTCTCTGCTTCTGTTTTGATTTTTTCTTTCAATGCCTCCATTTGACTCCTCCTTTGTTTTTTTTCATATTCCCGCAGCTATAAAAATAAACAACAAGACAGAAAAGCATCCTACGACACTTTTCTGTCCAAAATTCAACGAATTATTTTTTGCTAAAAATACGTAAAAACGCAAGAAACAGATTAATAAAGTCTAAGTATAACTGCAATGCTAGATACACTGCAATCCCATTTCCTGCTGTTCCATTACTTTGGAAGTAGACGTTGCGGATACGTTGATTGTCATAGGCTGTCAGACCTGAAAAAACCAGCACCATAATAATTGAGATGATGTATTCCATCGTTCCGCTATGGAATAGGAATGTATTTAAAAGCAACGCAATGATAATCCCGAATAACGCTGTATACATTGCCCGGCCCATTCCTGATAAATCTTTCTTCGTTAATACACCAACCAGTGCCATACATCCAAATGTTGAAGCAGCACTAATAAAAGCGGAAACGACAGTTGCTTCTGTATACGCCGCCAATGTTATCGCCAGCGTTATACCATTCAACACTGAGTATAGAATGAAGCCGCCGATTGCTAAGGACGGATTTTTTGCAGCTCTTACGCCTAAAAAGATAACCAATGCAATTTCAGCAATCCAAAGTCCCATTAGCGCATAATTGTATTGACTCAAGAAAACAATAACTTCCCAAAAATACACATCCAGTACTAGATAAGAGATAAATGCACTAACTGCAATCCCTAATCCTAAGAATCCATAAATTTTTGCATAAAACTTGTTCAGACCTTCCTGAACATTAGCTGTTTCCATTTGATTCATTTAATACCCCTTCTTTCCTACTCTTTTCTTCTAAGTCAACGTGCTTCGGCGGCTGTACAATCACTACAGCATCCAGCACACGATTCTCTTCCTCATTTACGGCCTCAATAGAAATCGTTACCACATCCTTCATTTTATCAATCTTGATAACTTCAAAATGAAAGGTCAGTGTGTCGTAATGAAAGACTGGTTCCAAAAAATTAACAGAAAAATTCACTACATGGGAGCCTGGACCAGGCAAGTGCTTTGAAATAGCGCTTGTGATGATTCCCATCAACATGATCGACGGTACGATCGGCTTTTGATACTCCGTTTGCTGGGCATAGTCATGTTGGATATAAAGGGGATTGGCATCATTCGTCAGGCCTAAATAAAGCAGAAGATCTTTATCTTCAATCGATTCTGTTAAGGATAACGAATCGCCTTCCTCGATATCTTCGATGGTTTTGCCTAATTTTCTCGGTTTTCCGATGTTCAAATTAGTACACCTCCATTAATGATATGATAATTGTACCAAAACCAGTGCAAAAGGCAAGTATAAAAAGACATTACTAAAGCAAGCTTTTCTTAAAAAGTAATAGAAAAAATGAATATATATCGTCCTAGTTACTAATAAAATCCAAACAGAAGCATGACTTCATAGAGAATTACCTTGTTTATCAAAAACATATTTTGGTTTTTGTACTATTATTCAGATAAGTAATCTGAGTATCCTCCTTTATTTTAAAAGCTCAAAATAAGTATTTTGCCGTACCAGATGAATTACTATTTTTTACATAACAAACAAAAAACAAATATTGCAAAAACATTTTGATTAAGTTACAATATCATTACAATACAAAGTTTGGAGGAAGTATAATGAAAAAAATGGGTTTAATTTGTACATTATTGTTAGGTTTTTCATTTGGGGTAAATACCTATGCAGAAACAGGTTCCTATGAGCAAGTAGAAAGTGCAGACACTAGTGAAACAACCCCTACTACTGATTTAGGTGTTCCCTTAGAAACAGAAGCATCTTCTACTGATAGTAGTATTGAACCTGATGAGTTTAAACAAACAGAATTACTGGAAAACGAACCTTTATTGCCAATATCTGAAGAAGAGAATGGCGTAACTATATTGACGCTTACTGGTGGTCCCGCAGCAAGGTATCAACAGGGGGCCACAATAAATCCTGCTGACTTTAAACAAAGTCTTGATCAAACATCTGGCTTATCTTTAGAAAATTTAGCCTTTGAATCTGGAAATCAATATACTACAGCTATACTAGGTATAAATCCAGCCAGTATTACCGCTACTGACAGTGAAGGTAAATCCTATTTAATTAATTGTACTTATATTGTAGAAAGTAATGTTGCAACATTAGTCTTGGAAATCGTTTACGATTCTTCTTCTCATTCATTCAATGGAACCACTAGCCCAGGCGCTTCCGTTTATTTTTATATACTCGGTTTACCTAGTGATCCAATCATTGTAACAGCTGATAATAATGGTCATTTTTCTATTAATGCAAAACAGTTTGATGCTGGAAGCACTGTGACTGCGACTGCATATACCATAGCCGGTGTTGAGTACAGCGAAACTATTACATTTAAAATTCCCATACTTGAAAACACAACACAGCCTAGTACTATCAGTTCTACCACATCTGCCGTCAAGCCAGATCCGGAAGTTCCTTCTGTTAAAGAGAAGCTTCCTGAAACAGGAGAATCAGCTAGCAATACTTTGTTAAAAAGTGGTATTTTATCAACAATTGGAGCTTTTTCATTGCTAGTCCTTCGAAAGAAAAACAGAAAAGCATAATCAATCAAAACAGGTATAGGAGAAATTTAAAACTTCCCTATGCCTGTTTTCATTAAAAACGAAGAGCCCAAACTCACTCATTTATGAATACGCTTACTTAACTCAACATTATTGAATAAAGCTAAGATATTCTTGATATCTCTGATTGATAATCGCTTTTACCTTTTGATAGTTGTCGTCTATGAATAAAATTCCATAGTCTGTATTTTCTAAGCCATTCATATGGCTCAGAGTCAAACAGGCGTAATCCTCTAAATACGAGCTATAGGTATCTGAAAAAGCTGTTTTTGTATTATAGTACTGAGTTGCGAATGAAGCCCCCGAATCATTAAAATCCTCCTCTAATAAAACACCGTCACAAAACTCAAATAATAATTTGAGAGCACTGTATTTGCCAGCTTTCACTAATTCAACCTCTTCAGCTGCCTCTTCAATCATGTCATATCCAGAGAAGCCGTTCTCTATCATCCAGCGATAGAAAAAGGCAATATGAACTCCTCCCTGCTCAATTCCAACATTCTCTGGAAACCCTTCTGCTTCAAAATGCCACTTTGCTTTGTCATAAGCCATATCATTTTTCTCCTTTTTAGATTATTGAGTCAATTATACCTCATTAACGTAAAAAGGGAACGAAGCAACCTGCTTCGTTCCCTAAACTCTATCAATAATAAATACTTATAAAACATTCCTTGTGGTATTACTCAACAGCGTTTCATAAGCTTGTTCAAATTTTTGAACATCTCCTGCTCCCATAAAAACGAATACGGCGTCTTCATAGTCTAAAAGCGGCGATACATTGTCTTCTTTAATCACCTGACCGCCCTTTTTGATACGGTTACCTAAATCTTCAATTTTTACATCCCCTTGTGATTCACGGGCTGAACCAAAAATATCACACAAGAATACGTGATCAGCTAAATCCAACGCTTCTGCAAACTCATCCATCAGAGCGATTGTTCGAGTGAAGGTATGCGGCTGAAAAACAGCGATAATTTCTCTATCAGGATATTTCTGACGGGCACCATCAATAGTAGCTTTGATTTCCGTTGGATGATGCGCGTAGTCATCAACAATGACAACATCGCCAACCTGTTTCTCTGTAAAGCGCCGTTTTACTCCTTGGAAACTCAGCATTTCTTCTGCTACTTTATTCATATCCAGCTCTTCAAAATAACATACAGCAATCACACCTAGTGCGTTCATGATATTATGTTCTCCAAAAGCAGGTAAATCAAAGCGACCAACAAAATCCTCATGATGATACACATCAAAAACCGAACCAGTCGTTGTTCGTTCAATATTTCTCGCTTGAATATCGTCGTTCTCATTCATACCATAATAATAGATAGGAACATCTGCCTTCAGCTTGCGAAGATAAGGATCGTCCCCATAAGCAAAGATACCTTTTTTAACTTGACTTGCCATTGACTGGAAGGCATCAAAAACATCTTCGATACTCTTATAGTAATCAGGATGATCGAAATCAATATTCGTCATAATAACATAGTCAGGAGAATAGGCTAAAAAATGTCTGCGGTACTCACAGGCTTCAAATGAGAAAAACTCCGCATCCGGCACACCATGCCCTGTGCCGTCCCCAATCAAATAGCTCGTCGGTTTGATGCCGCTTAGGATATGAGAAAGTAGACCTGTTGTTCCAGTCTTACCGTGTGAGCCAGTCACTGCAATACTGGTATAAGGCTGAATAAACTGACCAATGAAATCATGGTAGCGGATAACCTCTGCCCCCAGCTCTTTTGCCCGAACCAACTCTTCATGAGCATCCGGAAAAGCATTTCCAGCAATAACTACCATATCTTTCGTAATATTCTCTGCATCAAAAGGCAACAGCGTAATTCCTGCTTTTTCTAAATCACGTTGAGTAAAGAAATATTCTTCCACATCTGATCCCTGTACGTTGTAGCCTTTTTCAAAAAGAACAAGGGCCAGAGAACTCATGCCAGAGCCTTTGATTCCCACAAAATGATACAATTTATTTTCTCGATTCTCCATAATGATCCTCTTCTCTTCATCTATCTGTTTTCCATCATATGTATACATCATTAGTAACGGTCTTAAGTCGTACGTTCCTCATTATCGTACAAAACAGAAAAATAATCAACTAAAAAAAAGTCCACAATTTTTCTTATAAAAATTAAAAAAAAAGAAAAAAAGAAGAATTTCCCCCTGTAGAAACAGTTGAAAACTCTCTTTTAATCATCAAGTAAAATATTTAGTATTTTCCATTTCAGCATGAGAATCCTCAATGATTCCGCTTAATGATTTGTCTAAAATTCCTTTTTTCTGCTGTTCCTCTTCTGAAACCTTCTGAGCATACGCTGTTTGATTCTTAGCCTGCTCTTTGGCTGTTTTCAGTTCTGAACGATAGCGGGGCAAATCATTGGCTTCACTATCCTGATCAAAGCGGGACATATTAGGACGAATCTGCTGATACTGTCTCCGAGTCAGCGGAATATCCGGGTTTTCTTTTGGTACATTAAATTTCTGAACAGAAGGATCATCGACCTTCTTTTCTCTGAACTGCGTATCCTCATGATCAATGAGAATATAAGATGACTTATCCTTCTTCATCGCTGCTAAAAGCTCCTGCTCAGTAACTTCTTCAGCTGCTGGAGTTTCATCTGGAATTACAGAAGCAGGCACATAGGTTGGCACGAAATAAGAACGTTCCGGCTGTTTTGAGCTGCTGAAAGAAGTAATTTGCCTTCCTGTACTTCTTCTTCCAAAGGTTGCTTCCTCAAAAGTTTCTTTACTCTTTTTATGCATGTTGCCGAATAAATTTGGTTTTTTAGGCTTTTCAATTGTTCGGCTTCTATTCGTTGTATAATCAGGCAGATTTAGTTTGTGGCGCTTTAGTTCGTCGATTTGTTCCTTCGTATGCGTCTGTTTTAATACTGCTTCAGCGGCAGATTTTTTTTCAACAGCAGGCTTAGGTGCTGCTTGCTGAGGCTGATAAGCATTTTGTGGAACCATTTCAGGTACTGAATCAACACTCATATCTGTTCGCTGTGTCAATAGCGGTTCATCAGCAAACAAACGTCGCTTGCTTCCAGATGACAGCTTTACACCGACCTCATCGTCATACGCCGGAAATCGAAAATGTTTTCTTTTTACTTGTACCGGATTTCCCATTTACGTCATTCCTTTATTTTGGCTTTCCGCTAATTCTACCATAAAATTTATTTTTTCTAAACTACTTCCTTCATTTTTTCCATTTTGTACCTTTAAAAGACGTACTATCATTTCTTTTTTAAAAAAAAGAATGGAAGAAGCTGTCTGAAGGCTCACTTCCATTCTTGGCGTCATTAATAAAATAGAATTTATAAATATTTATTGAATAAAAAATTTCTGACATAGTTGTCTGCTATTTTTTCTGATTTTCTGTCTAACATGTGACTTTGAATATACACTGTCTTTAAATCAAGTGCAGTTATTTCAATTTACTTTATTTTCTACTCCGTTTTCCTGTTCTTCAGCCTCTTGTCAAACTATTTCACTGAGTATTTTTGATTGCTTCATTTTACTTCACAAGATTATCGGAACAACGATTAATTCATCCCTCCTTCAGGCAGCTGCTGAAAATTCCCTGTAGTGGCAACCGCCTTAAAACTGGTTTTTCTTTCCATACAGATTCCTCCCTGCTATTGATATCGTGTAGCTACATCTTCAGTCTAGCATTCTCTAGTTTTTTCCTCAACCGATAACCACTGTTCTAAAATCAAAAAAAGTACTCCTGAAAAATAAAAAAACAGATATGTCTTTGGATGAAATCATGGCCTTTACCTTTTCCAAAGATACATATCTGTTTTGTAATTCGTTTATTCTTTTAAGGATATAATCTGTTTAGCAGACGCGGGAAGGGAATTGATTCACGAACATGCTCAATCCCTGAAAGCCAGGTAACTGTTCTTTCTAGTCCTAAACCAAAGCCAGCATGTGGAACTGATCCATAACGTCTTAGGTCAAGATACCAGGAATATTCTTTTTCATCCAACCCATGATTACGAATCTGCTCAAGTAGAAATTCATAATCGGTCGCCCGTTCTGAACCGCCGATGATTTCTCCATATCCTTCCGGAGCAATCATATCTGCGCAGATTACGACATCTTCTCTAGTAGGATGTGGTTTCATATAAAACGGCTTAATTGCTTTTGGATAGTTTAGAATAAACACTGGTTGTTCAAATGAATTTGCAATAAATGTTTCATGAGGAGAACCAAAATCATCCCCCCACTCAATATCATCGAAACCATTTTTCTTCAACAGCTCAACTGCATCGTCATAGGAGATACGAGGAAACGGCAATGTTGTGTATTTTTTTAGAAGCTCTTTATCTCTGCCTAGCACATCTAATGCATAGTCACAGTTGTCAAGAACACTCTGAACTAGAAACGCTACATACTGTTCCTGCACTTCCAGACTTTCTTCCTGATGCATAAACGCCATTTCTGGTTCAATCATCCAGAATTCGATTAAATGACGGCGCGTTTTAGATTTTTCAGCACGGAAAGTGGGACCAAATGAAAATACTTTGCCAAAAGCCATTGCCGCAGCTTCCATATACAATTGTCCGCTTTGAGACAAGTAAGCCTCTTCGTCAAAGTAATTAGTGTGGAACAGTTCAGTTGTTCCTTCTGGTGCACTACCGGTAAGAATTGGCGGATCAATTTTAACAAAGCCATTTGTATTGAAAAATTCATAGGTTGCACGAATAATCTCATTACGAACCTGCATTACTGCATGCTGTCTGGAAGAACGCAGCCATAAATGACGATGATCCATCAGGAAATCTGTCCCATGTTCTTTAGGAGTGATTGGATACTCGTGACTCTCACCCACAACTTCAATTCCTGAAATACCGATTTCGTAGCCAAATTTAGAGCGGGTATCCTCTCTAATTTCTCCAGTAATCATCACAGCTGTCTCCTGATTTAAGCTTTTCGCCAACTGGAAAACTTCTTCTTCTACTTCACTTTTGACAACAACGCCTTGGAAGTAGGCAGTTCCATCTCGAAGCTGTAGAAAGGCAATTTTTCCGCTTGACCGCTTATTTGCCACCCATGCTCCGATTTTTACGACTTCACCTATATGATTCTTTGAGTCGATGATTTGAATTTGTTCCACGTTTGTCTCTCCGTTCCTTCAATTTTTACCTATCCCGAATTAAGTAATCCTCTTAGTTGTTGTTCAATTGAATCTTTTTCTCTATAAATGCAGCAATTCTTTCAACTGCCTGCTCTAATGTAGCAAGGTCAGCTGCGTAGCTAATCCGAATATAATCCGGCGCGCCAAAGCCTTCACCAGTAACCAGTGCGACATAAGCCTCTTCAAGAAGGTCATCCACCCATGTCGTTGCATCTTCATATCCGCAAAGAGTCAAGGTTTCTTTAATATTAGGAAACAAGTAAAATGCTCCTTGAGGCTTTGTCAGCTTGAAGCCTGGTAACGCAGCAACCTTAGGAAAAATCGTGTTTAGTCTTTCTTCGAATGCCTGTCTCATTTCTTCTACAGTATCCTGTTCTCCCTGAAGAGCTTCAAGCGCTGCATACTGGCTCACTGCAGTCGGATTACTAGTAGAATGTGACGCAATCTTATTCATTCCTACAATCAGCTCTTCCTCCGCCAAGGTATAGCCGATACGCCAGCCTGTCATTGCATAGGATTTAGAAACACCATTAACAATAATTGTTTGTTTTCTAATTTCTTCTGATATCGTTGCTAGAGGCGTAAAGCTATTCCCGTTATACACCAGCTGACCATATATATCATCCGCTATGATGAGAATATCATTTGCCACTGCCCAGTTGCCGATGGCTAAAAGCTCCTCTTTCGTGTAAATCATCCCCGTTGGATTTGATGGGGAATTGAGAATCATTGCTCTTGTTTTCTCAGTCTTCACTTCTTCAAGCTGATCTACTGTTACTTTAAAATCATTCTCCTGCTTACAGGTAATAAATACGGGCTGACCTTCAGCAAGCTTCACTTGTTCTCCATAACTTACCCAGTAAGGAACTGGAATCAATACTTCATCTCCTAAATCAAGCATTGCCTGAAATAAAAGGTAAAGAGAAAACTTGGCTCCATCTGTGATAATGACGTTTTTAGTTTCATAAGCTAAACCGTAATTACGCTGAACAGCATCAACAACTGCCTGTCTCAGCTCTGGAATACCAGCTGAAGGTGTATAATAACTGGCTTTACCATTGGAAATCGCGGCGATTGCTGCTTCCTGTATATTTTTTGGCGTTGTAAAATCGGGCTCGCCTACCGTCAGATTTAAAACATCGTTTCCCTCTGCCTTCAGTTTCTTGGCCTTTGCTGAAGCAGCCAGTGTTACTGAAGGTGATAACTGCTGCACACGTTGTGATAGCTTCATACCCTTCACTCCTCATTTTTTCATTTATCTCAGCAGCTCATAGCCGCAGATTCAAATTATTCCTCAGATTCCTAAGATCGTATTGATTTCCTCGCCGGTTTCAAAAGCCAGGAGATAGTAATTAAATGATCCGTTCTCTGTCTTAGTCACAACTTCCCATGCTGCTTTCCCTTCATATATGCCTAAATTGGCCTTTTGAATATCATTTTGCTGATAATGCTCCTTCACTGCCTGCTTAGCTTGGGCTTCATTCAAGCCCTCCTCTTGAGCAAAGGTTGTTATACTTCCGCCTTTTTCTGGAATAATCACAATCATTTCTTTTCCGGAGCTGTCTTTTCCTATGACTGTAAAGTATGTTTCTTTGCGGTTAAACCAGTAGAAATTCTCTACGTCTTCCAGCTGAGCATGTGTTTTCGCAATATCCACAGCCTCCCGCTTTGCCTGAGACATCGAATGCGTCGAGCGGACATAAAATATACTCAGCATAACGATTACTGTCAGCAAAATACCTACAATTCCCAACAGTATGACAACTTTTTTCTGTTCTTTATCTTCAGATGCCACGATCACGCTCGTCCTTTCAAAACTTACTGTTTTTCATTATAGCAGAAATTGAAATCATTTTGAGGGATGACAATAAATTTATTCCTTTTCTTTAAAAAATAAATGAATCCCTGCCAACGTCTCTTCCATAGAAACATTTTCTACCGGAAGCTGTTTGGGCAACGCTTTTAAAATCCGTTTACCGTACTTTGTATTGACCAAGCGCCGATCAAGAACCAGTAAAATACCGGTATCTTTTTCTGAACGGATAAGCCGGCCCAGCGCCTGTCTAAGGCGCATGGACGCTTTGGGAAGTGCTTCTTCTGTAAATGGATTGACGCCCTGCGACTCAAGATAATTATACTCTGCTTTAACAAATGCACGTTTGGGATTATCAAATGGCAGTCTGGTCACAATCAAAAGCTGCAGAGAATCCCCTGGAAGGTCGACGCCTTCCCAAAAGCTGTCAGCTCCCAATAAAATACTGTTTTTACTATGATAGAAACGCTTCAGCAGCTTTTCTCTAGTTCCGCTAATGCCCTGCGCCAGCACTTCACGACCTTCGTTTAGCAACGGCATATGCAGACGGGAGTATGTATGCCTTAAAACCTCATGAGAAGTAAACAAGACTAACATTGGTCTATCTTCCTGGGCTGCTAGTTTTTTTACTGTGCTGCTAATGTATTCAGCCAAATCCTCACTGGATGTCTGTTGAATATCAAGAGGCGCTTTCGGGACGAACAAGCGGGCAGAATGCTCATAATCATAAGGATTTGGCAGAACCTTGACTGTATAGTCTTCTAAACCAAGCTTTTCTGGAATATAACTGCGGTTCCGACCAAAAACCAGCGTACCGCCAGTATATAAAATATGCTCATAATTTGGATACCAGCCGGCTTTTTTCGAAATTCCTGCGCTTAAATCATTCACTGCCATCGTAATTGAGCCGTTCTTATCCAATCGATACTCCTTCAACCAATGGGGTGACCAGTCATTTACAAAGATACCAAAGCAATCTGTTATTTCTGTTACTTCTGAAAATAGC
Organism: Enterococcus sp. LJL51; assembly: GCF_049894025.1. Lineage (GTDB taxonomy): Bacteria > Bacillota > Bacilli > Lactobacillales > Enterococcaceae > Enterococcus_L. The sequence goes on from NZ_JBNEQE010000001.1 coordinate 55,344, forward strand.
TGAAACAAACTGGATAAAATCATTCGTTCAGAAACGGCGAAGCGCTCCAATTGTCCTTCAATTGCTGTTTGAATCTTTTTCTGAATAGCTGTTAAATCCTTTAAACAAATTTCAATTTTGCGGATTAGTTTTTCTCCTTCTAGAGAAAGCTGATCAAACAGCTGCTTTTGAACAGCAATTTCCTGATAGCTATTTTTCTTTTCTATCTGAAGAAGCTGTGCCATTTCAAAAAAGAAATCTTGAAAATCCTCTACTAAATTCTTTAGTGTCTGTTGATAGATGTGCAGGTACCTTTTCTCATCCGGCAGCTTTTCCAAGGTTAAAGCCGTTTGCTCAAACAGCTGCCCTTCTTCTCCAGCCTGAATAATATGTTTTTTAAATGGATAAAACGAAATTTTTTGAAGGGCTACCCGCTTAATAATATCAGGCAGGTGATGGGCTTCATCGATAATCAAACAAGCGCTTTTGGGCAGCAGCGGTTTTGCTCGAAAAGACTCCTGCATCAGAAAGGCATGATTTACGATTAGTACATTGCTGTGCTTCGCCTTCTCATAAAGAAACCGAACAAAGTCTTCTTTGTACAGCTGCTCATCCTTCTTTAGTAATTCTATTCCTCGGTGGATTACATCCCGCCAAAAAATATGATTAAAGTTGATTAGCTGCAGTTCGTCTAAATCACCGGTTTCCGTTTCCAGCAGCCAGACCAATACACGCATTTGATAAATAGCGTATTGCTTTTGCTCAATCGGATTTTTCAGTGTTTCCCGAAATCTCTGCAAATCAATATAATGCCGATGACTTTTCAGTACAGTCGCTTGAAGCTTTCTCTCACAAAAACGATTTGTAAAATCGATGTCTTTTTCCAGCAGCTGATTTTGCAGCATAATGGATACTGTACTGATAATTACAGGATTTTCCGGCGTTGCAAAGTAGCTGACTGGAAATAAGTAGCCAAAGGTTTTCCCTACACCTGTAGCAGCTTCTATAAACAGATTTTTTTCCGCTCCAGCTGTAAAATGCTTGTACACATCATTCATCATTCTGCTTTGCTCTTTACGATAGACTAATTGATTTCCAAACAGCTTTTCCTTTTGCTTCTTAGCTGCTGGATAGCTATCTGTTTCGTAAACCGGTGATTCAAAGTAAACTGCTTTTTTTCTTTTTAACACTAGTCCGGCTACAGCTTGCCATTCTTCTCTCAACTGTTTAGGGGCTTCTTTCTGTTCATCGTAAAGGCGTTGGATATAGCTTCCGGTCTCCATGCCAAGCTGCTGACTTAAATCCAGTATACTTTGCAGGGTCAATAAAGGCAGTTCTTTTATTTTTTTCTCTATCAGTAGAAAAAGCTCTGCTGTAACCTGTGCATCACTATCTGCTTGATGGGGATTTTCATGAACTAACCCAAACTGCTCAGACAAATCACTTAAGCGGAAGCTTTTTTCAGTAGGAAAAAAGATTTGGGACAATTCTACTGTATCTACTCCTGGAATTGTCAGCTTTGGCGCCCCGCAGCGCTGCAGCTCTCTATTTAAAAATGAATAGTCAAAATAAATATTGTGTGCCACAAAAACTGTATCCGCAAGTAAATGGTGAATGGTTAAGGCTATATCTTCAAAATAAGGTGCTGACCGCACCTGTTTATTGGTTATACCAGTCAAATGCTGGATTTGCTGCGAAATACGGTGTCCTGGATTGACATCCGTAGAAAAACGAGAAACAATCTTTCCGTCATCTATCAGCACACAGCCAAACTGAATAATTCGGTCAACTGTCGGATCGGTACCAGTTGTTTCAATATCAACAACTGCATACATTGGATTTTTACCCATAGTTTCCCACCTTTCTGCCGTCTTGAAAATTATACTATAAAACTTCATTTTTTCACTATCATTTACAGGAATTATTTCATTTTTAAGCAATAATCGAAAAGCACTGATTTTACTTATATAATAACCGAAGAAAAACAACAGCTGATGATGACCTTAACCCAGCCATTCTAAACAGCTTCCGAAATAAAATCACTTTCAAAATTAGAGAGCTTAGCTTTTCATACCCTGCTGATTTGTACATCTTTTATTTTTAATAACAGAAAAGAAGAGTTTGAGACATAAGTAAATGTCTGAACTCTTCTTTCTCTAAAATCCGAATAAACGGCGTTCCAGTCTTTGTATGCTTCGAGGATCGCAACAGAGTGAGAACCGTAGACAAGCTTGTAGGAACCTAATGCTTTGTCTCGAGAATCGCTAGACTCGTAGAGACAGCAAGCTCACTACACTTCGTTCCGATAGCATCAACCTCTAAGTGCTAAAAGCGCTAAGAGTTGAAGTTCTCGGAAATAAACACTTTTATCTCGACCTCTTCTAGGTTATTTATATACGTCCTTTGGTATTTCACTAAGCTTCTGCATATATTGATCCATCAATACATACCCTTCCAAGCGTCTTAATCGATCCGCAGAACAACGAACCTTTCTACTGAAAAATGACCGCTTATTGGCAATTCGCTTCATTTCCTTCAAAAATCCATCCAAATTCTCAACCAGATTGGCACTGCTCAACCGATTACAGATTAATACATCTTCTTTCCGCTGCTTCAATACCTGTCCCCATGAATAATTGAGATATTCGGCTTGATCAATCTGTCTTTGAAGATCAACCTGATCGACTTTAACATTTTTCTCTTTGGTCCGTTTCTTGCCAATATTCATCCGTTTGCTCATAAAGCGCAAGTAGATATCATCTTCCAAACTCTCCATCTCGCTCTTTGAAAAACTCGGAATCTTTTTAGGTGCCTGAACCACCGGATTTTCCTTTAATAACCGAGAAAAACGAGGCCAGTTACCTGGTGTCCGCTTTCTCGTTTTATTTTTTTTCAATACAACTTTTTCCAGCAGTTGTTTTTTAGCTGCTTCAGGAGAAAGCTTAGGCTCCGCTGCCTCCAAAACTGTTTCTACAGGGCTTACTGTTGCTTCGACTGAAACCGTCTGGTCAACAGGCGTCTGATTTTCTCTGTTCTTACGGCTTAGCTTCTCAGCAGAACCTTCTAAGGTCTTTGCAGAAATATCATTTTCAGGTTCATTTTCTGGGTAAGTTGTAGCCTCTTCGGCTGACTGGGTATTTTCTAACTGCACTTCCTTTGTCGGTTCTGCCTTGGACTTTTTTACAGCTTCTGCGGCTTCCTCCTGTTCAGTAGGTTCAACAGTTACTTTTTGGATTTTGATTGCTGTATCTTTTTCCTCAGAATATTCACCTTCTACTATTGGTGCTTCCTCCGCTTTCAGCTCAATCTTACTCTCCGGCTTTTTCTGTACAACAGGCTCATTGTCAACAATCGGCTGTGCCCGTTTCAAATGAATTGTGTGCACACTTCTAGAGATTACAGGCTGCGATTTTGCTTCCAGTCTTGCTTGTCCAATAGTATCAGTCAAGTCGCTAATCATTTTTCTAAGACGGAACATTTCATTTGATGCTTCCATCATTTGTTTCATCACACTAGTCAGTTCAGCAGAATCCGCCATCTCGTATCCTTTATGAACAAGTGGTGCTTCCGATTTTTCAACGACTACCTCTGTCAGCCAGTCTTTCAACTCTGCTCTTGCATCTCTTGTTAACGGTTCAAAGCTCCCCATTAACAAAGTATAGTACATCATCTCAGTCTCTACATACATGTAGATTTTCTTTACTACTAGTTTGTTGAATCCTTCTGCCCCATCCCAGCTGTCGCAGATTGCATCAAAATATGCTTCTCCTTCAGCAAGGTTTTGATAATCTTTTGCAAGATTCAATTCACGGATTAAATAGAAATTATACGGGGTTTCGACATTGTCCGCATAGACTTCTCTGCCTAAAAATTCAGGGTCAACATTTTTACAAAGAAATACAGATTTTTTTTCTTGTTCTGACTTTCTGTTCCGCTTGCTAATCGTTCTCACTTCCTCAACTATTTTACCTTGTATATAAATCCGATTGAACCATTTACGTGATTTATATATCATCTAAAAAAAGAAAATACACTTTCCTTTTAATTATACCGTTTTAAAATGAAAATTGCTCTCAATTTTTTCGCTAAATCCAATTATTTATGAGCGAACATCCTTGATTTTACCATTTTATAGCCATTTCAGCAAAATCTTTCTGTTTTGTTCATTTATTAGGACAAGCTAATCCCCAAGTTCATCGGTCTCAAGACTCTCATAAAGCTTCTGTCGTTCGGATTCCCCAAGCTGGTGCATTCCTTCCCCATAGACTCGATCAATTCGCCCGTAAAGGTCATAAGAAATAATCGCCTTTTCTAATCCATCTACATCCATATACAATGTATAAATTTTTCCATTAGCGTTCTTGGCTTGTTTTACTGTCCAGTCTTCAAAATCCTCATTCGCCAAAAAACTCAAATTTTCTTTCAACAATTGATGAACTTCATTGGTGGTATACTCTGAATAAAGCAATAAATTTTTTTCTCTATCTGTTGACTGAAGATAAAAATGCCAGAAAAACTTATGAGAAGTTTCAGGCGTTACTTGAATATCCTGCCAGATATGTTTGGACGCTTCATCACTTAATTCTGTCCAGCCTTTCCCATAAATTTCAATGATTTCCCCTTGATTGTTCATCTGTAAAAAGGCAAATGGTTCCTCCTTTAAAGATGTTCTAAGGGCACAAATATGTCCGTATCCCTCAATCGTATCTACTGATGTGTAGATTGGATAAGAATCAAAGGGAATTTTTCCTAATAATTCAAGACTAGTATATAACACCCTATCTTTTTGCTCTTTAGCAACATACCTTTCAACAAATTGCTCCCTTTCTTCTTCATTTCCTTTAATTATATAAAATAAAAAAGTAAACTCATTTCCTATACTACTTTGATAGTTTTTCTTAAAAAGATTACTATCCATATCTGCTCTTTGGCTGGTTGTTTCTAACAAAGTAAGTTTTTTTCTTTGTGGCGGCTGACTAGTGGCAACTCTAGCCAAACCAGATAATCCAATTAAAATAAGCAAAATAATCCAGATAGATTTCTTTGATCTTCGTTCCTGAGGAATATTAACTACAGGTTTAGAGCTTTCAGGTATTTGACGAATCATGCTGGGTGCCAATTGTTCAAGCTTCTTCCAGCGTAACCGAACTTCATGAAAATTTTTGATATCAGCATATACTTGAGCAGTTAACAGTAAAAAGACTGAATAAGGCAAGGTAACATCTTCCCTGTTATAAGACAATATCCTTAATGCTTTTGAGTCATGCTCTGTTTGCCACTGAACATAATCGCTTAAAAAAGCTGCTGTTCTATCACTAGTTAAGTTTTGGATTAGATTAAACAATGGCGTTAATTTTCTATTTGACTGTTCCTGTTGTATTTTTTTATCTCTCACTAAAGTGTACGCAATCTGTAAATGAATAATATCTAAATCTTCAGCAATTATCCCCTGACACTCCGTCAGCTTCTTCTTCCAGGTATTTCTTTCAGGTATTCCCTGAGCAAGCATCTGAAACAGCTCATATCTGGCAAAAAAATAAGGGATACGTTCCTCCAGCTCGATTTGTTTGTAAATCTCAAAAGAATAGTCTGGCGCTCTTTGGATTTCTTCCCATGTATAGCTAAAATAGTTCCTTGTTTTGACATCTTCCGCCTGCCTGTTAAAATCAAAAACTTTTCCAAAAAAAGAAAGAATTTGTTTTGACAGCAGCGGGTAGTTTTCGGATAAAAAACGCTGCATTATTCTTTGGATATGCTCATATTCAGTAATCGACCATGTCAGCTCATCAGTGAATAAAGTCATCCATTTTTCGATATCATTAAAAAAAGCCTTTTCACTATACAGATGGGATAATTTCTCCGCAAAAACTTGTGCAGCATCAATTTGACTTAACTCATCTGAAAATTTTACTCCTTCAAGGATACTTCCACCTTCATCAACCTTATTGTCCTCAGGTATAGAAGTGACTGGCTCCTTTTTTTCAGCCCCTGTACACGCAAGGTCAACTGTATCGGCTAAAATTAGCGCTTGGTCAAAGGCCTCTTTCAATTGCTGAAAAGCAGCTGGCTGCTGATCAATATTTATTTGTTTTAACTTAGCAGCGTATGCTTGTTTAATCTCCTTTTTATTCGAAATCGGTTCGATTCCTAATCGTTCCCAACAACTCATCGTTTCCCCTCACTTTCCCAGTTATTCATCTCATTTATTATCACAAAAATCTCTCGTCCTGACAATACTCTCCCTTGGTGCTGATTCTTGTGCCGTTCAATCGATGTACCTTTTTCTTCGATAGGAGATACACTTTTTTTGTAAAGAATTGATTTGCAATAACGTAAAAAGGGGCTGTGACATTGGTATGCCTCAGTCCCTTAAATCCGGATAAACGGTGTTTCAGAAGTAACTTCTTCGACAATAAGGCGGAAATTCGCATAAAATTGTAGAACAATTTTCGGAATTTCCGCCTTAGTGCTTGAAGCTGAACACTTCTGTCACAACCTCTTCTCATTTATAATCTAATTCTTCTTTAACACATTTACTTTACAACTGCTTATTTTCATTTGAATCGAACTAATCCGTTTGTAATACAGTGATGAATTCTAACGATACCATGAACTATCATCCATGTACCATCCAGTTAGTTCAACTCTTTATTCTTTCCTCGACGAGCAAGAGCCGGCAATATCATGCCTAACAATAATAGGATAATTGGTGTCAGAATATTAGACAGCAGCTGGAAGGTCCACCCTTGAGGATCGACATTGAAATCAACTTTTGGTACCATTCCTAAAATACAGGCAAACGCTGTGAATAGGAAACACCATAGTCCAAAAATGAAACCAAGCTTTGGATTTTTCATGAATTTATATTCGGAAGTATAGTTCTTGTAGGCTTTGTTCAGCATCATATAGGCAAAAAATACCCATAAATAACGCATTGGCATTACCACAGAATTTAGATTAGTCAGCCATTTAACCAACTCATTCATGTTCTTCAAGCCAAACATAGGCAGTGCAATAATGATACTAACAAGTACACCTGTTAATAAGTAGCCGTTAACCAATGTTCCTTTTTTAGTACGCTTGCGTAATGCTGCAGGTACATAGTCAGGATCCGCATCTGCTAAAAGAATTTTCAGCGGTGCATCAATAGAAAAGGCTAATGCGGCGATTTGTCCAGCACCATTAGTCAAGGCATAAATAATCATTAGCAGATTTCCCACGCCATAGTACTCTCCTAAAATCTGGAAGGCACTATATGCACCATTTGCCATTAAATCTTCTGGAATATTATTACTGGCAAACAGCATACCCATCGCAAATGAACCCAATACAGCAGAAGCTCCTACCATGGCAGCCAGGAAAATCATTCCCTTGGGAAATTCTTTGGCAGGGTTCTTAGTGGCATTTACATACGGAGAAATTTTTTCTGCTCCTCCAACGGCAAAGACCAGCATTGAAAGAGTCGTAAAATAGCTAAAATCGAACTTTGGTATATAAGTACTGACTTGTTCCATGTGTGGCGTAGCAAACTCTACAGAAGAGTTTATCATTGGTGCGCCAACTGCAAAAAGAATGAAAAGCATTGACATAACAAAGGTTGCTGTTCCTGCAATTCCTCCGATTACTTTTAATGTAGTCAAGCCCTTAGTAGACAACATCAGAAAGACTAGGAAAATAATCAGCGAAAGGAAGGAGACTGTTGAAATAGACATCGTATTTACAAGATTCCCATTTCCTTGAACCGCCCAACCTAATGCAATCAAGATTGCCTGCGGCTTTTGTGCAAGATAAGGAATATGTACAACCCAATATGTCCATGCGGCATAGTAAGCTAGACGTTTGGTGCTTGTATTTTGCACCCAGGAACTAACTCCGCCATTGCTGTCTTTGAATGTTGAGCCTAATTGCCCGACAATCAGCGCATAAGGAATAAAGTACAACACTAAAATCAAAATCCATGAGGTCACTACGGAAATGCCCTGCTGCGCATAATTGTTCACAACATTGCCGATTCCCCAGACCATATTGAAGGCAATCAGCCCAACACTGAACCACCTCAATTGCTTTTGTTCCATAAAAACACTTCCTCTTCTCAAATAAGTTAAAAAGACTAAAATTTCTGATAATTGCAAACAATTCATTCAGTAAATCCTTTAACAAACTGTTTTTCAATAGTCTTATCATACTCGTTTTCCTCTGAATCGCAATCATTCTATGAGCAAAATGTGAAAATTATTACCCATTCATCATGAAAAAAATTTTCTTCCTCTTTACAATTTAATTTTTCACTTTAAAATAAACAAAAAAAAGTGAAAAACCTTTTCAAATTCGATAGTTTTTCGCTAGATACTCTTCTCATTATTTTTTCTTTTTTCTCATTTTTAGGGTATTTCCTTTGAGGAGATGACAGAAGTGTTTTTGATTTGAGTTTAGAAGACTCACTGTATGTCTTCTAAACTCATTCTCATAGTAATGCATTGAAAAACCCCTAGATTAGATTTTCGAGTCTAATCTAAGGGACCATCTCAATTTCTATTATCAGTATCTTTCACCTTATTCCGAAAACTCCAACACTAGGCACTTTAACATCTCATCAGGTTTCTCCAGGCTTGTCTCCAGTTCTCCCTTTGTTCCAACCCTCGAAGTATGGAGAGTTTCAGAAACACCTTTATTTTATCTTTGGAACTGAAGAGGTTGTGACAGAAGTGTTCAGCTTCAAGCAATAAGGCGGAAATTCCGAAAATTGTTCTACAAATTTTTGCGAATTTCCGCCTTATTGTCGAAGAAGTTACTTCTGAAACACCGTTTATCCGGGTTTAAGGGACTGAGGCATACTAATGTCACAGCCCCATCTTGAAAACTATTCGCTTGTTTCTTCAACAAACTGCTGATAAATATCTGCCTGTGTCATTTTTTTCGTATCATTACTAAAACAGTAATAATCTGGTTTGTTATCATACATGATTTCCAAAACCAGCTTAGCCCCGTTTATATCCTTCAACAAATCTACAGGAATATAATAGCTGTCATCTGTCAGTCCATGATAAAAGAGCGACGAACCACAGTTTTTACAAAAACCTCTCTCCGCCCATTCTGAAGACTGATATCGCCCAATATTGTCCTCATTGTCAAACGTAATATTTTCTGAATTTCCAGCTTCAATCGACAGTAGCGGTCCCGATGTCCAGCGTCTGCACATCCCACAGTGACAGGCAGATACTTCTAAGCTTGCCTCTTTAATTGAGAATGTTGTCTTACCACATAAACATGATCCTTGATGTGTCATTTGTCTCCACTTCCTTTTTTTAATTTTTCAACGGTTTTCTGAATATTGTTAGATCGCGTCACTGCTGAAATAACCGCTGCTCCAGCGACCGTTGCTGCCTGTATTTCTTTAACGTTTTCTATAGTAATCCCGCCAATTGCCACGGCAGGTTTTGTCGAACGTTCAGCTAATATTCTTAGTTTTTCCACACCGATTGGCGGCTTTGCATCTGCTTTTGAAATCGTACCAAAAACAGGACCAATACCATAATAGCTAATATCCGTTAGCTTATTTCCGTCATCGATTTCCTGCTGATTATAACAAGATAGACCAACGATTTTATTAGGAAACATTGCCAGAACCTCTTGGATATTTTTATCCTCTTGTCCCACATGAACCCCATCTGCTAAGACATCTACAGCAAGAGCTACATCATCATTAATCAGAAAAGGAACGTTGTATTGCCGGCAGAGATTACGACAAATTAGCGCCATCTCTTTTCTTTGTTCATACTCAACAAGGCTTCCCTTCCCTTTTTCACGGTATTGAAAGCAAGTAATCCCAGCCTTCAGCGCTTTTTTTAATAACGTAGGCAATGAACCGGAAACAACATCCTGAGTTCCCGCAATTAGATAAACTTCAAGGAAATTACCAGCTGCCATCATGCTTTTCCACCTTTCGGTATGCCCAATGATTCGTTGGACCATTCCCTTTCCCTACATCAATACTATCTTCAATCGCTGCCTGAATAAATGCTTTTGCAGTAATAACTGCTTTCTTTACAGACTGCTTCTTCGCTAGCTCCGCCGTGATACACGCTGAAAATGTACAGCCGGTTCCATGGGTCTTTTTTGTATTAATCCGGGGAGCTGACAGCCATTTAATTTCTCCATTTTCCAAAAGCAGTAAATCCGAAGATTCTTTCCCCTCAATGTGATGACCACCTTTTACCACGACATTTTTGGCGCCCTGCTGTTGAATGATTTTCCCAGCATGAACCATTTCTGCCTTAGAGGTAATTGGAAATCCGCTGATTGTCTCTGCTTCCGGAATATTTGGCGTAATAATCTCTGCAAGCGGCAGAAGTTCTTCAATTAATGCTTTTACAGCAGTCTCTTTTAAAAGCGCATGACCGCTTTTAGCAATCATCACCGGATCAATCACCAATGGACCAAAGTCAGCCGTCTTTAAAAATTCTGCGGTCAGTTTGATAATGTCTGCAGTAAAAAGCATTCCCGTCTTGACTGCAGATATTACAAAATCTTCCTGAATAACTGCCAACTGTTCTTTTATAGCTGTCAACGGGATGTCGTAAACAGATTTTACACCCTGGGTATTTTGAATGGGCAATGCAGTCAGAACCGAGGTCCCAAAGACAAAACGCTCCTGAAATGTTTTCAAATCAGCTTGTAAACCTGCACCGCCGCCGCTGTCAAAGCCTGCAATAGTTAAGGACTGAATCGTTTTGTTCATTATGCTTTCCTCCTAACTCTTGCTGAACGACTAATCGTTTCTTCGTTCAATGCTGAAAGCTCATCCAGCAGTCCTGTTCTAAAGCTGCCGACTGCCAAGCCTGATAATTTATCAGAAGTTCGCTCTCCAGCAATGGCATAACCAGCATGAGCTGCCAATACGGCCTCCAACTGATCTTCTTTACTCACCGATAGGAAAGCACCGCATAAGCAGGACAATAGACACCCTGCTCCTGTCATTGTTGTAAAAAAAGGCGTTCCATTCTCAACAATATAAGTCATCTGTCCATCGGTGATAATATCTGTTTCACCGCTAACAGCAACCAGAGACGCATAGTTTTTTGCAGTCTGTTCTGCAGCAGCTACTATATCTGCTGAGCCAGAGCCTGCATCTACCCCCTTACTTTGCCAGCCCATTCCAGCTAAAGCAGCAATCTCACCAGCATTTCCGCGAATTAGTGTTGGCTGTACTTCAGCTAAAAGCAGCATGATTTGCTCTTTTCGAAAAGAAGTAGCCCCAACACCGACCGGATCAATTATTACCGGTTTCATCAATTGATTGGCTCGTTTTCCAACAATTTTCATTGCCGCTAACTGGCTGACTGAGAGAGTTCCTGTATTTAGAACAGTGGCATCTGCAATCTCTGCTACTTCCATCATTTCTTCACTGCTCGCCGACATAAAAGGAGAGGCCCCAACTGCCAGTAGGCCATTGGCAGAATCGTTAGCCACCACTATATTAGTTATATTATGAATCAGCGGATTTTTTTCTCGAATTTCTTCAATTAAATAATATGGATACATGGACTTTCCTCCCATCTTTCAAGAGTATAAGCCATTTCACAAAACTTCCATTCCTGATAACTACTGATTAAAAAGCCTTGTTTCATTGCCTCGCGCTCTTGCTTATTGACCTGAAGTGCGAGCCGCTCTGTTAGCTCTTTTTGATTATCAACTGCCTCCTTGTACCCCTCGCTATTGTAAGTGTCAATCCAGCGCTGGTATAAAGGATTGGAGGAACCACTTCCAGCCAGCTCCTCCCCAACCTCCTGATACAGCCAGTAACAAGGCAATAAAGCTGCCGCTGTCCGAGCGGTACTGCCAGTGGATAATTCACTATACATATGAGCAGTATAGTGATAGGCTGTGGGTGCAATCTGTGTGGTTCGAATTTCTTCTTCAGTAATTTCCAGTTCTCCAAAGAAATCCTCCCGTACAGCGATTTCTGCTTCCTCCAATCCTTTAACCCCCGATAAAAATAATGCTTGAATCGCTGGATCTGCAGTTAAATCAGCAGCAGCTTGATGGATACGGGCAAACTGTTCTAGGTAGTATCTATCCTGAATCAAATAGAAACGGAAAATTTCCGGAGCAAGCGTCCCGCTTTGAAGCTCCTTCAAAAACCTGTGCTGCTTACTTTTTCCCCAAATTACGTCTGCTTGTGTTCTTAGTTCTGTTGTAAATCCCATGCTGTTCCTCCCCATACTTTTTTGAGAAGAAGGCCGAAAAAACAGAAAAACCCTTCAGAATGTACGGAACCATTTTGAAGAGTCTAAAATATCGTATTCTATTCTTTAGACTACTTCCCTACGCGAGTATCAACTCACAGGTTCAAAGGGTCCGTTCGAATGAACATCTCAGTCACAATGACTCCCCTAGTATGTCTCTAAGTATAACACATAATTTTTATCCGAAACAAATCAATAGAAAAAGACTTCTTTTTTTTCTATAGAAAATTACTCTGAAGAGCTTGATTCATCCCTGACAGCTATGATTTCTTCTTTAATCTTCTTGCGCTTTTCCATAATGACATATACCATACCCAGTAAAAACGGTAGGACGAAGCTGCTGAAGCGGTACAGCAGTAGTGAAGAAACTGCATCTACAGTACCAACCAGCGGTTTAAACAATAGTAGATAAACAAATTCAAAGGAACCTATTCCCGCAGGCGTAGGGATTACCCCAGACAACACAATTGCAAAGCTTGTAAACGCCCACGTCTGGATAAAATCAATGAGCGGGTGTGCTTCTACCAGTGCTACATAGGGAATCACCAGCCAAATAAAAACTTTTGCTGCATTCCAAACAAATATGCGCAGAACTGCTGAGCGGTCCTTGACAATCGTCTGCATGGTGTCTCTTAATGAATAAATCTGAAGATTGCATTTATCCACCCAGTCTCTCAGCTTCTGCCGCTTAATATGCTTACTCGCCCAAACGGTCAAAACAACTTGAAGCTTAATACTAACCGATAAAACCATAATTACAAAAATAATCACAAAAGTAATAATCATTCCGATGACTATAAAAGGAATCATCTTTGGTGAATGGGTATAAAGATATGAAAATTGAAAAATAAGTCCTATTACTGCCCAGAATACAACAGCCAGCTTATACATAATCATATGAAGAGCAGTGACGCCCATCCCTTGAGAAACAGCTAACCCTTTTTTCCGGTAAAATAATACTTCTGAGACCAATGTCCCTGTCCCAAACGAAATAATCCTATAAAATGCTACATAACACGAAGCGAAAAAACCATCCTTCGAGGTAAACTTGGGCTGAAAATTCACTGCTATTTCGCGGATTGACCGTCCTTCTACCATTTGATATACAACTCCCAGGCCAACAACCAGCACGGCTACAAGCAGACTTGTTTCCAAAAGCTGAGCAATAATATCGCCTAATGAATTGTCTATCACATAAACAACGACGCCAATCATCAGCAACATTAAGAGAATGTTAAAAATGATTTTCAGCACAGTATTGTTTTTCATGATTTCTCCCCTTAAAAATACTTACTACTATAATAGATAGCTGCTATACATCCAATTGTTCCTAGACCAAATATCAGGTAAAATCTAAACTTTCTAGTTTTATGATGGAAAAGCTGTTGACTTAACAGTCCCGCCGGGCCGCCGCCTAAAAAACCAGCAGCCAGTATCCGGCTTTCCGATACACGCCATTCCCGTTTTTTTGCTTGTTGTTTATCATAATACATCATGAACAACACATAAAGATTAATTCCTGCCAGATAAATTCCTAACAGCTTAACTTCAATTGACACTACGGTCTGTCACCTCTTCTCTTCCCTGCCATTTTAAACCTTTGTTGTGATTAGAAAAAGTTTAGCTGCCTTTACTTACGTTGAATATAGCCCTAATCAACTCATTCTTCGCTTGGAGCAAAGATAGTTAGACCCTGTTTAACCATCGCAAGCTCTACAGGCAAATCATCACATGGATCGCCGTCGACCCTGGTTACTATTTTTTCTCCCTGCTTGTGATTTTTTATCTGAATATGACTTCCTGTCAGATAATCCATCTCAGGCAGTTCACTTATTTTTCCCAGTATGATTTTTGGCAGATAGCCAATCAGCTTAAATGTATTAATCTGCGGCAGAATGATTAAATGAAACAATCCGTCATCTGGTTTTGCAGCTGTATCAAAATTTCGGTAACCGCCAACAGAATTTGTCATAACAACAGCTAAAAGCTGCGTTTTCCCCCGCCATTCCTTCTCATCAATCGTTATTTCTAAATCATACCGTTTTTTCTTAGCTAATAGCCTGAAAAAGTTTTTTACAAAAATAAATTTGCCGTATTTCTGTTTCTCTTTTTGGGTAATCTGAACAGCGGTATCTGCTAGAATTCCAATTGTCATTGTGCTGACAATACTCTTACTACCGATTTTACCATAATCAACTTTTCGGGTATGACCAGCTAAAATAATATCAAAAGCATCAGAAAAATCGGTTGGAATATTTAGCGCCTGTGCCATGTTATTTACCGTTCCCCCGGGAAGAATCCCCAATGTTAAATCAGAAAGCCGTTCTCTAAAGGCAGCGACCATTTTATTGATTGTTCCATCGCCGCCAATGATTACTAAGGTATCAATCTGTTGCTTCTCTGCTTCTGCGACAACCTTTTGATCATCAATTTCCGGGCCAATTTCCTGAAGTGAACAAACTAAATCAGCCTGCTTTTTCTGAGCATAACGCTTAAACTGCTCAGCGATATCCTTCCCCTGATCCTGTCCAGAAGTACTATTGAATAAAATCATGATGTTCTTCATCGTTTATCCCTCCTCAGAAAAAATTGGACTGGAGCATTAATAGAGAATATCGCCCCAGTCCCAACTTATGGTTTTTACTTCAGCTTATTTTGCATTTAGCTCAGCGATTTTCACAATAACATCGGTCGCTTTTTCCATTGCCTGTAAAGAAACAAATTCAAATCGGCCATGCATATTTTCTCCGCCGGCAAAAATATTCGGTGTTGGTGTACCCAGATAAGAAATTTTTGAGCCATCCGTACCGCCTCGAATTGGCTCAATTAGCGGTTTGATTTCCAGCTCAATCATCGCTTGCTTAGCCAGTTCGATAATACTCATGTCTTTTTCAATGACTTCCTTCATGTTGTAGTATTGATCAAACATAGTAACTTCTACGCGTTCCTGATCAAAGGAAGCGTTCAGTCTACGTTGAATTTCAGTAATTTTCTTTTTACGGGCTTCAAATTTGTCTCGATCATGATCTCTAATGATATACGTCATTTTTGCTTCTTCCGGTACGCCATTCAAAAACAACAGATGATAGAAACCCTCAGCACCGTCTGTTTTTTCTGGAACTTCGTCAGCCGGCAGTTCATTATGAAAATCAATAGCTAGCTGCAGCGCATTAATCATTGTATCTTTAGCTGTACCAGGATGAACGTTTTTCCCATGAATAGTAATCTCAGCCTGAGCAGCATTAAACGTTTCAAACTGCAGCTCGCCTACAGGTCCGCCATCCATTGTATAGGCAAAATCTACGTTAAACTGGGCAACATCAAATTTGTCTGCACCAACGCCGATTTCCTCATCTGGACCAAAAGCAACTCTGATAGTCCCGTGTTTAATTGAAGGATTTTTAATTAGAATCTCCATTGCAGTCATGATTTCCGCAATTCCTGACTTATCATCCGCACCCAACAGAGTTGTTCCATCAGTTGTAATAAGGGTTTGACCTGTATAGTTTTTCAAGTTGGGAAAGTCTTTTGTATTTAAAGTATATTTTCCTGCTTCATCCAGCTTAATTGTAGATTCTCCATCATAGTTTTCAACAATCTGAGGATTTACATTTACCGCGTTGAAATCAGCCGTATCCATATGTGCAATAAAACCAATCGTTCGAACATCTTT
Organism: Enterococcus sp. LJL51; assembly: GCF_049894025.1. GTDB lineage: Bacteria > Bacillota > Bacilli > Lactobacillales > Enterococcaceae > Enterococcus_L. The sequence continues at coordinate 71,241 of NZ_JBNEQE010000001.1, forward strand.
ATCGGTATTAGCTGGTAATGTTGCGATTACAAAGCCATTTTGGTCATTGTAAATCACATCTGTCATGCCCAGTTCTTCTAATTCCTTTTTCAATGTATGAGCAAACGCAATTTGCGTTTCAGTTGATGGGGTTGTGGTGCTTTCCGGATTAGATCTTGTTTCTGTTTTTACATAACGTAAAAAACGAGGTAATAGATTTTCGTACATAGTTCATTGCTCCTATCTTAATTTAAATGGGTTTGTATCTACTGTTGATTCTATGACAGCCACATCCCAATTATAGTCTTTTTTCCACTGATTGAATAGTTTGACCAACTTTGAAACACAAAGCACTTCAATATGATGGCCTGGATCGATAACTGTCAGGCCCTCTGCCTCCATGTCGTGAGCGGTATGGTAATAAACATCGCCGGTAATATAAACATCTGCGCCTTTTTTCAATGCATCTGGATAAAACTTCTCTCCACTGCCGCCGCAAATCGCTATACGGCGAATCAGCCGTTCTTCATCTGTATCAGTGCCAATCAGCCGTAATCCATCAAGATTAAAGCTTTCTTTAACTCTTTCAATAAATGATTTTAAAGGGATAGCTTCTGTTAGCTCACCAATTCGCCCCAAGCCAAAATCCTTCGTTCTATTATCAATTTTGAAAATATCAAAAGCTGGTTCCTCATATGGATGAGCTTGTCTCATAGCCTTCACGACTTCAGCTTCAATCGTCTCAGGAAAAATTACTTCTATTTTTGCTTCCTGAACGCTTTCTTCCACCCCCACTTCGCCAATTGCAGGGTGTGCTCCTTCTACTGGTGTAAAACGTCCGGTACCAATTAAGGAGTAGCTCGTATTTTGATAGTTCCCCTGAAGTCCTGCTCCCGCTTTCCCTAAAGCTAACCTCATTTCCGACGTTGCATCGACTGGAACAAAAACAGCAAGCTTTTTATAATGAACCGTATGGGTTTTGGTTAAATATGTTGTATTTTCAATTGATAATTTCTCACAAAACCAATCATTTAAACCATTCTCTATGATATCTAAATTTGTATGCGCCGCAAATACAGCAATATCATGCTTCAAAAGGTCTGCATACATTTTTGTTTGAGGCTGGTCCAGACTCAGACGCTTGGCTGGACGAAAAATAGGCGGATGCTTAGCTATGATTAAATCCACATTCTTTTCGATTGCTTCTGCGACGACCTCTGGCCGAACATCTAACGTCACCATAATCGTAGATAATTCTTTATTTAATGTTCCAATATGAAGCCCCACTGGATCGTCAGCTTCAGCTAACCACTGCGGGCAATATGCATCAAAATATTGGATAAACTCATTTCCATTAAGTGTCACTTTAAAGCACCTCCCGAATTTGCTTAATTTCCTGCTTTAGCTCAGCAATTTTTTCCTGCTGATCAGTCTTTGAATTTTCCAGCTGCTTCAGGACATATTCCCGCTGTTTAACTTCCCGAGACCATTTTTTCAGGAAGATTTCTCCTTTTTTCTGAAGTAAAACAGGTCCGAACAACAGCTCATCCTCTGTATAGTCATGAAATGAAGTTCCTTTCTCAGCAACAATGATTTCATATATTTTCTGGTTTTCTTCTAAAATATCTTCTGCAAGAATTGTGTAGTCATGCAGCATTAGCCAACTACGCAGCCCCTTTTCTCCCACATTAGGCTGCAGAATCAATCTTTCGTTTCCATTTATTCTATTCGCCTTTCGACCCTTTTCTAAGATATCCCTAATCAAGATACCTCCCATACCGCAAATAGAAACTGCAGTGATTTGATCTTCTTTTTCGACCGCATCTAATCCATCTGCCAATCGGACAACAATTTTTTCGGTCAGACCGCTTTTTCGAACTTGGCTTACAGCTGACTCGTAAGGGCCTTTGACTACTTCACCTGCCACAGCAAATTCCAACTTCCCCTGAAGCATTAACGCCACAGGTAAATAAGCATGATCAGAGCCTATATCCGCTAGACGACTACCGACAGGAATAAGCGCCCCTACACGCTCTAAACGTTTTGATAATTGATTTTCATTCATTGTTTGATTCCTCCACCAAACATTATAACAGAGGTCTGTTCAGAAGTGTAAATTTCACCTGTATAAATCCTCCAAAAAATCTCTATAGCAAACAAAAATCTTTTTTATTAAACGTAGCGGATGGCACTGTCTTAGTCATTTGTTCATTGACTGAATAAACAGATGGTGTCCACTATCCATCTAATAAAATCTTTTGTAACATCAATATAGAAAAACTATTTCCAAACCTCAACAAGAAAATCACTGCTCCATTCAGCTGCTAAAAAAAAAAACGGACCGATGATTGACCAATCACCAGTCCATTTCTTATTTATTTAAAGTTTATCCTTTTTTGGATTTTCTATATCGGTAAACAGCTGTTCCTGCTGCTGCCGCAACAATCACTACTCCGGCATACAGCCAGGTATTATTGACTAAGGAGCCTAGATTAGCTAATCTACCTTTTGGTTTTGAGGTTGACGGATACATGGGATTGGATGGTTTTTCCGGTATTCGGTTGTTCTTAAATTGTCCCAGTTCTATCTGTTCAGGCTTATCTGCTGCGCTGGCAGAAACTGTGAATACTACGGGGTCCTTACTAAGTTGATACCCAGCAGGTGCTTTCGTTTCCTTCACAGTATATTCACCTGGCGCCAGATTAGTAAAATGAACCCGTCCATCAGCATCAGATACATAATCAGCCAGTTTACTACCATTTTTATCAAAGAGAGTGAATACCGCATCTGCTAAGCTTTGTCCTGATTCATTTACTTTAGTAAGCTGAGCAGCTCCCTGATAATTAACATAGGTTCCTGAAAAGAGACCGCCGTTTTCTATGGTTGGCGCACCAACTGCCTCCTTATCAATTGTAAAGGACAACGGATTTGTATTCTTGATAAAACCGGCCGGCGCTTCGTCTTCAATCAGCTGATAGCTGCCTGGAGCAAGTCCGGAACCACTAATAATCCCTAAATCATTAGCAGACAGTTCTGTCACTGAATTGCCTAAGAAATCAATGACCGTTTGTTTCTCCCCTGCTGCATTTTCAATGTGGAAAACTCCGCCTTTTAAAGGCTTATTGTGTTCATCAACTTTTTTTACTGCAAATTTCCCTTGATAATTATTGATATTACCTAAGGAAATGGTCAATGTTTCAGGTTTTCCTAACTGATTTTCAACAGTGAAAAAGATTGGTGTACGGTCAAGAATATAACCGTCAGGTGCTTTTGTTTCCACTAGCTGATACGTTCCGGCAGCAAAACCAGCAGCAAAGATTTTGCCATTCTCATCAGAAGTCAATTTATTCTCTATGGTTATTGGCGCACCGTCTGCATCAAAGATAGGCTGATCTGCCGTTAATGGCGAGCCATCTCCATTCAGTACGTCAAACTCTGCACCGGCCAATCCCCGAATCGGCTGATTGCTGCTTCCATCAATCTTCATTGCTTCAATTGAAACTTGATAGTTTGGCACGACTACAGGATCGATAACAGGATCATTTTCAGAATCTGGTGCGACGACAAAATAGATTGGCTGCGTGTTGATGATATAGCCTGCTGGTGCCTTTGTTTCAATAATTTTATAGCTTCCAGCCGGAAGACCTTCAATGTCGATTACACCGTCTTCACTAGCAGTCACCACTCGTACAGCTACTTCTTCGTTTTGATCATTAGAACGATAAATAGTGAATTCTGCTCCGGCAATTGTTTGAGCAGCTTCCCCTTCCTTCGTTAAAGAAATTTTTCCTTTAAAGTTTTGGAAGTCACCTAATTCCAATACCTCAGGCTGGCCTGCCGCAGCGTCCGGTACGGTAAAGTAAACAGGATAGTCATTAATAACATAAGGACGTCCATCATCGTCTAAAGGTGCTTTGGTTTCTTTAAAGTAGTATCTACCCGGTGCTAGTCCATCTATATGAACCAGCCCATTTTCATCTGACACAATCGGTGTAGAAGTAACTAATGTTCCACTTTCGTCATAAACAGCGAACTCAGCTCCCTGCAGCTTATCGCCTTGACCATTAACCTTGGTTAATTCCGCACTGCCAGTGTAGTTGACTGCCTGACCAACTGTTATCTCAGCCAGCTCGCCATTATTTTGAGCAACAACTGTAAATGAATAGGTTTCAGTATTCAAAATATAACCATCAGGAGCTTTCGTTTCTTTGAAATAATAATCACCTGGTGCCAGATGGTCAATTTTTACTTTTCCATCTCCAGCAGAAACTAAAGGAACTGTATTTACCTTTTGACCATTACTCTTATAAACATCAAATTCCGCTCCCGCCAGAACATCGCCTACTCCATTAACTTTTAGTAAAGAGGCCGCTCCTTGATAATTCACCGCTGAACCAACATCCACTATTTCAGGTTTGCCAGTAGCTTCTGAAGCTACGGTAAATGGATATTCTTTTGTATTCAAAATATAGTCTGTCGGTGCTTTGATTTCGACGAACTTATAGTCCCCGGGTGCCAGATTTTCTACAGTGATGACTCCTTGTGCATCGGAAATCAACGGAGTTGAATTCACTGCTTTTCCATTAGCATCTACCACATTAAACTGTGCTCCTGCTAATGGTTGTCCTTCAGCTGATACTTTTTGCAGCTGCGCTGCACCTTGATAGTTGGTCATGGTTAAATTCACCGTTGGTACCTGATTGTTTTCATTTTTTACAACAGTAAATTCAATTGGTGAAGCATCCAGCAAGTAGCCATCAGGAGCTTTTGTTTCAATCAATTGATAGATCCCGGGAAGCAGGCCATCTATTTCCAAAATTCCCTGACTATTTGTTGTCAACGTACTGTCCGCTGTCGCTGGCAGCCAAACATCGCCAAATTTTCTTTCCAGCTTGAACTGCGCTCCTGCTAATAAACTGCCGTTTTCACCTGTCTTTTTCAAAAATACTTTTGATTTCTGGTTGATAATTTGCTGCGGTTGGGCGGATACTTGGCTGGATTCTTGAGAAATCGTGATTACTCGTCCTGTAACTAAATCGTCTGGAATCGTATAACCATCAGGAGCAATCGTTTCAACCAGAAGATAGTCTCCCAGCTTCAAATTTCCAAAAGTTATTTTCCCGCTATTATCTGTATCTCCTTCACGAAGAATCTGTGTTTTATTGATGTCCCATAATTGGAAGTGAACACCAGGCAATATCATGTTCTTCTCAGTCGTTTTTTGAAGCGTAATACTTCCTTTTGTTCCAGAAGCACTTCCTCCGCTATGATCAATTTGAACAGTCACATTTTTGTTGATTTCCTGATGAACTATTTCAGATCCCGTTCCGTCAATTGTTGCTCTATTACTCACTGTATCTGTATTACCAGTAGCAGATGAGCTGATTAGAGAGCGGTATTCCATTACATAAGCTGTCTTAATTTGATGCAGAAAGCTGACCTGAATCTCCTGATCTCCCGTTGCATTATCTGTTATTAACTCCACCGAGTAGTCCACATCCTCAAGTAACGGCTTGCTATGGTCAACAGTCACGGTACCATCTGTGGCAACAAATGTTTCATAAAGCTTGATAGACTCTCTGTCAACCACTTGATTATTGGATGGATAGTCATGAACCACTACATCATCCAGTGTAGACTGACTTGGATTAATTGTTAAATCCCACAACATATAATTGGGGTCTGTAGTGTCCTGTTTTCCATTCTTTTGAATATGGGAACCGCCGTTTTTAATTGACACATTCCCTGTTACTTCACGGCTTTCATCATCATTTTTATAAGTCGCAACATTATCATAGGTATGAGCACCATTGACGACTTGACCTTCAACAGATGTCTTAAATTCAATGACATACGTTCGCTGAGTCGAAGGAAAATCAATGTGGAGGATATTTCCGTTATTATTCGGTTCCAAAATCGTTAGTCCGCCATCTTGTGTTACATCATTTTCTCTCACAACGGTTCCATCTGGTTCTGTAAACCCATCGTACACCTTAATTGAATTTGGAATATACTGCTGATTCCCAGTTATCGGATCATTCAAAAAGGCATCTATCAGTTGATTCTGACTTAGATTAACATTAATCGTCCAAGTAATCTCTTTTGTCTGAGCATTATATACACCCGATTTTTCTGCGTTGTATGAAAATCCCGGCAGCGGTTTAAATTCATTTTTATCATTGGAATCATGAGAATCACCATTATTGTCCTTCCACGTCACATCTACATTGTTTAAAAAATGGTCGAGTGACGGATTACGAGGATCGATGACACTAATATCAAAAATAGTCGTATAGTTCACTGTAAATGACTCACTGGTGTCTGCGTAATCGTTAATAAAGACAATATCAAACCCGTAATCACTTTTTCCGTCCAAAGAATTGACCGTTATAATATAATCTTCTCCTTCAACTAGCCTGTCGCCTGAAGAAGAATCAATAGTCAGCTGATAGCCTGGAACATCTCCGCCAACAGTAGCTAGTCTCATTCCAGGAACCGGATTAAACTTATCATGAACAGTTAAGTCGTGCATTGGATAGTGATTACCGTTGATTTCAAGAGAATATTTGGCGGTCTGACTACTGTAATTTACATCACCAAGTTTTTTAATGATATTCTGCTGAACAGCATTTCCGTTCCCGCCAGATTCTTCACCAGTATGAGTTTGCACTTTATTATCAACAGCCGTATCATCAGTGACCAAACCATTTACTTTTGTTTTGTATTCAATTTTGTAGGCCTGATCCACATCATGAGTAAACTGAACCACAAATCCGGAACCATTTGGATTGGGTACAAGCACATAATCTTCAGGCGAGGCCAAAGGCGTGCCTTTCTGCTCCTTCCCATCTGCTGAAAAAGTAATTGGATAAATCACAAGCGAATCATCTACAAGATCCATATTATCACTCATTGTATCTGTAATAACTGCGTCCGTCTGATTTACATGCTTTTCACCATAGTTGTAATCAATACTCCATGAAAACTCCTGATTTGACGGATTATAGCCTGTTTGATTTTTTGTTACCATCTTTCCGTATGTGGTCGTAACAGATGCTTCCGCAGGTATTTTTGTCGGATCATTATCATCTGATAAATTGGCCTGATTATTAAATTCCACAGGGCCGCCCTCATTTGGAATGGCATCATCATCGATAGTTGTAACATACTCCACGCGATATGCATCGGAAGTATCCCCTAAAATTGTAACATTGCCATTTTCATCGACTGTATATTGATCAGGTGCGGTTAACTCTTCTCCTACACGAGAAACTGTACCGTCAAGATTCATTACCAGCTTATAGACTTTAACAGAAGAATAGGTTAATCCATCCGGCCAGGTCTCAGTGACTTGGGGATTTGTCAGCTCATTCATTGCCTGATTAATATCCACAGTCCAAGTAACACTGCTAGGATTAGGTGTTTTATTAAACTTACCAGCTTTACTAATAGACGTATCTGTATTCGGCTTCACCGGAACTTCGATAGGAGGTAGATTATCCTCTGCTGGAAATGTCACTACTACATCTCCTGGCTCAGTAACGACGGTCTTATCAAAGATGCTCTCAAAATCAAATGTCCCATTGATATCTATTTCATCCGTAACATTCTCATTGAAAATCATTGTAACCTTACCATTTTCATCTATCGTATATGTTGCATACGTCTCACCATCTTCATTCTTTAAATCTCCACCTTGCGGCAGAGTCTTAACATCCAGCGGCTCCGGCAGGTTGAATTCAAAATAATCTCCTGGTTTAATTTGCTTACGAACATTTTCTGGTATTTCCCAGTCATAATGAATCACGACTGTTGTATCAACTGGAACAGGCGGTTGAATCTCGTTTCCTTCACTATCAAGATATTTTAGTGAAGAACCTGTCAAAATAGTTTTCGGCTCATCAGTAAAATATGTTCGAATATCTGTTCCGGCATCAGCTTTTGCTGCTTTGTCTGGACTATCCGAAGCTTCTGTAGTTTGTGTTGTTGATTCTTTTATTTCAGAACTACTGCTTTCTGTCGTTGCAGGTGTTTCTGATACCTCTGCCGCTGTACTAGAGGAGGACTCACTTGTGCTTTCCTGAATAGGAAGCTCCACAGAGACTTGCTGATTCTCACTGGTTAAAGCAAATGTACCACTAGCGTCTAATGCTTGCTTTTCGATAGAAAAAACAGCAGCAAACGTTCCCTGTGTCTTTGCAGGAATGGTTAGCTCAATTCCGTTTTCTCCAACAGTATAAGAAACCTGAGCACTTCCTGAAGCAATCCCAGCCCCTTGAGCCTTCAAACTGGCGGAAACTGCTGGACTTAATACTTTGGTCAGCGGTTCATCCTGTTCATTTGAGACATTTCCTGCTACTTTCAGCTCAACACTGTCTTGTGTTTCATTATTCACAGACAGACTGGACAGCGTTAAATCTGAACTGTTTGCTTTTGCCAGCTCTTGTGCAATAGCCGGTAACGGCGTCAGGTATTGTAAAAAAATAAGTACTGCCATGAAACTGTAAATAAGCCGATTTTTCATATTAAATTCCTCCCCTTACGACTTGGTTTCACTCCTTACTTTACAAAAAAAAATTTTTTTTTGAAAATATATTGATTTTCAATTTAGACATTTTCTAATAGTTGTATTAATTTATGATTTTTATCACGAAGTTATACGAAAAAAAGCAAAAAAAAAACAGTCATCATAGGTAACAGTACTGACTTAAAATTGATTCATTTCTTGATTCTTCTTGCTAATTTCTCAGCAATTTTTCAGGTTTATTATAATTAGAAAATTGAGATAAAAAATAGAGGCTGTGACATTAGTATGCCTCAGTCCCTTAAACCCGGATAAACGGTGTTTCAGAAGTAACTTCTTCGACAATAAGGCGGAAATTCGCAAAAATTTGTGGAACAATTTTCGGAATTTCCGCCTTATTGCTTGAAGCTGAACACTTCTGTCACAACCTCTATCTATTTTATTTATTTTTCCAGCCAAACAGCCACTTCACTAAGTGCTGCTGAAATACCAGCTGGATTTTTCCCTCCAGCCTGTGCCATGTCCGGACGTCCGCCGCCGCCGCCGCCAACTTTCGGAGCAATGACTTTGATTAAATCTCCGGCCTTTAGCCCTTTATCATTAGCATTTTTAGATATTGCTGCTAATAAACTCACTTTTTCGCCTTGAGCTGTCGCCAGAACCAATACATCAGAAAGTTCTTTTTGTTTCCACTGATCTGCTAGCTGACGCAGTTGATTCATATCCTTAACATTCACCTGAGCGGCAATATAGGTCGTACCATTAACCTCTTTGATATCCTTAAATACATCGCCAGCTTGTTGATTTGCCAGTTTTCCGGCTAACTGCTCATTTTCTTTCTGCAGTTCGCGCAGCTGCTGCTGAAGCTGTTCTGTTTTAGAAACAACTTCTTTTAGCTGAGGTGATTTCACAATTCCGGCAATCGCCTTCAGCTGCTGTTCTTCTTCATTCATCAGTTCATAGGCTTCTTTACTTGTCACAGCTTCGATTCTTCGAACCCCTGCCCCAATTCCAGATTCGGAAACAATTTTGAAAATACCGATGTCTTCTGTATTCGCCACGTGAGTTCCTCCGCAAAGCTCAATAGAGTAACCACCAATATTAACTACACGAACTTCTTTTCCGTATTTCTCGCCAAACAGAGCCATCGCTCCCATATTTTTAGCTGTATCAATATCCGTTTCAATCGTTTCCACTGGGATTGCTTCCCAGATTTTTTCATTAACAATTGCTTCCATTTGAGTAAGCTCTTCACTTGTCACTTGACCGAAATGGGTAAAGTCAAAACGCAGATGTCCCGGCGCTACCAGCGAACCAGCTTGATTTGCATGATCTCCCAGAATATCCTTCAACGCTCTATGCAGTAAATGTGTTGCTGTATGATTTTTCAAAATACGGCTGCGCATTTTCTTATCTACTTTCAGCTGATAGCTGTTGCCTTCAGTCAACTTACCTGTTAATTCCACAGTATGAAGAAACTGACCGTTTGGCGCCTTTTGTACATTCACAACGTGACCAACGATGCCGCTCTCATCTTCAATCGTACCATGATCGGCAACTTGTCCACCCATTTCAGCATAAAACGGTGTTTCCGCAAAAATCACCTGAACAGTTCCTTCAGAAGCTTCATCAATAATTTCTTCTTCTTTTAAAATAACCAGCAGCTTACTTTCAATTTGTAGATTTTCATATCCAATGAACTTGCTTGCTACTTTAATATCTGTCAATACGGCAGATTGAACACCCATAGAGAATTCTTTGCTGCGGGCAGAACGAGCACGTTCCCGCTGAATAGTCATCTCCTCTTCAAATCCAACATGATCAACTTTTAGTCCTTCATCTTCAGCCACTTCTTCTGTCAATTCTACAGGGAAGCCGTACGTATCATATAGCTTAAAGATATCTTTCCCACTCAATGTATCCTTATTAGAAGCTTTAACTGCTTCAATTACCTGGTTAAGAATATCCAGTCCCTCATTAATTGTTTCGTGGAACCGTTCTTCCTCTGTGCGAACTACTTTTTCAATGAATTCTTTGTTTTGCAGTACTTCCGGATAATAACTGACCATGATTTCTCCAACCACAGGTACTAGCTTGTATAGGAAAGCTTCATTGATTCCCAGCTTTTTACCATGCATAACTGCGCGGCGCAGTAACCGTCTTAAAACATAGCCCCGACCTTCATTAGACGGCAGCGCACCATCTCCAATAGCAAAAGCTAAAGCCCGAATATGATCAGAAATTACTTTAAATGAAATATCTGTCTGTGAATTCTCGCCGTATTTCGCTGACTTGCTTAGTCCTTCAACCGCGTGAATAATCGGCATAAATAAATCTGTCTCGAAATTGGTTGGTGCATCCTGAATGATAGATACCATCCGCTCAAGTCCCATCCCCGTATCAATGTTTTTATGTGGAAGTGGTTCGTAAGAGCCATCTGCCTGATGATTAAACTCCGAAAATACTAAATTCCAGATTTCCAGATAACGTTCATTTTCTCCACCTGGATAATTTTCCGGATCATCTTCAGCTACATCTAAAAAGTCTTCTCCCCGGTCATAAAAGATCTCTGAGTCAGGACCACAAGGACCTGCACCAATATCCCAAAAGTTATCCTCCACATCTACAACATGGTCTTCCGACAGCCCAACTTCTTCTAGCCAAATTCTTTTAGCTTCAGTATCTTTTGGATAGACAGTTACATATAATTTTTCTGGGTCAAAGCCAATCCATTCGGGAGAAGTCAAAAATTCCCAAGCCCAGTGAATCGCTTCTGTTTTGAAATAGTCTCCAATTGAAAAATTCCCCATCATTTCAAACATCGTATGATGACGAGCTGTTTTCCCAACATTTTCAATATCATTTGTACGAATAGATTTTTGTGCATTTGTAATCCGTGGATTTTCAGGAACGACCGAACCATCAAAATATTTTTTTAAAGTTGCTACTCCTGAATTAATCCAAAGCAAAGTAGGATCATTAACTGGTACTAAAGAAGCACTTGGTTCAATTGAATGATTTTTTGATTTGAAAAAGTCTAAATACATTTGACGGACCTGACTACTTGATAATTGTTTCATGCTATTTTCCCGCTTTCTTAATAAGTTATATACTTTGTTTCATGCGACTTTTACTTGTTAATCGATTTATAGCAGCTTAATGTACCAGCCTCTTTTGAACGCGCCGGCAGCAGAAGTGCTTCAGTAATTCAAGGTTTCACTCCGCTCTTAGCGAGCGGTCTGATGCTGTTCTACATCAGTTTACTCCGTAAACTGTGTAGAACATGCAAAAACACCATCGCAGTCAAGGACGACAAGTCGCGGTACCACCTTGATTGCAATGATGTTTATCATTACCTCTTAAGCTCTATAACGCGGAGTTGCGTCAGCATTTCTACTGAAATATTTCCAAAGGGAGCCAATCTGGTTATTTGTTGTTTTTCTCTCAGCTATGAAAAACTTTCTGTATACAAAGGGAACCACAAAGATGACCTTTAGATTTCTCCTCAAAGTATAAGGAATATCAGTAAAAAAGTCAATATTTATATGAATCTGTTTCAATCTTAATTGCCTTTCTATACAAATAAATATCCGGACTGAGAATCTGCTCTGCTTCGATAAAATGCTTTGGCTGATAGTAAGTGGATAACGGCAGAATATTTTCAATCAGTGATCCTTTTGGACGCTGTCGTTCCAGCTTCACCCCTTCTTTGGTCAGTTCGTATCTATTACTATGGTTATCAATGACAAGACCAAACATATTTGGCCCGTTTATCTTCTCAATAATCTGTCGCCCTGAGGTATTCGGCGGAACCAAAAGCTCGTTGCCCCAACGAAAAAGTCTTCTTGTACCAGCACCTGCTGCAAATTCCCACTGATCTTCTGAAAGCAAGTCAAAACCTTTCTGGTTCAATCTCCGCTTTAACTCCCCATGTGTACATTCCTGAATAGAATAGACCAGATATGAATCCGTTGTTGGTACAAACTCCAAATAATAGCGGTTCTTTTTATGAATAGATTTTGGAAATTCCCAGGAAATACTTTCCAGTGCAGACAAGGGCGGAAATAATTTCTCCGTAATCTCTTCTTCATAAGGAAGAAAGGCTTCCACCTCTCCTCTGAATGAACCAGTAACTGTGTTTAAAATTCCTAATATCGCTGCACCAGCCGGCAACGCATATTTTTGTACTAGCATTGGCGGTATCTGTTTCTTTCTAAGTAAACTTGTATGGTCATTTATATAGAGACTGATTCCTTCAAGACAAGTAAAATCATATGACTCCTCTGCTTCAATCCAAGCCGATGCATCTGCTATATCCTTTTGATTCAAGTCAGTTTTAAACGTGTGATTTTCCATATCTGATAAATCGGATCCCAACAATTCGTGACTACGTAAGCCTTCTGCTCCCAAGTCCCAACCGAGAATCGCCTCCTTGTTTCCAGGAATAAAAACAAAGGTCTCTCCATCTATCTCCAATTCAAAGGTTCGGCATTTGATGCCATACAGCTCAAAATCCTTTAAACGAATATCTCTTATTTCAGTCATTGGATGAACATGATAAAGTAATATTTCCTGAAATAATGACTGTTTCACTTTATCTGACAGCTTTTTCCAATTTATCCACTCTAATTGTTCCATGAACACTAGCAAGAACCTCCTCGTATTTCTCCTTCAAATCTGTTATTATAAGTATACCACTGAATCAAATTTTTATTATAGAAACATGGAGGAAAACTATGAAACTACATTTTGGAAATGAACGATGGAATCAAGCCGCAGCTTTTGCACTTAGATATGAAGTATTCGTTAAAGAGCAGCATATTTCTATTGAAGATGAATTTAACCGTCTTGATACACCTGACCGTAAATACTTTGTCTTGTATGATGGCCGCGATATCGTTGGTGCTGTCCGTTATCAGATGGATGAAGAAGAAATTATTGTGCCTGATCGTCTATGTGTACATGAAGACTATAGAAGAAAAGGAATGGGTAGTAAGCTAATTAAAGCTTTGGAAGAGAAAGCAGCGAGCGAAGGCTTTAAAACTTCAACTTTATCTGCTGAAATCAACGTAGTTCCTTTCTTTGAAAAACTTGGTTATACAAAGAAATCCGGAACATTTCTGGAAGATAATATTCTTTGCGTGAAAATGTCAAAAAATCTGACAGCCGGAGCCTGAAAGTAATACATAAACGTATTTCTTAAATGCTTCTTACCTATGAAGTTATAAGTTCATTTCAGGCAGAATCATTCCAGTGAGGCTCTCTGAAAATCGACATAGTTTCATTCTTTTGAAACAGCGCTGACAGTTTACTAGCCGGATTATTAGAAAAATATATATTTAAACTTAATGAAAAAGACACACTGCTTTGGCAATGTGTCTTTTTTGGCTCATCTATTCGCCTTGATTTAGTTTTCTAATCAGTTCATCAATATGATTCCCATAAGCGACTGATTCATCTTTTTCAAAAATCAGCTCTGGCGTTTTATAAAGAGTTAGACGCTGTCCTAATTCTTTACGAATCAGGCCCTTCGCTTTGTCTAGTCCTTCTTGGGCTTTTTGTTGATCAGAGGCAAGATCTGACAATAAACTATAGTAAATTTTTGCCTGCTGAAGATCTCCCGTCACACGAACATCTGTAATGGTGATGTCCTGGACACGGGGATCTCTAACGCGTTTTCTAAGAATATCATTGATTTCTCTTAAAATTTCCTGTCCCACACGCCGGTCCCGGTAGTTAGCCATTTGTTCTCCTCCTTTTCACTTGTGAAGTTGCAGAAGTCTTATTTTTAAGCCGTTCTACTTAAACTAAGACTTCCTTCACTCTTGTAAAGCAGAATTCATCAGCTGCGTTTGATTTCTTCCATTACGAAGCCTTCAATGACATCGTCTACCTTCAAATCATTGAAGTTTTCGATCATCGCTCCACATTCAAATCCTAGTTTTACTTCTTTCACATCATCTTTAAATCGTTTCAAGCTAGAAAGGTTGCCGTCGTAAATAACGATGCCATCACGGATCACACGAACACCGCTCTCTCTGCGGATTAAGCCCTCTGTTACGTAACAGCCGGCAATCGTACCAACCTTAGAAACTTTATACAGCTCACGAACAATCATTTGTCCAGTAATTTTTTCTTCGAATTCCGGATCAAGCAAACCTTTCATTGCCGTTTCAATTTCATCAATTGCGTTATAAATGATTCGGTGCAGACGAATGTCTACTTCTTCCTGAGAAGCCTGTTGTTTAGCCTGAGGAGTTGGACGCACATTAAATCCGATGATGATGGCATTACTTGCAGCAGCAAGTGTAACATCACTCTCATTAATCGCACCAACCGCTGAGTGAACGATTTTCACCCGTACGCCTTCAACATCAATTTTCTGCAGACTGGCAGCCAATGCTTCCGCTGATCCTTGTACGTCTGCTTTAATAATGACGTTAACTTCTTTCAGTTCGCCTTCTTTCAAGCTTTCAAACAAGTTGTCCAATGTCACACGGCTGTTAACAGAGCGTTGCTCCACTAAAGCGCGTTTTGCTCTTTCTTCACCAGCCTGACGAGCAGTTTTCTCATCATCTAAAACAGCAAAACGGTCACCAGCCTGAGGCACATCATTCAATCCAGTAATTTCTACTGGTGTAGCCGGTCCGGCCTCTTTGTCTCTGCGGCCGATATCATTCGTCATTACACGAACACGGCCATAGGTATTTCCTACAACAATTGGATCCCCAACACGCAGTGTTCCCTGCTGTACCAGCAATGTTGCCACAGAACCTTTTCCTTTATCAAGACGTGCTTCAATAACTGTACCGATGGCATGCTGTGTCGGATCAGCCTTCAAATCTTCCATTTCAGCAACTAATAAAATATTTTCCAGCAGCTCATCAATGTTCTGATTGAATTTCGCCGAGATATTCACGAAGATGGTATCGCCGCCCCACTCTTCTGGAATCAGCTCATGTTCAGATAAAGCTTGTTTAACATGATCAGGATTTGCTCCTGGTTTATCAATTTTGTTCACAGCAACGATAATCGGTACTTTTGCAGCTTTGGCATGGTTAATTGCTTCCACTGTCTGCGGCATTACACCATCATCTGCAGCGACAACAAGGATTGTAATATCCGTGATGCTGGCACCGCGGGCACGCATACTTGTAAACGCCGAGTGACCTGGTGTATCAAGGAAAGTAATTGGCTTGCCGTCAATCTCAATCTGATAGGCACCAATATGCTGTGTAATTCCGCCGGCTTCACCTGAAGTTACACGGGAATTTCTTAAAGTGTCCAAAAGAGTTGTTTTACCATGGTCAACGTGTCCCATGATAGTTACTACTGGCGGACGAGTTACTAGATTTTCTTCCGTAAGTGCTTCTGGCTCGAAGAATTTATCAATGTCTGCAATATCAAGCTGAATTTTTTCTTTTGGTTCAATGCCGTAATCTACAGCCAACAATTCAATTGTATCTTTGTCCAGAGACTGGTTTTGATTAACCATGACACCCATCATGAATAATTTCTTGATGATTTCTGCAGGTTCACGATAGATTTTCTTCGCAATATCCGCTACATTCATTCCTTCAGTATATTCTAATACTTCAGGCAGCTCTTTGAACTTTCTAGCTGGTACAGGTGGTTTTGTTGATTCCTGATATTTGCCTTTTTTCCCTTTTTTATTGAATTTGTTACGGTTTTGATTATTGTAGTTGTTGCGGCCTCTATTTTGTCCACCGCCACCAAAACTATTGTTTCTGTTTTGATTACCGTAGCCGCCTGTATTTGAGCGATTTTGACCGCCTTGTTGCCCTTGTCCCTGCTGTCCTTGCGGGCGAGTATTGCTGCTTGCCGGTCTTTGCTGACCTTGTCCTTGTCCCTGTGGACGATTTGCATTGTTGTTTGGTCTTTGTTGACTTTGACCTTGTCCCTGTGGACGATTTGCATTGTTGTTTGGTCTTTGTTGACCTTGTCCCTGCGGACGGTTCGTATTGTTGTTTGGTCTTTGTTGACCTTGTCCCTGCGGACGGTTCGTATTGTTGTTTGGTCTTTGTTGACCTTGTCCCTGCGGACGATTCGTATTGTTGTTTGGTCTTTGTTGACCTTGTCCCTGTGGACGATTCGTATTATTGTTTGGTCTTTGCTGACCTTGCCCTTGCGGACGATTTGTGTTGTTATTTGGTCTTTGCTGACTTTGACCTTGTCCTTGTGGACGATGTGCATTGCTGCTATTTGGTTTTTGTGAGTTATTTGTTGTTTGTGTCATCTGTTTGTCTAATCTTCCTTGCTGCCTGTTCGGCTCTTGATTAACTGGTTGCTTGGGCGCACTCGTTGTTCCGCTTTTTGGTGCAAAAGCACTGCGGATTTTCTTTTCGTCATCCGTATTGATCGCCCCCATATGATTTTTTACGTCTATTCCCAGTTCGTGTGCTTTATTGACTACATCTTTACTTGACTGGCTCATTTCTTTGGCTAATTCGTATATTCTTTTTTTTCCCATGCAATCACCTTCCTAGCCTTTCATTAATTCCTTGAACTTATTAGCAAATCCCAGATCATTAATGCCAACGACCATTCGTTTTCTGCCAATTGCGTGACTAAGCTCTGCCTGCTGCAGGTCATCATTCCAGGAAATATTATAGTAAGAACATTTGTCCTTAATTTTCTTTTTGGTATTTTCACTTGCATCAGACGCAACAAAAACCAGCTTTGTTTTTGAGCGTTGGATATCTTTCACCGTTAGTTCTTCACCGGTAATTAATTTTCCTGCTCTCATTGCTAATCCAAGTAAATTCAATATTTTTTCTTTATTCATTGCTGAACAGCTCTTTACGTGCTTTTTGGTGTTCAACATAATCGAATAATTCTTGATAAAATTCATCAGTCAGTGAGGTTTCAAGGACACGATCCAGGATTTTATTCTCCCACGCTTTTTTAACTTCTTCTGGTTCCAATGCCACATAAGCTCCTCTCCCAGGAAGTTTCCCTGATGGATCGATTGCTACGGCACCGTCCTTCGAGCGCGTGATACGAATCAGCTCTTTTTTAGGCTTCATTTCTCCCGAAACAACAGATTTACGCATTGGAATCTTTCTTTTTTTCATTCATATCCCTCCAAAAACGTTATTCTTCTTCTGTTTGCTCGTTTTCATTGTTAAACTCCAGATTTTCGTACTCATCAGAAGTTAAATCGGCTTCTAGTGACTCGCCTTTGTACTCTTCATCAAGAATTTCTTCACCATCTGCAGCTTCTGCCAGCTGTGCATAGAAATCTTCCATTTCAGATTCCGGCTTAATATCAATTTTAAAGTTAGTCAGCTTAGCCGCCAAACGGGCATTTTGACCTCTCTTGCCAATCGCCAGCGATAATTGGAAATCCGGTACCACAACTGTGCAAGCCTTAGGGTTTTCCGGATTAAAAATAACGTCGACTACTTGTGCCGGATTTAGAGCGTTACTGATAAATGCGGCAGAATCTTCATTCCATTCAACAATATCCATGTTTTCACCTTTTAGCTCATTAACAATCGCCTGTACTCGCTGTCCTTTAGGACCTACACATGTACCAACCGGATCGATATTTGGATCATTTGAACGAACCGCTACTTTAGAGCGGTCGCCGGCTTCTCTGGCAATACTTACGATTTCTACAATGCCGTCGTACACTTCCGGAATTTCTTGTTCAAATAGGCGCTTCAATAAATCTGGATGGCTGCGGCTAACAAATACCTGAGGACCCTTTGATGTATTTTCAACCTTTGATACATAGACCTTGATACGGTCGTGGGGCTGATAAAATTCATTTGGCATTTGATCCTGTTTCGAAAGAACAGCTTCAATTTTCCCAAGATTTACATAGATATAGCGGCGATCCTGACGCTCTACAATCCCCTGCATAATATCATTTTCGTACTCGCTGAATTCATTGTAGATAATTGTCCGTTCTGCTTCACGAACCCGCTGCAAAATAACCTGTTTTGCTGTTTGAGCAGCAATCCGGCCAAAATCCTTAGGGGTTACTTCGAAACGAATTTTATCTCCAAGTTCATACGCTTTATTAATAGCCATCGCATCTTTTAAAGACACTTCCAGCTGTGAATCCATTACCTCGTCAGTCACTTCTTTTACAGCATATACATGAATATTTCCTTTTTTATCATCGAATTCCACTTCCACATTCTGTGCTTGACCATAATGTCTTTTATATGCGGAAATCAAGGCTGCTTCAAGCGCTTCGATCACCTTATCTTTTGAAATTCCTTTTTCAGCTTCTAATGCTTCCAAAGCATTTAACATTTCTTTGCTCATTGTTTATTTTTTCCTCCCATAATTTTAGTCAAAGCTGAACGAATCTTATCCTTCATATTTTGAAAGATAAACCGTTAGAAGCTACCACTTAAAACTGAATTGCTAAACGAGCCTTTGCAATATTTTTACGATCTATGACCAATTCTTTTGTTCTTGTTTTAATCTTGATGACCAGTGTCACTGTTTCTTTATCAAAAGCTTTCATTGTACCATCAAATTGTTTTTCTCCATCTACTGCCTGATAAAGCGATACGTGGATGTACTCACCTACAGCATTTTCATAATCCTGTTCCTTTTTCAATGGCCGTTCTGCTCCCGGCGAAGAGACTTCCAGAAAATAGGCCTGCGGAATCGGATCGGGATCGATTGCATCCAGCCGTTCGCTCAGCTGTTCACTGACAAACGCACATTCTTCTATATCGATGCCGCCTTCTTTATCGATGAATACTCGCAAAAACCAGCTTTTTCCTTCCTTGACAAACTCTATATCTACAAGTTCAAAATTTTGCTCTTTTAAGATCGGTGTGACTAACTCGGTAACAGTTTCCACAACACTACTCAAAATTTTCGCCTCCTTCGAGATTAGATGTAACATACCATTGGCAATTAAAGGCTCCTGATAAATGCCATTAAAAAGAGTGAGCAGAAATCCGCTCACTCCCATCTAGTATCATTACTTAAAGACAGTTTAACATAAACCGCAGGAAAACTCAAATCAGCCAGTTTTTAAGCCGTTTCTTCTTCATCTTTTACTAAAAGATAATTCACTTCAAATGCCGCTTCTGTAAAGCCAAGTTTCTGGTAAAGCGACTCTCCCATCCCGCCAATATCTGTAGCCAAACTAATACCTGCTGTTTGGTCCTCTCTGGATTCAACGGCCAGTCTAATTAAGCTTCCAGCAATTCCCTGCTTGCGGAAAGCCTCTTTGACAAATACATTCTCAATTTTATAATAGTCTTTCAGCTTATATACATCCAAGCTGCCGATTGCTTTTCCTTCTGACACAGCAATGTAAAAACGAACCTCGGAAAGCTCACGTAAAAACCAAAGGAAACGTAGTTTTTCCTCAGCAAAGCTTTCTGAAATACGCGTGCCGTCCTCATAAGTATAATCACAATAAGCCTGAAAATCTTCATCCGTTACTACTTCCTTGATTTCAACAGCGGTTTGGGCGCTGGAAAGCTTTTCCTTTTCAGTCAGAACCATGTAGACCAGCTGTTCACTTGAACTTGTATAACCGGAAATCTCAGGAAGCTTCCAATCAGCTTCTTGTAGATTGTCTGTAATTTTCCCAAAAAAACGTAAAAACAGACTCTTACCATTGAGGCGCTTTACTTCATTCTTGGCTGCTGCCGAAAAGCCTTTTGTTTTAAGATACCAGAAATTATGATCGTACATCTGAGGAACAAAAGGATTTATATACTCATTGATTTCCCTTCCCTTTTTTGCTTGATTCACCAAACTAAAATAAAATAATTCATTTTTTTCAATTTCTTTTGCATTCATGCAACTATTCTCACCTTTCAATTCTAAGCCTCGTTTCCATGGTACTCTTTTATAGGAGAAATTCAACGTTTATTTTCAGTTCCGGCTTTCTTTTTCCTGCCATATCTTTTACCATAGTAAATGAGCGAAAGAAAGGATAAATCACATGACACAAACTCAGGTAATTAAAGTTTCAAAGGATTTATTAAATAAAATGGATGAAACATATAAAAAACAACAGCTGAATAAAAAACCGCCATATACTGTCTTTACAGCTAAAGTAAACGGCGTTACTGTCACCGCCTACACTTCGGGAAAAGTAATGTTTCAGGGCCCGGCAGCAGCGACAGAAGCAGCACGCTGGGGAACGGCCCTTTCTGCAAAAAAGAAACCGGCTGCTTCAGCAGTTTTACCTCCAGGCTTTGACCGTTTGTCTGTAATCGGCAGTGATGAAGTTGGCAACGGGAGCTACTTTGGACCAGTCACAGTCTGTGCAGCATATGTGGCAGCAGACATGATTACAAAATTAAAAGCTCTGGGAGTAAGGGATTCAAAAGAGCTGACGGATGATCAGATTGTTAAGCTTTCTCATTCGATAAAAGAGCTGATTCCCTATCGTCTATTAGTTTTGGAACCAAAAAAATACAACGCTATTCAGCCAAAATATAATGCCGTGCATATGAAGGTAGCTTTACACAATCAAGCAATCTTTCTATTATTAAATGATTTAGCACCAGTCAAACCGGAGGGAATTTTAATTGATCAGTTTACTCCTGAAGCAAACTATCGCAAATATGTCCGTTCTGAAAAAAATCAAGTAGCAGAAAAACTGCATTTTATTACCAAAGGCGAGCAATATCATGTGGCAGTTGCCGCAGCCTCGATTATTTGCCGAGCCGCCTTTCTGGAGGAATTAGATGAAGAATCAGCGGAATTAGGCTTCAACGTTCCTTCTGGTGCCGGTGCCAAGTCAGACCAGACTGCTGCAAAAGTCCTAAAACAAGGCGGTATTGAACTATTAAGTCAGTATGCAAAGCTACATTTTGCAAATACTGAAAAAGCCAAAAAAATTGCCGGCTATTCAAATTAGAAAGTATTAAAAGCAGAACCAGGCGATTAACTCATAACCAATGCTAAAAAATTCAAAAGAGAAAGTTGGGATAAACGATGAACATTAGAAAAGCTCAGCTATCAGACGCAGACAGCTTAAATGAAATCAATGAGTCTTCTTTAGGCTACGGCTACCCTTTAGAGGAAACAAAAAAACAATTAGAGGAGCTTCTCCAGCTGCCGGATGAACAGCTGCTCGTTTTTGAAACACAAGGCCGTGTTTCAGCTTACATCCATGCAGGCGCCTACCGTACTATTTACGCACCTAAAATGATTAATATTCTCGCTCTAGCCGTGCACAAAGACTTTCACGGCAGCGGGCAGGGGCGCCTGTTGATGAATGCGGCAGAAGAATGGGCTAAAACAATTGGAGCAGCAGGTATTCGTCTCAGCTCTGGGGAAAATCGGACAGAAGCCCATCGTTTCTATGAGCACATCGGTTTTATTAAACGTAAAAATCAGGCAAACTATTATAAGATTTTTAGCTAAATCAGCAAGGAGCCAGGTGTGCTAAAAAGTATGTGCTTATAGTAAAGAGTTGTTGAAAGTTCTTAAAGACAGCAACAAGCAGCACTCGTTCTAAAATAGATAGGCTCTGATTAGAGATTAATCAACAGTTAGTCATTTTCACGCATTTTTTTGATTATTTTCAAATGAGCCCATTTATTTCTTAAAGCTGAACCTATTTATCACACCTTTTTCCTCCACTTTACTTCAGTAGTATTCTTAAAATTGTGCCCTCAAACAAAGGAAGGATAGTTCCTTTTGATTGTCATAAAGAAATAGTATAAGTGAATGGCAATGTAGCTCCGCTTCAGGATTCCTTTTGAAGCACCCTCTATTCTAATTCTTCATTTTTCTAGAAGGATTTCAATCGATAAATTTTTCTTGGTCTGCCTTTTGTTGTTTTTGTCTCTAAACCAACTTCAGTGAAAAATTTCCCGTGTGTTTTGCGAAAATTACTATTATCAAGGTCAGCTACTGGAATGCCTAGAAATTTACTATAGACTTTTCGGGCTTCAGTTAGAGTAAAGGTACCGCCCAAAATTTTCAACACAGTTGGAATATAGTCCAAACGATTTTTTATTCTGATGACTGCTTCCTGAATGATTTCCTCATGATCAAATGCCAATTCAGTTAATGGAATCTCTTTGTTCTGATAAAACAACTGCGGCTTGCCTTCACTAGTAGCCTGCAGCGTCACCCAGTGAGCTTCTCTGGCGTCATCTCCTGCTACTACCTTCATATCGGCCATAGCAGGCAAATAGGTCAAATGCGCTACTGTAATCGTCCAGGCCCGCGGATCGCGGCCTGGTGTTGCTATCGTCTTTAGCTGCTCCACGTACTGTTCACTTAAGGTTAGCCCAACCTCTTCCTTTACTTCTCTCAACACAGCTTCAGTTGTATCTTCGGTTTTATCCACAAATCCTCCGGGAAGAGCATAATAGCCTTTAAAGGGGTTAGCCTTTCGACGGATTAACAATAGCTTTACTTCTTCATCTTCCCAGCCTAAAATTACATTATCTACTGTTACAGAAGGTTTTTCATATTTTGGTAAATCTTGCTGCTGATACCACGCTAAAAATTCTTCTTGGTTAGCTTCCTGCTCATAATATTTTTTTTCTTCTGCATAACTCTTAAATTTCACTTTGCATCCACTCACTTTTCCCTGCATTTTTCGTTCATTTCATTTTTACAATAATAGCCGGTCTTGTCGAGAAAACTTAAACTATCTACTTTACAATGTTAATTTATTATTCAGAGTCTAGCTTATCTACTCTACTTTTCTTTGTCCAGCGTATATATCCTACTACTGAGTTTACTAGAAAGACCCAGTACATGACAACCATTTCCAGACTGGCACCCCACCATAAATAGATACTAAACACATTTGTGCCAATCCAAAACAGCCACTGCGCTGCATAAGAACCATTCATCAGCCATTGTCCTACATAGTTCGTTCCATCTGTTACCGAGTCTCTAAAAGGACGGTTTGCCCCTATGCTTTGATAGATAAATCCAAAGACGCCCCAGATAACTGTCATTCCTGCAATTGCCTTAAGCCATCCAGCAAAGGATAGTTTCTTAGGCTTTACATAGGCAGGTTCTTTTGTTCCTTTTTCTTTATTATCCATATTTAACAACCATAAATACGTACCAGTAAACTGCATTAGGAAAAAGTAAATAGATGTCAATACCTCTCCATAAAAGCCGCTAACAACGCTCAAATATAAATAGATAGTTACGTTAATCAAGCCGAATAAATAATTACTGATTTTCCCCTTTGTCACAAAAATGACATTTATAATTCCTGTTACTCCGGCAATCATTCCCAGAAAGCTATCCGGCTGCTTAATATAAACACCAATTTGAATGCTGACAAGTGCGAATAAATAAACTATTTCCAAAGGCTTCCAGCCGACAAAAATGTCCTTAATTAAAGCATATATGATTCCTTTAACTCCTGCATGCTGTGCCTGTTCAGCTAATGCTGTCAGGTTCTTTTGGGTTGTAACCGCTCGTTTTATCCAAAAATCCGGCTGCAGCCTAGTCAGCGCCCAGCTTTTCATTGTTTTTACTGTATCCATGTTTTTTCCTTCTTTCTTACCAGATTGTGATTCCCAGATTCATTTCTATTTGTTTCTGTACCTCTTTGTAGCGTCCATAAAATCCTTGAGGGTCTGCCTCTGTGAGTTCTGTTTTTAGAATAATCAGCTTTTCTTCAAGCCCCGCTTCTTTAAAAAGCTTTAAAAGATGTTCATGAAATTGCCAACGTATGTCTTCTTCAGCCATACTCATATCCCGAAACTGATCATCAACATATTCAGTGACCGGAGGAACAATGAAAATCAGTGCCCACTTTTCCTGACGAATAGTTGATAAGTACTGTTGTGTCAATGCTTCCAGTTCATCTTCCTTAATCAAGTTCTTTCCCTCAGATACTTTCTGTGTATCTGTGGTTAAATACCAGTCCAGATAAGCCTTTGTAACTGTACTATTGGTATCTGCGAAAACCAAACCGTTGTTGGCAGTACCTTCGATTTCATTAGACGTTTGCCGATACTGATTGGCTAATAGATACATGTAGTCTTTAGCAGTTAGTTCCTCATCCAAGACATTATATTTTTTTTGATAATGGCGAGCATATTCCAATGAAAAAGGACTTCCATAGCTTCTTGCCAAATCTTTTACCAACGTAGTTTTTCCCCCTGAAGCAGAGCCGGCAATCAAAATATTCTGACTGAAGTGTCTTCGAAAAGGTCGCGCAATCTTCTGCCAATATTTAAGCGGCTCTTTTCTAATATGTGTTGCAGATATCGGGAGCAGCTGCCGGTCAATCATAACCACCTGCCATTTGGGACGCAGCTCATTCAATTTTTCCTTATATTCTGCCTCACCTACATAAACAGTGATTGTCCGTTCTTTCTCCAGACAGTTTTCTTCAATGACCTTTTCAAGCAAAGGCAGCCAATGATTCCAGCCGTTAGGATATCTGGGAATGTTAGTCTCGTCAATCTTTCCCACCACAACTAGCTCATCTTCACGAAATGTTTCTCTGGTATATCTAAATCTTTTTTCCAAGCCAAGGTCAATCTCATCTCCCCGGTCCCCCTGATAACCACTTACTGCCAGTACTACTCCATCACACTGTCTTTTGGCCTGATGCACTGCGGAAATATGACCAATATGAAGGGGGGCCCAGGTTCCAAAAAACACACCGATATTTTTTCCAGATAACCTTTTTCTCATTTTCCCATCTCCTTATTAGGTAACTTTTACCTTTAATAGTTTAAAAAAATAATTTTACTTACTATTTTTTTCTGTAAAACAAATCATTTTAGGTAACTTTTACCTTTAATATAAATAAATGATACCATTCTATCTAAGAAATGTAAACATAAAATTATTAACCAGTCATAAAAAATAACTGAACATTTGTGTTAAATCTTCTGAAAAAAACAATTATTCCCCATTAAACAACAAATTTTTCAAGCATTTTTTTCTTATTGTTCTCTAAATAGTCTGGAAAGTGCTACTTTTTCGTACGTACTTCTGGTAACATAAAAGAAAAACAGGAGGTCTACAATGGGCTATTCAATCTATTACACAAAAAAAACGGACTGGTGGGACGATAAGCCTGGCTTCTCATTGGAAGAGATTAAAGCAATCGCTTCAACAGATGAATTTTACTATACAACAAGTTTTTCCATTCCAACACCTGACGGAAAAATGCTGACTGCTTCTGGAGATTTTATTGGCGCTCTCTATCAAGGCGAGACCTATTATCTTATGTTCAGAGATGGAAACATCAGCTTTGATTATACCGATGATGGTTTTATTCAGTGGGTAGCGGAACAATGTCGCCCTCTGGCAGGTAAAATGCAGGGAGATGAAGGGGAACTGTATTGATTTAGAAACGACTTGCTCAATCAATAAAAACTGCTTCTTTTTATAAGTAAGATGACTGTATTTCACTTACGAAAAAAGAAGCAGTTTTTTAATGTTAACTTTTTAGGCTTACGCCTTTATTCTAAACGTTTTTGGTGCTTTTCGGTAAATAATCACAAAACCAACTCCTACATAGATCAGACATAAGACAGAAACAATCACTGCATAATAAAAGCCTGTAAAACGCAGCTGTAGATTCGCGTAGGCAATCCAATAGAAGACACCAGTTATAATCTTATAAAGCGGGCTCACTACAGACATATCTCCTGTGAATGGCTGAAGAAGATAATAGATAAACAGCTCATGAAACGAGAACAAGGCTGCTAACGCTGCCAAAAGCAGTGCTAAAACTGCGAGAAAATCCCAAGAAAGGAAAAAGCTGTTCATTAAACTAGCCAATAAGTAGACACTGAAGATACCCACTGAAACGATGCTATTGTAAAAAAAGGTCTGTTTAAATCGATAATTAAAGCCAGAAAGAATGGTGCTTGCTTCCCGATAAAACGGATAGTACAGCATTGAAACGTCACAGTTCACAAAAACCATCTGTACAACTTTCTTACCAAAGGTCATCAAATACATCAGAAAAAACAAAACCGGCAGGGTAATTGTAATCTCTTTAACGGTAATTCCTTTAAATAATCCAAATATACTAGCCACAGCAACTGCAGCTAGGGCAGCTCCGATGAAATAAAAACGAAAACGCAGCGCTTTGTTTAAAATTGAACGGTAACGGCTGAATAAAAGAGCGTTCAAATACTGACTTCCTTTGAGATGGTCAAACTGATTATCTGCTGATATCACCAGCTTTTTCTGCATTGCCATCCCTTCACTAATATAGGAGTTATTCGTTTTTTTCTGCACATCAAGTCTCTTCAAGCTAATCGTTGCTTGGTCAATCCAATAAAGCAGATATTCATTTTCTTGTTTAAAATGCAGCAGCAAGTGAAGCATTCCCACCATAAAAAACAACAGCACACTATTTCCCAGCCATGAATCTGCCAAAGAGATAAAACGATTGGTTTGATCAAAAAAGAAAACTGCCGCTGCTATGCCAATGACCAGTACAGTAACAGCTGTGCCAAGCAGCCGCCGTTTAGTTCTTGATAGATGCCAGGTATAAATCACACGTCCAAGATAGAGAAATCCCACCCTAAAGCTCAAATAAGAAATAAAAATAAATAATAAAGTTTCCAGCGGGCGTCCTAGTAGAAAGCCATATACTAGTGCGGCTGGTAAATATGCAATTCCCTGGATACATACATCCAAAAGCATATTGCCTCTAATAATCGTTGTTCGTGACTGCATAAACTGTTCAATAAACTCAATAAGTGGTTTTTCTGCTGCGAATGTATAGCCTTCAAAAAAACCAATAAAAATCGGAACAAACATCAGCCAGAGAAACAAGCCGGCTAGAAGTGTCGGTTGACTGAACATGTCGTACGTATTCCCGGCAACCATTAAGCTCCGCAGAAAACCGGCGGCAAAAAAGTGAAGGGCCAGCCAAAGAAACTTCGCTGCAAAGCTGCTAAGATAATCAAAAATAAGCATTAAAACAGCAAAACCTTCTTTTACGCCATAGCTCTGATAAATGGAGGAGGGAATAAGTTTTCCTACAACAGGAAGCCGCTTAATATAATAGAAAAAGCCATTGACCTTTTTGGCAGTACCTGTCTGCTTAAAATGCCAGTAGTTTTTTAAGTAGATAGAAAAATCGTTCATTATTATTCCACCTCGACTTCTTTAGCAGGAACAGCTTCTTTGTCAGAAAGCAAGTCAATAATCTCCGCCTCAAAATCTTTATCATGAATCCTAGCAGAATCTACTTTGTTTAACTGATGGTGATGAAGCAGTACAATCTCATCACAAAGATCCTGTGCCAATTGTAGAATATGAGTAGAAAAAATCACAATAGATTCTGATTTCATCTGTAAAATCAGCTCCTTCATCTCATGGGCAGCTACCACATCAAATGAAGTCAAGGGTTCGTCCAACAGCAGAACCGGCGGCTGAACCATCAGAGAAACCAGCATTTGTACCTTATTCTGCATGCCATGAGAAAAATCTTTCAACAGCCGGTGCTGATCTTCACGCTGAATTCCTACAGAATCCAAATATTCCTCTGGCGTCTTGATTTCTCTGATTCTGGAGCTGTTAATCTCTATAAAAAACTTAACAAACTCAAATGCTGTCATAAAGGCCGGCAAATGAGGCTGGGTATAGACAAAACCAATTTCTGTATTTTCATACTCCGTATTCAGCTGACCGCCGTCTTCAATACCGATACTTCCCTCATCAATCATTAAATTTCGAGAAATACAGTTAAAAAGAGTCGTTTTTCCAGAACCATTCCTACCCAATAACCCATAGATTTTTCCTTTTTCAAAAGTAAATGATGCATTATCAAACAACGTTTTTTCATCAAAACGCTTTGTGATATCTTCCAGCACTAGTTTCATTTTTTCTCCCGTCCCTTTTTCGTTATGTCCTATTTTATTATCTATTCTATCCTATTTCTCCACTACCTCCAATGAAGAATTAGCTCTTTACTAATCATTTCCCATTAAAAAGTCTATTTATTTTGAAAAAGCAGAGGGGAAATCAAGAATTTTCAAAAAATAAAGTCAACAAAATCTTTTAGCCTTAAGATAATAAATAGGACTGGATTCTTAGTCAAGCTGACTATACTCCAGTCCTTAAAATCAAATAAATGGTCGCTTAACGCTTCTCTCAGCCTTAAGGCGTGCCACTCAGCTTTCGACAAAGCTATAGTAACTCAGCAGGCTGTGAGAACGATTGCCGTAAAAGTTTTTTAATTATTTTATTTTCTTGTTTTAGAAGCTTTTTTCAAATCCAGCACTGTTTCCCGCTCAATCAGTGTATGAGGAATCAGCACCTTCTGTTTCAGAACCTCCTGCTCCTTTAATTGAAGCAGAAACTGCTGAACAGCTACTTTTCCTAACTCTTCAGTATGAATATCAATGGAGGTAATGTAAGGATGAATTAGCGTAGTGAATATTGAGTTGTTAAAGCTTATCACAGAAAGATTGTCTGGTACTTGATAACCATAAAGATTAGCTAATTGAATTACACGCAGTGCAAACATGTCGTCAACCGCTATACAAGCAGTCGGCCGTTGCTCTTTCAATATCTTTTCAAAAGCAGTATAGTCTTCCGGCTGTTTCAATACAACGTAAGGCAAAGGGTTTAATTCACTTTCCTCCATCGATTTCTGATAGCCGTAAAAACGTTCCTGAAAAACATTTTCTTTCTCATAATTGGTCACAAACAAAATCCGTTCATGCCCTTTTTCAATCAAATACTGTGTTGCCGTGCGTCCCAGCAGCTGATTGTCATTGTCCACACAGCTTGTACCGTTGCTATATTGATAGGGCTGCCCAATCACTGTATGGGGGATATTATTCTCTACTAGATAGGTAAGTACCGGATCATTTTTTCTTACATACAACAGAATAAAACCGTCTACACGTTTTTGTCTATACATCAGCTGCACATTCTCTAAAAGCTCCTCCAGAGTTTCTCCTGATGCAAAGGAAATTGTGACATCCTGCTTACCAGCTTCCTGATTCATTGCCGTAATCGCTTCTAAATAGAACGGATTGCTCTTCCTGTCTGTAGAAGATAAAACTGGAAAAACAACACCAATGGCATTAGAAAACTTTTTTGCCAGATTTCGCGCTGCAACATTTGGCACATACCCTAGTTTGTCCATCGCTTTTCTAACTTTTTCTTTGGTTTCTTTAGAAATGCTGGGGTGGTCCTGCAGTGTCCTTGAAACGGTGGACGGAGCTACTCCAACCTCTCTCGCCACATCTTTTATTGTTACGCTCATCGCACTTACCTTCTTTTCCTGTCATTACGGGACCTAAGCACTCTTTTCAACCCCCGTTGTTATCCCTATAATCATAAATGCAAACGGTTGCTTTGTCAATGCACGGTGCTTGTTTTCACTCTTTTATTCATTGAATAGTTGTCTCATTTTTCTCTATTGAAAGTCAAGCTGAACCTCCAGTCCAAAATGATCACTAACTACCGGTGTGGTTCTTCCATCAAAAAGAACCTCATAGCTTTTTATTTGGAACTCGTCTGAAGTAAAAACCAAATCTATCCGCAAAGCTTCTGCATTCTCAGACCAACCGTCTATCGCCTTCATCACAGTATGTTCTCCACTGGTTTTTTCCGCTTCTAAAAAGCTATCTCTGAAATTTTGGCTTACTAGCTGATAGCCCTCACCTTCCCGTTCTGCCGGATTATTGAAATCCCCCAGTAAAATAATCGGCAGCCGTTCATCCGATAACCGCCCCATAGTCTGCTGCCACTCCCAGATAAAGCCTTCCTCAGAATTATCAGACCACCAGGAATAGTGAACATTCACAAACAGTATTTCTTTTTCTTCTACTTTCGTTTTTCCCAACAATAGCTTTCTTGTTCTGAAATCAGCGAAATCTGTCGCTTGGGAAACTGCTAGGTATTCTGCTGTTATCGGTTCCTTCGAGAATAAAGCCAGGCCTTCGTGATAGCGTCCATAACCAATGTGAACCGGCAGCCAGCACCAATAATACTTGATGCCTTCTTTCTGGAGCTTATCTGCAAGCAAAGCAGCAAAGTTATCTGCCAAAATCGGCAGGTTGGATGCTTCTGGATGGTAGTAGCTATCCACAATTTTTGCTTTTTCTGTCATGCTTTGATTAACCTCCTGCAAAGCAAAAACCTCATACTGATGTTTAGTGATTTGTTCAGCCAGCTGATCTAATTTTTTCCAAGGCTCAGCTTCCATCCAGCTATGGGTATTTAATGTTAGAATCTTCATATTTTTCCTCCATTCAAAATATGTCTATGTATAGTTTTCTTCTTCAACTATCCGTTTGCTGCTCCTGTTATTAATCATGAAACTGATTTTACAAAAAGGGACCGAAGCATTTTCTTAATTTTTCAATGCTTCGATCCTTTTGACAGCCTTAATCAATTACGCTGCTATTTATAATGTAACAGAACCGATAATTGTTTTTCCAGCCTGTTTTCCTTTTTTCGTTAATTCTAAAGCAGCGATTTTATCACTGTTTGTAAAGACGACAACGATTGTTGTTCCTTTACCTTCTGCCCGAATCTTATCCAAATCGGCTTTTGCCAAAATATCGCCAGCTTTGATTTGCTGACCAGCCTCTACCATGATTGTGAATGCAGACTCTTTCATCTCCACAGTGTCCAATCCCATGTGCACCAGTACTTCCAGACCGTCTTTTGTTTCGATACCAATGGCATGCTTCGTAGGGAAGACGCTGACTATTTTACCTGCAACAGGCGCATATATGGTTCCTGATTCCGGATCAACAGCAAAGCCTTCTCCCATCATTTTTTTGGAAAATACTTCATCTGCTACTTCTTCAATGGAAATAACCTCGCCAGCTGCGACCGCCGTTAACTCCTGAACCATACCAGAGTGCTCAGTCATTTTTTCAGCGTTCTTTCCTTCATTTTTTTCAAAATTTGATGAAGGAATTTCTGCTCCAGATTCTAACAAATCCTGAATATCCGATTTCAACACATCAGCTTTTGGACCATATACAGCCTGTACACCATTATCTTTATGAATTAAGCCCATTGCTCCTGCTTTCTTCCAAGCCTGTTCACTGCCGACTTTTTTTGTGTCTTTAACAGTGACACGCAGGCGGGTCATACAGGCATCTACATCAGAAATATTTTCTCTACCGCCTAAAAGATTAATAATATCAATCACCTGCTGGTCTGCACTCACGGCATTGCTTCCAACTGTTCCTTCACCATCTCCGCCATCTTCATAGTTGCCGTTACGTCCGGGAGTAGCGAAGTTGAATTTCTTAATTAGGAAGCTGGCAAGAAAATAAGTAAAGACTGCAAACAGAATGGTAGCGATGACAAAGTTAATCAAATCCATACCTAATCCTGCTTTGATTGCTAATGGTGTCCGTGTCAGCAGTTCAATATTTCCAAAAGAATGGACACGTAAAGAAATGATATCTGCCAGTGCAAAGGCCATCCCTTGAATCACAGAGTAAACAACATATAAAGGAACAGCTGCAAACATAAACATGAATTCCAGCGGCTCAGTCACCCCTGTTAGAAAAACAGCTAAAGCAGCAGATACATACATTGATTTATATTTGTGCCGCTTGTCAACATCGACATTGCGATACATTGCCAGTGCCATCCCCATCAAAATACCAGATGAACCAATCATTTGTCCTACTTTGAATCGGGCCGGTGTCCAGTTGCTTAGTACATACGCATATTGACTTGTATCACCAGCATCCTTTAAGTTGACCAAATCGGTCGCCCATGCCAGCCACAACGGGTCTTGTCCGAAAACCTGTGTACCAGCCTGTGCGCCGGAAAGAATTTCGTAGGTTCCTCCTAATTGCGTGTAGTTGATGGGGATTGTTAGCATGTGATGAAGCCCGAACGGTAAAAGCAGACGTTCCAGTGTACCATATAAGAATGGTGCCAGAACCGGTGCTGTTTCCTGCGATTGAGCAATCCACAAACCAAAGTTGTTGATGCCGGCTTGGATGTAAGGCCAGACAACAGCTAAACCTAGAGATACCAAAACAGACCAGGCGATAACTACAAAAGGAACGAACCGCTTGCCATTAAAGAAAGACAGGGCATCCGGCAGCTTCCGGTAATTATAGTACTTATTAAATGCAGCTGCTCCTACAAAGCCGGCAATAATTCCGACGAATACACCCATATTTAACGCTGGCGCTTCTAATACACTAGTAAAAAATCCTTTAACCATAATCTTAGTGCCGAAAAGCGTATGGGTGAATGCTTCTTCATTATTCAGCATGTCAGACGTTACACCAAAGATTGAACCTGTAATACGGTTAATCAATACAAAGGAAATTCCTGCGGCAAATGCTCCGCCGGCCTTCTCTTTCGCCCAGCTTCCGCCAATGGCAAGTGCGAATAAAAGATGTAAATTTCCAATAATAGCCCAACCAATATTTTCAATCACACCACCTGTTGTTACTAAAAATCCTAAATCAGCATTGATTAGCGGCAAGGATTTCCCCAAACTAATCATTAGTCCGGCTGCTGGCATTACTGCCACAACAACCATTAAAGCCTTTCCAAATTTCTGTAAAAATTCAAAGTTGATAAATTTCTTCATTGTTTTCACTCCTTCTTACTAACTTAACTAATTATGTTTCCAATTAACGCAATCGATTTCGTGAACTTATTATATAACCTCTTTTATGAAATGTAAACCCAAAATATTATTTTTATCTATATCTATTGTAAATAGACTTTACAAGCATTTCTATTTTAAAAATTAATTTTCCAGTTGACAACGCAATCGATTGCGTTTATTCTGATAGCATACAAAGAGATATCTACCATAAGGAGTGAAACCCATGAAGCAGCTAAAAAGACTATTCACCATTGATCCATGGAAACTGACTACTACTGATTTAAATAGAGAGAATATGAGATTACAGGAATCTCTAACTAGTATTGGCAACGGTTATATGGGAATGAGAGGTAATTTTGAAGAAGACTATTCCGGAGACCACCATCAAGGAACATATCTTGCTGGTATATGGTATCCAGATAAAACACGCGTTGGCTGGTGGAAAAATGGCTACCCTGAATATTTTGGTAAAGTCATTAATGCAATCAATTTTTCTGCATTCAGCTTATTTATCAATGATACCCCAGTCGATCTAGCCCTAATTGCTCCCTCTGATTTCTATCTGGAGCTGGATATGAAAAACGGTGTCGTCACAAGAAGCTTCACCGTTACAGTTGACAAGATGACTGTCCGCTTCCAGTTTGAACGATTTCTGAGTCTAACAATAAAAGAAGCCGCTTTGATAAAGATGACTGCGGAAGTTCTGAATGGCGCCGGAACACTGCGGGTTGTCTCACGCCTCGATAATAATGTACACAATGAAGACAGCAACTACGAAGAAATGTTTTGGGAGCAAAGAGCAATTAGTTCTGAAACAAAGGCTGAAAACTATCTGACTGTTCGTACAGCTGATAATGCATTTGGAATTGAACGCTTTGTCGTAACTAGCTTGATGACAAACACGCCATTTCCAATAAGTCAAAAGCAAAAAATTGTGACAGAATTGTGTGTATCAGAACAGTTTGATTTCAAGCTGCAAACTGGGGATAAAGCTGCATTAACTAAGCAGGCCGTCGTTTTGACAAGCCGAGATATTGAAGAAGACCAGCAAGTTGCCAAAGGCTTGGCGCTTTTGGACGAATTGAATACCCAGAGCTTTGAAGAAGCAAAAGCCGCTCAGGCAGCAGCTTGGGCTAAACGCTGGGCACTGGCTGACGTAGTCATCGAAGGAGATGACGAAGCACAGCAGGGCATCCGCTTTAACCTCTTTCAGCTATTTTCTACCTATTACGGCGAAGATCCGCGGCTAAATATCGGACCTAAAGGTTTTACTGGTGAGAAGTACGGTGGTGCAACCTACTGGGATACTGAAGCCTATGCTGTCCCGCTTTATCTAGCACTGGCAGACCCTAAAGTTACGGAAAATCTGTTGACCTACCGGCATAATCAGCTGCCGCAGGCAAAACACAATGCCCAGCAACAGGGACTGGCGGGAGCTTTGTATCCAATGGTTACCTTTACCGGTGTAGAATGTCATAACGAGTGGGAGATTACCTTTGAAGAAATCCATAGAAACGGCGCCATCCCCTATGCAATCTATAACTACACAAACTACACTGGCGATACTTCTTATCTGGCTGGAAAAGGGCTGGAGGTTCTAACTGAAGTTGCCCGCTTTTGGGCTGATCGGGTTCATTATTCAAAAAAAGCAGGAAAATACATGATTCATGGAGTAACTGGACCTAACGAGTATGAAAATAATGTCAACAATAACTGGTACACCAATACAATCGCTGCCTGGGTATTGAAATATACGCTGGAAAGCTATCAAACGCATGAGCAACAAGCTTTAATCAAATTAACCAGGGACGAACAGAAGCTTTGGCAGGATATTATCGAAAATATGTATTATCCATTTGATGAAGAACAAGGTATTTTTGTTCAGCATGATACTTTTCTCGACAAAGAACTGAAACCCGTTGCTGAATTAGCTGCCGAAGAACTGCCGCTGAATCAGAACTGGTCATGGGATAAGATTCTGCGCTCCTGCTTCATCAAACAGGCGGATGTTTTACAGGGCATCTACTTTTTCGGTGAAGACTTTAGCCTAGAAGAAAAGAAAAAGAACTTTGACTTTTACGAACCGATGACGGTTCATGAGTCTTCCCTTTCCCCAAGTATCCATGCTGTATTAGCAGCTGAACTAGGAATGGAAGAGAAGGCAGTGGAAATGTATCAGCGAACAGCCCGTCTGGATTTAGACAACTACAACAATGATACCGATGACGGTCTTCACATTACGTCAATGACGGGTAGCTGGCTTGCTATTGTTCAAGGCTTCGCTCAAATGAAAACGGCCGGAGAACAATTAAGTTTCGCCCCGTTCTTACCAAAAAACTGGACAAGCTACAGCTTCCATATTAGCTATCGCGGACGTTTATTAAACATTCAGGTCCAAGAGACCATTACAATTACCCTACTGAAGGGAGAGGTACTGTCTCTCAATATCTATGGGAAAAAATATACATTGGAAAATGAAATCATCACAGCAATTCAAAAAACAACAGAAAAGCAGCTCAATCAGATATTTTAAGGAGGAGAAACAAATGTTTCAAGGCGTACTATTTGATTTAGACGGAGTAATCACTGACACTGCAGAATACCACTATCTTGCTTGGAAAAAGTTGGGTGAGGAGCTGGGAATTTCCATCGACAGAGGCTTCAATGAGCAGCTGAAAGGCGTGAGCCGTGAAGATTCTCTAAACTTAATTCTGGCCTATGGCGGACAGACGGACGTTTACTCTCCAGAAGAGTTTGCCGCATTTGCTAAAAGAAAAAATGATAATTACGTTGAAATGATTCAGCAGATTTCACCGGAAAATATCTATCCGGGTATCTTAAAATTGTTGCAGGACCTAAAAAAAGCAGGTGTTAAAACAGCACTAGCTTCTGCCAGTAAAAACGGACCAGTTCTGCTGGACAAGATGTCCCTGTCTTCATACTTTGATACGATTGTTGACCCTGGATCTGTCGCTGCCGGAAAGCCGGCACCAGATATTTTTGCAGCAGCGGCTGAGCAGTTAAATGTGCCTGTAAACGCCTGTATAGGTATTGAAGATTCTCAGGCGGGAATTACGGCAATCAAAGCCAGCGGTGCACTCCCTGTAGGTATCGGTAAAGCTGAGGACCTAGGCAGCGACATCCCTCTGCTTCCTTCTACTGCTGAATTAACCTATGCTTATCTGAAAAATGTCTGGGAGCACAAAAATGAAAACACACATTCATAAAAACTATTATGATTCGCTGGATTTGATTGTCTTAGAAAACGAAAAGTTAAAGGTTAGTTTTTTGAACTTAGGTGCACGCCTTTATCAGCTTTTTGCGCCGGATCGTTCTGGAGCTTCTGAGAATATTCTTCTCTCTCACGATGAGCCTCTTGATGTTTTAAAGGATCAGGCATTCTTTGGTGCTGTTGTCGGACCTGTGGCTGGTAGAACGAGGGAAGGTAAATGGGGGGCTGTTCAGCTGGAACAAAACGAAGGAAAACACCATATCCACGGCGGCTCTCAGGGCTGGTCTTTTCAATATTGGGACTATCAAACCTTTCAGGAAATTGACCGGGTTGGCGTTCGCTTTTCTCTGA
The DNA here is from genome assembly GCF_049894025.1 of Enterococcus sp. LJL51. GTDB lineage: Bacteria > Bacillota > Bacilli > Lactobacillales > Enterococcaceae > Enterococcus_L. The sequence continues at coordinate 107,862 of NZ_JBNEQE010000001.1, forward strand.
CAGACAATCTTTCCGGCTATCCCGGACCCATCACAGTTGCTGCCACGTATGAATTAACCAAAGACACACTGCTTATGAAAATGACTTATCAGACAGCTGCTCATACCTTGATTAACCCTACAAATCACGCTTATTTCAATCTTTCAGGCAACGGAAAGCGGGACATTGATGCGCAGCTGCTGCAAATCCAAGCAAAACAGCGCGTAGTAACGGATAATGATAAACTGCCTACTGGAGAGCTGCAAAACGTTCAGGGTACGCCCTTTGATTTCACAACGTCTAAACCACTCAGTCATTTCTTGAAGGAGGTTTCTCAAGGTCTAGACGACGTATTCATCCTGGACACAGTCCCAGCTCAGCTCCTTCTATCCGACCCTGTCAGCGGGAGGCGTATGGAAATAACTACTAGTCGACAAAGTGTCGTTGTCTTCTCAACAACAGATTTTAATGCGTCTTTCATAGTAAACGGAAGACCAATGCACAGCAATTATGGCATTGCCTTGGAAACACAGGAAATCCCTGATCTTGTGCATCATCCACAATGGGGCTCTATTGACTATACATCGGATTCGCTACCTGAGCACCGGACAACGTATCGCTTTACAACAGAGTAACAAAAAAATAGACCACTGCTTCCTAATAACCCAGTGGCAGCCTAACATAGAAACAGTCTGGCTAAGCTAGTGAACTTCTCACTTTAGCCAGACTGTTTTTACGCTGTTCAGCTAATTTTCAAGCCATATTTTCGATAAATTCCTGATAATTATGTACACTAAAATAGAAGGGAGAGACTATTTATGAAAGTAACTGGAAAGCAAATCAGCTTATTGATAGCTTGTATTATCGGTGTGGAACTCGTCGGCAGCCTATCCGGCTTATTGGCAGGCGATATTCGCGGACAATATGCTGCCATGACAAAACCACCTTTTTCGCCACCGGGTAGTTGGGTAGGAATCATTTGGATTGTTCTTTATTTTTTAATTGGTGTGAGCTTATATCTACTCATTACAGCGGATGCCCGCCAAAAAAATAAGCAGCAAGCCATCCTTTTGTTTGTCATACAGCTAATTGTCAACTTTATTTGGAGTCTGATTTTCTTTGGTGGAGAATACATGTGGATAGGAGCCATTCTTTGTTTGGCTTTAGCAGGTCTGATTCTGCTGTCTATTGTACTTTTCTATCGTGTACAAATTTGGGCTGCACGCCTGTTTATTCCCTATTTTCTCTGGATCTGCTTTGCTTCCTATCTCTCAATTGGACTGGCACTGCTAAATTAACTTTCAAAATATTAACCTTTTTCTGAAAAATGAAAGCCAAATTTTTGTATCTATTCTCCGATAGGAGTAGGCTTAACTTATATAAAGCCTTTAAAAGAAAGCAGCAGGATTTCTCAGATCTTTTAAAAGATTTATACAGAAGTGAACGTTTGGAGGAATGAATCATGTCAGAATCAATTGAAAAAGTTACAAAACTAGCGAATGAAGCAAAAAAAGAAGTAGAACGCTTGGAAGACCGTCGTCAGGAGCACCTTGGAAACTCAATCAACTACATTGAAAATGAGCTGCAGATTCAGCGCCTATATGCCCAAGTTGAAGCTTATGAAGAAGTGCTGGATGTATTAAGATAATTAGAAAAAAGGAGACAAGACAGAAATCTGTTTTTGTCTCCTTTTCTTTTCACTCAGTATAAATCTGTGCAATGTAGTCCTGACCTTTCAATGATTCAGCTAGCTGACCGTCCTCTGCCAGCCAATTAGCCAACAGTTCAAAATCTCGGACAGAATAATTTTTCTGCGGTTCAAACATGAAATGAACCATCTCTTCTGCTGCCTCTTGGCTATAGTCGGCAACTTCTAGACACTGCCCAATTTTTTCATCTGGTGAAAGCTGATTAAAATCAGCAGCTGCTGCCTCCAATGCTAAATGAAAATTTTTTACCAGCAGCGGATTTTTTTGATAAAACGCCTTGTCAAAACACCACATAACCATTGTTTTATCACTGGCAGCAGAATCCCAAAAAACAGCAGTTGGCAAAAGCTTTCTGATTTGTGTAATGAAAGGCTCAATAGCAACCAGCGCATCAATCTCTTTATTCTCCAATGCGTTTATCCGTTCATAAGTATTATCAATCCAAACGATTTCAGGATCTTCAAGCATCTCTTTTAAGTCATAGTCCATAAAAAATGGAAACAGCCCTTTTCTGGCGGCCCCAACACGCAGTCCCCTTTTTTTCAAAGCTTCAGGATAGCCAATCAATTGAATAGTGCGTGTTAAAGTAGAAGTAACCACTGCTTCTTTCCCTTGCTTTAAATAGTCAAAGAAAAAAGTCAAATCTCCCATCACTCCATCAACTTCATTGTCTACAAAGCTCTTGTTTGAATGAAACTGAAAGCTTTCTGCTAATTCCAAATCCACTACTGTCTGATACCTATCAAAATATCCTAGCCTATCTGCTAGAATAATCGGTAATACCAGCGGATTGGTTTTATTTTGATACAAACGAATTTTTGTCATATGTTTCCGCCTCCCAATAGCTGAATCAAAAAGATAAGGCTCATCCAGCCGTGAAAATGATAGATTAACAGCAATGGACGAGGACCGTATTCTCTCCCCATTTCCGGATAAACCTCCTGAATATGATAATAGTCTTTATACCAGTTCACATATCCCTGCCGATAAAAAATCAGCCAGCCAACCAGGTACTGCCACCACGGAATCGCGCCAATAAACAAAAGAGCTGTCCAGGCAGCGACCATGATTCCTGCTTCAGGAATCAACAATAGAATTGCCCGGCGAAAACCAATGACATGAGGAAGTGTCCGACGAACACCCATATCCTTTTTATAATCCCCAATATTATTTGTGGACATCAGAAAAATAGTAAAAATCATAGAAATCAAGCTATACCACAAAATTGACCAGCTATTTCCCCCAGCTTGAATATATGCGGACAGATAACAGCTTAAACCTCCAACGAAAAAGCCGGAAACCAGCTCTGTTACAGGAAACAACAAATATGGCTTGGGTCCCAATGAATAGGTAAACGCCGCAAGGACAGAGAGCACGCCCCAGACAAACAGACCCACACTTTTAGTCAGCCAGACCAGCAAAAGTCCACTACCCCCGCCTAATCCCAGCATCAGTAATAAAACTAACACTGCATCAATAAATTTGGCATCACCTCTAACCAAGCCCTCGCTGCCTGCATGCCCCGTAAAGGTTTCTTCATTTTCTTCATTGGCTATGTAGGCACGGATTTCATTCGCTGTATTTGCGATGATATTAAAACAAAAACCAGCAATCGTAAATAAAACCAGCTCAACAATCTTTAGCTCACCTGACAGGCAAGCCCCAAACAAACCGCCGCTAAGTACCGGCAGCCCAGTTGCAAAGCCCGTGCGAATTTCCATCACTGTATAGCTTCGTTTGGCAAAGCCCCATAAATAAATGACTGCCTCTTTTATCATCCCTTTACACCTCCGGCCAAACCATTATAAATATACTTTTGCAGCACCAGATAGAAAAGCAGCATGGGCAGAACACTAATCACTAGAAGGGCACAAATCACCTGCCAGTTTGTTTGATTCGGTCCAATAAACCGATACAGGGCAGTGGCTACTGTTCCATGTTTTTCTCCCGGTAAATAGAGAAAAGGCAAATAGAAGTCGTTGTAGATACTAATCATCTTTAGCATGCTGACTGTGGCTGTAGCTGGAGACAATAGTGGAAAAAGTACTTTCCAATAAACCTGAAAATAGCTGGCTCCCTCTAAAAGCGCTGCTTTATCCAATTCTCTTGGTATCTTCTCATACATTTGTAGATAAATAAAAATCATTACAACATCTGCTCCCAGATAAATAATCACTGGAGCAATCAACCGGTCGTACCAGCCCAAAGCAACAATAATCCGAAAAGTAGAGATTTGCGACACCACCATGGGAACCATTGATAATAAGAAATAGCCTCCGATAAGCAGCTTTTTAAAAGGAAAATCAAAACGGTTTAAGATATAGGCAGTCATCGACCCAATCAGCACACTACCGACTACTCCACAGAATACCAGAATAAAAGTATTCACAAACCCCGTCAAAATCTTTCCCTGCTGGAACGCCTGCTGATAGTTGGCAAGGTTTAAACTCTCGGGAAGAGCAAGACCTGAGCTGGCATTAAACTCTTCATAGCTTTTAAATGAGCCAAAAAGAACCGTCAACAATGGGTACAGACAGATAAACAGCCAGGCAAGCAAAAAGAAGTATTTGAAAATAGTTCCTGTCAACTGCTTCATGTCGTTTCCTCCTGTTGGAATTTCTGTTGAACTAGACTCAACGCAATGATAAGCAGCGTCATTAACACCGCCATGGCTGAGCCTAGACCAACCAGTTTTTGATCAAAGGCTGTTTTCATCGTCTGTAGTAAAAATGTCATTGTGCCATTTGAACCATTTGTCATCACCAGTGGAATTTCAAAGGCAGAAACAGCTCCAATAGTCAACAAAACAAAGTTAAGCTTCAAAACTGTTCGAATATTCGGGAGAATAATCCAGCGCAGCTGCTGCCAAAATGAAGCACCTTCCAGCTCTGCGGCTCGATAATAGACCTCCGGTATACTCTGGACCGCAGCAAAATAAAGTAAGAAACTAGTTCCCAAGTGCCGCCATAATGAGATAAATGCCAACGTGAGATTTACAATTCTTGGATCACCTAGCCAGTAACGAATCGTACCGTTCAGATGTAGAAAATTCAGCAACTGATCAAATGAGCCGTCTGGCTCAAAAAAAAGACGAAAAATCATGGATACTGCAACACCGCTGATTAGAATTGGAAAAACAAAAAATGCTTTAAACACCGTTTTTCCTCTTGTTTTCGTCGAAAGAAGCACTGCCAGCAACAGCGCTAAAACAATCTGCAGCAGGCCTGAGCCTAAATAATAAAGATTATTTTTAAATGCTGCGAAGTATATTGGGTTTTTAAAAATCGTGAGGTAATTTGTAAAGCCTATAAAATTCTTTTCACTAGAAAGACCATCCCAATCAGTAAAGCTGTTATAAATCAGCATGAAAACAGGCAAAAGACCAAAAATAATCATCAGACAAACAGGTAAAAGGAGAAAGAGAAAAATAATTCTCTTCTCCTCCTTGGTCAGTCTTTTATTCATGGTTTTTAGCTGCTGCTTCCCATTTTTCTTCTAAGGTCTTTACGTACTCTTCGTAGCTTTCATTCTGATCAGGATATAGCCCAATATTTACTACTTTTTGCAAGGCATCTGTCAGCCGGGCAATACCGGCTTCATTAGCAATCGCTGTATAGGTTGTCTCTACTTTTGCAGAAGCTGCAGGCGCTGTTAAAATGACATTATTTTCATCAACCAATTGCTTTTCTTCCTCATTCAACGCTGCTTTGACTGGTGTCATACCGCCCATGTCTTCAGCAAACCCGCTCTCAGGTGAAATGAAAAATTCCATAAATGCTTTTGCTGCGGCTTTGTTTTCTGAATTTTTATTGATTCCTACTACAGAAGGCGCGCCCAATGCCAGGCTGGTTTTGCCCTCTAATAACACAGGAAACGGCATAATCTTGATAGTGTCTTCTGTTTTAGTCAGTGCTTGAATTGGAGCTACATCTTGAGAACCACTCATCAGCATCGCGATTTTCCCATCAGCCAGCTGCTGTTGTGCTTGTTGACCTTCCAAAGTAATCGGATCTGACTCGATGAGACCTTTAGATGCTAAATCATAAATTAAATCCATCACTTCACGAATTGGCTGTCCCTCTGCAAACGCGGTTCCTTCTTCTAGTACCGCTGCTTTAAATTCTTCCCCTCCATAAGAAGATAACGCCCCCGCCCAAACAGCTAAACGCTGATAATTTGTATAGAAAGGAACTGCTCCTGTTTTTTCTTTAATCGTTTCAGCAGCTTCTACTAACTCTTCTGTTGATGTCGGCAGTTCTTTAATACCTGCCTTATCAAAAACCTCTTGATTATAAACCAGTCCTAATGAGTTTAGCACTGTAGGTAAACCATAAGCCGTATCTTCAAAATCGGCTTCTGTAACATCAATGTAGTCTTTTTCCATTTCTTCTACTTTACCAAGCGGCTCAAAATATTTTTCATATTCTTCCGGCGTTCCTGCCATTGAAAAAGGAATAAACACAACATCACCGTAATCTTTCGTATTCATCCGAGTCATAATATACTGGTCGTAATCAGTTCCTGATGATTCCCATTTAATGTCTGTTACTTCCGGATATTTTTTCTTAAAGGCTGCTTCCATTTTTTCGTACAGCTCGTCTGCATCTGTCCGGTTTGTCACCACTGTGATTTCGCCGCTGATTTTTCCATTATCCTGTGTTTCTTTCTTTGTACTACCTGATCCGCAAGCTGCAAGTAACAAGCTTAATCCCACCACATTGACTGCTGCAACAATTTTTTTCATGTTTTTTCCTCCATACTATAATACATTTAATTTTTGATTATCTTCATTGCTAAAAATAAGTATTTTGCTTTGATTTATTAAAAAGTAAATCTCCTGACCAACTGTAACCTCTGCGTCTGGTGCCGTTCTGATTATCAAGGGAACCTCTCCCCATAGAATAGATACCAGCAAATCACTGCCTAAATAACGAATAGACTGAACAGAGCCCTTTAAGCTGTCTTTTTCAGCGGCTACAATTGCCAAATCCTCGCTTCGAATGGCGGCGGTCACCTTTTGAGCTGGTACATAATCAAAGCCCTGCCCGATAATCTGCTGCCCTACTCGTAAGGAACCGTCTGCCAGAAGCTCTCCGGCTAAACAATTGATTTCCGGCCGGCCAATAAAACGCGCCACAAATAAATTGTCAGGCCGCTCGTAAATCTCTTTTGGCGTACCGATTTGCTGAATCGCTCCATCCTTAACTACCACAATTCGGTCGGCCAAAGACATCGCTTCATCCTGGGCATGGGTGACAAAAATCGTTGTGGCTTCAAGCTGATCATGAACCTGACGAATCAAGGCACCTGTTTGCTCCCGCAGCTTCGCATCAAGATTTGATAATGGTTCGTCTAATAAGAATAATTTGGGTTCCCGCACAATAGCTCTGGCTAATGCTACACGCTGCCGCTGACCTCCAGAAAGATGCTTCGGTTTCTCTTGAAGCAATTCCTTCAGCTCCAGCTTTTCAGCTGCCCATTTTACCTTTTCTTCTATATATTGTTTTCCCTCTTTACGAATTTTCATTCCAAAAGAGATATTTTCCTTCACTGTCATATGAGGGAATAACGCATACTCTTGAAAAACCAAAGAAATATTCCGGTTCTTTGGCGGACGATTCGTCACATCTTCCCCCTCTAAAATGAAGCTGCCTGCTGTTGCATCCTCAAATCCAGTCAGAACATTTAGTAATGTCGATTTTCCACTACCGCTTGGACCGACAATCGCCAAAAACTCGCCACGCTCCATAGAAAGCTGAAACTCTTTCAGCGCCCATTGCTCCTTTTTCGGATACCGCTTTGATAAACCGTGAAATTCTATATATCCCACAGGATAAACTCCTTTCTCAACCTCTCGTGAAAATCATAACAAAGCCCTTATTAGATTACTATGATAGACAATTAAAGTCAAAAATCATTGGAAAAATTTCATCTATTTTACAATATAAAAGAAGCTTAGAGTGCTATCTATCAAAAGCACTCTAAGCTTCTTTTTTTCTATTCAGCAAAACAGCTAAGCTGGTCTTATTCGCTAACTGTAACATCACCTGTTACAGACGCACCATCTTCATCAAGCGTCGCTGAATCTTGAAATTCTTGTTTTTCAAATGTAACATTTCCTTCAACCTTGGCACCGTTCAATACAAAGCCATTTGCTTTAACAACGATATCACCTTTTACAGTTCCGTGAACAATGTTAAAGTTTTCAGATTCAACTGTCAATGTAGGCACTGTAATTGTATATTCTGCAGTGACATTACGGTCTGCATCTTGAGAATACAACGCTAGCTTTCTGTAAATATCGCCGCTGTCTTCTCCTTTATCATGGAACTCTCCTGAAACAGTTACATCTTTTGTGAAGTCAACATCTTTCGTTGCCGCAACAATCCAGTTGCCGTCTTTAGATAATGCTTCCTCAAGAACTGCAGGATCATCACTGACTGAAGCTGTTGAAACTACATCTGTTTCGCTGCTGCCAGCTGTACTCATCTCCATTGTAGATGATGAAGCTGAGCTGTCTTTTTTATCGTTGTCAGCGCCACAGGCTCCTAAAGCAATTGTTGCTGCTCCTACTAAACCAAGTAATGCTAATTTTTTTGAAATCATATATTCTCTCCCTTTCTTTAATCGAAAGAAGTATATCACGGAAGGAAAAAAAAGAAAAAGATTATGATTGTGTTCCACACCATACATTAAGTCTTCATTTAGAAATTCTCAAATCAGAACGACCTGCTTCTATTTCAGCTCTTATTCGTGATTTTAACGAAGCAAAGAATGAATACCTATCTAACTCCATTTATAGTAGACATTTCCAACCTATCATTGCTTAGCTGTTGCTTTATCATCATATAAAGGGATGACATTATGCGTTTTCATTCCTGAAATTCGGATAACTCTTCTTCCAGAAGCGGCTCTTTCGGAAATAAGGATTGCACTTTTGTCACACTTCCTTTAACCACCTTCACCAGCTAAAGCATCTGTTCATAATTTTTCTCGTGGTTCAGCAGCCACTTTTTCCGTTCTAATCCACCAGCATAACCGCCTAAGCCTCCGCTAGTTTGAATCACTCGATGGCAAGGAATCAGAATTGCCAGCTGATTACAGCCGTTAGCAGTTCCTACTGCTCGTACGGCCTTGGGTTTATCTAAGCGGTCTGCCAGCTTTTGATAGCTGGTTGTTTCTCCTCGCTCAATCAGTAGCAGCAGCTGCCAGACACTCTTTTGAAATTCTGAACCAATCAGTTTATAGGGTGTTTGGAAGCTTTTTAGCTTTTTGTCAAAATACTGCTGTAGCTCCTCTGCTATTTGCTTGGAAATTTGAGTCTTTCCGGGAATAATTTGCGCATTCAGCCGATTTCTTAAGCGCTCAATTTCTCTTTCCAAGCCTCTCCGGTCAACAAATTCCAGTAAATAAAGATAGTCATCGTCCGCAAGGCTCAGCATTGGTCCTAAAGTAGTATCAATCCAATCAGCATAAAGAACAATGATTTCTTTAGACTGATTAGGCTTACGCCCCATGATTTTTGTGAACGCATCGTGAAAACCACTTGCTGAGTCATAACCGGCATCCAGCTGTGTATCTATGATTTTTTCGCCTTTTTTAATTGTTTTCATTGCAATCCCCATCCTTCTTGCCCGGGCAAACTGAACAAACGTCATCCCATAAACTTTTTTAAACTGTCTTCGAGCAGTAGCAGAATGAATACCAAGGGCAGTAAAGTCTCTATCCATCCAACGCTTTTCCGGCTGCTCTTCTACTAAATCAACCATTTTTTGAACGATTTCTGGAATTGTCCTAGGATAAGACAATGGATGACATCTTTTACAAGGACGAAAGCCCGATAGCAATGCTTCTTCAGCTGTCTCATAAAATTGACAATGCTCATATTTAGGCTTTCTGGCTGGACAGGTCGCATGACAGAAAACGCCAGTTGTATTAATTCCTGCAAAAAAGATACCGTCGTATTCCGTTTTACGTTCCAGTAAAGCCTGATAGTATTCTCTTTTTATTTTCTCGTTTTTTATCATTACAGCTCGTCCTCTCTATGCATATCTGTCTTCTAATTAAATGTTCTACTCATCATTGCTTCTCTGAGAATACTCCTTTTAGAAAGATTTTGCATTCGAAAAATGAACACGTAATTTTTTTACCTTAAGCAAAAACGGTAGGTTTTCAGAAATTTCTTCTTGATTAATAGTGAAAATCGCTCTGGGATATAAATGAATTCCCAAACTTTTGTCACAACCTCAACTCATTACTCTTACCATTATAAACTAAAAGAGCAAATCCCTAGTTATAAGGAATTTGCTCATCTTTTTACTTGTTTACTTCTTCTCTCACATACTCAGCAAAATCAATATTTTTTTCAGCAGCTTCTTTTTCATACTGTTCAAGCATAGAATCTGTTATCTGACTAGAATTAACACCTGCTTCATAAAGCTTACGTCTGAGTTGTGAAACCGTATTTGACGGTTCTTCTTTTCTAATGTCATCTATATCTGAGCTATCAATTGTGGAGCTATCTATAATAACTTCATTACTTTTCGTTTCTTGACTTTTGTCAGTATTCGTCTCTGTATTTTTAGTACAACCAGAAATGGTGATTAGCACGAAAATAGAAACAACTACTATTAATTTACTATTCATACATACCTCTTTCATCATTTAATAACAAAGTATGGTCGACCTGCCGACCAGTCAATCGAATCATTAGAAGGCGTATTCCATAAATGGCTTGTTGATACAGCCCCATTATAAAACTGTTTGCCATATGGATCATAAACGGTTGTTTTACCATTAGAATACCCTTGTGTAACAATCGCATGCCCAATCCCAACATTTACAAACATGACTACTGGGTAACCTTTAGCTAAATAATCATTTAGTTCTGACAAACTATTAACCGTTAAGACTGTTCTACCATAAGAATTCATCCCTTTTACAAAATCAATTCCAGAAGCACCAAAGTACTTTTGATTGAACCCGCCGTAACTATAAATTCTATTGGCTGTGTCTATAGGAGAAACATTGACTCCAAAGTGACCTCTTAAAATCATTGCCATACTCGTAGGCACACAACCAGCTGCTCCTAAATTAGCGATTCCGTAATTAAGATTACTCCAACGCCCATCCAATTGAGAGTAGTAATATGGAGGTTTGGACAGACGAATAGCAACTTCATCTTGTTCTAAATTATAGCTTGTTGAGCCTACACCTTTATCACGACCATTTTCCGTTGCATAAATGTGTGTATGGAAAAGCCCGCCATGTTTAAAATCAGCTGAGTTCACAACGACTGACCATGATCCATCAGAATGACGAGTACCATTTAACCATTTAATATCGTCTTGGCCGTTCGTATTGCTCCACGTTGGAAACTTCACATTGGAAATATTCCCACCACTAAGATTATAAATTCTCACTCTCATTTTCGTTTTACTCAATGAGGTTTTGGTTATCACATTTGATGGTAATTCTAAACTGTAACTTATTTTACCAACACCTTTATCACGACCGTTTTCCGTTATATAGACATGTGTATTGAACACTCCACCATTTCTAAAATCAGATGAATCCACAACAACTGACCACGACCCATCGGAATTACGGGTTCCATTCAACCATTTGATGTCGTCTTGACCGTTTGTGTTGCTCCACGTTGGGAACTTCACATTGGAAACATTTCCTCCATTTGGGTTTGCGATAGTCACCCTTACTCTTGTTTTGCTCAATGAAGTTGTTGTTATCACATTCGCTGGCGGTGCCTCTAAACTATAACTTGTTTTACCAACACCTTTATCGTGCCCATTTTCTGTTATATAAACATGTGTGTTGAACAGTCCGCTATGCCTGAACTCAGCTGAGTCTACAATAACTGACCACGATCCATCGGAATTACGGGTTCCGTTCAACCATTTAATATCGTCTTGACCATTCGTATTGCTCCACGTTGGGAACTTCACATTGGAAACATTCTTACTTTCCAAATTAGCGATAGTAACTTTCATTTTTGTTTTACTTACTGAAGTTGTGGTTATCACATTCGCTGGCGGTGCCTCTAAACTATAACTTGTTTTACCAACACCTTTATCGCGCCCATTTTCCGTTATATAAACATGCGTGTTGAACAGTCCGCTATGTCTGAACTCAGCTGAGTCTACAATAACTGACCACGATCCATCGGAATTACGGGTTCCGTTCAACCATTTAATATCGTCTTGACCATTCGTATTGCTCCACGTTGGGAACTTTACATTGGAAACATTCTTACTTTCCAAATTAGCGATAGTAACTTTCATTTTTGTTTTACTTACTGAAGTTGTGGTTATCACATTCGCTGGCGGTGCCTCTAAACTATAACTTGTTTTACCAACACCTTTATCACGGCCATTTTCTGTTACATAGATATGCGTTTGGAAAAGTCCACTATCTTTAAAATCAGCTGAATCTACAATAACTGACCACGATCCATCGGGATTACGCGTCCCATTCAACCATTTAATATCGTCTTGACCATTTGTGTTGCTCCATGTGGGAAACTTTACATTTGAAACATTGGTCCCTTCTAGATTAGCAATAGTAATTTTTATTTTTGACTCACTTACTGAAGTTGTTGTTACTACATTAACCGAAGCAGCAGCACTTTCATATTTATCAACTTTTTCACTACTTTCACTAGTTGCTTCAACGGTGGTAGAAGTAGTTGTTTCTTCACTTACTTGACTATCAGCGGGAGGAAATTCCAGCTTCCATCGTTGTTCCGCCCCTTCACTTGTTACTTGTAATTTATTTGAATCCGCTATTTTCAAGAACAGATTATTTTTTGATTGTATGAGATACGCTCCGTTTTCTTCACTAACTAAACGCCACTTTTGAGTATCTGTACCTTGTGCTACTGTATAGTAAAGAGATTTTGCTGCAGCATCATCGGTATCTAATACTGTTAAACAATTGTTTGTTATACTATTTTGGATTGTATACCATCCATCTTCTGTTAAATGTAAAATGACATTTTGATTAACCGTAGACTCTTTTGTATCAATGTAAGCATCGCCGCTTTCGGCTTCAGCTAATTGCACATTTGATTCAGATTCTGGAGTAACCTTTACTTCCCTATCAATAAAAGCTGACAAATCTGCAACTACATACATTTTTTGTGCATCATTTGAACTTTCTATTGATTCCATTGTTGAATTAGTATAATCGTCTTCTATACTATCTTTTGTTTCATGACCTTGATCTTCTATGGGATTTGATTGCTGCAACTCACTATTTGATGATTCAGTAGCTAACGTCTCCTCAGTTGTATTTTTTTCAACCGCATAGGTTAAGATTGGGCTCCCTGTATACATAACTGTCATTAATATTAAATTACAACAAATTAATTTATTCCATTTTTTCATTTCTTTTTAACTCCCATCCCTGTATTTTTGAGCATGTCTATCAAACCTTTTTACACTTATATTTTACACGGATATCTTTGTTGTGCCAACCAGATAATTTATCACCTTTACTCATACCGTAATTTTACCTAGTCTGGTTAACAAGAATGTCTTATTGTATCTCATTCATTTTATATCTTCTTATATTTCACCACTACTAGAGCTCTGAATGCCTCTGTTTTATTCCCACCATTTTTTCGATATGAACAGATAAGAACAGCTATTTTTTAATATAACCTTCAACTCTTATATGACTTATTATCAATAATCAAGAATCTGGGACAGAACTAAATTCCCAGACTTTTCGTACGCTTAAATCCGAATAAACGGTGAGATAGAAACAACTTCTTTGGCAATAAGCCGGAATTTAGCAAAAATTTGTGGCGCAATTTCCGTAAATCCCGGCTTATTGCTTGAAGCTAACCGTTTCTGTCTCAATCTCTTTTTTACCAGCAGATATTTTTTTTGAGATTTTTTCTATTTAAGAGTTATTTAATAGTTGCTTAAGAGACCATTTAAGAAAGAATTGCTATAGTAAAGATGTTGAAAGAAGGAGTGAACAATAATGAATGAAACAGTACTTTCATTAAAAAAAGTATCTAAAAATTTTGGAAAAGAACAAGCATTAAAAAATGTTTCCTTAGATGTCAAGAAAGGTGATATTTACGGACTGATTGGACGTAACGGTTCAGGTAAAACAACTATTATGAAGCTGATTACGGATCTATCAAAAGAATCCGGCGGAGAAATTGTTCTGCTGGGACGGGATAAAAAGCGTTCGGATTATAGCCAGGCGCTCCAGCATATCGGTGCTGTTATTGAGGCTCCGGTTGCATTTACAAAGCTGTCGGCTTACGAAAATATGAAAATCATTTGCATTCAAAAAGGCATTCATGATTATTCAGTTATTAATGAGACGTTGAAATTCGTTAACCTGGCAGCAACCGGCAAGAAAAAGTTCAAGAATTTCTCTTTAGGAATGAAACAGCGACTGGGGATTGCGATGGCACTTGTCAATAATCCTGACTTCCTCATTCTAGATGAACCAATCAACGGGTTAGATCCCATCGCTATTATCGAATTTCGTGAATTACTGGAAAAAATTAATCAGGAAAGAAATACAACAATTCTAATTTCCAGTCATATTCTTACCGAGCTTTATCATGTGTCTACTCGTTTTGGCTTCATACACCAGGGAGAAGTCATTCAAGAGATTTCTAAAGCAGCATTTGACGATTTATGTACAGAGGACATTATTATCCATACAAGTGATGTTCATGGCGCTTCTGTTTTGCTGAAAGAAAAGGTTACCGAGGAGTTCACCGTAATCAATGATTTGGAGCTGCGGATTCATGACGGCGAGCTTTCAACCGAAAAAATCAATACGCTGCTAGTCACTAATGGAATTGGTGTTTCCTTTATCGGCAAAAAAGAAAACAGTCTGGAAAATTACTATACAAATCTTGTTAAAGAGTTAGGAGAGGTTTAAAATGATTCGATTAATAAAAGCTGATTTTTACCGTCTATTTCGTGCAAAAGGGTTTTATATCACGTTTCTTCTGATTATCGTCTATGCAGCATTGATTGTTATCAGTCAAACAGTTGGAAGCGTAGGAGTAAATACAACAGATTTAGTAGATTCTAAAAGTATTGTCTGGAATTTGACATTAGCTGTTCAATATACTGCCTTTTCCAGTCCATTTCTGGTTTACTTTTTAATTGGTCTGTTCGTTATCTTGCTTGGCTACGAGTTTTCACAGCATACGTATAAAAATAGCTTGACTTCTGGGGTCAGTCGACTTTGCTTTATGCTTTCAAAATATGTCATTCAGCTGACTTGTTTCATCGTTGCCTCCATTTTTTATTTTTGCGGATCCGCTGTGATTGCCTTTTTTAAGTATGGTGCTGAAGGCATTGATATGGGTGGATTCTTCTGGGATACCTTCAAGCTGGCAATCGGTGTGAGTCTAGTCATCAGCGTGATTTTCAGCCTAGCTTCCTTGATTTTAGTACTTAGCGGCAGTACCGTCATTGCTTCGGTTTTTATTGTTATTTACCCAGTCGCTATTCAAATATTCGCAATGCTTATTGACTTTGATGGATTAAAATATTTTGACTTTTTCGGATTGGTTCAGCAAATCGGTGTTGGCGCCATTTCTGGGAAAGAACTAGTTCCCTATATCATTGTTAGTCTTCTCCTTATTCTTTTGTCTATATTCGGAAGCTCCCTAACTATTCGACAAAAAGAATTATAAAAAATACTGAATGAAATTTGTCAGCTTTGAATGTAAAAAGACTTTCTTTTAAAAGAGCAAAAAACCAATCAGCCGCCTAGTTCAGGCTTCTGATTGGTTTTTTAATTGGATAACTACTTCAAATTCCTTCTCTGTATCTATTTGTACTTCTCCATCAATCAAAGCGACCAGCTCTTTAACAATATGCAAACCTAAGCCAGTACTTTTATTGGTTCGTGAAGGATCCTCCGTTAAAAAACGCTGAAAAAGCAGCGCTGGTTCTTCAATAGCCTCCAGCAAACCATTTTTGAATTCAAAAACAATTGCTTCTTCTGTTTTATGTAACGTAATTTCAGCAAATGACGTTCCATGCTTCAGCATATTTCCCAAAATATTTTGAAAAATTCTTTGCAGAACTGTTTGATCTGTAATTAGCCAGACCTCTTCCTGAATATCAATAGTTAGCGACAGTGCACTGAGTTGAAACTCCTCATAGTAGGTAAACAAATTTTCTCTAAGTAATTCAGAAAGATTTAGCTGTTCCAGATTAAGTGCCAATCCTTTTTCCTGAATCAAATTATATTCCATCAAATAGCCGAGATAGTGTGAGATTGATTGAAGACTATTATCTATTTTGTGCAACATCTCCTTCTGCTCATTCAGACCAGGGTCTTTCAATAAAATCTGGGTATAACCAGAAGAAACAGTTAATGGTGTTTTTAAATCATGAGTCAAATTGGACAACAGCTGATGAAGCTGCTTCTCTTTTTGCCTCTGCTCCCGATAATACCGTTTATTCTTACGAATCAACTGATTATTACTATCCAAAAGCTGTCGGATCAGCTGATTTTTCGATGTGGAAACTAATTCCGCATTGGTATCTTCATCATGAATATAATCAAACTGGCAAATGATTTTTCTTAAATCAAGAATTAAAAAAACAAGGTACATGCTAACTACTACCAGTAAAAATACACTGAGTATCACCCACATCTCAGTTGTCCTCCTTTGCTAATCGAATGCCCATTCCCCAGATTGTTTCGATATACTCTGTTTTCGGATCAGCTTCCTTCAATTTTTTCCTTAACGTACTGAGATGAACATTTACCGTATTTTCACCGCCAATATAAGAATCTCCCCAAATACGCTCATAGAGATTGGCTTTGGAATAGATTTTATTTGGGTAGCGCAGCAGCAAATCCAACAGCTGATACTCTTTGTTCGATACCTCCAGTTTCACTCCTCCAAGCCGTACCTCATAATTTTCTGGATCTAAAGAAAGCTTTTTAAACGTCATTAGTTCGTAATCTTTCTGTTCAACTACTGAATTGCGCAGCTGCACCTCAATACGTGCCTCCAGCTCTTCGATATCAAAAGGCTTCGTGATATAATCGGCAGCACCATTTTTCAACAGCTCCACTGTCTTTTTCTTATCATTAACAGCTGTCATAATAATTACTGGTACACTGTTTTGCTTGGTAATCATCTGTAAAACACTTTCACCTGTTACTCCGGGCAGCATTAAGTCCAGCAGAACCAGATCAAAACGCTGATCAGAAATTAGAAGAACTGCTTCCGTCCCTGTATGAACCAGTGTCAAATTATATTTATCTTGAAATAAATGAGTCAACAGCTGACAAATATTTTCATCATCTTCTACAATTAGTATCTTTTTCATTGCATCCCTTTCCATTCTTCTTGTCAATCTTTCTTTATTCAGACTAGCATTGCTGAAAAAAATGTCAAGAAACTTTCTAGTCTAGCTGGCTTGAGAAGAAAAGACACAGTTCAGTTTTTCTTCCTGCAGCTGTGTCCTTTAGCATTTTTAAGTTCTGATTTAATAAACGATTCCTTCTTCAAAGGGCATTGGCAGATAGCAGGTTATTTCTTCAACCACAGGGGCTTCTGCTCCTGGTTCAAACTGAATATACACTTCGTACTTTTGAAATTTCAGAGAGCCGTCTTCTTCCGGCTCAAGCATTTTATACCCTTGCTTTCCCATAGCGACTTCCAAATTTTCCATTGAATCGCCTACTCTGAGTCCAAATAAATGATAACTGGGCGAGCTTATAACAATCTGGGTTAAACGTGTCGTCTTTTCTTCTTTAGGATAACTAAAATAGTAACCCTTAACCTGCTGATCTTCTGTAAATGCCATTTCCGGCTGGTCAATGCCGTATTGTCCAGCTTCCTCTTCGCTAACAGTCGATGTAGAAAAAAAATCCAAGCCCAAATCGCTGGCTGCCTTCACTCGCTCAACTTCCTCTATCGTCAGCTGTTCAATTTTTGCCTGCTCTTTTTGCTCCTGTTCCTTTTGATAGTTATCAATGATAATCTTCCCAACAATAACCAACAATACTGCTGCAACCAACAAACGAAATAATGAAACGCCTTTTCCTCTCATTTTTTTCCTCCCCCTACTTCTTCTTTTTACTTTTTATGAATAAATAAATGGTTTACTTTTCCAGCCTTAAACAAAAAGCTTTGAGAGCAACCTTAAACTTTGGCTTCAAAATCGATTAAATCACCCGACCGAATGTCAACTCACCTACTCATTTTTATTCTAAGTCAGCTTTTTCAGGCGATTGTAAAAGAATCACCGCATTTTCTGCCTGCATCGCTTCATTGACAATCTTTTCCAGCTCAGTTTCTACCACTGCTCGGCTCGTTTTCCCTTCAACAGGGACATAGGTTCCTATCAAAACGACCTCATAAGAGAAATAGTCCATATACTCCTGATAATCAAAGGTCTTCATTGATTTTCCATTATAGAAATCTGCTTCTTCACCAACAGTTCGCTTATCGCTATGGGCATTTTTTCTAAAATTTGGTGTAACTGCTGTCTCTATATAGCACTGTTTGCCAATTTCCTGATGATTCCCGGATGAATTCCATACCACGGTTAGGTTTCTTTCACGAAGATACTCTTCTATCTTGGTGAAATCATTTCCGATTGTCTTATCATACAAATACTCATCCCATATATAATTTTTATACTGTTCATAAATATGCTCTCTCAAGGTGCCAATATCTCTGCTTTCATAACAATCAACATGTAGGGAATGTTTCCTGCCATAGGCCTCGTAATCCAAAGAAAACATCGGCGTACTGGAAATATCTGTTTCCCAAACGTAATTTTCTAACCCATCATAAAAGCCATAGCTCTTTTCAAAGTAGTCAAAATAAGCAGCAATCATCTCTTTTTTCCTGTTTATCCGCCCACTATAGTACCAATAATAAGCACCGCCAATCACTGTAAAGAGCAGCAGTAAAAAAGCAATTACAGCTTTCCATCTGCCTAATTTATATAGAAGAACACTACAAAGCCCCAAAAAGCATAGTGGAATAAACATACTCATTCACTCCTCCCTCTTATTTCTCATCTGCCTTTTTACTCACTACCATCAATACATAACAGACTTTATTTATTCATTTTACAATATGCCTGTTCCTCTCGTCTTCTCAGTTTTTTCGGTCAACTCCGAGAAAAAAGAAAAAGTACCTAAGGCCGTACAGCGGCTTAAGTACTTTCTGAAAGATTCAGTTAACAGTATCAAAAAAATGGCCTCTTCACCAACTAAGATGATTCATTCCTACAGCCCTTTTCGACCAATAATTGGGAAAAACTTTGCTGTCTTTTTTGCATATGCTTGAAACTCTGGTCGTTCTTTATATTTATTTTCCAGTAAAGGCACCCCGGAGACAAATAAAAGTAGTGATGTAATCAATATCGGACTGATAATCAGCCAAAGATCCGTCACGCCAGTTACTGCCAATAGAAAAATTCCCCACCAACAGGTCGCCTCACCAAAATAATTAGGATGCCTAGTCAGGGACCAAAGACCTTCAGTTAGCAGCTTTCCTTTATTCTTAGGATTCTTTTTAAATGTATCCAGCTGATAATCAGCGGCTGCTTCAAAAAAGAAGCCTATCATCCACACGATGAGCCCTAAAATCTGCCACCAATGGAGGCTTTGGTCAGACTCAGAAAAGCTTCTCATAATCGGCAGTGCGATAAGAAACAACAATACTCCTTGTAAAAAGAAAACATTGAGGAAAGCTTTTAGATTAACTAACGTTGTTCCCCACCGTTTCCTCATAGCTACATAACGGTAATCTTCTGGACTATTCCAATTTCTTTTCGCCAGATGCAGAAATAACCTTAGCCCCCAGATTGTTACACATAATAAAATAATTCCAGTTTGAATGTGCAAATCGCCGCTATATAAGAAGCTCGCCCAAGCTACTACAACAAAGCCCAGACCCCAGGCAATATCCACTAGAGAATACTTTCCTTTTAATTTGGAAATGATAAACCAGAGAATAAAATAAGCGAATAATGCTAGTGAAACAAACCAATAAATCATTCGATAGCCCCCTTTCTGATTCCTGCAACCGCAACACTTCCGATGCCGGCACTTACGGTAATAGCTGTTGAGCTTTCAACGATGAAATCAAGCATTTGCTGTCCATTCTTTCCCAGTTTTCGCGCCATTTCTTCCGCTTCCGGCAGATTGTCCGCATGAGCAATAGCCAATCCGGAAAGCTGGTCTTTTTTAATCAGCCGGTTTACTTTTTTTAAAATCTTTTTCTCGCTCTGTTTTTGACTCCAGGAAATTCCACTTAGCTTCCCATTCCCAGCAGCGTTTAAACTAACGATTGGCAAAAGACGCAGCCTTTTCGCCAGCTTACCTAGACTCTGAGGAATTCTGCCGGAACGAAGCATCGGTGTGATATCGGACACAGCCACATAGATGAAGCACCGGCGCTGAATTTCTTCAATAATTGCCGTAAGTTCTGCCAGCGTGCTGTCCGGTTTTCTTTTCAGCTGTTCAATAATTGCTTTTACAAGTAAGCCTTGTCCAGCAGAATTAAGCTTTGAATCGATCACTTGGATTTTCTTAGCTGAGAGCTTTTTAGCTGTGGCCCGCTGCTTAATTAGCTGATAGGTTCCGCTTAATTGGCTCGACACCGTTACGACTAAAATAGCCTCATACTTATTCTCTAAAAATGATAATAAAGCATCAACACTTCGTATAGCAGGCTGTGCTGTTGAAAGCTTCTGGACAGCGCCTGCCTTTCTAATTACAGCATTGTCAATAGTCAGCTTATCTAAATAGTCTGTTTCCCCTACTAAAATATTCATTGGTAAAACATGGACTTGTTCCTCCAGCAAAAATGCTTTTGGAAGATCAGCGATAGAGTCTGTAACAACTGCTATCGGGTATTTCCGCTGTTTTGTGACTTCAAACTGCAGCTGCATATCATCAACTTTTTGCTGAACAAGCTCACTCTGCCCAGCTATCTTATTCAGAATAGCTTGAGGCTGGTTGGTATGTATATGAACTTTCAACAGCTGTTGATTTCCTGCTAAAATTAGAGAGTCCCCCAAATCCGCAAGTTTTTCTTTCAACAGCTCTTTTTCAATCTGAACATTTTTCAGCAGCAGCTCGGTACAATAACGATATTTAGGCTGCTCGGTAATTATTTCCGCCGGTGCTATTTTTACTGATTCGCTCTCACGCTTTATTGAAATACGTTCCTGCTGTGTTGAAAATGCCTCTGTAAAGCCATTAATAAAAATATAAAAACCCTTGGCTCCAGAATCCACCAGCTTATTTTTTTGCAGTACATCTAATTGAAATTCTGTTTGCCTCAATGCTTCCAATGCATTTTTACGGGCTGTTTCAAGAGCAGCTCCTAAAGATGCTTTTTGATGAAAGGCTTGGTGAACAGACGCTGCCCAAACCCGCATCACTGTTAAAATCGTTCCCTCTTTCGGTTCAATCAGCGCTTGATAGGCCTCTGTAACTGCCTGATTTAACGAGTAAACAAAGTCATGAGTATTTTTTTCTGTCTGGCTGAAAACAGCCGCAACTCCATTTAAATATTGGGCAAAAATAATTCCTGAATTTCCCCTTGCCCCCAATAATGCTGCCTCTGCAACATTTGTCAGCACGTTTTCTACCGAAGAACTATCTGAAACTGAGCTATCTAAAATAGTCTGCATTAACGAAGCTAAATTGCTGCCTGTATCCCCATCTGCTACAGGAAAGACATTGATTTTGTTGAGCTCGTCCTTATTTGCAATCAAATCTGCTGCACCGCCGAAAAAGCTTTGTAAAATACGTGATCCTTCCAGCTCATTTGTCATAATCCTTTACCTCCAAAGAAAACTAGGTTCAGCCAATAAACAATTCCAGCTGTTGCTGCAGTAACAAATGTACCCCAAGCAAGGTCAATGACTGTCATCATCACCGGCCAGCCATTTAAGGTCGCGAGGTTTGTCAAATCATACGTTGCATAGCAAATCAAACCTAATAATGCTCCGCTGCCTAGTACATACCATACGCTGTTTTTTTCAATGCCGGGGACTACCACGAAAAATAAAACGCCGACAATATAAAGCAAATAAAAAAGAATTGCCGGAATTAGCTGCGTTTGCCCCATAAGATGACCAATGAACTGCTGATAAAGTTTTTTAGAAGCGATAAGCAGCCAAAAAAGATCAAAAACTAAAAAGACTCCTGCGCTTAATAAATACAAACGAATAAGTGCCGCCATGTTCAAGCCTCCTTCTTTTTACTAAATGAGTAGCTAAAGTTTAACATGTCAGAAAGCTGCTGAATAATAAACTGCTTACAACTCTACGCTAACAAGCCCAGTCTTTGATTTTAACTAAAATAAAAAAGACCAAGCTTCAAAATGAGCATTGATCTCTTATTTTCATCATTAAATAGCATGATTAAAATTCTTAAATTGGCTTAGCCGAACCTGTTAAACACTCGCAGAATCATTCAATTCAAATAGATTACCCTCCGGATCTCTAAAATAAGTACAGGTCATTTCCCATTCGTCAATCCGCTGTGGCTCACTCAAAAACTCCACGCCGGCTTCCTTCATCCGTTGATAATCAGCTTCTAAATCCTCTGATGGAATCACTCCTACAATACTGTCAGGTTGGCTATTACTGACAGGCTGAGAATACCCTTCAAACATAGACATGTTTTCTCCGCTAAAAATAGCAAAACATGGTGCAGCTTCTTTGCTCACTGCAAATGAAGTATACGGACCATTTCTATCGCCCCAGACTGCTGTTAAACCCATTTTTTCTACATAAAAATCAAAACAGGCTCCATAGTCCTTTCGCACCAATACACGAAGTGTTACTTCATTAAACTTCATCTCTTTCCCTCCTATTTCATGTACATTCTAAACAAAAAGTCAATAAATACAACTAAATTATTTTCTTCAATTATACCATGAACGATGCGGTTTATTTTTAAGATGGCAAAGATTTATGAAATTCTTTTGCAATTTCAAATTAGTAACTATATCTCGTAGTACTTACAATCTTTTTCTTCTAAAATTGTAATGTAATAATTATGATCAGTTTTATAATCTATTTTCTTATTTTTAGAAGAAAACAGATTTTGATTATAGCTTTCGACAAATAATTCGTATACTTCCTAATTAAGTTTAAAAAATTTTTTTGTTATTTTCTCTTATATAAAGAGTGTTTTTTCTAGTGTTATTTAACGTTTTGTTCGTATTGTCAGAGCAAAAGCTTTCAGCTATACTATGGACACAGGATAGAAATCAATGACATTTAAATAAAAAAAATTGGCACTTCCTTATTCAGCGCCAACTGAATCCGTGAAGTCTTGTACCGACAGCGTGAACTGCCCTTACAAGTCGCCAATAGTCTGAATCTAACTTTAATTTCTTTAGCATGCATCAAACTTCTTAATCCCTAATAGGAACATTCCACTTTTCTTTTTGCTAAAGAGTTTACAGCTTATTTACAGACTATTGCAGACGATAATGGGAGCCTCCTGTTATCGTCTTTTTCTATCCTGTATAACTAAAGCTCCCCAGAAGGAATTGGATTCTGTTAATAAAAAAAGCCACACTCATTTATTCAGACAATGAGCCGACATTCCTTCAGAAAAACTATCTTCATTTTTACTTACTGCGTATCTTTCTGCGGTCACAACTTTTGCTGCGCAATCGCTGTGTATCTTTTTGCGGTTACAACTTTTGCTACGCAAACCTTGTACTGCTCTACATCAACTCTGCTACGCAATCACTGTATATCTTTCTGCGGTTACAACTTTTGCTGTGCAAACCTTGTACTGCTCTACATCAGCTCTGCTACGCAATCGCTGTGTATCGCAGTAAAATAGGGCTCTTCGTCGTTCGGCGCCAACCGAGCGACAAAGCCCTGTGTAAACAGCGTGAACTGTCTATACAAGTTGCCCTATGCTGGTACAATGCACCAGCTTCTTCATTGTACCTAATTTTCGTAAAAAATTCTACACAATGATAGATTTTTTTATCAATTACAATTTACTACTATAAAGGAGGAAACGACTATGAATAAGTCGAAACTTTGTACAAAAGCGATTCCCTATCATGACATTCTGACTATGCAGGATTTAATTGAGCATCTTTCTTCCTGGCAAGAACCGTTAAAATTACTGGACACTTTTTTCTCGGATCAGCAGATTGCTGTAAATAAAAAGAAAATCATTCGGGAATATCATGCCCATGCTCACGTATTTCATGTCTTCATCGAAGATTTTAGCCAGCTTTTAAAGGATAAAGAACAGCTGCTACATCAAATGAAACAGGCAGATAAATTATAAACTTCTTTTTTATTCTTTTCTTATGCTTTTGAACTACTGTTTAAAACTATTTTTATTTAATGATGCTTTAACGAACCTACATATTTCAATCTATTTTTTAAATGTTCACTTTTGATTATTTACGTAGTTGATTCATGCTATAGTTCCAGAGTATAATCAATACAGTAATAAAAAAGTGAGGAAATAAATGAAAAAAATAAGTTGTGAAGCTTGCGGAAGCAATGAACTAACAAAACAAGGTGATTACTTCATCTGTGATTATTGCCATACATCACACTATATTGGTAACGAAAATGGCAGCAATACGAATGAATCGCAGAAAGAGAACAATGCTCAGCCTGAACAAACTGTTGAGGTTCAATCAGCCAAGAAAGAACACGCTCCTATGCAACAGCCTTATGCAACTAATCAAAGAAATGAAGCTCCTAAAGGACCTCTGTTAAAAAAAATACTTGGTTTCTTTTTGATTTTTGCCGGATTTAGCTGTTTCACTACATTTGGAGAACACCTTAGCACTGGGGATTTCTATTTGTTCTTTGCAATGCTCTTTACTGCAGTTGCACTTCTAAATGGCGGATTTACCTTAGCTTTCAATAAAGAAGTATTTCTAACAAAAAAATTCTCGGTCGGACAGCTGTTTCTCGCATTACTAGGTGTGGTAGTAATGCTGGCAATTATTTTTGGCCTAGGAAAGCTACCTCTTTTTATTCTTAGCTTTTTAGTTCTTTTAGCACTCGGATTTTTTGTAGTCAGCACTATCCGGAAGGCTAAGAAATAAACACAAATAAAATAGGTGCTCCAGTTTTAAAAATAACTGGGCACCTATTTTATTGTTTTCAGATAGATATTTTTTATCAGGTTTAAAGAAATGTGTTTATCTGGAGTCCCTTTTAAGTTTTCTTCACTTGCCCATCTACTATCATTATCCCATTTGTCCCATTTTAAACTAAGAGTATAATTATCCTTCAACCATTCAGAATTTCCTTCGTGGGATAGTTCTAATTCTTTACCAAGAAAGCTATGAAACCACATTTTTTCAGCTAACTCTCTGTAGTCCAAATCAATAACTGGTTGATGTATTTTAATCCATACACGCATTTATCCACACCTTTATTTCTCAGTTTTAGCTTTAAGAATTTGTCTCTTCACTTGCATGTATTCTTCATAGGCTTCATCAATCTTTTTTTGGCTGATTTTATGCCATTCATTAATAAGAATTTTGTTCATCTCTTCATAATCTGTTAAGCTTGACTCAGCATCCATATCTCCCCCAAAGCCGATAGAATCTTCAATATCCCAAACAATGCCATTCTTGCCTGCGTAGGATAATTCATGTTCAGCAATGGCATATTTTACTGTCCCTTCATGTAATTCATCAATTAGCTTGTGAGATGCCACTAGCTCTTCAACATCTATGTCATCATTAGTAAATAGCTCCAAAAAGACATGTTCTATTTTCATTTTCACTCATCCTTCATTTTTATATTTTCAAAGTTCTTTTATTAATTAGAGGTGAAGAAAACAAAATTAAACGATTAATAATAAGTGGCAGATTCTTCAAATATTTCCATTCCACTGTTCATTACCTGTCTAATTTTTTCAAGTTCTTCCTTATCCCATTCTGGAGTATATTTTTTCCCAGAAGTATTAATAGCTGGCAGATTATTACCATGAAAAAGTTTGGAATAACAACTACTGTATCTGTCCTCGCTGCCCAAAAACACAGATCCAATAGAAAATGCGACATCATCAAAAAAGTTCCATAGGATCAAAAATTCTACACTATTAATAGAAGTAGAAGTTGTATCCAACCAATTTCTTAGCATATCTAAGTCAATTTTTTCTTCAGCTAAATCCTCAACAGTTAACTCTATATTTTTTTCTATTGAATATTTTTTTAAAAGTTCTATAGTCTTAAAAAGTAGTATTTTTTTATTTTCATTGATATAAAAATCTTTTTCATCAATACATTCAATCATATATAGCTCTGAGTTTCTAAATGTCAGAAGCTGATAGAGATAAATAGGATTGTCTGCATTTTTCATTAGTTTTCTCCATAATTTTGGTAGTTTAAAACGGTTGTTCATTTATTATTTCACATTTGAGGCTCTTGCTGGCAATTATTATTGGTGCTGAGTCAAATCCTTCAGCATTGATTTTGAAGAGATAATTTCCTTGCTCAATATGGTACTTCTCATTGAGTTGACCCAGCGCATCCCCTTCAATTAGCTCTATAAAGGGAGTGGCATCGTCTAAATGCCAAGACAATAGACTAGAAACAAAAAATGGGGTTCCAAATTCTATATTGATTGCAAAATCATTATAAGAAGTATCTATCCTGCCAGCCACAACAAGCTTTCCACCATCCATATGTGCAAATTCAAAATCCATCCATAAACATTTTTTTAAATAGTTGTTTATTTTTAGTAGTTCATTAGTTAGTTCTTCTGTATTCATGTATTTTCCTTTATAGTACATCATTTATAAAAATTTAAACGTAGTTATTGAAACAAAAATGATCATAGGCAATTTGTTTTTAAGATACAATCTAAATTGTTTTATTACAGGATTAATTATCTTTCCCAAAAAATGAAGTATCGCTCATTTTTATTTCCTCAACAAGAATGTCTTTACAAACGATGTTCATTGTCATAATTGATAAATCTAACGTACATTGAATAGAGTGTTCATCATCAGCATATTCTATTAAAGAAATATCTTGTCCATAATAACCTGACTTAGGGCCTGTATTTTTCACTTTGAACTCTCCCCGCCAATTGGTATCGGTTTCATAGCTCGCTTTGTAACAGGAAATAAACGAAAGCTTCCAACAAGTGACAGCATCTTTTTCGATATAAACATATATTTCATCATCAAAATACTTACTTTGAATATCTAAAATCAATAAATCCCAATAGTTTGTTTGATCAATTTTTTCTTGAATTACATCAATCATTCTACTGACTCCTTTTTAGTCTTTCAGAGGTTCTGAATGAGTAAGCTTTATACAAACGAAGTTCGTTTGTTTCTTCAATGATTAAAAGAAATACATGCTCGTTTTATTAGTATTTATCCAATACGAACTTTTTAAATTCTTTGGGTATGTGTCTGTCCTTCGAAAAAAAATTATCGAGGATATGTGTATCTTCTCCCAGTAATATTTCCTGATAAACATTGTCGCTTCTCCAATCCACTGCACTATAAACGACTTCAGGATTTGTAACATCTTCAATAGAAAAATAGTTATTCTCCACCCCAAACTTTACTAAGCCCTCTAAAAAAGAAAGCTCATAGTTATATTCAGAATGAAATAGCTTATATATTCTAGCTATAATTGCGTCTTCTTCAATAACTGAACTTAAAAACTCTATCAAATCTTCTTGTTTCATCTTTTCATCCCTCACTTAATTAATGGTATCCGCATTATTTTAGCATTAACAGTTGTTTTTAAATAGGAGGCGCTATGAACAATATCTGTAGCATTTTCATATCCATAATTTAATTGCCACGAGTTCCCTTTTCCGTCAAAATAGCGTACCCCTTCCCCTCTCTTTAAAGGAGCTTTCGTAAACTCGCTTAGTTCTTTATCTAAATAACTTTCTACGTCCTTAATATTTGAATTTTCAAAAGAATTGGCATCATCTATATCAAAATCTGAATTATCTGGGGTGTCACCCGACTTCCCATAACCAGCTGTATTTCCACTCGCCATAATCGACACAACACCAGCACTGGTAATAAGAAATCCTTCTGCAACTTTAGCAAGAGCTTCTTTGTTTACTACTGCTTGAACCATCATAGCGCTTCCGCCAGTACTCAAGGAAAGGATGGGTACACCGTCTACTACACCTGTCACTCCACGGTAAAATAAATTACTTTAATCGTAAATAACCTCATTATCCCAGGGTTCATCAACACATTCCAATGTTTCAACTTCTTTCAGACTTCTTTCATTTGCTTCTTCAAAGCTCATTGATAGGAGTGCATAATATTTTTGTTGAAATTCTTTCAAAGAAAACCAGGTTTTCATCCCATCAAGACTGATAAAGCCTCCAACAACAGTAGCGAGTTCCTGAACCATGATATAGAAAGCACGTTTATCGACAGTCAGTATATGAATATGATCCGTTTCAATGTATAAAAATTTGTTATCTCTTATTGGGTTTAAAGAAATGTGTTCTGTAGCAAATTTTTTCTGAATCCAACGCTTATCATTTAGTGATTTATCCCATTTTAAGTCAAGAGTGTAACTATCTTTCAACCATTCAGAATTTCCTCCATGTGATAATTCTAACTCTTTATCTAAATAAAAGTTGAACCACATCTTTTCAGCTAACTCTCTATAATCCAGATTAATAATCGGTTGATTTATTTTAATCCATGCACGCATTTATCCACACCTTTAGTTCTGTCTTCATGTTAATCTATTTCAGAATTTTGTAAATCAGAAGTCAAGCGATTTTTTTAATATCTAAATAATTAAATGGATGTCAATATTCCCAAGGTTCTTCTTCAACCACTATTGACGATACTTCTTTTAAACTTAAATCATTGGCTTCATCATATGATAAACTTAATATATCTTCATGTTTTTTCTCAAACAGTTCTACAGACTGCCAGTTTTTAGAGTCATCTTCTCGGATTCGTCCTTGTAACTCTTTTGCTAATTCGATGACCATAATATACATAGCACGTTTATCTACTGTAAGTATTTGCACATGTTTTGAAACAATCTCTACAATCTTGTCTTGAGTATGATATTCTAGCTCAATTTCTTGAAATTTAAGTGGTGTTCGAATCTCTCCCCATCTTTCATCATTCAGCCACTTGTCCAACGAGATTGTCAAATAAAAACTATTTCTCAATGTTTCATCGTTTCCTACATGAGAAATTTCCAATTCTTTTCCATCTTTTTCTTTAAACCACATTGCTTCGGCTAATTCGCGATATCCCCATGATGTTTTCTTTCCATTTGTTTCTACAAATAATCTCATTTTGTCACCTCTATTTTGTTTTTAGCCATACCCAAGCTCTGTAAATATTGTCTACCAATTCATCAAGTTTACCTTTACCTATACCCCTTTTTATATTTCTTGGTATTTGGTTATAGATGCTAGTACGGTCTGTTATTTCTTCAATTTCTAATCTAAAATCTAAAGGAGATCTTTTACCATGTCCAGTTTGAACTTGAATTTTACCACCATCTGGTTCCGCATCCACTCTAATTTTTGATTTCTTTCCTTCAACCCTACCTTCTATAGGTTTTCCAAAGGTCTTACTCGTTATTTTTCCATTATTTGAAAATTGTACAAAGTCTTTTAGGGTCAGAGAATCTGCTAGAACAGCATTCCCTTCAATTGCTACACCACCAGAAATAGCTACTGTTCCATACGTATTATCATTAAAACGAACAAGTAATCGATTGCCCACAGCTCCAACAATTTCACTAATAATTTTCTTTATACCACCACTAAATGTAATCATGGTACCAATAAAAGAAACAAATTGGCTAAACTTATCTTCTGCGACTCGTTGTCTCAATAATTCGGTCATTTCTATTCTCAAAAGTTCATTGTACACGATTGTAGCATCTTCATCATAAATTCCATTCGAATAGACGTCGTATTTCGTACCTCCTAATGAGTTTTTCCCCACCTTTACCTCTAATTGTAACCCTTTTCCATAATTCTGCTCTCGTTCCTGCCACTTCTCCTGAATCGGCTTGACCCAGGTCATATCTAATTTAGTGATATCGAAGGTACCGGAAGCCGCATGCCAAGCACCGCCTTTTTCTAAAGCGTCTACGCCTCGGTTCAGGTTTTCTATATTGGTGAGTGCCTCGGTAAAGATATCGGCAGAGACACTGTTAAACTCATAGAGCTTCTGTAGACGTTCCTCCAGGACGGCAATGCCTTCCTGCATCCGCATATAGGCTCGCTCCATCCGTAGATTGGGCTTTTCTTCTTTGTTCAGGACATCAGCGTAGGCTCTCAAAATATTTTGTCCTTCTTGAATCTGTTCTCTTAGCCGGTCTTCCTCAATATCTCCGCCGCCGACTATTTCCTGAAACTTCGCAGGAAACTTAGTATGGGCCTCAATCATTGACTCGGCCACTAAAGTCATCCCGCTGGCGATAGGCGGATAAACTTCCCCAAAATAATTGCGGGCAGAGTCATAGGTTTTTCCAGATAATGGCGCCCGAAGATAGGCGTTAATGGCATCCTTGAGGATACCGGCGTTTTGTCGGTGTTCGTTGGCTATCTGAATCGCTTCATTGGTCTGTGCTTCAATTTCTCCCACAAAAAAACTAAGTCCCATAAACTTATTCCTTTCTCCTAACTAATTACCTTATAATTTAAAAACATCCTAAGATTACTCTAGCATAAATATAATTATAAAAACATATAAAATTAACTTAAAGATATTTATAAATAACAACGAGTGTTATTGTCATTCTTTGAATTTTAATTATTTTGGTCTCTAATTTTTTTAAATCTGTATTATATAGAAAAATAAGAACTTTTAATAGAGTAATATATTTACCCATCTTTAAACAGTTTATGACGATTGATTTTTGAAGAACAAACCCGTAGTCTCTTTTTTATAAATATTTTTAATATCCTTTAAACTGGTAATCCATTAATAATTTTAATGTAAAAAAATACACTAAATGTTATTATGATTTTATTAAGTGATTTGAAGAGGGATGGTTATTTTGAAATATAATTTTGATATGGGGGAAACATATACTAGAAAAGATGTAAAAGCTTTGATTGGAGCTATTGATCCAGGTAATATTGGTGGACAATGGGGGACTGGGTATGCTTCATTTAATGGATGCTACTTTTTATTTGCAAATATAAATTCACCAGGTAGAACGGGGCATGACTATCATAATATACTAAATAACGATAGTCTTTACTGGTTTGCTAAAACAAAGCATACCCTTTCAACACGTACTATTAAAAATTTTCTAAGTGGTGACTATGAAATTTATATCTTCACTCGTAAAGATAGTACCGACCCACGTTTTATTTTCCAAGGATTAGGGTTTATTAAAGACTTTGAGGATACAGATCCTGCCCATATTGTTTGGGGATTCACTGATAATTTGTCGATGGTGCCAAATGAGTTTAAACCTAAAAAACGTATATCTTACATAGAAGGAGCAAGGAGGAGATCTGTGACCAACAAATATGAAAGAAATTCTGAAGCTAGAAAGAAATGTATTGAGTTTTATGGAACTTCTTGTCTAATTTGTGAAATGAATTTTAAAGAAATTTATGGAGATATTGGGAAAGATTATAT
This sequence comes from Enterococcus sp. LJL51, assembly GCF_049894025.1. Lineage (GTDB taxonomy): Bacteria > Bacillota > Bacilli > Lactobacillales > Enterococcaceae > Enterococcus_L. The sequence goes on from NZ_JBNEQE010000001.1 coordinate 139,181, forward strand.
TCACGTTCACCATGAAATAGAGCTCAGTAGTATTGGCAGAGAATATAAAATCGATCCAATAAAAGACCTAAAGCCAGTCTGCCCTAATTGTCATGCAATGTTGCATAAGAGAAAACCGGCTTACACACTTAAAGAATTAAAAATAGTAATGGGAGTGGAACAATAGTCCTCTCTCAAAAAAATAAGCTCAATTTTGATGGTTAATGTCAAAATCGAGCTTATTTTTTCTATTATAGATGCCTTTCTCTCCATATATTTCCCTATTTTTCTTAAATTTAATGCCATGAGGGCTAAGCCAATGTCAATCTCCACTCTTTGTTTTCCTCTTAAGTGGAAAAGATGGAACGTCAAATGAGCTTTCAGATGACCAAACACTGGTTCGACATCAATTTTCCGATTCCGATCACTTTTTGCTTTCGTACAGTGACTACGAACTAGGCAACTTCTACAAGTTTCACATTCGTAAATTTTGAAGTCACGTACAAATCCATCTTTATCTTTTCTTTAGCTATATTGCTTGAAGGGGACTACCCGATGAGCAGGACAAATGTACGTATCTTCTTCTTCAAGATTGCTTCAGTTTTCAATGATAAAGGGACTTTTTTGATTTCTTCATGATAGTTTCCATACGTAATCAAGGGGGTTTATGCAATATATCATTGATATACATATAATTTTCTTCACTACCATAACCGGCATCCGCCACAATATATTCGGGTAATTCCTTGTGTTGCTCTAAAAATCTATCTAAAAACGGATTTAAGATTTTTGTATCTGTTGAGTTTGGGAATAAATCATATGCTAGGACATACTGATTTTCTGTTGCGATTTGTAAATTGTAACCTGGCTTTAGCTGACCTTTGCGCATATAGTTGTCTTTCATCCGCATAAAAGTGGCTTCATTATCAATCACTCGATTGGTAATGAGTTATCGATGAAACAAGATGAAGGCTTCTGTTAAAAGGTGAGCGGTTGTCTCATGACTTCTGAACCGATTGATGATTTGATAGCTGACTTGTTCTTGGTTGGCTAACAAGCGCATATGATAGCTATCTTCTAACAGAAATTCAATCTTTCTACTGGAAAAGACCCGTTGAATATACGCATATAAAATAACTTTTAACATCATTTTAGGGTGGTAGGCCTGTTGTTCTTCTAATTCATTGAAAAGTGTTTGGGCATTGCTTAGACCAAGGCATTGACCGCAAAAGCGACATCGGTTTCTGGAATATATTGTTCCAACTCTAAAAGTTGTGTGCTTTTTGTGTACCCTTAAATCAAAAAAAGTGGGACAATGATCAGATTCTCTTCTGGCTATTGTCCCACTCTCAAGTGTTCTTTTATTATTTTGTTTTTATAAAATCATAAGTTTCAAGAGGAATAAGCTTTTCTAAAGCCATTTCCATACTCACTATATCAATATCATTTCTACTCTCATCTTTTACTCTTTTCGGATCAACTTTATTTATTCTAGGGATAGCTTGGCCTAGATAAACAAAGCCACTAGATTTTTTGCTTCTTTTTGCACAAAGATATGAATTTCTAATCCTGTATCTCTATACTTCAAAATTTCTTGTACTTCACTACTGTCAAACCTAATACTTATTCATATAGCTTTTTAAATTCTGACAGTATTTTCAGCTTTAGATAGAGTTAACTTCATTTCATCTGCAACAGATTTCATCATAGGGACTGCAACACTATTTCCAAATTGACGATACATTTGAGTCCTTGATACAGGAACGACAAAATCATCAGGAAATCCCATTAGCCGTTTACATTCAAGTTCAGATAATAGTCTAATTCCTGTTTCACCTCCAGTGACAAAAGTACCTGTTAAACGCTGAATTTTATGATAGCTTGCAACTAGCGTCTTTACTTGAAAATCAGAGGATTTATCAACCAGTTGAGGTTTTCCATCTTGTTTTTTAAATAGATAACTATTCTGAAGATGCTTAGAAATTGAATATCCTAACGGATTATCTTCTAAAATTTCACCAATAGTTTTTTTATTTTCTTTATCACCTTGCGGAAACGAAAAATTGTCAATATTTAAATCTTTTCTAAATCCTACAATTACTACTCGTTTTCTAACTTGAGGAAGTCCAAAATTCTGAGCATCTAATACATCATGAAATATATCATAACCCGCCTCTTCTAAAGATTCTTTTATTATTTTAAATGTTTCACCATTTTGAATTGTTAATAACCCTTGTACATTTTCTAAAAGAAACATTTTTGGTTGATGAAATTTGATTATCCTTAATACATCAAAAAAAAGAGTGCCTTGTGTTGCATGTTCAAATCCTTCTCGTTTACCTATCATCGAAAAAGGCTGACATGGGAACCCCGCTAATAAAACATCATGCTCAGGAATATCTTCTTCTTTAATTTTAGTAATATCCCCAGCTGGAATTTCACCATAGTTAGCTTCATAAGTTTTTTGAGCAAACTTATCCCACTCTGAACTGAACACAGCAATTGTACTATCATCTTCAAAACCTTTTCTTATGCCACCAATTCCTGCAAATAAATCTATAAATTTCAATTTATTTTCCAAAGTATTCACATTCTTTCTTTTTTCAGTTTCTATTCCTAAATTAATTAAATGCAAACATCTTTTGTTAAAGCTGTTGCACTCTTTCATATCTAAATTACGAATTCTATCGAATAAATCTTCAGACAAATATATATTTTTTGATACTTTATTAATTTTGGATAGTTTCCTACCAGAACCTTCTCTATACCCGCCTCTCATAATACATCTCCTTAGAACCCTTGTTCGTATACTATACACTTAAATGTTTGATTTTTCAATTTAAAAATTCAAACATTTGACCGTTCTTTTTTTTTCCTACTTATGAGATAATAGAGTAAAGTCAGAAAACTAGCAACCCTAAAACTTCATTCAGGTATTAGCTATAATATTTCTGAAATTATTGAACACGAGAGAGGGAATAATCATAGTGGTTCATAAGTATAACAAAGGGGAATGGTCAGAGCTTTATGCTTTTCTTTATTCGTTAGCAAACGGCGAACTTTATGGAGCTGATGAAAATCTTTTTAAGGATTCTGCTATACGATATGATATAATTTCTGCATTTCAAAGTGATAACGAGTATTTCCGAAATATATCTAATTCGACTATAGATTTTGAAATTCAAGGAAAATTATATACTGTACCATTCGATATTTTTCAAATTGAAACAAAAAAATTATTTGAGAGTATTAAAAATGGAGTTGGTAGTACTTTTGCAATTCCGAATATTGAACCTTTTATTGAAAATTTAAAAATTCATTCATTAAAGGCGGGAAATAAGCTTAAAGGAGATTTGGTTATTAAGGTCCACGATGTTATGACATCTACTCAACCTAAACTAAGTTTTAGTGTTAAATCTTATATTGGTGGCCGAGCTACTTTATTAAATTCTTCCAATGGTACTAGCTTTACTTATAATGTTGTATCCGCATCTGATACACTATCTATAGAAGATATAGAGGAAATAAACAATATAAATGGTAGTTCTAAAATAAAAGACAGGATTGCTAAAATCTATGAAAAAGGAGCTAAACTTGAATTTGAAAGTGTCTCCTCTGATATATTTTCAAGAAATCTACAAATGATAGACTATCGTATGCCAGAACTACTTTCTTATCTATTTGAAGAATCTTATTTTGTCAAAGGAAAGAGAATTCCTGAGGTACTAAATTCCTATGTAAAAAAAACAGATGAAAATAAAGAAATAATTGAGTATAAAATTAAGCAGCTGTTAGTTGCTTGTGCTTTAGGCATGGTTCCTAAAACCCCGTGGCATGGATTAGATGAGGCAACAGGTGGGTATATAGTCGTAAAAGATAATGCTGAAGTTCTCTGTTACCATATTTATGATCGAAATAAATTGAGTCAATATTTATATACTCATACTTCATTCGATACACCCAGTACTTCCAGATATAAGAATGTCGGAAAAATTGTATTAGATGCTGCGACACATCGATATAAGTTTTGTTTAAATCTTCAAATACGATTTTAATCAATATTTTTTATTTAATTGTTAATTAATGGAAAATGAAACCAGCAATCTCCAAAAAATAAGATGCTGGTTTCATTTTCCATATTCTATTTATATAATTTCTCCCTACTCTCATACTCTCCAATCTCTTTTTCATAAGCCAGAGTAATCGCAATATCATCCAAGCCATTAACCAGCTTATGCTTCCAGGTTCCGTCGATATCGAAGCTGTAAGCTTCGCCATCAGCGAGAACCTGCTGTTTCGGTAGGTCAATGGTGATGGTTTGGGCTGCCGGCAGGGCTGCCAGCTTCTGACGTGCTGCCAAAGGTAGCACGATTGGCAATAGACCGTTCTTCGTGGCATTCATGTAGAAGATGTCGCTAAAGCTGCCGGCGATGACTGCACGAAAGCCATAGTCATCCAACGCCCAGGCAGCATGTTCTCGGGAAGAACCGGAACCGAAGTTGTCGCCGGAGATTAGAATGGTTGCGCCTTGATACTGGGGTTCATTCAAAATGAATTCAGGGTTTGGCGTGCGGTCCGGCAGATAGCGCCATTCATCAAATAGAAATTCACCAAAGCCGGTTTTCTCAATTCGCTTGAGAAATGATTTAGGAATAATCTGATCCGTATCAATATTATCGTTCATCAACGGGACTGTTGTCCCTGTATGTTGTGTAAAAGCCTCCATTATGCACCCAGCTCCTCTCTGATATCAATAAATGTTCCGTTCAATGCAGCAGCAGCAGCCATTGCTGGACTGCATAGATGGGTACGTGCGCCTTTTCCCTGACGTCCTTCAAAGTTTCGGTTAGAGGTCGATGCACAGTGTACTCCTGAGGGTACTTGGTCTGGGTTCATTCCCAAACACATTGAGCAGCCTGGTTCCCGCCATTCAAAGCCGGCTTCCTTAAAAATTTTATCCAGTCCAATTTTTTCAGCTGCTTTACGAACCGGTCTTGATCCGGGAACAACAATTGCAGTGATACCTTCTTTAATTTTCTTACCTCGTACCACATTTGCTGCTTCCTCTAGGTCTGAAAGGCGTCCGTTGGTACAGGAACCGATAAACACATAGCCCACTTCAATATCTGATGGCCGCTGGCCCGGCTGAAGGTCCATGTAATTGTATGCCCGTTCATCGTTCATATCTTTAATTTCCGGGAAGGTTCCTGTAACTGGAATCCCCATTTCCGGATTTGTCCCCCATGTAACAAATGGTATCAGTTCATCAGCATTCAACTCCAAGTTAGCATCATAAACCGCATCTGCATCGCTCGGCAGTGTCTGCCAGTCAGCAATTGCCTTCTCCATATTTTCCGGTGCGTATTCTCTTCCCTGCACATACTCATACGTTTTTTCATCCGGAGCCATCATACCCATTTTCGCTCCGCCTTCAATCGCCATATTGCAAATCGTCATGCGTTCTTCCATAGAAAGTGCTTCAATCGTATCTCCGTAAAATTCCACTGCATGTCCAACACCAAAATCCACACCATATTTCGCAATCAATGCCAAAATAATATCCTTTGCGTAGACACCCTTTGCCAGCTTACCAGTAATTTTTACCCCCATACTTTTCGGCTTGCGCTGCCAAATAGACTGTGTCGCAAACACGTGCTCTACTTCGCTGGTTCCAATTCCAAACGCCAATGCCCCAAAAGCACCATGAGTCGCCGTATGAGAATCCCCGCAGACAATAATTTTCCCAGGCTGCGTCAGTCCTGTTTCTGGACCAACCATGTGTACAATTCCCTGACGTTCGCTGCCGTTTTCACACAAAGTAACACCAAATTCATCACAATTTTTTTTCAACGCTTCAATCTGTTTTTTTGCAACCAAATCTGTAATATTAAAAATATCCTTTGTCGGTACATTATGATCCATCGTACCAAAGGTTTTATCCGGGCGGCGGACTTTTCTGCCTGCTTCCCGCAAGCCTTCAAAGGCCTGTGGCGATGTTACCTCATGAATTAGATGAAGATCCACATACAACAGCTGCGGTTCTCCCTCCTCACCATGGATGACATGGCGTTCCCATAGTTTATCAAACAATGTTTTTCCCATTGACTTTCGCTCCCTCAGTTATTGATTTTCATCATAAAATCAGCTTAATTCTTCTGCCTTATCGTCTTCCCCACGATGTATCTGCTATAAAAATTGATTTTTTCTCTGCAAATCTTGGCACTCTTTCATAAGTCCGCCGAACATTTTCATCGTTAGAAACTTTAGATTCTCAATTCCTTAATAACCGCTTCTGTGAATTCCAGCGTTCCTGCCGTACCCCCTAAATCTTTTGTTAAAACGCCTGCAGCCATCACCTTGTCGCAGGCTCTCTCGATACGCTTCGCTGTTGCTTCCATTCCAAATGATTGTCGGAGCATCATGGCTGCCGACAAAATCATCGACATTGGATTAGCAATATCCTGTCCGGCAATATCCGGAGCCGACCCATGAATCGGTTCGTAAAGGGATGGGCCACTTTCGCTATGGCTGGCACTAGGCATCATCCCAAGAGATCCGGGAATCACAGACGCTTCATCGCTGAGAATATCGCCGAATAGATTTTCTGTAACAAGTACATCAAAATCCTTAGGCCGCTGAATCATAACCATCGCCGCTGAATCAACCAGCTGATGCTCCAATGTACAATCAGGGAATTCCTGTGCCACCTCTTCTGCTGTTTCCCGCCAAAGCTTACTGGTCGCCAGCACATTTGCCTTGTCCACAGAGGTTACTTTTTTATTTCTTGTGCGAGCAATTTCAAATGCCTTTCGAATAATTCGTTGAATTTCCGCTTTCGTATAGGTACACAAATCAGAAGCCTGATCTGTTTCACGTTTTTTCTCTCCAAAATAGATTCCTCCTGTCAATTCCCGTACCACGATAAAATCGACGCCTTTAACATTTTTTTCTTTTAATGGGGATAAGTGAATGACCGCATCTGGAACACTGATTGGACGAATATTTGCGAATAAGCCTAGTGCTTTACGCAATGCCAGCAGACCCTGCTCCGGACGTTTTGGTGCAGCATCCCATTTCGGACCGCCGATAGCACCCAATAGAATGGCATCGGCATCTTTACAAGCCGTTAGTGTTTTCTCTGGTAGCGGGTCGCCTTCCTGGTCTATCCCAGCTCCTCCAAAAGGAAATGCCTGAATATCAAAATCCAGCTCTTCCTGTACCATAATTTCTGCCATAATTTTCAAGGTGCTATCCATGATTTCTTTGCCGATTCCATCCCCCGGCAATGCAACTATTTTTTTTGTCATTTCATCTGCTCCATTTCTCTTTTAAATCGTTCACTTGCCTGTACATATGCTTTGGCAGAGGCCTGCAGCACATCGAAATCAATTCCGGTACCGTTGAACTGCTTTTTAGTCCGGCTATCCTGTACTGTCACATAAACCTCTGCCTGCGCGTCTTCTCCTCCAGTAATGGCTTTAATCGAATACTGCTTCAGCTCTGGTTTTTGTTCCATGATTTTGTCAATGGAATTATAAATCGCTTGAATGCTGCCTGAACCAATGGCTGATTCCATTTTAGTTTCTGTTTCTCCTGTTTTCATCGAAACAATTGCTCCCTGACTGCCATCAGATACATATTGAAGCTGAACTCGTTCGAGATGACAGCACTCCTCCAGCTCCTGTGTTTGTCCAACCATTAGGGCAATCAAGTCTTCATCGGTCACCTGTTTCTTTTTATCAGCTAATGCTTTAAAGCTCTTGAATGCTGTTTTCAGCTCATCCTCAGTAAACTGATAGCCTAGCTCTTCCATTTTTGTGGCAAAAGCATGACGGCCTGATAATTTTCCTAGAGGCAATGAGTTAGTATTTACGCCTACAAGTGAGGGGGTAATAATTTCATACGTATCCGGATTTTTCAGCACACCGTCCTGATGGATACCAGATTCATGTGCATACGCGTTAGCGCCGATAATTGCTTTATTTCTTGGTACTGCTACACCAGAGAGACGGCTGACCAAATCGCTGGTGCGCTTGGTTTCATTAAAAACGATATTGCTTTCAGCCTGATAAAAATCTTTGCGGATATACAGTGCTAACGCTACTTCTTCCAACGCTGTATTTCCTGCCCGCTCACCAATTCCGTTCACTGTACCTTCCACCCGGCGAGCACCATTTTCAATTGCTGCCAAGGCATTGGCAGTAGCCATGCCCAAATCGTCATGACAATGGGAAGAAAAAATTATTTCCTGCTCACTCTCAATATTTTCAATTAGATAGCTAAACAGCTGTCCGTACTCTGTAGGATTCGAATAACCCACTGTGTCGGGGATATTAATAATTGTTGCTCCAGCATCAATCGCTGTCTGAACTGCCTTCAGCAGAAAATCCTTTTCTGTTCTTGTGGCATCCTCTGGGGAAAACTGAACCTTTTCAAATTTCGTTTTTGCATAGCTTACATGTTCACCTATGGATGCGATTACCTCTTTAGGCGTCATTTTTAGCTTATACTCCATATGAATGGGACTAGTTGCCAAAAAGATATGAATTTGCGGATGTACTGCATCCTTCAACGCTTCATAAGCCCGGTCGATGTCTTTTGTCTGACAGCGGGCCAAGCCGGCCACAGTCATCCGTTTAGCAGCTCCGGCAATCGCCTGAACTGCTTCAAAATCTCCTTCTGAAGCAATCGGGAAGCCGGCCTCAATCGTATCAATACCCCATTTTTCCAGCTGCAGTGCAATTTGAACTTTTTCCTTTGTATTAAAATTGACGCCTGGTGTTTGCTCACCATCCCTCAAAGTGGTGTCAAAGAATTGAATGTTTTTCATTGTTTTTTCCTCCTGATTACTCATTATTCTTATTATTCAGAATATTATGACTATTATAAATAACTCTATTCTTCAAAGACTACTTTGCTCCTCTTGGTCGCCAAGTATTGGAACCTTTCTAATTTGGTCAAAGGTCACAACACTCTCTACGTTCGCCTTGTATTGCTCATCATCTGCTCTGCTTATCAGCAATCGCAGTGAATAGAATTGTTACTTCGCTCCTCGCAGTCGCCAAGTATTGGAACTCTACTTTGTAGTCAGTATAAGAGTTCCAACAAAAAAAGCATCCCATGGCTGGGATGCGTATCGTTCATCCCGTTCATGCAAATGCGAAACAGGACTCTTCCGTTCTAATCTGATTGCTTAATGATTAGATAGCCGAGTCCTTAACTAATAATAATAAAAATGTTTGTTTGTATGTTGTTTTTCTCATAACAATCAACATCCTTTATTTGCTGAATTTTCTGTCAATTTAGAAGTTAATGTAAATCTTACAGAAAAAGCGATCAGATGTCAACTGTTTTTATGAGAAATTTTTAATTTTAGCAGTGAGCAATTTTTTCAGCTTTATGAAAGCTCTGATTTTTCCAGAAATGCTGTATAGGATAAATTCAAACGATTTGCGTAGTAGGTATAGCCCAATACATCTTCAAAATAAGTAATAACCGCTTCACAGAGTTTTTTCCCCTTCGGATCATTTCGTTTAACCAAGATGATACCTCCTAAAAAGCGGGCAAAAGAGTCAAAGGGCATATACTTCAATTCCCGGTCATCTTCCAGCTTTGATAAGTACAGGTTTAAAATTTCTTCAGCATAAATCAGCTCTTCCCGACGAATAAATTCCAGACAAACCTGTAGGAAGAAGTCATGAAGATAATAATAGTTGACTGTATTTTGAGCTTTCTTACGAAAAATATGAACGGTCATTCGATAGATTTCTTCATCCTCTAGTGGAAACATTGAATACTGGGCAATAAAGAACTCAAAACGCCCCCACTCTTCAACAGAACGTAAATATTCTGAAATTGGCGAGCGGTCAACCTCTGGTCTGTTTTTAAATAGAACATAGCTAATTTGTTCACAGGTCAATGCAAGGTAAAGAAATTTCTGATCCTGCGTTTCTTGATAAATTTTATGGTATTTCTGGCTAATTTTTTGTGCGAGCAGTGAACGATGACCATTGATAACTAGATCAAATTCACGCTCTGCTTCATCCAATACCACATCCACAGTCAACTCGTGGTATTCTCCGAAAAACTCGACCACTGAAATGTTTTCCTTATATAATAAATTCAAAAAATTCGTTAAGCTAACATCATTATCTCCCCGCTCGTATTTTCGTAAAAACTGCGGCGAAACAATTTCTTTCGCTGCTTCGGGAACTGAAACGCCTTTCCGCTCTCGAAATTTTCGAAACAAACTTCCCGTTAAATGCATACTACTCCCCCTCAAAAAAGAAACTATAGTTTCTTTTAAATAACAGTTAATTTTTATTATAACAAAGAATCCTCAGCTATAGCTTTTTTCTTGAAAAAATACTTTCTATTTTCTTTATTCTATAGATAAATCCGATAGTCTTTATCTATAGAAACTGTAAAAAGAAACCAAATTTTCCCTGTTGTCGCTGCCCTGCTGCGAACTCTTTTACAAAATTTAGATGGTAACCAAACAAGAGAGGAGTAAATAAAAATGAAACAAGACAATGATGCACCTCAACACTTTTATCAGTTGTGTAAGGAAATGACTGCCCAAGGCTATCGGATCAAGGAACGGGTATTTACAGGTCTGGAAGTAAATGTTTTGGGACTGCTGCTTCCAGCACCGTTGATTATCGGTTTATTTTTTCTTTATCGAAGTCTTAATACACAACCGCTAAAAGAAACTGCTGATATAAATTATCTGCTGCTTTTGCTGATTCTAGTCAGCTCGATTGTCGTCCACGAGTACATTCATGGTTTTGGCTGGGGATTATTCTGCCAAAATAAATGGCACAGCATTAAGATTACTTTCGGCTTTCCCAATCCTTTATGTCACTGCAAAGAATCTCTTTCTTGGAAAAATTATGTGTTTGGTGCGCTGCTTCCAATCATTGTGTTAGGGGGCGGCTGTACACTCCTGCTGCTTCTTTTTCCCGGAAATTATACCTTTCTGGCGGCAGCTCTCAACGTTCTTTTAGCCGGCGGCGATTTGATGATTGTTCTTTATTCTTTAAAGAGCAGGCATACACAAATCTATGATCATCCAACCAAGCCCGGCTTTATTCTTTTTGAAAGAAACTACTAAGCTATCGGCAACACAAAATAATTAAATAGGAGTGAGAACTATTATGCAATCTATCGGTATCAGCTTTGGATCAATTATTCTTTTAGCCATTGTTTTTTACTTTGTCATTAAATATGCCGTACGTAAAGCGATTATTGAGGCAACCGTCTATCAGCAGGAGCTTTCTGAATCCGTATATACGGACAAGGTATTAAATGAGCTTGCTCTTTTGTCTTCAGGCCCCTACGGTCTTGGAACCGAGCTATTCAACAATCTATCCAGGGAACAAAAGGATATACTAAAACCTGAATATAAATTATTAACCAAGCGCTTCAATAAACTCTATCTTTCGTATCCCTATGAATCGACTAAAAATGACTTTCAGGAAACCGTACTAACTTTGAAAAAGGACTTTGACCTTCTGGTAGACAAAGTTCGGGCCTTTGAAAAGAAAAATGCTGCTGACGAATCCTTATAGCTAAGCTTATTTAAAACCAGCAAAAGATTTCTTACTAAAACATGTCTGAAAAGCCTAAACGAAGACTTTGAAAATAGGAATACTGAAAGTCAATTAATACCTAAATAGTTGATTTTTATAAGAAAACAAACGCAGCTCATCAAGTAGCTTTCAAAATCTGTGTTTTTTGTCACTGAACAAATCATGCAGATTTTTTTGCACGTTATTATTTTGTATTATGTCCGTGCGGCAATTCTTTCACTAGAGGATTGTAAGCTCTTATCTTTTATGAAATAATGAGTATGTAGCGCTTAATTAATAACTGTCAGATAAAGGAGGCTGTTCTATGTCATTAACTAAAACGATTACTTTTTTGGATGAGCTAAACCAAAACAACTCTCTTGCTTGGATGCATGAGCATACAGCTGAAAGAAAACAGGCGTTCATGTTCTTCCATACTTTTGTGGGACAACTCCAAGAACAAGTCAGAGGATTTGATTCAGCTATTCCAGTGATGAACCCTGAAAAATTAAGCTTTCGACTAAATCGCGATATTCGGTTCAGCCATGATAAATCACCTTACAATCCGACGCTTAGAGCGCATATCGGTCCTCACGGCAAACCTTTTATTCCAGTCGGTTATTTTATTCAGCTTGGGCCGAGAAACAGAGATTCTTTTATTGGCGGTGGTTTGTTTGCTGCTCAGTTTTCTGAAGCAACTGCCCTCATTCGAAGCTATCTTCTGGAACACCCTCAAGAATTTCTAGAAATCATCGCAGCTCCGGATTTCAAAGAATACTTTTCTGTCCGCGGCGAACAGCTAAAACGTTTTCCCAGAGGATACGAAGAAACTGGAACAGCCATCGACGACTATCTTAAATATAAAAGCTGGTATCTGGAGTATTCCTTACCCTTACAACTCATTTTAGATGAAGAAGAGTTACTGATAACCTGTCAGAAGGTCTTTAAAGCTATGAAGCCCTTTAATGACTATTTAAATAAAGCATTGGCCGATTTTAGCTTTCCTGAAAGAAAATAATTCTACTATATACATTCTTACTGGCGGCAAGCATCAGGGTTATCATTTTCCAATCCCCCTGATTTTTACTATAATAAAAAGAAAAACGGAGGTGGATGAAATGCCTGCATCAACAGAAAAAATTGATCTATTCTTATCCTATTTATCGGAAACTCATACAAAATCCTTAGCTTTATATGATTTGATCAGTATTCAGCCAAGAACGGATGAAACAGATGTCCGTATTCTAGTAAATATTAATGAAGTATTTACTTATTATCATAGCGTGCGTATTTTCTATTACAGCAATGAAGAGCTGTTTCAAGAAAAAACGGAACCATTTTTCGATGCTTTTGAAGATTTTTATTTTGAGTTAAAACAGGTCTTCTTTCAAGAGGACTCTGACATTGCGGTTCTTTACAGCAAGTTGGACGTCATGAAAAATACCTTTGAAGAGTTGACGAATTGGTTCAATGTTTTATAATGAAAGATGATAATAATTAAAGAGGTGCAGACATGAATCATACGGAAGTTTTAGAACGTTTAAAGGAAGAACTGAAAATTCCATTTTTCAATGGCAATATAGAAGAGAAAGAATATACCGAGGAAGAGTATCAGAAGATCAAATCCGATTTGATTCAGTATTTCGATGATTATGTACGAAATGTAGAAAATTAAAACATTTCTCTCCAAGGCTAGAAAGACCTAGTCTTGGAGTTTTTTTATCATAAGAACGAGCAGTTGAAAGCTCTGACTCTAGCTTTCTTATTAAAAACCTGTCAAAGATGCTTGATTGTTCTTATGCAATCCTAGCGGTCTTCTGCTTTAGAAATCACAAAGAAAAGTAGCCACGATTCATGTAATCAACAGTTTATACGCTATTTTCTTTTTTAGGATTAATTTCAGCTCGCTTCACTATGAGGTTTGAACAATCATCTATTTCTATATTTTTAGTGTACCTAAATCCAGATAAATGTTTCTATTCTGTCCTCATTTAAAAAAAGGAATATTACTATAAATCCTGTAAAAGAAACGCATTTATAATTATTATTTTTTTATAAATCTGAAAATTTTTTCAATAACTGACTTGTGTTAAAAAATGAGTTTTAACGAATTTATGAAATTCTCGTACATATACTTTCCTGCGCAATAAAACTTTTACAGGATTTATATAGATAAGAAAGGCGATGAAAAATGATTATTAGTTTTGATGTCGGCGGCATCTTTGTAAAATACGGCTTATTTGACCTGGAAGGCAACCTCGTCGCAAAAGGAAAGCGTCCAACTGAAATAGAAACAGAAGAAGCCTTCTTCTCGCTGCTTGAAGAAGTTATTCTAGAATATGAGATAGTCCATGAAATTGAAGGAATTGGTTTTAGCTTTCCAGGAGTGATTGATAGTGAAAGCGGTACTTTGATTGTTTCTGGTGCCATCCATCCATTACGCGGGAAGCCCTTTGTGCAAATGCTAATGGAACGAACTGGCAATAAATACCCGATCTTTATTGAAAATGACGGAAACTGTGCGGCCTTAGCTGAAATGTACTCAGGCAACGGTCAGGGACATAAGGATTTTGTTGTTATGACTTTGGGGACAGGTATCGGCGGCGGCATCATTCAAAATGGTACCTTAGTGAAAGGATCCGGCTTCAGCGCTGGAGAGTTTGGTATGATGTTGATTCCCAATGAACATGGCAAAAATGAAATTATTGCTAAATATGCCTCAACACAAGGTTTATTAAATCTGTATCGGCAGCGGCTGGGCATTACTTCAGATACTCCAGTGACTGGGGAAGAAATTTTCAAAGGAAATACGTTTGAGAAAAAAATTGTTTTGAAACGCTGGGGTGAATATATTGCTCTGTGTATCTATAATGTCATAGTTACGATGAATCCGGAGAAGGTCCTGATTGGAGGCGGAGTGAGTCAAAATCCAAATTTGCTGAGCCTAATTGAGCAGCCCTTAAAAGATTTTCCCGAATGGTCTCTTTTTAAAACACCAGTGGACCGTTGTCAGCATCAAAATGATGCTGGTTTAATTGGCGCCTTCTATCTTGTTCGAAATAAAATTTTTAAATAATTAAATAAACAAAATAAAAAAAAGAGATAAAAAAACCATCGGCTTTGGCAAGCCGATGGAAAAGGAGTATTACTCAATAAGAGTAAAATGAAAAATAAAAAGGTTGTTGTTGGTATGTCTAAATAATACAATACTTCTCTAGCTTTGTCTAGTAAAAACATCTTAAAAATAAAATGAGATTTTTTTGTTATTTTATATTTATTTCTTTAATAAAACATTGCTCATTTTTGTAATACAGAAAGAAATATCATCTGTTGCCAAATCCTGTTTTGCTTCTGAAGCTTCAAAAAGTTCAACATCCATCCCTTTTTCTGGATTCAAGGAGAGAACCATTTCATTGCATCCCGCAACATATTCTGTATAAGAACGTTCTAATTTTTTATGAACGCCAATTACTTTTACTGGTGGACGAAGACCTAGAATTAATTTTAGCAAGTCTTCATATTTCATCGTACCTTCTTTAAAGATTCCCTGAATCTCTGTAATCCGCTCTGGAGAAAGCTCTGCTGTCTTCTTATCGTCGATTGCCTGACGCAGCTCCTCGTAATAAACATTCATATTTTCGCCGATTTTTTCGGTCTCCTGCACAATATCGTTAATCTTTTGAATATAATAGCCTAAATTTGGTTTCACTTTTCTTCCTACTTTCTTTTATTATCAATTTATTTTACCGTTTTCCCTTCTTGCTGACAAGCCCAGAATAAAAACCTGTAGTTCCACAAAAATAACTATCGTTATTTTATATGGACTATTCTAGAATTTTTCAAATTTTTTTTGAAATTCTAAAGACTTATAAACATAAAAGAGCGAAACAAAACGGACACTCCGTTTATTTCGCTCTTTAAACCTGAATAAAAAACTAAATAGAAGTACTTATCAACACTAAACTGTGACAGAGCAGCTCTTTTTTATTTCTCGATGCTGCCTCTTCTGTCTCTACTCCTGTCTTTTTCTAAAAAATGTCTTTCCAGAATTAAACACCTCTAGCTTTACTCATTAGATGTCAGCCACTTGACACATCATTTGACTTATTAAATTTCGTCGCTGGATTTAATAATTTTAGATACCATGCCATATTCTTTGGCTTCTTCTGCAGACATCCAGAAATTGCGGTCTGTATCTTTAGCTACCTGTTCATAGGTTTGACCTGTTGCTTCAGCAATCATCCGGTTAACACGTTCTCTCATACGGACAATTTCCTTCGCTTCAATTTGAATCTCTGTTCCTTGACCTTGTACTCCGCCAGCCGGCTGATGAATCATAAACCGAGTATTCGGCAGGCAGTATCTATTCTTGGCATCTGCCGCAAGATAGATTGTGACACCGGCACTTGCCACCCAGCCAGTACCTACAACGATAACCTCTGGCTTAACAAACTGAATCATGTCGTGGATAGTGTCTCCAGATTCTACATGTCCTCCCGGACTGTTGACAAAAATCTTAATAGGCTCATCACCCATTGCTGCTAATAAAAGCAGCTGAGAAGAAACCTCTCTGGCTAAATCCTGTGTTACTTCACCATAAATCAGAATTGTCCGCTCTTCCCATAATTTCTTCATAATCATACTTTGATCATTTTTCGGTGTATTTTCTTTTTCTTCTTCTTCTAAACGATACATTTATACATACCTCCTGCTTTTCAGTAAGGAATGACTATCCATTCCGGTCACTCCTCTATTTTACCAAAAAGTCAGGATTGTTCAAACAAAGAAGTGTCTATCTTTTGAATACTTAAAAAAATCACGTTAGGATAAA
Source organism: Enterococcus sp. LJL51 (assembly GCF_049894025.1). GTDB lineage: Bacteria > Bacillota > Bacilli > Lactobacillales > Enterococcaceae > Enterococcus_L. The sequence goes on from NZ_JBNEQE010000001.1 coordinate 155,561, forward strand.
GTTAAGCTGATTCATTCAGCCACAACAAACAAGAAAGAGGAGATTCGATGACAAACACAGGAAAAGTTGCAGTATTAGTTACAGATATGGTGGAAGACGTAGAATTGACCTCACCAAAAAAGGCCTTGGAAAGTGCCGGTTACACTTTGACGCTAATTGAAAAAGAAGCCGGCAAAACTATTACTGGAAAAAAGGGAGAGACCTTTGTCATTGATGCAGCGATTGATGATGTTTCTCCAGAGGAATTTTCTGCGTTGCTAATTCCTGGAGGCTTTTCACCTGACCAGCTGCGTGCAGATCAACGTTTTGTAGATTTCACTGCCTACTATTTGGAAAATGACTTGCCGTTATTTGCGATTTGCCATGGTCCCCAATTATTTATCCAGACTGGTTTAACTAGCGGACGTAAAATGACTGCCTATCTAACTGTACAGCCGGATATTCATTACGCTGGCGCTGAGGTTGAAGATCAGGCCGTTGTCATTGATAAGAAACTTGTAACTAGTCGGAATCCAGATGACCTGCCGGCTTTTAACGAAGCAATTGTTTCTGTACTAAAGGATAGCTAAAAGTTCAACCTGTTGAAACAACACTGAAACATAGGGTTACATTCCCTCTGTTTCAGTGTTTTCAATTTTCCAGCCGGCTGCCGATCCTGCTTAGAATCTCATTCGTAATCGTTTGACTTTTTTTAGCGGCTTCTTCACCATTCTCCAGCACCGTTATAACTACCCCTGGCTGAATAGCTGGTGCTTCGGTTAAATCCACCAGCAGCATGTCCATGCAAATCATACCGATTTGAGGCAGCTCCTGATCTTCATAGCTTAGCCTATAACCTGTCTCCGATAAATTTCGAGAAATTCCATCGGCATAGCCTATCGAAACAACACCAACCTTCTGCCCTTTTACCGCCTGTCTACCAGTTCCATAGCCGAGATACTGCCCATACGCAACGGATTTCACCGAGATTAGAATGGCTTGAATCGACAGCACTGGCTTGAGTGTTAACTGTTCCTTTAGCTGGTAATCCGTTTGACTAAGTACGCCATAAAGAAAAAGACCGATTCTGGCGTAATCATAGGTAAGCTCTGGGTAATTCACCACACCATAACTGCTTTGAAGATGTGTCATCCCGTAGTCAATACCTGCCTGCTCCAATTCTTCCAGCAAGCGGTCATACACGTGAATCTGTTGTCTGGTTCGTTCCCGTGATGTATCGTCCTGCGAATCTGTAGAACCTAAATGAGAGTAAATCCCTTCACATTTCAGAAAAGGCAGCTTGTAGGTAGGCAAAAGCTCCATTAAGTCTGGAGAAAAGCCTAGGCGGTGCATACCTGTATCAATCTTCAAATGGCAACGGATAGGAATTTTCCGCCTATTCAACAACACAGCATACTGCTGATGGATAATAGTTTGAATTAAATTATATTTGTTGAGCTCTTTTATTCTGTCAGGATCTGTATAACCGAGGATGAGGATTTCCCCTTGAAGTCCTGCTTTTCTTAACTGAACCCCTTCCTCCAGCGTTGCCACAGCGTAAAAATCAACCCCCAGCTTCTCCAATTCTTTTCCACATTTCACTGCACCATGACCATAAGCATTTGCTTTAAGAACAGCCATCACCCGTGTTTTTTCAGAAAGCAGCTTTTGAAGCAGTTTCAAATTGGCTGCCAGGGCCCGTTTATCCACCTTTTTTTCAGCACGCCTCAGTGTGCCCCCTGTTTTTTTTCTCTTTTTTTCAAATAACGCTATCAGAATCATGCATATGATTACAGTTAGTAGCAACACTAATAAAAACTGCAGCAGACTATTTTGCAGAAAAGGAATCCCCTTTCCAACATAAGCAAGGACAGCAATACTTAGAGGATGAAGAATATAAATACCTAGGGAATAGCTTTTTGCTTTAGCTATATGTATGCTGGGCTTCCATCTCAGGACGCTCTGAAACAAGACATACATAACCAGCGGCAGGCAGAGATACATGCTGTCATGACGTAATGGGTTTCCGTTGTGCAGCAGCGCACCTTCAATCACCAGTAGGAGAAGACAAATAAAAAGCTTTAGGGTTAGATTTAGTATTCGTTTTTCTCTATTTACATAAGCATATACACCTAATAGTAGGAAAATTGGAGCAAAGAACAAGCCATTTCGTGTATATTCTGTTGCTTGAAAAAGAAGCTCATAGAATCCGCGAAAAAAATTATTGTTTTTTATCAAGAAATAATAACTGTCTCCTCCTAATCCAATAAGATAGAGACAACCGCTAACTAGTAATGCAGGATAAAGTCCCAATTTTTTTATCAGACAGACACAAAGAAATACGCCCAGAATTATCGCTGGAAAATACCAGAGATGATAAAGAGGTCCCTCAATAAGAAGCACTTTTAGTAAAGCAGATACAGGCATTGAAAACGACAAGACACCGGTATAAAAAGAAAGGGGTAAATAAAGCAGACAAACAGCTCCATAGAGCTTTAGTAGTTGAATAACGCCTCTTTTAATCCGCCACCACTTTTGATAAACAGGTCGTTCCCCATAGGGGCCTAACAGATAGTAGCCGGTAACCATGAAAAAGAACGGGACTGCTATCCGAAATACAGTCAATGTCAGCACATTATCCAATAATGGATAAATGGAATGAAAAGGAAATGTATGAATACCGACAACCATCACAGCAGCCAATAACCGGAACTGATCAATTCCCCATGCTCGCCTCTGTTTTGGCTTATCCATAAGCGGACCTCCATTTAGATAAAAATTCATGATAGTCTTCTAGTACCCAGTCCTGCTGCTGAATGATTTGGCTATGCGGGCAGCCGACATAGCGGAAATGCCAAGGTTCATATGCGATTCCTGTCTGGTCCTGTCGATGTGGCGGATAGCGTAAAATAAAGCCAAACGCCCCGCAGCTCTCCAGAAAAAGGCTTACCGTTTCCCCTCCTTCAAAGGTTGGACAGATACTATCGTTTTTCTGATTAGCCAAACCTATATCAACCGCTAAGCCTGTCTGATGTTCGCTTCGCTCCGGTCGTGCAACATACTGATTCGTATACTCCTGACCATGCGCAGCAAGACACTGATTATAAAGCTGCTGCTGCTCATCACGGCTGCGATAACCGCTCGTCACAATGAGTTTTTTTTCTGCTTTGATGAATGACACAAGTGCCTGAAGCTGTTGGGCTGTCTCTTTTTCCAACAGCTCCTGTCCATTTGAAAAAGGGGCTGTGACTAGTTCCATCGGTGGTACTGACAACACTACAGGATTTTTGTCATTCACCAATTGAATATAAGAAAATGCTGATTGTTCTACCATCCTTTTTCCTCCTCAGCCAGCCTCAGCAATTCTTCAATAATTTCACTATAAGAAAAACCTTTTTTCTTTAACATATTGGGATATCTGGAATTCTCTGTAAAGCCCGGCATGGTATTAATTTCGTTGAGAAAAATTGCTCCCTGACAAGTAATGAAAAAATCGATGCGGGCCAGACCTGAACAGCCTAGCAATCGGTACAGACGCTCTGCCTGATAACAGATTTCTCTTTTCAAATCTGCAGAAATTCGGGCTGGGAGATGAATGGTTGATGACAGCAGCTGATATTTTTCTGTATAGTCAAAAAAATCTGTCTGGAGTTCAATTTCATCAATTTCACCAATCACCAGTTCTTGATTTCCCAAGATACCACAGCCGACCTCAAATCCTACGACTTCCTTCTCCAAGGTAAAACAGGTATCCATTTTCTCTATCTCCTTAATTCCCTGCTGCAGCTCAGACCAGTTGGTTATCTTCCTAATTCCTTTAGAAGAACCGCCCCTCAAAGGTTTGATAAACATCGGAAAATCATTTTTTTCAATGAAATCCGCTACAGCTTTGCTTCCTGCCTCGTCTATCCGGCATTGAATCGAAGGGGTTGTTTCAATACCAATACTGTTAGCAAAGCGGTGCGTTAAGCCTTTATCCATACATAAAGCAGAAACCGCTGTATTACAGCCGACATAAGGAATATCCATCCAAGTAAACAATCCCTGAAGACATCCATCTTCAACATATTCTCCATGCATAACCGGAAAAAGAATATCCACTGGTAGCTTCTGTCCCTCTTCTATTAGCCAGAATCCTTTCCAGCTTTCGCCAATTACCGGCTGAATTTTCCGGCAAACAGCTTCTTGCTGCCACTCGTCATGTTCAATCAATTGATTATCCCCTGAAAAATGATACCATTCACCCTCTTTCGTAATACCGATTCGGATAATTTCATACTTTTGAAGGTTTAAGACCTTCAATACAGCAGCCGCTGATTTAAGAGAAACTTCATATTCAGAGGAACGACCGCCAAATAAGACTGCAACCTTTTTCATTAAATTTCGCCTCTTTCTTGATAATTGTATTTAAATATGCGACTAGCAGAATCCGCTTGAGCATGACAGCAACAGCTTCATTCTGCCGATGCTGCTGCTCTTTTTGGCGAAAATTCAACTTCCACTATCGCTCTTCCTCCTATTCACTTAATTCTTTCTTATGCGTTTTTTAGAGTTGAGCGCTGTCCAAATCCAGACTGTCAAGCCGCTGATAGAGCAGCCGACTCTCCTTAATATTCCGCTGCTCCGAGTCCCCACTTCCTGAAGCCCCTATCAACACCAAAAGATATTCCTTACCGTCAATCTCAGCCAGACTTGCCAAACATTGTCCAGCATCATAAGTAAAACCAGTCTTTCCACCTTGAATCCGACCTGTTTCCCAATCCAGCGGCTCGCCGCTTTTTAGCAGTGTACTACTTAGATAGACCCCTTCCGGATGAAGTGCTGTCCCTGAAGTCTGATACTCAAAAGTAGTAAATATCTCATAAAAAACCGGATTGTCTAAAGCATAGTCCAATAAAGAGGCAGTATCTGCAGCTGTAGAGTAGTGATTCCCTTCATCCACACCGGTAACATTGTTGAAATGAGTACCTGTCAGACCTAATTCGGCGGCCTTATCATTCATCAGTGCTACAAAGCGTTTCTCTGTTCCTGATAGATGAATAGCCCCAGACAAGGCTGCTTCTGCTCCCGAAGGCAGCATAATGGCATATAGAAGCTCCTCAAAGGGTACTCTTTCTCCTTCTAAAAAGCCTGCCGTTGCCAGCTGCTCCTTTTCTATAAATGGGAAAATTCCTGCTGGTATCTCAACTACCTCACTAAAATTCTGCTGATGCTCTATCAAGCATAATGTCGTCATAATTTTAGTCAGCGAAGCAATTGAAACTTTCCGATTGCTTTCTTTTTGGTAAACTGCCGCTCCGCTTCTTTCCTGTAGATAAACTTGTTTAGCAGTTATTCCTTCAAGCCAGTCATTCTCTAGGCTTTTCTCCTGATTCAATGATAAAACAAGAGGATTGCGGGCAGGATTCTCGTCAACAGCTGGATTCTGTAGAAAAACAGCTGCGGCAGAAATACCCAGAACTACTGGAATTAACATCTGATATCTTTTTTTCATCAAAAAAGCACCTCCTTTATGGTTTTATTAAACCAATAAAAGAGATGCAGTATTTTAATTATTACTTAGCTTCATCTTAAGTTTTCTTAAGACTTAGGCAGTATCACTTCAAACGTGGTTACTCCATCCTTGCTTTGCGCATGTATTTCACCATCATGCGCTTGAACAATTTCTTTAGCGATAGCCAAGCCTAACCCGGCGCCTCCTGTTTTAGTTGAACGAGCATGGTCCAGCCGATAAAATTTATCAAAAATCAGTTCCAGTTGACGTGCTGAAATTGTTGGTCCCTCGTTGACTACAGACAGCTGAATCGTTTTTATTGACTCCACTAAGCTGATTTTTATTGTTGAACCCTGATTTCCGTAAGACAGAGCATTCTTAAACAAATTATTCAACACTCTGGCCAGCTGATCACCATCAGCTTCTCCAATGAGACTATCTGGACCTGAGTATTCGATTTTTTGTTCTTTTTCACTTAACAATGGATAAAATTCTTCAATCATCTGCTGAGTTAATAAAACCAAATCCATCTTCGTTTTATTCAAGTGAATATCCTGTAGACTAAATCGAGTAATATCAAAGAATTCATTAATCAGTTCTTCCAGGCGGCCGGCTTTATCAAGAGTAATCTGCAGAAATTTTGCCCGCTGAGCCATCGACAAATCTGGAGAGTCGATCAGCAAATTTAAATACCCTATCACAGAAGCCAGCGGTGTCTTCAAATCATGAGCCAAATAAGTAATTAAATCCTTGGTCCGCTGTGTTTCCCTCTTCAACAATTCCTCATTCTTCATATTCGCCGACTTAATTTTCAAAAGCTCATTATCCAGACCAAGGTCGCCTGTCGAAGGGGCAGTATCTGTAGTCAAATAAACGGGTATTTTGGTTGTCAGCTGCTTCACTTCTTTATTAATACTGCTTTTTGAAATAAAGTAGCTGCTAATAGCAATGACCACAATCATAAAAATAAACAAAGAAATCAACAGCAGCTTCAATGCTTCCAGATTAATCTGTGTTTCATGGTATACCTGTCCATCCACCTCAAAGCTGCTGCTGTATGCTAAAAAAGTATAAAGCATCGTTCGAAAAACCTGGCCTATCCCGCTTTGGATAAATAGGAAAAATAAAAGGATGACGCTAGCGCAGGCGATTCCCAGCTTCAATAAGAGCTGACGATTTATATTTTTAGTCAATTTTATAGCCTACCCCCCATACTGTTTGAATATACTTAGGTTTTTCAACCGAGTCTGACATTTTTTCTCTTAAGTGACGGATATGCACCATAATCGTGTTGTTGGCATTGGTATAGTACTTTTCGCCCCAAATCGTATGAAACATCTCTTCAGAACTAACTGCCTGTCCCTGATGTTCACACAACAGCTTTAAAATAGAAAATTCCAGTGGTGTTAAATAAATTTCTTCTCCGTCCAATAAAACCTTACGCTTTTCTAAATCAATGGTTAGTCCCCGAATCGTTAAGGCTGTATCGCCAGCACCATTATAGGTAGTGAAACGCCGCAGCTGGGCCTTCACTCTGGCAATCAGCTCTAAAGGCTTGAAGGGCTTTGTCATGTAGTCATCTGCCCCAATAGTCAACCCAGTAATTTTATCGATTTCCTCACCTTTAGCGGTCAGCATAATAATCGGGTATTTTTGTGTCTCCCTGATTTTCCGACAAATTTCAAAGCCGTCCATGTCCGGCAGCATAACATCTAAAATCGCTAAATCGATCTGTTTTTCATTAAGAGCCGTTAGAGCTTCCGCTCCAGTATGGCAGAGGATCGTTTGATAGTTTTCATTTTGTAAATAATAGGCAATCAAATCGGCAATCTCTTTTTCATCTTCAACAAGCAGAATCGTCGTCATCTTTTCTGCCCCCTTCCCTCCCTTAGTGTAGCAAACTGCTCTCTACAACTAAAGAAAGAAATCCTTAAGATTTCTTCAGATTTTCCATTCATTTGAGGTTGTGTCTGAAAATTATCCCCAAAAAAACTTGGAGCAAAAGCAGCCATTTTTCCTGCTTTTGCTCCAAGTTTTACGATTTTATTCAGTTTTTTTACCAACACATGCGGTCGGAGAACCATTACTTAAACAACGGACTTGTCATCTATCCAATGGCGGATAAGCAGCGAAAGCTTGGAGCTGCTTTGTCTCTCCGCCTTTTTACAGCCTAACTAGACTGCTTGCTTCTTTAAGCTCCTTTGAATAAGCTTCACGACCTCTACAATTGGTATAATTGAGAATGCGGCAACCGCCACAATCAGCCATTGATATGGATCCAAAGGCGTTACTCTAAATAAATCATTAAATCCGGGAATGATGATTGTTGCCGTCAGCAATAGCGCTGAAATCAACAACGCCCAGTTAAAGGTCTTGTTGCGGAACACACCAACCTTGAAAATAGATTCATGAATGGACTTCACATTAAATGCATGAAGCAATTGAATCAGGCCCAATGTAGCGAAGGCCATCGTCAATGCGTCGCCATGCTGTAAATCATATAGTGCTTGCGCTGACAGCTGCGGCATATTTATTGCGGTATGCGCTGGATTTGTGATTGCCAGATGATAAACAAACAAAATCAGACCACCCTGTAAAACTCCCTGATAGATTACATTGGTGAGTACACCGCCGGAAAAGAAATTAGAATTCTTCCCACGCGGGTTTTGTTTCATCACGTCATTTTCGGCAGGCTCCACACCTAAAGCAATCGCTGGGAAGGTATCCGTAACCAGATTAATCCACAGCAGGTGAACGGGTAATAATGTGTCCCAGTTCAGCATAGTTGCAATAAATAAGGTCAGAACCTCTGCTAAATTGGCAGACAATAAATATTGAATCGTCTTCTGAATATTAGAAAAGACTTTTCGACCTTCTTCTACAGCAACAATGATTGTAGAAAAATTATCATCTGCCAGTACCATATCCGAAGCTCCTTTTGATACTTCCGTTCCGGTAATTCCCATACCAATACCGATATCTGCTGCTTTCAAGGCTGGCGCATCGTTCACACCATCACCAGTCATTGCCACCACCTTGCCCTCATTCTGCCAAGCTTTGACAATTCGAACCTTATGCTCTGGCGATACTCGCGCGTATACAGAATAGCGGCCCACCGTTTTAGCAAATTCTTCATCTGAAAGTTCATTCAGTTCTGCACCTGTAATCACTGCCCCGTCATCACCCGGCTGGATGATTCCTAAACGTCCGGCAATCGCTTCCGCAGTTTCCCCATGATCTCCAGTAATCATAATCGGACGAATACCAGCTTCTTTTGCCACCTTCACTGCCTGTGCTGCTTCTTGCCGCTCTGGGTCAATCATTCCTACTAACCCTGCAAATATCAACTCTGTCTCAACCTTTTCAGAACTCATATCCACTGGAATAGCATCTGCTAGTTTATATGCCATACCCAATACACGGAGGGCCTGCTTGGCCATTTGAGTATTATTGCTCAAAATTTCCTGCCTGTGCTGAGGAGTCATTGCTGTTGGCTGATTATCCAGTAAAATACTACTGCAGCGCTTCAATAGTTCGTCAGGTGCTCCTTTAACGGCAACTAAATACCTTCCGTCAGGCAGCTGATGAACGGTTGTCATCAGCTTGCGGTCCGAATCAAAAGGAATTTCAGCTACACGAGGCTCTGCTTCAACTCGTTCTGTCACGTTAAAATCATGCTCCAAACCAAACTGGACGAGTGCTGTTTCTGTGGGATCACCAATCAAGGTACCGTCTTCCGCGATTTTCGTATCATTTGCATAAGTCATAATCTTCAATGCCATATTGTCTAAAGGAACTTCTTCAGCTGCTGGTGCCAAACGACCATTTGTGTATAGAGCTTCCACCGTCATCTGATTCAAGGTCAGTGTTCCTGTTTTATCCGAACAAATAATATCTGTACTACCTAGAGTTTCTACTGCAGGCAGTTTTCGAACGATAGCTTTTTTCTTCGCCATTTTCTGTGTGCCCAATGCCAGAATAATTGTGACAATCGCCGGTAATCCTTCTGGTATTGCAGCAACAGCTAATGAGATGGACGTGAGAAGCATATCCACCCATTCCCTGCCGTTCAGCATGCCCACGACAAACATTACGACAGCAATAATCAATATCGCAATAGTCAAAACTTTCCCCAGCTGATTTAAATTTCGTTTTAATGGCGTTTCCTGCTCTTTTTCTCCCGAGAGCATCCCGGCGATCTTACCAACTTCTGTATTCATTCCAGTTCCAACTACTACACCTGTCCCCCGTCCGTAAGTGACATTGCTGTTGGAGTAAGCCATGTTGATTCGATCACCAATTCCGATTTCCTGCTCTGACTGCGGCAATATCCCTGTTTTCTTTTCAACTGGCACGGATTCTCCAGTCAAGGCAGCTTCTTCAATTTTCAAACTAGCCGCTTCCAAAATCCGTAAATCTGCCGGAACCACATCTCCTGCTTCTAAAAGAACAATGTCGCCGGGAACTAGTTCATCACTTTTGACGGTTCGAGTATGTCCGCCGCGGCGTATATTCGCATTAGGTGAAGACATTTCCTTCAATGCTTCAATAGCCTCTTCAGCTTTCGCTTCCTGTAATACGCCAAATACTGCATTTAACACGACAACTAATAAAATAATGACAGAATCAACAATATCGTGAGAGAAAAATGCAGAGATAACCGCAGCTGCCAGCAAGACAAGAATCATAAAATCCTTGAATTGTTCAAAGAATTTCACCAACATTGATTTTTTCTTTCCTTCAGCTAATGCATTTTCGCCGTAATCGGCTAATCGTTGTTGGGCTTCTTCATCAGATAATCCTTCCATGCTGCTGCCCATTTTCTCCAGTACGGTTTCTTCTGATTGTGTATAGAACGTTTCATTCACCTGTTCCTTATTCTGTTCTGACATATGTCATCCTCCTTAGCTAGTACACCTGACTACTCACCTATTCTATCTAATTTTCAAAAAAATATAAAAAAATAGACTTCTGTGTAGTACTCAAAAATAAGTACACACATAAGTCTCACTGTTTAAGACAACACCAGAAAAATATTTTCCGTGATGGTGATGCTGCCGCGATGTATGACCGCCAGTTACTCCCTCATGGGTTTATATTGACATATGGATTATCTGACCTTCACTTACGCATACATCAACACTATTATTATGCCCGATATCAGAAAGAAGCGCAAGAAAAACCGCCGTTCATTTTGAGTGAAAATAATTACAGTTTTTGCGTCATTTATGATGTATCTGCTCTATTCACCTTAGTCATCACAGAAAACACTCCTTCTGATGGTTTAGGATTAACGCAAGTTCATTTTATCTGTCAGCTGTCCGTCTTTTAGGTTTTTCTACTTAAAATGTCAGGAAAAATTCATTACGAAATATTTGACCAACCAACGTATTGCAGCCCCTTTTTCATTAGCCAAAAAAAGCTGCAGTACTGACCAGTTGACCATGCTGCAGCTTATAAGAAATAGATGATTTACTCTTGATTTTCAGTCTTCTTTTTTACTCATGCTTTTTGTCCAAAAATCTTCTATTGTTCCCTGTTCCATTCCCATGACAAATTTTTCCCGAATATCTGGATAACTATCAGAAAGACCAGCAATCAGCTGTTTGACTTCTTCACGCTTTGTCTTTTTATCCACTGGACAAGGATTGAAAATGACCGGCAGCGCTTCCCGCTTAACCATACGGATAATTTCTTTTTCCTGCAAATAAAGCAGCGGGCGAATCAATGTAATATTCGTTTTAGTTAAATAGCTAATTGGCTCAAAGCTGGCCATTTTTCCATGGAATAAAAAGTTCATAAAATAGGTTTCCACTGCATCATCTAAATGATGACCCAAAGCAACCTTGTTGCACCCAAGTTCCTTTGCTCGATTGTATAAAATCCCTCTTCGCAGCTTCGCGCATAACGAACACGGCGAACGCTCTTCCCGAATATCAAAGACAACCTTGGCAATGTTTGTTGGTACAACGTCTAATGAATAGCCCAGGCTCTCCACAAATGCTGTCAGCGGCTGAATATCCATATCAAACGCCATATCGAGAGAAATCGGAACGATATCGAAAGAAAAACCCAGTCGTTCCTGCTTTTTAATCATGTCCAGAAAATAAAGCAGACTAGTGCTGTCTTTTCCTCCACTCATTCCCACAGCAACCTTATCTCCCGGCTGAATCATTTGATGATTTAATACTGCCCGGCGAATCGGGTTGTAATAGATTTGATTGTCTTTTTTCTTGAACCCCATACTTATACTCCTTTAATTAAACACTCGCTGCTGACTCTGCAAATAAACAGCAGCCCTATCCTAATATTGCTATTATTCAGATGCTGGATCAAAAAAAGCAGCCTTCAAACTATACTTTTCACCAGAAACAATATCATACTGAATCAGCCGATAGGCCTCATAATATTCTTTCTGTGTCTGATTTAAGCTCAACTCTTTTGTCCATTCTCCATTAGTGTTGTAATAAAAACCTTTTTCAAATGCCGGAACTGCTCTCTGAACATCTAAAAGCAGCTGATAAAAGCCAGTTGTTTTTAAGTTACTCTGTTCAAACAGAGAGGCACCAAAATAAAACGGACTTGTTACTGCATCATGTTTTTTTTGTTCTGAAAGCTCCCCTTCTGTATCGTACATCATAAACTCTGTTTTGTGCATAGCAGCTTCTTCATTCTCCGCCTTAATTTCATCGGAGTAGATACTTGGCAGATGATCTCCCCAGAAAACTACCAGCGTTCGACGGTTCAGCTGATTCAGCTCCGTGAGAAAATCCTGAAGCGCCTGACTACTATAAGCAACGTCCTGCATATAACTGTCTATCGTTTTTTTATTCCCCTGACTTTGTGACGAATAGTCTAAATCAGTATACTTATCAGAATACGGCATATGGGTCTGCATTGTCACTAGATGAACAAACTGCGGCTGATTCTCTTCCTCCAGCAAATCCATAACCTCCTGATAAGCGGCTTCATCTGATATATATGGATTGTTCTGCTGTGTATCCGTGTGCGTCATCGTCTCTTCATATAGAAACTCATCAAACCCCAGCAGATCATAGTTATCTTTTCGTTTATACATCGATGTATTATATGGATGTATAGCTGTTGCTTGATATCCCTCACCTTTCAATAGTGAAACAATTGAAGGCAGTTCATCCAGCTTTGGAAGAAGCATCGTATAGGGGGTTGTCAGCTGTGCATTAAACAGTTCCATGGACAAGCCTGTTAGTGCCTCGAACTCGATATTCGCCGTCCCACCGCCGTAGTTCTGAGACAACATCTGACCACTGTAGGTTTGCTCAGCAATTTTATCATAAACCGCCAGCGGGTTTTTATTCGCAGTAATGCCTTCCAGCGCCAATGGATCAGAGAAGCTCTCACTCATTACATAAATGATATTCGGCTGCTCTTCTACTGCTTCTTGATTTCTCATTTCAGCCTGCTTATTATACTTTTCAACAATGTCTGTAATAGCTTCTTTGGAATAATTTTCCGGCTCATCCATCGCTGTAACCTTCATATTATAAAGAAAGCCTCCGATAAATCCAGTATTGTAATAGTTCATCTTTTGACTATAAGGAATCCATAGTGCTGTTCGGTTGTAGCCTTTTCTCAGAAGGTTATTCGGATTGTTAAAGTCGCTGATATACAGGAGTAGTATTGCTGAGCAAAGAAGCAACACCCCTCGAATGATTTGAAATTTCTTTGGTTTGAAAAAGCTCTTATAGACAGCCCAGCCAAAGGCACCAATCCCCGCTGCAGCAATCAGCAAAATAAGCACAAACGGGAGCGTTCCTACCATTTCTCTTAAAAGTCCAAATTCGGTAATCATCTTTAAATCATCCGGATAAATCGGTTCTGTCCGATAATACATTTTCTGATAATCCGCAAATCCCAAGACTCCAATAATAATCGCATAAATCAAGCTGCCCACTTTCACTGAACCGGATAGAGTAATCCAAAACAGCAAAAATACTGCTGTTGCGGCACAACCTAAAAAGAATTTCTCAGAATGCCAGGAAAAGGCAAATTTAAAGGCTAGGTCATAGGACAAATTATTTTGACACCATTGAAGATAGAGATTACTAAAAAGAATTAACAGAAGCAAGCCGATACTCAATAAAATTTTTTTATCTCTCAGCCAATTAAAAAGGCTGCTGATTTTATTTAAAAAAGTTTTCACACAAATCTCCTTCTATATAAATCCTGTAAAAGTTTCTATCTAGATGAAGCACCTTTTCTTATAAGGATAAGCAAAGGAGATAGAACCGGACGGCAGCACGGCTGCGGAATTTATATACATTAAAATACATACCTTATCATTTTATGTTTTAACCATTAAAAAGTAAAGTTTCCATTATAATTTCCTAATTAGAATCATTCCTTTACTAACGAGAGGCATTATTAGTAAAGAACTCTCACAGCATCCCCTACTATTACTAAGTTTACAACCATTACTTATTATAAAATGGCTGGAACTACACCCGACAAATCAAGAGAAGCAGCCAAAGAACAAATGTGCTTTAGGCTGCTTTTTCATTACTGATTTCTTTATTTTTTCCAATAAACATTCCGCTTAAAACAATAGTTGCCTATTAACAAAAGAATCGCTGCTGCAGCTATTAGACAAATCATTCCGGAAGACATTCCAATCGACGGATTGTGCAGCACTCTGGGCAGACACCAATTCGCATAGTATTCCTGATTTTCGATGCTATATTGACCATAGGAACGAAAATCATAACCAATGAAAACTTTCCCTACATTTAAATACGTAAATGGATTAAGATGAGCTATTTTTCGTAAAAAATCTGCGGAAGAAACGCTGACTAGATAGCCCTCTAATAATAAAAATACAGTCAGTGTAAGAGAAACTATCGTTTTTCTGACAATGGTGCTAATTAGAAAATGCAGAGCGAAGCAGAATAATAGAACAAATAAAAGCAACAATAGTACTTGAAGCATATATTGAATAACTGGGATAAACGTCATTGAAATTTCTGTAAAAACGATTACTGGGTAGAAAATACTACTGCCGCCAGAGAAAAGACTTCCCACTACAAATGCTATCCCAGTCAATCCGGCAATAGTCAAAAAACTGTGCAGCACTGCTAGTAAATATTTGCTGAAAAACAAATCTCTACGGCGAATTGGCTGACTTAACCCCAACCTCATTGTTCCTGCTTCAAGTTCACCGGAAAAACTGTCTCCGAATAAAAACAAAGCGTAGATAATCCCGAGAATACTCGCAGCATAGGTCAGAAAAACAGCAGCAAATAGACTGTTTTTGGTTCCATACCGCATGGATTGAGGCGGCAGCTCTTTTGAAAGCAGTTCCTTGTTCAGCGCAGTCCGATAATAGGGATAGGTTGGCAGCGTCAAGATATCATCGATATTCTGTCCTTTATCTGCACGCTCTCTAAAATCTGCCTCTTGAAGCTCAATGGATAAATTTACTCCCTCTAAATAGGCAGCCTGTTCCTTATTAAAGTCATTCTGATTCATAACTGGCTTGGAAAGCTGTCCTTCCTCCTGAATTGCTTCATTTTCCTGATGGCTCATATAGCTGTTAAAACCAAACAAAGTAACCAGCAGCAGAAATCCACCTGCTAGGAAAAGATAAACTTTTCCAGTTTGCCAAAGCTTCTTTTCTTCAAACAACCATAATTTTTTCATCTCTTTTTCACCACCCAAACTCCTAGCTTCCATAGAACAATATTACCTAAAAGAAGCACAATAATGCTAAATAACGGTGAGTGGAAAAAGCCGTTTGTTTCAGTAATATAAGTATGAACATCCATATATAGAAAAGGAATCCAGCGTCCGGCACCCGCATCGGCAATAAACGGCAGCAGGATATTCGGTACCAGCAGAAGAAAAAGAAAAACGCCTAAAACTTCCAAAGACTTTCTGATGATTTCCGAAAGCAGGAATAAAAACTGAAGTAAGAACAACATATACAGCAGCTGTAGAACAATTGCTTTTACTAAGTATTCTCCCAAGGGTATAAAACCAAAGCCTGATGCATATTCGATTAGAATCGGATAGTTTATACTGCCGGAACCAAAGAGAAGACTGGCTATTGTATAACTCAAAATCACTCCGCCTAAAACAAGAACAACTAGAATTACAGCTGCGGTCTGCATTTTATTAAAATAGCGTTTTCGTCTAGAAGTCGGCTGGACAGCCAGCAGTAAATAATTACTCCGTTCATATTCACTAGTCAAATAATCAAAAAATAAAAAGCCGACAAGTAATACTGCACCGCCAATACTCATCCACCATTGTAGAAACGAGTAGAGAAAATACGCACCTTTAGGACTGGTGGTTAATTCTTCAATAGTCAGCCCTCTTTCCATTAGCCAGTGGTTTCGGGCCAGCTGCTTCTCAGCATCCTTTCTCGACAACAGTTGCCATTCTGTTCCGCCTGCCTCCATATAGGCAATCTGCAGTACCAGTCGCTCGCTTTGTAGCTGCAGCCGCAGTTCGTCCTGTCCATTTCTACGGGCTGCATTTTCATCTTCTAAAAGATAAAGAACAGAGACTACGCGCTGATATTGTTCCTTATCTTTATCTGAGCGAGGCTCTCCTGCTTCATTCAAATGATGCAGCATTTTGTACGGCTCTGACGATCCTGTGTAGTTTTGAGGTGGCTGAATCTCTTCCCCCATAGCCTTTAGTTCGGTGTAATCCCCCTCACCTAAACGAGTGCTGCTGTCCCAATGCTCTGCCAGCTGAACACTAAATACCAGAACCAACAAGACCAACAATAAACCATTTTTAGGATTTCTTTTCCATTTTACCCACTCAAACTTCATCTACTACACACGCTGAGCCTTTGAAAATAAATGATAATACATTGTCTCCAAAGTGCCTCTGGCCATCCGCTGATCAAAAACTGTCAGCTGCTGCTCAGAGCAAAAGGCTTTAAAGGCTAATAGCTGTTCTGAACAGAATGAACCGCAAATTTTATAAGAATCAACTAATTGATAAGACACATCGATTTGGTCAAGAAAGTTCGCTGCCAGCTCCTGCTCTAATAATATAAATTCATACTCAGTTTCTTCAAAGTTTACATTGTCTTTGGAGATAAGTTCCCCGTCATGGAGAAACAGAACATTGTCAGTAACCCGCTCTATTTCCTCCAGATTGTGAGAGGATACAATAATTGTCACCCCTTTTTTATATAACTTATTCATGATTTCTCTAACTTGAACAATACTGCCTGGGTCCAGTCCATTCAACGGTTCGTCCATCAATAGAAGCTTGGGCTCTCCCATTAATGCAATTCCCAGCAGAAGATGCTGCTTCATTCCCAAAGAATAGTTTTTGACCTTTTTTTTCATATAGCTGGCCATCCCTAGCTCTTCTACAAGTGCCTGCATCTCGCCTTTAGTTTTTTTATGCTCTTGTCGAATGAATTCCATATGATCCCACCCGGTCAGCTGCTGATAAAGAATTGAAGGATCTTGTAAATAAGCCATATCATAAAAGATTTCATAATCGCTGTTTGGTCTGCCAAATATAGTGATTTCCCCTTCATCAGGTGTTTCAATATCTGTAATTAGATTCAACAGAGTAGTTTTCCCCGTACCGTTCGGTGCGACCAAAGCAATAATCTGAGGAGTATCAATGGTTAAGTCAACATCTTCTAGAACCAGCTGAGGTCCAAAGCTTTTTGACAGCCCTTTTATCTTTAAAATTTCCTGCATGTTCTTCTCTCTCCTTTACGCCTGTGTTTCTCCCAAACTTTTCTCTTTCAGTCTATCCTGAATCTATTGAAGAACTGTGAACAAAACGTTCTTAATTTCGAATTTTCTTTGAATTATCTAGGAATAAAGTTATAATTATTTACAGCTACTATTTTTAAATTTATTAATTTTTTTTAAAGGAGATGTACTGGATGGAGTATACAATGACAGAAAACACGTTGTTTCCATTAGTAGAGGTGACTTTACGTAATGGGGAAATGATACAACTTGAACGGGGAGCGATGGTTTATCACAACGGGCAAGTAAATCTGGAAGGAAAAATGAACAGTAACGGGCAATCCGGAATTGGCGGAGCAATCCGTGCATTAGGCCGTTCAATGAGCAGCGGCGAAAGCTTCTTCATCACTCAGGCAACTGGTTTAACAGACGGAGCACGAATTGCACTAGCTCCAGGAACCCCTGGCGCTATTCGTGAGCTACAGGTAGGAATGGAACACTGGCGCTTAAATGACGGGGCTTTTCTAGCCTGTGATTCAACTGTTTCTTATCAGATGAAACGTCAAAAAGTAAGCACTGCCTTCTTTGGCGGTACTGGCGGTTTCTTCGTAATGGAAACAGCCGGCAAAGGAACGCTTTTGGTTAATGCTTATGGAGATATCGTTGAATTAGAGCTTGACGGCAGCCAACCGTTCGTCATCGACAATCAGCATGTCGTTGCTTGGACAGAATCATTAGACTACAACATTAAAGTAGCATCTGGTCTTTTCGGCTTCACTACAGGTGAAGGTTTAGTCAATGAATTCCATGGCCGGGGTACAGTGCTTATTCAAACAAGAAATGTTGAAGCTTTGGCAGGAATGGTTGCGCCATTTATCGCCACAGGTAAATAAGAGATAAGCTAGTATGAATGAAGCTAGACGTTTCAAGAACTAAGGTCAGAGCTGAAAAAGATTAGCTTTCAGCAATGAGCTGACCTTGGCAACACTCTTTTTCATTCCTTACTATAATAAAACCAAAGCAGAGGATAATGTCACCGTTAGCGGCATTATCCTCTGCTGTTTAATAGTTTTTCTTTCATATAATTTTCTAATGAATATCAATGGGCTTCTCACGCTTTAAAACGGTATTGATGCTTTCTTTCATTAAATCTTCAATCTGTTCGTCTGTAGCCGAAATGATTCCCGAGGTCATAAGTGCAGCAATCCCCGTGGCAACGATCCAAGTTCCCATATGTAATGAATTAATTTTAACTTCATCCAAATCTGCATACTCAGCATCCTGCTTGACTGCATTTGAGAAGTACGTATATGAAAACTCCTGCATTCGCTGACCGCCCCCATATTCTTCCAGATATAAAGCACGGTATAACTTGCTTTCATTTTTTGCGAAATGAATATAGTTCAAAGCCAAATCAATAATTGTATTTCCAGTATGCTCCACAGGAAATACTTCTGTAGAAAGGTAACGGTGAATCTTAGCAAACAGCGCCTCTTTTAAGTCATCCATATTTTCAAATTCCAAATAAATCGGTTGAGTAGAACACTTCATTTTTGCTGCGATATTTCTTGCTGTAAATTTCGAGAATCCTTCGGTTGCTACTACATCGTAGGCAGCATTCAGTATTTGGTCTTTTGTAATCGTTTTTTTTCTTGCCATATTCTCAATCCTCTCTACCTATCCTCAACAAAGCTTCCATATCATATCTACTGTTATTGTAACACGATTGCAGATTTCTGCAAAATACAACTTCTCTTTTTAGAAAAATCATTAAAATAGGACGAAAATACCCATTTTTTCCAGGTTCAACTTCGAGTGATTCAATTGAGTTTGCAGTTTTTACGTGTTATGATATTTACGTTTAGTAAATGCATTTTAGGAGGATGTTTCATGACTTTATCAAATTTTGAAACTTTATTAAAAAAATATGCTCATTTAATTGTAGAAACCGGAGTCAATGTCCAGCCGGGTCATACAATCGTTCTGCATATTGATGTTGATCAGGCTCCTTTAGCTCGTCTTATTACAGAGGAAGCCTATCAAATGGGGGCCGCTGAAGTCATTGTACAATGGACAGATGATCAAATTCAAAAGAGCTTTCTTACTCATGCGGATGAACAATATTTAGAAAATTATCCAGCTTATAAAGCAGATCAAGTCAATGACTGGATCGATCGGGAAGCTAGCAGAATCAGCGTCGTTTCTTCTAATCCAGATGCTTTAGCCGGTGTTGATTCTCAACGTGTAGCGACTTATCAAAGTACGGCTGGCAAAGCCCTTTTGGGACTGAGAAAAGCCACTCAGGCCAATAAAATCAGTTGGACAGTTGTTGCAGCTGCTGGCAAAGAATGGGCAGCGAAGGTCTTTCCCGACCTGAAAACAACAGATGAACAAGTTGATGCTCTCTGGAATGAGATTTTCAAAACAACGCGCATTTACGAGGAAGACCCCGTTGCAGCTTGGAACAAGCATGATCAAACTCTTGCTGCAAAAAAAGAAGCACTAAATAAAGAACAGTTTACCGCCCTTCACTATACCGCACCGGGAACGGATATTACGATTGGCTTACCGGAAAATCATCTCTGGGAAGGTCCCGGCAGCTACAATGCCCGCGGTGAAAAGTTCATGGCAAATATGCCGACTGAAGAAGTATTTACTGCGCCGGATGCTCGTCGTGTGGACGGCTTTATTTCCAGCACAAAACCATTAAGCTACGCCGGTACAACTATTTCCGGCATGAAATTTACTTTCAAAGACGGACAGGTCATCGATTTTTCTGCTGAAGAAGGACAAAAAGCTCTGGAAGGACTTTTGCAAATCGATGAAGGAGCCAAGCGTTTGGGTGAAGTGGCCTTAGTACCTGACCCATCACCAATCTCTCAATCAGGGATTACATTTTATAATACGCTATTTGATGAAAATGCCTCGAATCACCTTGCTTTAGGTTCAGCCTATGCCTTCAGCATCAAAAATGGAACAAGCATGACCGAAGAAGAACTGACAGAAGCCGGCTTAAACCGCAGTCAGACACACGTTGATTTCATGGTTGGTTCTGACCAAATGAATATTGATGGAATCAGAAAAGATGGAACACGCGTACCAGTATTCCGCAATGGAGACTGGGCTTAATTAAAAATATAGTGGGTAAGGTATTCCGTCGAATACCTTACCCACTAATCTTAGTATGTTTTAGTAGCCAAAATGCTTATAAAATTTATTCATTAATTCCAATACAAAGGAACATTGTACATTGATATATGTTGAACATAATTTGAATCCACTTCATAATTGCTTTTCTCAATCTGAAGTTTAATGCTTTCCATATTTTCAGGAATATCGCTAATAGTAAAAACTTTTTCATCTTCACTAACAGATACGTCCAATAAGTTGCCAGATGTGTCTACTGCTGTTACTGTCAAATCAATATCCTCGAACTGAGTTGAATAGGTCACAGGATTTACCATCATAAATTCTTTAGTACTTCGAGAAACAATTTGCTGTGATCCTTTCACAATATTCCGATCACCCCAGTTTCCAACCGAAATTTTCTTTAGATTCTCTATTTCATTTAGCGGCGTCAAATCAAGCACATTGTATTCAAATACAAACTCTTTTAGATTAGGTAAGTGCTGAGCAAAAGATATATCTACTGCGCTATCTCTGTCTTCGAAAACATTCATACTCATATTGATTCTTTCCAAGGAGGTCATTCCGCTAATTGGACGAAAATCTTGAATATTATCATTGTAGCCTCCGTCTAATTCTTTTACATTCTTCATATACTGAAATCCATGTAGACTCCCAAATGAACCGTCTCCTGAACCAAAAACTGTCATATAGTTCAGTGTCCCCAATTGATTAATCGAGGGGATAAAGCTCTCTTCCGGCTCCTGTATTCCTAGCTCACCAAAAACATTGGCTCTAATACTGTAATCTGGTATATATACTTTATCATTGCCATTTTCTTCTCCATGGACGGGACCGCCGCTTCCTACAGCCGCTAACATAGCTATTACCATCATACTTCCCACAAATAACTTTTTCATTGAATCATTCCTTTCATTCGAATAACTTAATTTTATCATACATAAAGACTAATAAAAGCACTTAATTAACTTTTTATTTTCAATTTAATGCATTAATTTGTTTAAAAAAAAAATTTTTTTCTTTTATGTTATTATGGACTTCATTAAACCAATGTGTATAGAAAAAGCTTAGTGCAGGAATCCTTCATTCACTATTTTGGCTAGAAACATTTCAAGATACAACATATCTGACATCCTTAAAATATTGAGCTTTTGTTTTTTTACTTTTTTTGTTGTTTATGAAAGAAAATCAAAAAAACAGACTACCTCGTTCACTCTTCTCATAGTGTCTTCTTATTTAGATTAGTTTTATAATAATATTCACCTTATTCTTAAATCGCTGAACTCATCATGGAAAGCTACGATTCTTTCTAAGCAGCAAAATAGCTGCTCCTGCAATTACTCTTCGCAGTTAAAATAGCGATATATACACTCTACTTCTACAATTTATATGGATTCCATGTGAGTGAGCTACAACTCAATGAGCTATGTCACACTAACTTTTAGATATTTTACGTCAGTCTTTTACTATTATCTAGCAAAAGATATTGAAGTATACTTATCAACACCTGTATAATGTAATTTAATGCTATATAAAAAAGGAGATTTAACAATGACGGGGATACAAAAACAGAAAACAATACAGCCTATTGAATTTCTTTGGTTGGGCTTATATGGGTTTGCAGGATTCAGTTTGGAATTGTTACTTGGTTTTTTGGTAAATACATTAGGTTTTACACCATTAAATAAAAATTTAAATTCTGTTTTAACTGGGATTCTTTGGTTTACTTTCGCCATTTTATTAATACAATATGCAAAAAGAAAATTTGAATTTAATGTATTTCACTTTAAACATCAATTATCGAACAAAGAATTTTCCATTGCATTCATGCTTATTATATTAATTACAATAATAACCTTTTTTGGCTTTGGTGGGTTCAAACCATTCGTAGAATTTACTAATGGTTCAAATAAAAGTATTCTCACTTATATGCTACAGATTTTTTATTACTTAGGCGAGTCAGCACTTATTGTATTAACTATCGTATTTGGTCAACAATTTGCGGAAAAACAATTTTTACTGAATCATAATATTCCTAGCGGCGGTGTTTTTTTAGCATTAACTTGGGGATTGATGCACTTTCTATTACAGGGATTTAGTGGCGGCCTATTTACAGTTTCATTTTCTATTCTAGCAGGGATACTTTATGTACTTTGCAAAAAAGATTTTAAATGGAGCTATCTATTAATTGCAGCAGCATTTATCCTATAAAATATCGTTAAATAGGAACTTCATTTTGATAGAAAAAACTCTTGAAACTGGATACCTTTTTTCTATATTCATAGAAAGAAAGTGCTGGAATAAAAAATTTGAGGATGCAAACAAGACATTAAGGTCAGTCGTGCAAAAAATTCTAGAACTTGATATTTCAGATAAAGTTACGATAAAAGGTAGTATTGTTAACGATTATACTCACTTGGAATTTTTTTATACTGAACTATAATAAAAAGCTGAAGGCCTTTACTGCTAAAGGCTTTCAGCATGTCAATCGTGACGTCCCCGACTGGAATCGAACCAGCGACGTTTCGCTTAGGAGGCGAACCCTCTATCCTACTGAGGTACGGGGACATATTCAATTTGGCACTTGTTCAACAAGCCCTTACGTAATATCCATTTTACTAAGGAAGCCTGTTTTCAGTTGATATTTAACCTATCAAGCTTTGGCAGAGTTTCTATCTTTATCAAAGCTACATATAGTAGCTCAGTAATAAAAGCATACCATTTCATTTTATGATTCTTCCTCTTTTCTGTCAATCATTATTCGGAAAAGGAAAATATTTTCTTTTTCTCAGTAATTGTAGGCATATATATCGAAATCAAGCGCTGTCAATGCTAAGATTATAGTAAGAAGAGAAAAAGGAGAGTTGATTGTATGACTGACAAACCAAAAGAGAAGGTATTTGCGGAACGACAGGACAATTATAAGCAGGAAAAGGAAGAAATCTTTAAGCAAGCTCTGAAAGAACAAAAAGCAACTGATAAAGAAGCGGATAAAAAAGAGAAATAACCTTTATCTAACTTTATATTTGCCGAAACACCAGCCGGAAAGCTTTTCCGCTGGTGTTTTTTCCAAATAATAATCAAAAATAATCTTCTAGAATCGGTTTACCTTTCGGCAGCAGCTGATCTAACTGGCGAATTTCTTCTAACTCACCAATGAGCTTTCCATAAAAGCTTAATGCTTCACCTGAGCGATAGCCCATAAACAGCTGTGTCCATTCTTGAATCCCAGCACTCATCATTTTCTCTTTATCTATTTCTTTTGAATTAGCTACCTTTTCAAAAAATGTCCTTCCGTTCTTTAAAATTAGTTTCCAAGTTCCCTCATTCCAATTCGCATACTCATCTTTAATAGTCAAATAATATGTATACTCTTCATCTGCGTATTGAAAAGGGTAATCGGTAATGAAGGTTTCAATATCCACTATTCTTCCCATCATATAAGGTGTCAGCTGCATTTGAAGCAAAGGAGCCGGCATTAAAAAGCTGTTATCCTCTCCAGAGAATCCTTTTTTATAAAAGAATTCCTGAGTGGCTCCATTATGCGAGCCAATAAAACGGTTCAACATACTATAGCCTTCACCAGTTAGGCAAGACCACTCGTATATAGTAAAGCGCTCTCCGCTCACCTGATATACCAGGTAGCCGTCTATTTCTCCTAAGTCATTTTCGTATAAGGCAAATAAGTATTCATTTCCTAAGTCAAACTTATACTCCAGCCACCAGTCTGATCTTATCACGCCTCCACGTTGATTATCTTTTTTTTGTATGTATATTTTTTGAATCACTGCCTTTGCTTCTTTCCAAGTAACACGATGGATACGTCCTTTTGATGCCTTACTAATCGGCCAGTCTTGCGGATTAACTTTATATTCAATCTGTTCAAAGATTTGTTCATAGCCATAGCGACGATAAAAAGGATATGAAAACGGCGCTAAATAGGACAACGCTACCTTATTCCTCGCTGATTCTACAAGCATCGTTTTTATCAGCGCTGTGATGCTTCCCTGTCCTCTATACTCAGGATATGAAGATACACAACCAATTCCAGCCATTTTATATTCGACTCCATGAAAATTTACTTTAAAAGGTGTAGCCAATAGCTGACTAGTCAACGTCTCCCCTTCAAAATAGCCATACCCATCTGAATGCTTCACAATCCAGTCAAAACGTTTTCTCCAACGCTCTGAAATTTCAACATTAAACGCATACGCTCCTAATTCGAGCATTGCAGGAATTTCATCCTTTTTGATTTTACGTACTTCGCCCATTATATCCGGCTCCTTCCAGCTATAGATGTATCATTAAATAAATCTACTGCGCTATTGCCTTTCTACTCATTGCTGATATCGCTTAAACTCCTATACACAAAGCAAAAATCAAATGGATTGCTAAAAAAATCAAACGCTTTCCGCAATACGAGTGGGCTGACCAACAAGAACATGTTTCTCTGCAATCTGGTAAAGGCAACAGCGTGTATTCACTTTTATCGAATCGATATACAGACAGTATAACAGGCAATCCGTTCCAGAAAAAGTGTTGACTGTTTTCTGAGTGAATATCTACTTTTTTGTCCTGCTAATACTACAGATTCCATCAATAAACTAAATTTTGATTTTCTTTATTCGGTCTCTGACTCCTTTTCTATTCCACTAAAGGGATTGAATCACCGAAACCTATGACCACACTTTAGAAGTTAAAAAGACTAAAAAAAGATAAAAAAGGGACTGTGACATTAGTATGCCTCAGTCCCTTAAACCCGGATAAACGGTGTTTCAGAAGTAACTTCTTCGACAATAAGGCGGAAATTCGCAAAAATTTGTAGAACAATTTTCGGAATTTCCGCCTTATTGCTTGAAGCTGAACACTTCTGTCACAACCTCTACTTAGGATACATTTAATAAGAATTTTCTATTTGCTGAAGCATATTTTTAAATTGTTTCTTTTTGAAAAAGCCCATTAGGATGCCAACAAATGTATCATTAATTTTTTGTAGGGTACCAAAAGAGTTCATTTTCTCGGTATAATGAAGCTCACAGGAGTACTCATCCACTGGTCTAATTTCATATTGTGCAAAAAAATCATTTCTTGCAGTTGATGTCTTATACGCATAACACTCATTATCAACCAGTTTTTCAATCTTTATTTTAGCTCTACTGTTTTTTGAATATTCTTTAATATACTCGAAATTTCTCAGCTGTAATCGATTCAGTGTCTCTCCTGTATTATGACGCACATCAAAAATTACTGATTCAAGAATTTTTTCATAGATATAGGTTGCTGGTACATTCATCTTTTTGACAATTTCCAGCCTTTTCACCTCAGTATCTTTAACTTATTTATTCTGCTTTTCCCGCTTTCTTCCAGTTACAAAGAAAAACAGACCGGCTGCCATAACAACCAGCGATGTAATAATGTTGGCAAAATTATATGAACCAGTCTGCGCATTTGCACTATATACAAACATAAGCAATCCTATACTGATTATGAATAAGCCGTTCTTTGTCATATTTACCAGTCCCATCTACTAAATTATACTGCTGCTGCTTGGAAATAAAGTACGTTGCCCCAAGGTTGTGCCTTAATCATTTCTTTCGCTTTTGTAGCTGCTGCTGCGGCATCCCCTGTTACTTCAAAAATTAGTTTAATTCCTTGTTTTTCTTTAAAGCTATATGTGAAGTCTCCTCCATCATAGGTGTTTAATAACTCTTTAATTGCATCCTGCTGCATTGCTGAACTGATTCCAATCATCGTATTTTCCCCTTTCATTTTATGTAAGATTACTGGATGATACAGCTGTCTGAATCATCCAGTAACAATTTTGTTTGATACTTATTCAGGTTCCCCTAATGAAGGGTCTACCTTGTTTGCTGCAATCACAAATGGTGCCCAGATGACAAATGCAACCGCTAAATTGACAAGTGACAGTACAATTGCACGCCAGTCTCCAGCTGTTGCCAGGAATCCGCTAAGAATAGTCGGCATTACCCAGATAACATTTACAACAACTGGTTTAACTAACCCTGCTTCTGTTGCAAAGAAAGCAATTGTTGCCGTTACTAATGGTGCTACGATAAATGGCACAACGAGAACTGGATTCAATACTACTGGCAGACCGAACATTACAGGCTCATTAATATTGAATAAACCAGGTCCAATTCCTAATCGACCAACTGTTTTGTAATCCGCACGTTTTGAGAACATAAGGATAGTAATCAATAGAACAAGTGTTACACCTGCTCCGCCTGGCCATACAAAAGCTTCGAATGAACCAGCAACCCATTTATAAGGGATTGGTTCAGCATTTTGATAAGCATTTGTATTTTCTACCATTGCCACTCCATAGATGGACTGCAGTACAGGCCCCATGATGTTTGTCCCGTGAAGACCAAAGAACCACAAAACATGTACAAGTAGTACAATGATAAATACTGCGAAGTAACCCTGTGATAAGCCCAATAACGGTGCTTGAATTGTATCAGAAATCCAGTCAATAACCGGCATGCCAGTTACTTGTTTGAATACTTTATAAATGATACCACACACATAAAGTGCTACTACACCAGGAATAATTGCGGCAAAAGCTTTTGATACTGCTGGTGGAACTGAATCCGGCATTTTAATAACAATATTTTTTCTCATTAAAATAGCGAAAATAATAACTGATATAAAACCAAAAATCATTGCTGTAAACAAACCAGATCCACCCATATGTGGACTAAATGGGAAATAGCCCCAAGCACTAGCTCCAATACTTGATGCACCATCTGCAGTTGTAACAGTACCACCTGCATCTGTAATCATGCTGGCAACATCTTTAGGAAGTGTACCGTCTAAAGTTAATGTTGTTGTTGCTGTGTCAGGTAAGCCCATGAAGAACGCAACCAAAGCGACAATTGAGCCTGATAATGTATCTACCTCATAGGCTTTCGCCAGGTTGTAGCCAAAAGAAATACAAAATACTACGGCCATAATTGCTAATGTTGCATTCCAAATCAACCCGTTAACATCAATTACCGGCTGAAAGAATTCGGTAATCGGGTTAACCAATCCTGCATCTTTATAGACTTCCGGCTGAAAATAATCTCTTGGGAAGTCACGCATGAATGCGTTTAAAAGTACGGCAACTGCCCCAGCCATTGTTGCCGGCATCATGCCAATAAATGCATCACGCAATGCTACTAGATGCTTTTCTGCACCAATTTTAGCAGCAACAGGCAGGATGTACTTCTCCATCCAGTTTACTAATCCATTCATTTCTATATCCTCCTATAAATACTATTTATCTAAAGAGCAGCACTCTTTAAATCAACCCATCAAAAACTCCGTTCAAAAAGTTTCCAAATCAATTTCCACTTCTCCGTTCAAAAAGAATGGGAATTATTTTGCATCCATGCGACGGTATACGTCAATGATTTCTTTCGCCAAATCAGTGAAAGCAATCGATGTCATCAAATGGTCCTGACTGTGTACAGTCAACAATGTTACTGTCATGTTGTTGCCTTGTGCTTCCTGTGTTAATAAACCAGTTTGTGAGTGGTGTGCTTCAACTAACGAAGCTTCTGCGTCAGCAATTTTTTGATCTGCTACTTCAAAGTTTCCTTCTTTCGCTGCTGCAATAGCTTCCATTGCATCACTTTTCGCATTTCCGCCAAACATAATTAAACCCATAATAGCTTCTAAATTTTTTTCTTCCATTCCCATTTCTCCTTCAATCATATTTATTTTTATTCGATTAGCCCATTAACGCAACAGCTTGATCCAGAACTTTTTCACCGTTCATCATGCCATAGTCAGCCATGTTGATAACATCCAGCGGAATACCCATTGGTGCAAGCTTTTGTTCGAACTGTGCTTTCATGAAACGAACTTGCGGGCCTAAAAGTAGAACATTTACATCTTTTGCTTCCAAGTTATTGTCTGCATCTGATGCAGATACTGCAAAGATATCAGCATCCATTCCTCTTGCTTCAGCTGCTTTTTGCATTTTTGTTACTAATAAACTTGTACTCATTCCTGCAGAACATACTAACATAATTGTTTTCTTCGCCATTTTTTTACACTCCTTAAAGTAATTTAGTTACACATAAGTAATAAGCAAGAAACATGCCAAAAAAAATAACCTTATATCCTTTAATATAAGGTTATAATTTATTTGTTTAGTGTGCACACTAGGAGTTATTTCATACACACTAAAGGCTAGTATGTAAAATTACATACTAGCCTTTAGTAATTTGATTTTTTTACACTCATTGTTCTTTTTCGAAGTAGCTCACATTAATATGAGCTTTCTATCTGATCAAGCATTTTTTTGAATTGTCTCTTTTTAAAAAAGCCTAATATAAAACCAATCGCTGCATCATTTAATTTCTGCATCGTCCCAAATGATTCCATTTTCTCTGTATAATGAACTTCACAGGAATTATTGTCCACAGCTTTAATTTTATATTGTGCATGATACTGATTTTTCACTGTAGAGGTTTTATAAGCATATTCTTCATTTTCCACCAGCTTCTCAATCTTAATCTTCGCCCGGCTGTTCTTAGAAAATTCTTTGACATATTCAAAATTATTTAACTGCATAGGTTTTAATCGTTTACCAGTACTTCGATTCACATCATATAATACTGATTCAACAACTTTTCCATAAAAATAGGAAGCTGGCACATTCATCTTTTTAACGATTTCCATTCTTCTTCACCTCATTATCCTTATCTTTATTCTGCTTATCGCGCTTTCTTCCCTTTAAGAAGAAAAACAATCCGATTCCCATGACAACTAATGAAGAAAAAATATTTACAATATTGTATTCGCCCGTCTGCGCATTTGCACTATATACAAACATAAGCAATCCTATACTGATTACAAATAGGCCGTTTTTTGTCATTATTACCAGTCCCGTCTAAAAATTATACTGCTGTGGCTTGGAAATACAACACATTGCCCCACGGCTGTGCTTTAATCATTTCCTTCGCTTTCACAGCGGCAGCGGCAGCATCGCCGGTTACTTCAAAAACAAGCTTGATTCCTTGTTTTTCTTTAAAAGTATAAGTGAAGTCGCCTCCATCATAAGTGTTTAATAACTCTTTAATTGCATCTTGCTGCATTGCTGAACTAATTCCGATCATTGTTAATTACCCCTTTCGTTTATTATATGTAAGAATGCCGGATGATCCAATAAAGCAGATCATCCAGCAAAAATAATTAATACTTATTCCTTCTCGCCTAATGCAGGATCTACTTTATTCGCTGCAATAACGAATGGTACCCAGATAATGAAGGATGACAGCATACATACTAGTGACACGATGATTGCTCTCCAGTCAAATCCAGTTGCCATAAATGCCAGCAGAACCGGCGGCATTACCCATGTTACCTGTTGACTGACCGGATTTACCAAGTCTGCCATTGTTGCAAAGTAACCGATAGAAACTGATACTACAGGCGCTAATAAGAATGGAATAAACATAATTGCATTCAATACAATTGGTAAACCAAACATAATAGGCTCATTAATGTTGAATAAACCAGGGCCTAATGACAACGTACCAACGGCACGGTAATCTGCCCGTTTAGAGAATAGAATAATTGCAAGAATTAGTATAATCGTTCCACCTGAACCACCATACCATCCGAAAGCATCCCATGAGCCACGAACCCATTTGTATCCTTCAGATTTAACTAATTCAATACCACCATCCTGGAATAAGCTAAGGTTTTCCAATTGAGCAACCCCGAATACCCCTTCAAGAATTGGTGCTAATACGTTAGGTCCATGAATTCCGAAGAACCAGAAGACTTGAACGAATAGTGTAACAATGAATACTGCGAAGTATCCTTGAGAGAAACCAAGCAACGGTTTCGCGATAGCTTCACTAATCCAATCAGTAAACAATTGATCTGTAAACATTCTGAAGAAATAATAAAATGCTGAACACACATAAAGTGCTGCGGTTGCAGGAATAATTGCCGCAAAAGCTTTTGATACTGCTGGCGGAACTGAATCCGGCAGCTTAATAGTGATATTTCTCTTCATTAACTGACAGAAAATCATCGTTGCTACAAACCCGATAATCATTGCTGTAAAATAACTTTCACCTTTGAGATGGGAGATATTTAACCAGCCATATGCTGAACCAGTAATTCCATCAGCGGTTGCTACCAGCCCTGCATTTGCAGTATTAATAGCGTCTACTGCTGAACTAGGCAATTCCATAGCCCAACTTCCTGAGAATGAATCTGAGAATCCAGCTGCAAAAGAAATCAATGAAACAATTCCCCCTGCTAAGTCGTTTACATTGTATGCTCTTGCAATATAGTATCCCCATGAGAATGAGAATATTATAGCTGCAATCAATATGGTCCCGTTGTAAACAAAACCATTAATTCCAATGATATCCTTGATTACTGGAATCATTGTAC
This sequence comes from Enterococcus sp. LJL51, assembly GCF_049894025.1. Taxonomy (GTDB): domain Bacteria; phylum Bacillota; class Bacilli; order Lactobacillales; family Enterococcaceae; genus Enterococcus_L. The sequence continues at coordinate 186,311 of NZ_JBNEQE010000001.1, forward strand.
CGTCATACCCAGATAATACCTGAGTCATGTCAGCATTGTACGTTGGTGGAAAGAATTGCCTTGGCATATCACGAATAATTGCGTTGATCATTAGCGCAACAGAACCGGCCATCGTTGCTGGCATCGTACCGATGAAAGCGTCACGAAGTGCAACTAGGTGTTTCTGAGCACCAATCTTCCCGGCAACAGGAAGAATGTACTTTTCCAACCATGCTGTTAAAGCGTTCATTTTTGTATCCTCCTATAAAAATATTTATCTAAAGAGCAAACGCTCTTTAAACCCCAATTAATAAAACTCCGTTCAAAAAGTTTTAAGATAATTACCTCAAATTCTCCGTTCAAAAAGAATAAGATTTATTTTGCATCCATGCGACGGTATACGTCAATGATTTCTTTCGCCAAATCAGTGAAAGCAATCGATGTCATCAAATGGTCCTGACTGTGTACAGTTAGCAATGTTACTGTCATGTTGTTGCCTTGTGCTTCCTGTGTTAACAAACCAGTTTGTGAATGGTGTGCTTCAACTAACGAAGCTTCTGCGTCAGCAATTTTTTGATCTGCTACTTCAAAGTTTCCTTCTTTCGCTGCTGCAATAGCTTCCATTGCATCGCTTTTTGCATTTCCGCCAAACATGATTAAGCCCATGATGGCTTCTAAGTTTTGTTGTTCTTCCATTTTCATTTCTCCTTCAATTCCTGATATCTTTGAGAGATTAACCCATCAAAGCGATTGCTTGATCCAGTACTTTTTCACCATTCATCATGCCATAGTCAGCCATGTTGATAACGTCAAATGGAATTCCTTTAGGTGCAAGTTTTTGTTCGAATTGTGCTTTCATGAAACGAACTTGCGGGCCTAAAAGTAGAACATTTACATCTTTTGCTTCCAAGTTATTGTCTGCATCTGATGCAGATACCGCAAAGATATCAGCGTCCATTCCTCTTGCTTCAGCTGCTTTTTGCATTTTTGTTACTAATAAACTCGTACTCATTCCAGCAGAACATACTAGCATAATTGTTTTTTTAGCCATTTTTCTTCACTCCCTAATATATTTGGTTACACTGTTATATAAGCAAGAAGCGTGCCAAAATTGTATAGACCAAAATCCTTGCTAACAAAGGCTTTGGTCTATAACACTTTCACACGCACACTCTGTTAGAATCGTACACAGTGACTCTTTGTGTGTAATCTTTTATTTTCTAATTTTGTTTTCCAAAAACATTTTGGTCAGATGAGCAATCTCTGTTTCAGGGATGGAGAGCCGATAAGCTTTTTCAATCACCATCATGTTCGTTCTGACAACATCTGTTTCCAGACGGTTTTTCTTCACAAAATCTGTAAGTCCTGTGAATGCTTTCGTTTCCTCGCCCTTCAAGATTGAATCGACCAAGAATGCTAGATGGATAACAATACCGGCATCAACACCTGGCTCTACAATAATGTGCATATCCGTCTGTATTTTATGAACCGTCTTTTGAAGCATTACAATTAACTTCTGTAAAGAATCCACAGTAGTAATTGTATCAGTTAAAGAACGAACGATTTTTTCAGTCGGCACCTCATCGCCTGCAATCCGTTTTAATACATTCAGCTTTTCATCATCAAATATATCATAGGCCGAGAAGAAAGGAATATTTTGGTACTCAACATCAACCGTACCGGCAATTGCTTTTATTTCATATTCTTCCATTAAGCTATCAATATGTTTTTTAAAGGCTTCTCTCTCTAAAAACTGCATTTGAATGATTTCTACCTTGTCCTCATCAATTACAGGTAAAATCCTTTGATATAGCCGGGCAGCTACGCCTTCACCGGTAAAACAGGTTACAACTACTGCTTTTTTGACTTGATTTGGATTCTTCATACTGCTGCGGAACTGCTCCCGAATGATTCCTTCAAAGGACATTTGAATATTTTGATAAATATCTTCTAAACTTCTTCCCACACTCGCCATTCGAATTGCTTCTAAAACAATCATGGTACTTGTCATGGAAATTGCTTTTGTCCGAATGCCTGTTTCTTCAAAAATCAGGTTTCCAAAAGAATTCAGAGAGCCCATATCTGTCAGAAGGAGCATGCCGTTACTTAACGTTTCCTGATTTTCCACAACATAAGCTCGTAAATGCTCGTACATCGCCTGAACTTCCATCGTTAAAGGCATATTCATCGCCGTTCCGGTTGAAATACCTAAAAGCTCTTGTGCGGTCTCCAGCATGCTGGACGCAGTAGAGTTCCCATGCATCAGTATGACAACACCGACATTGTTAATCTCAACCATTTCCTTGTTGCCTACATCAATTGAAAGAAACATACTGATAAAACCAATTTCATCAAAAGGAATCTCAATATCGTTTTCCTCTTCAATTATCGCCGAGAGGTCAATAGCTACCTGAAATTCTTCCTTCATTTGTTTTCTTATATTATTCAAATTTGGGTGGACAATCATATGTCCTTCACGCACTCGGTCAATAGTACTCTGTAAATGCAGTGCAAAAGCAAAGCGGGCATTTTCATTATAGGTTCGTGCCAAGCGCTTTTCAGCTATATCATAGAGTCTGTTAGTCAGCTTCCAGATGCTCTCCGGCAGCAGCTCTTTATGAACGGAGCTTTGCGTTAGCTCTTCCACATAAGTCTGGAAATAAGCATCCATATCTTTAGCAATTAGTTCTTCAAGATCGATATTCTCCAGTTCGTTTGTAGACAACGTGGAAACTTTTTCTTCAATTTCATTATAAACCTGCATATCACGTGCTGGATCTCTAGACCAGACAACCTCATTCGATCCCGGCTCAAAGGTTAGATAATTGTTTTTTGCATCCACGAACCGGTCCAAACGGTCAGAAACTTCCTTGATTTTCAATAGTCCTTTTTGCACCTGAAGAGGTAAGTCCTTTTTCCGAATCATCAGACTGGATGTATTGTGTGTCCGATAATGCAGGAAGGACTTTGCACAAACCAGTTTTAAGTCTCGCTTAACCTGTCCAATATTTCCTTCAGCATCATATAGCATGAACGCTAAAACAGCTTCTCTTTCAATGTTTATCCGTTGATTTAAGCGGTTTGCCTCCTGCTTGATAAACAGTCCAATGATATCATAACGCTCATCCAGAGAACGTGCCTCCAAATTGGGCAGGGTAATCGCCATAGGTATTCGTCGATTAAATGTCGTTAGAAATGTTTCTGAAGATTCCGTTGTTGCTCCGATAATCTGCACAGATGCATCATAGGTTTTTCCGCTTTCGCCTAAAGGACGATAAATGCCTTTATCAATAAAGGTAAACAGCATTTCCTGCCCTTCTGGCGGTAAACGATGAATTTCATCGAGGAATAGAACCCCGCCGTCAGCTTCTGAAATCAGTCCAGTACTATCATTTTCCGCCCCTGTATAAGCACCCTTTTTCACGCCAAAAATATGACCAAACAAGAGCTGTGGATTCTGGGCATAGTCTGCACAATTAAAGGAAATAAACGGTGCATTTTCAGGTAAAGTCTGCGATTCCACCGCAAAATGATACATACACTCTGCAAACAAAGATTTCCCTGTTCCGGTCTCTCCAAAAATGATTGTATGAAGACCGCGCGGCGGATACAAAATAGCTGCTTTTGCCTGTTGAATACTAACCTTTAGTGAATCATTGGCACCAACCAGATTTTCAAAGGTTACCTCACTGGAATTATCCACATGAATTTTTTCTTCCTCAAAAACAGAAGAATAGACAACTGGCCGTCCTTCTTTTTTTAAGATTTTCTTTTCTTTGGAAAGCTCACTCAGGTATCTGCTGGCATTGCTTCGGTCAATCTCTAAAGACTCAGCGATGTCGGCAGCAGTCATACCAATTTTTTTCTCTTCCAACAGAGCTAGTATTTCTTCTTTTCTGGATTTCATACTTAGCCTCCTTATGCTTGATGAATCCATATACAACAATCAAACAATTATTTCTTTTTGCTTTTTTTCACACGTTTCTGCTCTTTTTCCTGCTCCTTTTTTTCAGTCTGGAATTGAGCATCATAAATGAACAATTCAGCTGCAGAAATACCTATCTGTTTCAACAAGCGCTGGTAATCCCGTTTCGTTCGTTCATTAACAAATGTTATCACTGTACCTGTTGCTCCCATTCGACCAGAGCGGCCGGCTCGATGAGCATAGCTTACAGCATCCAGCGGGACATCTACATTGACAACGTAGTCCACAGCAGGAAAATCCAAGCCGCGGGCACCCACATCTGTCGTTAACAGCATCTGTATCTTTTTCTGTGCAAACTGCCCAACTGCCAGCTTGCGCAGCTGCTTGTTCTGATCAGAAGCTAAGCCAGCTACAGGTAAAGCCTCATAGGTGAGCTTTTCTTCTATTGCGCCTAAATCTGTTAGCTGATTAAAAAAAACCATACCGTAAAAGTTTGGTATATGAAGCATCTTTTGTAAGAACTCTTTTCTCTTTCTAAAAGGTACTTCTATGTAGTAATGTTGAACTTTTCCAGCCGATTGGTCTTCTTCCATCACATCGATTGTCAGAACCTCTGCCGCCAGCTCGTTAACCTCCTCAGCAATTTTATCAGCTGTTGCTGAATAAAATGCCAGCTGATAATCAACGGGTGCACTTTGAAGAATTTGTCTCGTTAAATCCAGCTCGCTTTTTTGTAAAAGCAAATCAGCTTCATCCATAACAATCATTTTTAGCTGATGACTCTTAATCTTTTTAGCACGAATCAGCTCCATAATTCGTCCTGGCGTACCAATTAGGACTTCAGGCTTCTTTTTAAGCTTTTCGATTTGACGGTTCACATTTGCTCCGCCTATCAGCCGCTGAACTTTCAGCTGCAGGGGCTGAGCCCATTCCTGAGCAACCTGACCAATCTGCATAGCCAGTTCCTGCGAAGGAGCCAGAATCAGCAGCTGGCTGCCTTCACCCTTGTTGATTTGCAATAACAACGGCAGCAGGTACGCTAATGTTTTACCTGTTCCAGTTGGAGAGATTCCCCGGACATTTTTTCCTTCTGATAAAGGATTAAAGCTTTTACTCTGAATAGCAGAAGGTTCATCAAAACCAGAAGCCTGCCATTTTTCTTGCCAAACCTCTGGTAACTGTTTTACGAAATTCATATTTTCCCTTTCAAGAATAAGACCTTAATAATTTCAATGGCTGCTTTATAAACAGTCAGATAGAAGTCAAGCTGCGTGCATATATCAAGGGAGCGAATCAAAAAATTCAACTCCCTCAATACCACAGATTCCAATCACTTATTTCCACTCGGTCAACGCAGTTTCATTTCTACGTATCACTGTTAAAACTGTGTACCTCGGAACCAGGTTGTCGCAATCAAAACTGCTATTAGTCTTATCTATTGTTAATTTCTGTTCTTTTACTTCCTATCTTCCATTTTACTTTTTATCGGCATCAAATACAATACCTGCACTACTTCTTAAATCAGTTAAAACCTGATTGACATTTCTGGAAAGCTCGACCCATTCTTCGTATTGAACACCCCAGTTTTTATCAGCAGGATTCTCAATAACATGAGCAAAATCAGAGGCTTCCTCTACCATTGGATTTTCTTCTGTTGTCAGCGCAATAACTTCCCGCTCTTTCTGATTTCTATCATGAAATTCAGCCTTGGAAATTGCATTGATTCCATCCAGCAACAACGTACCATTGTCAAAGTAGATTTCTGATCCTTGGAAGGAGTCACCAATTTTCCCTGCTTGTATCGTTACATCAAAACGGTCATATCTTAAAATCGCTGTGCCTAGTCCATCTACACCAGTTGCGACTTTCCGTGCAAAATAATGACTTTCCTGAGGCATACCAAACCACGCCACAGCTGCATAAATCAGATAGACACCTAAATCCATTAAAGCTCCACCCGAAAAATGAGGAGAAAAGATATTCGGTTCTTCACCATCCAATACTTGGTCATAGCGGGAGGAATATTTCATATAAGTAAAGCTGGCACCAATAATTTCATTTTTTAGAGGTAGAAGTTCGCCAATTTTTTTGAAGCTTTTCTCATGAATATTTCTTGCTGCTTCAAAGAAAAACACCTTTTGCTTGTTGGCTAGATGAATAATTTCCTCCATTTCAGCAGGAGTAGTGAATGCCGGTTTTTCCACAATGACATTCTTTCCAGCTAAAATTGCTTGTTTTGCTTGTTCAAAGTGCAAAGAATTAGGGGATGCGATGTATACAGTACTCATGTGTTCAATGCCAAAAAAGGCAGCTAAATCTATGGCATATTCTACATCACCATACTTCTCACCAAACTTTTGTGCCGTTTCCAAACGTCTGGAATAAACCGCCGTTAAATCATATTTTCCAGTCTCCAATGCCGCCTGCACAAATTGTTCACTAATCCAGTTTGTTCCGATAACACCTAAATGAATCATATTCTCCTCACCTTTCTTTATTCTCGCTGTTTAAATACTTCATGTATATGAATCCTATTAAATACATGAAAGCTGACTCCATCCCTTTGCTTTGTAGATTACTTTTCCTGTAATGAATAGTCAAAAGGATTCATATAGATCAAAAGGAATTTCCTTTAGTACACGAATCGTTTCGGGCGTAACCTCACAGTTGTAGGCTAAAACATTTAATCCCAGCTTTTGACCGGCTTCAATAGCTTCTGTCAGCGCAGGCTGCATCTCTGTGTTAATTGTTGCTTTGTCAACCTGTTCAAATTGTATCACAAACAATACATAGCATTGATAGCCTTCGCTAATTGCTCTATTCAGCTCATTTACATGCTTCAGCCCTCTCAAAGTAGGCGCATCGGGAAAGGCGCCTAATCGGCTGTTTTCCAAAGTCATCCCTTTCACCTCAATGAAAGCTTTCTGCTCTGTGCTTGTTTCAACATAAATATCAAACTGTGAATTGCCATACTTTTTTTCACGCTTCACTAAAGTCATTTGTCCTGTTAATCCAGGAAGCTGAATCATCCCCTCTTTTAGCCCTTGGGCCGCCAGTGCATTAGGAACCTGACTGTCAATATTAAACCACTGACCATTCTTTTTTACAGCAATCAAATCATAAGCTGTTTTTCTTTTAGGAGACGGCTGATAGCTTAAGACTACCTCCACTTCAGGCAAAAACAGTTCGCGGCACCGTCCTGTATTTTTAACATGGACCGTCACTTGTTCGCCTGTTTCGATCATGCGGCATTCAGCAATAAAGCGATTGGGCCGACAAATAAACCGCGCCAGATGTACATCTGGATAGACTATCATCAAAACACCTCTTCTTCACCACAATACCATAGTTTGCAATCCTTAGACAAATTAGTCTTATCAGATCTTCACTAAGCAAGTATATAAATCAACTATCTAAAGACATTCAGTTAATCTTATGCTCCTATTATATACCTTTTGAATCTCTTAACTCAATAATAGTTCCTTCAGGTGCATAAAGTTTGCACAATCTTGTCTTGGCTACCTGGTAAATAACCGAGCCTTCCTTTTGAATAAACGAGTCCTGATACTTACTGAGCTCGTCTACTGCTGCTTCAAGGGACGCCACCCATAGGCAAAAATGAGCAATGCCTTCCGAATTTTGACTTTTAGGCAGCTGCTCTGCCTTTTTGCCAGTTTGCAGCTCGATATAAAAGTCATTCAAACACAGCCAGCTGTTGTAATCTCTCCCATGAAAATCAGGTGTTTCCAATTTCACTTCAAAGCCCAGAGTCTGATAGAATGCCAACGACTCTCGATAATTGTTTGTCTGAATACACAAGTGATGGACTGTTTTTTTCATCTTCAGCTTCCTTTCTTTTTTCATTCCTTCGAAGCATATCATATTTCTGTGTCTGCAAAAAGCATCTAATAAGCTGATATTAGGACACAACAACAGACTCGAATAGAAGTTTCTTGAGCCTTGAGAACCAGGTAGATACTGTTCAACATCAGCTCGTATCTTACTCTTGTTCTCAGCAAGTAAGCAAGTTTTTCTTAAAACGACAGGAAACACAAATGTGAGACCCTCGATGTTGACTGATTCTCGCCTAGTGCTTTACAAATTTAAAAAAAAGCTTGGCTTATTTCCGAAGAAATTACTTCTGTACCGCCGTTTAATTAAATTTAGGCACATTAAAAGTCTGGGAACTTGGTTTAGTACCCAGACACTTGCAGTCAGGAGTCAATAATATCCTTTTTTAACTAGCTTTCTTTTGTGCCTTTAAAGTAATAGCCGGCAATTGGATAATACAGGCAGATAAGCATTCCTCCAACTGCAAAAAATGCTGTCTCGTTTAAAGAACGCATATATAGTACTCCAGCCGTTATCACAAAAGGTAACAGCACGTATTTTACAATTGGTTGTGTAACTTTAGGTTTCAGATACGTAATCAGTAAGCGAACCGGTAAAAAGAAAATACCAAAAACTGCTGTCATTAAAATATCTTTCCATGTTATTTTCATCCCTTGTTTCCCCTTTTCCTTTGAATCATTTTTTAGAAAATCAGTTTGCAGCTGTTCGCCGAGTAGTTTTAAAGAAACTAAATCCGGTCGGCTTTTGCCAAGCTCCCATTTTGAGATGGTCTGACGAGTAACAAATACCTTGTCAGCTACTTCCTGCTGAGTTAATCCCAGCTCTTTTCTCTTCTCTTTTATTTGTTCATGTATTTCCATTTGTATTACCTCCTTGCATTTACCATATGCTAATGACAAAAAAAAGTAACGCAACTCTAAGCGTTGCGCAGTGATTTCTTACTGTTCATTTCGTAAAGCCAGTTTTAATCTGTAATCTGACAAGCTCTTCGTACTTAATTTTCCCTAACCTATGTTAAACTTCGTTAACCTTCGTTAAATTTCGTTAACAATCAGTGCTTTCCAACCCTAATTTTTTTAATTCATGCTATGATTAAAAGAAAACGGGAGGTTGGGTAATGAAGAAACACTGGTCTTTTCTATTGGGGGCTTCTGTAGTGACTGGACTTGCCAGCTCATTGTTATTTAAAAATAAAAAGAAGAAACAGGAGGCTAGTCAAACGGCTTCTGATTTGATCACTCTCTTTCAAGGGAAGTGGTGGTTTATTAATCAGGGCAAAGCTACCCAGCATCAGCTAGCCATTGACGAGAAACTGAATATTATGATTGACGGCAAACCAGTTACTTATTCATTAGTTGAATGGAATATACAGCGTTTAGTTGTTCAGGATACCTATGGTTTTCATTTAATTGTTGAAACAAGAAATAATCAGCCTTATACGCTCTATGATGAAGCTGATGACCGAACATATCTATTAGAAAAGGTCACCTCTATGGAAAAATTAACAGATTCAAAAGAAAATTAATTATAAAAATAATTATACTAAGAGTAGAGGGTAAATTCGGCTGTCAATGAATTTACCCTCTACTTTCTTTTTCAGTTTATCATGAAAAGTGACAGGAAGAACTGTTATGAACGATTAGATTTCAAGTTCTAGTCAAAAAACATTCTCCTTCACTATCATTTTAAGAATATCCTGCGTGATTCCAATATTCAACACTTTTTACCCGTTTCTTTATTTAACTTATAAATTAACTTATAAATCTTCGATCGTCTTTCGATCCTTCACTACACTCAATTTCCCCTGACGCTGCTCCAGCTCCTTCATTACTGCTTCTAAAGGGATATCCTTCTCCGCCAATAAAACCAGCATATGATAAACCAAATCTGCCGTTTCACTAATCAGCTCCTCTGGTTCATTTTTTGCAGCAATAATGACTTCTGTCGCTTCTTCTCCGACTTTTTTCAAAATTTTATCTAAACCCTTTTCAAACAAGTAGCTGGTATATGAACCTTCTTTTTGTTGTGCTTTTCGTTCCATTATTTCGGCATAAAGTTCTTCAATCATTCATTTTCCTCCTCAAGAATCACATTGAAGAAACAGCTATGTGCTCCTGTGTGACAGGCAGGACCTATCTGCTCCACCTTAATCAGCAGTGTATCTTTGTCGCAATCCGTCTGAATACTCTTTACCTTCTGGGTATGACCGCTCGTCTCGCCTTTATTCCATAATGATTGCCTTGAGCGGGAATAAAACCATGTGGTTTTTGTTTCCAGTGTTTTATTAAAGCTTTCTTCATTCATATAAGCCAACATTAATACCTCATTTGTTTGTTCTTCTATAATGATAGTAGGGATTAGTCCTTTAGAAAAATCTGGTTTCATAAACGAATACTCACTCCTTCACTGCTTAAATACGCTTTTAAATCAGGGATTTTTACTTCTCCATAATGAAATATACTGGCTGCTAGAGCAGCAGTTACACCAGTTTTTTCAAAAACTTCCAAGATATCCCTACTGCTGCCGCAGCCTCCCGAAGCAATTACAGGAACCGTAACAGCCTCGCAAACCGCTTGAAGCATCGGTAAATCATAGCCCTCTTTCGTTCCATCTGCATCCATACTTGTCAGCAGTATTTCTCCCGAACCAAGTGAAACTGCTTCTTTAGCCCATGCCACCACATCCAAACCAGTATCTTCTCTTCCACCCTTCGTATAGACATGCCAGCTGCCGTCTGCCGCCTTTTTTCCATCAATTGCAGTCACGATACACTGAGAACCAAATTTTTCAGCACCTTGTCTAATTAAATCGGGCTCATTGATAGCTGCAGAATTTAGCGATATTTTATCTGCACCAGCCTGAAGCATTCGCTTCATGTCTTCAATAGAGCGGATACCTCCGCCGACAGTTAAAGGAATGAAGACTTCCGCAGCAGTCCGCTCAACTACCTCTACCATCGTCTCGCGTTCGTCGCTTGTAGCAGTGATGTCCAGAAAGACCAGTTCATCCGCTCCCTGTTCATTGTATGCCCGGGCAATTTCTACAGGATCGCCAATACTCTGCAGGTTAACAAAATTGACGCCCTTAACCACCTGCCCATCGGTTACATCCAGACATGGGATGATTCGCTTTGTCAGCATCCAGTTGCCACCTCCTGCATTTCTTCCAGCGTAATTCGTCCCTCATAGTAGGCTTTTCCAACTATTGTTCCGTAGACACCTATAGCTGCCAGCTTTTCTAAATCAGCTTTACTGCTGACACCACCTGAAGCGATTATATTCACCTGAGGAACTACAGACAACAGCTTTTCATAGTGCTCAAAGCTGGGACCTGTTAACGTTCCATCTTTCGATATATCGGTATAAATAAGTGTCTTTACACCAATTGCCGCCATTTCCTGTGCCATACTCAGATAATCCGTCTCACTAACCTCCAGCCAGCCGCTGACAGCTACTTTTCCATGCTTGGCATCAATTCCGACAGCAATCTGTTCTCCGTACTTTTGGACTGCTTCCTTGACGAGGTCAGGGTCTTTTAGTGCTGCAGAACCGATAATAATTCGATCAATACCTAGCTCAGCGTACTTCTTCACCTGTTCGATTGAGCGAATACCGCCGCCAACTTCTACCGGTAATCCAGTTTCCCTTTTTATCTTCTCAATCAGAGCAGCATTGGTAGTGTCTCCTGCAAGAGCACCATCCAAATCAACAATATGAAGAAATTGACAGCCAGCTTTTCTAAATATCTCTGCTTGGGCCAAGGGATCTTCATTTACAACTGTCTTTTTAGAAAAATCACCTTTGACTAATCGGACAGCTGCTCCTTCCCGAATATCAATTGCCGGTAAAACGTACATGATCCACTACCTCCTTAAACCCCTTTAGTATTTTCAACCCAATCGCTCCACTTTTCTCAGGATGAAATTGAGTACCGTAAATGTGTCCTTGTGAAATCATTGCCGGAACTTTTAAAGAATACTGTACCAAAGCATCAATCGTATCCGGATCACAATCTGCATAGTAGGAATGAACAAAATAGACATATTCACCAGACATTTCCTTGGTTAAGGGTGTTTCTTTTGTAATCATCAGCTCATTCCATCCCATATGAGGAACTGGAAAGTCTTTTTCCTGAGGGATCTTTTCACAAATCCCTTCGATTAGGCCTAATCCTGCAGTATAGCCATTTTCCATACTGCCTTCCAACAGCAGCTGCATCCCTAGACAAACCCCTAGGATGGGCGTTCCGTTAGCTGCAGCCTCTTTAATAACGCTTGTCAGCTGCCGTTTTTCCAATTCAGCCATTGCGAGTGAAAATGCACCAACTCCTGGGAGGATTAGTCCATCCGCTGCTAATATTTCAACAGCATCGGCTGATAGCTTATTTTCCAGCCCTACATAGTTCAATGCCTTCTGAACATTTAAGGTATTTCCTGTATCGTAATCAATGATAACAATCATTTACAGCGTTCCTTTCGTTGAATTAACACCATGAATTTCTGCGTTGTAAGTAATAGCTTCCCGCAAAGCACGTCCTGTTGCCTTGAATAGCGATTCAATTTTGTGGTGGCTATTTTTTCCATGTAGAATTTTTAGATGCAGATTCATCTGAACATTAAATGCCAGTGCCTGAAAAAATTCCTCTGTCAGCTCTGTATCAAAGGCTCCTAGCTTAGGGTTATCAAACTCTGCGTCAAATACCAAGAAAGACCGTCCGCTTAAGTCCAAAGAAGCCATGCCCAGTGTCTCATCCATTGGTACAAAGCTGGTTCCATATCGGTTAATTCCCGCCTTGTCTCCCAATGCTTCTCTTAAACACTGACCCAAAACAATCCCGACATCTTCAACTGTATGATGACTGTCCACATCAAGATCTCCGACAGCTTTAACCTCTAGCGACATTCGGCTGTGACGGGCAAACAGGGTCAGCATATGGTCAAAAAAGCCAACTCCAGTATCAATTACCACTGGCTCCTGCTGATCCAGATTTAAAGTAAGTTCAATTTGTGTTTCTGCCGTTGTACGTTTCAAACTTGCTGTTCTCATTTGTTTTCCTCCTTGAAACGGTATTCTACAGCACGGGCATGAGCCTCTAGCCCTTCCTTTCGCGCCAGTAAAGCAATATCATCTTTAACCTCTGCCAACGCATCCTTTGTATAGTAGCTTACCTGACTATATTTTACAAAATCATACACACCAAGGGGAGAGTAAAATCTTGCTGTACCACTGGTTGGAAGTACATGATTCGTTCCGGATAAATAATCGCCAACAGGCTCTGAGGTGTACGCACCTAGAAAAATTGATCCGGCATGTTTGATTTTTTGAAGATACTGCATAGGGTCTGTCATTTGCACTTCTAAATGCTCCGGTGCGATTTCGTTCATAACCTCAATCATTTCATCAACTGAGGTCACTACGATTAGCCAGCTATGCGCTGTGATCGATTGCTCTGCAATTGCTTTTCGCGGTAAGTCAGCTAATTGAACGGCTATCTCCTCTTCTACACTCTTTGCCAGCTGTTCACAATTAGTTACTAAAAAGGTGCGTGCTAATGAATCGTGCTCTGCCTGTGAAAGTAAATCCGCTGCGATAAAGGCTGGATTAGCCTGATTATCTGCTAAAATACCAATTTCAGAAGGTCCGGCAATCATATCAATCCCTACAGTGCCAAAAACCTGTTTTTTCGCTGCGGCAACATAGGCATTTCCAGGTCCTACGATTTTATCTACCTTTGGAATTGTTTCCGTTCCATAAGCCAGAGCAGCAACTGCCTGAGCACCACCTACCTGAAAAACCCGGTCAACTCCAGCAATCTCAGCCGCTGCCAGAATAATTGCCGGAACGCCGTCAGGAGAAGGCGGGGTGACCATGATGATTTCTTCTACTCCAGCGATTTTAGCAGGTAAAACATTCATCAATACCGAAGACGGGTAAGCTGCTGTACCACCGGGAACGTATACGCCTACTCGATCCAACGGACGAACAAGCTGCCCGCGAAAAACACCTGTTTTTTCAGTGTCCATAAAATCATGCTGCTTCTGCTTCTTATGATAGCTGATAATATTCTCTTTCGCTCGTTCCAAAGCTTTCTTCACATCTGTGTCCAGCTCCTGATAAGCATTCTTCAACGCTGTTTTTGAAACCTCCAGTTCGGTCACTATAGTTTGATCAAACTGCCGAGAATAATCTTTTAGCGCAGTATCCCCCCTAGCTGCTACCTGATCAATAATCACTTTGACCTGCTGATCAATTTGCTGGTCAGCGGATTGTTTAGTCTGACTATCCTGTTTCAGTCCATCTAAGACCGTTTCTTTTGTTCCGATAATCCACTTCATGTTTATCCCTCTTTTCCAATCACTGCTTCCAGCTGCTGAAATAGCTGGAATATTTCTTGTCTTTTTCTTTTAAGCATTGCTTTATTCACAATCATGCGGGCAGATATCGAACAAATATCTTCAAAAATTTCTAATCCATTCTCCTTCAATGTTGTACCTGTTTCAACAATGTCGACAATCGCATCGGCTAGTCCTAATACTGGAGCTATTTCTACAGATCCTTCTATTTTAATGATTTCAACATCTTCACCTTTTGAACGAAAATGATTCGAGGCAATGACTGGATACTTAGTCGCAATTCTTTTTCTTTTATGATCATAGGGTTGATAATCAGCAGTTGAGGCTACAGAAAATTTGCATTTTCCAATAGCCAAATCCAGCATTTCATAGCAGCCGGACGGGTGCTCAAGCAAGACATCCTTTCCAACCACGCCAAGGTCAGCAACACCATGCCTCACATAGGTTCCGACATCTACAGCCTTTACAAGGAGAAAGGTTAACGAACCATCTGGACTGTTAAAAACCAGCTTTCTCTGTTTCTGCTGCATAAAGGATACATCAATACCCGCTTCGTCAAAAAGTGTTAGTGTCTGCTGCTCCAATCGGCCTTTTGTTAGGGCAATTGTTAAGTTACTCATCTTCTGCATCACCTATCCTCACTCTGGTTTGCTTTTTATCCTTGATAAGAATCAGCTCTTCGTAGTGCCACATTTTTCCATAGCTCAGCGCCTCTTCCCAAGTATCGAATAAAGACAGCTCTGCATCTGGTTCTTTTTTTACCAGCTCCTCAGCCATAGTGAAATCTTCCGAATCTGCATGAATTAAGATTCTTGGCTGCTTCAATTCTGCCAGAATGCCCAGCCGATATTGCAGAGCCGCCAATGTATCCAAATTTATTCCTAAACCCACCGCCGGAATTCGATCATGGCCAAACTGCTCAACCAGATGATCATAACGTCCGCCTCTTAGAAAGGCATCTGGAATCATATCCGCGAATCCATTAAATAATATGCCTGTGTAGTAATCCATCAAAGCAACTGAGCCTAAATCAACCGTCACTTCAATCCCAAGATTTTTCTGAATCAACTGTGCCATATGCTTAATTTCCAGAATTATTTCTCTAATGATTGTATCCGCCGGCAATAGCCTCTGTGCCTCAGTAAATACTTCTTCGCTATTTCCAAATAGCCTAGGCAGTCTTTGAATAAAATCGTTCAGTTCGCTAGGATGCTGCTGGATAAACTCTTTTAAACCGCTTAAATTTTTATTGTTTAGTAATTCCTTTAATGTTCTTTTTTCTTCAATATTTAATTTTAGAAACGAAGCAGTTTCTCTAAAGATTCCGGCATGTCCTAATTCAAAATGGAAATTAGGAATTTGTAACGTATTCAGAATATCGACTGCACAGGCAATACATTCTAATTCAGCTTTTGAAGAAGCAAAGCCGATTAACTCAATTCCAGCCTGCGTCAGTTCATTTTGCTCGCCAGACATTTCATCGCTAAAGCGAAATACCTTACCGCTGTAAGAAAGCTTCAAAGGCGGATGAATACCTGCAGTTGCAGCAACTCTTCCAATCGGCATAGTCATATCCGGACGTAATACCAGCAGGCGCCCCTGTTTGTCAAAAAAGCGATAGAGCAGCCCTTCTCCATCATCAGCCTGAAAAACATCTTCAAACTCAATCAGTGGCGTTTCTATACGTTGATACCCTCTCCTCTGAACAATTTGATTCAACTGCTGCTCTAGCTGATATGCACCATTTGCTTCCCGAAACAACCGGTCTTTAGTGCCTGACGGGAGACTTCTATTCCATTTCACAGCACCCACATCCTTTCTATTCTT
Organism: Enterococcus sp. LJL51; assembly: GCF_049894025.1. Classification (GTDB taxonomy): domain Bacteria; phylum Bacillota; class Bacilli; order Lactobacillales; family Enterococcaceae; genus Enterococcus_L. The sequence continues at coordinate 202,246 of NZ_JBNEQE010000001.1, forward strand.
ACTGTATACAAAAAGTCCTCTTGGCAAATAAGCCAAGAGGACGAGAAGTTTTTTTCACGTGGTTCCACCTCAGATTCATTTCTGCTTCACAGCAGAAACCTCTGTTAGTCAAGTGACTAAAAGCGATAACGGGCAATCCCCGATTTTTCCTACATTGATTCAGAAAAATAATTTACAGGCGTGTTCAATAGTAAACAACTATTTCCTCTCACCGACCGGAAACTCTCTAAAGTCATTGATACTATCTACTATTCTGATCATCATTTTTTCATCATATTCTCATTTATTTCTAAAAACTTTACCATGAATCATAACGATAGTCAATAGGCTACAAGTGAAAACCATAATAATAAAAACCTTTATTGTCCCTCTAGAAAACAGCATAGAAATACTTATAACAGAATGGAAACAAAAATATTGAGCTTTGAGAAATGAGTTGAGAGCCATAAAATTGAAAAGTAGTTTACGAAAGCTGCTTTTCATTTATCAGTACAAACCACTTCTATAGTTGACTCCTACTTGATCTTATTCTTGACTATCTTCTATTCTCTGTCAGTTTTTTACTGAGCTTGTGCAATTAACGACCGCAATGTTTTATCCACATTTTCAGCAGCCAGACGACCTTCACGAATCGCCCAGATAACCAGACTCTGGCCGCGTTTGGCATCACCGGCGACATAAACTCGTTCATTATTTGTTGTATAGTCATCATAAACTTCATTTATATTGAACTGATCTAACAGACTTTTTTCAGGTCCGGTGAATCCCATTGCCAGCAGAACTAAATCCGCCTTTAATGTCTTTTCCGTTCCAGCAATGGGCTGAAATGCCTGATCAACTTCTACTGTTTCCAAACCGATAACCTGTCCTCTTTCTGCACCAATAAAGGCAGTTGTAGAGGTCTGATAGAGAGTCAAAGCTTCTTTCTGAACCGCTTCGGCTTCTTCCTGTCCGTAGCCCTTCTTATCCACAAAAGGATATTCAGGCCAAGGATTTGCTTCGGTTCTGTCATGGGGCATCCTAGGAGTAATTTCAAGCTGCTTAACAGAAGCGCAGCCTTGCCGAATCGCAGAGCCAATACAGTCATTTCCTGTATCGCCGCCGCCAATAACAATCACATGCTTCCCTTCCAGTTTTTTGCTGTTTGCTTCGGTACCATGTTTCAGAACATCTTTTGTTGCCTCTGTTAAATAATCAACAGCAAATTGTACTCCTTGAAACTCTCGGCCTGCTACCTTTAAATCTCTCGGTACACTGGCGCCAGTTGCTACAATCACGCGGTCAAAGATTTGGTACAGGGCTTCAACTGAAAGGTCTACCCCAATTTCTGTATTTCCTATGAAGGCAATCCCCACCTCTTTCATCACATCAATTCGACGCTGAACGACCTTCTTATCCAGTTTCATATTGGGAATACCATACATCAGCAAGCCGCCAAAGCGGTCTGAGCGTTCATAAATAGTTACTTCATGTCCTAACTGATTTAAACGCCATGCTGCGGATAGCCCAGCAGGTCCACTGCCGATAACAGCAATTTTGAAGCCTGTTTTTTCTTTCGGCAATCCAGTAGGTTTGACCCAATCATTTTCAAAGGCTGTATCAATGATAAACCGTTCATTATCATGAATGGCTACACCAGAACCATTCAACGCTTCTGTACAAGACTTTTCACAGGGAGCTGGACAAACCCGGCCAGTCATTTCCGGAATGGGATTTGTTCTACTTAGACGTTCCCAGGCTTTCTTGTATTCTCCACGGTAAACCAAATCATTCCATTCAGGAATTAAATTATCATTAGGGCAACCGGAAACCGCACGTTTGCCGCCATAGAAAACACCTGTATGACAAAAAGGAATACCGCAATTCATACATCGTGCTGCCTGCTCCTGCCGTTCATCTTCCGGCAGCGGAACTTGTAGTTCTTCCCAATCATTGATTCGTTCGGCAACAGGCCGATAAGGGTTTTCTTTACGAGAATATTTTAAAAATCCAAATGGATCAGCCATCCTAATCACGCTCCTTTACAGTGGGTTTTGGCGGAGCTGTCTGAGCGCCAACAACTGCTTCAAATGCTGTCTTCAGCAGCTCATCTCCAGATAATCCCTCATTACGGAATTTTTCAGTAACATTAACCATTTCATGGTATTCTTTTGGATACACTTTAACAAAATGCTTTCGTTCAGTTTCCCAGTCATTCAGAATAGTCTGTGCTTTTTCAGACTCCGTATACTCATTGTGCTTTTCTATCAGCTCTTTCAATATACTATCGTCCCCTGATTCATCCAGCTGGAATAATTCAATCATTTCCATATTACATTTTCCTGCAAACTGCTGCTCTGGATCATAAACATAAGCTACACCACCAGACATCCCTGCACCAAAGTTACGGCCAGTCTGTCCAAGGATAACGGCTACACCACCAGTCATATATTCACAGCCATGATCCCCTACACCTTCAACGACAACCTTGGCTCCACTGTTTCTAACACAGAAGCGTTCGCCGCCTGTTCCTCTGAAATAGGCTTCTCCGCGGTTGGCGCCAAAGCATGCTACATTTCCGACAATCGGTGAATGCTCAGCCTGATAACCAGCATCCTCCGGAGGTACGATAATCAGCCGTCCGCCGCTTAAACCCTTGCCTACATAATCATTAGCCTCTCCCGTCAGTTTCAGCACCATGCCCTGAGTGATAAATGCACCAAAGCTCTGACCGGCAATGCCTTTATAATGATACGTAATTAGCCCAGGCTCCAGCTCATAATTACCAAAACGCTCTGCAATCCAGCCGCCCATTCGAGCTCCTACGGTTCGATTGACGTTGTTGATTGTCTCTTCCACATATTTTTTTTGATTATTTTTGATTGCTGCTCCTGCAAAAGCATCCAGCTCTTTCCACTGGCGTTTTTCCTGAAATGGATCTTCGCATTTTCTTTCAATTCCCATTGTATTTCCGAGAATTCTTGAAAAATCTAAAGATTTAGCTTTGCCTTTCGCTACGAATTTTGGCTTTAATATTTCTGTGTGGCCAATCATTTCATCAATCGTGCGAAAGCCTAGTTCTGCCATCAGTTCCCGCAGATCCTCAGCAATAAACATCATCCCATTAATCACATGCTCCGGTTTGCCGGCAAAAAACTTCCGTAATGCCGGATTTTGAGTAGCAACGCCTACCGGACATGTATTGAGGCTGCAGACACGCATCATCACACAGCCAACTGCTACCAGTGCTAATGAAGCAAAGCTATATTCCTCAGCACCCAATAAAGCAGCAACTGCCACATCGCGTCCGGTCATCAGCTTACCGTCTGTTTCTAATGTCATCCGCTGACGCAGCTCATTTAACGACAAGGTCTGATGTGCTTCCGCAAGTCCCATCTCCCATGGCAGTCCAGCATCTCTGACAGAATTTCTTGGTGAAGCTCCTGTACCACCGTCATAGCCTGAAATAACAACTACATCTGCTCCTGCCTTTACTACTCCTGTAGCAATCGTTCCCACACCTGTACTGGAAACCAATTTTACATTAATTCGAGCATACGGATTTATCGCTTTCAAATCATAAATAAGCTGAGCCAAATCCTCGATTGAATAGATATCATGATGAGGCGGCGGTGATATCAGCCGCACACCAGGTGTCGAACCGCGAATTTCTGCTACCCATGGAAATACCTTATTTCCCGGCAGCTGTCCGCCTTCTCCAGGTTTTGCACCTTGAGCAATCTTAATTTGAAGCTCTTCGGCACTCATTAGGTATTCGGCATTCACTCCAAAACGACCTGAAGCAACCTGCTTAATTTTACTATTTAAATTTACACCATTTGCTTTTGCTTTAAACCTATTACGGTTTTCACCGCCTTCACCGCTATTTGATTTTGCCCCAATTCGGTTCATGGCTTCAGCAATACACTCATGAGCTTCCTGACTCAAGGAGCCATAGCTCATCGCCCCCACTTTAAATCGTTTCACAATTGTTTCCGCTGGCTCAACCTCTGATAGCTTTACTGGGGCACGATCACTTGTAAACGTCCACATTGACCGCAGGGTAGTTGGTGTGTCTATCTCCTCTTGATTAAGCTGTGCTGCATATTTTTTATATAAACTGTAATCCCCCAAGCGTACTGCTTGTTGAAAATTATAGATGGTTTGAGGATTGAACAAATGATGCTCTCCGTCTGCCTTGTATTGAAAACTGCCTCCTGAAGGAAGAAAATCCTGTTCTTTTTCTCCGTATGCAGCTTCATAGCGAGCCAGATATTCCTTTTCAATCTGATTCAGAGACAAGCCGCCTATTCGGGTAACTGTTCCTGTGAAAAATTGACTGATAACATCTTCAGACAAGCCTACAGCTTCAAAAAGCTGCGCACCATGATACCCCGAAACTGTGGAAATCCCCATCCGGGACATGACTTTAACAATTCCTTTTTCTGCTGCCTGCCGGTATTTTTCAATTTTATCAGTTAAGTGATAGTCCTTTAGCGTTTCATAAGTTCCGTAAGGATGAATAGCACTTGCTCCGTAGCCAATCAGCATAGCATAGTGATGAACCTCTGCTACTTCAGCAGAATCAGCGATTATTGATGCTAGCCCTCTTTTTCCTTGTTCTACAAGATAGTTGTGCAGACCAGAAACCGCCAGCAGAATCGGAATGGCCAGCTTTCCTTTCCCCCATTCTCTATCAGACAAAATAATGATTGTAGCACCATTATCTATTTTTTCCTCGACTTCTTTAAACATTGTCTCCAATGCCCGCTGTATACGATTGGGAACTTCTGGAGCTAAAGAGTAATTGATGGATTGAACCATACTTTTTTGACCTCGGCTATCCAATGTTTGAATTTTCAGGAAATCAGTTGTAGACAGAACCGGACTTTCAATCTTCAGCTTGTTACAATTTTCTTTATGATCAACCAGAAGATTTCCATCTCGTCCTAAGAACATTTCTGTTCCAATAACTAGTTTTTCCCGAATTGCATCAATAGGCGGATTGGTCACTTGAGCAAACTGCTGTTTGAAGTAGGTGAACAACGACTGAGGCTTCTCGCTTAAGACTGCAAGGGGAGAATCATAGCCCATAGAAATAACGGGTTCTTCTCCATTTTCAGCCATCGGTAGAATCGTCATCCGGATAATTTCATCGGTATAGCCATTGAGCTTCCACAAGCGATTCAACTCTTTTTCCGACAGCGGTTTGAAAACCTCTTCACTTTCAGTCAGCTGTTCGATTGTCAGCTGCTGTTCGTCAAGCCATTCCCGGTAAGGATGCTTTCCTGCATACCGTTCCTTAATTTCATCATTACGATAAAACTTTCCAGCAATAGTATCCACTAGAATCATATTGGCTGGTCCGAGAACCCCTTTTTCAATAACTCTTGAAGGCTCAAGATCAACAACCCCTGATTCAGAGGCTACGACAATATAATTATCTTTTGTAATCGAGTATCGGGAAGGCCGCAGACCATTTCTGTCAAGTGCTGCCCCCACCATTTCTCCATCCGTAAAACACAGTGCTGCTGGTCCATCCCATGGTGCTGTGAAACTGGAGTTATATTCATAAAAGGCAGCAATTTCTTCTTTCAAATTTGCTTCTTTTGACCACGCCTCTGGAATCATCATCATCAGAGCATGAGGAATATCCCGGCCATTTCGGTACAAGTGTTCCATACAGTTTTCTAATTTTGCAGAATCTGAATTTTCCGAATTATAAACATCAATGTGGTGGCTGTGCATCCAGTTCTCTGCACCTCTTAAAGTGTTGATTTCACCATTATGAGCTAAGAATCTAAAAGGCTGTGCCCGGTCCCAGCTTGGAAATGTATTGGTAGAAAATCGGGAATGAATAAGGGCGATGCTGCTTTCCAGCGTTTTATCCTGTAAATCTGGATAAAACAAACGCACCTGATAGGCATGAAGCATTCCCTTATAAACAATTGTTTTTGAAGAAAGGCTGCAGATTGCCAGTTCGTCAGATGAATAGATTTTTTCCAGCTCTCTGCGAAGTAGGAAAAGACGGTCCTCAAATTCTCTTCCTGTTTTAACGTCAATAGGTTTTTCAATGAAAATCTGAACAATGCCCGGCATAACTTTTTGAGCACCCGGACCACAGTATTCGAAGGCAAAGGGAACATCCCGCTCCCAAACAACACGATAACCAGCAGCTGTAATTTCATGTTTCAATGACTGCAGCAGTTCATGCTTTTCTGTTTCCTCCTGCGGAAGAAACAACATACCTACTCCGTATTCCTGTCTATCCGGCAGTGTAATTTGTTCAGCAGCTGCTTTCTTTTGAAAGAAGGTATCCGGCATAGCCATTAAAATTCCGGCACCATCTCCTGTATCAGGCTCTGCACCTGTACCGCCCCGATGATTCATGCGCTCCAGCATCGTCAGAGCATTGTCAATTAGCTGATGGGAAGCAATTCCATCGATTTGTGCAATGAAGCCCATTCCACAAGCATCTTTTTCAAAAGCAGGATCATACATCAAGCGCTTCTTTTCCATGGCATTTTTTCCCATTCACATCATCCCTTTTAAATAGTTTGAAAATTCTAATTTTTTCCTAATAGTTTAACCGTTTCTTTTTGATTTTACAATAGTATAGTGAAAATTTCAGAAAAAATAACGCTAGTAACCTTATTAATTCAATGAATTTTTGAAAAGAGAAGAACTTTTCCTGAACTTTTCAAGATTAATATCTTATTAAATGGTCAAAAAGAAGCTTTTCTGATAAACTGTTTTTGATGGTTCCTGAGAAAGGATGAAAAATATGACACCAAATCGAGAAGATTATTTAAAACTTATCTTCGAATTAGGCGGAGATGAAAATAAAATCAACAATAAACATATTGTTTCCGGCTTAAATGTATCAGCTGCCTCTGTCAGTGAAATGATTTCCAAGCTTGTAAAAGAAGGTTTGGTTCATCACTCACCTTATCAGGGGGTACAGCTGACAGAGCTTGGTCTGACAAAAGCCAGTACTCTCATTCGAAAACATCGTTTGTGGGAGGTTTTTCTGGTTGAACACCTAAATTATTCATGGAACGAAGTCCATGATGATGCTGAAGTTTTAGAACACGTGACTTCAAAAACTTTGGCTGATCGCTTATCTGATTACTTGAATCATCCAAAATTTTGTCCTCATGGAGGCGTAATTCCTGAAGCAGGTCAGCCGGTACATGAAGCGAAGCATCAGACACTCACTGATTATCCTGTGGGCACCCATATCCAAATTGCCCGGGTTCTTGATGAAAAAGAGCTGTTGGACTATTTAGTCTCTATCAATTTAAATATCCACGAAGAATATAGGATTGACGAAATTGCAGCATACGAAGGTCCAATCACTATTAGTAATTCAGACAAAACGCTGGTTGTCAGCTATAAAGCAGCCAGTACAATTTTTGTTGATCCATTATAGAAAGGGAGGAACATAATGAACGAGAATGTCGCACTGTTTACAATATTTGGAGGGACGGGAGATCTTGCCAAAAGAAAGCTGTACCCTTCTCTTTTTCGACTCTATAAAAAAGGAAATCTTGGTGAACATTTTGCAGTTATTGGTACCGCCCGCCGAGAATGGTCTGATGAATATTACCGGGACATCGTTCGGGAAACAATCGAAGCTCTAGAGCCAACAAAAGAAGAAGCAGATGCTTTCGCCAGTCATTTTTATTACCAATCCCACAATGTGAACGATACAGAGCATTATGATACATTGAAGCGTTTATCCGATGAACTGGATCAGAAATATCAGCTGGAAGGCAATCGTATCTATTATTTAGCAATGGCGCCGCAGTTTTTCGGAACAATCGTCAAACATCTGAAATCACAAAAAATCTTAACCGAAAACGGCTTTGACCGTCTAATTATTGAGAAGCCTTTTGGTACAGATTATGAAACTGCCTATAAATTAAACGAAGAAATTCGTGCGGTCTTTCCTGAAAAAGATATTTTTCGGATTGACCACTATCTCGGCAAAGAAATGATTCAAAATATTTCCGCTATCCGCTTTGCCAATAATATTTTTGAAGCTCAGTGGAACAACCGCTATATTGATAATGTTCAAATTACTTTTGCAGAAAGCTTGGGTGTGGAAGACCGCGGCGGCTATTATGAAGACAGCGGTGCTCTGAAGGATATGGTTCAAAACCATATTTTACAAGTCCTTGCGCTACTTGCAATGGAACCTCCCGTTACCTTTTCCGAAGCAGAAATACGTGCTGAAAAGGTTAAAGCTCTGAAAGCAATCCGACTTTATAATGAAGAAGAGGCTTTAAAAAACTTTGTCCGCGGGCAATATGGACCTGGCAGCCTTGACGATCAGGACTTTGCCGGCTATCGGGAAGAACCGAATGTTGGAGAAACCTCTCAGACTGAAACCTTCGCAGCTGGAAAATTCTATATCGATAACTTCCGTTGGTCTGGCGTTCCTTTCTACATTCGAACTGGAAAACGGCTGACTGAAAAGGGTACCCGCATAAACATTGTCTTCAAGCAAGTACCTATTAATGTGTTTAAGGATGATATTGAACACTGCGAAGAAAAGAACGACCTACCACCAAATGTTTTAACAATTTATATTCAGCCAACCGAAGGCTTCTCAATGACGCTAAATGGAAAGGAAATCGGCCAAGGATTCAAAACTGATCCAGTTAAGCTTGATTTTCGTCATAGCGCTGAGGTAACCGGCAATAGCCCTGAAGCATATGAGAAACTTTTATTAGACGGTTTAAATGGAGATGGAACGAATTTTTCACATTGGGATGAAGTAGCACAGTCATGGAAGATTGTGGATATAATTCGCCAAGCTTGGGATAAAACAGCTGTTGACTTCCCAAATTATTCAGCTGGAACAATGGGACCAAAATCAGCCTTTGACCTATTGAAAGCGGACGGCTTCCAATGGATTTGGGAACCGGATATCTGGTATCGCGAGCGTGGAAAATTAGAGTAAGTAAATAACACGGGGATGGGACAGAATGATGTGCGCCCTTAAAGCTGTTTTCCTATTCAACTTTTGCTTCAACTGTAAATTGTACTAGCGATACAAAAAACTAAATAAGAGTAAAGAACTTGAAATAAAAAACAGAGAATTTCTGATTTTATTTCAAGTTCTATTTTTTAGTTTTTAGACACGTCCTAATAAACTAAGTATTGGAAAAATATCTGTGGTATTTGCCAAGCAATGAACAATAATTCCCAGCTTCAAGGAATGTTTCTTTGAAACGGTATAATAGAGCGGCAGCAGACCGATAATCCGGGTAATAATCAGCCATGGGGACCAGAAATGATAGCAGGCAAACAGTACAGTGTTCAAGACTATGCCTCGATTTCCCAGCCATTTCATCCGATTCAGAAGAAATCCTCTAAAATAAAACTCTTCAATTATTGGATACAATACTGCAAAAACAAAGATATAAACAAACAGTACAGCAATAATTACTGGTTTTGAGTAACCTGTCAATAATTGATTCAATTGAAATTCAGCTGGCATAAAATTGAAAATGGTATCTAGAAGCAAACTGCTTAAGGGTTTAAAGATAGTGAAGCAAATTCCCAAAAACATAAATAATCCTACTCCGTAGACTATCAGTTTTTTATTTCGTTTCTCCGTGCGAAAGCCCATAATCTTAAGAAAATTCCAGCTGCCAGTCTCTTTTTTAGACTGATAGCAAAGGTATCCTCCTTCCCATCCGATAATTCCAATAATACCAGCAGTCGCAAGTATAAACACATTGGGCATTCCTCTTAAAAGACCTGAGCGAATCAGCAGTAGCTGACACAGAACTGTCAGAAGTCCTGGAAAAAGATGCAGGAAAATTAAGTGTCCAATATTTTTTAGTTGTTGATTATCATTCATTTTTATCCTCTCCAATCTTATAATTCAACCTTAAACTATGGGACAGTCCTAAGGTCAAGAAAATTTTTTAAGAATGGTAAGGAACGTATATTTCTAAATAAGATTTAGTTTTATTGTTTTCATTTGCCAGAAGCAAGAGTCCAATAATTGCTTTCCCAATAGGTCGTAAGCCATTATCTGCCATATACTTCTGCGTCTTACTAAAAATCTGAGCCATCACATCCAACTGTTCTCCTCCATCTTCGATAATTGTGTACACACAATCGTTAAAAGAAAGAATATCCACTGTATCTGTGTGCTCAGCAAGCTTCGTAATCAGCATTTGAGAGTCGGTTACACCTGTATCATCAAAGGAAAGAAAACGCTTTAGCTGTGTAAGCTTTGCTCTTTCCTCAGCCACTTCACGAACAATTGAAAATTCTTCATAGGCACGAAAATCAGAAAATGTTCCAACTATTTTCTGAGCTGGAAATTTTTTAATCGAATAGCGATGTAAGTGCTGCTTTATATCCACCAGCTTTTGCTGGATTTTTTCAATCTGTCTTTGTGAGGCTCTTAAGTTCTCAATTTCAGCTGCTAATTTCTTTTGCTTTTCTTCTAAGATAAATCCAAGCTCCTCTAAGTCTGTTTGACTATTAATTTGTGTAATTGTCTTAAAATCAAGATCGAGAGAACGATAGAAATCAATTGCCAGAATTTTATCAATATCTTCCGATGTGTATTCCCGATAAAGATTTTCCCGATTTTGAGATGGAACAAATACTTTTTTCTTCTCATAATAACGCAGCTGATCCTTTGAAATTCCAAGAAAAGCAGCTACTTGTCCGATAGAGTAGATTCCGATCACTTCCTTTTTATAAAAAAGGAACTGTGCCATTAGTCACACGACTATGTCACAGTTCCTTAAATTTGAACAAACACTTTTTTGAAAGAGTATTTCAACCATTATGCTTTTACTCTAAATTAGTTACCATTATTTGTAGCTATACGCTACAAGTAAAGATTTTCTCTCAGTAGACTTAAGCTTATAATTATCCTTCAAAACCTTCTGCAACAGCTTCTTCATAGTTTTCTTCTACAATTTTGGCACAACGTCCGCACAGTGTCGGTAGTTTTTCATCTGTACCAACATCTGTTCTAACAGACCGGCAGCGTTCACAGGTTTCTCCTGCTGCTGCTTCCACAGCCACACGCATATCGTCAAAGACAACAGCAGTTTCAGGAGCTACAGCTGTAGCTTCCGCAATTTCAAATTCAGAAACAATCAGCAGCTGTGCTACATTTGCATCTACCGCAGTCAGAAGCTGACGTACCTGTTCATTCGGATAAACCGTTACCTTGGCTTCTAATGATTTACCAATCAGCTTAGAATTTCGTGCTTCTTCCAGAGCTTTCAGAACTTCATCTCTAAAGTCCATAAAGGCAGCCCAGACATCCATCAATTCATCTTGATTAGAAAATTCTTCGTAGCCAGGGAATTCAGCTAATTGCACATACTCTTCCTCTTCTTTTAAGAAGCTCCAGATTTCTTCCGAAGTATGAGGGATGATTGGCGTTAATAATTTAGTCAGCGCAACAGCTGTTTGATAGAAAACAGTCTGCATACAACGTCGTTGATAATCATTTTCTGCTTCAATGTAAACAACATCTTTGGCAAAGTCTAAATAGAACGCAGATAGATCAACTGTTAGGAAATTCATAACAGAACGGTAGATTTGCATAAAGTTGTATTTTTCATAACCTTTTTCACGGATTTCTTTGATTACCTGATTTAAGCGAACCGTCATATATTTATCTACTGAACGAAGATCTTCAAAAGAAACACTATGTTCAGCTGGATCAAAATCACTGGTATTAGCTAACAGAAAGCGCATAGTATTACGAATTTTACGATAAACTTCTGAAACCTGATTTAAGATATCCATTGACACCCGCACATCTGATTCAGTATCTACACTGCTCACCCAAAGACGCAGAATATCTGCACCCATCTGCTTGATTACTTTCTCAGGTAAAATTGTATTGCCAAGAGATTTACTCATCTTGCGTCCTTCACCATCCAGGGTAAATCCTTGAGAAAGAACGGCTTTATAAGGTGCAACACCATTAATTGCTACACTTGTTGTAATACTTGAATTAAACCAGCCACGGTACTGATCAGAGCCTTCAAGATACATATCTGCCGGGAAGCTTAGCTCTGGGCGCTGACGCAATACAGCCTCATGAGATGAACCAGAATCAAACCAAACATCCATAATATCTGTTTCTTTGGTAAAGGTTCCATTTGGGGAGCCTTCATGCGTAAAGCCTTCTGGAAGTAAATCTGCTGCTTCTTTTTCATACCAAATATTTGAACCGTGCTCAGCAAACAAATTAGCTACGTGTTCAATCGTTTCTGGTGTAATAATTGCTTCTCCGTTTTCAGCATAAAAGATTGGAAGCGGAACACCCCAAGCACGCTGACGGGAGATAACCCAATCACCACGATCACGAATCATATTATAAAGACGTGTTTTCCCCCATGGAATAATCCAGTCTACTTTTTCAACTTCATCAAGAATGTCCTGACGGAATTTATCGATTGAAGCAAACCATTGCGGAGTAGCTCTGTAAATAACTGGTTTTTTAGTACGCCAGTCATGAGGATAGCTATGAGTGAAGAAGTCCAGCTTCAATAATGCATCCTTCTCGTCTAGCAGTGCTGTAATCATCGGATTTGCTTTATCATAGAAAACTCCTTCAAATCCTGGTGCTTCTTCTGTAAATACACCGCGGCTGTCAACAGGTGATAAAACATCAAGATTATATTTTTTACTGACAATATAGTCATCTTCACCATGCCCTGGTGCAGTATGAACTAAACCTGTACCAGCTTCCAATGTAACGTGGTCGCCTAGCATAACCAATGAAGTACGGTCATAAAATGGATGCTGAGCAGTCATATATTCCATGTCTTTTCCATCAATAGTATCAACAATTTCAATTTCATCCCAGCCGATAGCTTCTTTCACTTGCTCTACTAAATCTTTAGCTACGACATATTTTTTTCCATAGGCTTTAACTACAGCATATTTATAATCCGCGTTTACAGAAATACCCAGATTTGCAGGCAACGTCCATGGAGTTGTCGTCCAGATGACTAATGAAGTATCTGTATCAAGCAGGCCTTTTCCATCTACAATTTTAAATGCTACATAAATTGAAGCAGATTTAACATCTTTGTATTCAATTTCGGCTTCCGCTAAGGATGATTCGCTGGACGGAGACCAATAGATTGGCTTCAAGCCTTTATAAATATAGCCTTTTTCTGCCATCTTTCCGAACACACGGATTTCTGCTGCTTCATAGGTAGGCTCTAATGTGATATAAGGATGATCCCAGTCGCCGCCAATTCCAAGACGCTTAAAATCAGCCCGTTGTGTATCTACCTGTGAACGTGCATATTCTTCACATTTTTTCCGATATTCTGCTAAAGACATTTCTTTTCTTTTAATTCCTTTATTAGTCAGAACTTGTTCAATCGGCAAACCATGTGTGTCCCATCCGGGAACATATGGAGAACGGTAACCAGACATTGATTTAGAACGAACAATGATGTCCTTGCTGATTTTATTTAACGCATGACCCAGGTGAATATTTCCATTTGCATACGGTGGTCCATCATGAAGAATAAATGTTGGTTTTCCCTCGTTCAGTTGTTGTCTTTTTTCATAAATTTCTTTTTCTTCCCAATCCTTCTGCCAATCAACTTCTCTGTTTGGCAAATTGCCGCGCATTGGAAAAGCTGTTTTTCCAAGCTGTAGGGTATCTTTCATTTTCATCTTTACTTCCTCACTTTCAAATGTATTACTGCTGTCTATATGTAAAAATTTATCTCTTTAGGGCGTATCTGAAAGCTTCAATCAAATCTAGAGCTTTCAGATACGTCCTAGTAAGAAGTATAAAATTTTATAAATGACTTCAATTATCGGTTCACTACTCAATCGTTTAGGTAACAGCTGCTAAGGCTAGCCTAGCAGAATGAACACAATAACTTTTTTTAACCGCCTACTGCTGTTCATCATCAATTCACTTCGTTCATTGTGATTCTTACAGAGGTTACTACGCTCTGGTCGTCGCCTACTGCTGTTCATCATCAATTCACTTCGTTCATTGTGATTCTTACAGAGGTTACTACGCTCCAATCGTCGCCTACTGCTGTTCATCATCAATTCACTTCGTTCATTGTGATTCACAGCAAAAAGCACCTTCATCCCAAGGGACGAAAGTGCTCGCGTTACCACCCAAATTTAGAACTGTCTCTTATGACAAAAACTTAAAACAGTTCCCTCTGTTGATTGGTAACGGAATCAGCCGTCAAGCTTTACTTTATATTCAAACTTGAAAACAAATAGAGGATCTTTCCGGCAACAGGGTCTGCTAATCTTGCACTGTCATTAGCTCGCTGTAAAGATTGTGTACCAGCTTTTCTGTTCTATTTTTATTCGTTCAATTATTCGTCTATAGATGGTGTACTATTCAGAAAATCCATTGAACCTGCTAACTGCTCATTCAACTTCTTTGCATCTTCCAGAGATTCAATATGTGTGTTCACTTCCGGCATAGCTGCGCCAGTAGACCCAACAGCTTCCTCTTGAGGTTCCTCAGTTAATTCTTTAGATAACACTTCCTGAATTACTGAGTGGCTATCACTAACATAGCTTGAGAATGGCTTCAATAATTCATTCCATTCTTCACTCTTAACTTGCTCTAATTGAGATTCCAGCATTAAGGTTAAGCGCTGATGGAATACTCTGGATTTTTTCTTCAAGTCGTCAGTTTCAGCAGCAAGCTGTCTTGCTCGATCTGTTGCTTCAGTTAAAATTTCTGATGCTTTATCTTCCGCAGCAGTAATCAGCGCATTGGAACGTCGCTCTGCATTCACAACCATTTCATTTGCTGTATTTTCAGCAGATGTAACAATGACTTCTGATTCTTTTGTAGCGCTGGATTTTACTTTATCAGCCGTATCCTGGGCTACAATGATCGACTGGTTCAAGGCATCTTTAAGTTCATTGAAATACTGCAGTTTTTCCTCTGCATGCTTCAGTGATTTTTCCAATTCACGGACTTTTTGCAGAGAATCTTCATAATCCTTAGTGACTTGATCTAAAAAATCATCAACTTCATCTTGATTATACCCTCTCATTTTAGTTGAGAAAACTTTATTTTGAATATCTAACGGGGTTAACGCCATGATTCTTCACCTCATCCATTTATTTTCGTAGTACTCCCAATAACAAACGATATTTATCTTTTTTAGTTTTTCCCTCTAACTCCTGTATCTGTATTCTACCAAATCCTCTTACAGATATAATATCCAACAACTCTAAAGGAAAATCCGGCCGCAAATTTTCAGACCAGTTGATTTTGACCTTTCCAGATTCTATCAGCTGTTTCGAACGCTGTCTTGAAATATTATACACTGTAGAAATCAAATTATCCAGACGCAAAGAGCTGACTGTTGTTTTCTCAGTCATCCATTCGTCCTTTGGAGTAATGATTTCCGTATAATTTTTTTCTTCTAAACGTACAGCTATTTTCCCGATTTTTTCAATCTGTGCAGTGACAAAATTCATCATCTCATCTGCAATGAATAGTTGCCATCTTTCTCCATCAGAAATAATATCACCAAAATACTCACGTTTAATCCCCGTACTCACTAGTGTACCTAATATTTTTCCATGAGATAATGACGCAAATTTCGTTGGATAAACAATTTCAAATAGATTGATTTTAAAATCTTCTGTCGCTGGCTCATAGTACTCTGGAAAAATCAAACATCTTTTCCTTTCAGCCTGCTCATATCCGCCATAAAAACGAAAAGATAAATCACTGTCTTGACGAATCAAGGTCTCCAAAATATATGCTTGCCTTGGATCTAAAAATTCTGTCAGATAAGGCGCATATTGATCTTCTACTCTCTCAAGCCAATCCCCTACTGAATCAATAAAAGGATGCTCATCTTTTCGGAAATGCTGATACACATTTTCATTCACAAGATAAACCACCCTTCTCGATTAACGTATAAGAGACCAAACCAGCATATTCAAACCGCCGCTGGCTAAATTTAAAACAATAATAGCAATCATAATATTGAAACTAATCATCCCAATATTCAGATTTAACCGATCAAACAAACTTAGATATGGTTCACATATCCTAGAAAGCAACCGCCCCAAAAAGGAATCATACGCTCCCGGAAACCATGAAAGTAATGCATAAATAACAAGTAAACCGGAGTAGATTTGAACTCCCTTATTAATGTAATATAAAATCTGAACAATCGCGATAATAATGATTACCTCCTACACTAAAAATCAAACATCTGCTTTTTAGCTAATGACTGTGCAGTCGCACTGTCTATTTCCATATTTGATGGTGTACACAAGAAAATTTCGTCTCCCACACGCTGAATGTCGCCATCCAAAGCATAGACTGTTCCCGTAAGGAAATCAACAATTCTTCTTGCCTGACTCTCTTCAATTAAATGGAAATTAATTAGCACAGCTTCATCTACAATAATATGTTTCGCAATATTCATTGCCTCAGAATAAACTCTAGGCTCAATAATCGATATTTTTACAGATCTTCCAGACTGACCAAACTCCTGTTGGGCAGCTGAGGTATTAGAATTGTGCATGGAGACAACTTTCTTCTGATTAACAGATCTTGTCTGATGACTATCATTATTATTCAGATTCTGATGTTTTTCCGTTGAACGATAACGAGCTGACGGTTTTTCCCTCAAAGGTTCAGCCGCAGACTCATAAGACTGCTTCCGAATCGTTTGCTGTTGAGGAACCGCCTGTTGCTGTCTTACTTGCTGCTGTCTTACCTGTTGCTGTCTTGGTTGTTCATTAACAGCCTCTTGTTCCAGATAATTGTCATAAGTATCATATTCATCTTCACCAGACAATCCGAAAAAATTTGATAAAGCATTCTTATTAAAAATTGACATAGATTCCCCTCCTTTACGCACCTCTAAATAATCCTCTGCCAACACGTACAAATGTTGCACCTTCTTCTACTGCAATGGGATAATCATCTGTCATTCCCATGCTTAAATCAGTACAAGGTGCATGTGCTAATTGCAACTTTTGTATCACAACCTGCAAGTCCTTCAACTCTGAGAATATCTCTCTAAGCTTCTGTTCTTCAGCATTCAAAGGTGCCATGGTCATTAAACCAATGACCCGAATTTTATCCATTTCATGTAGCTTAGAGATAAAATCCGCTGCTTCTTCTTTTTTTATTCCATGTTTGCTCTCTTCTCCAGAGACATTTATTTCTACAAAACAGGAAATGGTTTTACTCGCTCGTTTTTGTATTTCTTCCGCTAGGCTTAGACTGTCGAGGGCGTGAAAATAATCGACGTTGTCAATTATCAATTTTACCTTTCTCCGCTGTAAATTACCAATCAAATGCCACTTTAAAGACGAAAATTTTTCTAAAGCAGCTTTTTTCTCCAATAATTTATCTACACGGTTTTCAGCAAAATCCATCACGCCCAATTCAGCCAGCGCTTCTGCGGTTTTAATATCAACAGATTTTGTTACAGCAACCAGCGTTACCTCTGATGCTGGACGTGAGACAGTTTCACATGCCTGCTCGATAGTTTTTTTTACTTCATTTATATTATCAATCAGCATGTTCAAAAAATCCCCTTATCTTTTTCTGCGGAAGAATGGCGGTGTATTCAACTCGTCATCACCTTGTCCAGATTCTTCACGATGGAATGTTTCAAAGTCTTTTTTCTCTACATGTTCAATTGTTGTCTCTTCAACTTTTGGACGCGTGTTTTGTTCACGACGGATATCCCAGTCGCCAAACGCACTTGCTTCTTCCTGCTGTTGCTGAGGCTGAGAACCACGCGCCTTTTCCATATCAAGAACAGGTGCCTGCTGTACAGACTGAATTTGATTATTTGTATTGTTGTTTCTCATTGTCCGCTGAGGACGTTTTTCTTTTTTAGAAGGGTCGATTCCTGTAGCAATCACTGTTACACGGATTTCATCGCCTAAGTCTTCATTGATAGATGTTCCTAAAATGATATTAACATCTCCTGTAGCAGCAGATGTTACAATGTCAGATGCATCCTGTGCTTCAAACAATGTCATATCAAGCCCGCCTGTAATGTTCAGCAGTACTTGCTCTGCGCCATCAATAGAAGTTTCTAGTAGTGGAGAAGAAATAGCTTTCTTCGTTGCTTCAATCACACGGTCTTCACCGCTGGCTACACCGATTCCCATCAAAGCAGTTCCTTGATTTTCCATTACAGTCTTCACATCCGCAAAGTCCAAGTTTACATAGCCTGGTGCTGTAATTAAATCGGAAATACCTTGTACACCTTGGCGCAGTACATTGTCTGCTTCACGGAATGCTTCAAGCATTGGTGTCTTTTTATCAACAACTTCTAGTAAACGGTTGTTGGAAATAATCAGCAGCGTATCCACATTTTCTTTTAGTAAAGCGATACCTTCTGCTGCAAAGCGACCTCTTTTAGGACCCTCAAAACTAAACGGGCGAGTAACTACGCCAACTGTAAGCGCACCTAGTTCCTTAGCAATTCTTGCAACAACTGGTGCAGCACCTGTACCAGTTCCGCCGCCCATACCTGCAGTAATGAAAATCATGTCAGCACCCTGAAGTGAATCAGAGATTATTTGTTCACTTTCTTCTGCTGCTTTTTGTCCAACTTCAGGTTGAGAACCTGCACCCAACCCTCTAGTATATTTAGGTCCAAGCTGGATAACTGTTTCAGCTTTTGAGCTTTTCAATGCTTGGACATCTGTATTGGCTGCAATAAATTCTACGCCCTTGACATTTTCTTCAATCATACGGTTGACAGCATTGCCGCCGCCGCCACCGACACCGATGACTTTAATGACAGCGCCATTATTGATGTTATTATCTAAAGAAAATTCCATATTATCGTATCCTCCTGTATTAGTGATTAATCAAAGATATTTGAAAAGAAATCTTTGATTTTTCCAGTTACTTTTTCGTTTGATTCATGTGTTTCATGTTCATCATAATTCATTTCCATTTGTTCGTCCGGATAGCTGTCATAGCTTGCTTCCGGCTGCTGTACACTGATTGTAGAAACAGAAGATGTTGATTTGTTTCCTGGAATAGCCCCTTTAGCAATATGGTAAATTTCAGGCAGCTGAGCACTATATTCAACAATACTAATTACATTTGTAAATACAGGATTTCTCAGACCCATGTGATTTGGAACATAAAGCTTCACATTTACGCCAAAAATATCTTGTGCTAAATCTACAACGCCCGGCAGACTAGCGCCGCCGCCGGTAAGAATAATACCTCCCGGTAATTCCAATGCATCGATTTCATCCAGAACTTCTTTTGATTTCTTAAAGATTTGTTCTACTCTTGCCTCGATAACTTCAGAAAGATAGCGTTCATCCACTTTCACAGGTTCAGATTTCCCAATAACATCCACTGGGAATTCTTCGCTGACGGATGTTCTTTCAGGGAAAGCATCCCCATAATTAATCTTCAGCGCTTCTGCGTTATTGAATGATGTATTCAGTACGATGGAGATATCTTTAGTTACAAATTCTCCGCCTTCCTGATTTACATGATTGAACTTGAGCTGTTTATCGTGCATTACTGCTGTGGTAGTCTGACCGCCGCCCATATCAATAACAATCGTTCCAAACTCTTTCTCTCCATCCGATAGAATAGTTTCAGTCAGAGCTAGAGGTAGGATAACCATTTCATTAATAGCTAAACCTGCCTTTTCTACACACTTTCTTGTGTTGTGAATGATTGTTTTAGGTCCAGTAAATACCACACCAATCATTTCCAGACGCACACCGATCATACCACGCGGATCTTTAATTCCTTCAAATCCATCTACAGTAAATTCCTGAGGCAGTATTGCAACGATTTGACGTTCCGGAGGAGTTGAACGAACCAAAGCTGCCGATGCGACATTTCTTACATCTTCGTCATTGATTTCTTTTGACTCACTACTTACAGCTATCATTCCTTGGCAGTTTTCTACTTCCAACATATTAGCTGGCAAACCTACGTTCACACTTTTGATCTGAATCCCTGCTTTTTCTTCAGCCTGTCTTACTGCACGCTGAATTGCACTCACAGTTTTATCAATATCAACAATGATCCCTCTGTTTAATCCATCTGATTTTGCGTTTCCCACGCCAATTATATTCATTTGACCTTCGATAAATTCAGCCACTACAACTTTAACTGATGTTGTGCCAATATCAAGGCCTACATACATTCCAGTTTTTGCCATGAATGGGGTTCCTCCTCCTAATTAATCCAATATGTAAGCGAACCTGTAAAGCTCGTTTATCTATTTTTTTATCAATACTCACTTCTTTCAATTCTACCATAAATATAGGCTTTTTAGAAAGAAGATTCTATTTTTTTTCATGTTTATTTTTTTAATAACCTTCTAAAGGTATTTCAGAGTCTTCAACTGTACTTTCGGTTGTTTGATTCGTCTTGTTTTCATTGCCGTGCGGATAAGAGAAAATGCCCACTTCCATATCAATAACACCAGGTTCTTCCATCTGACTTGCAACCTGTGTATAGTATTTCATTTTTTCAGTCAACTGAGAGATATTAACAATTACTTCATTATTATCCTTCATATAAATTCTGACTAATTCTTTGTTTGAGTCTGACGGCGCATATTTAATCTCAGATATAGCTTCCTTCAGCTCATTCGGTAATTGATTATACGATTCCATCAGCTCTCTTATCAGCTCTTCATCTGAGAAATTCTCGAATACCGGCATACCGCTCACTGGGCTTTCCAGCTTATCAGGAAGGACTTTACCATTCTCCAGAATCGGATGATAGCTGCCCTCCAATGATTCTAAAGCCATTACCTCGTATTCCTCAATACTAATTTTAAAAGAATTAATCCCATTTAAAGTTACTGATGCACGCTTCACACGTGGCAGCGTTTTTTCAATATTCTTCTCGTTAACAGAACGGTTCCAGTACTGCTCCCATAGGGACTCACCCTGTATCAGCTTTGAGTCTGCCAGAATATCTTCTGTTTTAGTATCCTTATTTCCAGTCACTGAGACAGACGACAGCTTACTTAACGGAGAAATAAAATAAACCAGAATCAAAATAGCAGCGGCAGCAATAGAAATAATGAGCGTTAGCCGGCGAATCAGCCGTGTATTTCTCACCTTCTTAACATTGGGCAGACGGTCTGCAAAAGATTCATAAGAAGGCGTCGATTCTTCCGGCTCAACAGATTCAGTCGAGACTTCTTCTTCCACTTTCTCTTCTGTTTCATTTTGTTCTTCTATCTCTTCCTCTTCGGAAGGCTTTCTATTCTCAGGATGCCAGACTGGCGATTCTCCCTGACTCTTCATATACTCCAGGTTTTCTCTCTGCCAAGGCGTCAGCTCTTCTTCCGTTTGCGGAGGTACTGAATCATTATTCTTTTCGTCTTCCTTACTAATCTTTTACACCTCCTGTCATTGGACAAGCTCTTTTACTACATCATAAAGGCGTTTTCCAGCATCTGGAATTCCTTCTTTTTGAGAAGCTTCCGCCATTTTTTTATGAACGGATTCGTCCAGCAATATGCGGTCAACTGCTGCAACCAATGTCGCGCCAGTCAATTCCTCATCACGAATCATTTTGGCCGCACCAGCCTTAACCAGGCTTTGCGCGTTCTTTGTTTGATGATCATTCGTAACATACGGACTGGGAATCAGAATAGCAGGAAGCCCTAATGCAGTTATTTCAGCGATTGAGGTTGCGCCTGCTCTACCTACAATCAGCTGGATATTCCCCATAACCTCTGCCATTTTATCAATATATGGCTGGATACTCACATTTTTCAGCTTTCTTTTAGAAAGATTTAACTTTTCTTGAAGCTCTTCGTAATAACGATCTCCTGATGCATACAATACCTGATAATTTTTTTCTTCAAAAAAAGGTAAAGCCTCTACAAAAGCCTGATTAATTTTTAAAGCTCCGCGGCTTCCACCAAAAATAACAACTGTCGGCTTATTCGGAGATAGTCCATATTCTGTTAAGACATCTGAGCGTTTCGTGTCAGCAACCTCCTGAGCACGAGGGTTTCCTGTCAGGACCACCTTATCACTCGGAAAGTAGTCTGCCACATCGGGAAAACAAATAGCTACCTTTGAGGCAAAACGGCTTAAAAACTTATTCGTCACTCCTGGAACACTGTTCTGTTCATGAACAATCGTAGGTATTTTCAGCTGCTTAGCGGCTGCAACCACCGAACCAGAAACATAACCACCGGTTCCAATTACTATATCTGGCTGAAAAGAACGGATGATTTTCTTGGCTTTCCCTATACTCGATAGAAAAAGATACACAGTTTTAAAATTTTGTGGACTCAAGGAACGACGAAACCCCTGAATTTTAATTGTATTAAAGGGAATTCCATATGGCGGTACGATTTTACTTTCCAGTCCGTTATCAGTTCCAACATACATAAATTCAGCAGTTGGTTCCACTTCCTGGACATATTTAATAAACGCCAGTGCTGGATAGATATGACCGCCTGTTCCTCCACCTGTTACTAAAATCTTCATCGCTCTTCTCACTTTTCTATTTGTTTTAGCTGTTGAAAGGCCTGCATAAACTTATCTCCGCGAATTTCAAAGTTTGGGTACTGATCCCAGCTCGCACACGCAGGCGACAGTAAAATAGTATCATTTTTTTCTGAAAAATCATAGGCTTCTTTAACCGCAGTTTCAACATTCTCTGTCAATTTGATCTTGCCAACACCAGCCTGTACAGCAGCCTGATATAATTTATCCTTGGTTTCTCCAAATAAAACCATCCCTTTCAGTCCAACAAGTGAAGGAATCAATTCATCAAATTCATTGCCTCGATCCAATCCTCCGGCCAAAAGAATCAATTGTTCATTTTCAAATCCGCTTAGCGCTTTTTCAGTCGCTAAAATATTCGTCGCCTTAGAATCATTATAAAATTTTCTTCCATGAAGCTCACCAACATACTGTGTTCGATGGGGAACGCCGGTAAAGCTCTTTAAGGTTGCTCTGACTGCTTCATTCGTAACCTTTTTCAGCTTAGCTACAGCAATGGCAGCTAAAGCATTTTCTATGTTATGACTTCCCGGAACACCTAATTCAGCAGCCTTCATAACAGCTTCATCTTTGTAGTATAAAACGCCGTCTAAACAATAGGCTCCATCAACTTTGGCTTCTACTGAAAATGGAATAACCGTTGCTTTCGTCGTCTCACTCATTCTGCGCAGTTCTTCCTGATCCCAGTTTAGAATCAGATATTCAGTGGCTGTCATATTTTTTTGAAGCTGCCATTTCGCTTTAACATATTCCTCACGTGAGCCATGATAATCTAAATGCGCTTCATATAAATTAGTAATTACTGCGATTTCCGGCTTAAATGAATCAATTCCCATTAACTGAAAACTGGAGAGCTCCATGACCAGTTCATCTGCCTTGTCCGCTTCCTGTGCTACTTGACTAGCTGGAAATCCGATATTACCGGCCAAACGAGCTGTTCCTGCTTCACGATCAGCATTCAACAGCAGTCCAATCATCGTGGTCGTCGTTGTTTTTCCATTCGTACCAGTAATCCCAATTATCGGGCACTCGGCAATCTGATAGGCTAGCTCCACTTCGGTAAGCACGGGCAGTCCTTTTTCAACAGCTCGTTCAACTAAAGTATTGTTGTAAGGGATACCGGGATTCTTGACTACCATGTAAAAATCTTCATCCATCAGCTCGATAGGATGTCCTCCTGTAACAACACGAATACCCAAGCTTAATAAATCTTGGGCATCAGGGTTTTGATCAAATTGTTTAAAATCATTTACAGTAACCAGCGCACCTAACTCGTGCAGCAGTTTTGCCGCACTAACTCCACTTTTTGCCAAACCAAGAACTAAAATTTTCTTATTTTCGTATGTCGTAATTTTTTTCATCATTTTTCCCCTTCACTAGAACAAAATCCAAAGTGTGAGTGCTGACCCAATCAAACCAACTAACCAAAAAATAATATCGATCTTCCACTCAGACCAGCCGCACATCTCGAAATGATGATGAATCGGGGACATCTTGAAGATTCGCTTACCAAATACTTTAAAAGAAAAAACTTGCAGCATCACGCTTGCTGTTTCACAAACATAAACAAAACCAATTAGCAGAAGCGTCCATTCCTGTCTGAGTATAATTGAAATAGCCGCCAATAATCCGCCCAAAGCTAAAGAGCCTACATCGCCCATAAATATCTTAGCCGGCTTTTTATTATAAGGAAAGAATCCTAGCAAACCACCGATTACACTTAAACAAACAATTACAACATCGAATTGCTGTTGTTTCCAGGCGATAATCGCATAGGTTCCAAAAGAAATCGTTCCTAACCCAGAAACAAGACCATCAATTCCATCCGTCAAGTTCACTGCATTTGAAAAACCTACTAACCAAAAAATAATGAATACACCGTACAACACGCCCAAGGGCAGTTCTACGACTTCAAATAAATTGATACTATCTGGTAGTCCTTCCATTCGGTAAACCAAATAAAAGACAATCCCACCTAAAATTTGACCAATCAGTTTTTGACGAGAGTTTAATCCCATATTACGTTTCTTAAAGATTTTGATAAAATCATCTAAAAATCCAAGCAAGCCATATAATACTAAAATGAAGAGCATAACGAACACAGATGCTGTCAGCTGCTGCAGCCACAATCCGGTCAATAAAGCTGTAACAAAGGCTGCTACTAGAAAAACTACACCGCCCATAGTTGGTGTTCCGGTTTTGACGTTGTGCCAGGTCGGACCTTCTTCACGAGTCACTTGCCCTTGCTTTTTCATCTGGAAATACCCAATGAACATTGGCATGGCGGAAACCGTCAATGCAAAACTAACTGCTATGGGAATAAAAATCTGTGTCCACTCCATATTATCTCTCCTAATTCACTTCAACTTCATAATTAATTTCCAGCAGCAGCTGCTGCGTCTGTTCCGTTTGTTGCGTCTACTGTATTTCCTTCTGCATCTGCTGCTTTGATTTCCATTGCCAGCTTCATCAAAGGATTAGCAATTTCAGCCATAGCTGTTTTAACATAATGCTGAGGTCTTCTCATCGTTACATACAAGATATATTCAGGGCTTTCTGCCGGTACCATCTCCACAACAGAATACGTATAATCTGTGTCGCCTTCCATATATCCGCTTTCCCCTGTAATCTGAGCTGTTCCTGTTTTAGCAGCTACGTGATAGTCCGGTACCGTATATACATCGTAGGCAATTCCGTAAGTTGGATCTTCAACCGTATCTACCATGTATGTCCGCACATCATTTACTGCCTGTGCACTCACTGGTGTTCCAACTTCTTCTCTTTGTGTTATTGTTTCTTCTCCGGTGTCCGGATTTACTATTTTACTAATGTATTGAGGTTTAAGCATTGTTCCATCATTTGCAAACGCAGAATAGCCCTGCATCATTTGAAAATTTGTTACGGAAACAGCTTGTCCGAATGAAGACATTGCCTGATCGACAATATTATCCCCTGGAATAGTTCCTTCTGATTCATTTTCTAATCCAGAATTAGTCGTTTTGCCAAATCCAAAATTTGTCAAGTACTGCTTCCAAGTTTCTCCGCCCATCATTTCTTCCAGTCGAAGCATTCCTACGTTACTGGACCATGAAATGGCTTGACGAAATGTCAGCGTTCCTTTTTCACCCTTATCCCAGTCATTAACCACAACTCCACGGTCAGGATCAAGATCCACACCGCCGTACGGATAAACAAACGTTGCATTTGGATCGAATACTCCTTGCTGAATTGCAGCAGCTGCTGTAAATATTTTCATTGTTGAGCCTGGTTCAAAAGCATCCTCTACTAAAATATTCCGCCAGACAGAATCACCACCCAAACCTTCTTTTGTTGCTGGATCAAATGACGGCCGCTGAGCCATCGCAACAATATTTCCGGTTTTTGCTTCCATCAGCATAGCCGTCATATTTTCCGGTTCATATTTTTCCACTACCGGATTAAGCAAATCTTCAAGCCGCGTCTGTAACCTGATATCTAATGTTGTATAGATATCTTTTCCTTCTTCAGCTTCAGCGTCTTCTATTACAGAACCAGGAATTGGATTACCGTTGACATCTTTTTGATACTCAATTTTTCCGTCTTTCCCGCTAAGCAGTTTGTTATAAGATTTTTCCAGCCCCATTTTCCCAACCAAGCCTGTTGATTCATCATCAGGATCTGCTAAATCTGTATATCCGATAAAGTGGGAAGAAAAGACACCATTTGGATAAATTCGTGCCGGATGGTCTTCAAAATAAACACCTTCTATTTTACGTGCTTCTAAATCACTCTCAATATTCTGACGTGTCTCCAGAGAAAGGTCCTTGCCGTTTGTACCAAATTCCACCTGGAACTGCACTGTACCATCGTCTTTTGTTCCATTGTTTAAATATTTCAAAGCCTCTTCTTTACTCAGGTTCGTATACTTGTCCAAAACCTCGGCAATCGCATCATAATCTTTTCTTTGAGCATAGAGTTTTTTATTATCCTGACCTAAAAAGTCTTCCGACAGGACAACATAAAGAGAATAAGACGTGGCATCTTCTGCAATGACCTGTCCGTTCTTATCTAAAATAGACCCGCGTTTAGCTTTTATCACTTTGCTGCCAGTATATAAGGCTTCAGTCTTTTCTTTAAGAGAAACACCTGCCACTTTTCCTGCACCAATGATATAGGTCAATCTAACAGCAAACAAAAAGAACAACCCAATACTTGTAGCAAATAAAATAATGCCTACTTTTTTACGATTGTTCATTGGATTTAAATTTTTTTTCTGAATAAACGCTTTTATTCTTTTTCTTTTACTCATAATCAGTTCACTTTCCTTAAGTTTCCATCATTTTCTGAAAGACCTTGCTCTTCAGCAATTTTCTTGATTCTTTCTGCTTTGGAAAGCTCATTTCTTTCCTGTTCCAGCTTCAGGGCCTTTTCTTCTTTTTCTGTGATTTCAGCTTGAGCATCAGTGATTTCATTAGTTGTCTGAACAATTGCCGTTCTCACTTGAATCGTCAGTACAGCCATACTGATAGCTGCGGCTAATAATACAACACTTAAGAATTTTTCAAACAACGAAACGTTGCGTAAACGCTTCTTTGGAGAATAGGGTAGAGCACTTGGCGTCTGAGTTTTTTTTACAGGACTTTCTGTTTCAATGACAGCTTCGTCAATTACAGGTAAGTCATAAGATGTTTCTTGGTATTTTTTCAACTCAGCCATGCTGCGCTCTCCTTTCCATCTATCAATTATCAAATTCAGGTTCCGGTAAAAGAATCTCATTCTTTTACTGCTCTATGAACAAATACCTGAACTTTTTCTTCTATTATATAAAGTACAATTTCTCATCATTAAGAATAAGACAATCAATTAGATTCTTTGATTTTTTCAGCTATTCTCAGCTTTGCACTGCGGGAACGGTTATTTTCTTCCAGCTCCTGCGCACTCGGCAATAGCGGTTTCCTGTTTATCACCTTAAGTTCGGGTTGAAACTCTTCTGGAATCACCGGTAATCCTGGTGGTAAATCCTTCACCGAACTATACTCTCTAAAAATCGTTTTAACAATCCGATCTTCCAGTGAATGGAAAGTAATTACACTAATTCTTCCACCCTTATCCAAAAGAGCAATCGCCTGTTCTAATGATTCTTCGATTACACTTAGCTCGTCATTTACAGCAATGCGTACTGCCTGAAAAATTCTCTTAGCAGGATGTCCGCCGCTGCGTCTGGCTGGAGCCGGAATCGCTGTTTTAATAATATCCACCAATTCGCCTGTTGTTTCTATTGGCTGTTTTTCTCGAACACGCTCGATTTCCCGAGCAATCTGTTTCGAAAATTTTTCTTCTCCATAACGAAAGAAAATCTTTATTAGTTCTTGGTAGGAATAGTCATTTACTACATGGTAGGCACTAACTGCTGCCGACTGATCCATCCGCATATCCAGCGGTGCATCTTTATGATAGCTGAATCCTCGTTCCGCCTCATCCAGCTGCGGGGAAGAAACACCTAAATCATATAAAACCCCATCGACACGAGTAACCCCATAATCAGCTAGTCTTTCCTGTAAATAACGGAAATTAGACTTAACAAATGTTACCATACCTTTATCTACATACTCTTTCAATCGTTCGGCTGCGTGATCCAAGGCTTTTTGATCCTGATCAAAAGCATACAGATGTCCGGTTTCATCCAACTGTGCCAAAAGATATTCACTATGCCCAGCACCGCCAAGGGTACAATCTACATATATGCCATTCTTTTTCACAGCTAATCCGTCTACTGTTTCCTTTAACATCACAGTATAATGCTGAAACTCCACCATCTATTGCTCCTCATCCTTAAAAACCAAAATCAATCATCGTTTCTGCGATTTCATCAAAATTCTCTTCAGCTTCTGTAGAAAATGCTGTCCAGCGTTCCTCATCCCAAATTTCAATCCGATTGGAAACGCCAATAATGACACAGCCCTTCTTCAAATCAGCATGAGTTCTCAAAGCAGCAGGGATATTAATTCTCCCCTGCTTATCTACCTCACACTCAGTAGCTGCTGAATAAAAAAAGCGGACGAAAGTACGGGCATCTTTCTTTGCTAACGGCATGCTTTTAAGCTTTTCTTCTAATATTTCCCATTCTGATAATGGATAACCAAACAGACAACCGTCCATTCCTCTCGTCACAATGAATGTTTCTCCTAGCTCATCGCGAAGTTTGGCTGGTACAATCAGTCTTCCTTTGGCGTCAATATTATGTTGAAATTCACCAATCAACATAGCTGATTTTCCCCACTTTTCCACTTGATAGAAACAGTCTACCACATTCTCCCACTTTCTACCACTTAAAACCAGAAAAGTTTCTCTAATTAATTGTTATTTAAAAAGTTTGTAATATTTAAATTTTCGAAGGAAAACGCCATCATACTCTATAGGATAAGCTTTATCCAGTTTTTATCATTTAAAATAGATAATGTCCAAGATTGGCTAAAATCATCAGCACATAAACAACTAAGATTAATAAGAAGTTCAATCGCCAAAACATCTTGAAAAAGCGTCCATAAATCAGTTCCCCATAGTAATATGCTTGAAATACTGCCACGCAAATTCCCAACAGTAAAATCGAAATCAGCATATACGGGATAATCGACTGCCCATAGGTATCCTTGGACAGCACATGAAGCCCAATCAACAGAAATGGAATGGCAATATCCGGCGCCTTGATTTTATAAGTTTCTGCAAGCGAAAGTCGTGAAATGAGATAATTCACTGCAAACAATACAGCGACAGGAAAAACATACCAAAGAAGCATAACAATTGAAAAAGAGACCATTCCAAACAATTCCTTTCTAACACTTAATTTAACTATACTTTATTTAGTTTACATACATGTTTCATTTCCTTTAAAAATTCATGCCTAAATAATACTATTTTACAGGTCCTTACGTTACTGCACAAGAGTTTTATCCTTTATAATAAGTATAAGTAGTAAAACTAAAATAAAACGATAATATTCTGGATACTTTTACTTCCTTTTAAGCCGTTGCTTGTGCAGACTTCTTTAACAAAAAAGGAAGATAACTAAAGGTTAAACAGGCTGTAAAGAGCCCATACTCCTTCAGATTAATAGTATGAATGTTTCACTTATTCAAAAAAGCTAGTAGAATGGTAGATAGGCAAAACTAAATACCAATTATCAATCTAATACAGTAAGTTTATCTGCATGTTTATAGTATTACAGAAAGAGGTGCTATTGTATGATTACATTTTTTAAAAGTACTGCTGAAGGTTTTAGTCCCCAATCAGAGAACAACAAGGAAGTTGACTGGCTTATGGTGGAGATGCCGACCACTGAGGACATCAAATATCTGCTTTCAGCTTATGATCTGCCAAAGGATTATCTAACCAGTGTACTTGATGAGAAAGAGAACGCGCGTGCCGAAGGGAACTGGCACGATAGCACAAAGCGTGCAGCACTAATTTTGATTGAGTATCCCTTCGCCTCCGTTAGTCCCAGCGGCTATATGCAGCTGGAAACTTATCCTTTTGTAATGATTCGGACAACAAACAATAAAATAATTACGATTTCAGATAAACCGGCAGATTTTATTAACAAGATTAAGTTAGAGCCTTATACTGGAAATGAACTTTCTTTTCAGAGCTATTTGCTTTTTCGGGTTCTTTGGCATATTTCCAAAAACTATAATAATTTTCTTACAAAAATTATTGATGAAATCAACCATCTTGAGGGTGAACTGAAAGTAGCAACTGAAAATAAACAGTTATATCAGATGATGGATATTCAAAAAAGTCTGGTTTATTTTGAATCTGCTCTTTCAGAAAATTTGAATGTAGTTAACAAATTATATAATGACCGCAAACATTCTGAAATGATTGACCACCTGCCCTTCCTTCACGACGTGCTGGTGGAGATGAAGCAGGGATTAGCAACAACCCGAATTGAGCTGAAACTGGTGGATCAGATTAGCAGTACGTTTTCAGCAATCGTCTCAAACAATCTGAACATCGTCATGAAGGTGCTAACTTCCTTAACAGTGGTACTGACAATCCCAACAATCATTGGCGGTGTTTACGGTATGAATGTAAAGCTTCCCTTTGCAAATCGGGAAGATGCCTTCTTCTGGATTTTCTTAGTAACTTTCGGTCTCTGCGGACTTGTTATCTATTATTTGAGAAAAAAGAACCTCCTCTAAATTTTATATTGCTGTTTCTCACAAAAGGTTGTAAACTATAAAAAGACAAAGGATGTGAGGACAAATGGGAAAAAAGAAAGATAGTACGCTATCAAAAATCACAAAAGTAGTCGTCTGGTTGATGTTGATTGCCATTGTCGGTTCAACGATACTCACTGCAATTTTATACCTTAGATAGACGAATATTCAGATGGTCCGGATTTTGTTTTTTAGACTGCTCTAGACCTCTATTTTTGATTCAGCTTAATAGCACAAAAAGGCACTGACGAGTTTTTCGCCAGTGTCTTTTTGTCTAAATAAACTTAAGCAGTCATACTACTTACTGCTGCTTTTTTTCTCTTTCTGCTAATTGAAGCAGCTCTTTTGCATGCTCTACTGTTAGCGGAGTAATCTCGCTGCCGGCAAGCATTCGTGCAATCTCATCCACACGTTCTTTACCAGTCAGCATTCGTACGTTTGTCTCTGTACGATCATCAGCTATCTCTTTTGAGATAAAGTATTGATAATCCGCTGTCGCTGCAACCTGAGGCAAGTGAGTGATACACAATACCTGAGAGTCGCTGGATATCTGATGAATTTTATCAGCGATTGCCTGGGCAACCCGACCGCTAACGCCAGTATCCACTTCATCAAATACAATACTTGTAATCCCCTGAGTTTTTGAAAAAATCGTTTTTAGCGCCAGCATTACCCGGGAGAGTTCTCCTCCTGATGCTACTTTAACCAGCGGCTTCAGCGGTTCACCAGGGTTTGTAGTGATATAAAATTCAACCTGATCCAAGCCGTCTTCCGTAATTGCCTGTTCATCGTGCTCCAGAAACTTCACTTGGAAAACTGTTCTTTCCATATAAAGTTCCTTCAGCTCTTTTAAAATGCTTTTTTCTAAAACAGCGGCCGTTTTTTTCCGTTCACTGCTCAACTGTGCACCTAACTTCAGCACCTGATTTTTCTTATCTGTCAAAACTTCTTCCAGCTCGCCGGCTTCACCGTTCAGTTGACCGTTTTCAGCTAGCTCAGCTGTTATTTCCTGATAATACTCAAGGATAGCTGTGACTGATTCTCCATATTTTCTTTTTAACTGTCGAATCAGTTCCAACCGGTTTTCTACCTCATCCAAACGTCCTTCATCCAATTCCAGCTGTCCTAAATGACGGGACAAATCAGCACTAGCTTCCTGTAACTGATAGTAGCCATTTTGAACAGCCTCGGAAATAGTCAGATAATCAGAATCCAGCGTTTCAATTGTTGCCAGCTCATTCATCGCATATGCCACTCGGTCTAAGCTGCTGTTCTCTTCGCCGTTAATCGCTTCGTAGCTTTCTGCTAAAACATCTGCAATCTTCTGGAAGTTTGCCAGCTTATTTCGTTCTTCCGTCAGCCGTTCTTCTTCACCAGGCTGGAGCTTCGCTTCCTCAATCTCATTCCTTTGGAACTGCAGCATGTCGATTCGCTGAGCGAAAGCTTTTTCATTTTTCTGAAGGTCTCTGACGCGCTTTTCTAATTGCCTGTATTCCAGATATATCTGGGTATAATTGGTTTTAAGCTGTCGCAATCGACTGCCGCCAAAATCATCCAGCATACCTAAATGACGGTCATTATGCATCAATTCCTGATGCTCATTCTGCCCATGAATATCTACCAAATATTCACCAATACGTCTTAGTGCAGCTATAGTAACTATCCGTCCGTTTACTCGGCAGATATTTTTTCCAGACGTAAAAATGTCTCTTTGTAGAATCAAAATTTCTTCTTCCCGTTCAATGCCCTGCTCATCCAGCAATGCATAAAGCTCTATATTCTCTGGTAAAGCAAAAACACCTTCCAAAGTACACTTGGAAGCTCCTTGTCGAATAAAATCACTAGAGCCGCGCCCGCCAGTCAGTAACCCTACTGCATCTATGATAATCGATTTCCCCGCCCCAGTTTCTCCGGTTAGAACGGTCATTCCTTCATGAAATTCCAATTCAAGAGAAGAAATAATTGCAAAGTTCTTTATTGAAAGCTGCTGCAGCATACTACTTCACCTCTAATTCATTGTTTATAAATAGTTAAAAAACTCATCTCTTAAAAAAACAGCGGCAGCTTCTGTACGTGTAATCATTAAAATACTGTCATCGTCACAAATCGTTGAAAAAAGCTGTTCTTTATATTGCTTTTCGATTAAGTCAGCAGACGCTTTGGCGTTCCCGGGAATCGTATGTAATACAACAAATTTTTCCATTTGATCCACAGAAACAAAAGCTTCCTTCATCAGCTTGTTCAGCTTATGAGCGGTATCTTCATTTGTTTCCATAGGAATGCTATAACGGTAGCCGCCATCTACCGAAGGTATCTTAATCAGCTTCATCTCTTTAATATCTCTTGAAATGGTTGCTTGTGTTACCTCCACGCCTTTTTCATTTAGCAAAGCAACAAAATCTTCCTGCTTTTGAATATCATTGTCCGAGAGCAAACGGGTGATTAATCTATGCCGGTCTTTCTTTCTCATAGTAATTTACTCCTTTTCAGGTTCATTTCCATTTCATCATAGCGTATTTCTACCCATTTTTAAAGTAATAAAAAATTAATTTCTGCTTTTTATTACATATTTATTCATCCATTATACGTTTATCTGTCGTACTTACCCGTTTCAAAACATCCGTCTTTTATTATTTGAGATATTTACGGTTAAATAGAAAAGTAAGTGGCATACATTCTGACTCTTATTCGCCAATTAAAACTATTAGATATTCTAGCAGAGAATGCTCAAAAGAGCTTCACTACAGCTCATTCTTTTTTCAGACTTTATATACTCTTTAAAATTTCTTGTCCACAGTCTTTCAGACTCTCTTTGTATAAAAAAGCTGGAAGTGATTGAAACAACCCTTTCCAGTTCTCATATTCTGCTATTCTATTCTTTATTCTTTAATTCCTGATGTGCCTGTTCGACGATTTGATTAATCGTATCAATTGATAGAGATCCTCCAACTTCGTCACTTGAAACAAGGTGAACGAGAAATTCGATATTTCCTTCTCCCCCAGTAATTGGCGAAAAATCCAAAGCTGCTACTTCATAGCGATTACTAGCAGCAAAGTT
Organism: Enterococcus sp. LJL51; assembly: GCF_049894025.1. Taxonomy (GTDB): domain Bacteria; phylum Bacillota; class Bacilli; order Lactobacillales; family Enterococcaceae; genus Enterococcus_L. The sequence goes on from NZ_JBNEQE010000001.1 coordinate 235,999, forward strand.
CAAAATATCCTCCAACACTGATTTATGAACAGCCGGGTCACGGACAATGCCCTTTTTCCCAACCTGTTCTTTCCCTGCTTCAAACTGCGGCTTAATCAATGCTACGACATCTCCACCCGCTGTTAAAATCTCATGCAGCGGCGGCAGAATCAGTCGCAAAGAAATAAAGGAGACATCAATCGTTGCAACTTCAGGCTGTCCATGAGTAAAGTCCTCAGGTTTGCTATAACGGAAATTGGTTCGCTCCATCACTACTACCCGTTCATCCTGCCTAATTTTCCATGCAAGCTGATTATAGCCTACATCCAGTGCATAGCTCATCTTGGCACCATTTTGCAAAGCAACATCCGTGAATCCGCCAGTAGATGAGCCAATATCAAGCATCACCTTCCCATTCACATCGATGTCAAAAACCTTTAATGCTTTTTCCAGCTTCAGGCCGCCTCGGGAAACATAAGGCAATGTCTGCCCTTTAATCTGCAGCTTTGTTTCAACAGCTATTTTTTCTCCCGGCTTATCAAGCCGCTCATTCTTTTCATTATATACTAAGCCAGCCATAACACTCCGCTTCGCTTTTTCTCTCGTTTCAAACAAGCCCTGATTAAATGCCAGAACATCTACACGTTCCTTTTTCATGTGTTCGTCTCCCTCATTGAAGCGCCAGCTGCTTCAAAATTTCTTTCAACAGCTCAGGCTGAAATTCATCATTATTTTTTTGAACCTCAAGCAGCTTCGACTCAGCGGAAGCCATTTGCTCTTCAAACGCAGTCTTTGCTCCTTCCACGCCCAACAACCCCGGATACGTGCTTTTATTCAGCGTTTCATCTCTGCCTACCTGTTTTCCCAGCTCTTCTTCTGAGCTGATTACATCCAGCAAGTCGTCTCTAATTTGAAAAGCTAATCCCAAATGCTGAGCAAATTCACCAAGAAGCTCCACGATTTCTTCTACCTGTTCCGATAAAATACCACCCGCTAATAGCGCAAACTCAATTAATGCACCTGTCTTCTTTTTGTGAACATCCATTAGCTGCTCCAAGCTCAATGAGCGCTGTTCTCCCTGAAGATCTCCTGCTTGTCCTGCAACCATTCCTTCAGTACCAGCAGCTTTTGTTAACAGCTGCAGCAACAAAACCTTTTCGTTCATCTCCATCTGACTAAGACTAAGCAGTTGAAAAGCAGCAGTCAACAAACCATCTCCTGCCAAAATCCCATGAGCTTCTCCATAAACCTTATGATTTGTCGGCTTACCTCTGCGCAAATCATCATCGTCCATCGCTGGAAGGTCATCATGAATCAGCGAATAAGTATGAATCATTTCCAATGCCGCAGCTGTTTGATAGTCCTTTTTCTCCAGCTCTCTGCCAAAAGAAAGGACTGTAGCTAGAACCAGCAAAGGTCGCAGGCGCTTTCCTCCAGCTTGAATAGAGTACAGCATACTCTCTTTTAGATAGCTATTTGATGTGTGCTCTTCAAGAAAATCAATCATTTCCTGTTCAATGAGAGGAACTTGAACCGAATAAAAGTTGTTGTATACCGTCATTCGCTCTCACTCGCTTCAAAAGCAACTTCTTCATTGCTTTCTGTCATCATTTTTGTCAATGTAGTTTCAGCTTTTTCTAATGTATCCTGACATTTTTTACTTAAAACCATTCCCTTTTGAAAAGCGTCCAGCGCTTCCTCAAGAGGAACATCTCCCCGTTCTAAGCGCTGAACAATTTCTTCCAATTCATTTAGCGATTCTTCAAATGTTGGTTCATTCTTTTTAGGCATTTCACTGCTCCTCTTCTTTCAATTCGATAGACGTCACTGTCGCCTGGACCGTTCCGTCGATATAGTGCACTGTAATCTGCTCCTCAGTCTGCAGCTCTTGTGCTGATTTAACGACGTTCTCTTCTTTGGTGGTATAGCTGTAGCCGCGGCCCATGATTTTCAACGGACTTAGCAGGTCAAGCTGCTGAATAGCTGAAAGAAGCCGCTGCTGTCTGTTTTCCATGTATTGTTCCATCCGATCCTTCAACCGCTGGTCAACAAAAGTCAGCTGCTGCCGACCTTCTCTAAGTCTCCCGGAAAGATTTTGCTGCTCCAGACGACTAATAATCCGCTGCGCCTCTTGATAGGTTTCATGATAGATAGTCTGCATGCCCTGCACCAGACGCTGGGTTGTCTGGTCCAGTTTGATTTTCTGTCCTTCATACAAACGATCCGGTTGAAGAAAAACATAAGAATTTTTCAAACGAGTATAGCGATCTGTTTTTTGCTGCAGAAGATAAAGAAATGCCTGCTCCAGACGATTCTGCTTCTCCCTGATTCGCAACAGCTCTTCAGATAGTACAGGAACAGCCAGTTCTGCCGCAGCGGTTGGCGTAGCCGCCCGGACATCCGCAACTAAATCAGCAATGGTTACGTCTGTTTCATGTCCTACTGAGGATATAACTGGTGTCTTTGCTTGATAGATTGCCCGGGCAACCTGCTCTTCATTGAACGGCCATAAATCTTCAATTGAACCACCGCCCCGGCCGATGATCGTCGTATCAAAATTTCCTAATTCTTCTACCTTTTGAATATTTTTTACAATATCCGAAGCTGCTTGATTTCCTTGAACCAAGGTTGGGAAAAGCACAAGCTGAGCAATAGGATATCTTCTTTTTACGGTCGTTATGATATCCCTAATAACAGCTCCGCTTGGACTTGTGATAACTGCAACTCGTTTGGGATATCGAACTAACGGCTGCTTGACTCCATTGAAAAGCCCTTCCTTTGCCAGCTTTTCTTTTAGCTCTGCAAGTGCCTGATACAAAGCTCCTACACCATCAGGTTCCATATGCTCAATATAAATCTGATACGAACCGCCATTTTCATATAATGAAATCCGACCGACAACAAGAACCTTCATCCCCTCTTTGGGCTGGAATTTTAGTTTTTGAAAAGCTGATTTAAACATAATTGCTGAAATCTTCGCCTTGTCGTCCTTCAAACTGAAATACTGGTGGGCATTTGCCCGCAGCCGGAAATTAGAAATTTCTCCAGTCAAGTATACTCTGCCTAAATAAGGGTCTGCATCAAATTTACGCTTTAAATATTTTGTTAAGGCAGTGACTGTTAAATACTGCTGATCCATCCTATTCACCTATTTCAACTTTTTTGCGGCCTCAATTGTCTGATACATCAGCATCGTAATCGTCATCGGACCTACACCTTTAGGAACTGGTGTAATAAAGCTAGCTAACGGCTCAACTTCATCAAATTTTACATCCCCGATAAGCTTGCCGTTTTCATCACGGTTCATTCCAACATCAATGACTACTGCGCCGTCTTTCACAAACTCCTTTGTCACAAAGTGACCTCTGCCGATAGCCACTACTAAAATATCCGCTTCTTTTGCCAGCTCCGGAAGATTTTTTGTTTTCGAATGAGCAATTGTTACGGTAGCATTTTTCATTAACAACAGCTGTGCCATAGGTTTCCCTACAATGTTGCTTCTGCCGATAATAACTGCTCTTTTTCCTTCAAGATTAATATTATATGCTTCAAACATTTTCATAATACCGTAAGGCGTACAAGGAATCATCACTGGATTTCCTACAAATAAATGACCTAGATTCATCGGATGAAAGCCATCTACATCCTTTGCCGGATCAATCGCCAGCAACACCTTCTCTTCATCTATGTGAGCCGGAAGCGGCAACTGAACTAAAATCCCATGAAAATCAGCCGATTGATTGTAATAGGCAATTCGTTCTAGCAATTCGTTTTCACTGATTGATTCCGGCAAACGCTCTACTTTCGAATAAATACCAATGCGCTCAGCTGCTAAATCTTTATTTTTAACATAGGTCTGACTTGCTTGGTTTTCTCCAACTAATAGTACAACTAACCCAGGACGGATGCCCTCTTCTCGTAAACGGGTAACTTCTTCCTTCATTTCAGCCTGCAGCTTGTCTGCCAGCTCTCTGCCATTAATTAATTGTCCCATCCTGCCACTCCCTATCATTTTTTCAATGCTTTTATTCTAGCATAATTTCCCCTTACATTACACTATAAGAAATAAAGCTTTCACAATAAATGAACGAAATAGCCGTCTATAAAAAGTGGCCTGTGCTCAAAATAAGTCAGGCTACAGCTGACACTCGGTTCGCTTCAATTAACAAAAAAAGATCCGGAACCCTGTTGCTGTTCCGAATCTACCGTTCTTTATTCGCTTATTTCCTTCATGATATTCGACAATACGCCATTGACGAATTTTCTTGAATGATCATCGCTATATTTCTTTGTTAATTCAATTGCTTCATTCAACGCAACAGTGTTCGGTACATCACTGACGTACAGCATTTCAAAAATAGCAATCCGCATAATGACTAAATCCATTTTAGCAATCCGGTTAATTGTCCAGCCTTTGCCTAAGTGAGCTTCAATCATCTGGTCCATCTCAGCTTTTTTGTCACAGACGCCACCAACTAAGACATCCAAATATACCGGAACAAATTCTTCTCCATCTTCACTGACTATTTCGCCATGGTCCAGTTCCAATGCATGTGTGATCGCATCCTGCTTAGTCAAATCACTATTGAAATCCAGCGGAAATAACGCCTGTAATGCTTTTTCTCTAATCTCGTGACGAGTAAACGTCTCTTTACTCATTGGTCTTCTCCGTCCTCTGGGAAAAGTTCAGAGAAATCCGGTTCTGGAAGCTTTTCCGGAACAACAGCAACTACATGGATATTGACTTCAGCTAAATCGATATCTGTCATGAACAGCACTTGTTGTTTTACCCGTTCCTGCATTTCCAAAGCCACTTTGGGGACAGATACGCCATAATTCAGGTAGCAGTAAATATCTACCTTTAGGCCGTCTTCATCATTATTTAAGTAAACACCTTTTCCATGAGCCGCACGCCCTAGAAATTCGTTTACGTTATTGGCAAAGGTTCCTCTCATGCCATAAACGCCGTCCACCTTGGAAGTTGCTATCCCAATGATTACTTCAATCACCTCTGGAGCAATCACAATTTCTCCAAGTGCGTCGCTTGTATTGTTGATAATAAGATTTTTTTCATCAGCCATGATAAGTTCTCCTTTTCTTTACGCTCTCGATACGTATGTTCCATCTGCTGTATTGACAATCAGGCGATCTCCCTGATTGACAAAAAAGGGTACATTGACTACTGCGCCAGTTTCCATTGTTGCCGGTTTTGAACCGCCGGAAGAAGTATCTCCCTTGATATTCGGATCTGTCGAAGCTACTTCCAATGTAACTGTATTTGGTAAATCAACACCTAGAATCTCCGAGCCAAACATAATGATGTTCAATTCCATATTTTCCAGCATATATTTCAGCTCATCCTGAATTTGCTCTTCTGGAATTTCAATCTGCTCATAGGTTTCCAAATCCATAAATACATGGCTTCCACCGCTCTCATACAAATACTGCATTTTGCGGTTGTCTATTTGAGCCTTTGCCACCTTCTCGCCAGCCCGGAATGTTTTTTCCTGAACGCCGCCTGTTCTAAGATTCTTTAATTTAGAACGAACAAACGCAGCTCCTTTTCCAGGTTTCACATGTTGAAAATCAACAACACGCCAAATCGCGCCATCCACTTCAATTGTCAGTCCCGTTTTGAAATCATTCACAGAAATCATTTGTTTCCCCCTCTATCTTATATACAGCAGGTACTGTTATTTCTATATAAATCTTATGAAAATCTCCATAATAGGAATCAGCCGGTCTCGATTTGTATACGCCTCTACTTTCAGCAATATACAAAGAGTTAAAAGAATCAGCTCGTCTATTTAGCAGGATTTATACATAAAAGACAGACTTTTTACACGTTCCTAGTGTACCATTAAACAGTTGCTTACGCCACCAGAAAAGCGAAGATTCCACCAAGCTAATTGCTCTATTTTGAACAAGAAAAACAAACCGCCAGTCTTTCCAAACTGTTTTCAACTATAGCCAACTGGAAATCAAGCAGTCCTTATAAAATAATCAACTCTTTTGGTGAATGGGTCAAAACACGATTTCCTTCTTCTGTAATCAGCAAATCATCTTCAATCCGAACACCGCCGATTCCCGGCAGATAGATTCCCGGTTCGTCTGTGATTACATTTCCTGGGACAAACTGTTTTTCTGCCTTAAAGGAAACATTTGGTCCTTCATGTATTTCTAAACCAATACCATGACCAGTACTGTGTCCAAACGCATCACCATAACCGTAAGAGGCAATATGATCACGTGCCACTGCATCAAGCTGAATTCCGGTAAGCCCCGGCTTTGCGGCTTCTAAAACCTTCAACTGCGCTTCCAAAACAATTTGATATATTTCTTTCAATTTTGGTGCTGGCTCTCCTACTGAAAATGTTCTTGTCATATCAGAAACGTAGCCCTGATAATAGCAGCCAAAATCGATAGTAACAAAGTCGCCTTTTTCAATTAGTTTTTCACTGGCAACACCATGCGGCATTGCTGAACGCAGTCCGCTGGCCACAATCGTTTCAAAAGAAACACCGTATGCCCCTAATGAGCGCATATAAAAATCCAGCTGGTTTGCTATTTCAATTTCCGTCATACCAGGTTTAATTACTTTAAGAATGTGTTCAAAAGCCGAATCTGCAATGGCACAAGCTTTTTCGATAATCGCGATTTCTTCTGCATCCTTGATTTCTCTTAATGCTTCAATCATTCCTGCAACTGGAATCATATCACAAGGTAATATCTCTTCAAGCACGCTATACTCCGCAAAGCTGACAAACATTTCTTCAAACGCAATATTCTCAAGCTTTTCAGCTTCAGCCAGCTTCATTACCTCATCAAAAATCGGACCAGTATTTTTAATAATTTCGAATCCTTGAGCCTGCTGTCCCGCTTGTTCTGTATAACGAAAATCAGTAATGAAAAATGCCTTGTCTAACGTGATGACCGCTAATCCTGTAGTTCCAGTAAAATTCGTTAAGTAGCGCAGATTATATTCACTAGTTACTAAAAATGCTGAAATATTATTTTTTTTCATTTCTTGTCTCAGCTTATTCACTCTTATCATCATCAATTGTTCCTTCTTTCCTTGATTAGTTGCTTCTTTACATTATAACAAAGTTCATCTGTGAAACAACTGATTAACTATATAAGTTCCGTAAAACTATCTTTCCGTATTCTTTACTTTCTACACGCAATACAGAAAAAAACACACCTATAGGCTTACTCGTTTCGGTATATAATAGAAGGAATTAAAACAGCTATTCCGCGTACAGGCAGGTCGGACTTCCTAAAAAAATTTTCCAGCTAAATAATAGCTGAAAAATTAAGACAACCCCTCATTTATTGAAAACTATATCTTTTCTAATTTAGTTTAAAGATTTTTGCTTATCTACATATGAACGAGATTTCTTCGGTATACTCTATGTACAAATCTATCAGAAAGCTGGTGACTGATGAAAAAAATGATTATAGGATTTTTCGCATTAACCATAACTGGAATTGCTCTGGCGTTTTATGCCTTTTTTATAGAACCAAAAATGTTGACAGTTGACCGCCATACCTTAGGCAGCAGCAATAGCCAAACCGCAGTAAAGCTATTACAGATTTCAGATATCCACCTTCAAAAAAGCTATCCAACTGACCAACTAAAAAAAATCGTTGAAAAAGTTAATGAACAAGAACCTGATATCGTTGTATTTACTGGAGATTTATTTGATAACTTTGCTGCTTATGGTCCGGTAGATGAGACCATCGAGCTTTTGAATAGCATCCAAGCTCCTATGGGTAAGTTTGCTGTTTGGGGCAACCATGATTATGGCGGCGGCGCTGCTTCTGTTTATGCAGCGGTTATGGCTAACAGTGGTTTTCAACTACTGGAAAATGAAGGTGTCAGACTGCCCGTCGAAGGAAACAGCAGCTTATATTTAGCAGGAATCGACGACTCTCTTTTCGGTGCACCGTCGATGGAAGCGGCGTTTAACGGACACACTAGCGATGACTACACTATCCTGCTCAGCCATGAGCCTGATGTCACTGAACCTGCTGCCGCTTACGGTGCCTCTCTTGTCCTGAGCGGACACAGTCATGGCGGACAGGTACGAATTCCCTTCTTACCAGTAAATACTCGGCTAGCAGAAAAATATATCAGCGGTTTTTACAGCTTAGGGGAAAATACAAAGCTCTATGTCAATACAGGTCTAGGTACAACTGCCATTCCGGTTAGATTTAGAGTCCCTCCGCAAATTTCTTTTTTTCAACTATATATCTAAAGGTACAATAGAGTTAAAAAATTAGTGTTACCCAAAATTATGATAGTAGAACAAAAAATTGAATGAACTCGTAAGACTTGGAACGATTATCAGAAAATTTCTGTTTTTGTTTCAAGTCCTTTTATTTGGAGAAGAGGAATTCCACCAATTTTTCGATTGGTGTTACTTCAATCTTGTATCTGTTTATGTGCTTTGATTCTGTGTTCTTTGGCAAGATAAAAGCTCCCCTCTTGCCCTTCAGGATATTCTTGAACAATTATCAATTTGAATTTAAAGCTAGATTTAGCTATAAATATACCGACCTCCAAAAGTTAGGTTTTTCGGTCTAACTTTTGGCGGTCGGTTCATACGCTAGCTGTTTTCAGTTGTTTAAATTACAGTTTCCAATTAAAAAAGCAAATCAGACAATAATCTCCTGACTATGTTTTTCAGAATGAATCTTCGCTGTCCACGTTTCAAAGGTAACTATTACTGGTTTTTCATGTTTAAGTTCTCTTTGGTAATCACTTAACTCGTGTTCAATATCCTTTAGTGACTCTAAATACTCAACCGAGAATTTTCCTTTCAACGACATACTCTCATACTCCAGCTCTTGATAGCAGCAAACAGCCCCATTAGGATTGCGCAACAGATTCTGAACGGTTTCCCCGTCGCCATCAAGATAAAAACGCATTTTCAGCAGTCCTTCCCGCCACAACGGTCTAGAGACTGTTATAACTGATGGAAACCCTCTGTAGTCAATCGAAGCAATTAAGAAGACAGTACTTGAACTTAGCAAATGGTTGATACGATCGTGAAGCTCCATGAAGCTATCCCTCCTCAGAATCCTTACATATTTTCATTATACCAATAATTTACCAATAATAAAAAATATCTCTTTTATTTATCATTGTATCAACCTTTTGCTATAATTGATATGTTCTGTAAAAATGCCGATTCAGGAGGATTCATTCATGTTTTTCCAAAAAATTCACCATATTGCTGTTAATGCTTCTAATTATCAAAAAACAAAAGATTTTTATGTTGATATTCTTGGCTTCTCAATCATTCGGGAGAATATTAGAGCAGAGAAAAATGATATAAAACTAGACCTTAAGCTGGGATTGTATGAGCTGGAGATATTTATCAGCGACGTCTTTCCAAAGCGTCCTTCTTATCCTGAAGCATTAGGCTTGCGCCATTTAGCATTCAAAGTAGATGATGTAGAGGCTGTATGTGCTTATTTGTCGAATCATGGCGTTCTCTGCGAGCCTATTCGGATAGACGACTTTACCGAAGAAAAGATGACCTTCTTCTTTGACCCAGATGGTCTGCCTTTAGAAATCCATGAATAATCAGCTGCTCTTAGCATGAGAGAAAATGACCGGAGGCACTCAAGGTCAGCTACATTCCAATCTAAAAAACAACCTTTCAAAAGTGCCCCGTTCCGGCTTTTTCCCGGAACAGGGCACTTTTTTCCAACCTTCTCTGTTCTTAAGTTAAAAAAACGAAGAAAGCTATTTCTCTGCAATACGGAGAAAGACAATATTTAGATATAATTTGAATGTCATTTCTTTATCAAGTTTAATAACCGAAATTCCTACATCAGCAAAATCCAGTCTCTAAGCTGAGGCTGTTAATACATCCCCTTTTGCATCTCCCACTTCATGACTGCGCTTTCAATAAAAATATAGCAAAATTAAAGTAGTTTTTTAACATTATAATATCATAAACTTTTAGTTTTCAACCAAATTCTAAGTACTCTGAAAAAGTTTCTATGTATGTAAATAAAAAAGACCAAGACATTTCTTAGATTAAGAATGTCTTAGCCTTAAAGGGACTTTTCATTTAGATGAGCTTTCACTCGCTTAAGATTTATTTGAGATACTTTCTTGTACATTCGATTTTTCAACAGTATTCACTAGCTCCTTCACTCGTCCGCCGATAGTTTTTGCAAATTTTTCTGCCTGACTAATGTCCTGAAAGACTCGAGCCGCTTCTTTATTTCGTGTTCGATGTCCGTCATGACAGATGTAACCATGGAAAACCTTTACCGCATACATGTACATCCCTCCTTCCCTTTTTTTGAGCATACACATTTTTTCTTTTAAAATCAATCCTTTTGCCTTTCTCGATTCCATCATTTGAAGCAAACTTAGACATATTAATAAATATTTTTCCAATATAATAGAAACTTCAAAAATTTAAGCTGTTTATTCATAAAAATATGCCCTTTTCTTAATTATTAAAGCGGGCTACATTCAGCTATAGAACCATTTAAACAGCTTGTTTCATCGTATTTTTACCTCTTCATCAGTACTTGGCTGCCACTCCTATTTACTTAGCTTAATCTACATAATAAATAAAAAACTGCAGACCTTTTAAAAAAGGGCTGCAGCATATTATTAGTTAGCTACTGGATAAACAGAAACCTGCTTTTTGTCGCGGCCTTTACGTTCGAAACGTACAACTCCGTCAACTTTTGCAAATAATGTGTCGTCTCCACCGATACCAACATTTACACCTGGGTAAATTTTAGTTCCGCGTTGACGGTATAAAATAGAACCACCTGTAACTGTTTGACCATCAGCACTCTTCGCGCCTAAACGTTTAGATTCTGAATCACGTCCGTTGGAAGTAGAACCTCCACCTTTTTTATGGGCAAAAAATTGTAAATTCATTTTCAACATATGTCTGCACCTCCTAATTTTGAGTTGTGAGTGTAATAAATTCAGTATGTTCTTCTTCAATTGCCTGTAATCCCAGTAAGAGATTTTCCAGCAAAATCTGAGAAATATTCGTTTGTTCTTGATTAACATCGGACAACATTTCTACATACATATATCCGCCCTCTGCTTCATCCGCATCAACAATTGGTTCAAATCCCGCAAGGGCTTCAATCCCATTGACTGTGCTGACAGCAAGAACTGATACAGCTGCACAAATGACATCTTCACCGAATTCAGCGGCTTCTGCGTGTCCGGCAATCTCAAATGAAACGATTTGACCCGCTTCATCTCGTTTGAAAGAACCTTTAATCATTCTTTCTCCTTCTTTCCTATAAACAGGAATTAAGCATTGATGGCATCAATAACAACTTTTGTATATGGTTGACGATGACCTTGTTTGCGATGAGTGTGTTTTTTCGGTTTGTACTTGAAAGTTACCACTTTCTTTTGTTTACCGTGTTTTTCAACAGTTCCTTCTACAGTTGCACCTGCAACAGTTGGAGCACCTACTTTTGTAGATTCGCCGCCAACAAGGATAACCTCGTCAAAAACAACTTTTTCGCCAGCTTCTACGTTTAATTTTTCAACATAGATTGCTTGACCTACCTCAACTTTTACTTGTTTGCCACCAGTTTTGATAATTGCGTACATGCTATACAGCACCTCCTTCTTCTAGACTTAGACTCGCCATCCCAAGCGACAAAAACGTACTTAAAAACTTGTTCTGAGCGGTTGTAGCTGTGGAGTCCACAATTACAACATTAACATCATATCAAAATACACCTGTTCAGTCAATCAAAAATTGTGTTTTAGACTGTGATTTTCAGATTTCATTAAGCATGGACTCTACTTTCTTGGAACCTTTAAAAAAAAGTAATTGTATTTTTATAAAAATATCTGTGATAAAATGTTACCTGATTTATTAAGGGGGTGTAAAAATGAAAGAGTCATATTTTGATGGAGGTCTCGGCAGCTATATTCTGACTGGTATTCTTGCTTGAGCTGTAAGTTTCTTCACACTTGGTATCTGCGCACCGTGGGGGATTTGCATGATGTACAGATGGAAGATTGAACACACAGTGATCGAGGGCCGGCGCTGTCAGTTTACTGGAACAGCTATTGGACTGTTCGGCAGCTGGATTAAATGGCTGCTGCTGACAATCGTTACATTAGGTATTTATGGTTTCTGGGTACAGATTAAACTGGAGCAATGGAAAGTTAGCCATACTAGGTTCTACTAAGATTAAAATAGTTAATGGCGTTTGGGACAAAGCTTCTGATTCTATGTTTTCCGCATTTATGCATTTTCCATATATTAGAGAAGCTTTGCTCCTAATATTTACTTGTAATCTAGTGATCACAACAGTTGAAAATTAATAAAGTTTAGCTTGTGCTTTTAAGTATTTTAATGACTAATCCCAGTCTAAAATACAGTTGGATGATTCATAAAAAATTAAGTTATTTTAAACTAAAATTTCTTCTTGCAACTCCCACCGTTTTCTGATAACATATTGATGTTGCTGATTTATAGAGAGACCATGATGCAACTACTTAATTTAAAGTAAATTATGTTTGTGCTAGTAGCTCAGCTGGATAGAGCACTCGCCTTCTAAGCGAGCGGTCGGGGGTTCGAATCCCTCCTGGCACGTAATTAACCCGATTGAAGTCAACACTTCAATCGGGTTTTTTATTCTCTATTATAAAAATTACTAATTACTACGGAATCTAGACAGAAGTTTTTCCCGTTAAGTTGCTTTTTCTGTCTTTCCCTACTCTGTTACTGCTTTCAATTATCATTTTTACTTTTTTATTTTGTCGGTAATTTTTTACATCTGTATTCTCAAATTCATTGATTTTATTTAAGAAAAGACTCGAATCGTTTCAATATGCGGAAGATCTTCTGGGTAGCTACTTGACGTGTTCCAGTTAGTATAAGATCGAGAACCATCTGATTTAAAAGTTGTTTTGCGACTTTCGGTTATTTGAATATCCTTTAACAACTGCTTATCATCATAAACCTGTACTAAACGTAGCTCGTATGCGATTAAATCTCCAGTAGTATTGGCTACTTCTATGAATCTTACCAATGTATTGATGTCTCGAGTGTTAATTTTTTCTTGTGACATAAAAGTTGTACCAATATTAAACGTCAATAGAAAATCATTAAAAATCATTCTGTTAATTTTTGCATAGCCAAAGAACTTTTTGTTTGCATCACTACGATTAAAAACTACTGTAGGTGGATAGGTTGCCAATTTTGCAACCCCATTTCCTACCACAATTTTATCCTGTAAAGATGTATGAGAAAAGTTTAAGGAGCTTCTATTCGAAATACTAAAAGCTGTATCAGTATTTACAGTGGAACCAACTTCATATATCTGAGTATTGCTGCTTGTAACGCCATCTCCCAGAATTGTACATTTTTCCATACTTACACTGCTATCGAAGAAACGGAAGCACTTTGTGCCGACTTTCATTTTCGATTCTATACCAATTAACTTTGCAGTTGAAATATTATCCAAGGTCAATGCATGGCTACTTTCCTTATTTGTTAAGATCAAATTGTTTAAACTCAATTTTGATACTCTGTTGAAAGCTAACCCATGAATCGTTGCTCCATTACCTTGTATCTCTATAAGTGTTTGAACCATACTCAATTCGGCGAAGGGGTATTCACCTTCCGCCATGTATATTGTGTACATATAAGCAGCATTCGCACATGCATTAAAGCATTGATTTAAATTCTTATACGGCTTTTCCTTTGTTCCATCACTATCAAATCCTGTATAATTACAGTCAACATGATAATCAATTCGTGCGTTCGGATAATTTGAAAATGTCCTTCTTAAAATTTGTTGTGAAGAGATAACATCAAATAGGAAAATATTAATATCAGAACTTTTTTTAGATAGACTTGAGAAATTGAATGATATTAACGCGAACTGATTACCTTTTACATGGGCAACCCCTTCTAATTCATTAATATACGTATTATCCCCACTATAACGAGGAACTTTATAATTTTGAATTAGATTCCCCATATCATCAACAACCATCATACTTTCAGGATTCGATAATGGCAAATAAATATAATTATTCTGAGCACAGATATCTTGTCCAATACTATCTGTCTCAATCTCAAATCTCTTTAAAATGCTATAATCATTCAGATTTAACTCACAAATAGTTTTATTACTTTTTGCCCACAGGCGTTTACTGCTTTTATCATAGCTGATTGCAGTCAAATTTAGACTTGTTGGATAAGTCTTCTTGATTGTTAGCGTATCGTAATCAATAACTATGACCTCTTTATTTTCATTGCCCAACATAAATCCTGCAACACATAATACTTCATTAGTATCTTCTCTATATGTTAGACCATTTCCGTGCCCTAGTTCAATTTCTTTCTCTCTTAATATTTCTCCATTTTCAAAAGAAATCTCTTGCAGTAAACACATTTCAGACTCAGTACGACCATCCGTATAATGATCATTATAAACAATCAGAAAACTATTTTCTGTAGAACAAAATCCCTGAGGAACACAATATCCGTTAGTTGAATGTTGATATCTAAACTTATTATTTAGAACAAGCCCAGCTTTTGGTTCATTTTTATTGCGTTTACTTTTAATTTTTTCGTCCTGATTATCCAAACGATTCTTCAATCTAGGAAATGATCCTCGAGCATCCGTTAATTCGGTTAGAATTGCGCCTCCTGGATCGATACTTTCTAAAATTTCTCTAATTGATTCTACCCAATCTGTCCAAGAAATTTTGCTATTCTCTAACCAATCTTCATATTCCTTCTGATTTTCATTAATCCATTTTTGAAATTCTTTAATTATCATCAGAATTTCTCTTTTTGCTTCTTCATTCCATTCGACAAAATCTTCTTTTGACTTGCTCAACCATTCTCTGAAATACCGCAGGATTTCTTCAAAAGTCCAAATGTAATTACTGTCTTTAATTCCATCACCAAAAATACTTTTCTTCACTTGATAATGGAAATCTCTTGTAGAGAACTGTTGCTGCCATGTATTATCTTCTTTCAGTGTTCTGAAAGCAAAATAGGCAGTATTCTCACCAATATTCTGCATATCATAATTCGTCAAGGTATAACGCAGCTTGCCGTTTTTGGCATCAATAATCTGAGTTACTCGCTGTTCTGAAATTCCAAGACCTGAATGATGTCCCTGTTTCACACAAAAGAAGGGCGTAAAACCAGTGATATCTTTGGGCTGTCCTTTCTCTGTTACAGTTACTTCTAATGTTTGGGTTCCCTCGTCAAATTGTCGAATAACAATTGTTGGAATGTTATCGTTTGGTTGTGTTATTGACAAGAAAACCGGATAAGTGATAGTCATTCAATCACTCCTTTCTTATTTGCTTATTTTGGTGGTATAACAATGGAACTAATTTCGCTGGAAGCAACCCATGCTCGATCGTATACTGCTACAATTCTTCCTTTGCCAGCATTTTGCTCATAGGTTTGTATTCTGCCATTAGCTAACCCTTTTATGACACCTGTATGTCCGTATTGATAGTCAACATTGAAACCGCCAGCATTGCCACCACGTTTCCAATTAATAATCGCTCCAGTAACTAACTGATCATATGAAGGATTGTAAATCACTTTCCAACCAACTGCTGACCAGTTATAAGAACTACCAATATCAGCTGCTGCGTTAGTATCACCTATAACGTGACTCAAGCCATATTGTGTTCCTGCGCCTAAGCCGCAGCCGCCTAGATAGCCGCTGAATTCAGCTGAAACTGCATAACATTCTCCATTTCCCCAATAACGACCAATTAGTGACTCTAGATGGTCTAAACCAGCTTTTCCAGTTCCAGTCCCTGTTGAGGGTTTTAAATCTTTAAACTTGTTGTACCATTCCAGAGCATATCCTTGTCTTTCTGGATGTGCATTTTTAGGTCGCTCAAAGTTCATTTCAAACGCATATGCAGCGACCGCAGGATCAGAGACAGCTTTAAATCCAGTCACACTTGTTGGACTGACGGCGCCAAGCCATTGTCCGTTATACATAGACCACTCAATTAATTTTGCTTGCCCCACAGTTGATTTATAATCATCTGTAATACTCGCAGCGGCAATTAAGCGCTGAACATACTCACGCCCATCCCAAGTTTGATTACCAATCAGCGGATACATTGATCCATCCCACTGGACTAATCCATATGCGGGGCCGCCGATTTGATCTGTATCAGGATCCATCGTTCCACCGGTTTCCTGTTGGACATTCCCTAAAATACCAGCAGCAGCAGCTTTACTGTAGCCGTTGGCTAGTAAAAAACTCCATAAATCCCAAGCGAATTTATCTGCTTGTGTTGTTACTTCTGGTGGATAACCGCTGCCGGGATTGCCGCCACTGCCGCCATTACCGTTACCACTGATTTCAATACCATTCACAATCAGTTTCCCAGTAATTCGTAAATCACCACTATGGTTCCAAACACCTCTAGAATTAATCTTGGGATCATCAGCAGTAGATTCCTTTGGAATCTGTATTACATATCGTGACGACGACTCATCGTTTTCTGATTTTGAGTTAATTGAAAAAATATATCCTTTTCTTTGTAGCAACGCATAACCATTCGCTTGTCCTGTTGATCCAGAAAGAGTAGCAAAAAGTCGTCCCAGCTCTTCTTCACCATTCTTCAAGAATTTAATACTTCCTTTTGAACTAATTACGACTTGAAATAGCTGATTACTTTTTGTTTTAAGAGTAACCCCTTCTAATGTACCGGTTTTTATATAATCAGCATTAAACTGTCCATCAATTGTCCATGCCGTATGAGCCTTATTTTTATGGAAGTCACCTTCAATAAACCCGATACCATCTGAATTCATCACCAGGAAATGATTACTTGTTTCTAAAGAATCGCCATTCATAAAAACCTGCTGGTAAGGTTCTCTGGAATCTCCTTTACCAAGATCCTGCTGATTCATCAGCATAATGGAGCCGCCTTTAGCTCCCCGTATAATATCATCCTGCCATTTTGAAATTTCTTCTGAATCATAGAACGACATTTTTTTCTCATCAATTGCAGTAACAGCACCTTTTAAATCCGAAGCAGCTTTACTAATACTTTTTGTGATGTTATCTCCCAAACTAGCTTCTGTTTTTCCACTTAGGCGGTTAATTTTCACTTTGAAAATCCGGGTCCGATAATGATAATTTCTATCATATCTATGAATCGTTACAGTATTTCCTAAGGAATCACTCTCCAATGTCTGCGTTTTAAACTGCACCAGAGGGCGGGAGTATTCCACCAGCGACTGGTAGGTTCGCTGCAGCAGATTTTTAGCGTCGTCCTCATCATCAAACTGAATCACCTTTTCACGTCGTCTCATTGTTCCATTTTTCAAAGGTATTCCATAAAGTTTTGTCATTTCAGGCAGCTCAACCCAAGCTTGTCCCTTCGGCTTATCCACAGGATCACCAGCAGATTTCTGCCAAACCACAGAAGAAAAATCCAGCCTTTTTCCATAACCATCACCAACGTCTTCTCCACGGCCGCGACCGATTAGACTTGTATACACCTGATTTCTATCCTGTTCCCTAACAATATCCAGTACTTTATCGCCATAGGTAAAGCGCTTATTGCTGTGCTTGCCAATTTTTTGATAAACCTCAATCCACTTATCTGAGATACCGCTGCCCTTGATTTCATATTTAAAAAGAATCTCACAGCCATGAGTCTGCAGCTGCTTTAAAGCCTCCTTAACTGACACATAGTAGAATGTGTCAGTAATAGCTGGTAAGGCTGCTTCCGCATAGCCTAAACGCCATTCCGTACCTTGAATCAGCTTCGTCAAGGTTGTTTTTATTGCTTCATTTTTAGGACGATAGTCCTGAATTATATAAGAATCCAATTCATCAGGTGCAAACGAAATACCTGTAAAGGTTTGCTTGTTTTCCGACTCGCTATCAACTGCAATTCGGTAAAAGCTAAACGTTTTATCCTCTTCCTTAACGGCCATGTAGGCGGAATTTTTTAACTTCTCCTCGTAGACCAACGTCACATTTAGTGTATCCTTTATCAGCTCAGCCTGATTGGCTGTAATTTCTTTTTCCTGAATAACTTCAAGTAGCTTGTCTTCCTTTACCACAGAAAGCAGCTGCTGGTGTTCATCAAAAAAATAAACACTCGCATTCATAATAGAACCTCCCTATAAAAAATTTTCATCAGTCCATTAGAACAAGAGAGCCTATCACCTGTTTGAATATAGAAATTCTCAAAATCACTGTCTAAATCCAGCAACAAAGTTTTATCAACACCATTAAGAAGAATCCGGCCTTGCCTGAAATCAATTGTTACTTTATCTCCAGAGGTAAATGTTTTACCAGTCATTTTGATTTCCTTCTCACCATTTTTCACAATGAGTCCCCCAGCAACAGCCACCGTAACTTCTATTTTTTCCGGAGTAGTTTTATAGGGAAGATGCGCTGTAATCTCATTATTCGTGTTCAGCATTTGTGAATATTTTCTAGGATTTTGACAAAAAATCTCAAAGCTGGAAACAATACTATTGGTCGTTCCTGGTACCTCTTCACTGGAGTTATAAATTCCAAAATATGAATACTCCCCTTCATCCCGAAAACGGATTTCCACATCTTCTTCTCTATATAAAAGCTGCATCAATTGATGATACTTGCTTTGTGTGTCTTCAGGATTTTTCCCCATCAGCTGATAGGTAACCCGGATACTTCTTGAAGGAAGCTTCTGATTTAGCTTAATGCTGCCTGTACGGGTTTCTTGTCTTTCAATTTCCACTGAGAGCATTTCCCTGCCTGTAACTGCTAGCGTTCGATAACCTTCAATGATTTTTTCAAAATACAAGCCATCATACAGCATTGCAGAAGAAGGGAGTCTCAGCTCATCGATATGCTCTTTTTTTTCTGTGTCTTCAAAATAATACATTCGTTTTCCTCCTTCTAAAATGCAAGATTAATTTCAGAATCTCGTCCCATTGCTTCTGAAATATCACTAACAAAAGCTTGAAACTGCTGATTTCCCAGTTTGATATTAAAGGTTGCCGGCTGCTTCACAGCTTCTGAGGTCTCTTTTCTATTGGACTGAACAGAATATTCCTGCAGCGCCTGAATCCGTGCTTCTCCTGTGTCTAAAACCGGCAGCATAATCCTTGATGCTAAATCTTCCATCGCCTGATCTGCTACATAAGCCCTGCTTTCAATCCCAACGGCTATTCCTTCAGGCAGCATCTTACCAATTTCATCCCGCATTTTACGGGAAGGAGAATGAATACCGAAAAAGCCTGTCAGCATATCCATAATACCCTCACCAATATTTGTGATTTCTTTCCATATATTTTTAGCCATTCCCACGATTCCATCAATCAGGCCTTGAATTAGATCACGGCCGGCCTGCATTAAGTCTGGTACTGATTTCACCAAAGTACTAACAATTTCCATGATAATCTGACCACCAGCTGATACAATCTTCGGCAAGTTCGTTAGAATTGCGTTCACTAATGCAAGAATTAACTCTACACCTGCAGATAGTATTTCAGGAAGATTTTTAATCAAGCCATCACACAGCTTGCCGACAATCTCAATGGCTGCATCTAATAGTTTTGGCAGGTTTTCCGACAAACCATTAACAAAGGTGGTAATGGCATTGAGCGCTACTGGTATTAGTTCCGGCAGGATAGAAATGATTCCTTCTGCCAGCTTTGTTAGTATCTCAATCCCTTTATCAATAATTTCCGGTAAATTATTGGTAATATTTTCGGTAAAGGTCGTAATGATATTCTTGACCGCTTCAATAATCCGATCTTTATTTTCAATAATCCCGTTCACTAATGACAGCAGTAAATCTAAGCCTGTCAACAATAACTGGGGAGCCGCCTCAAGCAGGCTCATTGCCAATGCCTCAACAATCATAATTCCTGACTGCAGCAATGTATCCATATTATCCATTACTCCTTGGACTAGGGCCTGCAGCAGTTGAACTGCCCCTTGAATAATAACTGGCAAATTGACGCTAATTGCCTCAGCCAGTTTAGCAACTAATTGTGCACCAGAGGCCATTAAATCCGGAAGCTTACTGATAATCCCTGTAATAAATCCTGTGATGATTCCTGGTCCCTGCTCAATCGCTGTTGTCAGCATACCATTGATTTGTTCACCGAATTGGCTATTTAACATACCAAATCCGGCGAGAGCCACACCTAAAATTGCAGCGGGTCCTAAAGCTTTCAATGCAAAGCCCATAACTGATGTTAATCCTTGAACCATTGTGTTCATGGCTGTGGCACCAACAGATGTTGACTGTTTAATGCCATTCCCGATACCGCCAAACGCTTTTGCTAGTAAAGGAACATTTTGGGAAGCATTACTCAAGCCTTCGGAGATATTTCCAAAAAAATCAACCGCCGCTCCTGCTCCTGTTCCTAGACCACTCAATGCAGAGTTAACGCCGTTTCTCATTCCTAACATGGTTTCAACCGTCCTAGGAGCAAGATTGCCAATTGTTCTTGCAACATCATCTGCAAATCCGCCTACACCAGAGTCAACAGCGCTAAAGACAGATATTATCTTGTCGGGTATATTGCTGAAAGACTGTCCAAAGCCGTTAAAAACTTCGCCAGCTTTTTTTGTAGCACTTTTAGACGTCTCAGCAAATTTATCAAAATAGCCACAAACTGTATCAAGCTTAGGTCCGGCCACGTTACTAAAATTCGTAAAATGTTCCTTAATATTGGATAGGTCAAACGCGCCAAAAGCAGATTCCAAATCACTGACTTTTTCTTTCATCCCGTCAAAAGTATCACCTAGGCTACTTGCCTCTGAAATAGGATCAAAAAAGGTGGTTAAGGCACTTTGTAAATTCTCAAATGAATTTTTGGTCTTCTCAACAGGAGTCTGTGGCTGCTCCGCCATTTCTGTTAATGCATTGCCTACTTGTACACTCATTTGTATCATTTGACCCAATGAACCATTGATTGCTGCTGAGGAACCTGTAAATGTCCCCTTAAAGGATTCAATTGCGGCTGCATTTACTGACAATGCGATACCGAAGGACTGCAGACTTTGACTCATTACTGAAAATTCAGAAGTCAAGCGGCTGCCTAGCTGATTCAGCTCAGCAATTGATGAACTATCGATTGCCAGTTCATTTTTTAGTCCTGTAACTGCCTTGTTAACATTAATAAAACTCTGTACCAGCAGCTGAGATTCTTTATTCAAAGCAGCAAAAGCCGAGCTATCAATTGCCAACTCATTACTCATTACTTTACTTAGTAGTAGGTAGCTTTGAGTAAGCTGCTGAATAATCTGCTGTGCTGCTGCGCCTTCTGTAGACAGGGCGCCAAAAGAGATGCCGGCTTCTGTCAAAGCTTTTTGAAATCCTGCAAAATCACTGGCAGATGCAGCCTTGTTTAGTGCTTCCACCTGCTTACTGATAGCTGAAAAGCCTTTGCTCACTTTGGAAGTATTTGATAGCGGCTTCAGCATTTTTTCGAAATTTTTAGTAACTTTCGCTGTCTGCTTGTCTATCTTTTTCATCAGCTTCATCGCTTTTTTTATCGAGCGGTTAAAGCGTTTATCTTTTACCAGTAACGTTGTAGTTAAGTTATCCATTTCTCACACTCCTTTCTATGAATTGAAATTCGCAATCCAATTTTGGAGATTTTTTGTATCAGATGGCTGTTTCTGTTTCTTTCCAAGTATCTTTTGTTCTGCTTTACGGTAGTTGAAGAATTTCTCAAATGTTCTGAATACCGGGCGCCCTTTTTTCGTTTGTCCTGCCATTACATTTGCCCAGGCCTGCATATGAATTTCATATTGGCGATCAAGCATTTGCAGCTGATAGGCCTTCATTCTGAGCTCATATTCCGGGACTGTCATCCGATCCACAAGCAAAAAGTCTGTAATTTTCAAAAATCGAAAGCAATTCAGACAAACTTGTTCATAGATTTCACTAAAATCAACCTCTTCGGTTCGTTCTATTCCTGAGCCTCTTCGATCATTTTTCTCGTCATGATTCCCGTAAATTCCGACTTTTTTAGCTCTTCAAGAACATCCTCGAAAAGCTTTTGAACACCATTTACTTCCACATACTCTTCAAGTTCCTTCACAGTAATTCTTGGGTTTTCTGTCATATTGGCAATCAGCAATACCTCAAATAGCGTATCAACATCTGATAATAGTAAATTGGAAAGTACTGCTCCCACTCCAAGCTTAAGCTGCATACCATTGCGCTCGATTGAATAGCGTTTATTGATTTCTTTTAGAAAGCCATAACCAAATCTAAATTCCGCTGTTTTTTCATTAAGTGATAATTCCATTCTTCTTCCTCCTAATACTTGGAAGAGACAGTTCATTGCCTCTTCCAAAATCAAATTGCGTATTTTTATTTTTTATTGTTACGGATTTGGTTCAACTTTTACCGTATCTTTAAACGCATAGTCTCCGCCTTCAGAAGTATCCAAAGTTAATGAAGCAAAACCATTTTTACCAGTTCCTTCAACGGCCCATTCCAAAGAGTATTCCACTTTATCTTCTGCCGTATCTGTTTCTTCAAATGATGTAAAATAGCCCTCAAAGTATTTTGCTTTGAATTTATCCGAATTCGAATCTGTACCTACTTCTTTTGTGTTGATGCGCCAAATCTGCACACGTTTATTATCATCCATCGCTGCTTCCAGCTTATCAATCTGATCTGAACCAATCTTATACAAAGTTGTTGCAGTCACCGTTGTTTCAGTTGCTCCTGGTGTAACTACGCTACCGTCTTTAGTTACAGTTGACTCACTTTCCTTTGATTTTGAATATCCATTTTCTGTACTATAGGCTAATCCCCATGCATCCTCGTTTCCTTCATCCTCTGCTAAACGAAAACGCCATACTACATCGATACCACTTAGTGCTGTCATGTTTAATTTCCTCCTCAAAATTCATTGTATTTCTTTTCCTGTTTTTCTTGTTTCAGCTGATTGAGACAAGAGTCAAGCTGATGCTTCCGCTTCTGTTCTTCTCCTACCCTCTTTTGTAATTTTTTTATGATTCTATTTTGCTTTTGAATCTCCATATTTTGATTATTAATTATTTCAATGGCAGATTTCCCAAAAAAAGAAACATCGGCTTTCATCTATTTTTCTCCTCTCATTTAAAGTCACGGGCGACTCCCGAAAAAGAACGTACGTTCGTTACAAGAATGATTATATCCGCTATTGAAAAGAAAAAACTCCCATAATACTCGCAAAAAACTGTCAAAATAAATCAATATTTATTTCAACGCTTGTAAAAAACGTCAAAATAAAAAACGAGCACTAAATCCCATGTACAAGATTTAGCGCTCGTTCAAGTAAATATATTATTTCTTCTATTTGATTGCTCAGCAATCCGTTGAGTCTGGGACATAACTAAATTCCCAGACTTTTAGTATGCTTAAATCCGAATAAACGGTGAGACAGTAACACATACGAGCACTTAATTGCGACGAGTAACCGCAGGAGTAATTTCTTCGGCAATAAACCGGAATTTAGCAAACATTTGTGGAGCACCAGGTAGGAATCAGTCAACATCGAATGGTTTACCTTCATGTTGACTGTCATTTTCGTAATTTCCTGCTTAGTGCTTTGAATCACTGTGATTACTTCCTACGTAAGTAGAACAGATGCTGAAAAGTACCTACCGGGTGCTTGAAGCTGACCGCTTCTGTTCCATCCTCTTGTCAGCTTGGTTTTGTAACAAGTAAGTAAACACCCTTGTCACTTTTTTTCTTTGCTTCTGCGGTTCTCCGCTTGGCATCAATCGAGCAGGCAGATGTATATACAATATCACCCTCGACAGCAACTAAGGGATCAATCAACCGCAACTTCTTTTTTTGAAAAATGTCAAAGGGTTCATTCTCATCAACTAATTTAAAAGCAACCCGCGTGTAAAATAAACAGAAAAGTTCATCTAGTTTTGGATCTCCAAGTGCTTTAAGTTTATTCAAAACCTCAGTTTCAGTTTTCATGAGATCCTCTGTGGATAAACAACCCTGTTCTAAAGCATAGCTTAGCAGTCGGCCCATGATTTCATAGCCGTACATATTCAAAGGATCATAAAATAAATCCAATACAATTTTATAATATTGCTTAACAAACCACTCTCCAGCTGAAACGCTTTTCAACACAATTTTGCCTTCCAAGAATACTATCTCTGAGAGAAAATCATGAATCTCATTTAAATCAGTTTTAAAATAGCGGTAAACTTCTCGCAGTGTATAGTCAATCCGGTCTGCACAAAGCAGAGGAGCCGCCTGTTCCAATCGAGTCCATTGACAATCATCTAAAAGGATTTTCTCATAATTATAGCCATAACTACTCAAAATATCAGGAATTGAACTTTCGCTTAAATATGTCTGTTTGATTTCCTCATGATAGTCTTCCTGTTGTTTATCCATAACTAAATCAATTACATGAGAGAATATCGTATGAGAAATATCATGAAGCAATCCTGCAATTTGTTCCTCGACGGAACCACCCAGCTTTCTGACAAGAAGCATTACACCCACAGAGTGCTCATATCTCGTCTCATTCCAAACAGGATTCAATAAATAGGATGGACCAATCATATGAATATCCTTTAGACGCTGCACCTCTTTACTATAAATCAAGGCGGTTAAAACCTCTTCTATTTCGTATTCTCCATAAAGTTCATCAGAAATGTCCATTTTCTACTCCCTCCTCCATGATGAATCCGCTGCTTCATTCCACCACAGACTTTTTCAATACAAATTCTCTCATATTCTGAAAAACCAAACAAGTAGAGCCTTTGAGCAGTTCATTGATAGTCGGCTCTTAATCTATAGGCTATAGCTAATTTCATGGGAAAGGACTATAATCATCTAAAAGGTTACTTAAAGGAGTTAGCTATCATGTTCAAAAGGGATTCTCAGCATTTTAAATAATCAATTATTCCTGCATCTAATCAAAAATATTTAAGCTCTGAAAAGAAGTTATATGAAAAATTTGGAAAGACGCTCTCTCGAAATCCAAACGATTTGTTGACAACCGAGGATGGAAAACCAAGCCATGACTATATGATTCTCTTTGATAAAGGAAAGCCTGATACCTCTTTTTCCACAGCTCTTCTAGAATTAGGCGAATGGCAGGATTATGGTTCCAAGCTCTATCGAATCAACACCTTAGACGATAGCGTAGTAAGTATAGAACTGATTTCATCTGAACTAAACATTGATAAAAAAGAATTCCTTGTTTCCCCAGCTTCTGTGAGTTTCTATTTTCCCCATATGTAAGCTTGTATGGATTAGCACGATTTATTGAATCAAAAACAGAGACTGGAAAATATATTTTCTAGTCTCTGTTTTTGGTTCATTTATTTAAACTTTTATGATTGACTTCTACTAAATTCCTAATGAGAAAACCCACTCAGATAGTTCCTTTCTACGCTTGGCTTTAGGCTTTTTCCCTTTTAATCTTGTCAATTGTAATGAACCAACAATGCGTTCATCTTCAGGAATACCAATTGACTGCTGAAACTCACTATCAAAAATATTTTCTGTTGTTCTCCAGGTGATGCCAATCTCTACTTCCCATGCCGCTAACTGAATGTTCTGTATAAATGCTGCTGTTGCCAGCACGGCTTCAAAATCAGCTTTCTCCACTCCTGTAGTTTTACTTGTTACAATCAAGGAAAACGGAACTTTTTCAAAGTATTCTCTAGACTTATCTTCTAGTTCAGAGATTCTTTCAGGCCCAAAATTTTTCCACAGATTAATTCTTCGATAACATTCTAATATCCGGTCAATATAATGTTTATGCGCAGCTTTTCCCTGCAAAGTATAAACCTTCCAAGGCTCTGTTTTCGAATGAAACGGAGCATATGCAGCCGTCTCAAGAATCTGTTCAATCTCACCAACAGACAGCTCCTCTGGAGAAGTCTGCCTAATTGTTCGCCGTTCACGAATTAGTTGTCTCATTGTCTGACTCATTTATAACACCCTTCACTATTGATAATCATTCTCAATTAAAGGAAATATATCAGAGATTGGTTATGGCGTCAATTTTAAAGTATTTTACTTAAGTCTCCAGCTTTTAATGATACAGCATTTCATGAGCGATATCTTCTCCAGATAATTTCTGCGGATAATAAGTTGGCCAGTTATCCAGTTCCTTTAACAACTCTTCATGAGACTGGTCACCAAAATACAGATGGTAATGAGCAGATTGCTCAGATGCAATGATATGATCACTAAATTGAATCGATTGAGGCGCAGTTTTATCGCCTTCAATTTTTGTAAATAAATAACGGACGCCCTTTTTACCAGATTCATACGTTAAAATTCTATAGCCAGCATATTCATAAGTCCCAGAGCTCCAGTTTCCGTTTTGATAAAATGACACTAGATTTTGATAGATATCAATTTTTTCAACATCTGTCTGGTATCCGACTGCATAGTATTCTTTGTATTCTTCTGCTGTTTTTTCAACGTTTTCTTTTGCCTTGTCCTCAAATACCTGATTTAGTTTTCCAGCTTCCAAATAAGGATATACAGATTGCCACTGACCTTCCCAATCTGTTAACGACCGGTCTTCAACTTCTGAATCATCAAAAATTCCCGAAGCGGCCCTCTCATTATGGGAATGAGTATGGCTGTCTCTACTTTCCTTTACGCTGCCAGCTGAGCTGGCTTTACTTTCTTCCGCTTCAGAAAGGTTCCCCTTGTCGGAAGTCATTTTTTCTCCGCATCCTGCGATAAAAATAACTGTAATAATAGCTAGACCTGCAATAACAAATCCTTTTTTCAAATAAATTCCTCCTGAAAACAAATAGTAATGATTACGATTTATAATATCATACTAAAATTTTACTGTAAATAAAAAATTTTTTAACTGTATTACCTCGATCTACACATAAAAAAGACAGATGCGTTTTTTCTCATCTGCCTTCCTTATCCATCTGTTTTTACTTCACACACTATTTATTCAATCGTTCAGCTAATAAACTTGTTAAAATCTCCTTCTCAGATTTGCTGGAAAAATCTGTCATGAGCTCGTTAAGGTAGGCATTGATTTCTTTAGTCTGCCAACCAAGAACAGCTTTTAACCGCTTCTCCTTCACTGCAAGAACAGCTATACAATCTAGAAAGCTTTTTTGAGACCACTGCTCAGGCTTTATCAAATTGTATTTTTTCTGAAAATTCTCAATATTTTGTGTAAATTTTTGCTTTTGAATATTTTTCTTGAAGCTTTTTTCTACATGACTCATTTGAAAAGATACATTATTTATTTTCTTCAATTGTTTGATTCTCTCGATTTCTTTGCAGACAATCGCTTCCAGCTCTTTAATATCACCAAACAGCTGAGGAGATGATGCGTGAAACGACAATAGATGCTCCAGCTTATCTTCCATTTCTTTTTTTGCAGTATAAAAAAGCTTCATCAGTATTTCAACTCTTTCCAGTTGAAACACTTTTAATAAAGGATTCAGCTCCGAGTGTCTAATTTTTTCTTGCTGAATTCTTAAGTCTTCTATTCGTTCTGCCCACTCCCTGATTCCATCAGATAATTCCCCAGATTGTAAGCTGCAGTAATCGACACAAAATTTGTATTCTTCCGGAAATTGCTTATTTGCTGCTACATTTTTTTCTGTAAGCAACAGTATTCCGTGAATTAATGGTAGATAGAGTTGAGCAAAGTAGTTTTTGGCCTCTGTATAGACGTTTCCCTCAAGTGTTTTATCCGCGATAAACTGCTGCAGATTCCCCTGTAGCTCCCTATACCCAGCCTGCTGTCGCTCACAAAAAGAAATAATCTGGTGTGACTGCTGTTCAACAGAAGATAAGTATAATGAAACATTCATCTATATATCCTCCAGCCTAACCATCATGCGTCTCTTTTCGTAGTAAATCTCATTTTCCCGACTCTCAAACTCTTTTTTTCTTCGAATCAGTATATCTTTTTCTTCTTCCATTCGTTCAAAGATGCGTTCCTGCTCCATCTTTACTTCTGTACATATCTCATCAAAGACTGGCTTCGACCGACTTTCATGAAACATCTCCTCCAGCTTAAAAAATAAATGGGAGGATTGATGAAAAATCCCTTCATATCCTTCTTGAATACGGTTCATTTCACGTTCCGTCTGCTCTGCTTTATAATGTGCATTTGCGACTCTGTTTTCTTCCTGTTCAAGTTCAAATAATAGTTCATCTTTTGTCTTCATTGCCATATCCCCGTTCTTTCGACGCTTGTTTGGATAGATTGGTCAGCTTTTTCCAATTCAGATGATACATTCAGGAGATTTTTAATATCTTGTGTAATAAGCGCATTGATTTCTTTGCTGATTTCGTTCAGCTGTTCAACAGAAGACTGAGCAGAAAAACTGGCAGCCACCGTTGTCTGATAATCCAGCTCAATTGCAGCTGTCTCATTTATATATTTAAGGGAAGAAGCTATTGTAGAGACAAACTCTTTTACCAGTTCGGGTTGATTACTCATCCGCTCCATTATTCTCTCTCCTTACAAACGTCATTTCCTTTGTTAAAAATTTATTTCACCATTTAATGATATCACATAAAGAATGAATTTTATACCATAAGATAGTAATTAATCCTATTAGAAATTTTTAACAAAAAAATACCATCCCTGTAATTTTTACAGGGATGGAAAAGGAGTTAAATGAAAAATAAAAAGGGTTGTTAGTTGTTGTGAGGTTATAATACTACCCTCATAATAAAATTGCAAACAATAACACTTTGCGAAATAAAAAAATCTTTTTTCAGCTCCTTCAGTCTATGAGCATACTCATTAGGCGGACCTTGAGAAACTCACCTTCGTCAGTCTTTGCCCCTCGTTCCATGACTACTTCAGTTTTAAAGCCCAGCTTTTCATACAGATGAACTGCCCGCTGATTTCTATCTTGAACGGTTAGCTCCAGACGTCGAATAATACCGCTGTCTTTTGACCAGTCAATCAGTTCTTCCATCATAAGTCCGCCAAGTCCCAGTCCCCAAAATTCTTTTAAAATACTAATTCCGATTTCACCAATATGTTCCATTCGCTGCTTTGAAGACGCCTTAACTGATGCAGTTCCAATAACTTGTCCATCAGCGACAGCCACCATCAGTACATTATTCAAAGACTCATAAAGTTCAGCCAAGTTGTGAGCCATTTCTTCTGTGTCAACCCCTGCACCATTCTCATCCATAACAAGATATGGTGTTTCACTGCCGATTTTATAAAACACTTGAATTAACTGCTCCGCATCATCCGGTATGGCCTCACGGATGATTATTTCTATTTCTTCTTTACCCATTGGCTTCCTCCGCATTCTTTATCCGTTCTAAATAAGCTTCTCCCTTCATACCAACTCCAGTCAAAACAGCCAGCCGCTGTTCTTCTTTTAAAGCATCTTTGTCCAGTCTGATCAGCAGGTACTCCTCAGGTAAATAGTCTTCCAACAGTTCACCCCATTCAACAACACTAAGCCCTTCTCCTTCAAAATATTCATCCAGAGCTAAGTCATCTCCTTCTCCGCCCACACGATAAACATCCATGTGATATAACGGCAATCGTCCGTTTTGATATTCTCTCACAATGGTGTAGGTTGGACTTTTAATCATCTGGTCGATTTCCAGCCCCAAGGCAATTCCTTTTGTCATCGTTGTTTTTCCTGCGCCTAAATCACCTGACAGGATAATTACGTCTCCAGCTTCGGCTAAAGCACCGACTTGTTTTGCAAAAGTCTCCATTTCCAGAAGACCATCTATTTTTCGTTTCATAGTCTCTCCTCTCAGCAAGCTTTGGCAGCTGCTCTTTTATATTAGAGCTAAGCTGTATTTTCTTTTTGGTGAGTATATCACAAAATAACTATCTATAGCAGCTATCTATACAAATATCTTTAATATTGAGTATCCAAATCTGAATAAAAAAAAGGCTAAAGGCCCTTAGTTCCGAGAATTTCCATTCTAAGTATTTTTTGCAAAGCTTTGGTATCCTCCAAGATTATCTATGGTTCTCACTTTGCCTCAATCCTCAAAGGATAAATGGGCGTTAGAACACCATATATTCAGATTTAATACAAAAAAAGAGCTTGGGCTGTTATTTTTACGGCCCAAACTCAATAAATTTTTATTTATTTTTCCATTACTGCTTGTGCAGCAGTAATGATAGATAATTTGTATACATCTTCTTCATTTGCTCCACGAGATAAATCTGAAACGGGTTTGTTCAACCCTTGCAAAATTGGACCAATTGCTTCGAAATTACCTAAGCGCTGTGCAATTTTGTAGCCAATATTGCCAGACTGTAGCTCTGGGAATACAAATACTGTTGCTTTACCTGCTACCTCTGATTCTGGCGCTTTCAGCTGTGCTACTGACGCTGCATAGGAAGAATCAAACTGCAATTCACCATCAATTTCCAGTTCTGGAGCCATTTCCTTCGCAAGTTTCGTTGCTTCAACTACCTTATCAACTTCAGGTGCTTTCGCTGAACCTTTGGTCGAAAAGCTCATCATAGCAACCTTTGGTTCGATATCAAACAACTTAGCTGTTTTCGCACTTTCAATAGCAATTCCTGCTAATTCTTCCGGATTAGGATTCACATTAATCGCACAATCAGCGAAAATATATCTTTCCTGGCCACGACCGCGGAACATAATCATTGCTCCACTTGTACGGCTAACCCCTGGCTTAGTTTTAATAATTTGTAATGCTGGACGTACTGTGTCGCTAGTAGAATGAATTGCTCCACTCACCATACCATCAGTGATACCCATGTATGTCAACATTGTACCAAAATAGTTTACATCTTTAAGGATTTTTTCTGCATCTTCTTTTGAAACCTTCCCTTTACGGCGCTCTACGAAAGATTCAACCATTTCATCCCAACGGTCAAAGTTATCTGGATCTACAATCATAAAATTAGATGTTGTAAGTCCGCGTGCATGAGCAGCCTTTACAATTTCCTCAGGCTTGCCAATCAATACAGGTTCCAGAAGTTCTTCTGATTTCAAACGAGCTGCAGCACCTAAAATTCTTTGGTCCAGTGCTTCCGGGAAAACAATTTTTACATTCTTATTAGTGACTTTTGCTTTTAAGCTATCGAATAAATCCACGATACACCCTCCAATATTGTTTTTACTTGTTCAATCATACACTATTTGAAAAGAAAATAACAGTTTTTTCTTTCTGTACTAGTGGAAAACCCTTATTCTGATAACATTTTCACAAAGTCCTTATCCTATACTACAACAGTTGCAATCTGTCTTATGACACAGATTCCGGTAATTGCCAATTAATCGGTGTTTCTCCTAATGCCAGTAGTGCATCGTTTGCCTTTGAAAAAGGACGCGAGCCAAAAAAGCCTCTATGCGCAGACAACGGACTTGGATGTGGTGACTTAATAATCACATGTTTACTTGTATCAATCATACGAATTTTGTCCTGAGCTGGTTTTCCCCATAAGATAAATACAATGGGCTGATCTCTTTCATTCAGCTTTTGAATAATAGCATCTGTTAATTGTTCCCAGCCCTGTCCTCGATGAGAATATGCCTGACCAGCACGCACAGTCAATACTGTATTCAGCAGCAGAACCCCTTGTTTGGCCCAACTTTCCAGAAAGCCATGATTCACCGGCTGATAGCCCAAATCAGTCTGTAGCTCTTTATAGATATTAACCAACGACGGCGGCGTCTTTACTCCCGGCTGCACCGAGAAGCTCAATCCGTGTGCCTGATTGGGACCATGGTATGGATCTTGACCCAATATTACCACCTTTACCTTTTCATAAGGGGTAAGCTCCAAAGCAGAATAAATATGATACATATCTGGAAATATAGTTTGTGTCGTATACTCCTGCTTCAAAAATTCTCTCAATTGACTATAATAAGGCTGATTAAACTGATCCTCCAACTTCTCCTGCCAGCTATTATGAATAATTGTTTTCATTTCATACGCTCCTTCTTCTTTCGCTAGATTTTTTAGTATTTAAGTGTTTTTTCTAATTTTTCATTCATTTTTTATTTATCATTGCCTGTTTTTAGATTCAGATCAATCTGAAAACAGCTGCTTATTTCTGCCCGCTATTTGAAGCTGCTGGAATGTCTGTTTCACTTTACCTATTTAGAATAACCAAGTTCTCAGAAACTTACAAGAGAATTTTATTATAACGATAAATAGCAAAACATGGTAAACTATACATAAGTAAATTGAATGAGGTGGAAATAGTTTATGATTAAGTTGATTGCTTCAGATATGGATGGTACTTTATTAGATTCAAAAATGGCTGTCTCTAAAGACAATGCTTCTGCCATTCGCGAAGCAGCTCGTCAAGGAGTAGAATTTATGGTGGCTACCGGCCGCGCTTACACCGAGGCGAAGCCTCCTCTTGAAGAAGCTGGAATAGAATGTGCTATGATTACTTTGAATGGGGCACAGGTTTTTGATAAAGATGGTAATTCTGTTTTTGTTGCCGGAATCGAGAAGGACACGGTCCATGAGGTTTTAGATATGCTGGACCAACACGAAGTTTATTATGAGATTTCTACAAATGAAGGAATCTTTTCAGAGAAACAAGAAAAACGCATTGAAAATTTTGCGACTCATATTGCTTCAACGATGCCCCATCTTACTTATAAGGTAGCAATTGCTATGGCGGCCGCTCATTTGTCTTTATTGGAGATTACCTATGTTAAGGATATGCGCGAGCTGATAGACAGGGAAGATATTGAAGTTCTTAAAATTATCGGCTTTAGTATTGAGGGACCAAAAGTCTTGGGGCCCGTCAGTCTCAAGCTAGACAAGCTTCCAGATGTTGTTGTCACCTCCTCAGCACAGAATAATATTGAAGTAAACCACAAGAATGCTCAAAAAGGAATTGCTGTTGCCAATATTGCCAAGAAAAAAGGCATTTCAGCGGATGAAGTAATGACCATCGGAGATAACTTTAACGATGTGAGCATGCTGCAATGGGCTGGGGTCAGCTTTGCCATGGGAAATGCTGAGGTAGAAGTGAAGGATTATGCAAAATATACAACCGCAACGAACTTGGAAAACGGTGTTGGTGAAGCAATTTTACGGGCTATTCGCGAAGATTTGTAATAGTTGTCAGTGAAACTGAAAAGAGGTGAAGCTTTGTGTCTGAATATTTTATTCAGGAGCAGCAACTGAGCAACGTGACTCGA
This sequence comes from Enterococcus sp. LJL51, assembly GCF_049894025.1. GTDB lineage: Bacteria > Bacillota > Bacilli > Lactobacillales > Enterococcaceae > Enterococcus_L. The sequence goes on from NZ_JBNEQE010000001.1 coordinate 269,128, forward strand.
ACCATTGTTAAAGATGCAGATGGAAAATCATTGTTTTTATTGGTGGGCCGCTGGGGAACCAGAGGAGATGCCCTCTCTCTTTATGCGATGAATGGTGAGCTAGTTGCCAGTATCAAACAGCTGTCACTATTTTTCGGAACTCGTTTTGACCTGTATAAAGGCTTCGATAAAGTTGGAACGCTCAAAAAGATTTTAAATTTGAACATTGATTTTTACTATATCAATCAGCTGCATTGGACAGTAATTGGAGACATACAAAATCATTATTATTCAATCCAGCATAACAATCATAAAATCATGGAAATGAGTAAGGCCACATTATTTTCAGGCAACTACTTCTGTCTGGAAGTAGAGAATGATGAAGACGCTCCCTTATGTATTTGTATTGCAGCTGTTTTGGATTACTGGGTATACAATAAAAAGAAAGACAGCAATTCCCCTCTCTCAACAATTGGCTGGGGTTCTTGCTAATTAGAACGAGTTCGTTCAGTCTTAATCTATAGGCACAAATCAGCCTCCTGACAAAGAGTATCAGGAGGCTGACTTGTGCTTATTTTTTTAAAGAGCTTTTTTGTGCAGCTAGACATTGCCTAGATTTTCTTCTGCATATGGTCATACAAATGTCCGCTGATCATACGCTCTGCCACATCTTTGAACCCTTTACGTTCATATAAGCGTCTTGCATCAGGATTCATTTTATCTACGCTTAAACCAATTACTGATTTACCAGCTTTTTCAGCCATTTCCGGTAATGAGTCCAACAGCTTTGAGCCAATTCCATAGCCTCTGTATGCTTCATCTACTGCGATGGAATCCAGATACCATTCACCCGGCAGTGTTTCTTCATCTATGAATAACTGAAGATTCATATCCAATCCATATTTAATCAATATCTGTCTAAGCGGCTCATCAATAACCGACTCATCTTCAGCTGGATAGCCAAAGGCAATTCCCACTACTTTGTTATCCAGTTCATAGACCAGCCCTCTTTTATAGCCATATCGATAGTCTGGATTAGCAGCTGCTTCTTCCAGAATTGTTAATAATAATGTTTCCGGCACTTCTTTTAAAAAATCCAGCTCCATATCTTTCAAAATCACAAGAACCAGCGGAGCAATCATTGGTCCGTCTTCTTTTTTTGCAAAACGAATCATTTGTTTCCCTCACTTTCTTCAGTGAGTGTAACACTTTTTCAAGGTCATTTCATTGTTTTTGATTTTTTCTTTTGTTATTTTTCCATCTTTTAATCAAACTTTAAGCTGAATATTTTTTTATTTTTTCTAAAAGCATTCTATTTGTTTCTTCCCTCATTTAATTCAAAATTTCCTGAGGATAAGTGATGAAAAGGCTTACCATATAGCTGATTTCATCATCCGGTATTTTAACCTCATATTTTTTTTCCAGATCATTGAGCACCTTTCTAATGACTGTATGCTCCTTTAAATATTCTGCTTCGTACTTTTTCTGTTCTGGAAAGCAGGTTCCCCGCTTGTTCTTTTTTAAACCATCAACCAGACAACAAATATGAAAAATCGCGCCAAAAATTGTTCGCTTATGAAATTGACGCTGAAGTTCTTTTTCAAGGCAGGGAAGAATATTTTTTACATCTTTAACAATTTCTGTACTCTTAATCTCTGTCAACTCGGTTTCCAAGGTTTGATCGATTGCCCGATAAGTATTATCTATATCAATAATCTCCTGTATCTTCACCAGCGCCTCATTTTGGAACAAATCATATAACTGAAACTGTGGGACACTGGTTTGTATTGGTAAAGAGGAAACTACACATAGAACCGTATATTTTTTCTGCATAGCAGATAGATAATTACCAACACTTTCGTTGTGAAGCAGCGTAACCGGAATGATAGTCAAATCGGTTTCTTCTAAAGAAAGTTTGCTAAGCAGAATATTTTTCATCGTTACAGCTGTTCCTTCCCCTGTCAAACAGAAAGTTAGAATTACCGATTTTTTTTCGTCATTCCAGGTTGATGCGCAAATTGCTGGCTCGATTGAGGCAGCGTAATCATTGACCTGTAAGGTTGAACGATAAATTTCTTCCAGTGAGATACCAAGTACAGCCTTGCGGGTTGCCTCAAGAACATGAGATGTGCTTACCAAACCAATTGTAGCACAGCGGTTGCCCAATTCTTTCTCTATCTCGTAACCAATATTATTTAATGAACCCATATCTACTAAAAATAATAAATCTTCTTTTGTATTACTTTCAGTCAACAGCTGTTTCAGACGTTGCAGCATCGCATCGGGACTTTCCTCCAAGTCCATATTTATCCCCCAAGCTCCCTGTTCAACATTCAACAGACGATTAACAAAAGTGGTCATTGAAGTAGCGGTTGAGGCCCCATGGGCTAGAACAACTACCTGAACCTGCACAGATTTTTCAGTATTTTCCTCACTGTTGTAGATAAAAAACATTGCCAAAAACACAGCTTCTTCATCTGGAATATTAATATCTAATGAACAATTTAAAAATAGCAGACACTCCTTTGCAATACCAATGTAATCCGGATACTTTAAATCAATTTCAAGATAATCAGGATGTGTTTGAAGCTGCTCTCCCCGCCGTACACGGTCATAAGTATTTAGCAAATGAATAGCCAAACTGGTTTTTATTTTTTCATTTAGCTTGCGCTTCAGTAATTCTTCTGCTAAATGAATGGTTTGAATACAGGTTTCATACAAGGGTTCTGAAAAAACAGTCCTTAGCTTTTTGATTGAACGTTCTCCCGTTTCTTCAAACTGTAAGGAAAGGTAATTTTTTTCTACAATTTTAACCAGCTCTTCATAGCTCAATTTCCCTGCCTTTACATCATCTGTCTTTTCATTCAGAAGCTTGTATATGTTGCTCTGAAAGGAAGATTGCTTTTCAACAGAGTATTTCTCCGGCTGAAACAGAATATACCTCCCCACAGTCGTTTTCATTTTCTGCCAGATAATCCGCTTGTCCGGCTCTTGATAAAGGCCATTCAAGATATGAGGAGGCAGTTCCGGACTATGTATGCGAATATCATCCTGACCATTGAGTAGAAAATCAGCGTATGCTTTAGCGCAACAGAGCTGAATATCGGTTTTCAGCTGTCCGATATTGTTTGGGCAGTGGTAGCTAATCAATGCCCTTAAACTGTTTTGTGTAATTTGTAGGGGTTCGTTCAGCCGGTTTGCCTCTTCCTGTAAAAATAGAGAGACCAATCCCGCCCGTTCTTCCAATGTGCGTTCGGCTAAGCTGGGAATCTTTAAAACCATTGGGATGCGCCGCTGAAAGGTTTGCAGCAAAGCTGAATTAGGGGCTTCGGTTGTGGCTGCTATCAACTGGACAGTCGCTCGTCTTTCTTTAGCCGTTTCTCCCAAACGATTATACGTTCCATAATCAATAAACGTAAACAGCATCTCTTGCCCTTCTGGCGGCAGACGATGGATTTCATCTAGAAATAAAATACCGCCGTTTGCTTTTTCAATCAATCCTATTCGATCTTCATCCGCTCCTGTAAATGCACTTTTAGAGATACCAAACAACTGGCCCAGCAACAGCTGGGGGTTGTTAGCATAATCTGCACAGTTGAAACGGATAAACGGGTACTCCTTTTCTTTTCGTTTTACTGTTTTAGCATAGTCATAAATATACGAGACAAACATGGATTTTCCCACGCCTGTTTCTCCATAAAAAAGCATATTCAGCCCATTTGGTGGATAAAGAATAGCCGCCTGCGCCTGGTTGACAATCATTTTTAATGAAGGATTTTTCAGCACAAACTGTTCTAGTTCTGTCAGCTTTACAACTGGATGATACAAAACCGGCTTTCCGACTTCCTTTCTTGCTGCTCCCTGCACAACTAATTGGTTTAAGTCACTGCTGACATTTGCCCGCGACAGCTGCAGCTTTTCTGCTAATTCATTCGTTGTTATTCCTTCCCCTTGATATAGCGCTTTCAATTCTTCAAAAATAATATCCATCCGTTTCATCATTTCACCTCTTTCTCTTTTTATTGTAAAGCGTTTTCTGAAAAAGTAAAGGCTATCTGCATTTATGTGTTTTATTTTCTCACTATAATCAAAACACTTTTTTTTAATCCTTACATAAGTTCCTAGCAAAAGGGTTTTAAGTAGAATATGTGTTTTGGCATGGTTTTTGCTTTTTATAAAGAAAATCAGCTGAATAAGGAGGGGCATTATGGAAAATAAACTTATAGAGGAGGATTTGATTATCGGTCTAATTTTACAGGGGGGAAATGCAAGAAGTTTTGCAGTACAGGCTATCGATCAGGCAGCTGAAGGAAAGTATGATTTATCTAAAAAATCAATGCAGCAGGCTCATAGAGCCATTAGTAAGGCACATGATTATCATGCCAATCTAATTGAGGAAAATTTGGAAGAAACAATTCTTCCCTCTCCTCTATTGTTGATGCACGGACAGGATCATTTGATGAATGCACTCAACATGATTGATATGGCTGAACGAATGATTGTCCTTTATCGACGTCTGGATAAAGGAGGAATTTGATTTATGCTTCGAATTACAGTTGCCTGTGCTGCTGGAATGTCCACTAGTTTGCTCGTCAGTAAGATGGAAAAATATGCGGCTTCTATACAGCTTGATGTGCGAATCATTGCTGTTCCTGAAAAACAGTTTGAAAAGCATTTAGCTGACACAGATATCCTGCTGTTAGGCCCTCAGATTTCTTTTCTGGAAGAAAAATATCAGGAGAAATTTAAAGACAAAAATTTAATAGTCAGTACAATCTCCATCATCGACTACGGTCGAATGGACGGAAAAAAAGTTGTAGAAATGTCACTGTCATTATTAGAAGGAGGACAAAAAAATGAATAAATTTATGGATGGTTTACAGGACAGACTAGGACCTATCGCCTACAAACTTGATTCTAACCGCTACCTTTCAGCAATTAAAAATGGATTCTTTGTTGCTATGCCATTATTAATCATTGGTTCTTTATTCCTGCTCGTTACACAACTCCCTTCCCAAGCCTATCTGGATTTTATGGCTTCTGTATTCGGTGAGGGTTGGATGGATCTGTTTTTACAAGTAAACAATATGACGATGAATGCCATGACGATTTTTGTTATTCTAGGAATTGCCAGTGAACTAGCAAAGCACTATGAAGTGGACCGAGGTTCATCACAGGCTATCGCGATTGTTGCGTTTTTGGTACTGACCCCATTGACAGCAGATGATACCGGCGCGATGTTTTTGCCCCTTGGAAATTTTGGCGCTTCCGGTCTATTTGTCGGAATGATTACAGCGATTTTGTCTGTTGAAATTTTCCGCTGGGTTACACAAAAGGGCTGGACAATTAAAATGCCTGAATCTGTGCCTTCCAATGTCTCTAAATCATTTTCTGCCTTGATTCCAGGCTTTTTTGTAATCGTAGCATTCAATTTAATTCGTATTGGCTTTACCTTTACAGCATTTGAAACGGCGCAAAACTTTATTTTTGAAGTATTGCAGACACCTCTGCTTGCTCTTGGAAGCTCACTGCCGGCAACCTTGATTGTTCTGCTGTTTGAAGCTTTGCTTTGGTCTTTCGGTATTCATGGATCAAATATTATCGGTGCAGTGATGACGCCTATCTGGACTGCTTTGGCAGTGGAGAATGCTGAAGCCTTTGCCCGTGGTGATGTTTTGCCAAACATTGTTAATGCTCAATTTTATGGAAACTTTATCAAACTAGGTGGATCTAGTGCCACAATTGGACTGGCCATTGCTTGTCTGTTCTTTGCTAAGTCTTCCCAGTTTAAAACTTTAGGGAAATTATCATTTGCTCCAGCTATTTTTAATATCAATGAGCCTTTGGTCTTCGGTATCCCTATTGTATTAAATCCAGTTATGCTGATTCCATTTATTATCGCTCCTCTGTTAATGTGTATTATTGCTTATGCTGCAATGGCAACCGGACTCGTACCTATAACCAATGGTATTTTGCTCCCATGGACCACACCGCCTGTCGTCGCTGGATTTCTGTTAAGCGGCTGGCGGGGAGCGATTCTTCAGGTAATTCAAATTTTATTGAGCTTTGGTTTATACTATCCATTCTTTAAGATGGAAGACCTTAAAGCCTATAAAATTGAAGCCGAAGGCGAGACTGCTTATGATGCAGAGATGGAAGCTGAAATTGCCGAAGCTGAATAAAATAATGGGAAAGCCTTGACATGGGAACATTCCCATACCTTATTGTTTATCTAGTTAGAAAATAAGAAAGGATGTTTCAGAATGACAAATCATTTTCCAAAAGATTTCTTATGGGGTGCAGCAACTAGTGCTTATCAAGTAGAAGGCGCCTGGGATGAGGACGGGAAGGGAAAATCTGTCCAAGATGTTAAGGTCCTTCCCGAAAATACCAGCGATTTTAAAGTAGCAGCTGATCATTATCATCATATGAAGGAAGATATCGCTTTATTTAAAGAGTTGGGGCTAAAGGCCTATCGTTTCTCTATTGCCTGGACTAGGGTGATTCCAGATGGCGACGGCGAAATTAATCCTAAAGGGCTGCAATTTTATAGTGATTTGATTGATGAATGTCTAAAGCATGGCATTGAGCCTGTTGTAACCGTATTTCACTTTGATCTTCCAGCAGCATTGGATGAAAAAGGCGGTTGGAAAAATCGTGAAACTATCGATGCATTTGTTCGTTACTGCGGCATTTTATTTGAGCATTTTGGTGATCGTGTGAAGTATTGGCTGACGATCAACGAACAAAATATGATGGTACTGGCAGGTGCAGCAGTAGGAACCGGCGACCGCTCTTTTAAAGAGCTTTTTCAAGAAAATCATCATATGCTCCTTGCTCAGGCAATGGTCATGAAAGAGTATCATGATAAAAACTACAATGGAATGATTGGTCCTGCACCTAATATTGCCTTGGCTTATCCTGAAACAGACCATCCTGAGGATATGCGTGCTGCCCAGAATTTCAATGCGCTAAGAAATTGGCTGTTTCTTGATGCAGCCGTTTATGGTGTTTATAATCATCAGGTGATGACTATGCTAAAAGCAATTAATGCCGAACCGGAAATTACAGATGAAGATTTGGCAATCATGAAGAGCGGAACCTGTGATTTTATTGCATTTAACTACTATAATACCGGCACAGTTAAAGCTAGTCCTGTTGCCTCCACTGCCTCTGAAAAGAATGATCAACAGAAAGGGATGAATTTGCCGGGATTTTTCCAAGGAGTAAAAAACGAACACCTGTCAGTGACGGAGTTCGGCTGGGAAATTGATCCGGAGGGCTTCCGAACAACTGCCAATGAAATCTATTCCCGTTACCATTTACCTATGATTGTCACTGAGAATGGTTTGGGCGGACGAGATGAACTAACTGAGGATGGAAAGATTCATGATGCCTATCGAATCAGTTATCTACGTGATCATATCCAAACCATGAATCAGGCAATCGGAGATGGTGCAGAAATTATCGGCTACTGCCCTTGGAGTGCGATTGACTTGATTAGTACCCATGAAGGGATTAGAAAACGTTACGGCTTTATCTATGTTAACCGCTCTGATTTTGATATGAAAGACCTGAAACGCTATAAAAAGGACAGCTTTGCTTGGTACCAAAAAGTGATTGCGACAAACGGAGCAGACCTAGACTAAAACATTGTATTAGGTTGGTCGTATCAATAACTAAATGGAATTGAAGAGCTTGGAACAATCATTAGTGTGTTTGAGCATTTCCATCAACATAAAACAGTACAGAGACAATAAAAATAGAGACTAGCATGATGAACCTAAAATGCTAATCTCTATTTCTTTTTTCCGCATATATTGCTAAACTAAAGCTTTATTGAAAAAAACTAATACCAAGCCCGCAAATCTTTTTCTGGAAAACAGTCAGCTTCAACGTATTTTCTTACCTGACTTATTGCGTGGCCAACATAGCTATGGCCGCTTTTCGACTGATCCAGCTCTTCTATATAATATTGCTCAGTCAAACGATTGTATCCTATGCTTCCGGTAAATTCATTTTTACCTTCAACAAGATAACGATAAACCACCCGATCTGATGAATTTTCTAGTAGTATTAATTCAACCAACAGTCCCACTCCTTTGCCTACTTAATAAAAAGCTTTATCCTTGCTTTGTAATCAGTACCTCATCAATACGATGATCCTGCATTTTTCTGATCTCTAATTCAAGCGAAGATAGACTCAGTTTTTCCCCTGCTACCGGTACATGTCCTAAAGTCGTCATAATGTAGCCGCCCAATGTGGATGAAGTTGTATTGTTTACTATCCCGAAAAGATCCTCAAGAATTTCAAATTCAGTTGAGCCCTGCATCACATATTGATTCTCACTTAACTGATGAAAATCCGGCTTCTTATCATCAAATTCATCCCATATCTCGCCAACCAGCTCTTCAACAACATCCTCCAGGGTCACTAGCCCTTCCGTTCCGCCGTATTCATCTACAACAATTGCAAGATGATTATGCTCTTCCTGAAATTTTTTCATCAATTCAGAAATACGCATACTTTTCGGAATAAAAATGACTGGTTTGACAATACTTGCTAGTTCCTTTCCATCTACAAGCACCTCATAATAGAAATCCTTCTGATTAATGACGCCTAAAATTTCATCGATAGACTGTTCATAGTACGGCAATCGGGATAAACCTGTTTCTCTAAACAGCTCACCGATTTCTTCCATACTTTTTTTACAGTTAACAGAGACAATTTCCAATCTAGGTGTAAAAATATCCTGAACTTCTAAATCATTAAATTCCACAACATTTTTTATCAGTATCTCGTCTTCCTCATCAATTGATCCTTCCTGTACAGCTTCTTCTACCAAAGTCAGCAGCTCTTCTTCTGTAATTGAAGGTCCCACTTCCTTACTAGGCAAAAGCCAGATTAAAACAGACTTAATACCTGAAAAAAAGATAGTTAAAGGATAAACAATCATTGTCAACAGCTTTAACGGCCGGGCAAACATCAGCGCAAAATATTCCGGTGATTCTTTGGCAATTGCTTTTGGTGAAATCTCTGCAAAAGTCAAAACAACAATCGTCATGATAACCGTAGAAAGTGTTACGCCCAGGTTTCCAAAATACGCGACAAACAAAACCGTCGCAATAGATGAGCTGGCAATGTTAACAATATTATTTCCGATTAAAATTGCAGACAACAGCCGGTCAAAATCACTTAATAGATTCAGCACAACCTTTGCCCGCCTATCTCCAGCTTCTGCCATCTTCATAATTCGAATTCTGTTTAACGAGGAATAGGCAGTTTCACTTGATGAAAAAAAAGCTGAAAGTACAAGTAGTACTAATAACACAGGCAACATAATGCCTATCTGGGGGTCCATAAAATATCATCATCCTTTTTTACTTTTATTCTAATTACTTTATTCAAGTTTCCTAAATCGGAATCATTTTTCCTAGCTAATGCTGCAGATACTGTCGGATTTCCCGCTAGTATTGAGTGATTAGCAAGAGGCGTTCTGTCTGCAGCATTCTATTTTGATTTCTTCTCTCATTTTTCTTTAATCGTATTATACTATAGTTAAGACCTCATAACTAGCACCTCTCACAAAGTGTCTCTCAAAGACTTAGCCCTTCTGCATCAAGTCTTTGTTCGATACAGCTAGCGACTATCAACCCATCAAAAAAATAACATTTGATTCAACCTTATAATCTATACGGCTAAGATTAGTTTTCAGATATTTAACAGCACCTTTTATTATAGCAAAATTAAATTCTTCGTCTATAGAATTTAAAAATAGTTCTTCCGTAAATAATGAATACATGCTACTCAAACTGAAATAACTGCAATTCCTATCAGCGATTTTATCGCAAATATAATTTGCCCGCTAAAAAGCTACAACAGAAAACACACTTCAGTTTATTCTTAGCAGACCTTGGTGCTAAGAATAAGCTGAAGTGTGTCTATTTTATCTATCCCATAAAGCGTTCTTTTAAATAGGCGTTACTGGAATCCAGGTCTCCATATCTCCTTCTTTTCCATAAACTTCGATATCCGGACCAAATGCAAATTGATAGCCGCTGGTCGGTAGCCACTCTGTTACGATTTTCTTTTGAAACTGCTGTACCTCCTCCGGTAAACTAAGTTTATGAGGAAACGCCGCCCATGTCGCTGCTGGAACCGTTAATTCAAAGAATCCATCTGGTGTCTCTTTACCAGTAGCAGCACCAATATAATAATCAAATGTGCTTTCGTCCAGCTTAGGGTTATAGTCACTAATTCCTAGCAATCCCATTGGTTCTCTATCCATCAAAGATAAAATAGCTGGGATTTCACCGCTTTGTTGCGTCTGCTGCCAAAACTTTGGTAATTCCTGATAGCTCATGCCATTTTCCATCGTTGTATGAATTTTTTTCCCTACAACCTTAAACCCATCCATCTGAACAATTCGATAATTCAATGTATTAGCTCCTTTGATAGATAGTTCAAAGGAAAGCGGTGGATATGCCTTGACCATCACACCACCTTTTTTTATATCCTTTGGTGTAACTTCGTGCATTGCTTTAAAGGCTCTGCTAAATGAAGTTGGCGAGCTATAACCATATCGATATGCTGTATCAGTCACTGAGCTTCCGCTAATAATTTCATGAGCAGCTTTTGATAATCTGCGGCAGCGAATGTATTCTGAAATGGATACTCCAGCAACCATTAAAAATAACCGCTGCATGTGATAGGTGGAATAACCAAGAATTTTCCCCAGCTCTTCATAATCAATTTCCTCATCCAAATGATTTTCAATATACATCACTACTTTATTCATACCGTCCAGCCAATTTATCATTATTATCATCCTCTCTAATTTACTTTTTTCTAACTGGAACCCAGATTTCCACTTCTTCTCCAGCACTGTAAACCTCCATATCTGGTGCAACAGAAGTCATTTTCCCAGAAGCATAGCCAGTGTTTAATAAGTCATAGCCTGAATTTGGCGCCCATTTTTTCACAATGTTCATTTGTGTCTTCCCAGAAGTTTTTCGTGTGCAGGGAAATACAGCCCATGTTGCTGCAGGCACTATATAATCATTCATATCTTCTGGAGTTTCATGTGTAGTTGCAGCTGCGATATAATAATCAAATCTTTTACTGTTTTTACTGTCTACATTATACACGCTTGCTCCAATCAAACCAAATGGTGCTTGATTAATCAATGGTAATAATTGTTCATTTTTACCTTCTTTCATTATTTTTTTCCAGAATGAAGGACAATCTCTCATCCCTTTCATTAACGCATTTGTTGTATGCTTAACATAACCTGCTAATTTAAACTCGCCTAATTCTTCAATTCTATATTCCATAATAAATCGCTCCTTATTTCTTGATGTCTTAACTTTACCAAACATAAAAAAAGAAAACCTTACAATTTCGGTTAAGAAGTGTAAGGTTTTTTCAAATCCTGTATTTGATAATCTCAAGAATTTAGCTTTTTCGGCAGCCTTCCACAGAAAAGAGCAAAGTAAGCAGTACTTGGAGCTTCAGCCGAACTATCTTTTCGTATAATAAATCCGGTCCAAAGCGATAGTTGATAGAAGAAAGACCCGATGATCATGTGCATCATCGATTTCTATATGGTATTCATCGCCCCCCATAGTTAGTTTTCTTTTGTCGATATCACATAGAATATCCTTATCTAAAACAAGCTGGTGACTTCCGGTGGCTCCAAAGCCCATTTTTACTTCTCCCAAAGAAGAATCAATATTGAATTTATAAGAGAAGATATTCAATGAACGGGCAATGGATAAAACTTTTTGGTCTTCTACAGTAATATGATATTTTTTAAAATTATATCTCAAGAATGAGCCTAGCACACTCATAAAATTGACATCTGTTCCACACTTAGCTACGGTTTGGTTGTCCATATCTACAATCTCAAAGTTCTCACGGCCTAAAAAGCTCCCCTTCACTTTATAGACTGCATTTCCAGCGCCGTCTAAAATTTCATAGCTTGGTTTTAAAGCAACCAATTTTTGCTTGATAATAAATTTCATGATTCACACTCCATTAATAATTTCAATTTTGTTTTACTATCTATAGGAGGTTGTGACAGAAGTGTTCGCCTTATTGTCGAAGAAGTTACTTCTGAAACACCCTTTATTTGGCTTTAAGGGACTGAGGCATACTGATATCACAGCCCCATTTATCTTCATGATTTACTTAGAAGGTTCTTAATAAGACCTTGCTTCCGGTTAGATAAATCCGAATAGTTTCTCCAGCGTTTTCATAAACCAGCATTTCAAGTCCTTCATCAGCATTTGCCAGCATGTTTGTTAATTCTTCCTGCATTTTCTCTTGACTGCCGCCAAAAAAATTAACTAGCTTTTCCTGTGTTTTTTGGTCTTCAGCAGCACTTTGCAGCGTAGTCATGTCTGTAGTAAATTCCTGCATAACCTTTGTCATATCTGTTATTGTTTCTTTTGGCGCTCCATATGTTTTTGTCAAATCATCTTTACTAAGCCCTACCTGAATCTCATCAAATTCCCTCGACTTTTGATTCGCTTTAGTACTTTGCTCTGCCTTGTTCCCGCTTTGACTTTCATTTGATCCGCAGCCGGCTAATCCCAAACCTGTTAAACTTAATAAAACGGCACCTAAAATTATTGTTTTTTTCATCTTTATTCGCTCCCAATCTTAACTAATCTTGTCGTTTCTTTTTATAAAAAAAGAGAAAAGCTCTTTTTCGTCAAATCTTTTTACCTTTTGCTTAGTTCCTCTGAAGTTGGTACTGGGAGAACGACTCTGCTCAATAAGTTGTATTCGTCATCATAAACGGTTAATTCCACCGGTTCATTCTGATTGGACAGTAATACAGCGGTATAGTATAGCAGCTCAACATTTGGTTCCAACACTTCATAATTTAATGCACTAGGATTCAAGGATTCGTGTTCCCTAGCCAAAAAATTTGCAGTTAATTCCTCTTCCTGTTTAAAGAAAAAATAGGTTCGTATAGGTGGTACGGCGTTAACTTCCTTTTTATTTTTAAAATTGTAATACAAGATTAACGTCAGCCGCTCAAAGCTGTCATTGATTACTGCTGTGTCAATCAGTGTTATTTTATAGGTATCCGTTTCAATAATTTTTCCGTCCGCTGCCTTTTCTGAATCTGTTAGATGAACCTTTAGTTCACTTACTTCAATGTCTAAAACATCTACTCTTTCATTGTTGTGCACAGTAAACAAGTAACCAACTGGCTTTCCTGTAATCTGTAGAATATCACCATTTTTTGGCCATTTTTCTTTCTGAATATTCGAAATATTCAAATAAATGGGTGTATCACGATTTCTCATTAAATAAACAGGAATATACCATTGACCATTCAAGGTCTCATCGCTTGATATAATCTCTTCAGGTTCCCCTCTCATTTGAGCAACAAAGGTGATTGTTTCATCTATAATTTCTGAATAAGCAATCATCTTGGGCATTCCTGCATAATTCGCCAAATTTTCATATATCGCTTCTTTATTCATATCTTTTTCCGTTGAAATTTTCCCGTCATCTGTTGTCTCTGCTGATTGGACTGAAGATAACTTGTTCATTTCTTCTGTCTCAATACAACTCTTAGCACATCCTGAAAAAAGCAGGGAAACAGCTGCTACAAAAATAATAGCACTGTACTTTTTTGTCACAATCCTCCTCCTATCTTTTAACACCTACATCATGTAGTTATACTAACATAGGTATTTCTTTTCTGTCAACCGCTTCAAATACATTTTTCTTGACTTTAAAATCCAGGTTTCTTTTAAATAATTATCTCTGGTATAATGATTTTAAGAAAACAAGCTGACATACAGCTTTGAAAGCTATCTCAGCTTGCGGTAATAATAAGGAGGAAAATATGAATTCTCAAATCTCTGATTCTGAATTAGAAATCATGAAAATTATATGGGTACACGACAGCAAGATGATGCTGGCTGAAATTGTTGAAGAGCTTCATAAGAAAGGCTTTGAATGGAAAAATAACACGATTTTGACTTTTCTATCCCGATTAACTGAAAAAAAATTTTTAAAAATTAAAAAAAAGGGTAGAAAAAATGAATATATTGCTTTGTTGACAGAACAAGATTATTTAGGGGAAACAACAAAAGAGTTTGTAGGAAAAGTTTACGAGGGAGAAGTAAAAGACTTAATTGCAACATTAGTTCAAAATGACCTGATTTCCAGTAAAGAAATCGATGAGTTGAAAGACTACTGGGAAAATAAGAAAAAATGACAGCTGAACGTTTTTTAAGTATCCTTTTTTCTCTCAGTATTTCCGGCTCTCTCCTGTTTTTAGTTTGGAAAGCTGCAGAGCTATTCATGAAAAAGCGTTTTTCGCGGCGTTTTCAATATGTATTGCTGCTTATTGTCGTTCTTCGCTTTTTATTACCTATCACGCCTGCGTATAGTTTCGTAGGTACACTCTACTCTTTTATTCAATCAACTTCTGCCTATGAAGCCATCTTAGGCGGTCCGGCAAACCAGCCGGCTCCCCCAATTATTGTCGGCGATAATGTGGTGATTGGCGATAATATAGTTTTGGGGCGTGAAAGCAATAACTACGATCAATACCTGCTCTATGGCTGGCTGCTTATTGCTTTCTTCCTGCTGGTACAAAAGTGGACAAAGTATCAGAGCTTTAAAAAATATATTCGTTCTGACTGGCGCCCAGTAGAACGCCCGGAAGTATTAGATATCCTAAGTACAGTCTGTGAGCAGAACAATATAAAAGGGGCTGTTGAGCTTTATGTCACGCCTCTAATTTCCTCACCTTTACTTTTAGGTACAAATAAAAGCTGTATCGTTCTTCCAACAGACGATTTAACGGAAGGACAGCTATATGCCATTTTATCGCACGAAATGATCCATTATAAAAACAAAGATCTTATCTACAAGTGGCTAGTACAATTCACTATCTGTGTTCATTGGTTTAATCCTCTGGTTTATCAATTAAGCAAAACAGTAAATAAAAGCTGTGAATATGCCTGTGATGAAGGAGCTATTGCTCTAATGAATCAGGAGGAACACTATCAATACGGTTTAACTTTAATCGAAATGACGAAATCTTCTGGTACCTATAATGAGAAGGTTGCTTCAGTCACTCTTTATGAGAATGCAAATGAAATCAAGAATCGCCTTGAAGCTATTGCTTCAAAACATGAGCGGAAAAAGAGAGACACTTTTATCTATTTAGTAGTCACCCTTCTCATGCTTGGTATTGCTTTAGCTTTGGGAGCTCACACTGGAAAAACAATTACTACTGCCGAAACAGAAGCTGCCTCCCCCATTGAAGAGACATGGGCAACTAGTTCTTCTCCAAAAATGATTGAAGAAGAGTTGCCGCTGGGACGACACTTTTACAAAAAATAAGTAGTAAGAAAATCGGATTTTTATTAAATTGCCTCACAATGATTAGCTTTGCTTGTCTAACCATTGCGAGGCTCTTCATAAGATATTCTTTGAAAGAAACCAGCTCCACTTATCTGTCTATATCACGATTCACCTCTAGAGTTTTCCGACACCTTCTAGTCAGGAGGAATAAAGTATGCGTAATCTATTAATCTTAGAAGATGAACAAACACTATCCCGGGGAATTCGACTATCGCTGGAAGCTAAGAATACAAAGAATTCCGAAGCCCAGACTATCAGCTACAACATCTACACTTGGTGTTCTCACTGCCTGGCTGGTTTTCAAAATCACAGACAGTTATCAGATGGACTTTTTACTCCCGATTGTTCCATTAGCCATAATCGGCTTCGTCTTTGTCCTATTATGTGTAACCCTTCCTGTATTAGTTTTTCAAGTCTCCGTTCGAAAAAAACAACAGTCCAAAGTAATAAACAGCCGAATCTAAGGTTCTATAATATTTTGTGTTGGTGGAAAATCTGCAACACTTTTTTGAGTGTTCAAACACAAAAAAGGAACAACAAACCGATAAAATGAAATCGTCCAAAACCACAAATCATCAGAAAGGTTGTTCCCCATGGATAAGAATACCAGAAAATTGCTCGGACTAACAGATAACCACCTCTCCTTTGGAGAGGATTGGCTTGAATATAGACCAATGAAAGGAGTTCAGGCTCAGGTAATTAAGGCTACCCTTACCTATCGCCCAATGCATTGTGAGAAATGTGGGGTAAAAAATCAAGGGCAAATAATTAAGAATGATCATCATCTAACCAACGCTCAACTTCCTGTGTTTAATGAGCGCTTGACCTTCTTCAAGAAACACAAACAAGGAATCACTAACGCTTTTCGTTATTCTTTCTCCAATGGTGTGACCGAAGGGCTAAACAACAAGATTAAAGTCATCAAACGTGTTGCCTATGGTTATCGCAATTTTTATCATTTTCGCTCAGGTATTTATAGTATTCAAGGCCTTATTTTTTCAGAGCATGAAAAAGAGAAACAAGCGAATATCTCCGCAGCTTTATAGGTAAATCGGGAATTACCAGTTCCACTTGTGTAGGAACATTTAGTGGGATGGTATGCGTACGATGATAGATGAATGTGTAACATTCATACCTTATATTAGAGCTAGCTGTTCAGCTACGAATATACCTTGTGGAGCCTGCCTCTGCGATTACTCGAGGCAAAGCATAATGAATTTATAGGCTTAGCTGCCAAAATCATTCGCTTTATTTTCGCTTTTTCAAAAAAACTTGGAACAAAATCAGAGAATCTCTGTTTTTTCATTCCAAGTCCTTCTATTTTATTCAGTTTTTGTCCTACCAACACAACTTGACGTAGAACCGAATCTAATGATGTTTTGAAAATCATAAAAAAGCGCCCTGCTCGAATTGAGCAGGGCGCTACTTATTGATTGGTTATTATTTGCTTAAAGCAGTTTTTGACTGCTCAGCTAATGCAGTGAAAGCAGCTGCATCATTAACAGCTAAATCAGCAAGCATTTTACGGTTAATATCGATCTCAGCCAATTTCAAACCGTGCATCAATTTAGAATAGCTTAAACCATTCATACGAGCTGCCGCATTGATACGTGCAATCCATAATTTACGGAAATCACGTTTCTTTTGACGACGATCTCTGTATGCGTAGCTGTAAGATTTCATTACCTGTTCTTGAGCTGTTCTAAATAAAGTATGTTTTGATCCGTAGTAGCCTTTCGCTAACTTAAGGATTTTTTTACGACGTTTACGGGTTACTGTTCCACCTTTAACACGTGCCATGTTGAATTCCTCCTAAATATCTATCATTTCTTTTTGGATTTTATTTTTCGTTACAAGAATTGGCTGGTTAGAAAATCAAGTTCAGCCTTTTAAACTGTTTAAAGTTTAAATGAACGGTGTTCCTAAAGCAGCTCTTTCGGAAATATGCTGTACTGGCTTATTTCTCAGAGCTAATCGCTTTTATCACGACCTCGATTTATTTCATCCCTGCTAACTGTTGGCGAATACGTTTGAAATCGCCTGCTGATACCATTCCTGCTTTACGTAATTGACGACGTTGTTTTTTTGTTTTGCCGTGGAAACGGTGACTTGTAAACGCACGGAATCTTTTCAATCCGCCCTTACCAGTACGTTTGAAACGTTTTGCTGATCCGCGGTGTGTTTTTTGTTTTGGCATGACTAATTTTCCTCCTCAAAATCTTTTGCTCTCTCGAACAAATCCATCGATATTTCTCAAATTACTTGTCGTTTTTAGGTGCCAGCGTTAGAAACATGCTGCGTCCATCCATTTTCGCTTTCTGTTCCACTGTAGCAATATCTGCAGTTTCTTCAGCCAGGCGATCAAGAACTTTTTGACCAATCTCTTTATGGGTAATGGCACGGCCTTTAAAACGGATCGAAGCTTTCACTTTGTCTCCCTTTTCCAAAAACTTACGTGCATTACGAAGTTTTGTGTTAAAGTCATTGACATCAATAGTCGGACTTAAACGAACTTCTTTTACGCTGATCACTTTTTGCTTTTTACGAGCTTCGCGCTCTTTCTTCTGCTGTTCAAAACGGAACTTTCCGTAATCCATGATTCGTGCCACAGGTGGTTTAGCGCCTGGTGCAACAAGGACTAGGTCTAGGTTTGCAGTTTCAGCGATTTGCAGCGCTTCTGACTTTGTCTTTACACCTAATTGTTCCCCATCTTGCCCGATCAAACGTAACTCACGTGCACGAATGCCGTCGTTCACCATCATATCCTTTGCTATGGTCATTCACCTCCAAGTTTTTTAAGAGAAAGTATAGCGGAAAGCTTTATCATTTCCTTAAGTCAGCAGATAATCGCATAAAAAAACGGGCTCCATAAGAACCCGCGTAAAGTCTGACTCATATCCTAACTGATATAAGGAATCCTCTTATCTAGCCCAGTGATGTTCTCAACTAAGGCGAGAAGCGGGTGCTTCTGCTTTTATTTTCTCAACTTCAATAGTATATACGATAGTCCTCAACTTGTCAATAACTACTTTGTAAAAATCACAGCAACCACATAAAACATGCAAACAAATGTTTATCACTCTTTTTTCTTTGAGTAGTATTTGTCTCATGCTTTGATTCTATTGGGAATTAAATTGCTGCAAGCAGCTCTTCAATTTTTTTCAGCACGCCGCTTTCATCGTTTGAAAGAATTACTTCTTTTGCCGCTTCCTTTACTTTGGGATGTGCGTTGGCCATCGCAAAACTATAGCCTGCGTGCTTCAGCATTTCAATATCATTACCGCTGTCGCCAAAGGCGGCAATTTCTTCGGCCTTGATGCCCCACAGCTGCTGCAGCCGTTCAAGTCCGCTGGCTTTGTGCGTGCCTTGAATAATCAAGTCCACATCCTCATGACCACTGGATACAGGGACTAATCTCCCCTCCAGCACTTGTTCCAACTCTTCAACTGCTTGTTCAACCTGACCAACTGGAAAACTCAACGCAAACTTAAAAAATACATCATTTTCTACTTTTTTTAAATCCGGCACCTTTTTCAAACGATGATAGTATTTACTGCCATAGGCTACAAAGCTTTCAGATTCATCCTCTCTAACATAGGCGCTAGTTCTCCCGCAAAGAATTGTATGAGCGCCGTTAAAATGATAAAGTACATCCAGCACATCATCAACTGTTTCCTGCATCATTTCACCATAGAAAATTTCCTGATTCTCACTAACTACATATGCGCCATTTTCTGCAACGAAGGACAATTCCTTTTCAATCTCAGGAAAAAAAGATTTCAGCTGGTAATATTGATTCCCGCTGGCAACAACGAACCGTATGCCTTGCTCCTTCATTTTTTTATACAGCTCAGCAAAGTGTTCCCTATCATAATCCTGCATGCTATTCAAAAACGTTCCATCCATATCTACTGCTATCATTTTAACTGTCATAATTATTCTCTACCTCCAATATGTTTAGCAAATAATCCGCTCTCATCTATTGTATCATGTTCAGCAGCTGAAATTACTCTTTCTTATAACAAAAAACTCATCTTTAGCCTTTACCAAAGATGAGTGACTATATCCCATTTAATAATTAGTGAACTGCCTTGAATCCAATCAAAAGCTTCCCAGAAAGAGGTCTTTGCTACCTTATATGCCCTGGGCTAACCCTGTAGTCCCTACAGTTTTTCATACTTATTTCCTCAAGCCCTGCCGCAACAGCTGAATACTGGCCGCAGTCTCCCTGTCTGCTTGACCCCGCTCCTCATCAATATCACAAATCAGATGAGGATTGATTGTTTCACTAGATGTGACTGCTTCCCCGTTTTTTTTGAGCTTCAGCAATTGCTTTTCATGCCACAATGCTTTGTATTCAAGCTTGGACACAAATAAAGACCATGACACATCAGAAACTCGTTTATTCAGCTTATCATTACGGCAGAAATCTTCTTTATGAATATCCTCTACACAAATAAAGTCATATTGGTTAATCAGCTCTGTCGTAACCTTATTGAGGAAATCATGACGCTGATTCAAAAGCTTCTCTCTTAACTTAGCAACCTTTATTTTCTGCTTTAGATAGTTCTTCTGCTTTAATAAATCCAGCCCTCTTGCAACTGCCAGATTCTTTTTCCTGACTAGTTTCTTTTCCTCACGTCGAATTTTCCGTTCGATTTCTTCTGTCAGCTGATCATTATCTATTTTTTTCCCATTTGATAAGACAGCAAAATGAGAACAGCCTAGACTGATTCCTACAGCTTGATTAGTTTTCTCTTTGCAGGCAATAGTTTCCTCGCATAAGATTGATACAAAGTATTTTCCACTGGTTGACCGTGAAATTGTTGCTGATTTTATTTTTCCCTTTAACTCTCTGTGAACCTTCACTTTTATCAACGACTTTAATTTTGGAATTTTCAAATAATTTAAAGCAACAAATTTTATGGTTCCATTTTGATTATTCGTTGTATAGGAGGTCACAGGATTTTTTTTAGTTTTCAGTTTGGGAAAACCGATATTTTTTCCATTATAATACTGCTTCAGTGTTCTTTCCAAATGTATCTGAGCATTAGCCAAGGCTAAGCTGTCCACTTCCTTCAGCAATGGATATCGTTTTTTATATTTTGCCGGTGTAGGAATTTTCTGGAACTTACTCCCATTCCCAGTTTTTGATTCTTTGTAAAAATGAATCCTATCCTGCAGCAGCAAGTTATGAACCATACAGACACAAGAAAAAGTTTTTTCAAAAAAATCGATTTGAGGCGGCGTGGGATAAATTCTGTATTTATACGCTTTTAGTACCTTCACCAGTCCACCGTCCTGTTCGAACAGTCCGACACCGATCCGCATGCTATAGTTGTTTCATTGGTTGCGGCCGCTGCTTAATAAACACCTGGTCAGACCACTTCTTCATTTTTTCCTTTATTAAGCCCGAATATAAAAGTAAGTGGGACAACCAAATGCCCACTCCCTTTTCATCTTTAGATACAAACAATAGCTGAAACAAAAACAGCAATTTTGAAAATAGGCTGAATCTCTCTATTTCTAAAATTAGTATTGTCCGTTTTCAGCAATTATCTATTAGTAAATCTGAAGAAACAGACCCTCATCCATCCGTTTCTCCAGATTATTGACTCACTAACTTTACCGATTAACGGCGTGCCTGAGCTTTTTTGGTTGCAATTTTTTCACGGAATTGTTCCACTTCATCTTCTGAACAATATACGTAGTGCTCCGGAGCCACTTCACGCAGCTGACGATCTTTTCCATCTTCTTTCTGCGGTGTGTAAACAATCCGTTTACGTGACCGCTCATAATCTGGATCCGGAAGCGGAATTGCAGAAAGCAGACTTTCTGTATATGGATGAACACCAAAATTATAAATGTCATCACTTGAACCCATTTCCAGCAGTTTACCGCTATGCATAACCCCAATACGGTCACTGATGTGTTTTACCATAGAAAGGTCATGAGCAATAAACAGATAAGTTAATCCCGCTTCTTTTTGTAAATCCTGCAGCAAGTTTACAACCTGTGCCTGAATCGATACATCCAAGGCAGAAATTGGTTCGTCACAGATAATGAATTTTGGATCTACTGCTAAAGCACGAGCGATACCAATCCGCTGACGCTGTCCACCTGAAAACTCATGAGGATAACGAGAAGCATGACTTGGATCAAGTCCTACAACTTTTAACAGCTCTTCAACTTTTTCTGTGCGTTCTTTATCATTTTTAGCCAAATTATTGATATCAATACCTTCAGCAATAATATCATTAACCTTCATTCTAGGATTAAGAGATGCATATGGATCCTGGAAAATCATTTGAACTTCTCTGCGGAAGGACTGCATCTTCTCTTTTGAACGAATGTCTGCAATATTTTCCCCATCGAAGATAATTTCTCCGCCGGTTGGGTTGTATAAACGAATTACGCTTCGTCCAGTAGTTGATTTACCACTTCCTGATTCTCCTACCAGTCCAAACGTTTCTCCTTCATAAATATGAAAGCTGACATCGTCAACCGCTTTTACTTCATCAGGACGTCCAATATTAAAATACTGCTTTAATCCTTTAACGTCTAACAGTTTTTTACGTTTCTCAAGATTCACTGTTCAGCCCTCCTGTTTCAGATTCTTTATGACGCTCTTTATAGATAGCCCAGCGTCTTTCAATTTCTGCCGGAGGTGTTACTTTCGGCGCTTGCGGTGCCAACAGCCATGTTGCTGCTTTATGCGTTGGAGAAACCTCAAAATATGGCGGCTCCTGCTCAGCATCAATTTTCAACGCAAATTCATTCCGCGGATAGAAGGCATCTCCTTTTGGAGGGTCCAGTAAATCCGGAGGTGAACCTGGAATTGCATACAGCTTATCCTCTGTTCCTTCAAGAGTCGGCATAGAGCCTAGCAATCCCCAGGTATATGGGTGCTGCGGATTGTAGAAAATTTCTTCAGAGGTACCTACTTCAATAATTCGACCGCCGTACATAACAGCTACACGGTCAGCTACATTTGCTACCACCCCTAAGTCATGGGTAATAAAAATGATTGAGGTGCTGATTTTTTGCTGCAAATCTTTTAATAATTCAAGAATTTGCGCTTGAATAGTTACATCAAGAGCTGTTGTCGGTTCATCTGCAATCAAGACTTCCGGGTAACAAATCAACGCAATTGCAATAACAATCCGCTGGCGCTGCCCGCCTGAAAACTGGTGAGGGTAGTTTTTCAGTCGTTTTTCAGCATTAGGAATCCCTACTAATTTAAGCAGTTCCAATGCCTGAGCTAAGCCCTCAGCTTTTGATACTTTATTATGTTTAATCAAAGACTCTGCAACTTGTCTGCCGATAGGCATTGTCGGATCTAAAGAAGTCATTGGATCCTGAAAGATCATTGCAATTTCTTTTCCTCTAATTTTCTGCATCTCTTTTTCTGTTTTATGGACAATATCTGATCCTTTGAACAGGATTTCACCACTGTCGATATTCGCATTACTGCTCAGCAGGCGCATGATTGTTCTTGTCGTTACTGACTTACCACTTCCTGATTCACCAACAATTGCTAGTGTCTCACCTTTATGGAGGTCAAAGTTCACGCCACGAATAGCTTTAACTTTTCCTGCGAATGTATCAAAAGAGATGTGTAAATCTTTTACTTCTAATACTTTTTCCATAGTCATTCACTCTACTCTTTCATCTTAGGATCTAAGGCGTCACGCAAACCGTCAGCCAGTAAATTGAAACAAATCATAATCACAGATAATGTTGCTGCCGGAATCCACATCAGGTACGGCAGGAAGCGGAACGTTTTGTACCCTTCATTCAACAGTGTACCTAGTGAAGCGGTTGGTGGTCTCAAGCCCAATCCAATGAAACTCAGAAAGGCTTCGAAGAAAATAGCAGACGGAATACTAAACATCATTTGCACAATGATGATACTTGAAATATTAGGCAGGATGTGTTTAACTGCAATTTTCAGACGGGATTCCCCTAAAGTCTGTGCAGCCAATACAAATTCCTGATCCTTCAATTTCAAGGTCTGGGCTCGGACAATCCTGGCCATGGATATCCAGTTCGTTACAACCATCGCTAATACAATGGAAAGAATTCCCGGATCAAAAACTGTCAGCATCAGAATCATTACAACCAGATTTGGGATACCAGATAGAATTTCTAATATCCGCTGCATTACAGTATCTACTCGGCCGCCAAACAGTCCCGATATCAGACCATATGTTACCCCGATAGTAATATCGAGAATAGCCGCGATGAAAGCAATCAGCAATGATACTCGTGTTCCCATCAGCAGACGGCTTAAAACATCCCGTCCCAAGCCATCAGTTCCAAGATAGAAATTCAAGTTTTCGGGAACTTTCGCTTGTTCATATTTATCAACAATTTTACCTGCTACAACGGCTTTACCATTCAGACCGTCAACACTTTCCAAACCTGGAATTTTCGGCGGCAGGTTAATATAAGCCACATTCTGTTTTGTCGGATCCTGTGGTGAAATCCAGATAGAACCGATTGAAATTAAGATGATTATAATCAAGATAACCATTGAGATAACAGCGGCTTTATTTTTCTTTAGACGACGCCATGAATCTTGAATAAAGTTTAGCGACGGCGCAGCAATTCGTTCTCTTTCTTTGGAAGTCGACGCATCTAAAAGCTCAAACTCTCCAGAAGGAATCCCACTTACTGATTCCGGTACTGCATTTCTTTTGATTGTTTCCATTAGCTACGGTCACCTCCTGAAACACGGATTCTTGGATCGATTAATCCATAAAGCAAGTCAACAACAAGAATAACAATAACCAGCATTGTAGAATAAAGAATTGTTACGGCCATAATTGTTGGATAGTCATTGGTCATAATCGATTTAACAAACTGCTCACCGATACCCGGTATTGCAAAAATGTTCTCTACAACCAGCGACCCTGTCATCAAACCGACAGCTAAAGGTCCTAATAATGTAATCAATGGGATTAAACTATTTCTTAATCCATGTCTAAATGCTACTTGCCAGCGGCTCAACCCTTTTGCTCTCGCCAGTTCTACATAGTCACTATGAAGAACCTCTACCATTTCGGTTCGAATAAACCTGGCCGAGTCAGCCAATGGACTCATTGCTAAGGCAAGTGTCGGTAAAATCGTAGACGCAAAGGTTTCCCATTTTGCGATTGGCAGCCAGCCCAGCTTCATTGCAAATACATATTGAAGCAGTACGGCAAAGACGAAGTTCGGAATTGAACGGCCTAAGATGGCCATTAAAGTCGCTAATGTATCTACCCAAGTATTTTGACGCATTGCTGCAATAACACCGAGTAAAATACCGACTAATGTTCCGAATAGAATGGCTTGTCCCCCCAGTTGTACTGAAGGTCCAATCCGGTTTACTAATAATTTAGCTACCGGCTGATTTTTAAATTGGAATGAAATCCCAAAATCACCGACTACAAGGTTTTTCAAATAGATTCCGTATTGAACGAGAACCGGCTTATCCAGTCCTGATTGTTTGTTCAACATGGCAATGGTTTCTGGACTAAGTTTTTCTTGGTTGGTATATGGAGTACCTGGTAATAATTGCATTAAGAAAAACGTAATCGTTGCGATTAACCACAATGTGATTATCATGAAAAAGACACGTTTAAGAAAATACTTCCCAAAACTGTTCAAGAATGACACCTCCGAAATTATTTTGACTTCAACAGCTGTTTTCGATAAAGTATAGACAATAAAACTAATATAGACAAGGATGAACCCATGAAAAATTTAAAATGGCCATTTGCCACTTTCCTCATTTCCAGTTTTGGTATATTTATCTATTTATTTTTAACTAAAAAATCAGTTACTGCCCAATCAATATCGGACTCCTTCTTTATCGTCTCTCTTTTCTTTCTCATTATCGGAATCGCACTTTGGACTATGTCCTCTGGCTTTTTTGATAACTTTCAGCGTTTTATGAAAAACGCGTTTCATTTAAGAAAGAAAAACGAGCCGAAAGAATTCATCCCGTTTTCAGAAATCGGCATTGCCCATCGGTATTTCTGGCTCGTTACCGGAGGATTTCTGCTGATTCCAGCTATTGTTTCCTTACTATTTTACTTTTTCTAAGCAAAGATAGCAAGAGGACCGTTGCCTTTTCCTAAAAATGGCAAGGGTCCTTTTGCTATGAACGGGTCATTTCAGATTATTCTGAAATGTATGTCCATTTGTAATCATATTGCGCTCCAGCAGGGTGGAAGCCAACATCTTTCACTTTCGCAGCTCTCATGTGTCCTTCTGCTTTTTGGTAAATTGGCATAACACCTAGCTCGCCAGTGATAATCTTCTCTGCATTCACCATGTCATCCCAACGTTTTTCAGGATTGTTGGCATTTGTTGTTGCAGCAGAGTTCACATATTTGTCATACTCTGTATTGCTATAGCGTCCACGGTTATATGAGTTGTCTGTGATAAACAAATCAAGGAAACTACTTGGATCAACATAGTCAGCGCCCCATCCGCTTAATACTACATCAAAGTCACCTTTGTTTGAACGGTCAAGACGTACAGAGAATGGTACTGGACTTAATGTTACTTTCACGCCGTCCAAGGCTTCTGTAACAGCACCCTGAATGTATTCAGTTACTTTCTTAGAAGAATCAGTATCAGAAGAAAGGATGTCAAACTCGAATGAAGTAATCCCTAATTCTTTCTTCGCTTTTTCCCAATATTCTTTTGCTTTATCTTGATCAAATTCAATTTCCACGCCTGCATCCTTAACGAAGTCAGCATCAGTATCAGGGTTATGAGACATGTCTGCTGGAACCAATCCTTGAGGAGCAACTGATCCGTCACCTAGGATTTGGTTAACCAATGCATCACGGTCGATTGAGTAAGAAATCGCTTTTCTCAGGTTTTCATTTTTGAATGGAGAATCCGCATCTCTTTGGTTGAACTCCATGTATTGTGTACTTGCTTCTTTTTGGATAACATATTCAGGATCACTTGCCATTTGCTGTGCAAGCTCACCAGTCAAGATAACATCATCAGCTTGTCCATCTTGGAATAAGTTTAATGAAGTAGGTGCTTCTTTAACAACACTTACTTTTACTTCGTCCAGCTTAACAGTGTCTGCATCCCAGTAGTCTGCATTTTTCTTGTAAGACCATTCTGTATCAGTACCTGGTCCATCAAATCCATCTAATACGAAAGGTCCGTTATAAACTGCTTTATCGCTAGTTGTTGCGTACTCTTTGCCATACTCTTCCACGATGTCTTTTCTTTGTGGGAAGAATGATGGGAATGCTAACAGATAGTCAAAGTAAGGTGTTGCTTGCTCTAATGTAATCTCAAGCTCGTAATCACCAACTGCTTTGATACCCAGTTCTTCAGGTTTTGCATCACCTTCAGCAATTTTAGTTCCGTTTTTAACAGCACCAAACATATAGCCGTATTCTGAAGCTGTTGCCGGATCAACCGTACGTTGCCAGCCATATACATAGTCTTCTGCTTTTACAGGTTCGCCATCAGTCCATTTTGAGTCTTCATTCAGCTTCACTTTGTAAACTGTTCCATCTTCGCTGACTTCAGCCATTTCTGCTGCACCTGCTGTAATAACTTTATTATCTAAATCTAACCGGTAAATACCTTCATATACATTATTCAATGCAGTAAAACTAATTACGTCTGTTGCGATAGATAAATCGGCACTTGGCATTTCTTGCTGCTCAATCACACGATAGATTTGTTCTCCGCTTGCTGTACCCTTTGATGATGAATCTGCAGACTTAGAGTCGTCTGTTGTTCCACCGCCGCCACACGCAGTAAGTACTGCTGCGCTAAGTAAAGTTACTGTCCCTAAAGCAAATGACTTTTTAAACTTCATTCCCATGTCCTCCTAGAAAATTCTGTTCTCATTTTTCTGAAAACTCAGAATTTAATAATTATTTATTGCTATGAGGTATAGTTTACCCGCATAACATTAAAAAATCAAGAAAAATCTTATTCTCTCCTAATAATTATAAAAACGTGATACTTCCAGCTATTATTTACTTACTTTTTATCGTATATTATTCAGCCTTCTTATTTCCAATAACCCGAATGATAGTATAAATTATTGTCTTTTTTATCGCAACTATCGAAAATTATCGTTTATTCCTTTAATTTTTTTCGTATTTCAGCATATTTCCCTAAAAAAATGACTTTTAATACTTTTTTCTTGCTGTCGACAATAAACTCCCTCCCTCTTATTATTCACTCATCTTATTCTTAGAAACCTTTTCAACGGCTTTTTTCCTGTTCCATGAGAAAAATAATTTTAGTATATAATAGAAAGACAATTATTTTCGAAAGAAGGTTCAAATATGAAAGAAAAGAAACGAATTTTGCCAGTTTTGCCGGCAAAGCTGCCACGCTACGACCTTGAGCTAGAAGATGAAGGCATTGTTGAAGCGTCTTTTATTGAGAATCAATTGTTAACAGAGATTGATTTTCATCACCTTTTTTTCAAAGAATGTCATTTTAAAAAGCTGCTGCTTCCCGGCAGCCGACTTCGACATTTTGAATGTGTAAATGTTGTCTTTGAAAACTGTGATTTTTCAAATGCCGACTGGATAGGGTCGAGCTTCCATCAGGTAGAGTTTAGAGGGTGCAAACTAACTGGTATTAATTTTGCTGAAGGCTATTTTAAAGACTGTCTGTTTGACGACTGCATGCTGGATTATGCTTCTTTTGCTGCCTCAACCTTAAAAGTTACCCATTTTGAAAAGAATCGTCTGAATCAAAGTGACTTTACTGAAGTTGACTGGCAGCATTTAAAGCTGACAGACTGTGAACTAACACAAAGCCAATGGTTCCATACTAAGCTGAATAAGCTTGATTTGTCGGAAAACCGTTTCGATGCCATTGCTTTTTCACCAGAATCGATTCATGGACTGATAATTAATGCCGAACAGGCTTTAGTTATTGCCGGAACATTAGGTGTAAAAATTAAATAGCTTGCCATAAAACCAACGCAGCATTTATATAGGAAGAAAACAGCTTAACGTTTTCTTTAGAAATGAGCGTAAGAATTTTACTTGCTATTCCTTTTTCGATAAACTAATGAAGGTTGACCTTACAAGTTTGTAAGCAGCCTGATTAAATAATTTAGGATAGTGGTTCTTAACGAAGTCTGTATTTTTTAGACACTTCCTTTGTTATGGTTATCGAAAGGAGAAAAAAGTGAAAAAAGAATTTATTGAGATTTGGGGAGATCTGGTAAAAATCAGCGACTTGATTCTTTCCGTTCTAATCTGCAGCGGCTTAACTATGGGCGGCTATTTCCTGGCCCCTGCTGCTGACCAGACAAAACAACTATTTTTCGGTCTTGGCGGTGCGGTACTGGGCTTCCTCCTATCGACTTTTTTAATTAAGCCAAAGCGCATAGTGGAGGAGGAAAATTAGTATGGATGCTTCTCTCTTACTTCAAATGCTGCTGGCAGTTCTTGGAGCAGTCGTTCTCTATACATTTATAGGTTTTGTTCCTGGTACAGATGAAACTTCTGTCTTAATGCCGGTGACCTTAGCCCTTGTTCTTTCAGGGTTACAACCTATCGTAGTCTTAACTTTTTTTATCGCTGCAATCGTGACTCTAAACCTGATGAATGCAATTCCGACTGCTTTAGTTGGACTGCCGGGTGGTGTAATGTCCACTCCAATGATTGAGCATGCACTTTTTCTAAAGGATCAGGGAATGGCTGCTACCAGTATTAAAAAAATGGCAACCGGCTCTATTATTGGAACAGTAATTGCTATTCCAGTCAGTTTGCTGCTGGCAAATATTCTTGCGCCTTTTTCCGAATCTGTAAAATCCTATGCCGCACTTCTATTCGTCTTTGGCGCTGTTTTTTTAGCTCTTATCGGAAAAAATAAATTATTTGCTCTAATCAGCATTATTCCTCTGGCATTACTATTTCAAGGTTTGCGCTATCTTTATTGGGGAATTGGTGCAGTTCCACAGGAAAAAACCGTTACCACTTCTTTCTTTTTAGGCATTACTATCGGACCGCTGATTGTCTCCCTGCTTGGTCTATTAAATGAGCAAAAACGGGCAGCCTTACCGAAATACGCTAAAAAGAAGATAACCATTAAGCATGTGGATGAAGAAGCTGCATTGAAGCATCCTCTTAAGACAATTACAAAAAAAGAAGCTGGTACAAGTGCTGTTGTTTCTCTATTGTCTAACTTCCTGTTCTTTCTAAGCCCAGTGGGTCTGACCATTCTATTTGGAGAAATCGCTGCTAACAAGGAAAAAGATCCTGTAAAAAAAGCCAGTATGGCAATTACTTCGATGAGTGCTTTATCTCATGCAACGTATCTTTCAGGTGTAATCATTCCTTTAATTGCCTTGGGTATTCCTTTGTCGCCAGTTGCAGTAGGACCAGCAAATGCATTATTTAATGCCCCGCCAGTCTTTACTTTGGATAGAAACATTCATCATCTGCTTACAAAGGGAGAGTTTGTTTTTGCGATTCTTTTTGCTGCCGTAATTGCTTCTGTTATTACCTATTTCATCGCAATGAACTACGCCCAGCAGATGACTGCTTTTGTTTTAAAGAAAATCCCTCATGAAGCAATTTTAGGATTATTCATCGGCTTTATCCTGCTGTTGGCTTTTATGGATGCAGGACTTGTTAATATATTCGGTGTTCTTTTAGTTGGGATTGTCTGTGGGACGTTAAACAAGATGGGCGTCAACTATGGTGTCCAGTTCATGATTCTCTATGCGGCACCATGGATTACCTCACATTTGATATTTTAGATAAAGGAAGTTTTTTATAAATGAATAAGCTAACGAGCGGAACAGGTCATGCAACTGGAAAAATCATTTTGATTGGCGAGCATTCTGTCGTCTATGGCGAACCAGCTGTTGCATTTCCCTTCCAAGCGGCGCAGGTAACAACTACAGCAGTTCCTGCAAAAGAAATGACAATTGACTGCACTTATTATAAAGGACTGCTGGCGGATGCACCGGCAAAACTGAAAAATATTAAAGAAAGCATTTATCAGACACTAAATTACTTAAAAAAGGCTGAGTCTTTTACTTTTACTATAGATAGTACAATTCCACCAGAAAGAGGTATGGGCTCAAGTGCCGCAGTTGCAGTTTCTGTGATTCGCAGCTTGTTTGACTACTACAGCTATAGCTATACCAAAGCGGAACTAACTGTTTTAGTTAATCGGGCGGAAAAAATTGCTCATGGGAATCCCAGTGGGATTGACGGAGCCGCCACCAGCGGCTCCCAGCCATTGTTTTTTGTCAAGGGTAGCGAGCTTGAAACCTTTCCTATGAAGCTGGAAAATGCCTACCTGATTGTCGCAGACACTGACATCAAAGGGCAGACAAGAGAAGCTGTCAAAGACGTCGCTCATCTCTTTGATACTAATAAAGCAAAAATCAGCCCAAAAATTCAGCAGCTGGGAGAGCTGACAATTGAAGCGAAAGAAGCAATTTTAGCTAATGACGTTCGCAGGCTTGGCACTATTATGAACCAAGCTCAAATGTTGTTGGCTGATTTGACTGTCAGTCATCCAATGATTGACCGGCTGCTGGAAGCTGCCCACAAACAAGGGGCACTTGGAGCCAAGTTGACTGGCGGCGGACGCGGAGGCTGTGTTATCGCTCTAGCGGAGACACCAATTATTGCAGAAAAGATTGCTACGGCAATGAAGCAGCATGGCGCTGTAAATACCTGGATACAGACACTGGGGGATCTAGCATGAAACACATTGGAAAAGCACGGGCCTATACAAATATCGCCCTGATTAAGTACTGGGGGAAAAAAGATGAGCAGCTGATTCTACCTATGAACAGCAGTCTATCCCTAACATTGGACGCTTTTTATACAGAAACAGAGGTCACCTTTGACCCCGCTCTTTCACAGGATTGCTTCTATTTAAATGATCGTCTTCAAAATAAAGAGCAGACAAAAAAAATCAGCAAATTTTTGACAATTTTTAGAAATAAATACTCTATCAGCCACTACGCTTCAGTCGACAGCCGCAATTTTGTTCCTACAGCGGCTGGTTTAGCATCATCTGCAAGTGGTCTGGCAGCTTTAGCAGGTGCCTGCAGCGCTGCTCTATCCTTGGAGCTATCTCCTCAAGAGCTTTCTAAGCTGGCAAGAAGAGGTTCGGGTTCCGCCTGCCGCAGTATCTTCGGCGGATTTGCTGAATGGCGGAAAGGTGATTCAGATGATACCTCTTTCGCAGTTCAAGTTCCTGCTTCTTCGTGGGAAAATGAACTGTCTATGCTGTTTATTCTTGTAAATGACACACAAAAGGATGTTTCCAGCCGTGATGGAATGAAGCGAACGGTTGATACCTCGATTTTTTATCAAGGCTGGCTAACAGGGGCAGCTGACGATTTGGAGCTGGCTAAACAGGCGATTGCAGAAAATAATTTCAGCGCACTAGGTGAAGTCGCTGAATCAAATGCGCTTAGGATGCACGGTACAACACTAGGTGCTGTCCCTCCCTTTACTTACTGGTCACCAGATTCTCTCAAAGCGATGAATCTGGTTAGAAGCTGCCGGATGCGGGGCATCCCTTGCTACTTTACAATGGATGCCGGACCAAATGTTAAAGTACTTGTTCAGAAGAAGGATCAGGAAAAGCTTTATCATTTCTTTTCTGAGCATTTTAATGAAAAACAGTTGATTTTAGCCAATACCGGTCCAGGTTTGGAAATACTTAAACCGGAAAGGTTGATGGACAATGATTGAAGTATCTGCTCCCGGAAAGTTATTTATTTCTGGAGAATATGCTGTAGTAGAACCTGGTCATCCAGCAGTTATTGTGGCGGTTGATCAGTTTGTTACCGTTCGCCTGGAAGAGTCAACGGAGAATGGCAGCATTCAGTCGGAACAATATCGTTCAATTCCTGTGCGCTGGACTAGAAAGAATAACGAGCTGGTTTTAGATACTCGGGAGAACCCCTTTCACTATATTCTTGCAGCTATCCGTTTAACAGAAAAATATGCTCAGGAACAACAGCGTTCACTATCGTTTTACCACCTAAAAGTAACCAGCGAGCTAGACAGCGCCAGCGGTAGAAAATATGGACTGGGATCAAGCGGTGCTGTTACTGTAGCTACAGTGAAGGCTCTTAACCATTTTTATCAGCTGAAGCTGGCTAATGAGGAAATATTCAAGCTTTCCGCATTAGCTCATCTGGAAGTTCAGGGGAACGGCTCCTGTGGGGATATTGCCGCAAGCTGTTACGGCGGCTGGATTGCTTTTTCTACATTCGATCAGCAATGGGTAAGGGAACAAAGCCATAAAGCCTCTCTTTCTAAACTGTTGAATCAGCAATGGCCTAATTTAATGATTGAGCCTCTTCCGGTTCCCGAGCAGCTGCGGCTGCTCATTGGCTGGACAGGCAGTCCTGCTTCTACTTCTGATTTAGTCGATCAGGTACATCATTCGAAGAAAGAACGCGAAGCTTCTTATCAGTCCTTTCTCTCCAGCAGCAAATGCTGCGTTGAAAAAATGATTCGAGGCTTCAAGGAAAATAATCTCACTGCTATTCAGACGGCTCTTAGAGAGAACCGGTTGCTCTTACAACAGTTGACTTCTCTGACAGGTGTAGTCATTGAGACTCCCGCACTCAGAAAACTGTGTGATTTAGCCGAGGAATTCGGCGGAGCAGCGAAATCTTCTGGAGCTGGCGGCGGCGATTGCGGGATTGTTCTTTTCAAGCAAAAAAATGGTATTCTGCCTTTAGTCAGTGCTTGGGAGAAAGAGGAAATTACTTTACTGCCATTACATGTTTACTTTTATGGAGGTCATGAATATGAACAACCGCAAAGATGAACATTTATCTTTAGCTAAAGCTTTTCATAAAGAACAAGAGAATGATTTCGACCGTTTACGATTTGTCCATCATTCACTCCCAGAAGCGAGTACAGAGACTGTAGATTTAACCACGCATTTTCTCGGCTTTTCTCTTCCACTACCTTTTTATATCAATGCCATGACTGGCGGGAGTGAAAAAACCAAGAAAATCAATCAGCAGCTAGGAATCATTGCCAGAGAAACAGGAGTGTTGGTGGCTACAGGCTCTGTCAGTGCTGCATTGAAAGATCCGACTCTGTCAGACTCCTACAGTATTGTCCGCAAAGAGAACCCTAACGGGAAAATCCTTGCAAATATTGGAGCCGGTACTTCGTTAGACGATGCAAAGAGAGCTGTAGAGCTTTTCAAAGCGGATGGTCTGCAAATTCACTTGAATGCCCCCCAGGAACTAGTTATGCCTGAAGGGGACCGCGATTTTACCAGCTGGCTTGAGCAGATTGAAGAAATTAATCAGCAGCTTGATTGTCCTTTAATGGTTAAAGAAGTCGGCTTTGGTATGAGCAGTCAAACTCTTGCACAGCTATTTTCGATTGGTATTCAAACTGTTGATGTCAGCGGCCGTGGTGGAACCAGCTTTACACAAATTGAAAATGCCCGTAGAAAAAAAAGAGAACTTAGTTTCTTAAACGACTGGGGACAGTCTACAGTTATTTCTCTATTGGAGTCTTCTGTTCATCGTGATAAAATGACAATTTTGGCTTCCGGCGGCATTCGAAATTCTCTTGATATCATAAAAGCTCTAAGTCTAGGTGCTAAAGGCGTAGGCATTTCGGGGACTATTCTTACTTATCTTATGAGTAATGGTCTGGATGCTGCTATCGCTCTTGTCCGGCAATGGCAGGAAGAATTAACACTGCTTTACACCTTGCTTGGAAAACGTACGACTGAGGAACTGACGACCACCGACCTTGTTTTTGACCGTTCACTAATTGACTGGTGTGAAAGCCGGGGTATTCCTTACCAATACTACAGTCAACGAAGCTCGTCCTTTTAAGGTTGGTGAACAAGAATAGGGAAACTGTAGACGCAAAAGCTGCTTCTTCGAAAATAAGCACTCTCTAAGTATCCCCCTTACTATTTCTTGATATTACTGAGTCTATAAATACAACTAGTCTAAATTCCCTTTACCAATAAAAAAGGATTTCGGAAAAATTCCGAAATCCTTTTTCTTATGCTAAATCAGCTCCATTACTTGAAATAACCTTCTTGTACCAATCAAAAGAATCTTTTTTCGAGCGTGCCAGTGTGCCGTTCCCTTCATCATCCAAATCTACATAAATAAAACCGTAACGTTTAGACATTTCACTAGTGCTTGCACTAACTAAGTCTATACAGCCCCAAGGTGTGTAGCCCATCAACTCTACACCTTCATCAATGGCTGCTTCCATTTCTTTAATATGATCTCTTAAATAATCAATCCTGTAAGAATCATGAATGCTGCCGTCTGCCTCAACAACATCCTTCGCTCCCAGTCCATTTTCAACGATAAACAACGGGATTTGATAGCGGTCATATAGTTTATGCATTGTAATGCGTAATCCTACTGGATCAATCTGCCAACCCCAGTCACTGGCTTTAAGGTATGGATTTTTCTTAGAGCCCAGCAAATTACCACCTACTGTATCTGCTGATTTTTCATGAGTGGCGATGCTGCTCATATAGTAGCTAAAGGACATATAATCTACTGTTCCTTCGCGAAGCAGAGCATCATCTCCTGCTTCTTTCTTAATAGTAATTTGATTGTCCCGGAAAAATTTCTTCATATAGCTTGGGTAATAACCGCGAATCTGTACATCTGAATAAAACAAGTTTGTATGGTCACTATTGATACTCTCCATTACATCAAGCGGATTACTCGTATCAGGGTAAGCTTCCATTCTAGCAAGCATACAACCGATTTTTGCATCCGGGATAATCTCATGACAAGCCTTTACTGCCAGTGCACTAGCCACAAACTGATGGTGGGCTGCCTGATACTGTGCTTGTAACATATTATCTGTCTGATCAGCTAAAAGACCGCCGCTCAAGTACCCTGTCATACCGATAATATTGATTTCATTAAATGTTAGCCAATATTTCACTTTATCTTTATAACGATTGAAAAGAACACGGGTATATCTTTCAAAAGCAGTTATTGTTTTCCGACTTTCCCAACCATTTTGCTTGAAAGCTAATTCTAATGGAAATTCATAATGAGAGATTGTTACTAAAGGCTCGATTCCGTATTTCAACAGTTCATCAAAGACTCTATCATAAAAAGCCAAACCGGCTTCGTTCGGTTCTGCTTCATCACCATTTGGAAAAATCCGCGGCCAGGAAATAGACAGTCGAAACGTTTTGAAGCCCATTTCTGCAAATAACGCGATATCTTCTTTGTATCGATGATAAAAGTCAATCCCATGGCGTTTAGGGTACACGCCTTCCTGATCAGCCATCGCTGCTTTAACGTCAGCTGTTGTCATTGGCTTAGTAATAGCATGAATATCTGTTCCATTCTCCTTGATATAGCGAGCTGTGTCAGCTGTTGACCAGCCTTTTCCATCTTCTAAAAAAGCACCTTCAAATTGATTGGCAGCTGTTGCACCGCCCCATAAAAAGTTTTGAGGAAACCCACTCATAGTTTTCATCCTTTCTTTTCCGTTCTAGTGTATAATTGAATCATCTTAGTTATCATAGCACAGGAAAACCTCGCGGGATTTTCCTGTTTGTCTTTCTATTTTCAAATTTATCCGTCATTTTCACCATGATGAAAATGAACTTGTGATTGGAGTGCTTCACTGATGTTTGATATCTATAATTTTCTGACTTACTTGAATACCCACGAAAGAGAAACCAGCTATTCAAAAATCATTCTTTATCTATTGACTCATACAGAAGAAGTACCAAAACTGACAATTTCTGAAATTGCCCAACAGTGCTATGTGTCTCCGGCAACGCTGACTCGCTTTAGCCGCCATTTTCAGTTTGATTCCTTTGCCTCATTGAGAAAAGCACTCACTGCCCTTATTTCTTTGTCTCCCTACAACGCATTACGGATGAATACCGTCCAATTTCAGCTGTTGAAGGAAGAGCCCGAAAGCTATCTAAAAAATTACAGTGAAGAGATTACCACTGCTGTGCAGGATGTTTTGCAAACGATAGATATTCGTGTCATTGATGAACTGCTGCAGGAAATTCATAATGCCTCCACCGTTGTTTTAATCGGCTATAGTGCAACACTTGAGCTTGCCAAAGATATACAAACTTCACTTTTATCTAGTAAGAAAGTTGTTTTTTTAGGTGAAACAGAGGATTTGCAGCAGAAGCTGATTACATCCCTTGATAAACAATCGGTTATTATTGTCATTTCTTCATACGGGACGCTGCTGACAAAATCCCCCGAACTGGTTCAAATGATCAGTCAAAGTCCTGCAAAATCGGTTTTCATTACTCAAAATACCAAAAATATGCTGACAAATCAGTTTAGTCAGACAATTCATGTCACAACAGAAAATTATGTCCAGATTGGCACATATCCTTTAACATTCTTTTTTGACTATTTTACCCGAAGATATGCTGCATTATACGGAAGCTAAGGAAAAAGAAGTTCTTTTTATAACTGAAATAACCTCATCAATTTTGCTTAGCCTGACAGTAGTTATTTATGCCTCACCGCTGATTCGATTTTAGGTATACTAAAAGTCTGGGAATTTATTTATCTCCCAGACTCTACGATACCTATTATTTTTTGCCTATCAAAACAAGTTAACGTATAAAACTTTTTGGGTGGCTCCATTTTTTCTAAACTGCTTGATTTATAGTCTGCTAAAGCAAGATGATTGACGGTTCAACTATCTGAGAATCTCATTTAGTCAGCTAAAATCCCTGAGCATAGTCAGCTCGTTTTCATCATCCTTTTCACCAGTCTCTTTGAATCCCAATCTACGATACAACTGCAAAGCCTGTGTATTTTCTTCATGACAGGAAAGTCCAATACTTGTTCCTTTGCCAAATGGTTCCGAGCGGAAATAGTCCAGCACTAGCTTCAATCCTTCATAGCCATATCCTTGCCCCTGTTGGGCTGAGTCAATCAACATATGCCAGACACAGTACATACCGTCGGAAGGATCATAAATTGTTAATACATAGCCGACCATCTGCTCTTCTGCATAAATACCAAAGGGCTGCACTTGATCCCTGTTTACATAAGCATACGCCAGACTCCTTTCAATTGGTGCAACATATCTATGCTGCTCTTCTGCCACGTTTAATTGGAACGCAGCTTCTATATTCTCCTGTTTAATGGGTTCTAAATGAACATTTTTCATTCTATTTCCCCATTTCCATTTTTTTGTTTTTCAGTACCTCTGCCCAATCTGTACCTACATCTACAAAACCAGCATGTTTATATATATTTCTAGCAGCGGAATTCTGGTTGCTGACCACTAAATAGAGTTCATCGTATTTCATACTAGCTAAAGATGCTGCTGCAGTTTTTAGTAAAACGCCCGCTAATCCCTGTTTCCGAGCCTCTGGAGCTGTTGCCAGATAGACCAGAAGTGGCAGTCTTTTACGAAAAGCCGTTACCATTGCTGCTGCCTCAATATGCCCCGAAGCGTCCATCACTATAAAGGAATGCTCCTCGAGAAGCTCGCCGTATTTTCCAGAAAAGGTTTCTGCTACTTCCTGCTTCATCTCTTCCAGCGTTTCTCCCTGATCATCCTCTGTTCCCTGAAATGCCTGCCAGAGCATCTTGCCTAACTCCAGCTTTTTATCATTTGACAGATTTACCATTGTATTCAATTTTAGCCCGGCTTTTTCAGCCGATGCTTCCAACATCAACAAATCCTTTTTCATGATGCTTCTGTTTCTTGTCTGTGTCATTTCTCTACCTCATCCTTTAAAATTATATAGCGGGCGAATAATCTCCTGTACCTCCACTGCCGGTTCGATATCAGCCAATAACTGTTTCACCGGCTTATAAGCTTTAGGTGCTTCATCTATTGTTTTTTTGGAAACCGAGGTTGTCCAGATTCCTTTCATAACATGTTGATAGCTTTCCAGACTAATCTGGCGTTTCGCTTCCGACCTGCTTAGCTGACGGCCAGCTCCATGAGGTCCTGAATAGTTCCACTCAGGATTTCCTTTACCTCGTCCGATGATACTGCCGTCCTTCATATTCAAAGGGATAATCAGCTGCTCTCCTTTTTGAGCAGAGACTGCTCCCTTTCTCAAAATACTCTGCTTCAAATCAATATAATTGTGTGGACAATCAAATTGTTCAACTACTGATTTTTTCCACTTCATCCCTTTTAAGATGATTTCTGCCATTAAGCGGCGGTTTTCAGCAGCGTAGGCTTGGGCAATTTTCATATCGTTCAAATAGTCAGTTAATCCTTGACCAGACAAGTAGGACAGTTCGTAAGGTATTTTTGCTCTTTCCCGCTCTTCTTTCAGCTTTTGGACTTCTTCAATTTCGCCATTTTTTTCTGCGGTTTTCATTTGAAGCTTTAGCTCTTTTCTAAGTGTAGACAGCTCCTGATATGCTGCTTCCTGGTGATATTCGGCAATTTCTTTCCCTAAAATCCGGCTGCCGCTGTGAATAACGAGATAATAGCCGTCTTGCCCTTCATTTACTTCGATAAAATGATTACCTCCGCCGAGTGTTCCTAAGCTTCTAAGTACCCAGCCTTTATGAATTGGCGCCAATACCTCGCCTAATTCAAAATCACTGACTGGTTGTTTATGAGCCTGATTACCACTTGGTATTCTAGAGCGAATGATTCGGTCCAGCTTATCAAAATTCAGTTTAATATTCTTTTTGATTTTTACCGCATACAAGCCGCAGCCAATATCCACTCCAACCAGATTAGGAATAAGCTTATCGCTAATCTGCATTGTCGTACCGATTACACAGCCTGTTCCACTGTGCGTATCCGGCATAATTCTAATTTTACTATCTTTAGCAGCTATTTGATTACATAAGCCAATAATCTGACCAATCGTTCCATCACTAACCTGATCAGTATAAATGACTGCCTCGTTGTATTTTCCTTGTACTGTTAACATTCTGTTTCCTCATTTTCTTTTAAATTAGAACGCAGAATGCCTGCGTTCCTGTTATTTTTCTCTAAATTTTCCTTTTTTTCCACTCATGGGTAGCACCTCCGCTAATTTTGGGGCATACAAAAAACCTGACAACCACAAAAAATGATTGTCAGGTCTACTAATCTAAAACTACACACAGACTGATAACGAGACGATTCTTCGTCTTGTTTTCTCTACTTACCGATTGAACAAATAAATTATCTAGCTCAATAGATAGCTAAAAACCAGCTGTATACCTGTTTTAGTTTTTTGAGAGCGCATGAAAACAACATACGGATAACTCAAAAACACTAGCATATACTCGATCATTTTTTGTCTTTTGACACATTTTGCTTACTGTAGTTGTCATCATACTCTCTCCTCCTCTGCATGTTATTTATTTTATACTATCATGTCAGTTTTACCTCTGTCAACATTAATTTCATTTTCTACTTTAAAAAAAATCGCTGACTTACAGTTTCCCGCAAAAGTAAGTTTCTTATTCTAATGCTTGAAAACCAACCACCTGCTTTGTTAGAATTAATAGTTAGCATAGCTATATAAAGGAGTGAAGAAATGAACTATGTAAAGAATTTTTTTATTGTTGTCGGTTTATTTATTTTGAGTCAGGTGAGTATGACTGTTTTTGGTGTGCTCAAGGGGATGTCTCTAGCCAGCGGGCAGGCAGCAATGTCCAGCGTTAATACGCTAATTCTTATTCTTATTACAGTTGCCAATATTGTTTTATTGATGTGGCTGGCAAAAAAACTGAGTCTATGTGAGTTTACATTTGACTGGATAAACAAAAAAAATGTATTAATGATTGCTGTTCTGTATTTTGCAGGAAGAATTGTAGCGATTGGCGGTACTTATTTGGGGCAACTTGTAAATGGGCAGGAAACTACTGCTAATGATGCGATTATTGATTCTATCTTTTCCGGTGAAAGCTCTGTTCTGTTATTTTTGTTGATTGCAGTTTCAGCACCAATTATGGAGGAAATCGTTTTTCGCGGCGGCATTATGGGTCTACTGTTTAAAAATCAGCCATTTATCGGAATGGCTGTCAGCTCAATTGTTTTCGGATTGATTCATACCGCGACTACGTTTATTGATTTCATGCTCTATGCCTTACTTGGTCTGATTATGGCTTACCCATATTATAAAACGAAACGGCTGGAAGTTTCCATCGCGGTTCACTTCGTCAATAATGCCATTTCAGCAATTGCAATGATTCTGATGATGCAGTAAATCGTGTGAACATAGGAGTTATTTAAATCCAAAATGAAAGAGTTCAGGACCTTCTCTGTAGTGACCCCAAAAAGTTAGACTTTTTATAGAGTGGATTTTTCCACTCTATTTTTTATGCAGTTTTTTGATTGAATTGTCGAAATTCTACTGGGCTTTTCCAGTTAAGTTTTTCTTTGATTCGGTGATGATTATAATAATAAATGTAGTTCTCAATTGCTTCTCTTAGTTCATTTTGACTTTGATAGATTTTTCCATAGTACACCTCTTGTTTTAGGATGCTGAAGAAATTCTCCATAGGAGAATTATCTAAACAGGTTCCTTTTCGGGACATACTTTGAAAGATATTGTTGTCCTTTAATGTTTGTATATAGGCCTTCATTTGATAAGCCCAGCCTTGATCAGAGTGGAAGGTGCGACGATAAGGACAATCATCTGTTTGAAAGATAGCTTCTTCTAGACCAGTCATAATCGTTTTACCATTTGGTTGAGCAGAAAGGCTGTAGCTTAGAATTTCACTGTTATACATATCCATAAATGGATCTAAATATAGTTTTTTCTGGCGAAGGATACCTACTTTATCTGCTTCAAAGTACTTAAATTCAGTTGTATCTGTTGTGATTTTTTGATGTGGGACAGAGGTATTGAATCGGCGATGAATTAAATTTTTAGCGATTCTACCAACGGTTCCTTTATATGAATTGTACTTCCTAGATTTCTTAGTAAAAGCTTTGACTTGTAACTTTAACTTTTGAATTAATCGCTGCACTTTCTTTTTATTTACTTGAAATCCACGTCGTTTCAATTCTTGAGTCATCCTTCTATAACCATAATGTTGATGTTTTTTACGAATCGCTTGAATTTCTTCTTCGATTATTTGTGTTGAAACTGTTCTGTCGAGGCGTTTTTGCCAGTACATGTAAGTAGCTTTTGGAAACCTTAGGGTTTCCAGAATATCTTTTAATCGAAAGTGTCCTCGGAGACTGTGAATGATTCGCGCGATTCGTTCATTTTTTGTTTGTCCTCTAAACGCAGTCTCCTCAATTCTTTTAAATAGGCATTCTCAATTTTTAACATTCTATTTTCTTTTTCTAGTTTCTCTACTTGAGATTGTTCACTTAGTAATGACTGGGTTTCATTTCGTTTCTTCTTAGGCATTGTAGGTGGACGTCCTTTCTGTTTAGAGAGTCCATCTATACCAAACTTCCGATACGTTTTAAGCCAATTCGCAATCAATGGTGGATTATTCATTTTTAGAACATTGGCTACTTCTTGATAGGACAACTCTGTCGTTAGATACAACTCTATCGCATCTAGCTTAAATTGAACAGAGTAATTCTTACTTTTTCGACTACGAAGTAGTCCTTCTTCACCAAGTTCTTTATAGGCATTAATCCATTTGCTTATTTGAGAACTATTTTTAAACCCATACTTCTTTGCGAGAAACCGTAGACTTCCTTGACCAGATAAGTAGTCATGAACAAGTTTAAGTTTAAATTCAAAACTGTATTTTGCCATACAAAAAAAACCTCCAAAAGTTAGATTTCTAGGTCTAACTTTTGGGGGTCGGCTCACTCAAAGCCTTGAACTCTTTTTTTCGTTGCTATCTGAATAAATCGTGGGAGCTCTCCTTTACTAAATACAGATAGTCAACGAAAAATCTCCAAGGCAAGATTAGCAGTTTCATTTACTGTGCTTTCAATAAAGTCTTACTCAATTGATAACCACTTCATCCGACATTTTTTCTTCGTCTATAATTCTTCAGCTATGCCTGATGATTTATCGAATAATCCGCATTTTCCTGCTAAAGTGACTGCTGGTATTTTCTCCTTTTTATATGTGTTTCAAGATCTGCATATCTAGTCGGCAGCGGTAGTCTGCTGTTTTTTTCAATAAAGTGCATGGTAATCTTACAGGCGGTTGTTAAATCAATCCAATTTCCACAAGAAACAAAAATAGGTTTGACATCTTTTCTAGAGCGAACTGCTGCTCCGTATTCTTCACTATTTATAAGAATCTTTGTTTTTGCGCCTACTTCATTTGCAGGCATTGTAAAGTCTGTACCAGCAATTTTTAAATAGGTTTTCGCTACACCAATACATGGTGTATTCAAATAAAAAGAAGCATGAGTGGCAATCCCCATATGTCGATAATGAAGGTAACCGTTTCCGTCAAACATATAAAGGTCTGGTTTTTTCGTCAGCTTTTTTACTGCTTCTAAAATAAGCGGCAGCTCTCTAAAGGCTAAATAACCAGATATATATGGAACCTCTATCCTCGAAAAATGATCCACTGTTTCTACAACTTCCTTTGTATGATAGTCAATCAATACGATACAGCAGACCCCGTATTCCTTGCCTTCATGTTCCCAATAGGCAAGGTCCACCCCTGCAACCAGCTTTAGATTTTCCAGCTGAAATGTATTTTGCAAAGAAATACCAGGCTGCCACTTTTCCTGTTCCTGTTTAAACTGTTCTTCTTGAGACATATACTCCTCCTAAAATAATTACTCTTGATAAAAATTATACTTTATCAGCTGAGACTCTGCTAATTATTTTCAGGCTCCATTGCTTTGTTTAATCCCTCAACAGTCATAGAACCCTCAGCTTTCAGGAAATTTCTCAACAGAATACTCAATTTTTATTTGATTACTTTCAAAATACGTATAAGCTCCCTCTGGCAGCTGCCAGTTAACCTGAACCTTCCCCGGCTGCCAGAATCCATTTTGATTTTGATAATTCGCATAAAGCACATACCAAGGCACGAGCTTGCTACCTTTTCCATTATCATCCATGTAGCGGTCGTCGGTATCAAATCGTATGATATTCCCTTGCTCATCGAAGCTGAAACGCCCGGCTGCTGAGATATTTTCCCAAGTAATACAGCCTTCTACAGTTTGTTCATCAATGGTTCTCCAAGTAACGAAATCCTGTACAAACAACGACGGCAGATAAACGGCATCTGCCAGGGCCGTAATCAACTGCCCCTGATCCATCTCTGCCCCAGTAGACCGAAACAACTGAAAATGCTTTGCCAAAACTCCGGTCATTGATCCAATGCCAGCAATCACACTGTCTTTTGCCTGCAGCGGCAGTACACCTGCCATTTTGGCTGTTAGAAAAGCATGACGATCAGGGCGTCCGGCAAAGTTCAGCTGTTGAAATTGAATAGGCATTGTTTTCTTATCTGGTGATAACCGAAACTTTGTATTGATAAATTGGATAAACATGTTGCTCATTAGCGGTTTCTCTAAATATCCGCCATTGGTAATATGTCTTTGAAGCAGCGGCGGCAGCTGAGCAACAGTATCCTTTGAAAACTTTCCGGAAGGCTCACGGCTGCCGCTTATCTCTGCAAAAGACTGCTCTGTGTCTGCAAGATACTTCTGCCACAGCTTTCCTCCCGGTATTAGCAAGTAAATATAGAGCAGCACAATGACTAGTCCAAGTCCTCCTACAATCTTTATCATAATGTCCCTCCTCATAAATCATCTTTCTTTTCAAGCTTTTCAATATTTTGTTGGAGAAGTCTAAGCCCCTTGTACAAACCTGCTGTCGCTTCTTCATCAAACCCCTGAAAAACAGCAGCTAAAAATGCCTGTTCACTCTCATCCCGTTCAGAAAAATAGTTTTTGCAGTAATCTGTTAGACTAAGCCTGACCACTCTGCCATCTTCTGGTGCTTTGGAAAGCGTCAAAAATCCTTGTTTTTCCAAAATAACTGCCATTTTTTTGATATTCTGATGTGAGCTGCCAATAACAGCTGCAGCTTCACTAATTGTCAGCATTTGATTTTCCGCTTTTGTAACTACAGCAATCAACATCCATTGCTTTATCGTCATATGGTCATCCAGCTTGTCGCCTAGCCTTTGAAGTCGGTTAGCTAAAGTAAATATCCCTGCAAAAATATATTCCTGTTCACCCATCGCTGTATAATCCATCAAAACACTCCTTCAACAAAGATAACTAGTTACATAATTATATAACCAGTTACCTTTATTGTCAAACAAACAAAAATAATTTGTAATTTCTTTATCAAAAAATGAACGTCAATGCCTACTCAGCACGAAC
Source organism: Enterococcus sp. LJL51 (assembly GCF_049894025.1). Taxonomy (GTDB): domain Bacteria; phylum Bacillota; class Bacilli; order Lactobacillales; family Enterococcaceae; genus Enterococcus_L. The sequence continues at coordinate 313,746 of NZ_JBNEQE010000001.1, forward strand.
GTTCATCTTTTAAACACTTCTAAATTATTGGAAGACAATCACTACCGACTGACTTTGATTGCCTTTATCGTCCTGACTGATTAAATGCAGCAGCTCCTTTTGTTCCTTATCTACCATGAGCTGGAAGCTGCCGGATTCAGTTACTACAGAAGTACTTATGACAACTCCATCTGAAGTTTCAAGTAAAAGCTTTGTGTTGGCCTCACCTGTGCCTTCAATCTGATAGCTGTCACCAGCTAAGGTGATTGAAGTAATACTTAGTGCCTCTGGTGGCGTACGATCTGCATTTACAACTTGTATGCCGGAAAATGTTGTAAAGGTATAATCTCTGGAAATGAGTGTTTTATAGCCTAGTTTAGCTCCTATACTGGCACGAATCTCACCATCTGTTTCTGCTGTGTATAACAGTTTTTTACTTTGTTTCTGAGTTGCACTCAATCCTTCATCTATCCTCTGGTTTCCCAAACTATATAGAACATTCGGGTAGGTCACCAAGGCTTCTGTATCATTTTTTACATTAAAAGAGAGCTCATATGTCTCACCAGCTTTCACTGCAAGTAACTGACCAATAGCTCCTATATTATTATACTGCCTATTAAAAAAGCGCAAACCTTCCTCCTCACGAAAAACAGTAACCATATCCGTAAGTAAAAGCTTTTTCAAAACGAATTCGTTTAACCCGTTCTTGCTGAGCGGAGCATTACTAAACGCTTGATTATCAGTACTGGTTTCCCAATCAATAAGGCGGGTCTCATTCGTTTCAAAATCAGTATTTTTCAATAAGTTCACATCCGGAGCTACTACTGGATTTTTAACAGTCATATTGTCAACTGTTTCTAAAAACGAATGAACCGTTGCGGTATATAAAGCCTCATCAATATAAATCGACTGACCATGCTCCGCCCCTGCGACGGTTAGCTTTTCTTTGTAGCCGATTGCTTTATCATACAGAACCTCTTGAGCCACTGGTGGAATAAACCAGTCCGCATCTCCATGAATAAATAGCTTTGGTACACCCGTTTTGTCTACAGCATTAATCGGAGCAACTTGATAGATATCCATTTTCAGGATTGGTTTAGTTTTCTCTTCATTCAGCTTATTAATCAGCTGACCTTCCTTTCCAGTCCAATCGTAATCCTTAACTAATGGAATATATTTAAAAAATTGGGTAAACAGGTTTAGAATATCGTGGAATTGCTGCTCAGTTGAATAGTAACCGCAGTCTTCAATATAAGCCGTCACATTGGGATGAGGGGTAGTTTGAGAGAGCATAGTTGTTGCTGCACCCATAGATATTCCAAAAAGAATTATCTCCTGATCCAGTCTGCTCTGTACCTCCTGATTAATCCAGCCAGTCAAATCCTCTTTCTCATAGTGTCCAAACGTAATATATTCTCCCTCACTATCTCCGTGAGAGCGGGTATCCGGAATTAGTATATTGTAGCCCATATCAGAGAACAGCTTTACATGGGTTAAATTAGAGTTTTGTCCGTCTCTGTATCCGCTGTGCACAACGACTGTTTTTTCGGAATGATTGTCGATGTAACGGGCATAAAGCTGAATGTTTTGACCCGTAGGCTCATCGTACACAGTTTGATATCGTTCCGAGGTATTCGTCAGTGCCTTATACCAGTCTGTATAAGGCTTTTCTTCATTATTAGAACCAGTTAGATTTTGAATCAGCGTGAAGAGAACACTCTCTCTTTTAAAAGCCGTATCAAAAGCTAGTTCAACTATTGCTCCATCAATCACATCTCCAATCAAACCCCGATTTGTCGGCTGCTTTGACAGATAGCTTGTTAAGTATTGTTCGATATACGTCACAACCGCTTGCTCTTGCGGCGTAAGACTTTGCTTCCCATCTAAAAAGTAACTGGACATCAATCCATTTTCAGACCCATTTGCTTTAACCTGAGCCGCTTCTTTATCTACTGAAAAAACATTGGGACTTATCTCTTTATACGTAGCTGTCTCCCCATAAACGATTAATGGTCTAAAAATACCTGCGGCCAGCAGCAGTGCTGCCATTCCCTTAAAAATTACATACTTCTTCACTTCTTTTCCTCCTTGTTAATAATAATTTCTCAAAGAGAATAGCAGTTACCTTTTTTAAAAGCAAATAATATGGTAAAAATTTTTTAATAAGAGTAAGTTTTAAAACGCTAACATATTATGTATTTCTCAATTAAATCGTTCTAGACTATTTTATATTGTTTAAAAATCCTTATGATATTATCATAAGACTAATCCTGACTCTGCGATTATTAGAGTCAAATTGACACCTTGTCATTCAAATACATTGGCAAAGTTTCTCTCCTTTAATTAAAAGAGCTAGAAATAGAAACAACTGTTTCCTAGACAAAATTATTTGGTGTAAAAATTAAAATTTGAAGTCATAATTTTGGCATAACAAAAAAACCGAAAGAATGAATCTCTCATCCTTTCGGTTCATCTTGTTCATTAGTTTAGCTTATCCGTTGTAAGCATCGATAATGATTTGTTTCAGTTCACTAATCAACGGCTCTTTAGGGTTCGCAGTTGTACATTGGTCTTCATAAGCTAATTCAGCCATACGGTCAACTGTTGAATCAAGAGTTTCCTGAGTAACACCTTGTGCTTTCAGGCTCATGTCAATTCCTACAGAAGTACCTAAATCAGCAACTGCTTTAACTAAAGCATCTACTAATTCCGCAGTCGTTTTACCTTTCAGACCTAAGAATTTCGCAATATCCGCGTAATCTGTATCTGCACGGAAGTAGTCATATTTAGGGAACATTGCATGTTTTGAAGGATCTTTGGCATTGTAACGGATAATATGAGGCAATAGAATTGCATTCGTACGTCCGTGAGGAATACCATATTCTCCACCAATTTTGTGAGCTACTGAGTGACAAATTCCCAAGAATGCATTCGCAAATGCCATACCAGCCATTGTAGAAGCGTTATGCATTTTTTCACGAGATTCCATATCAGGAGTTTTCACTGATTTTTCTAAATAGTCAAAGACTAATTTAATTGCTTGTAAGCTCAAACCACGTGTGTAGTCAGATGCCATTACGGATACATAAGACTCAATCGCATGTGTTAATACGTCCATACCAGTATCAGCTGTTACAGATGCAGGAACTGACATAACGAATTGCGGGTCAACGATTGCAACGTCTGGTGTCAATGCGTAATCAGCCAATGGATATTTCACATGTGTGTCGCTGTCAGTAATAACCGCAAATGGTGTTACTTCTGAACCAGTACCTGAAGTTGTCGGAATACATACAAATTGTGTTTTAACTGCTTTATCAATTTTATACGTACGTTTACGGATATCCAGGAATTTTTGTTTTGCGCCGAAGAATGATGTATCTGGGTGCTCATAGAACATCCACATACCTTTCGCAGCATCCATTGCAGAACCGCCGCCTAATGCGATGATTGTATCTGGTTGGAAGTCTGTCATTACTTTTGTTCCAGCGTATACTGTATTTGTTGACGGGTTAGGTTCCACGTCAGAGAATACTTCGATTTTTACATCATTTTTACGTTTTAGTAATTCTTTACGAACTGTATCTGCATATCCGAATTGAACCATGCCTGGGTCACAAACCAGCATTACGCGCTCAACATTTTCCATTTTTTGCAGGTACTGTAATGAGTTCTTTTCAAAGAAAATCTTTGGTGGTAATTTAAACCATTGCATATTATTTCTCCGTTTCGCTACAGTTTTGATGTTAATCAAATTGATTGCAGATACGTTTTTAGAGACAGAGTTTTTACCGTAAGACCCACAACCTAATGTCAATGATGGAATCATTTCGTTGTAGATATTACCAATACCACCTTCAGCTGTTGGTGTGTTAACCAAAACACGACAAGCTTTCATGCGGATACCAAATTTAACCTGTAAATCTTCATCTTCTGTATGGATACATGCAGTATGTCCTAATCCACCCAATTCAAGCATTGCTTCACATAAATCAAGAGCGTGGTCTGTATCTTTTGCTTTCATCATCGCTAGAACTGGAGAAAGTTTTTCGCGTGATAGCGGATACTCAGGTCCAGCACCCTCAAGTTCAGCAATCAGAATCTTCGTTCCAGCAGGTACTTTGATTCCAGCTAAGCTTGCAATATGTTCAGCAGAATAACCTACAATTGCAGGATTTACTGCGTATTTACCTTCGTTCATTACTGCATCTTCAAGTTTTTGTAATTCGTTAGGTTTTACAAAGTATACTTGATGCGCTTCAAATTCAGCTTTTACAGCTGCATAAACTTCTTTATCTACAATTACAGCTTGCTCAGATGCACAAATCATTCCGTTATCGAAAGATTTAGAAACGATTAAGTCGTTCACCGCACGTTTGATTTTTGCTGATTTTTCAATGTATGCTGGTACGTTACCGGCACCAACTCCTAAAGCTGGTTTACCAGTTGAATACGCAGATTTAACCATTCCAGGACCGCCAGTTGCTAATACGATTGCAACGCCAGGATGATTCATCAGCATAGAAGTTGCATCGATTGACGGCTGTTCAATCCATTGTACACAGTTTTCAGGAGCTCCTGCTGCGATAGCTGCATCACGAACGATACGAGCTGCTTCAGCAGAACATTTTTGTGCACTTGGGTGGAAGGCAAAAATGATTGGATTAGCAGTTTTTAAGGCGATCATTGCTTTAAAGATTGTTGTTGAAGTTGGGTTTGTTGTAGGAGTTACTCCACAAACAACGCCGACTGGTCCAGCAATTTCAATTATACCTGTTTGGTCATCTTTATTGATTACACCAACAGTTTTATCATGTTTAATGCTGTTCCAAATATATTCAGAAGCATACATGTTCTTAATTGCCTTATCTTCCACAATTCCACGGCCAGTTTCTTCAACTGCCATTTTAGCTAGAGGCATATGCTGATCTAGCGCAGCCATTGCCATTTCGTGAACAATATGGTCAACCTTTTCTTGATCAAAGCTTTCCATTTCTTTTAATGCAACATTTGCTTTGGCAGCCAGCTCGTCGATCATTGTTTGAACGTCAAGAGTCTTAGCTTCCTCTTTTTTCTTTGTTTTCGCCATTGTAATCCTCCTAAAATAATTTATCAAAAGTTTGCTTGTTAACTATTTCACATACACATCATACACCATTCTTTTTTTCTTGTAAATAGTTTTTTGTGATTTTTTTCACAGTTTTTTATTTAAATCGTTTTCATTAGAAAAGGCAATAATATAAAAGCAAAGGGGCTGTGACATTAGTATGCCTCAGTCCCTTAAACCCGGATAAACGGTGTTTCAGAAGTAACTTCTCCGACAATAAGGCGGAAATTCGCAAAAATTTGTAGAACAATTTTCGGAATTTCCGCCTTATTGCTTAAAGCTGAACACTTCTGTCACAACCTCTTTGCTTTGCAAGGTATTCAGTCAAGCAATTGTTATCCAAGACTTTTCAATTTGCTCATTAGTGTACAATTAGCTGTATATTTTCACACACCAACCTTTAAAAAGTTTGGACAATCCAATTAAACACAACCTTCATTTTCTTCTTTTATAATACATCCCCTCTGATTCGGGTAATGTTTCACTAAAGCCATATTGTCGGTATAACTCTTTTGCCTGACCATCAGCCATTAAGCTTACATAGGCAGCTGAAGGGATTTTTTCATCTATGTAGGTTTTCAGTGCACTCATAATTTGTTTTCCTAATCCCTGTCCCTGATAATCAGGTCTAACCGCTATATCAACAATTTGAAAGGCAGTTCCCCCGTCACCAATCAATCGTCCCATTCCAACAAGTTCATCCAGATGATTCCAAAGTGTTATGCAGCACCAGCTGTTTTCAAGTCCTTTAGCAATAGAATCTATATTTCTCGGTGAAAGTCCGGCGTTTACTCGTAATTGCTGAAATTGCTCGGGTGTGGGTCTCTTATTCGTTAGCTGTACCTTTTGATTCATCAAAGTTCTCCCCTGCTTTCTATTATTTAAATAAAAAAAGGAACTGCTGTGAGTTCCTTTTGACTCCTACTATTTGTTTTCAAGCAGCCTCTTCCAGCCTTTGACTCGTTGCTAAAAAACTACTATAGTAAATCTTCGATATCATGCCAGTCGTTAAAACGAAAGGGACTGGTTTGTGCAATCAGCTGCTGGTAATCAAAAAAATCATTTGGCTGAATATGTAAAATATCATTTTTGCATTCTTTAATTGATAGTTTTGGTTTACTCTTCCATCGATAAGAAAGCAGATAATTCAACAGCTCCTGCTCATTTACAGACGTATAGCCATCTTCATGAAAGGAACGGCATTTAGTTTTTATTTCTTTTGATAAAAGCATCTTCTGATGCCAAGACAGCTTTTTCATCATGTTCCCCTCTCCGTATCATTTACACCTAAAAGTAGTTTGATCATTTAGCATCCTTAGCTTTCTAAAAAAGCCTAACACTAAAATCTTGCACTACATAGGCCGCAAACAATAAGGCTGGAAGTTATTAAGTTCCAGCCTTGTCAATTCTAAGTTTTTTTGCTTTCTCAAAGCTGATCAAGCAATGAACAGGCTTTTCTACCTAAGCATTATTCTTTTGTTTCTGTTTCTTTTGGTGCTTCGTCAACAGAAGGTTCGTGTTTATCTAAATCAATTTCTGTTGTTTCTTCTACAACATCTACCATTGGTGCGTCCGCAGTGATGTTTGGTTTTACAGTACGAATTGCCTGACGGTCAAACTCTAAAATAATCCCTTCACAGTCGACAAAAACCGTTCTGTTCACATCGTCAAATTCTGAAACTACGCCATGTAGTCCGCCAATCGTTACAATACTGTCTCCGATTTTCATACTACCTAATAAATCCTGACGTTCCTTCTGCTGTTTCTTTTGAGAACGTGTCATAAAGAACATCATTCCTCCAAGAACTACCAGCATTAAAATCATTGAAAATCCGCCGCCCATTCATTTCACCTCATTAATTAATATAATCACATTTAACTGTAACAAAAAAACGTTGATAACACTAGTGATTTACCATAATTTTTAGAAACTTTTCGCATTTTCTTTATTAAAGCCGTACTCTTCAAAAAATGCCTGCCTAAATTCCAGCAGCTGATCATCCATAATTGCCTGACGAACCTGCTTCATCAAATTCAGCAAGAAGTATAGATTATGATAAGAAGTTAAGCGGATACCAAAGGTTTCATCACATTTAATTAAGTGGCGAATATACGCTCTCGTATAGTTTTTACATGTATAGCAATCACACTTCTCATCTAACGGTCGAAAGTCTCTGGCATACTGAGCATTCTTAACAACTAGGCGTCCTTGAGAAGTCATACAAGTTCCGTTGCGGGCAATCCGTGTCGGCAATACACAATCAAACATATCCACGCCGCGAATGACGCCGTCAATCAGCGAATCAGCGGTACCGACACCCATTAAGTAACGTGGTTTATTCTCAGGTATCAATGGTGTTGTAAATTCAAGCACACGATTCATTTCTTCCTTAGGTTCCCCTACTGATAGTCCTCCTATTGAATAGCCGGGAAAATCCATACTGATTAAATCTTTTGCACTTTGTCTTCTAAGATCTTCATAACCAGCTCCCTGAATAATACCAAATAGGCCTTGGCGGTCAGGATTTTTATGTGCTTTCAATCCCCGTTCCGCCCAGCGGCTGGTTCTTTCGATTGAATCCTTCACATAGCTGTAGCTTTCATCAAATGGCGGACACTCATCAAAGCTCATCATGATATCTGAGCCCAGCTTATTTTGAATGTCAATAGCTTTTTCCGGTGAAAGGAACATTGGTGAACCATTCAAATGGTTCTTAAAATGTACCCCTTCTTCAGTAATGTTTCGCATATCACTAAGTGAGAATACCTGAAAGCCGCCGGAATCTGTCAGAATAGGCTGATCCCAGTTCATAAATTTATGCAGTCCCCCTGCTTCTTCTACCAAGTCTTCTCCGGGGCGAAGCCACAAATGATAGGTATTGCTTAAGATAATACCGGCACCCATCTCTTTTAATTCTTCCGGAGCCATGGTCTTTACTGTTGCTAAAGTTCCTACAGGCATGAACATTGGTGTCGGGAATGTGCCATGGGGCGTGATTATTTCACCTAGTCTAGCTCCTGTATGCTTTTCTTTCTTTATTAAACGATAACGAATGGCTGGTTCCGTCATTCATTTCCCTACTTTCTATTCAAAATTAGTCCTTTCCCATAATACTGTTTTTCCAGTCGCTTTGCAAGATTTCTCTTTGTCCACTTAATAGGAAGCATTTTACCAGTTCCACTGGTGTAGGAACCTCTAGTGGAATGGTAGGCGTACGTGAATCCTATGAACTCCAATGAGTTCCACCCGCTTTTATGAGCTAGCGCCAGTTCCTCTTGTGTAGGAACCTCTAGCAGAGTGGAAGGAGAGGCTATAGTTCCTCTTTATCTCAAAGGCTACAGCAGCAGTTGTCTTTTAGTTAATTGAGATATATCTAACTATTTAAGGTATAGTTTATAAAAAAGACGACTTGCGTTTTCTAGATTCACCAGTCGTCTTTTTTATATTATTTTATGAAATTATCTTAATTTTTTTGCTGCCATATACTCTTCTAATTTAAGCATAGCCTGTTTCACAACTTCTGGAGTAATAACTTCCTTCATATAATGAATCGTCTCATCGGGAGCTGCTGCTCGAGTAGAGACCAAATCGTACTCTTCTTCAGAAAGAGAAAAGTCCATATCCTTCAAAGAAGCAGGTAAACCTAATGAGCGGTAAAAAGGTAGTAGCTGTTCTATTTCTTCCCATTTTTCTTCAATTACAAGCTGAACGAAAACGCCGTAAGCTACTTTATTACCATGAAGCTGATGGTGGCTGTCTGCCAAAATCGTCAATGCATCATGGATGGAATGAGCACCTGCGGTTCGGCCGTAATCATCACCGAAGCCACCGACCATACCCCCAAGAAGAATATTAGTCTCGACAACATTCAGAAAGGGCTGATTTATACGTCCGCCTGTCATTGCTTCTATAGCTTTTTGGCTATCTCTCAGCAAAACATCACGGCACTGACGAGCTGCATAAGCCGCTACGCCAATCTCAATCGGCTGTATATCAAGCTGAGAAATCATAGTATCTGCTTCATACCATTTTGCTAATGTATCACCGATTCCAGCAATCATTAGATCTACTGGCGAATGCAGCAATACTTCCGGTTCAATTAATACCAGTGCGTTGCTGACTGGAAAGATATCATAACGGTCCATCGAACCATCCTCATTGTACATAACACTTAAAGGAGTATAGGCTGCACAGGTAGCAGCCAGCGTCGGTAGAATCAAAACTGGTATCCTGCATTTATTTCCAACTGCTTTGCCTAAATCAGCAACTTTGCCGCCGCCTACAGCAACAATACCAGTCAAAGCCTCAGCCTCAATGAGAGTTGAAACAGTTTCAACTTCGTCATCCGTACACTCTCCCCGGTATGTCATAAAGCTGGTATACGTGTTCACTAGTTTAGGGAAAAAAGGCTTTGCAGCTTCCCAAGAAAACTTTCCATGCAGCACCAGCACCCGTTCGATGCCCCTTCTCTGTAAATGATTTTCCAGTCCTTTCCAGGCTCCGGAACGACATTCATACTCCTGCGGTGCTCCTCTAACAATTAATGATTGCTCCATGCACATTCTACTCCTTAGCTGAGGCGTATCTGAAAATCCGGATGCCGCCGACATTTTTAGATACGACCTAATTTTTTATTCATTTTTTTGATTAGTTAAACATTATATCTTTTCGTTTATTACAAACTATGATATGATAAATCACATCGAAAAACAATAAATTTTTATACATTTATTCAGTTTTTCAGCATAATTATTTATTAAATAACTAAAGGAGTTCGGCACATGAAAAAATGGAAAAAAATAATTGCTTTTATTCTGCCGCTTTTAATGGCATTCATTCCTTTGCTGACTGTTCAGACGGCAGCAGCAGAAGAAACAGATTCTATCTATGACGGGATTATTCAACGCGGTGAACTAATCGTCGGCTTGTCCGCTGACTATGCCCCTTATGAGTTCCACACAGATGTTGATGGAAAAGATACTATCGTCGGTTTTGATGTTTCGATTGCCCAAAAAATCGCAGACGATATGGGTGTTAAGCTAAAAATAGAAGAGCTTGGCTTTGATGCCCTGTTAGGTGCTTTAAAAACCGGCAAAATCGATCTGATTATTTCAGGAATGGCTCCCACTCCTGAACGGCTAAAAGAAGTCGACTTCTCAGATCCTTATATGACTGTCCAGCAACGGGTTATCGTCCGTAAAACAGATCAGGATAAGTTTCATTCAACGAGTGACTTTAAAGATGTAAAAGTCGGTGTTCAAAAACAGACCACACAGGAAGATCTTGCAAAAAATGAATTGCTTGGTTCAATACCAACCTCTCTACAGAAAGTACCTGATGTAGTGATGAACCTGAAGAATAAAAAGGTTGATGCAATTATACTTGAAGGTCCTGTCGCCGAAGCTTATGTTGATCGAAATGATGATTTAGTCTTTGCTGATGTATCTTTCACTGAAGGTGAAAAGCAAACAGCGATTGCGATGGCTAAAAACACACCTATCTTAAATGAAAAAGTGAATGCTTCCATTAAAACGATTAATGACAATAATCTTTTGGATGGCTATAAAAAAGAAGCTGCTGAATTAATGTTTGACGACAACGAAGGCTTCCTTCAAAAATATGGCAAATTCTACTTGAACGGTGCCGGTTATACTATTTTTCTAGCCTTTATCGGTGTGTTGTTCGGTGCGTTGTTTGGTGGTCTACTAGCACTTATGAAGCTGTCAAAATCCAAAATTTTACGTGCTTTAGCGATTATCTATATTGAATACGTTAGAGGAACACCTTTGCTAGTTCAGATTTTTATTGTTTACTTTGGTACAGGTGTATTAGGTCTGGACTTATCAAAACTGGCAGCCGGCTGTATTGCCTTAACTTTGAATAGCGGCGCCTATGTTGCTGAAATTGTTCGTGCTGGAATTAACGCGGTGAATAAAGGACAGCTGGAAGCGGCCCGTTCATTAGGTATGAATCAATCTCAAGCCATGCGCTTTATTATTCTGCCTCAGGCAATTAAAAACATTTTACCAGCCTTAGGAAATGAATTCGTTACAGTTATTAAAGAATCTTCTGTTGTATCTGTTATCGGTGTTTCCGAACTAATCTTCCAAGCTGGGAATGTTCAGGGTGCAAGCTTCAAGCCATTCCTGCCGTATCTGGTCGTTTCACTGATTTACTTTGTCCTAACCTTTACAATTTCCCGTCTGTTGGGTGTAGCCGAAAGGAGAATGAGCACTAGTGATTAATATTGAGAACTTATATAAATCCTTCGATAAAAATGAAGTCCTTAAAGGAATTGACTTAACTGTAAATGCTGGCGAAGTGGTTGTAATTATCGGCCCTTCCGGAAGCGGAAAAAGTACCTTTCTGCGCTGTCTGAACTTATTAGAACAGCCGACAAAAGGCCGAATTGAATTTGAAGGTAAAAATCTTTTAGATAAAGATACGAATATAGATGAACTACGGCAAAAAATGGGCATGGTTTTTCAGAGCTTCAATCTATTTCCTCATAAGACTGTTCTTGAAAATCTGACAATTAGCCCTATTAAGGTAAAAAAAGAAGATCCTGAACAGGCGAAACAAAAAGCACTCAGTCTTTTAGAACAAGTTGGTCTAGAAGAAAAAAGCAGCAGCTATCCAGCTAGCTTATCAGGCGGACAGCAGCAGCGTGTAGCAATTGCTAGAGCCTTAGCCATGAATCCGGATGTGATGCTTTTTGATGAACCAACCTCTGCTCTTGATCCGGAAATGGTTGGAGAAGTTCTAGCCGTTATGAAAGCTCTGGCTGAAAAAGGAATGACTATGGTTGTTGTTACTCATGAAATGGGCTTTGCTCGTGAGGTTGCAGACCGCGTCATCTTCATGGATGCAGGCGTTATTCAAGAAGAAGGAACGCCTGAAGAAATTTTTGGTCAACCAAAAAATCCTAGAACACAGGACTTTTTGAGAAAAGTTTTGTAAAACAACCAAAAACAGATAGTAAGTCGAAACAGAAGTGTCAGACATAGAAAAAGACAGATTTCAGCAGTAAATGCTTCTGTTATTTCTTAGCACCATTTTAGTCTGCTGCATCTCTGTTTCGTCTTTTTCAATAAGCAGCTAAACTAAAAACTGTATTTCAATTCAAGAATATGTAAGGAGATGTTTGGATGGATTCTTCCAAAATTGCAAAGCGGCATCAGCAGCCGGCTGAAAATATTTTAATGGATATTGCTACACTTGCAAAGCAAATACCTAATTTGATTGACCTTTCTATAGGAGATCCTGATTTAATCACCTCTGAAAAGATTATTGATGCGGCATTTGCAGATGCCAAAGCAGGACACACCAAATATACTGCTTCCGGCGGCAGCAGCGAATTCTTAGACGCTGTTATCCAATTTTATCAAAAGCAGTACAACCTCCATTTTTCGGTTGATCAGGTTCGAGCAACAGTTGGAGCTCTTCATGGCATGTATCTCGCTTTACAGGTAATTCTTGATCCCGGCGACGAGGTGATTATCCATGAACCTTATTTTTCTCCCTATAAGGATCAGGTGCTGTTTGCAGGAGGAAAACCTGTTTTTCTTCCTACTTTTGAAGAAGATGGTTTTCAAATCAATATTGATTGCTTAAAACAGACCATCACGGATAAAACGAAAGCTATTATTATTAACTCGCCGAACAATCCGACAGGTGCGGTGTTTGCTCCAGAAACATTCAAACAGATAGCTGAGCTGGCGATTGCTCATGATTTCTATATTCTTTCAGATGAAGTCTACGAAGCTTTTGCCTTCTATGAAGATTTTGTTCCTATGGCAGTCTTTGCCCCTGAGCATACAATTACCTTTAGCAGCTTTTCAAAAGCCTTTGCTATGACTGGCTGGCGGATTGGCTATATGATTGCTCCTTCCTATATTAATCAAGCTGCTAAGCTAATTAATGAAAGTGTTACTTATTCAGCACCTTCACCTTCCCAACAAGCTGGCATTTATGCTCTAGCTCATGCAGAAACTCTCATACCAGAGGTTGTGTCCGTTTTTAAAGAGCGCTTGGAATATGTAGAAAAACGCGTGCAGGAGATTCCTTTCTTATCGATGCTGCCAGTCCAAGGTACTATGTACGCCTTTATTAATATTGAACAGACTCAGCTCGGTTCAGTCGCTTTTACTGAAAAGCTGCTGAAAGAAACAAATGTTTTGGTTATTCCCGGAAAAGCTTTTGGTGAAACAACAGGAGATCATCATGTGCGTCTAGCGGCAACACAAAGTCTAGACGTTTTAAAAGAAGCCTTTGACCGGATTGAAAAGTTGACGTTTAATTAAACAGGCAGGGCTAATAGTCTTTTGCTTCAAGAACCAGTGAGGTACTGTTCAACATCAGCTCATACCTCACTGTGTTTCTCAGAAATAAGCCGTACTATACGAAAATGGGTCTTACCACACATTTTCAATATAGTACGGCTTATTTTTGAAGAAGCAGCTTTTGAACCGCCGATTATTCCAGTTTAGACAGACTCACCAAATACTTTTCAAGTTCATATAAACAACAATGCAAAATTCATGACTTATCCTCACTTGCTTACAGTAAGTTGCTACAGAAATTATACTGGCAGGAATAAGCTGAATACGTTGTCTCGTCTTTTTTGTTATAAATTATTTTGTAAATATTTTTTTGCATTCGTAAACACTGGAATGTCAAAAGCCTTACTAAGACTGCCCGCAAGAAAATAAGCGATATTGAAGTCCACAAGGCTGTGAATGATTCCGCCGATTCCCATTAACAGCAAAATAGAATAAATGTATCCATCAGAGTAATAGGTTTCCGGTAGATTCCCCATTGTATAGAAAACAGTGATGACTACCAGTTCAACAGCAGAGTGAATAAGGGCAATGACTAGGTTAAACACTTGAAACCGTCCGTTTAATAAAGAAAACTGTTTAGATTGCAGTGCTACTTCCGGATGCTTTTTCAAGTAAACTGAGCCGATAACTGCGAAAACAATATGGGACAATGCCCGTAGTGCAATGATTGGTGTGGCTGATAAAAAGAAACCAAAACCTGTTCCCAAGGCCACAGCTACTGCTGCTTCAGGTGAAATAAACATAGCTAAAAATAATGGCACGTGACTTGCTAGTGTAAATGATGCTGGGCCAATAGTAATTCGGGGCATTACCATTGGAATAATAATTCCCATCGCAATTAATAACGCTGAAATTGTCAGTTGTCTGACAGAATTTTTTCTCATTTTCTTCCTCCTAAATGTGTCTTGACACATATCATGAATCCTATTCTAATCAAAAAAAATAGAGGTGTCAAGACACACGTTGCTTTGAAAACCCTTTTATTTTAAATATAAAAAAACACACGAATCATTCTGAAGATGTATCGACTCCCCAAAGCTAGATTTTTGGTCTAACTTTTTTGAATCGGTACGTTCCTTCATCTATTCATGTGTTTTTTAATAAGAAACAGCTGTTTCTATTTATTTTTTTCAAGTGTATTGCTGAGACGGGCAAATTCTTCTAAGCTTAGTGTTTCACCTCTGCGGGAAGGTTCAATTTCAGCTTCGTTCAAGCTGATTTTTAACCAAGTCACTGTTTTTTCATCTTTCCCGTAAAAATGAGTCAGATTATTCCATAGCGTTTTTCTTCGCAGCTGGAATGATGCCTTTGTCAGTTTGAAAAACTCTTTTTCATTCGTTACTTGAACTGCCGGTTGAGCCCGTCTTTTCAATGTAATAATCGCAGAATCAACATTCGGCTGCGGTACAAAGACTGTTTTCGGCACGATAAAAGCGACTGCCGCTTCCATGTAGTACTGAACGGCGATGGACAACGAACCATAGGCTTTGGTTCCCGGTTTTGCAGAGATTCGATCTGCTACTTCTTTTTGCATCATCACAATCATTTCGGCTATTTCTAAATCCGATTCCAGAAAGTGCATCATAATCGGTGTCGTAATGTAATACGGCAGATTTGCCACGACTTTTATGGGCAGCTCCTGCTTAAAAACCCGTTTTATCTCTGTACTTAAGTCCGCTTTCAACACATCCTGATGAACAACAGTTACATTATCATAAGGACTTAACGTATCCTTAAGTACAGGAATCAATCGATCATCAATTTCAAAGGCTAGAACCTCTGCTCCATGACGAGCTAAATGCTCTGTGAGAGCACCAATACCAGGACCAACCTCAATCACATTTGTCTGTCGATCAATTTCCGCAGTCTCAACGATTTTTCTTAATATGTTGGGTTCGGTCAGAAAATTTTGTCCTAGGCTTTTCTTAAATGAAAAGCCGTGCTTTTTTAATATCTCCTTCGTACGGGAAGGGGTCGCAATATCTTTATAATCGGTCACAGTGATTCCTCCACTTTAGCCATCGCTGCTTTCAGCTCGTCTTCTGTTATACGGAACATCTGCAGCCTTTTTATCAGCTGCTTGCTGTTGGTATACCCAATCCGCAGCTCGTCACCCAGCTTTTCTCTGCGTTCTTTTGCATTGGCTCCTGCTATTAAACCATAGTCAAGCAATACTTGTCTAGGTATGTCTTCATAATCATCTTCTTCATTAATTGGTGTAACTACTAACTTAAGAGCCTCAATGATTGCTTCATCACTGGCGTGCTCTACTCCCAGACTACTTCCCCGGCGCTTAGGTTCAGCCAATCTTCGAGATAAAAAAGCGTGCTTGGCGTCCGGCACCACTTCCATAATGGTTTTCCGAATCTTTTCTCCTGAATAATCCGGATCAGTAAAAATAATCACGCCCCTTGTTTCTTGGGCATGTTCAATCTGAGTCAGGATGTCTTCATTAATTGCTGAACCTATTGTTTCGATTGTATCTACCTCAACGACTTCTTGTAACCGTCTTGTATCGTCCTTACCTTCAACAACAATAATTTCTTCAATTTTCAATTTATCTATCATTCTGCTATTCTGAACAGCTTGTGTGCATTTTTTGTTGTTTGCTTTGCAAGCTCTTCCCACTCCATATTTCTTAATTCCGCTATTTTTTCTACTACATATCTGGTATAGCCGGGCTCATTTCTTTTACCGCGGTAAGGAACTGGTGCCAAATAGGGTGCATCCGTTTCAACCAATAAGCGGTCAATTGGCGCGTTAGCAGCTGCTTCCTGTACATCAGTTGCCTTTTTGAAGGATACTACACCGCTAAAAGAAATATGCATGCCCAAATCTAAAAAGCGTTTCATCCACTCATCATCTCCACTATAGCTGTGCATGATACCGCCAATATCCCGAACATCTTCTTCTTTTAATATCTGATAAGTATCTTCAATAGCATCCCGCATATGGATACTGATTGGCAAATTCATTTCTTTGGCAATAGCGATTTGACGGCGGAACACCTTAGCCTGAAGCTCCTTTGGATCCTCCATCCAGTAATAATCTAAGCCAATTTCGCCAAGAGCCACAACTTTTGGATTAGTCAGCTGCTGCTGAAGCTGTGCTTCTATCTCTTTGGTGTAGCTCCCAGCTTCTGTCGGGTGCCAGCCAATGATACTGTGTATATTTGGATATTCCTGACTAAGAGCCAGCGATTTCGTAATTGTTGGTGTATCAAAACCAACAACTGCCATTTCTGTTACACCTAATTCTGTTGCTCGTGCAACAGTTTCCGGAATATCTTCTGCAAATTGTTCTGCATTCAGATGTGTATGTGTATCAAAAATCATTTTTCTTCCTCCCTGCCTGTTCTACTCTATCATATTTTACCAGAAAGCTGAATAAAACACTTGAAATAGAAAAAATGTTCTATTCAAGATTAGTAACAAACCATTTTACAGCTGCTGTCTTATCAGTCCCTAGTCTGATGTACATATCTTCAGTTCCTGTTACACTTCATCTACTAGATAAATCTTTTAAACGGTTGTCTGTATCAAGCCAGTAGGATAGCTTGCCTTAAAAAAACAGGCTGCTCCCCCGCCAATGCAGCCCAATCGTTTTTTTCTCAGACTATCTAGTCAAAAGAAGCTTTTTGGAAAGTATAGACAAAAATGCATAGCCAGCTACGCTTCTTTATCAGAAATCATCTATTATTGTTAGGAGTTGATGTTTATGAAACATATAAAGCAAACCATTTTCTCTTCTGACTTATTAAAATCGTCTATTGAACAAAAAGTAATCAGCCGCAGAAAGGATCAGACTCAAACAATCTGGCATTGGGGACTGTTGACGCTATTTACGCTACTCGTCTACGCCAGCATCACCCATCAGGTACTATTGATTCTATTCTTAATCGCTCTAACAGCATTTATTAAGGGACCGCTGATGCTTATTTGGGGAAGTCTTTATTCCGCATTGATTGCCTTTTTTCCGCCTATCGCATTACTGCTGTCGGTCCTCTTTTTCATACTAAATATTGGCGCTGCTATTAAAAACTGGCGAATTACTCTAGTGGGAGTCTTTTTTTACCTGTATCCTCTCATGGCTCGTCTGGGGCAAGCGCTGCTGTCGCTTGATTCACGCTGGCTAACACTTGTATTAGTTTTAATCGGTATCACGGCTTTTCATTTTATGTTGAAATGGCTGTATCAATATAGCTTTATCAGCAGAAGTCTGGCCGGCGCTATCATCAGCATGCCTTACTCCCTATTCCTAGTATTCTTACCAAAGAAAATTCGCGGTCTACGCAAATCTAAAAAAATCAATTCTTAACAGGTTTTAATTGGAAAGACTGAACGAACATATTCAGTTCTTGAGCAATAGGTATAAGAATACTACTCATGAACGAGGTCTTAACTGCTAGCTACCCGTGCTTTCCTTCGATAGTACTACTATAAAAATTTTACCAACAAATAAAAAGTTCAGCAATAAGCCGTACTATACGAAAATGGATTTCATCACATATTTTCAATATAGTACGGCTTATTGCTGAGAAACACAGTGAAGTATAAGCTGATGTTGAACAGTACCCCACTGGCTCTTGAAGCAAAACTCTTTTAATCTTGCTGCTTTTTGAACGGAGTTTATAGGAGATTCTATAGTTACACAAAAAATTTCAACGCAGTCATCATTTTATGAAATAATGATTGGTTCGAATCTAAATAATTGGTTCTTTAACGATTTAAGCTATTTTATTTTTTGTCTCTTCGCGCATAAACTTGAAGTCTTCATTTATAAATGGAAACAATTTTATTTAAAACATCTGCCTTGTCAACTATATCCTTGATTTTTAAATGACGAATGCGTTTCCTTCCTTCTTTTGTATTTTTTCTATTCCTGGCAATTGTACAGGCTGTCTCCGCCAAATAGATTGTTCATCAAAGGTTGATAGGGAATCTCTTGCCAGATTATTAATTAAGACTGTCAGCGCCCCCACAGTCATCAACGACTGATGCCTACAAATCCATCTCTAACTGCTACTAAATACTTTTGAGAGCCAATTTTCGAAGCAATCAGGACTAGCTTTCGAGCAAATAAAGTGATTAATTTTTTATTTTAACCCCTCCTGATTTTAACATCAACCAATCAATGTAACTTGGTGCTAATCTGGAAAAATTTAGTTTCCAACATTTTTTCATACTGGACTACAGTTAGTTATAAAAACTGGTTTTCGAGCAAAATCCTCACTTATACTCTAATTCCTTCCTGTTATTGAGAATTTCCCACTACTTTTTTTTTGCTAAATATTGTAAATTTTGACAAATTCATAAACTTTTTTATAATCAGCCTTCTAGCTATTTTCCATTAAAAATTGAGTTCTCACTGAAAATATTAATTTTTTATTAAGATTAATCAGCACTACTCTTATATTCGTCGTATAATAGAGAAAAGGAGATGTTGAAATGATGCCTTCAGCGCCCCAAATAACCATGCTGCAAAAGATTAGATCTCGACAAATTCTTTTAGCTCGCCATTGTTCAGATTTAATTTTGCTGCATAAAGAAACCCTAGCCCATGAGGCTGGAGATGCTTCTGATTGTACCCATTGTAAAAAATTTTCAGCAATGCAAAAAGAGTTTTCTAATAATACGGAACAGCTGCAGCAGCTGATTCGATTAAAGAAAGAAGGAGAGCGGCAATGAGTTCATTTTCTAAAAAAAGTTATGCACCATTTACTCTTTATCAGGAAACTTCCATAAACCAGAATTACAAGGAAGGTCAAATGATAACCTTTTACTCTGAACTATTCAACTCTTCGATTCATGGTATCCTTTCAAAAAAATACACAAATAGCTGTCTAGTGGATATCTCTGCCTGTCAGGAGCTGTCAAGAGAGAATAGAGAAAAGTATAATTACAAAATTGTAGTGAACTATAAAAAAATTTTTGAAGATATCTAATCCCTGATTACAATAAAAAATCCCCTCAGTTTGAAAAATTTTCTAAACTGAGGGGATTTTTCATGTTTACGGGCTCAAATTTCTATGCCGCTCTTCGCGTGTTTCTATTATGCGATGATTGAACCGTTCGGCATATCTTTTGGTGCTTCAACAATTTGAAGTCTGCCTTCCTTGTCCTCTGCTGAAAGAATCATTCCCTGGCTGATTTCGCCTCTCATCTTTCTAGGCTTCAAGTTCGCAACAATCGTTACCTTTTTACCAATTAATGCAGCAGGATCTGGATAGAACTCAGCAATCCCTGAGAGAATCTGTCTGTGCTGATTGTCACCAGCATCTAAGCGGAACTGCAGCAGCTTATCAGCCCCTTTAACTTTTTTACAGTCAATAACCTCTGCTACTTTAATTTCTACTTTATCAAAATCCTCATATTTAATCTGCTTTTCTTTAACAGACTCTAAGGTTGTTTCCTCTGGGTTCCATTTAATCTCTTCGGCTTCTTTCTTAGCGCCTTGAGACATTTTTCTCTGGATATAAGCAACCTCTGTTTCGATATCCAAACGAGGAAAAATTGGCGTACCTTGGCTAGTTACTCTTACATCTGCAGGGAATTCACCAAAATGAATAGATTCCATGTTCATGGTTTCAGGATCAAGTCCCAGCTGCTCATAAATTTTCTTAGGTGTTTCCGTCATCATAGGCTGCAGAAGAATCGCTACAATCCGCAGCGTTTCCGCTAAATGAACCATAACACTATCTAGTTCAGTTTTCTTCTCTTCATCCTTCGCCAATATCCATGGCTGAGTCTCATCAATGTATTTATTTGCACGAGAAATCAGCGTCCAGACTTCAGCAATTGCTGTATTGAATTCCATTTTCTCCATGGCTTCATGATACCGGCCAATAACATTTGCCGCAGTTGTCGAAAGTTCACTGTCAAATGGCGTCACTTTAGATTTATACGCTGGTACTTGACCGTCACAATACTTATTAACCATCGCAATTGTCCGGTTTAACAAGTTGCCTAAATCGTTAGCTAAATCATAATTCAAACGGGAAACAAAATCCTCTGGTGTAAAGATACCATCGCTTCCAAAAGGTATTGCCCGCAGTAGATAGTAGCGCAAAGCATCCAGTCCATAACGCTCTACAAGCATGTCAGGATAAACAACATTCCCTTTAGACTTAGACATTTTTCCATCTTTCATCATTAGCCAGCCATGACCAAAAATCTTCTTAGGTAATGGCAGATCCAATGCCATCAGCATTATCGGCCAATAAATTGTATGGAAACGGACAATCTCTTTTCCGACCATTTGAACATCTGCCGGCCAATATTTCTGGAACAAGCTATCATCCTCTGAACCATAGCCTAACGCCGTAATATAGTTGGATAGTGCATCAATCCAAACATATACAACATGTTTTGGATCTCTTGTTAAAGGAATTCCCCAGGAGAAGGTTGTCCGGGAAACAGCAAGGTCTTCCAAACCTGGTTTAATAAAATTGTTAATCATTTCATTTTTACGGGATTCCGGCTGAATAAATTCCGGATGCTCATTATAGTAGTCAACCAGTCGTTCAGCATATTTACTCATACGGAAGAAGTAAGATTCTTCTTTAACCAGCTCTACTTCATGACCGCTTGGCGCTTTTCCGCCAATTACTTTTCCATCTTCGTTGCGATATACCTCAGCTAATTGTGTTTCAGTAAAGTATTCTTCATCTGAAACAGAATACCAGCCCTCATATTCGCCAAGATAGATGTCTCCCTGATCCAGCAGCTGATTAAAAATCTGCTGAACGGTTTTCACATGATACTCATCCGTTGTACGAATAAACTTATCATAGCTAATATCCAAGGTTTTCCAAAGCTTTTGAACATCTGCTGCCATTTTATCAACATATTCTTTAGGGGTTACATCTAACTCCTTCGCTTTATGTTCAATTTTTTGTCCATGCTCATCCAAACCTGTTAGATAAAGAACATCGAATCCCATCAAGCGTTTGTAGCGTGCCAGCGCATCGCAGGCAATAGTTGTATAAGAATTTCCGATATGCAGCTGTCCACTCGGATAGTATATAGGTGTTGTAATATAAAATGTTTCTTTTTTTGTCATTTAGGAACGTCCTCCTTCTATTTTTTTCCAAAGTCCCTCTTTTTGCTCCTAAACAGTATAACATATTTAGCAATATCTGAACTATATAATTCCTGTAAAAGATTCTATCCTGAGCGCTGTTTTATCAGTTTCCTCAGCGGATATGCATCAGTTTGTCCCGCAGATACATGAAGAGGCATCCAGCAGAACAGCAGGCGAATGTTCTTGATGAGAAGTTAATGGAACTCCCTTTTCTTCAATGAGCTGTTCTTTAGAACAGTCAAAATCAGTTGCTAAAACATGCAGCTTCACTTGTCTATTCAACGTTCTTGTTCATATTGCTATGCTTGTAACCATATAGGAAATAGATAGCCACTCCGATTATCAAAGCAATGGCAAATACCTGCCATGTTGCATACCGCAGCTTCAGCATTAAACCAATACTAACTACGACCAAGATTAACGGCAGCACAGGAACAAAAGGTATGCGGAATTCCCCTTCTTTTGGTTCCCCCAGCATACGCCGCAGCTTAATAATACCTAGTCCCATAAAAATCAAGTACATTAAGGTCACAATGTTGGTCAGCTCAGCCAGCAGACTCAAAGGAAAGAAACCTGCAAACAGCATCGCAGCTGCGCCGGAAACATAGGTCGCATTCTTAGGCGTATGGTGCTTCTTATCAATTTTTCCCATAAACTTCGGCAATAGTCCATCTTTACTGATAGCATAAACGATTCTAGCCAGACTATACATCATTGCAATGGTTACTGTAAGCAGCGTCAAAATCGCGCCGACTGAAATAATCCCGGCTACAGCATCCTTTTGAATAAAGCGCATTGCAAAAGCTACCGGATCCTTCACCCCTAAAGAAGTATAAGGAACGATTCCTGTTAGGATCAATGTTACAACGATATAAAGAACTGTAGCAATAACAATCGAACCAATAATCCCTCTTGGGATGTCTCTTTGAGGATTTTCTACTTCTTCTGCAGCCATACTGACTGCATCAAATCCTAGAAAAGCAAAGAATACAATGGCTGCGCCTCCCAGCACACCATTAAAACCAAAAGGCATAAACGGCTGCCAGTTTGCTGGTTTTACATAAAATATTCCCACAAGAATGAAAAGTAAAATAATACCAAATTTTACAAAAACCATTAAATTATTTAAACGTAAAGCAGTCTTCGCTTCCAATGAAACCCAAAAAGTGACGAAAATAAGGACTAGTACCGCAATCAAATCCACGTAGCTTCCTGTTGCCGCATTATAAGCTCCGCTTAAGGCTTGAGGTAATGCTATACCCAAACTACTCAGAAATCCCTGAACATAACCAGACCAGCCTGAGGCAACCGAAGAAACCGCTAAGAAAAACTCACAAATAACAAGCCAGCCTGTCATCCATGCAGTAAATTCACCAAACACTACGTACATATATGCGTATGGTCCTCCCAGCACTGGTATCCTGGAAGCAAACTCAGCATAGCATAAACCAGACAAAACTATCGCTCCGGCTGCTACTAGAAAAGAAAGCGTCAGCGCCGGTCCTGCTGTTTCTTCAGCAGCGACTCCGGTGATAACAAAAATCCCTGTTCCTACGATTGCTCCAATCCCCAGCATAATCAGATCCATTGTTTTCAAATTCCGCTTCATGCCAGTTTCCTGTATCGGCTGAGCAGTTAGTGTTTTCTTTCTAAAAATCGACATACCTATCCTCCAAAAACTCCATAATTATACAGCTTAATACTGTTCAAAAGCAGCTGATTCTTTCCTCCAGCCTCAGTTGTGACGAAAATCGACTGTTCATTCGTTCCTCACAGACCATTTGAAAAGTGCACAGCTCCTGCTGAAAAACATTCCTTCAACAGTCTAACAAGAAAAAGGAGGAATATACAATAAAAATATGCTAAGAAATGAAAGGAAAATACTTGAGCTATAGGATTTATCATAATTCCCTAGTTGTACCACAGATAAAAATACGTATTTATCATTTGCTGTATTTGAATAAAGCTTGGGATTTGCAACTACTTCTGGTTGACACATAAAAAAACGGGAAATTTATTCCCGCCTTTTTATTTAAAATCAACATATGCCTGTCTGTCACTAATCAGCCTTACATGAGAAAAAGCAATCTCTTTTTGATCAGCGAATCTCATGATAATACGTAACAAACGGAAAAAATATTTCTGCAGTGGTTCCAGCCCCTTCTACAGAAGCTATACTTAGCTGATGTCCCAGCTTATCAGCCAGTTTTTTGGCAAGATACAGACCCAAACCAGTGGAATGCTGATTCAGCATACGCCCGTTAGTCCCTGTAAAGCCTTTGTCAAAAATTCGTTGTAAATCATTTTGGGGAATACCGATTCCAGAATCCTCCAGCAATAATGTGATGCCCTCTCGGCTTCTACTAATCTTAACCTTAATTTCTCCGCCTTGGGGGGTATATTTAACTGCGTTACTGATTAACTGGCGAAAGATAAATTCTACCCATTTGCCATCAGTTAAAACAGTCTGATCTTCTCCTTCTATTGAAAAACGAATATTTTTCTGGATAAAGTAATAGGCTTGAGAGCGAATAACAGACTGAACAATCTTTTTAGCAGAGTATTCACGAATCAGATAATCTTTTGAAAAACTGTCCAGACGGGAATAATAGAGCACTTGCTCAACATACTCATCAATCTTCAAAAACTCGTTTTCCAATAGAGAATACGTTTCCTCAGAAATATCATCTTCCAGTGAATCCAGCAGCAAGTTGACAGCAGCTAAAGGAACTTTGATTTCATGAACCCAGGAATCAATATACTCTTTATGCTCCTGCTGATTGTCAATGACCTGCTCCATCACCTTCTGATGCTCAGTAAGTATACTGTTGATATATTCCTGCTGAAGCCGCTCATCTTCTCTTGAGGCATCCTTCAGATATTCCTCCAGCCTTTGCGAGGGATCTGTAATGTCTAATTTTTTCCACCAGCGTCTTCTTACCAAATAATCAATCGCCAGCACAACTACCAGTACCAGAAATTCCAACAAAATCAGATAACTGATAGAGGCGGTACTTAGCTTTACACTAGGTGTTAACCATAAAATCAGGCAGGTTACCCCAATGAAAAGCAGCCAGCCAATTAAAAATAACCAATGGTCCTTTAAATACTTTCTAGCTGTCATTGTCTTCTCCATTCATACTATGGGACGATATAGCCCTGACCAATTTTGGTTTCAATATAATCCTTGATTCCAGCTTGTTCAATCTTCTTTCTTAAACGGTTGATGTTTACAGTCAAAGTATTATCATCCACAAAACGTTCATCTTCCCACAAGGCCCGCAGCAGTTTTTCTCTAGTTAAAATTTTGCCGTGTTTCTTCATTAGTATATATAGTAGCCGATACTCATTCTTGCTCAAATCAATCATTTCACCGTTGATATCCATATTCCCATTATCTAGATTCAGTTTAATTCCGTTATGTTCAAGAATTTCACTTCCTGGTTCAGAATAATTATACGAACGGCGCAGCAACGCATTGATCTTAGCAACCAAAACATCAATCTGAAAAGGCTTTGTTACAAAATCATCTGCTCCCATATTCATCGCCATAATCATATCCATATTAGTATTTCTGCTGGAAATAAAAATAATTGGTACTTTAGATACTTCCCTAATCTTTTGACACCAGTAATATCCGTCATAAACCGGCAAGTTAATATCCAGCAGCAGCAGTTGGGGCTCTTCTTTTTGAAAATCTTCAAGTACGTGATGAAAATCAGTTGTACCAAAGACATCCAACTGCCATTTTTCCAGTTCTTTCATTACTAAGCTGCGGATAGTTGCTTCATCCTCAACAATCATGATCTTAGCCATGTCCTGTCCCTCCATCATTCTTCTCCCTTTTATTTTACCCTATCCAATTTATTTTTTCATTTATAGCGGGCTTTATTGAAAGGATTCTTAGAAATCAGTAAAAAAAGAGACTGGAATATAGCTAAATGTATCCTCCTAGTCTTCATTGAAAAACCCCCTAGGTTAGATTTTTTGGTCTAACTTAGGGGGCACACTTCATGTAGTTATTTTCGTATAGTTTGGCTTATTGCTGAGAAACACAGTGAGGCATGAGCTGATGTTGAACAGTACCTCACTAGTTCTTGAAGCAAAACACTTTTGCTCCAGACTCTCTCTGAGTATTCAAGTTAAATAACCCAGTCTATTTTCTCCATGTTTTCCATTGAATCAAAAATTGAATTCATCGGCCCAGTCGAAATCCCCAGATGTTTCAATATTTTTTGGCCAGTGCGCACTCCATTCTGGTACGCTGGGCGTTTCTACACGATCCTCGCTTGGCGTATACGGCTTGATGTCTAGCAATGGACTGCCATCCTCAGCATCAACATAGTCAACTCTTATCCGTCCGTTTCCCTTATCCAATTCAAGAACTCCTACAGTAGAAAGAGCCAACAAATTAGGCCTTACTGGAGAACGCGTTGCAAATATTCCCAGAACATCCGGTGCTTTCTTATACGGACTGGCAACCTGTAAAATTTCTCTCATTTCCGGCTGATCCAGCTTATCCAGCCAATAAATGATGTTTAAATGTCCAAAACCTTCAAGCCCTTCTAATGCCTCGGCATACTTAGGCAATAGCTGAATAAACGCTCCCTGCTCACCATTTTCGATGTGTCCGATTGTCTGTACAGTAAATGTTTTCTGTTCCATAATCATCCCTCCTGTACCTACAGGATAGACCCTCACATAATGGTAGGGTCAAGGATTTTTTTGATAAAAAGATTATAAAATTTTTACAGTTGCCCTCTGTAATATCAAGTGATAGCGAAGGAAGCATTGGGGCAAGTTCGAGCAAGCTTTCTTCAACAATAAGTCGAGGCCACCTCATGATAAAGAGCATCATGTGGCTGCCTCGCGCTTATTGCTCGATAGCTGTACGAGCTCGTTCAGCTTTTCTAATTGGAATTTGAATTTCTGTTAAATAATTATCCGGGTTGTCTTCGGTATCCGGTCCACGATGGGAAACCTGACGTGTTGGAATCAGCATTTCATACTCTTCATGCTCGGATAACCAATGCGCAAAATGGTGGTATGCCTCCTTAATATTGTCATAAGAACCAAAGACAAAGATTGAAGCAGCCAACGGAATCTCTTTTGTCTCATAACAATTCAAGGGCGGTTCTACCTTAGTTAGCCCCTTTATCTTTAGACAAATTTCAATTTCGACGCCTTCTTCTCTATAACACTCATCATGAAAAATAGTAAAGTTATCCGGAGACTGCTTTACAATGTCAACCTGTTCCTTCTTCAACAGTCCTAAAAACTCCTGCCATAAAGCTCCTTCATGATAATAGCTAGGAATCACTTTGCGTAAACTAACAATTTTTTCCTGCGGCAGTGTTCGGAAAATGACATGGAGATCCCTTTTTTGAGGCTCCTTTACTCGTTCAATTGTATTCGCAAGCTCTAGTAAGCGTCGCTGCTCTGCTGCGATTTCCTGTTCAATTTGTTCATATTTATTCTTTAACTGTTCTTGAAAATAGCTATCTCCTAAATCTTCTCCAACCAGTGATTTAATTTCAGCTGTTGAAAATTTTAGATTTTTCAATAAGATGATTTTTTGGAGTAGCGGCAGCTGCTTTACGTGATACAGCCGATAGCCATTTTCCTGATCAATTTTTGCGGGCGGCAGCAAGCCCTGTTCGTCATAGTAGCGCAGCATTCGAATCGATACTTGTGCTAATTTTGAAAATTCACCAATTTTAAACATTATTCTCCTACCTGTTTTCTTAGTCTAAATGCTTGAAAGAGCAGAGCCTTGCCTAATCAGTGCTGCAATAACAATAAAAGCACCATCAAAAAGTAAAATCAGCATATTTACGCCACAAATAATGGCAAGTTTTTCCAATCCTTGTATCTGCTTCTTTGCTTTGAGCAATCTGTAAAGAAAGAAGTTACCCCCATAAGTAACAATAAGCAATACCATTACCAACTCCACACCAACAATCATTCAAAAACACTCCCTGTTTTTTCATTTGCTTCTATTGTAATCTACTTTCAGTAATTCTTAAAATAAAATTTTTGAAAATGAAAAAAGAGTTGAAACTTAACAACTTAAGTTCCAACTCTTTTCAAATGGTCTAATTCAAACAGATAATTTTATTGAATTTCTACACGAATATTGTGACGGCGTCCCCAGTTCACACATTCGGCAACTGAGTTGAAATGCACATCAATAATATTCCCTTTGATTGCGCCTCCGGTATCTCCGGCGATTGCATAGCCGTAACCGTCTACCACCACTAATGATCCCAAAGGAATCACACTTGGATCAACGGCAATCACATTGCTTTGCACGCGTAAATCGATTCCGATAGCCGTAATAAAGCCTGAACCTGGTTCCGTATACGAATACGCAGTAGACTCCACATACAAGACACGACCTGTACCACCTGTTTCATTTCCACCAGTATTAGGAACTTCTGGTGTAGAAGGCTCTGTACTTGCTTCGCTTGATGGATCAGACGATTCTGTAGAAGAATTTGCAGTTTCAGCAGTTTGTGCTTCTTCTGCTGCCTTTGCTGCAGCTTGTGCCGCTTCAGCCGCTTTTGCTTCTTCTGCCAATCTATTTTGTTCTGTAATTTTCTTATTTGCAATCAGTTGAATAGTTCCTTCATTCTCAGATAACTGCTGCTTCAGTGCAACGACTTCAATGTCCATTGCCTGCGCTTCTTCCTCAAGCTTTGCTTCGTTTGTCTGAAGCTGTTCCTGAGTCGTTCTAACAGTTTCCTGAAGTTCAGCCAGCCGCTCTTTTTCTTCTGCTAGACTTTCAATTTTTTCATTTTCAGCATTTTGCAAAATTGTCATCACATATGCTCTATTGAAAAAATCCGAAAGACTTTCAGATTCAAGCAAGACTTGCCATGTACGTGTTTCACCATTCAGCTGGATCGTTTTCATACGATCGCCGACCGCAGCTTTGCGACGCTCAATACTTGATTCTGTAGCCGCTATTTCTGCTTCAGATTCTTCGAGAGTCTTTTCTGCATTGGTGATTTCTGCCTTCAAATTTTCGATCTCAGCATATTTCTTGTTTACATCTGTAAGTGCTGTATCTATTTCCTGATTAAGAATTTGTCCCATTTCTGTCGCTTGCTCTTCTTCCTGTTGCAAAGAGTCCAATGATTCCGCAGTAACCATAACAGAAGGGAAGGCTAGATTTAATAAGATGATTGCCGACAAAAACGGCATCAGCTTTTTAATACCCACTGAATCCAACACCTTTCCTATAATAAATCCTAACTCTATCCATTATACTAATCTTGAAAGTAGATATTGTTTCAACAGTGTTACAAATTATTACGTTTTAAAGAAAACTTAATATTCTCTGTAACATTGAGCTTTACCAGTTTAATTGGTGAATCTCATAAAAGAGCTTAATCTATCCCTGCACACCAGTCTTAACTTCATTGGTACACCTGAAGCTATCTGTTACATTTTTCTTGTTCTCTTCTTAATAGACGTAATCAGCTGCTTTACTGTTTCGGAATTATCGATGCGTTTCAGTTTCAAATTAGGGTAGTTTTTAATCCAACGGCGCTGGCTAAGGTTTAAACGCTGCAGCCGCTGTGTAATCTCACTATTCTTTTTAAGCTCCTCAAAATAGCTTTGAGATTTCGCTGTTCTTTCTGCAAAACCTTTTTCAATAGATTTTTTCAGTTCGGCCACATCTTCTGACAAGACTTCTCCCCGAGCATTCATACTTTCAGATATTTCCTTGGCTTTCGTTTCTAATACCGTATTAATTTCATCTGTAATATGTTTGAACGCCTGCATATTCGTTACTGTGTAGATAAGATCAATAAGGATCATTGCGATTAGAGCAGCTGGTAAAATCCAGCCGAATGCTTCTGTTAGAAAATCAGTTGCCAGCAAAATTTTAGGATGAATAATTCTAACAATCAGCACACAGGCCAATCCCCAGAATGCAGAAACAGGCAGTGCGACCCTGCCGTTGATGTTTAAAGGCACATCTTTGTAATCCCACCATGAAGCATGGAAGAGCTTTTCTAAAACAAAGCTGGTCAAATACTCCAAAACAGTCACTAGTAGAGCTGAAAGAAAATACAATAGAATCAAATTTCCTTTAAATGGTTCTAAAAAATAAAGTACTCCTAAAATACCAAATCCATAAATAGGACAATAAGGCCCTGTTAAAAATCCTCTATACATAAACTTCCCTGCCCGAAGCGAGCAGTACACCGTTTCCCAAAGCCAGCCGATAAATGAATAAATAAAAAACAGCAAGACTAATTCAATCCATTGATTCATTTCGTTGCCACCTTCCTCTTCAACATTGTAGCAAATTGTCTGGGCTAAAAGCGAGCAACTTTATTTGACCGATAAGTTGAGATACAATAGAACAGATAGAGGGGGAAGAAAATGATTCAATTATTAAGATACGCAAAAAACTATAAAAAACAGATTATCTTAGGACCTTTCTTTAAGTTTTTAGAAGCCTGTTTTGAATTGGTTCTGCCGCTGATGCTGGCTCGGCTGGTCGATAACGGCATTCAGAATAATGATTCCGCCTACGTTATAAAGATGGCTGGATGGATGGTCCTTATGTCTGTGATTGGATTAATCTGTGTGATTATCTGTCAATACTATTCTTCCATTGCTTCCCAAGGATTTGGTACTGAGCTTAGAAATCAGCTGATGAAGAAAATCAATCGTTTATCTCATAATGAGCTGAACTTATTTGGAACAGATACATTGATTACCCGCATGACCAACGATATTAATCAGCTCCAGCTGGCTCTGGCTATGCTAATCCGCTTAGTTATCCGGGCACCGTTTTTAAGCATTGGCTCAGTCATCATGGCTTTTTACATTGATTTTAGCGCCGGATTGATTTTTTTACTTCTGCTTCCTGTTTTCTGTATTATTTTATTTATTATTATCAGACTAACTGTTCCTTTATATAGACAAGTTCAGGAAATGCTGGATAGCCTAAATCAAAAAATCAGTCAAAATTTGACCGGTGTTCGTGTAATTCGGGCATTCGCACAAAAAGAGACTGAAATTGAACATGTAGATCAAACAACAGATGATTTAGCAGCCCTCTATGTAAGAGTATCAAGAATTTCTGCTTTCCTCACACCTGCGACAACTCTGATTATGAACTTGGGAATCATTCTCCTGCTTTATATCAGCGGCTTTAAAGTCTCAGTGGGGAATCTCCAGCAAGGAGAAGTCTTGGCGCTAATCAACTATATGAATCAAATGCTGCTGGCCTTAATCGTGGTTTCAAATCTTGTACTGATTTTCACTCGTGCCTCTGCTTCTGCCGCACGGGTCAACGAAGTACTTACTGTTGATCCCAGCATCAGGGAAAAAACAGATGCCCGCTCAGCGCCTCAACCAACGAATGACGAAATTGCCTTTGAGCAGGTTTCTTTTCGTTATCATGAGTCTGCCGGGTTAGCATTAACAGCTATTGACTTAGTGATTCCAAAGGGAGGTACACTTGGCATAATCGGTGCCACAGGCAGTGGAAAAAGTACCTTGATTCAGCTTATCCCCCGCTTCTATGATGTCAGCGAAGGACGCGTCGTCGTTCAAGGACGAGATGTTCGTGACTGGTCGCTGGATGAGCTCCGCAGAAACATTGCAGTTGTGCCTCAAACCTCTGTTTTATTCAGCGGTACAATCCGGGAAAATCTGCTGTGGGGCAAAGAAGATGCTACAGATCAAGAATGCTGGGAGGCTCTAGCTATTGCTCAATGTAGTGAATTTGTTGAACAGCTTGAAGCTGGTCTGGATACACCTGTTTATGAAAGTGGGAAAAACTTCTCCGGCGGGCAGCGGCAGCGGCTGACAATTGCACGCGCGTTAATTGCCAAACCAGCTATTTTAATCCTCGATGACTCTTTAAGTGCATTGGATTATCAGACTGATTTAAACCTGCGCATATCATTAAAAAAGGAAATGAGTGCAACTACTCTTATTATTATTTCTCAAAGAATCAGCTCTATTCGGCAGTTTCAGCAGATTCTTGTATTGGATGAAGGAAAAATGGTCGGACTGGGAACACATGAACAGCTGATGACCAATTCTCCACACTATCAGGAAATTGTAACTTCGCAGGAGGAAAATGACCATGATGACTAAAAAAACACCTACTCAATCATTAAAAAAAATTCTTCCTTACCTGCTTTATTACCGCTGCGAGCTAATTTTATCGATTCTACTGGGGGCTGTCAGCGGCTTTGCTACAGTCTGGATGACAGATGCCTTTGGAAAGGCTGTTGATACCATGATTGGCGAAGAAAATGTTGATTTTTCAAAATTATATGCAATTCTGGGACTGCTTTTAGGTATTTTAATCGTTACTGTCATCAGCCAATGGCTAATTCAGCTTTTAGGAAATCGTGTTTCCTATTTATCTGTAGCTAGATTAAGAAAAGACACTTTTTCTAAGCTTAACGAGCTGCCGTTAAACTATTACGATCAACAAGCACATGGTGATATAGTCAGCCGTTTCACAAATGATATGGATAATATTTCCATCGCCTGCTCAGTTGTGTTTAATCAGCTCTTTTCTGGAGTAGCGGTTGTGCTTATTGCCCTGGTGTTTATGGTTCGTCTTAGTGTTACCCTCACAATTGTTGTGTTGGTTACCACACCAATTATTTTTATTGTCAACTGGCTGGTTGCAAATGCGTCTCAAAAAAACTTTGCAGCACAGCAGAAAATTGTCGGCTCCATTTCCGGATTTGTTTCCGAAATGGTAGGGAATCAAAAAATTGTTAAAGCCTTTCGCCGCGAAGCTCACGTACAAACACAGTTTGAGCAGTTGAATCAAGAATTATATGTTGAAGGACAGAAAGCACAGTTCTCTTCTTCTTTAACAAATCCTTTATCCCGCTTTGTAGATCATTTATCCTACATTGCAATTGGGTTAACAGGCGGACTCCTGATTCTTTCCGGAAATACAGCCGTTTCTGTCGGAGTTATTTCCAGTTTCACTATCTATAGTGCTCAATTTTCAAAACCATTCATTGAATTGTCCGGCATGATTACCCAAATTCAGACAGCTATAGCAGGAATCGACAGATCCTTTGATTTATTAGAGGAGCAGCCGGAAAAACCAGATGAAAAGAATGCTTTCGTGCTGACAAAAGCCAAGGGAGATGTATCCTTCAACCATGTATACTTTTCCTATATTCCGGACAAGCCATTGATAGAAGATTTCTCTCTCACTGTTCAGGAAGGAGAAACAGTAGCAATCGTCGGGAAAACTGGTGCAGGGAAATCAACTTTGGTCAATTTGCTGATGCGCTTTTATGATGTTGATCAGGGGAGCATTACAGTTGATGAACACAGCATCGCTGAGATTACCAGAGACAGTCTTAGAAAAAGCTTTGGCATGGTTCTACAAGATACCTGGCTGTTTGACGGTACGTTGAGGGAGAATCTGACCTACGGGAATCCTCAGGCGACAGCTAGCGAAATCAAGACTGCGCTTGAAAAGACACATACTGCTGAATTTATTCAACGTCTGCCCAAAGGACTTGAAACGGAAATCGGCAGCCAGGGAATTAAAATCTCAGAAGGGCAGCGGCAGCTTTTAACTATTGCAAGAACAATGATCAGCAATCCGCCAATGCTTATTTTAGACGAGGCAACAAGCTCTGTAGACACGTTGACCGAGAAGCAAATCCAGTCCGCTTTTCTGGAAATCATGAAAGGGCGAACTAGCTTCGTGATTGCCCATCGATTATCTACAATTAAAAATGCTGATAAGATTTTAGTAATGGAGCAGGGAAAAATCGTCGAAATTGGGGATCATCGTACACTTCTGACGATTCCAAATGGGCATTATCAAGCACTTTATAATGCACAATTCGCGAAACAATCATAAAAAAACAGCTTTCCGGGGATGGCGGAAAGCTGTTTTTTTATTTATTATATGAAGCTGTTACTCGTTCAATCAATTGCTTATATGAGATTCTGGTTCCCATATAATAAGTTGCTGCTACCTGTATTGGGAAAAATATAAGGTTTTTAATGATTCTCGGTACCCACCAGGCTAAAATTTTCAAATCAATATTGTAAAGCATTCCTAGCCACAACGGCGTTAAAATCAGATGTACAATCACGGTTACCAGCAATGTCGCTGTAATAACCCGGGGCCAGGTTATTTCCTTTTTATAATAAAAGAAACCATAAATCGCACCAGTAATAAAAGCATTCAAGGTAAATCCCGGGAAATATGCTCCTGTTTTTGGAAATAACAGAATACCTACTGTATCAGCAATTACACTGCCGATTCCCGTCCAAAATGGGCCAAAAAGCATACCCATCAAGGTTTCCGGAATAAAGGTCGCACTAATCCTCAAATCCTGATTTTCAAATGAAAGAAAACGGGTAAATACGACTACTAATGCAATCAATAATGCCAATACCGTTAACTTTCTTGTTTCTAAAACTCGTTTCTTCATCCTTAGCATCTCCTTTAAGAGCTGCTACAAATCAATGCAGCGAATGCGAAAATAAAACCGCGGATTTCCATCCTTCGTCCACAGGGCGACATCCCATCCCCGCAGCACTTAACGCTTTATCTTCTACTCTGTATTTATTTTTAGGCATAAAGCCTAAAAGGACTATAGCATAGACTGCGCTTAAAGGCAATCCAACCGCCGATTTCTCTATAAGGAAATTGGACGGTTGTCTCCTTCATGAATGACTTCCCGAAAATCAGCAAAGCCTGCTTCCAGTCCACGAATTAATATCTCTGCAGTACCGATATTTGTGGCAAGAGGAATTTCATAGACATCGCTTAAACGAATCAACGCATTTACATCTGGTTCATGGGGCTGGGAAGCCAACGGGTCTCTAAAGAAAATCACCATATCCAGATTATCCTCAGAAATCATTGCTCCAATCTGCTGGTCTCCTCCAAGGGGACCGGATTTAAAGCGGTGAACCGAAAGCTTTGTAGCCTCAGCAATTCGACCGCCGGTAGTCCCCGTAGCAAAAAGTTCATGCTCCGCTAAAATATGCTTATATGCCAAAGAAAATTTTACCATCAAGTCTTTTTTTCGATCATGGGCAATCATTGCAATTTTCATCTTTGTCATCCTTTCTTTTTATGGAAAGCGAATTTATTTTTCAGCCGGCGGCTATTCTACTTCTAGTTGAGATTTCTTCAGTTGTTCAGCTTTCCCTTTTTCTTTCAAAAATCCCTGAGCAGCCTGATTTATCTCTTTTAAATCCACTCCCTGCTGCTTGGCAGCAAACAGACAGCCGCAGTAACACTGTCGATAAATATCATACTCTTTACACAATTCAATCGAACGTTTATAACCATTATTCTTTTTAAAATCACTAGGCAGATAATTGGTTTGATAGAATTTTTGAATATCAATGCCAATTGAATTAATCAGCTGGCTATCTTTTTTAGGCGACAGCGTCAACGCACTGCCAAAATAATCGTAGCCTAATTCCTGTGCCTTTTCTGCAACAATATCCAAACGCATCTGAAAACATGAAGCACATCGCTTACCTCCCTCGGGAGATTCCGTCAACCCTTTTTCCTGAACCATTTGAATAAATTGATTTGGTTCATACGGTGCTGCCAAAAATTTGACCTGATTACCAGTCTGCTGATTGAACGCAGCTACAAACTCCTGCTGAACGATTTCTCTGCGCTTGTATTCTGACCGCGGATGAATATTCGAGTTTGCAAAATAAATTGTGACGTCTGCATAGCTGGTTAGGTATTCCAGCGTATACGTGCTGCATGGCGCACAACAGCTATGGAGTAAAATCGTCGGTTTAACAGCAGCGTTTTCCCATTCCTCAATCATCTTTTTCAGTATACGGTCATAATTAATTTTTTGATTTGGTGCCATTTTCTCAGTAATTTCAAGTATATTAAGCATCTTTATTGTTCCTCTTCATAGTCTCCGCCCTGAACATCCAGATATTCCTCCAGCGTCAGATTTTTTTCATGGATTTCCTCTGCGGCTTCTTCCCCTACATACCGAACATGCCAAGCTTCAGCCATATAGCCGGTAATCGACTCCTGTCCCTCTTTATACCGGACAATAAACCCATACCGATGAGCATTATCACGAATCCAAGCAGCTTCTGTTTCCGTGTTTGCTAATTCACCAGCAGTATCAATAAAATCAAATGCAAGACCTGTTTGATGTTCAGAATAGCCTGGACGTGAGGAATAACGTTCTGCCGTTTCCTGACCATCCCCTTCAACATAATTTTTATACAGCTCTTCCTGCTCTTTGTAGCTTCGATAGCCGCTGTATTCTTCTGAAATATTTAGCCCAAGATTACGCATTTCTTCATTCATTTTTTTAAAGGCTGCTAACGCTTCTGAATTTTCCCCGGGATCATAGCTTTCGGGTAGTGGATAGCGCTTATTGACAACCACAATTCCCTTCACTATTTTCGGTTCTTTTATTGTTTGAGGAGAAAGCACTTCTTCAGAGCTTTCAGCTACTTCAGTCGAAGCAGTTGTGTCTTTCGTCTGGCTTGCCTTTGTCTCACTTGAACGCTCTTCACTATCCACAGATAAGGAATAGGCTGTATTTACTGACTGCTCCACCTTTTTGCGGTTATTTTCATAGTAGAAAAACGAAACCAGCAAAAGGGCGATAGCCAGCACACTTAACTGAAGATAACGTCGATTCCTATTCTTCATATATATGTCCACCTGTCTCTATTAAAATCCCATACCAAGGACAGCCCTTTTTCACATATTCCTATTATACTTATAAACCTGACATCTGGCGAATTTAATTTAAAAAATATTAACATATGTATAAATTTTGTAAAAGAAAGCACCGCGAATTCTACTTCTTTATTCTGCGCTGTTATTTATTACATTTAGCTTTTTATCCTCTATTAAAGGATTTCTACGTAGTTAGCAATGACATCCAACAAAATACTTTAAAAACAGCAGACCAAAGTTTATTTGATCTACTGCTTAATATGTTGATAAAGAACATAAGCTTCGATATTTGAGACTTTCATACCACTAATCCTCATCATCGCTATACATTTTACGAATTCGTTCAAGTGCTTGATTCATCTCTTCTATTTCAATCGAAGTCGTTAAATATGAAACCTTTAGGTATCTACCCTCGCTGTCTTCTGCATAAGCTTCTACAGCTTTTTTTATTAGCTCTTCTGTCAATTTTTCTACAATAATCAACTGTTGGGGCCACCCGGGTTCAGAATAACCCCTATCCCCCATCAATGTTCCTATATTTTTAAGGGTAGAAACTACTAGTGTATAGGTATAACCATCGTCTAATGTAACAAATAGGTCAATATTATCATTTGTTATGTCTTCTATTTTGTCTAGTGTTGTTGGGTATTCAATATTAAGAACTTTCACTTAATCATTCCTCCAACTACTGATGCTTAGTTATCAATATTTTGATAACCTTATTTTCATTTCTTGAACATCTATTTACGCTTCATCATCGTTATAAAATCGTCGCTCTTTTTCAAGCATTCTATCTAAATCTTCCAAATAGTATCCAGTGGATAGATGTGTAAATTTTAGCCAATAAGCATGCTCCTCTGCATAGGCCTCTATTGCTTTTTTAATAAGATCCTCTTTCAGCTCCGTTACCACGATTAACTGCTGAACCCATCCCGGACTAGAGTACCCTTTTTCCTCCATAAATTTTGCAATATTTTGGACAGTAGATACAATCACTGTATACGAAAAGCCATCTTCTAACTCGACAAACACATCAATATTATCATCTGTGATGTCTTCTATTTTATCTAGTGTTGTTGGGTACTCAATATTAAGAACTTTCATCTTGCAAACTCGTTACTGATATTTTCTATTTCTTCATTTTCCTTTTTCATTTCTTTGAGCTTGTCCATCATATAAGCATTATCAAAATCTGTAGCTAAAAAAGCTACTTTCAACCAATAGCTATCCGCTTCAGCATAAGCTTCTAACGCTTTTTTTATTAGTTCTTCCTTTAATTCTTTAACAATTATTAACTGCTGGGGCCAGCCAGGAGTTGAAAAACCCTTTTTTCCCAATAAATTCTCAATACTTTTTACAGTAGAAACAATAACAGTGTATGTAAAACCATCTTCTAAATCCACAAAAACATCAATGTTGTCATTTGTGATGTCTTTTATTTTGTCCAAGGTTGTTGGGTAGCGTATAGCCTTTATCTTCATTACAATCATCCCCCTTTACCTATACTTGCTTAAATATTAATAGCGATATTCTCATTTTTCTATAGTTGCTGTAGTCTTACCAGCATCTCTACTACCCAAAGAACTTTTTTTCAATAACTGTTGTTGCTCTTTTCAATTTCTTCAAGCATTGATACAAACAAATCGTCAGTAATTGAATTGGATAAGTAATGGAGCTTTAGCCAGTAAGCATTGCCTTTTGCATGAGCTTCGATTGCTCTTCGAATGGTATCCTCTTGAAGTTCATCTACAATAATAAAAGGTGGTCCTTCCTCTAGATATCCGTTCTCCATCATATGTTCAATGTTTTTAATTGTTGCTACAACTACTGTATAAGAGAAACCATCTTCTAATGTTACAAATACATCAATGTTATCATTCGTTGGATCATTAATTTTATCTAAGGTTGTGGGGTATTCAATATTTAAGACTTTCATAACGTTACTCTTCATCATCACTACAAAATTCACGCTTACCTTCAAGACTCTTATCCAAAAGTTCAGCATCTATCATTGTTGATACATGGCTCAATTTTATCCAATACCCATCATCTTCGATTGCATGTGCCTCGATAGCTTCTGCAATTACTTCTTCATTTAATTCTTTCACAATCACAAATTGTGGTGCCAATCCTGGTTCTAAAAACTTTTTCCCTCTCATCAATGTCTCTATATTCTTTAAAGTCGCTACAATAATAGTATAGGAAAAGCCATCTTCTAACTCGACAAACACATCAATATTGTCATTTGTAATGTCTTCTATTTTATCCAAGGTTGTTGGGTAGACAATTCTCTTAACTTTCACAAAACATCTCCTTATTGCACTTCTTATTGATTGTATGGAAGCCCATAACTAATTTTCAAAAAAATCTTGCCATTAGAAAATAGTTACAGCATTAATTTACTCATGAAAATTATCTCCGTAAAGCTTTCGACGTTTTTCAAGAATTTCATCTAGTTCAGAAATATAAAACTCCGTAGTTAAATGACTAAGTTTAATCCAAAGTCCGTTATCTTCTTCTGCGTGTGCTTCTATTGCCGTTGTGATTAGTTCTTTTGTTAACTCTCTGACAATAACGAATTGGGGTGCTAAACCAGGTCTTAAGTAACCTGAAGACCCCATCAATGTTTGTATATTTTTCAATGTCGCTACAATTACAGTATAGGAATGACCATCTTCTAGCTCCACAAACACATCGATATTATCATTTGTGATATCTTCAATCTTATCTAAGGTTGTAGGGTACCTTATAGCTTTTATTTTCAAAAAGGTATGCTCCTTTATTTTTTCCTAAATACAACAGTGCCATCATCACTTGTTTTTACAACCTCTAGGTCTTTATATAAGCCATTTTTACTACCTTGAACTAATTTTCTATTAATCAATGTCCACTGATTCTTATTAATCTGATGCCAATCTAAATTTGTAATAACATCATTTAATATAAATTGTTCCCCAGACTCAAGCAGTCTAATTTTTTTCAATACTTCTTCTATTAGACTAGTTTGTTCCTCAAGCCTTTTTTTCTCTATTTCATCTAGCTCCATATGAAAATTTTTCGTCTCATCAATTTTTACTTGTAAATCTTCATTTGTGAAAGTATGCGCCATCGCATTCATTTTCAACCAAAATGCATCCTCTTGCGCATAAGATTTCATCGCTCGCCAGATAATCTCCTCTCGCAGCTCATCTACGATAATTTGCGGACACATTGGTTGCAAATAACCATCTTCCATCATCTCTGTAATGTTTTTAATTGTCGCAACTTCAATAACATAGGTAAAACCGTCCCCTAGCTCTACAAAAACATCAATACTCTCATTTCTTATATCATTTATTCTGTCTAAAGCTATGGAGTATTCAATATTCAAGACTTTCATACCACTAATCCTCATCATCGCTATACATTATGCGCCTTCTTTCTAGCACAGTATCTAACTCGTCTACATTGAATCCTGTTGCCAGGTTTGATACTTTTAAATACAATCCGTTTTCATCTTCCGCATAAGCCTCTATTGCTTTTTTTACTAATTCTTCTGTCAGTTCTTCTACAATAATTAACTGTTGCGGCCACCCGGGTTCTGAATAACCCTTATCCCCCATCAATGTTCCTATATTTTTAAGGGTAGAAACCACTAGTGTATAGGTATAACCATCGTCTAACGTAACAAATAGGTCAATATTATCATTTGTTATGTCTTTTATTTTGTCTAGCGTTGTAGGGTATTCAATATTAAGAACTTTCACTTAATCATTCCTCCGATTACTTATACTTATTTATCAATATTTTAATAACCTTATCTTCATTATCCTTATAGGCTTTTCCAATAATTTCAATCACACCATTAATTTTCCGATAAAAAACTCTTGCCCCATGCCTTCCCCTGATGTAAACAACATCTTTAAATAGATTTTTATATCCTGTACCAGGGTTTGTATTTCCTTTTGCCAATTCTTCGATTAAATGATCTGCCTCTCTTTGTGCAGCCTGATCTTTCCCCATTTTTTCCGCTTCTCTTACTAAACTAGAATCTTCATCAATCTTCGATACAACCTTAGGATTATCGCCGCCTGAGCTTTCGCCCCAATTTATTGTACTGATTGACACACCAGTAAGTAATTCAACAATTCCCACTGATACGGTTGCTAAGGCTTCGCTGACAACACTGCCATCTGCACGTAATAGCAAGGTCGCTGGCTCGCCAGTTACAGCATTCACTCCATAGCCAATAGATAAGCCGTTCCCTAAAGTTCTCAAGCCGTTAATCACGTATTGTGTGCCATTTACAATAAACAACACACTGGTAATGGTTGTATAGACTTTTCCAACTGGACTATCCATCAGCTTTTTATATTCTGCTAAGCGAAATTCTGCCATTAAATAGACGTATTCCGCAGTCAGCTTTGTATCCAGCTTACCATTCTTATAAACATAATAGTTCGGATTACCAAATTCGTCTACGGTTATTTCTACATCGTAATTGACACTGTCCAGCGCCTCACGCACCTCAGGTCTCTTACTCAGCTCTTCCTGACGTTTTTTCCACGCTTCATTAATTGGTCTGACCCAAGTCATATCCAGTTTGGTAATATCAAAGGTTCCTGAAGCAGCATTCCAGGCACCGCCTTTATTTAAGG
The DNA here is from genome assembly GCF_049894025.1 of Enterococcus sp. LJL51. Lineage (GTDB taxonomy): Bacteria > Bacillota > Bacilli > Lactobacillales > Enterococcaceae > Enterococcus_L. The sequence continues at coordinate 354,607 of NZ_JBNEQE010000001.1, forward strand.
CCGCAATGGCTCTGTCCAGATTATCCATATTTGTTTCTACATCTGAAAAGAGTGCAGGGGAAATACTATTAAACAAGTAGAGATCCTCCAATCGTTCCTCTAGCTTTCCTATTATGTCTTGGTTCATCATATATGCCTTTTCCATACGGAAATTTGGTTTTTCTTCTTTATTCATCGCTGCCGCATAGGAGCGCAGCAGCTCTCTACCAGCTTCTATCTGCTGTTTAATCCGATCCTCTTCAATATCGCCGCCGCCCACAATTTCCTCAAACTTTGCCGGAAACTGTGTCTGTGCCTCAATCATTGACTCCACTACCAAAACCATGGCTGTAGCAATTGGCGGATAGACAGTTCTGAAATAGTTCCGAGCGGAATTATAGGTTTTCCCAGATAACGGTGCATTCAAATAGGCATTGATGCTATCCCTTAATGTGCCTGTATTTCGTAAATAGTCATGTGCCATTTGTACTGCTGCACTTGTTTGCGCCTCTACTTCTCCAACAAAAAAACTAAGTCCCATCATCACCCTCCTTTTTTTCTTCTGAATACAGTTGCCGCCTTGCATTAATTAATTCGTCTTCTTTAGCCGCAAACAGCTGAAGCTCTTGTTGAAGCGCCTCTCTATTCGTGTCTATTGTCAGCAGGTTTGCTCGATGAAGCTGAAGAAACTCGTCTTCCAGATTTAGTACAAACTGCTGTGTTCGTCCGTGACTACTATAAATAATATCTAGCAAAAATTCTTCCTGATCGGTAGAAAGTCTCTGATAGTCTGCTTCTAGCTCCTCCAGCAGCCTTTGCTTTTTTCTTTGTGTATCCTGTTGTTGTTCAAGCTCTGATAATTGCTGTGCTATCTTTTCTTCAGTATCTGTCATCTAAAAACCACTCTTTCCTGGTCTAGGTAATTGACTCAAACCATCAAAGCCTTTACTTAGCTTTTGATCGATTGCCGCGAATTCCTGTGAAACAGAATGGATATTGTTCCCATCTCTCGTCAGTGCATTAGAAACTGCCTGGCTTGATGCAGGCATTCGCTGTAGGCATCGCTGTGCATTCTTATTTCCAGATACGTTTGTTTTACTGGCAGTAGCTGTTGGTGCCGAGCTATTTGCCAGCACACTGGCCGCTTGGCTTAACCGCTGCGAAACAACGCCAGCAACTGTATAATTTACATTTAGACCATTCATTTGTTTACTCCTCTCAAATTACAGTCTAAATTAAGATACCATTAGAAACAAGAAGTTTTTTATTAGTGAAATAATTATTATCTTCATAAAAAAACAAACTTTACTGAACAGCCGGCAAGCTTTTATTTTGACCAAATATTACTCTATTTGTTTTTTTCCTAGGATTTCCTCCTTCAATAAACCTGGGATAATAGCGTGTAAAATGCAAACAGCAGCTAGCTCTGTTCCAGTTAAATTCTATTCGAACTAGCAGCCTCATTTGATAAAAATACAATAATGCTCTGCTAATCGATAGCAGACTTTCTCAGGGAAAAGTCGAATTTCCCTAATAAAAAAACAACTAGCAAGCCAAAATAATTTTTTAGCTTACTAGTTGTTTTTTTATTAATCGCGATTATCACGATTTTCTATTTTTCTTGACCGTTCAATTAAATGTGTTTTTCTCGTATTTCCGATAATTAATGGAACCGACTCATAGCGAACATCGCTGTACTCTAAACCAAACCAGTTCTCTGGTAGAATAGTCAATTTTTTTATTGCCAGCTTCAGCTGCATAATCTGGCGGTCCCATTTTTTCAGCTCTGTCACTTTTGAGAGCTCTTCCCGAATCAAAATGAATTGGAAATCGCCGACTTCACGGCCAGGAGTAATCGTATATTCCTGAGGCTGTTTTGGTAAACGTCCTTCCTTCATCAAATCATGAACAATTTGACGAAGATAAACATTGACCTCCTGTGCTACTCTAAAGCCTAGATATAGTTGAACCTGAACGATAAAATCCGTACCCAGCATGTCTACAGAATATTCTTTGGTAAAGGGCTCATCCGTTACTTCTACATTCACAAACCAATAGACCTTAGCCCGCTTCGGACGTTTATCTAGAATAGAGTACATGACTGCCCGGCCGATTTCATCGCTAATCAAATCCGGCGTCATAAACACTACATTTGTTTGATACATTGGAATCCGCGTATCTCCCCGCATCCGTTCCAGCTGATCAATATAATCACTAATCGGCACTGTATCAGCCGTCTTCTCTTTGATAATGTTGCCCCATTCCCAAATTGTCATAATCGCTAGAATCAGCAAAGCAATGACTACAGCTACATAGCCGCCATGGAAGAATTTGACAATACTGGAAATAAAGAAGACCGTTTCAATGCTGGCAAAAAACAACGTAATCAGATAAACGAAGGGTCTTGGAACTCCTCTTTGTTTTAAGAAGAACATCAGCAGAATCGTGGTCATCAGCATGGTTACTGTGATGGATAGACCGTAGGCTGCTTCCATATGAGTGGATGTTCGAAAACCGATAACAACAGCTGAACAAGCCAGCCACAGCAGCATATTCAACGCAGGAATATACATTTGACCAATATTGGCTCCTGGATAGATAATTTTCATTCTAGGCAAAAGCTTTAGCTTAATCGCTTCTGAAACTAGTGTAAATGACCCGGAAATTAACGCCTGTGAAGCAATAATCGCCGCAATGGTCGCAAAGACAACCCCCACTAGCGTTAAGGAATTGGGCATCATTTCAAAAAATGGATTAAGGTTTTCCAAAGCAGCAATTGCTGGATCTTCTTTTGCACTTAGAATCCAAGCAGCCTGACCTAAATAATTAAGCAGCAAACAAACTTTTATATATGGCCAGCTAAAGCGGATATTCTTCTTGCCTACGTGTCCTAAATCAGAATACAATGCTTCTGCCCCTGTTGTTGCCAGAAAAACATTTCCTAAGATAAATATCCCCAAATGATTTTCGGAGCTAAAAAGCAGCTCTACAGCATAATAAGGATTTAATGCACGAATCACTGTCAAATCCTGACTGAAATTCACTAAGCCCATTAAGCCTAAAAATGTGAACCAGAGAAACATGATTGGACCAAAGGCCTTTCCTACCGCATCTGTACCGAACCGCTGAACAGAAAATAATACCAGAATAATAACTAATGTGATAATGACTATAATGTTCTGATCCATACCGAAACGGTCAAAAAACATGGGTATCCCCCGCAAGCCTTCGATAGCTGTCGTCACGGTTACCGCTGGTGTCAATACTCCATCAGCCAGCAGTGCTGCCCCGCCAATCATTGCGGGTATAATTAAATATTTACCACTCTTCCTTACTAATGTATAAAGAGAAAAAATTCCTCCCTCGCCATGATTATCTGCGTTCAAAGCAATCATGACATATTTTACAGTGGTTAGAATCGTCAATGTCCAAAAAATCAACGAGACGGCACCAATAATAAAGTTTTCTGATACCTCAGTAATCCCGCCGTTATCTCCAACAATTGCTTTCATTACGTACAAAGGACTCGTCCCGATATCACCATAGACGACACCCATCGCCACCAACACTCCCGCAGCTGTCAACTTGCGGTGATTGTTTGAAGCTTTAAACTCCTTGCTCACACTCTTCTCCTCCTACAACAGTTTCACTAAATGACTAACAAAATAAAAGACCTGAATGAACGCGCTAAAGAATCGTTCATTCAGGTCTTTTTAACATGCTGAATATCAAGCTGAGACCTTGTGAACTATCTGTTTTTAGCCGTTGTTTGTAACAGCCGGAACAGCCAATCACGTTCATTTGAACTAAACTATAATACTCTTAAGGTCATTTAGCAACTTATATTATCAAAAGTAGAAAAAATAATCTGATTTTCAATTATTCAACAGTAATTTCTCATGATTTTTTAGTCCTCTTCTTCCTCTGTCGAGAAGTGGAACTTAATCATTTCATTCACAAAAATTGGAACAATAGATAGTGCTGCAACTAGTACCCAATGGGTTAATCCGATTGGGACTAAATAGAATAATTCCTGAGTGATCGGCAGTAAGGCGATAACTGTCGTAATGACAATTGCTAAAACAGCCATTTCGAACAATGATTTATTAGAAGAAAGCTTCACTTGGAAGATTGATTTTGTACTTCTAACATTGAAAACATGTAGGATAGACGAGTAAGCTAAGACTAGAAAAGCGACTGTCTGGCCTACTTCATGACTGGCACTCACCCAATGAGAAACACCGTCAACAAATGCTCCTAGATAGAAACCGAACAGGGTCACTACTGTAAATGCCGCAGCATTAATCGCAATCTTCTTCCATAAGCCGCGGGCAAAAATCCCTTCTTGCCGAGGAATTGGCGCTTCTGTCATAATATCTTTTTCAGCAGGCTCTCTTCCTAGCGCAAATCCAGGAAGTCCATCCGCTACCACATTAACAAACAACAGCTGAACAGCTGTAAAGGGCGCTCCCCAGCCTAACAGCATCGCAATAAGTACAATGAAAATCTCTGAGACATTACAGCTCAAAAGAAAATTAATCGCCTTGCGAATGTTCCGGTAGACTGTACGTCCTTGAGCAACTGCATCAACAATGGTTGCAAAGTTGTCATCAGTAAGAATCATATCTGAAGCACCCTGAGCCACATCCGTTCCGGTAATTCCCATCGCACAGCCGACATCACTAGCTTTAAGTGCCGGAGCATCATTGACCCCGTCGCCAGTCATCGCAACTACAGCGCCTGTCCGCTGCCAGGATTTAACGATTCGAATTTTATCTTCCGGAGTCACACGAGCATAAACAGACAAATCCTTCACTCGCTCATCCAGCTCATCATCGCTTAGCTTACGAAGCTCTGCACCTGTCATTGCTTCCTTTTTAGTTGTTAGAATACCTAATTCTTTTGCAATTGCTCCTGCGGTTACTACATGATCTCCTGTGATCATTACTGTTTTAATGCCCGCTTTTCTCGCTTTTTCAATAGCTCCTTTACTCTCTGGTCTCGGCGGATCAATCATCCCAATCAAACCAGATAAACGCAATCCCTTTTCCAACGCTTCAGAAGTGATTTCCTGAGGCTCTTCATCATAAATTGCATAACCTACTGCAATTACCCGTAAAGCTCGTTTACCAAAGCGGTCATTAACAATTGCTGCCTGATCTACATCGCCATAGCGAAAACGAGCCAGCAAGACATCAAAGGCTCCTTTGGTAATAGAAATGTATTTCTTGCCCATTTTATGGACAGTCGTCATCATTTTCCGTTCGGAATCAAAAGGCAACTCTGCAATTCTCGGATATTTTTCTTCCAGCTCATCCTTTGTATGATAATTTTCTTCAACTGCCCGAACGATGGCAGCTTCTGTTGGATTGCCTTTGATAGTCAAATCATCGTCTTCTCTCTCAACAGTAACATCGGTACATAAGGCGGCCATTTTCAATACTTCCATTGCCTCGTTTGTCATCGCATCTTCTGTGTCTGTTACTTCATCCCCACGGGACCAGACACGACGGACCCGCATTTTATTCTGTGTTAGGGTTCCTGTTTTGTCTGAACAAATAACATTTGCTGTACCTAGAGTTTCTACTGCGGGCAGCTGCCGAATAATCGCATGCTTTTTCGCCATTTTCTGAACACCATAAGCAAGCGTCAGTGTTACAATGACCGTCAATGTCTCCGGAACTGCAGCAACTGCTAGCGAAACTGCAGTCATAAACATATCAAGCATCGGCTCCCCTTGAAGCTCACCAATAATAAAAACTAAAACAGCCGCACCTAAAGCTAAAATGCTGATTCGTTTTCCCAGCTGATTCAGTCTCTTTTGCAGCGGTGTTTTCTGCTGCTCATTCCCGCTTAGAAGCCCAGCGATTTTACCCATTTCCGTATCCATACCAGTAGAGGTAACGACTGCCCGACCGCGGCCGTTAGAAACCGTACAGCCTTTAAATACCATGTTAATTTGATCGCCCAGAGATTCCTCTTCTGAGGCTATGTACGCTGCGTCCTTCTCAACAGGTTCACTTTCTCCTGTCAAAGCAGATTCCTCCACCCTCATTTGAGAGGCTTCCAGCAAGCGGGCATCTGCAGTAATCATTGAGCCTGATTCTAATACTAGAATGTCCCCAACTACCAAGTCCTCTGCATCCACACTTTCAACTTTGCCATCTCTTAATACCGTACTAGTCTGCTTATTCATATCCTTCAATGCATCCAAGGATTTTTCAGCATTTCCTTCTTGGACAATAGCCAAAACGGAATTAATAATGACAATTGCAATAATTAGAATACCTTCAAAGTAATCGCCGTGCTCTGTCGCAATTGCTGTATAAAACGAAATTGCTGCAGCAGCTAATAAAATAATTGTTGTAAAATCCTTCAAGCTAAGCAAGAATTTTTTAGCGATAGAGGTCTTCTTTTCTTCCTCAAATTTGTTTCCGCCGTTTTCCTGCAGCCGGCGCTCTGCTTCTTTCTGTGTTAGCCCGTTTTCCACGTCTGTTTTACTGTCTTTTACAACATCTTCGATTGATTTCTGATAAATATCCATCCTATCCCCCACTTCAATTTCTTCCTATTTAAATAGTAGTACTATACATTAACTATAACATGAAAATTTTTTAGACATCAATAAATACGCTTTTCTTTCGGACAATTCGTAAAATAGATGTTTATTTATTTTTTTCAAAAAAAGGGTATAAATTTATTGAAAACGCTTTCTTTTAATGGTATTATATAGATGAGGGAAGGAGGAACTACAACATATTGAAGAATTTCTCGAGTTTCAATAGATCATATCAAAGAATTAAGAAAGTTTGTTGGAAGTAAAATATTCACCTTTTAATCAGTTTATATGTGTAGAGTACCAAAAGTGCAAACTATTAGAAAGTATGTTTATTTATCAAGATAAACTTGATAGTGTTTTAAGTTTCAAACCTTGAACGAAAAGCTAAGTTTTGTTGAATCAAAAAGAAATTCAGTAATGCTTTACATGTGTAACAGAAGTTTAACAATTCAATATGTTGGATCCTTCCAGTTAAATGAGCCAAGCTATTCGAGAAGCTTGGCTTTTTGCTATATTATATTTGTAACAAAAACAAAGATATGGTATATTGACTATGCACTTTCTATTATTTAACCATAATCTAAATATTGGAGGGATTTGCATTGCCAAAAAAGAAGAACTCATCATTTGAGAGTTCCATCCACGTCTACAGAGCTATGAAGCGTATGACCCAACAGGAATTAGCTGATAAAGTAGGCGTATCAAGACAAACAATTATTCAACTTGAGCGGAATAGATATAACCCTTCTTTACTATTAGCTCATGACATTGCTGAAGTCTTTGAAGTTCCTATTGAAAAAATATTTACTTTCAAAAGATTAACAGACCAGTCACAAGAAGAATCAAACTAGAACACCTCCCTTCGGGAAGGACTCGCACGGTATGACCGATTCTTTAAAATCTTTTTTCGATAATTTACCTGTAAATCATTGGTCTAGCTTATTAGTGGTAATATTATCAATCGCTTTTCTGGTTTACTCTATCTATTTCTTTTTCAGTAAAGAAGGACGAGATAAACGGGGAAAGAAAATTATCTCAACGGCTAGTTTCATTTCTTTGTAACGATTATATTGCTAATCGCACTTAGCAATGTCTTTTATGAAATAGCTACTCATAATTTGGTGGCCTACTTTTGGATAATCAATTCAATCATACTTCTTGTTTCTGCAACAGAAGCACTGATGATTGTAACACTGAAGAAATTGAACTAACTGAGATACAAAGAGGCGAAAAACCTTAGCCGGTTTTTCGCTTTTTTGTTCGGTCTTTTACCCAGCGCTATCTCAATCAAATCTATATTCATTTATAAGGTGTCTAGTCATACTATAGATTTTTCATAAAAGAACAAAAATCATATAAGAATAAGTATAAACGTTCTTCGTCTTATAGTAAAGTTTATTTTTTAAAAAATACAATATATTTTTTTATATTCTATTTAATATCAATACAGCTCAGTCCTATCTGAATACAAAAATCTAAGAAAAGAGTCTGGGACATAAACAAAATCCCAGACTTTTGACATCCCTAAAACCGAATAAACGGTATTCCAAAAGCAGCTTTCTCGGAAATAAGCCGAATAATCTCAAAAATATGAGAAGCTATTTTCGTATTATTCTTCTTATTTCTCGGAGCTGAACACTTTTGTCACAACCTCTTTTCTTAGATAAACTTTCCTTATTTAAACTGACTATTCCGGCAAATACTCCTAACTATTCCTCGGAACAGCGTCTGTGGTTTATTGCTTGATAGAATTTTATACGGCTGCTTTGATTCATTATTTTACAAACATAGCATCGCCAAAGCTGAAAAAGCGGTATCGTTCATTAACCGCATGCTGATATGCCGCTAAGGTCTGTTCTCTCCCAGCAAATGCACTGACCAGCATAACTAATGTTGATTTTGGCAAATGAAAATTAGTAGAAAAAGCCTGCACAATTTTAAACTCGTAGCCTGGTGTAATAAAAATACTTGTCCAGCCGCTGTCGGCTTTAATTGCTCCATCAAATTTTGTGCCGATTGTTTCCAGTGTACGAATTGACGTTGTTCCTACAGCTACAATTTTTCCGCCGTCAGCTCTTACAGCATTCAGTTTTTCAGCTGCTTCTTCAGTCAAGCGATAGAATTCGCTGTGCATTTCATGCTCCTCCACGTTCTCTACAGAAACTGGTCGGAATGTTCCCAATCCGACATGAAGTGTCAAATAGACAAGCACTACTCCTTTTTTTTCAATCTTATCCAACAGTTCCTGCGTGAAATGAAGACCGGCCGTTGGTGCTGCAGCAGAACCGTTTTCTTTAGCATAAACAGTTTGATAGCGTTCCGGATCCTCTAGCCGTTCTTTGATATACGGCGGCAGCGGCATCTCACCCAGCGACTCTAAAATTTCCAGAAAAATCCCTTCGTAATCAAAGGTGATAATCCGACCGCCATGATCCAACTCTTCAATAACCGTTGCCTTCAGCCGGCCATCGCCGAAACTAATCTGTGTGCCTTTTTTAGCACGACGGGCTGGTTTGATTAGCGTTTCCCAAGTATCCCCTTCTTTATTCGTCAACAGCAGCACTTCTAAGTGTCCACCAGTTTCAGGCTTTTCGCCATAAAGACGAGCTGGAAGCACACGTGTATCATTCATTACTAAGGCATCGCCAGGATTCAGCTCTTCAATGATTTCATTAAAATGTTTATCCTCAATTTCTCCCGTTTCTTTATCCAACACTAAAAGCCGGGAGCTTGTTCGATCTGCCAATGGTGTTTGAGCAATCAGCTCTTCCGGCAGTTCAAAATCAAAATCTTCTGTACTAAGCATTATGTTCACCTTCACTCTCTTACATATCCTCCGCTATTCTATCATTTTTCCTCTAACACACCAAGTACAAAAACTACGAAGTCTCGTTTCAAGTCTTTTTACATCACCTTTTATTACTTTTCACTCCTAACTCAAAACCATTATTGTATCTCCTTACCGAGATAGCTTATACTTATTATAAAAGGAGTGAGTGAATGAAAATAAACTATCACTTACAGCTGCAGGATTGGCTGGAAATTAGTGCAGTCTTTCAAAAAATTTCTCCAAAAAATAAACGCTCCATGCTGATTCGTTTAGCTTTAATCATTATTATTACTTGTATGATGTTTGTTTTCGTAATGAACCGGGACTATATTTTAGCACTAAGCTATCTGGCTCTTGCATCCCTTCTGCTATTTGCGACCTTTTTTTTACCAAAGAAAAGAGCTGTGAACTACTATAATAATCCTGAAAACAGGCATATTTTCGATTCATTGGAAATGACGATTGACGAGACAGGTGTAACCTGTGGAGCGGAAACTGCGCATTCCTTTTCAGACTAGTCATTATTTCCAAAAATTAATGAAACAAATAACCATTTCCTTTTCTTCCGCTCTGAAAAAGTAATTACAGCTGTTCCAAAAAATCAACTGACAGCGGCAGAAATTGAAAAACTTAGGACTATGGTTCAAACATACTATCTCCCCGACTTAACTCAACTAAAGCTATGATCGTTTAGTAAAAATAATGCATGGACATTTTCCTAAAAAAAAAACAAAATTACAGACTAATTTAAACATTGCAAAAGTAAAAGGCTATTCTCTTGGCTATTTGTCGGAATTTCTATATACTTATTTTTAGTAAGTGTAATTAAAGGAGGAAAATATGATGAAACCTTTCATCCACCATGTTTCTTTATTAACTAGACACAGTAAAGAAAATCAGGCCTTTTATATCAAACTGCTGGGATTGCGTTTTGTGAAGCACACTGTCAATCAGGATAACCATCGAATGATTCATGATTATTACGGGAACTACTACGGTGCTCCTGGTTCAGTTATCACTTTTTTTCTTGTACCACTGCTTGGACAGCGCTATGACAACGACCATTATTTAAGCACTATTGGACTTAAAGTTCCTAAGGACAGCCTATCATTTTGGAAAAACAGATTGACAGAGCATCATATAGATTATAAGGATTTCGGACAAGAACTTCATTTTAACGATCCTGACCAAGTAGCTATCCGTCTAGTGGAGGTCAATCAGCCGCCTCTAACAGAAAAGTTTCAAACTGCTGGAGATATTCCCCCTTTAAATCAGATTTTAGGGTTATTATCCACTGAATTTCATGTGCAGGAACCGAAGCTAACTACTGCTTTCTTTGAAAAACTACTAGGCTGGCACACAGAGAATCAGCGGATTATGCTGAATGAGACAGATTTCATCGATATTCTTCAAGCTTCAGGACAGGAAAAAATGCGCATGGGACGAGGCAGCATGGATCATGTCGCCTTTGCAGTGAAGGACGATGCCGCTCTTGATGTCTTACATCACAAAGCTAAGGAACAAGGCTGGCTGATTGAAAAAATTATCAGTCGCGGTTATTTCAAAAGCTTGTACATTCGGGAGCCGGGAGGAAACAGGGTTGAGTTTGCAACTATCGCTCCTGGGTTTACCATTGACGAGCCATTGGAAAGCCTAGGTGAACATTTTGCTCTCCCGCCATTTCTAGAATCCCAGCGAGCGGAAATAGAAAAAAATATTTATGAAGAAAAATAGCTGGAATCCCCCCTTTTTTTTTGAAAAAATTTTTACTCTCAATTAGTTGTTTGCCCTAGTCGGAGAAGTGTCTGATTAGGGTCTTTTTTTTGACCTTTTCTATACTTTTTTATTCAATTAACTAGTCAAATTCATTCACTAATAATTTTATCTTTGAAAACATTTTGTTTTAAATAACATATTTAATAATTGTTTTTATTTATCATAAGAAATCAAAAATACGTCTTAGTTGTTTTAAGTTTCTTTTTCAAGCATACTAGTAGTGAGAGACTATTAAGAAGTTAGAGGTGAACGTTTTGATTGAGTTTCAACATGTGTACAAAATTTATAAGGGCGGCAAGGTGGCCGTCGAAGATGTCAATCTTTCTTTTGAAAAAGGTGAATTTATTTGCTTTATCGGTACCAGTGGAAGTGGAAAAACTACTTCAATGCGAATGATTAATCGAATGACTGATCCTACAAAAGGCAAGATTTTGATTAACGGCAAGGACATTCAGTCTGTTAACCCGGTGGAACTGCGCAGGAAAATCGGTTATGTGATTCAGAATATAGGTTTGATGCCCCATATGACAATTCGTGAAAATATTACGTTGGTTCCCCGTTTATTAAAAGTCGATCAGGCCAGCCGCGATAAAACTGCAGAAAAAATGATTGATTTGGTAGAGTTGCCTCGTGAAATGCTGGACCGTTATCCCCATGAGCTTTCCGGCGGACAACAACAACGGATTGGCGTAGTTCGTGCGTTGGCAGCTGACCAAGACATCATTCTGATGGATGAGCCCTTTGGTGCGTTAGACCCTATCACTAGAGATTCTTTACAGGATCTTGTAAAGGATTTGCAGGAACGCTTAGGAAAAACAATCATCTTTGTAACCCATGATATGGATGAAGCTTTAAAGCTGGCTAACCGAATTGTTATTATGAGCGAAGGAAAAGTAATTCAGTTTGATACACCGGATAATATTCTTAACGCACCAGCCAATGAATTTGTAGAAGAACTCATCGGAGAGGATCGTCTCATTCAGGCAAAATCCAATACAACAACGGTGGGAGAAGTTATGTCTCACAACGCGGTAACAATTACTCCTGAAAAATCACTGTCAGAAGCCATTAAGGTCATGCGTGAAAAGCGTGTGGATACTTTACTGGTTGTTGACGGACAAGGGATTTTAAAAGGATTCATCGATGTTGAAACACTTGACCGCAGCCGCAACAAAGCAACCAGCGTCAGTGACATTATTAATCCGGATGTTTTCTTTGTAAAAGAAAATTCCCTACTTCGAGATACACTTCAAAGAATTTTAAAACGAGGAATTAAATATGTTCCCGTGGTCAGTGATAAGAAGAAAGTCGTCGGTATTCTAACCAGAGCCTCATTGGTTGATATTGTCTACGATGTTATCTGGGGTGAAGAAGAGCTTGCAACTATCGCTTCAGAAAATGCTCCAGATGAAGCTGCGGCTGTCGCTCAGGCGGAGGTGGAGCAGCATGAATGAGTTTTTAATGGAAAAAGGCGGAGAACTGATTACACGGACTGGTGAGCATATTTTCATTTCCGCTGTTGCATTAGCCTTAGGGATTCTTTTTGCCGTTCCATTGGGAATTCTCTTAACCAGAACTAAGCGGACTGCTGCGATTGTCATCGGGTTGACTAGTGCACTGCAGACGGTTCCTTCTCTGGCTCTTTTGGCATTAATGATTCCTATATTTGGTGTTGGGAGATTCCCGGCAATCGTAGCCTTATTCATCTATTCCCTATTACCGATTTTAAGAAATACCTATATTGGTATAAAAGATGTCGGTGCTGATTACAAGGATGCTGCTAAAGGGATGGGAATGACAAATACTCAGTCAATTTTCATGGTTGAACTGCCTATTGCTACACCAACGATTATGGCCGGCATTCGTCTTGCTGCGGTTTATGTTATTGCCTGGGCAACCTTGGCTTCCTATATCGGAGCAGGCGGGTTAGGCGACTTTATCTTCAGCGGGCTGAACCTGTATCGGGCAGATTTGATTTTTGGCGGTACCATTCCAGTTGCGTTAATTGCTTTAGCTGCTGATTTCCTGTTAGGTTTGCTGGAAAAGAAATTAACACCTATGGCATTACGGGAGGAATCAGAATGAAAAAATTAAAAAAACTTATGTTAGGCCTGCTGCTTTTGTTCAGCACAGGCGCTTTATCCAGCTGTTCGCTGCCTGGTCTGGCAAGTGGAAATGATGCGAATACAATCAGTATCGCCGGCGGATCAACCTCCGAAATCCAGATTCTGGCAAATGTAGTCAAAGGCATGATTGAGCATTATACAGACAAGGATGCAGTAATTATCAATAATCTAGCCACTACGACTGTTATTCATCAATCAATGATTAATGGTGATACCAGTATCTCTGCAGCACGCTATACAGGTACAGACTTAACAGGTACCCTGCAGCTGCCACCGGAAAAAGAACCGGAAAAAGCTTTTGATATCGTTGAAAAAGAGTTTCAGGAACGGTTCAAACAAACTTGGTTTCCTTCTTACGGCTTTGCCAATACCTATGCATTTATGGTAACTAAGGAAACAGCTGCAAAATATAATTTAAAAAAAATCAGCGATTTGAAGAACGTCGCAGATCAACTGACTGCCGGTGCTGATACTTCTTGGATTGACCGTAAAGGAGATGGGTATGAAGGATTTACTCAAGAATATGGTTTTGACTTCAAACGTGTCTTTCCAATGCAGATTGGTTTAGTTTACGATGCTGTTGCTGCTGGAAAAATGGATGTCGTGCTAGGCTATTCTACCGACGGACGTATTGGCAGCTATGATCTTGTTATGCTGGAAGATGATTTAAAATTCTTTCCACCATATGATGCAAGTATTGTGGCCACAGATGCCATTTTGAAAGACAACCCGGAATTAAAAGAAATTCTTGGTAAGCTTTCAGGTAAGATTTCTACAGAAAAAATGCAGAAATTAAACTTTCAGGCAGATAATGACTTAATGGAACCAGCAATTGTGGCAGAGAATTTTTTACGTGAGAACCATTACTTTGAATCTGACGGAGGTGGGAAAAAATGACGAATTTACAAGATATGAATCTTTTCGAGCAGTTCTTTTATTACTTTAGCCAAAACGGCAGCTATGTATTCAGTCAGGTCGTTCGACATTTTCTGATTTCCGTATACGGTGTTCTCTTTGCCGCAGCGATTGGGATTCCCATCGGGATTTTTATTTCCCGCCGAGTAAAGCTGGCAGGCTGGATAATCAGCATTGCCAACCTAATTCAAACTGTCCCCTCTTTAGCAATGCTCTCTATTTTGATGCTGGGCTTAGGACTTGGAGTAAATACTGTTATTGTTACAGTTTTCCTATACTCTTTACTGCCCATCATCAAGAACACCTATACAGGGATGAGACAAGTGGATAACAATATTCTCGACGTAGGAAAAGGTATGGGCATGACAAAAATTCAACGCTTGTTCATGGTTGAACTGCCTCTCTCTGTTTCTGTTATTATGGCAGGAATACGCAATGCCTTAGTCGTAGCCATTGGAATTACTGCTATCGGTGCCTTTGTTGGTGCCGGAGGGTTAGGGGACATTATTATTCGCGGTACAAATGCGACAGACGGTACCTCCATTATCTTGGTTGGTGCAGTTCCTACTGCCTTAATGGCAATTATTACTGATTGGGTGCTCGGCATGATTGAGCATCGTCTCGACCCGGCAAGTAAACATTCTTCTTAATTAGCAGAACGAACTTATTCAGCTCTCAAGCAGTAAAAACGAGTTATAAATAGGTCCTAACTAAGCAGGTCATTGACAATAGCCACCTGAGTCAATGGGTGCTAAACTATAAAACCAAAAAAAGCGGCAACTTGACTTAAGGAAGTCAATTGCCGCTTTTTTCTGTTTAATCTATAATCCCATTTGGAAAAAGCAGTTCCTTTTGCTTTTTTAAACGGTAACGAATCTGATGGATAAAACTCTCTGGTTCAATAACCTTTAGAAAAGGACCAAAAGAAAGAATATTTATCACTAGCTCTGTTTCGTAATGTGCCGGGTAATAAATAGTGAGCGAATACTCCTTTTCATTCTCTGTCTTTTGCGTTACCTTACGATAATTAGAAAAATGAAACATTGCCCGCTCCAATGTATCTCGATCATCTCTTAGCAAACAAACAATCTGCTTCTCTGCTTCCCTCGCAGAGAAGCTTTCTGATAGAGGAGTAGTCAGGTCATGATTTTCCAGCATTTCTACTTGTCGGATTTCCGAAAGATTAAAGATTATTCCTTCCCAACTGCCGTTTTTTGTCAACCGTTGACCCTTTAATCGAAACTTATCATTTTTTTGTGAATATTCCAGTTTTTCCGGCTTGATTGTATGACAAATGCTTTCTTCACGACCTAAGGTCTGATACTTTACTGTGGTCAGCCCATCACTAGTAATTGCCTTTAACAAAGTCCGGGCATTCTGCTGATAGTCTTCATTTTCAAAAGGGTCTCCAGACTGAAATTGATCAAAATAATCAATATCAGTCAATGAAAATAAGCACTCTTCTTCCTTAAGTATCTGATTAAGCTCTGCCAACTGTTCTGTTGTTAAAAAGAGATGAATTTTCGGGTCCTGTAGTATAGTCTTTAGCCAGCGTTTTTCTAGTTTTGTTGTTGG
This sequence comes from Enterococcus sp. LJL51, assembly GCF_049894025.1. Taxonomy (GTDB): domain Bacteria; phylum Bacillota; class Bacilli; order Lactobacillales; family Enterococcaceae; genus Enterococcus_L. Next base: position 370,367 of record NZ_JBNEQE010000001.1, read on the forward strand.
CTGAAAGCTGTCATTTGCCGTTATCCGCTGGAAATTATTCTCCTTTTTTTTCAGCAGATGCCAATTGTCTTCTTCCGACAATAGGTAGGGAAGTAAACTAAAAGCTGTTTCTCCATAACCATAAGCTTCAGCCAGCTGTCGAATTTCCTCTTCACTGCGTTCTTTTTTTGCCAATACCTTGGAGACAATCTGAAAATAGCGTCCATAGACTTCATGAAATAATTGATTCATCTTGGTCACCTCCAAAATACATCTCGTGCATCTGCTGATAATCCTGCCAAAATTTCTGTTCCCATGTACGGTTGCTGCATTGAATTCGCTGAATACGGCCAAAAAAAGTTCGTAAAAATGGATTTAAAGCAACCATATCCGTTAACTCAATTGAAAAAAGAAATTCATTTTCACCTAAGTGTGTAACTGTTCCCTGACGCTTTTCTTTTTCCAGCCTGCGAATTAGGTACTGTTCTTTTTTTTCATCAATTGCTAGATAAACTTTTAACCGTTGGGTCCTTCTGCTGCTCAGCGCAGCATTCCAATTAATTTTCTTTTGCGCTAAAAACTGTGTATGCAGACGCTCAAACTGGACGGCCTCGCTGCCTAACTTCACATTAGAAATGAAGTTGACCCGTACTGAATAAAAATGTCTTTTCCCTGTGACCCGACCAATCAGATATTGCCGCCCTGACTCACAGCTTGAGCTGAATTTAACCGGGATAAAATCTTCAAAATGCTGCTTTTCAGTTTCAAAAGAAATAGCCCGCCGCTGATAAATTGCCTCTAACAGCTGCAGCGTAACCTGACTATCTAAAATCTGAACTGGAAATGCGTGCTTAAACTGAATTGGTGTTGCCTGTGGTTCATCCTTCAAAAGATAATCTCCTAATAAGCCTACAGGAAAGATTTCCTTATAGAAGCTAATAGCCAAACGAAGCTCATCATTTAATACTAAAGGGGGCACCTGAAAATAAATACATTCTCTTGCAGCCTTTTTTTCCTTGAAGAAGCCTAAAGCCGTATACTCCTTCAATTTTTTTCTAATCGTCAGAGGGTCTAAAAAATAGCCATCAGAAAAGCCAGAAAGGTAGCTGTCATCAATTTCATCAACTATCTCTTGTACAGTCCAGCCCTTAGTCCCCTGCAGAATATCCAGCAAAGTAAAATGCAGAAAAATGTCATTCTTCGTAAAGGATTTTGCCCCCCAAACAGCGCTTAATGGATTCGCTGTGCTTTTATTCGGGTCTAATTCTAAGCGTACCCGTTTCTTTCCATGAACGGTTTCCGTTACAATCCATTCAGATAAATAGCTTTCGATTCTTCTGCGTTCATTATCGTACCCTCTTTGACTTCCATAAACAAAGTCATCCCGCTCTTTAAAACCGTAAATATAAAAGTCCCGAGTATATTTTCGAATCTTATCAAAATTTTTGACTAATTCCTGAAATTTTTTTGCCATAATCTATAACCCTCAATCAACCTTTTTCATTAATTGTAAACACAACCTTCCGCAGTACGCAACTTTTTTTTAAAGATAGATCAGGAGGTTTTCGTTATGATACAAGTATAAACTTTTACAGGAGGTCTATTATGGCAATTATCAAGCTGACATCAACCAATCCAAAATTATCTTATATCTTATATAAAAATCCGGAAAGCGGGCTGCAGTTAAGAAAAATACGAAAGGGCATGGGCTATGGCTGGTATGCAGATGCTCAAACCTATCTAGCTTACTTTACAGATCAAGGGAACCCTTCGTTATCCTTTCGTCCAAACCGGGAAGAGGAATTTCATTATCTAAACAGCGCTCAATATCAAGCGCCGCTCGCGTATCTTTCACTGTTGACTGAATTTTTCAGCTATCCGTTTAAGCAGCAGGAATCTGATACGGAAGGATTTCTTCATCAGCTGGAACTGCCCTTCATTGCAATTAGACGCTCTTATTTCCTGCGTTTTTTCAGACAGCAGTTTCCTGATATTCAGTTCAACTATGAAGAAACAGCAGTTGGATATGGTACCTTGATTATTCAAACAGAAGGTTCCCTTCACGATTTACTGCATACTGCTCAGCTTTTTCTCGCTTTCCAAGGATTATTCGGAAGAGAATTTATGGATGAAACAGAGGGCTTGATTCAAAAATACGTTCATTCCTTGAATGCAGTGGATGCTCCATTCTATATCCGAAATCTTTTTGCCCACCATTTTTTAAGCAGAAGGAACCTTTTTAATCACTTTAAAAAACAAATAGAGACAACCAATCGTTATGAAATTGACTTTAGCTTTGGTGGTACCAATCTCCAAAGAAGAAATTTTGCGGAGTCGCTTCTTGACTTTGAACATCCTATATTGGATGTGGGCTGTGGAGAAGGCTACTATATTGGCGCATTTACAAACCATTTGAATGGTCAGCCTTATTACGCTGTAGATATTAACCCTGAAGTACTTGCTGCAGCGAAGGAAAAAGCTGAAAAAAAAGAACTGGAAAATGTTTCCTTCTATTCTTCTGTTGCTAGCTGGGAGCAGTTAAACATTACAGAACCGATTGACATCATTATGATGGAGGTTGCTGAACACATGCCTTTGGAAGAAGCAGAAGAGCTAATTCAAACCGTTTTAAGTAAAAATATTCATCAAATGATACTTTCCACACCAAATAAGGAATTCAATCATTACTACAGTCTTGCAGAAGATCAGATGAGACACACAGACCATTGCTGGGAAATGACTCGTCTGGAGTTTCAGCAGTGGATTGACAAGCTTGTCGCTAAGACAGACTATACTATCGATTACCTCGCAATCGGCGATAAAGTAAATGGTATTTCTACGACTCAGGGTGTGCGTATTCTACGAAAAAATAAGGAGGCATAATTTATGCTCATTCAAACAAAAACTCATACAATTTTCCTATTAATTGGTCCGACAGAATGTGGAAAAACAACCTTTTCAAAAGAAGTTCTAATGAAACAGCTGGGCTTTGAAGATTGTGAAAAAAACTTTTACAGCAATGTCCAATATATTTCGTCGGATGATTTACGTCAGGAAATTCTTGGACATGCGTATGATAAATACGATCAGGTAATGCTGGAGGCTAGTAATGTGGCTTTCCCCTACCTGCGAAAAAGACTAGAATTTGTGACAACCTATCCTGTTTCGGCAGAATTTGTCATTGTCGATACAACTGGACTGGCACAGGAATTTCGCCAGGAAATTTTAGCAATTGCCCAGGAACAAAACTATCGTATTGAAGCAGTTGTCTTTGATTACAAAAATCGGGAGGACTATTATGCCAGTGAACGTTCCCGCCGTCTTATCAGCAACCATATTCAACGGCTGAAGCGTGAGGTTTTACCAAAGCTGGCTAAAGAAAACTACCATGCAATTCATCGTATTCCTAAAAAAGATTTTGCTGATATTCAGATAGCTGTTGAGGATCAGGAAGAATATTTAGCCTGTATCCTGCCTCCGGCTCATGACTATTCTGTTATTGGCGATGTTCATGAATGTGTTCACGCCTTAAAACAGCTGCTGATTCGGCTTGGTCATTCAGTAGTAGAGAATCAGCTAGTCATGAATGAACGTTCAGGAAAAGTAATTCTTAACGGTGACTGGATTGATAAAGGAAAACAAACGGCAGAAATTATCGAGTTTCTTTATGCCAATCAGGAGCTGCTGCTGTTGACGATTGGAAATCATGAGCATTTTGTCTATCATTATTTGAAAGGGACGATTAAAGGTGCTGATCCTCAGGTGCTGGCACATTATTTTGATTCTGTTGGCATCTTGGAAAAAGATGATGCGCTGCGGGAAAAATTCTTTCAGCTGGTTGAAAAAGCTAAACCTTTCTATCGTAGAATTGGTGGAGGCGAACAATCCTTCATTGTCACACATGCTCCTTGCCGCCAAAAGTATCTTGGCAAGCTGGATAATGGGTCAAAAAGAAAACAGCGTAACTTCCGCTTGAATCGAGAGGCTGAGCTTCAGCCCCAGTTGGAATTTCTGGAAGAAGAAAGCTACTTCAACCTGCCGCTGCATCTTTTCGGGCACATTGCTTGTCAGGAGCCTTTCAAACTAAAGAACAAGCGAAGTATTGATACTGGTGCTGTAGCTAAAAACCGCCTGACAGCAGTTAAGATTTTACCTTATAAAACGATGTTGTATTCTGTGCCATCTGAAGAGGGCCAGACAGAAACATTGCCTTTGCTTTTTACTAAGCCTAAAAAGCCTTCATGGCAGACACTTCCTAGAGAAAGCCAGAGGCGGCTGCGCTATATGGCCCGCAACAACATTCAATACCTTTCCGGTACCATGTCGCCTTCAGCTGCTGACCCTGAAACAAACGATTTAGAATCTTTGGAAGCTGGACTCAACTACTTTAAGCAGCAGGGAATAGAAAATGTAGTACTGCAGCCTAAATATATGGGGTCTCGCTGTAATCTCTATCTCTATACTGAACTCGACCGCTGTTTTGCAGTATCCAGAAATGGACATATTATTCGGCAGCTGGAGCTTCAGCCAATTTATCAGGAGCTCTTGATAAAATTTCTACCTTATATGCAGGAGAATCACATTGAGATGCTGTTGTTGGATGGTGAGCTGCTGCCATGGAGTGTTCTCGGCAAAGGACTGATTGAAAAAGAGTATCAGCCGATTTCCTTCGGTATAGAAAAAGAACTTACTGTACTAAAAGATTTTGGTTTTGAAGAGAACTATGCAAAAGCACTTCAAAAGCTTGATGCTACCGACTATCTTACCGATCAGTACCATAAAGATAAGAAGACATTGTCTGACTTATACGGCGATTATACAGCACGCCAATTTGCATTATTAACCGAGACCCGCAGCCGGCAGGTAGGTATCTCTGAACAAGAACAGGCTTTAGCTGTTTATCGAAAACAGATTGAGCTTTATGGCAGCGAAGGGGAGTTGTCGTACAAACCATTTAATTTATTAAAAGTGGTTTATCAGGACGGTAGTCAAATGCTGCCGGAGCAGTCTGCTTCTGAAATCTACCGCTTTTTATCGGAGGATAATTGTTTAGTTGTTAATCTCTTAGAAGAGTCCGCCTTAGCACAGGCAGAAGACTATTTTCAAACAATCACCATTACAAATCAAATGGAAGGAATTGTCATTAAACCGGAACATCTGGGGAATTCAAAGGCCGTTCCCTTTATGAAGGTTCGCAATAAAGAATACTTAACTCTTATCTACGGCTATGACTATCGCTCCGATAAACGCTATCAGAAGCTTATTGAAGACAAAAAAATTCATGGCAAGTTGAAGGCTTCTAAAAGAGAAGCTGCTCTTGCTGCTGAACTGCTGCAGATTCCAATCCATGAGTTAACTGAAGAAAATGACGTCTATATGAATACATTGGCTGAACTGATTTATGAATTTGAAAAAGAAAAGGATTTGGATCCGCGTCTCTAAAAGGAGGATCTCCATGAAAAATAAAATTATTCAAGAATTAAAAAGAATCGAAAAACAAGAAAATATCCGAATTTTATATGCTGTAGAGTCAGGAAGCAGAGCGTGGGGCTTTCCCTCGACAGACAGTGACTATGATGTTCGCTTTATCTACACTCGTCCTAAAAGCTGGTACTTACAGCTTCAAAAAACTAGAGACACCCTTGAATATCCTATTTCAGAGCTGCTGGATATCAGCGGATGGGATTTAGATAAAAGTCTGCTGCTTTTACAAAAAAGCAACCCATCACTTATAGAGTGGCTGGCTTCGCCCATTGTTTACTATAAGGATTCCCTATTCCACACAGAGCTTTTGGAGCTGATGAAAGCTTCTATTCAGTCTAAAGGACTGATTTATCATTATCTGCATATGGCTAAAGGAAACTATCGGGATTACTTGCAGGGCGAAACGGTTAAAATCAAAAAATATTTTTATGTTCTTCGTCCCCTGCTCGCCTGCCGGTGGATTGAAGCCCATCAAACAGCACCGCCCGTTCTTTTTCAGGAGCTGCTTCAGCAAGAAGGATTATCTGCTGAGCTTGTACAGCAGATTGAACGGTTACTTATAAAAAAAAGAGCAGGCAACGAATTAGGATTGGAGCCTCAGATTAAGGAAATTAACCAGTTTATCGTTGAACAGCTCAACTATTTTAGCGAATCTGTAAACTTCCTGACTGGCTCTAATTATTTGACAAATACTCAGATGAATCAATTCTTTCTACAGTGGTATGGAACCGACAGTTCCTGACCCTAACATAAAAACCACGATAAAATCAGAATTTGACTGATTTTATCGTGGTTTTTATTTAAAACTATTGCTTATTATTCTTCAATATTTCGATAGACTTCATCTTCATATCCAGAGAAGCGGCGGCTATTTAGAATGATGAAGGGCTCTTCATTGTGTTCCTCTATCTCTGGCTCGGCTTCTTGCTGTTTTTTCGGTGAACGCTTCGAAAACTCGCTAGATTCCGGTTCACTTCTTTCAAACTCTCTTTTTATCGGTTCACGCTGTATTTCTTCTCGCAGCGTCTGTATCGCCGGCTGTTGTGCTTTTTTCTCTTGTATCTCAGGCTCATCCATTAGATGAACAATGCTTTCATCCTGCATTTTAAGCATATGGTTCATTCGAACCTTCTCGACTTTCAAATCAGATAAGTGTTCTTGCAGAACGTCTTTTTCGTACAAGGTTTTTTGTAACATCTGACGTTCTTTTATTAACAAGAAACATAGAACAATAATAACGACTACAAAAAAATACATAATAGCTAAATATGCTAGGTTCATGTCCTTCAACTCCTTAAGGATATGTTAACATGGGAGTATGTACTTTTTTTATCAGTTTTTTCTTAAAAGAGAGAAGTTTATGAGAAAAAAATAATTTTTGTTATTTTAAAGTAAATAATTATGGTCAAATGTGATTGTTAGCTGGTATATGCCAATTGTCAGTACAATTTTTTCTTGAATTTCTTTCTGAAGTGCTTCATCCGTTAGCCGAAACTTGCTGGGAACAACTAAATCAAAATGAATCGTTGCTACATCCTTATGAGTTACTAAACGAATATCATGCACTCGTAAATCTGGATCAATTTCTTTAATAATCTTCTTGATGCCCTTATGAATCATTTGCTGCTCTTCATCATATAAATTCACCGGATCCACATGGCAGACCAGTTCCACACCTAATTGCTTTTTAAATGTGTATTCAATTTGATCAATAATTTGGTGTGCATGATTCAAATCCCAGCGGTCATCTACTTCAATGTGAACCGAAGCAAAAATCTGATTAGGCCCGTACTGATGAATCAGCAAATCATGATAGCCGACAATATCCTGATAGCCGGATAAAAAAGCCTTCATCTGATCAATCTCTTTTTGATCCGGTCTGGAGCCCATTAGTTCATTGACAAATTCCCGAATCAACTGAATCCCGCTATAAATAATATACACAGCAATCAGCAAGCCTATATAGCCATCAATCTTAAGCCCTGTAAGCCCCTCTACCGCAGTGGAAGCTAAAACGGTAATCGTTGTGAAGACATCATTAAGACTATCCTTAGAAGCTGCAATTAGGGTGTTAGAATCAATCTTTTTAGCAACCTGCTTGTAAAACAGCCCTTGCCAAACTTTTAATCCAATCGAAAACAGCAGAACCACTAATAAAACCCAGTTGAATTGGATACTTTTAGGCTCTCTGATTCTATCAATCGAAGTCAGGAAGAACTGAAAGCCCACAAAAGTAATCAATAGTGAAACGAACATACCGCTGATATACTCAAATCGTTCATGACCATAAGGATGCTCCCTGTCAGCCGGCTTCCCCGCAATATAAAAACCAATTAATGTTACCAGAGAAGAAATCATGTCTGATAAGTTATTAACCGCATCTGCCATAATTGATACACTTCCGGAAACAAAACCGATGGAAAATTTCCCAATAACCAGAAGCAGATTGGAAATCAATCCTACAATCCCGGCAAATATACCAAAAGCAGTCCGCTGGTCCTTTGTTTTATCCGCCTTCTTTTCAAACCAATTAACTATTCCCGTTATCATATAATCCCTACCTTTTTTAAGTATTAAAAAAATATACCGATTTCTACTTTAATTGTATATAGCTGCTTTAAATTTTTTACTTGATTCTTACTATTTAGAAATCCCCTATTCCTAGACAAAGCAGACCATTTCTTAATTGTTAGGACTACCTAGTTTTTTCCATCTCTAGAAAGCTGTACAGTCAGAACAAAATAAAGAAAAATCAGACTATCCGCATAGGGAAACTGTCTGATTTTTCTTTCAGGTGAAAGAAACTCTTTTTAATGGAAAATATGGCTTTTATGCGAAATTTCCGCAAGCTTCTTCATTTTCGGTTCTAAAATAGGATAAAAAATTGTCCCTAAAATTCCGACAACAATCATTAAACTAACTAAAATAATGATTGCTTTCCACGCATTTGGCCAATAAATTCCTCCAGCGGATTCTCTCAGCAGATTTACTGCATGGGTAAATGGTAAAAACGGGTTAATCATCTGGAAGAATTTACCTGAAACTTGAATTGGGTAATTTCCTCCCCCACCAGAAATAGATAGAACCAGAATAATAATCGCAATACCTTTCCCGACATTCCCAAACAGAGCTACCAGTACGTATACTAGCGTCATAAAGGCGAGGGCAATCAACAATGCAAACAACACACTGTAAACCGGCGCCTTGACATCTACTCCTAAAAGGAAATAGTTCCCTAGGGTAACGATTAGGGCTTGTGCCAGCCCCATCACGATAAACGTCAGCATTCTAGCTGAAAACTGTTCTCTTTTGCTATAGCGTTTCTTGTCTTTTTCATCCAAATAATAATCTGTTGTAGCAATACTTGAAAACAGAACAGCGCCCACCCATAGACAAAGTGCTGTATAAAACGGTGTGCTTGCAGACCCGTTATTGGCAATCGGATAAATCTGATTTTCTTTGACCACTACTGGCTCAGTAAAGAAGTCGCTTTCTGAAGTGGCATCCAGCTTCAATAATTTTAGAACTTCACCTAAATCGACTTCACTTTCCCCCTTGCGAATAGCTTCTGCCGCTTTATGAAGTCCGCTTTTAATATTTGGCCAGTCATTTTCAATCAAATCATTCGCCGTATTCAAAGCAGATTCCACTGCTGGCAGTTTTTCATCAACCATCGTTAAGGTATCCGTAATATCCGCTTTTATACCAGGATAATCATTTTTGATAAAATCTGCAGCCAGTCCCAGCTTTTCCTCGACAACCGGCAGTTCATTATTGTATAAATCGGCTCCTTTATTAATACCGCCTACAATCGTATCCATATGACCATTCAACAGCACATTCGCATCATGAACCTCCTGCTTAATGGCAGGCATTTGAGCCTGATATTTTTCAAGAATTCCAATAGCATTCGATACAGTTCCCTCTGTGGCATTCAGTAATGCTGTAAAGTCTGTCTGCTGAGCTTGGGAAAGCAAGCCTTTAGCTGTTGTAATTGTATTAATCAAATCGGTTAACAGGCTGCTGATGGTTGCATTAATGCTATCCATATTCCCCAGAATTCCTCCAGCCGTGCTGGCAATTTCATTTGCACCAGCTGTGATTTCTCCGGCAATTGCCTGCAGTTCAGCTGTTGTAATTGCATCCACGTTAATACTGTCTACCCGGCTTTTCAATCCTTGAATCAAGGTTTGAAGAGCATTAAGCTGATCGATGACCCCTTGTAAGTTTTGATTTCCGGCTGACTCCTGAATGTTTGTCAGCAATGCAGACAGCTGTTGTGCCGCATTTACTTGGCCGCCCAAACTTTCAGAAAAATTCTGTAACAGCACCTTTAGTGATGCTCTTTCATCAGGTGTCAGCTCATTATCTGCCAGCATCTGTTGAATTTGACTGGTGATTGACGCAACATTCGTGCCAATTCCCTGAATGGATTCCAAAGTAATTTTCACACTACTAGTGATACTTGGCAAAGCATCCTGAAGTTTTTGAGCTCCTTCCATCGTCACTGTTCCAAACTGATCCGCCTGCTCTCCCAGCTTTTGAATATCAGGCAATGCACTTTCAACAGATTGAATAATCTGCAGTCCTTGTTTAGCTTCTGCAATTCCCTCCGTCATCACCTGTTCAACAGAGGCAAAATCACTGTCAATCATTGCCAGCTGATTACCGGCATTTTGTATCTCTGGTATTTTCTCTTGAAGAGTTAGGATCACTTTGGCCTGTTCTTTCAATGCAGGCATGTTGTTATTCAGCTCGGTGATTTTTTCAGTCAACTCATCCACTTGAGGAATATACGCCTTAAACTCTTCTGCTTTGGCAATCTTCTCTTTAATTTCAGGCATTTTCTTGTGCAGATCAACAACCTGCTGCACATACCCGTCAATCGTATCGATGTTTTCATCTGTTGATAAAATCAGGCTCTTTACTTTGTTGATACTAACCAAGTTTGCGTCAATATCATACCCGATCTCATTAAAAACTTTAATTAACGTGCTGCTCGCCGTACTGATAAATTCAGAAGATATTTCTGTCTGGAGGGAAGTAGCTCCCTTATCTGTAATTTTAGGTGCAATTGCATTGATTTTTTCATTCACAGAATAAACGATTTCAGGCTTGTTGATTTCTCCTGTCGTAAAGCTTAATAAATCTTTTGAAAAGCTCTTTGGCAAATAGATTCCCGCATAGTATTTACCAGACTTCACGCCTTCATCCAAATCCTTTTTTGAATCAACAAAGCGCCAGCCCAGCTGTTTATTTTTATGGAGATTGGCTAATACCTCATCTCCTATACTCACTTGTTTTCCTTGAAACTCTGCTGGCTGATCATCACTATATACTGCAATCGGCAGCTCCCCCGTATTCGCATACGGATCCCATAAAGCCTTGATATTAAACCAGGCATAGAGCGAAGGAATGATCATCAAAGCGATAATCAATAACGCTGCAATCGGATTTTTAAAAATTCTTTTCCAATCTACTATAAATAAGTTCAAAGTATTTTTTATATGCTTCATAATTCCCACCTGCTTCCTTACGACGACTTACTTTAGCACATCTTTTTTGATAAAAACAGTTTGAAAAACCGGCAGACGATTAATTGTTGGACAATTAATTTAATCTGTCGTAATTTTTAAGTCATCTCTTAAAGAATATCTTAAAGTATCCCCTATCTGCAAAAGATAAGCTCTGTATGCTCTCGAAATATCAGTCAGCATTCTTAAGAAAAATAAAGGCAATTACCTACGAGCCATGTATCCGAATAAATACTTTTGCATAAATACAGGGTGCTGATTTGACTCTTAAAACTAGGAAAGAGGATGTGACACTTGTATGCCTCCATCCTCTAAAACCAAATAAACAGCGTGACAGAAGCCGCCTCTTCAGAAATAAGTCGAACTAGAAAACTTCTGTCACAGCCTCTTCTCATTCATTAAATTTATCTCGTTCTCTATACATATCCAAACAGATACTTTATCTGCTGATTTCTTATGCTAACAATTTTTCGACTGCATCTTTTACTTCCGGCACCTTATCTGCTTCAAGATAGGAAAGCGCTCGAGGCATAACACCCATTAAATACATTTTATTCAGCTGACCGCTGTTCTTTTTCTCCAACAGCTCACCAAGAAGCTTATCCATATCCCCCTTATGATCGGCTAGTGTACGTTCCATAACAAAATCGATAAAAGCTTGTTCTTGTTTTTTCATAGTGAATCCTCCCTGCAGCTTTTCTCTATTATAAAATGAAACGTCTATAAGTAATAATAATTTGATTGCTACTTTTAGAAAATCCGATAGAAAAAGCTGGCTTATTCAGCTTTAACCTATTTTATGTTAGCAAAAATCATTAACGAAGATGGTCAGTAGCTATTCGATGGTTAAACATAAAAAATCAAACCAACATAATGAAATCAATCAAAAAAATCAGCTGAAAAGCTATTTCCTATAACTTCTATTCTTTTCGTTCAGGTAGTTCTATGATTCAAGTCTTTTTATAGGATTAAAAAAGGGAACTTTTAGCGAAATCCCAGGCGTACCAAAATCTTGTTGATTGGTACCCACATCTGAGCTAGTTTTCGGTTCTGCTTGTACAAGGAAGCTCTAAAATAAAAACTTGAAACAAAGGCAGCGGTTTCCTGCTTTTTGCTTCAAGTTCTAAGAGTTCATTTAGTTTTTGTCCTGCCAACACATTTTGATGTAAAACTACTTGTTTTCAAACAGAAGAAAAAAGCCTGACACGCTGATTTATATTGATATAAAAACAGAAAATCAGCAGTCCAGACTGTTGCAAACAGGACAATTTTTACTTTTTATATCGCTTAATCATATGTTCATACGCCGCCCGGCTAAGGATCCCCATTGGATGATTCAACGTAGGGTTGAAATAGAAATCCATGGTCACTAGCTCTTCCATGGTCACTTCTTTTTCAATTGCCAGGGAAAGCGTATTGATAATCTGGGTAATGTCTTTCGTTGACATCATTTGGCCACCAATTAGCGTATTTCTATGCTGAGAGAAGACCAGCTTCACATAAATATCTTCCTGCTCTTTCAAATAAGGTAGTTGATATGGAAGCTTTAAAAAGATGCTGTCAATATCCAGCCCTTCAAAATTCGCTTCGGCTTCTGTTAAACCTGTACTGGCAATGTAGTAATCGAATACTTTAGTTGCCGTCGTTTTTTGTGTCGTTTTATACTCCATTTTATTTTCCGTAACATTCATGGCTGCAACTGTTGCACTTCTGACAACATTATTCACCAATGGAATAAATGACTGACGGTAGCTGTTATGAACAGGGTATGAAACAATATCTCCCAGTGCGTAAATACTCGGATCACTCGTCTGCATCCGCTTGTTCACACGAACTGTTCCATTGTGATTCAAATCAAGGAATTCCTGAAACAATGATGTGTCAGGCCGAGCATTTACAGCAATCACAACATACTCGTTTTCAATCTCTTTTGTTGTTGTTACAGTTGTAAAGGGAACACTATCTGTCTTGCCAAAAGTCATGACATTCTCATTTAGATGCAGATGAATACCAGATTCTGCCATCTTTTTTTCGAGAATAGCAGACAATTCCTTATCAATATAGCGAAATAGAATCGAGTCAGAACTTTCAATAAGATGGATTTCTTTTCCCTTATCCCTTAGAGCATCACAAAGCTCAACTCCGATATAACCGCCGCCAATGATCGATATGCTTGCTGCTTCTTCTAGTTTATGTAAGGCTTCTAATGAGCTTTTGTAGCTCTTAAAATACGTAATTCGATCATTATCCGGCAAACTCATATTTAAAGAAAATTGGTTAGAGCCTGTTGCAAGGATTAGCTTATCATAATTTTCTCCAGCGACTTCTCCATTTGAAGACTTGTAGCTCACTATTTTATTTTTAGGGTCTATCTGAACCACCGTAGATTCTAAATAAATATCAATTCCCAGTTTGCGAAGACCTTCAGGAGTTATATAACGCACGTCATTTAAATCATCTACCATCTCTTTTAGCTTTATAATCATACCGCTGGACACATAGCTAACATCGTTTCTTCTTTCAATCAGTATGATTTCAGCTTTTGGATTTAATCTTTTTATAGTTAAGGCTGCCTGTATCCCGCCATGGGATGCGCCGATTATTACTATTTTCACTGTACCTTCTCCCTTCAAACTAGCTGCTCCTGCCTGTAAAAAATTTTATTTAGCCAAAAGCATAGACAGTCATGTGACTTCATTATATATAACTTTTCGCAAAAAAGAAATCCAACAGGTGAGAATAACACCCTTTTCTCAGATTGATATTGCCATTTTACCATGAATCAAGTATCCTTAAAGTGAGGTGTCTATTATGCTAAAACGAGATTTTTTAGAAAAGCCCTATGACTATATGAATGATATTCTATTATTTCTATATAATAATCAAGGAAAATCAACAAAAAGCAAACTCATTGAAGAATTCCAAATCAGCTTGCCTACTCTAAATGAGTACCTGTCTTTTTTAAGAAGTTTTCTTGAGGAAAATGGAATAGATGGTAAGGTTGAAATCTCTTCTGAAGGAGATGTGCTTTACTTACACAAAGAACCAGAATTTCCATTAAAGAAAGTCGTTCTGCTTTTTCTTGATAAATCGATAAAATTTCAAATGGTCAATCAGCTGTTTCAAAAAAATGAAGTCAGCTGTGAATATTTTCAACTGACCTACGCCATCAGCTCTGCAACCTACTATCGAAAGGTTACTGAATTGAATGAGCTTCTGAAAGAATTTCGATTACAGATAAAACGAGGTAAACTAGTTGGAGAAGAAAAACAGATTCGGTATTTCTTTTTTAATTTCTTTTGGTTTCTTTTTGAAGATAAGAGTGATTTAGAGCAAGAAACCTCAAATCAATATCTTGGATTTGTCGAAGCCTTGAAAGAATCCCTGAATATCCCATTTGATCCCACAGAGGCTTTCCAGATTAAACTATGGATGAAAATTTCTTTAAGGCGAATAAGTACAGAATTTAATCCGGTCATTAGTCCGAATTATGATTACCCGGATCGCCCTTTATTTGAAGAAATCAATCTAGCATTCCATACATATATGAAAAAAATTGATCGACCTTATACTATTTATGAAGCTTACATGTTTTATGATTTCTTCTGCTCCATGAATAATTTCTCGCCAAATTCATCCTTTGCTTTTCGTCTTGCAGAGGAGCAGCGAACATCAGGTTCTTATCTTAATTATATGAACAAAGTGATTTTAAAGTACTTGAAGCAGCAAGGTTATCTGTCAAGCTATGCTTCTCCTTCACGTCTATCTTATATTGAAAATCTGCTGTTTCAGCTGCATGCCAGACTGTATTATTTTGATGGCTTCATACTTCCTTTTGATAACTGGACGATTGAATCTATTGTCAACGCTCATCGCCATCCTTTTACAGGAAATGAAGTTATTGAAATAATGGGTATTGCTTCTGAAAAATTTAACTCCAGCGGTGAAAAAGACCAGTATAGAAATAGATTCACAGAAATCAACTACACAATCATTTTAAATCATATTGCTGAACTAAATGAAGAAAAAATCGTCATTGGTGTCTACCATTCTCTAAATCCATTTATTGGGGAACTGGTTATTCAGCATCTGTCAAATATCCTTGGGCACAAGTATCCTATTAAGGCAGAGCTTTATCTTGAAGATACATTCTATGACATACTACTATCGAATATTTATGACGATACCATATCGGAAAATCAGAAAACAACATATGTCTTTTCTGATATTGGGAACAATTATGACATGGATGAAGTAGAAAAGTTAATTCTACAATTACTTAACAAATAATTGAAATGACTTTAAGTTCATTATATCAAAGAATTTTCTTTAAAGTTCTCTATTTTCTAGGGAAAAACGGAATTTAGTGAGAATAACTCTTTAAAACGGCGGTATTACTTTATTTTTACTTATTGCCAGATTTACTATTTTAAAAAAAAGCTGTTGGAACATTTCTTGTTCCAACAGCTTTTATACTATTTTTCTTTACTTAATCCACCCCATTGACTGAAATGGAGAAAAACGAAAAGAAACCACTCCTTCAATTGCCCGCCCGCTTACTAATCCAAATTCACGACTGTCACTGGAATTATTCCGATTATCTCCTAAAACAAAATAGAAATCATCGGGAATTTTCTCCAGCCCTTCAAACTGTTCAAGTGCTTTTGAAGATAATGCAACTTTAATCGTTCCATCCGGCAATTCATTTGCAGCATTTAACGGGACTTCAGCGGGTACGTTGCCCGACTGGTTGATGAACAAATCTGCGCCATCAATCCAAATAGAATCTCCCGGCATCCCAATGACCCGTTTAACATATTGATAATCGCTGTCAACCGGTGGATCAAATGTAATGATTTCATAGCGGTCAGGTGTCTTTGTCCGTTTGACAATTACCTTATCTCCGCTTAAAAGCGTCGGCTTCATCGAGTCTCCATCTACTACATGAGGAGAAGTTTTAAAAATAAACATAAATACAATGAATGCCATCACTGTTACAGGCCCAAGAAATTTGATTACTTCTATAATTTGCTGTTTTTTTCTCTGCTTCTTTTTGCGGGCAAGCTCTTCCTTAGAAAGTTTTTTACGTTTTTTCTTTGCAGGTTTGCTTTTCGATTTTTGTCCCTGCTCTTTCTTTTCTCCCATAACCTTTTTCTTCGAGAGCTGCTCTTCATCTCGCTCTTTCCGGCTGCTTTTTTTTGCTGTGGATATTTCCTCCGCTTTTTTTTCTGGATTACTTACTTTCTTTATCTCATCTGTTGTTTCAGCAACTTCTTCTTCAGGTTTAAACTCGGTCTCATTAACTAAGCCGTTATCCCCAGTGTTTAGCACTAGTTTCTTTCTTCTAACAGAAGGTTCTTCAATCGCAGGTGCTTCTGCGCCTCTCTGGTCCCCCTCTAAGGGCTGCTGTTTAATCAGAGGTCTTCTAGGCTTACCGGACTTCATCATCCTCTTATTCGCCATCTGACGCTTTCCGCTTGAAGAATTCCCCGTACGCTTCATTTTTTTCAGGTTATCTACAAACTCATCCATACTGCTGCTACACCTCAATTTACGTTCTATATCTTATTAAGAATAACAAACCAAAAGCAATTTTACCATAAAAAATACTAAAAAGAGCTTTCAGCTCTGAAAAACATGAACTGAAAGCTTCTTTATCTTATTATTTTTCAGTAAGCAATTCTTGACCTTCAAGAATAACACTGTTGCTTAACTGATTGATATTCATCAAATCCTGCAGGGATATATTGGCATTCTGAGCAATTTCCCAAAGTGATTCTCCCTGTTTTACTTTATAAAGTTCAGAGGTACCAGCCGTTTCTGTAGAAGGAATTGTTTCTTCTGGAGCAGGAACAATAGCTTCTGTTGCTTCATGGCTTTCACTCGCTGCGACAGATGTATCAGCTAACTCTGAGCTGTTCCCTTTGTCTGCTTCGCTTGTACTCACAGTTGCATTTGTTTTTTCATTTGAAGCTGTTACACCCTCTTCCGGCGTAGATCCCATGATTGGCGTGGATTCCATCAAATAACCAGAAAACAAAACGATTCCTACTGAAAAAAGCGACCACAACGCGATTTTTTTGTTTTTTCGTTTCATAACAGCTGCTCCTTAAACTTAATTTCCTGACTTATCTAAACGTGAAAGCTTGCTTAAACGTTCTTCTAACTCACGGTAAATGCCCATTATTTCATTTTTAGATTCTTCTACTTCATTAGAAATGTTTTTCGCACGGTTGCCGATATTCAACATTTCCAGCTCAGCTGAATTAATCATATGTTTTGCTTCAACCTGTGCTTCACTGATGATGCGGTTTGCTTCTTTCTTCGCAGAAACCATTACTTCCCCGATTTCCTGCTGAGATTTCAGCGCTTCTTCTTGTAATGACTGGTTTTTCAGCAGTAAATCATTGATTTGCTGTTTAGCCTGCAATAGTTCTGCCAACTGTTCACCTTTCATTTCTCCCGCTGAAGATGCATTTTGTAATGCACTTAGTTCAGATTTCACTGTTTCCAGCTCTGTTTCTTTTTGTTTATAGCTTTCTCTCAATGTAGCTACTTCAGCTTCAAATACATTTTTCTGTACAGAGTGCTTATCATTCAATGCCTGAATACGGCCAAGCGTAACTTCTAATTCGCTTTTCTCTTTAAGAATTGATTCCATTTCTTGCTTCAGTGCTTCTACATGACCAGTAGCCTCTGGGTTTGAGCTATCCGCAGCTAAAGAAACAGCTTTATCATTTAAGCGTTGGTTTTCTTCCTGAAGCCTCGCAGCTGTTTGCTGAAGATCGGCAATTTTTTGCGACAGTTCCTGATTTTCTGATTCACTTGCTTGAAGTTTTTTGTTTAATTCTTCTAATTCCATTTTTACCGTCTCCAATACTTCTTGTTTTTCTGTAATTGTTCCACGAGATGATAAATCCGCTTGCAGTTGTTTAATTTCCTGCTCTTTCTCAGAAATCTTACTGTCTAATTCTTTATTCTTCACTAGCAGTTCTGCTTCCAGATTACTGATTTGCTTTTGTGCTTCAGCGTTCTCGTTTTGAAGCTCACTAATCTGCTGCTTCAATACTGCTGTTTCATCAGAATCCGTTGTTGTTTGTGTATTTTTCAAATCGTCAATTTCAGCTTCACGTTGATTCAACAGCGTTTCTAGCTCATCATTCTTGTCAGCCAGCGCTTCCAGTTCATTCTGATCATTTTCGACTTTGAGCGCCAGTTGCTTATTTTGTTGGGATAATCTGAAGTTTTCATCCTTCTCCTGTTCGAAGTCTGCTTCCTGTAAGCGGTACTCCTCCAGTAATTCTCTTAAATGTTTAATTTCCTGTTCCTGTTTTTCCAGCTGATCGTTTAAAGCATAGGATGATTCCGTATCTGTCCCATCGCTTTCCGTTCCAAATAAGTCCTGATCCAGCTCTTCATCTGAAACTTCGTTAATTTTTTTAATTAACCGTCTCTTTGCCATGTATTCTACACCTCATTTTAAATTTCCATAAATTTCTTATTATTTATTTAGCTCTATCCTTTTAAGGCCCTGATCTTGTGACTCCCGATCAAATACCATTGATTGCTTCGTTAACGTGTTTGTCTTATCACGATATGTAAAATTAAAATCGATAACCGTTACTTCCTTGATACCACTTAATGCTTCTGCAAATTTCTCTGCATTTTTTTCTGCTACTTCAAAATCTTTATCCGTCAGTGAAGACGAAAATACTGAAACAGTCAGAGACTGTGTATTTTGACTGCGAACGATTGTCACACTGATTTCTCCAAAAAACGGCTTCCAATCTCTTGAAAGCTGAAGTTCATAGCTCGTCAAAGCTGCGGCATCCTGACTCTCTACAGCCTTTGCCCAGGGAAACTCGGCCAGCTTCAGATTTTTGTCTTGGTATTCTTCGACTATTACCTTACCGCTGGCTGCCCCCTTTCCCAATGTCTCTACATCCGCTTTAAGAGATTCATTGTCTTTATGCAATGTATACTGCTGATACAGGATTCCTAATAAAACAAAGGAAATAATAATGACTGCAATAACCAGCGAAACGACTAAACGGCTGTTTTCCTGTTGTCTGTATACATTGATTTTTTTCTGCATTTTGGGATTTTCCGAATTAAGCTGATTCAAATTCACTCGTTTATACAGCTCATAGCTGAAAAGTGCCAGCATCGCTATTACGACAATCCCTGTAATGATTATGACCAAATAAAAAACCCCTTTATATCTTAATGAAAAACATTCAAGAAGAATTTTTCTTTAAAAACTCAATTTTCTACCCAATTATACATAATCCATTGTAACATTACACTTTGCTCTTGCCAACTTTTTTTTCTATTCGCAGAATTACCGTTGCCTGTATGCAAATTCTGCGGTTCATACTCTTTAATTTCAAACTAAATATTGTATTCTTTCACTATGTATTCCAGTCAGTCAGCATCGGACAAAATCTATATTTGATAGGTTCCTACTGATTCTTCCGGTTCAACGATGCCTACGCTGATGCCCAAAGCTCTATCGACCTCAAGCATCACATCAACACCTAAGTGGCAAACCTTCTCCTTCAGCCTAACCTTATCAATCGTTCGAATCTGCTCTAATAATATTACTGAATCTCTTTCAATCCCCGTCTCCTCTGAATTGATTCCTATATGTGTAGGTAATTTTGGCTTAGCCATTTTGGCTGTTACTGCCGCGACAATAATTGTCGGGCTGAAATGATTCCCCAAATTATTCTGTATGACTAGGACAGGACGAATTCCGCCCTGTTCAGAACCAACAACAGGAGAGAGATCTGCAAAAAAGATATCTCCACGTTTAACCATTATAATCCCCCTATATATTCTCTTGGTATGCGTTGTGAAAACGTACATGCAACTTCATAATGGATGGTTTCTAAATACTCAGCAACCATCTGCAGTGTTATCTCCGCTCCCTGATTTTCCCCAACTAAAGTAACCTTTGTCCCTTCCGGAACAGCCTCAGGCAGCCGAATCATGCACTGATCCATGCATACTCTCCCAACTATCTCACACTTTTTACCATTCACCAAAACATGAAATCCCTGCATTTTCCTCAGCCAACCATCCGCGTAGCCTATAGGAATTGTCCCAATCCATTCCTTTTCGGCAACGGTATACGTGTTTCCGTATCCTATTCCCGCTCCCGGCTGAAGTTCCTTTACTTGAATTAATACTGTTTCAAGGGTTAGTGCCGACTTCAGCGGGTAGCTTTCTATTAAAGAACGCCCTGATGGATTCAATCCGTACAT
The DNA here is from genome assembly GCF_049894025.1 of Enterococcus sp. LJL51. Classification (GTDB taxonomy): domain Bacteria; phylum Bacillota; class Bacilli; order Lactobacillales; family Enterococcaceae; genus Enterococcus_L. Next base: position 390,630 of record NZ_JBNEQE010000001.1, read on the forward strand.
AGCAATGCCAAACCGAATCATATTACCCGTACTTTTCGGATGCCATAAGGCTGCAGCACTATTCTCACTATGAATATAACGAGGCTGTCGAGGCAGTTCACTAATAATATCCTGAAACATCTTCAGCTGCTGTTCAAAATAGAGTGTATCTATTTCATCCGCAGTAGAAAAATGAGTGAATATTCCTTCCCACTCGATTTGCTCATTATTTTCTATGAGCTGAACTGCATCAAGTACCTCTTTCAGTGAAGTAAATCCCAGACGACCCATTCCTGTATCAATTTTTATATGTATCTTTAGCTTTTGACTTCCAGTCAATCTTTTTAAGCACTTACAAGCTTCCAACAGCCACGCCGTTGTTGCAGCTGTTACAGAAAGATTGTACTTCAGCAGCAGCTCTATGTATATTGGTTCCACAACACCTAAAATTAAAATAGGTTCAGTGATTCCTGCTTCCCGCAGTTCAATCCCTTCATCTAATAAGGCAACACAAAAACCAGCTGCGCCGCCCTTTAATGCACTTTTAGCTGTTTCAACAGCTCCATGCCCATAGCCGTTCGCTTTAACCACAGCAAAAAGCTCTTTGTCAGTCGGCATTTTGGCTACTTCTCCTGCCACGTTATCAATAATTGCCTGTCTATCAATAATAAGCTTTGTTGGTCGGTGATATCCCGTGACCATTCTATCTCCCTCCTTTTCAGAATACAAAATTTAATCTTCTAAAATAATCTGTGCCACAGCCATCGTTTCTGTATGAGAGATTGAGACAAATACATTGCCTTTATGAGGTGATTTGGTTACTTCAGGAGCCCCCGCAGCATTTTTCAATATCTCTATTTCCTGAAATCCAACACCACTAATTCCTGTTCCCCAGGCCTTTGAAAAAGCTTCTTTACAGCAAAAACGTCCGCCTAAAAATTCTACCTGCCGCCGGTAAGAGAGCGATTGGAAGAGCTCAAGCTCCTTTTCAGTCAAAACCCGTTTAATAAACGACGACTGCTTCTCAACGATTTTTTCAATTCTAGAGAGTTCAACAATATCAATCCCTATTCCTCTTATCATAATCGGACACGCACTCCAAATCAATAAATTATCTTTATTTTATCAAAATAAATGGTTTTTTCCTACAAGAAGCCTAAGAAAACCCTAAACTTTATTATAGCAAAACAGACTGCAGATTATAATCCCAAAAGATATCTATCTGCAGCCTGATATTCAGCTGTTCTATTTAGCTGTTTCCTTTTTCACGGATGACAAAGCCTCTGCCCTTGTCATTGCTTCGTTTAGAGGAATAATTTTTTTTGCCTTTATTGTAGCCGCCACCACTACTGCTGTTGTTTTTGTTATTTTTATTTCTACTTTGAGAAGAACGGTTGTCTTTGCGCTGACGATTCCCGCCGCCGCTATAACGTTTGTTCTTATTAAATCCACCACTTTTTGGTGAAGGCAACGGACGTTCCGGAGTGATTTTAACTGGAGCTGCATCAGCCGGGTCCTTAGAAATTGTTTTAAGCAGCAAAGCAGCTAAGTCTTGAGAAGAGTATTTTTCTAACAAAACTTCTGCAGAAGCTAAGTATTTATCCAAGCCGTTTTCTTCAAGCTTCGTACCTACTTCTTCCATTGCAGCGCCTAATTTGCCATGAAAAGCTTCCTTCTCAGTTGGCGGACGAAGGGGCGACATTCTCTTCTTTGTTAATGACTCAATCACATGAAGATAACCCATTTCACTTGGTGTTACAAAGGTTACTGAAATTCCGCCCTTACCTGCACGACCTGTTCTTCCGATACGGTGAACATAGCTTTCAGGATCTTGTGGAATGTCGTAGTTGTATACGTGGGTAACACCGGAAATATCTAATCCGCGGGCAGCAACGTCTGTCGCTACCAGAATATCAAGGTTGCCATTCTTGAATGACCGCAATACACTCATTCTCTTTTGCTGTGATAAGTCGCCATGAATCCCTTCAGCTTTGTAGCCGCGAGCTTCAAGTCCGCGGGCAAGCTCATCTACTCTACGCTTAGTACGACCAAATACAATTGTCAATTCAGGTGTCTGAACATCTAAAAGTCTTGTCATAATATCAAATTTCTCATAATCTTTTGAGCGAACATAATACTGATCAATCAAATCAGCAGTCATTTCTTTTGTTTTAATTTTTACGTGGTGCGGGTCATTCATGAACTTCACACCAATATTTTTAATTGCCGGCGGCATTGTCGCAGAAAACAGCAATGTCTGACGTTCAGAAGGAACCTGAGAAATAATTTTCTCAATATCCTCTAAAAATCCCATATTCAGCATTTCATCTGCTTCATCCAATACTAAGGTTTCTACTGTTCCTAGCTTCAATGTACGGCGGTTGATATGATCCAGCAGTCTGCCTGGCGTACCAACAACAATATGCGGATGGTCTTTCAGACCTCTGATTTGGCGCCCAATATCGGCCCCTCCGTATACTGCTTGTACACGAATCTTTTTATCTTTTCCTAAACGGTATAATTCTTCTTGTGTCTGAATCGCTAGTTCTCTTGTCGGCGCCACAACTAATCCCTGCAGTACACGATTGTCTGCATCAATTTTTTCAAGCATCGGCAAACCAAAAGCAGCTGTTTTACCAGTTCCTGTTTGGGCCTGTCCGATAACATCTTTCCCTTCCAGTGCCAACGGAATAGTTTCTGCCTGAATCGGTGTTGCTTCTTCAAATCCTGAGCGTTCAATAGCTGATAATAATTTAGATGATAAACCAAGTTCTCTAAATTTCAATGTGATCCTCCTAATTTCTTGTTATTCGGGACCATTGTCCCACGCTTTAAACATTTCAATAGGGTCAATAAACCCAGCCATACAGTTTGCTCTGTTGAAAAAAGCCGGATCAGTTCGCTTAGCAGACCTGCTCTCTTCATCATTGAAATAAAGATATATTCTTTATGTTTTATCAAACTATCTATTCTTATCAACTCTATCGAAAATCCAATCATATGAACTACGACAACAGAAAAGCCAAACGGAATCGTTCAGCTGTTCAAGTAATATATGATTGGCAAAATGTTCCTTCTGCCATCTGTTTCTATTCAAATCCTCTGACAATAGTTCATTCTAACACGAATCGTGCTTTTCAGCAAGTTTTATGAAAACTACTTTTCATTTATCAGCACTTCTACAACTTCAGCTAGTCCCATTCCATTGCTGCCTTTCAAAACAATCATGTCCTCAGGTGAAAGAGTCCCTTTCACTGCCTCAATCAGCTCTGCTTTCTGAGATTTATCATAGTAATGAGCATTTCCCTGATAGCGTTCTGCGATTGTATCATATAAGCTGCGCATTTCCTCGCCATAGAGATAGACTTCCATTATTTCCGTTGGATTCAAATAGGCCTCAACCGATTGATGCATTGCTTCGGATTCCGGTCCCAGCTCCAGCATCGCACCTAAAACAGCGACACGTTTGCCCTTGCCTTCCATCGTCCGAAAATTATCCAGAACCAGCTTCATTGCAGTTGGATTGGCGTTATACACATCACTTAAAATTTCAACACCAGCTTTTGATTTCAACCACTCCGTACGGTTTTTGGTCATTACTAAAGCATTTAACCCGGCAGCAATTTCTTTATCAGAAAGTCCAAACCAGCGACCGACTGCCGCTGCAATTAACGCATTCGTCACATTATAGCTTCCAGGCATGGGAATCGTAAATAACTGCGGGGAGCCCGTAATCATAAAGCTGGTAAAATCTTTTCCTGAATCAATAATCTTCCCCTGATAAGAAGCTGATGCTTCCCAGCCGAATGTTTTCACATTCTGCTGTAAAGGTTCAGCTAGAGGCTGCAATAAAGGTTCTTCATTAGGAATCAACAGTAGCCCATCGGATTTCAGCCCATCAACAATCTCCATTTTAGCCGCTGCAATCCCTTGACGAGAGCCTAAATATTCAATGTGCGCCTCGCCAATCATTGAAATTGCCGCTACATCCGGCTGAGCTAACGTAGACAGAAAGGCAATCTCGCCAGCGTGGTCCATCCCCATTTCAAGAATTAGCTTTTCCGTGTCCTCCGGCATATGAAGGATAGTATAAGGAAGACCAATATCATTATTATAGTTTCCCTGAGTTTTATAGGTTTTGAATGATTGTGCAAGTACTGCTTCAGCCATATCTTTTGTGGTTGTTTTCCCATTGCTGCCAGTGATGCCGATAACGGAAGGAGCCACCTGCTTCAGGTAATAAACAGCCAGCTGCTGCATCGCTTTCAACGTATCCGCCACTTCAAGAATCGGCAACCCCTCCGGTGCAGCCTCCGAACTGCTCCAAAATGCCGCAGATGCACCCTGCTCCGCCGCCTTTCCTGCAAAAAGGTGACCGTCATTTGTACCAGACAGCGGGACAAAAAGACTGCCTTCTGTTATTAGGCGACTATCAAACTCTAGTCCTGTGATTGAAAAATCTGCCCACTGTTTCCAATTATTTTCAGCATTTACTATTTGTGCAACTTCCCAAAAGCTAAGCTTCATCCGCTTTCTCTCCTCATATGTTCATTTTTTGTCTACAGCGATAAAATGAATGCGGCCGAGACAAGAAATCTTTATTTCCACAGAAAGTCACTCATCGCAGTTAAATGCTGCTAGGTGCTCCTGCCCACTGTTTGCTTGGATTTAAAGAGCGAAACAAAACGAATCGCTCGTTTTGTCCCGCTCTCTCTGTGCTATTTTGAAGCAGCTTTATTACTGCTGCTCTTCAAACAGCTGTTGTCTTCTTTTATAGCGGTTTAAAGCCAGTTGAATTAGTTCTTCAATCAAATCACTGTACTTCAAACCCATGTTTTCCCATAACAATGGATACATACTGAATTGTGTGAAGCCAGGCATTGTATTTAATTCATTTAGAAACAGCTCATTCTTATTTGTCAAGAAAAAGTCACAGCGGCTCAAACCACTGCCATCTAAGATACGATACGCTTTTTTAGCATATTTTTGTGCTTTTTGATGAACTTCTTCTGGTACCTCTGCCGGAATCTGCATAGTAATTTTATTATCGATGTACTTAGAATTATAATCATAAAAGTCCACATCTTTAATGATTTCACCTGCTTGAGTTGTCCGAATGTCTTCATTGCCTAATACTGCTACTTCAATTTCTCTCGCTTCAATTCCCTGCTCTACAATCGCACGGGAATCATATTTATACGCTTCAATCAACGCATTTTGCAGTTCCTCGCGGTTTTCTGCTTTTGAGATTCCCACACTTGAACCCATATTCGCAGGCTTAATAAACATTGGATAAATAAGCGAACCTTCACACTGTTCAAAAATATGCTTAGGATTTTCTTTCCATTGATTTTCCAAAACAGGAACAAACGGAACCTGAGGAATACCTGCTGTTTGAAGCAAGTATTTAGTCATAATTTTATCCATGCCCGTCGCACTAGCTAGTACTCCCGCACCTACATAAGGAATATTCATAGTCTCAAGAAATCCTTGAATGGTACCATCTTCCCCATTTGGACCGTGAAGAACAGGGAAAACGATTGAATCCTCTTCCTTGATATCACAAGGCGCAATTACCTTACCAGTAAAGTTCCCTCCAAACTTCTGTTCACCTTGAGGATTCCAAGTTAGATGTAGAACTGTTTCATCCTGTGGCGGTTCTGTCAGCAGCGGTCCTTGAACCCACTGACCTTCCTTACTAATATATACTAACTGGACCTGATAATAATTATAGTAAACTGCATTTAAAATAGAAAAAGCGGATAAGATAGATACCTCATGCTCCTCACTTTTCCCTCCATAGAGTAATACAATCTTCAAATGCTTTTCCTCCTAAATTTCCATCTAAATAGATTGGTGCGGCCGTAACCAAAATTTTCTTTTTCATTATTTTAGCATAAAAACGATTTATGTAGTAGAAACAAATATAAAAGAAACGGCTGTTTCTTTTTATCCTCACATTTCCTTTTGTGCTTCCCTCTCGATGACTTCAATCAGCTTTAAACGAAACTGTTCCCGGTCTTCTTTCGTAAAAGGTTTCGGCCCTTTAGTTCGGCCTCCGCTTTTTCTAATTTTAGCACTAAAATATCTCTGCTCAAGCAACTGACCAATCGTCTCGGCAGTGTATTCTTTGCCCAGCTGATGAAGTACGGTCACGTCCTTTGGTAAAGCTAGTGAAGCCAAGCCATAATCCTGAGTAATCAGAATATCCCCTGCTTTAATCAGCGCAATGATTTTATAATCTGCTGCATCATTCCCTTTGTCCACATAAACAAAGGAAACCGCTTCAGGATATTCCTTGAGAGAATAATGATCAATACTTGTTACAACGACTATCTTCATTTGATATTGAAGGGCGGTCTCGATTGCTGTATCCTTTACTGGCGAACCATCTCCGTCAATTAACACTCTCATTTTTCTTCCCCCTCTCATCGTCATCAGAATTAAGTGACATACCAGGAGGGATGGCGTGTCAGAAAGCGGAAAACCTCATCCGACACCACTTCCCGCAAAATTTTATATAGCTCCGGATTACGGATTTTTTGCTTAACCGCTCCGGCATAACGAGGTCGGCTGACTTGAATAGAAAGAACAAAATCAAAACGTTCCTGAAAATTCTCAACTGTTATAATCTTCATTCGGCTCGTTTCTTCTAAAAAACGATTCATGCCGTCTACCGCTCCTTGAACAAAACCTTCCATATGTGTCCCGCCATCTGGTGGTAAATAGCCATTAACAAAGCTGTCTCTGATATTTGCGGAAGGGTTCTTTGAAATCACTGCCTGAATAACCACATCTTCTCTTCTAGTCCGAATCGTTAGCGGACGGCTTCCTCTGGTTAGTGCATTGTCCTTTTGAAAAATATATTCAACTAATCCTTCTTCGTAGACTAATTGATTTTTTTGAGTCTCGCCCTCTTTCAATGTAATCGTCAATCCGCTGTTAAGCATCGCCAGCTGTTGGCAACGATTGAATAAAACAAAATAGGAAAGAGGCTTGGTTCCAAAATAAGCCGAATCAGGGGTGAATGCCAGCTCTAGACGATATTCCTCGCTTTTCGATTTCACTGCGGCTTCCTTGACAAGCTCTCCATGCTGATAAATCCTTATTTCCCGACCGGCTGGTGTTTCAATGCTTATCCCCAACTGTTCGGACAAAGCCAGCAATAACTGAAGAAAAAAGTAGTAAGACAGCTGATTCTGTTCCCTTTCCTGCGTTAAATGCCATTCTCTTTTTACAGCAAAGGAAAAAATGAGCTGATTTTTAGAAAGCTCAGCAGTGATTCGGGCATTTCCAGGCTGATCTGTCAGCTTCAGCAGCTCATCAAGCACCTGAATAATCATACTCTCCAGACCCGAAAGCCCCAAAGCACCGATATACATTCCCGGGCGTTTGCGAATACTTTCAATTATTTGCTCATTTTCCAAAGCATTCCAAAAATCCTTGGGCATCGTCTTTCCTCCTGCAGTTGATTCGCTACTCATAAATTCCATCTTCTCTATTATAATGAAAAATAGACTGAAACGAAAGTAGCTGACTAGGCAAACTTTCGTTTCAGTCTATCTTACTTAGCGAATCAAATCAACTGTAGGGTGCAGCATGATATGCTCCACTTGTTTCCTCGTTGTTAATGGAACATCGCCTTGAATTGTATGAGCTAAAACGCCATTTGCCGTTGCAAAAGCTACAGTTTTCTCAAGAGCCCATTTTTCAGCATATCCCAAAAGTACACCAGCGGCATAGCCATCTCCGGCGCCAATCCGGTCAAGATTGATAATTTCTCTTGGTTCAGCCTGTACATAATGATTTTTATCAAATAAAAAGCCCGATAGATAGTAACTGCCATTCTCTCTAATTCTAAAAGTGCCGGCAAATAATTCAATATCATAGTTGTCCATAAATGTTTTAGTCAGCGATTTAAACTGTTCTTCATTGTCTAAGGTCTCATCAGCTTTCATCCCTAATAAATCAGTTAAATCCCGCTGAGTTCCAAAAACGATATCACAATACGGCAGCATCCGTTCATACTGTTCACGCATAAATACCGCTTCATTGTTCTCGTTTAAACTTGGACGAAAATTGAAATCGAAGCATATTTTTTTCCCTTGACTATGGGCTTTTTCTGCCAATGCAAATGCAGCTGCTCTTGTCTGATCCGTTAAGCTTAAAGAGATACCGCAAATGTGAACCAAATCAGTTGCTTCTAGGAAGCTGTCAAAATCATAATCTGCTGCACCGCTTACGCCAAATGAGCTGCTGTGACGATTTTGATAAGTGACCTGAGTGGGTCTTGGTCCATACCCCATCTCAGCAAAATAAGAGCCAATGTGATTCCCATGCTGACCTATCCATCTATCACCAAGGCCTAACTGACGTAAGCTTGCTTTTGCCGCTTCTCCTAAGCGGTTATCTGGAAGATTAGTAATTAGGCTTGTCTCACAACCGAAATGAGCAAGGTTGCTTAGAATATTGACGCCCGTTCCGGTAAAATCCATCCGCAGCTCCCTGGTTTGCTCCAACATCAGATATTCCGGCGGAGTCAGCCGCATCATTACTTCTCCAAAAGCTGAAATTCTCATCTTTGTTTCCATCCTATCCAGCTGTAAAAATCGAAAGCCTCAACAAAGGCTCAACCACAAAGGTTTAACACATTTGCTGTTCGATTTGCCCGGCTTTTATTTTAACGTATTTTTCATCATTTCTACTAATGTTTTTACATCTTCCGGCTTCGTATCGCCAGTTTCCTTATCAATAATTGAGCTGTACACATGAGGAATAATCTTCTTCACGCCAGCATCTACTGCAATTTGAACGATTTCTTCAAAGTTTTCCAAGTCAATCCCGCCAGTCGGTTCTAAGTAGAAATCATATTTAGCACAGGCTTCTGCAACAGCTTTGTATTCCTCTTTGTGAGCTAAGCCTTTCATTGGGAAATACTTGATGGAACTTCCACCCATATCCTGTAAAAGCTTGATTGCTGTCTCAATCGGCACTTCCCCTGCCGAAGCTTGAGAGCTCAATGGGCCCGTTGCAACATTTACATAGCCTACTTTTCCAGTCGGAGAAACTAACCCGTTAATTACTGTTTCACTTTGTCCTAATAAGGCCCGTGAAGTTCCCACACCTGTAAATACTTGATTGACATGTTGAGGCTGCAGTTCTTTTGAAATGCGTGAAACCATCTGACTTTGATTTGGATCGCCAGCTCCTAGACCTACAGATAATGCGTTATTTGTAGCTGCAGCATATTTTTTCATATCCTCTATTGCCGCTTCATCGGTATCGTAATTTTTTGAAAGTACACCTAAAACAACGTGACCTTCCGCCGCTTCATAGCAGGCTTTGGCATTTTCCACAGAATTGGCTAAAACATTTAAACATAAACGATCTTCTAAGTATTTTGGTGTTAATGACATAATATTATCTCCTTCTTCTCACATGAACAGTGCCATGCTCCATCTATAATTTTCTATCTGTTTTCAACTTAAATCTTACTATTATTCTTAGCTTAAGCCATAATTACAGCTAAACGGGTAGTAATCTTGTCCATCTCTTCCTTGTTAACTGAACGAATATCAAATTCGATAATTCCATTATTCGCCTGATATTCTCTTGTATAAATTGCCGGACTTTCCGTTTTCAGCTCTTGGATGACTTGCTTCGCTGATTTCGGTCCGCTGACTTTGACGCTGGCACGATAAATATCTCTACCGGCACCATCCTGAACAATTTTAGCTTCTATGTTCGGTAATTGATTTAGGTCGGCGATGAATGGCTCCATACGTTTCTGCATTGATTTGCCATCCTCACTGCCGTTTGTCAGATAGTCCTCTACCGCCTGAGTAAATCCGAGAATATTGTCTTTGCCAATTTTCATCGCTCGGCCAATTCCTTTACCCTGTAAACGAACCCATTCAATAAACTCTTTTTTTCCAATCACTAGTCCAGCACTTGGTCCTTCTATCGCTTTTGCACCACTGTAAATTACCAAGTCTCCGCCAGCCTCAACATATTTAAAAAGATCTTCCTCAGCTGCTGCATCTACAATCAACGGAAGACTGTACTTGTGGGCAACCGCTGCTGCTTCCGCCACACCCAGCATGCTTTTTTGAACGGTATGATGGCTCTTTATATATAAAACAGCTGCTGTGCGGTCTGTAATCATCATTTCAATATGCTCTGGCGTACACATATTGGCATAGCCGGCTTCAATCACCTGTCCTCCACCTTGAGCTACCATCACTTCTACCGGAGTTCCATAATCTACATTATGCCCCTTAGGTAGAATAATTTCTCTCCGGTCAATTTTTTCTGTATACGGATGATAGGCATGATAAGCTGAGCCCTGACCAATTAGAGCAGCCACGCTTTGTGCAATACCAGCAGAGGCAGAAGACACAATCTGTGCATCCTCAACCTTCAGCAGATTCGCCAAATATTTTCCTGTCTGAACGCTTAAATCGCCCATCTCAAAGAAATGTTCCCCACCGAAGCGCTGCGCTTCCAAGACTCGCTCAGATACTTTTGATACACCTAAAATTGTCATTCGTCCAGAAGCATTAATAACCTCTTTTAAATTGAATTTCTCGTAACTAATTGTCATAAACAACACCTCCAACGATGGTTTTCACAGGAGTAATCAACTCTTTGGCTTCTCTGGTAAAGCCATTTGAATCGGTCAAAGTTTTCTGACCTTCTTCAATTGTAAAGATTGTTAAATCTCCGTCAAAGCCTTCTTTCAGCTGTCCTTTACTATTCAAATGGAATTTTTCAGCAGGAGCAGCAGTCACCTTCTTAAGAATATCTGCCCATTCATATCCAACAACCCGCAGCTTCTCCATTGTCGTTGCTAAATCATAAACTGGTCCGTTTTCTCTGTTTCGGATATAGATATCTGTACTAATGGTTTCAGCCAGCATACCTTCTTTAAATGCAGTTTCAGCAACCTCGAAATTGAAGCTGTCTGTCCCATGGCCGATATCAAATACTACGCCCTTTTTGAAAGCAGCCCAAGCAAAGTCCTTAATTTTCCCTGTATTCTTATCCAAGATACCATTCGGTTTCCCGTTAAAGCAATGTGTCAGGATATCTCCCTCAGACATATTAGCTAGAATTTCATCAAGTTCCGGCGGAGCTGAACCTATATGAACCATTAACGGCAAGTTGTTGTTGTCTTTTTGGATTTTCTTTGCCATTTCAAGAGGAGTAATCCCATTTTCTCCAATTACTGTTTTGCTCATACGAGCTTTAATTCCAATGACAAAATCAGGCAGCTCCTGCAGCACCTTTCTCACAAGGTCTTCTTTGATTTTACTCAAATCTGCCAGTTCATCCTGCTCAACAATCCCCCATTTAGAAATATTTGCCAGTGCATAGACATTGGTCCTTGCCTGTACAGCTAAATCATAAAATTCATGGATGTTTTCCGCACCTGTTGTTCCAGCGTCAATAACAGTTGTAACACCTTTTTTTACACCGATTTCATCTGGAAAGTCATAATACAGCGTCATTTTTTCAAAGCAGTGTACATGATCATCAATCCAACCGGCTGAAATAAATGCAGCTCCATTCAAATCAATGATTTCCTTTGCATCTTCAGCAATTGAAACGGCCGTTTTGACAATTTTGCCTTCAGATATTGCAATTTCCAGCTTTTCTCCATCTATTGTTTTACCGTTTTTTATTAGCAGATCATATGTCATTTTATTTCCCTACTTTTCTTTCAATCTGAATTTTGTCCAAGGCTTGATAAATTCCAACAGCATCAATTCGCTTGGAGTAATACTTCCTACTTTATTTTTTCTACTGTCTTTGTGGGGCTGTAAGACAATCTGCAGCTCGTTCTTATATTTGCCAAAGGCATCATTACCAATAACGACATCACCAATCTGAAATTCGCCTTCATTGTCATGTGCTGGATTAGCATCATCAATATACTTTTTCCGTACTTCAGTAGAACGCGCCATCCGCTCTGTAATATCTCCTCTGCGGAAATGCTGTTCAGACAGCGTAATTTCTTTTTCTACTTCATTTACATCTGCAACAAAATCGACTGCTAGTTCCAGCTGATAGCGATTCACTTGACCCAATGCCTCCAGCTCTTCATCTGATGCGTATGCATTGCCGATTACTACATCATCAATCAGTCCTGTAGCGAACAAATGCTTGGCCTGAATATCAATAGGAAGATGACGATGGATTTCTAACGTCGGCAGTCCGTCATTAATGTCGCAGGGACCAATATCTCCAATACTGGAAGCAACAAACGCCGCTGTCCGGATACCATTATTCTTGAAACGAATACTACATTTTTCAAAAAAGTCATAGGGAAGACCAGTCCCTTCCTGAGGATAAAAATTGTGACAGCCGTATAAAAATGGCTTATTCGCTTCATAAGTCAAAATATTATCCAGGTAGGCAACATCATTACTCATATTCAGCTCAATAGCTAAATCATAAGGATTATAGGTAAGCTTGGCTTCCTTATTCCCATCAAAACCCGCATCTAGGCGAATACCGTCAGCTCCAAGCTCATGGAAATAGGACAAATCATCATACGAAATATCCAGCTGATCAAACAAGGCTGGAACTACATCTAAAATCGTTTCAAAACCTAACCCCTTGGCATAATGAATCAGCTCTTTAAACTTTTTGGTCACTACGTCTTTTCCTTCAGTCACTTCCAGCATACTCATAAAAATTCTTGTAAAGCCGCACTCAGCTGCCTTTTTCAAATACGCTTTATCCTGATCCATATCACTATGGTCAGGGTAGACAGATACACCTAATGCTCGTTTCATATACTTTTGCCACGCTCCATTTTGTCGAATTTTTTCCGGTTTTTCCATGAGACCAGCGATCCAAAGAATATTGTTACCGTTCCTATCAGTAAAATCGGCTGACCAACCAATACGCCAATAACAATTGCTGCAGAAATACCACCTATTGAATATAAACAAAGATATCGTAACCTTAAATCCGTAAACCGTTCAGGTAAGTACTCTCTTTCAATTATAACCTGAGAAATAATGAAAAACAGAATAAACCATAACCACATGTTGAATACCTCCAAATCATATCTCATTCTTTCTATTATAAATTCTGCAAGAAATGGTCTACATGACCAGCTGCTGGTAAGGTTTTATCTCACCTATAAAATAGAAGCTTTTAACGAAATAACACCTGTGCAAAAATCCAATAAACTTATTAAACTTCATTCAGCCAACTGAAAGGGCTGTTTCCCAAAAGTTTAGGCAAAGATACTTCTATTATGTCTTGTTTCTCTAGCAAAATTTATCTATTTGGATTGAAAAGGGTCGAACGACACAACTGTGTCATTCCACCCTCCCCCATGTATTTGTCAATACTCTTATGCTTTTTCTGCTTCCAGCTCTTTATCAAGCTGTTGTTTTTCATAAATTTTGAAAAACGGATAGTAAATTGCCAGTGTAATCACAAAGTTGATACATACTAGTATGCCTGCCATTACACTATAATCCGTACTCAGCCATGCAGCAATTGGTGCCGGCAGGGTAAAGGCTAAACGCACAGCCATCATAGGAACCACATTTGATATTGTCAGGAAATAAGACAAGGTTGTTGTCACAAGCGGCGCAACAATAAATGGAATCCCAATGATTGGGTTCATAACAATCGGCGTACCAAAAATTACAGGTTCATTAATGTTAAAGATTCCGGGAAGGAAAGATAGTCTTCCTAAGCTTTTTAGATATTTCGATTTTGAAAACATCATTAGTATAACAAGTGCCAGAGTTGTACCCGCACCACCAATCCAAATGAACCACTGTAAGAATTGCTCAGTGAATATATTTGGTAAAGCGTCAGCACTAACTCCACTGATAAACGCTTCGTTATTTTCAGCAATCGACATGTCCCAAAACGGACGAATAACCGGCCCCATGATAGCAGGACCATGAATTCCCAATACCCAGAAGAAACAGATTAAGAACACTGTCAGCAATCCGCCAAACAAACTATTTCCAGCCAATACGCCTTTCAACGGCATTAGTAGATTACTTAAGAAGCCGTTCAAATCAAACCCAACGATATGACGTAGCCCCCAAAACAATAACAGGATAACGGTTCCCGGAATCAAAGCTACAAAGGAATTGGATACTTCAGGCGGAACGCCATCAGGCATCTTAATCGTAATGTTTCTTGAAACAAAGAATCGGTAAATTTCTACAGTCAGAAGTGCTGCCACGATAGCGCCAAATAATGAAGCTGCGCCTAAATTCGCCAAATTAATATAACGCCCTGCATTAATCACCTCTGGAACATCTTCAAAAACCCTTGTAGGAGGTGCCGCTGTTACTAAAAAGGCTACCAGCGCTAAAATCCCACACATTAGCGTATCTAGTTTATAGCTTTGAGCTAAAGAAGAGGCGATCCCAAATGTTGCATATAACGCCAAGATTCCCATCGTATATCTTGATGGAATATCCATTACAGCTTGATAAGGTGCAATGAACTCCATATAGGAATCAATCGGGATATTTTGAAAAAGTGTAAAAAATGAACCCACAATGGTCAATGGCATTGTCGCAATTAACCCTTTTCTAATGGCAACCATATGTCGTTGTGAGCCAAATTTGTTTGCTACAGGCATTAAATGTTGTTCCATCCATAATACAAATCCGTTCATTTTGTTCCCCCCGCTACTAAAGATTATAATGTTATAAAATTATTTCGTTTCCATAATAACACGATACTCTTTTAATGTAAACGGTTTTTACTGTTTCAATGAAGAATTCTGCACTAATTATTGAGTCAACTCAACTGGGAAAAATGCGCCGAAAATCATGGCTCCAAGGATTGCGCCTCCAGCAATAGGTTTTTTCCATGCATAGAAAATCATTGCACCAATTGTTGAACCAATTCCGATAGGAATAGATGCACCTGCTGCACTTAAGATAATCAACGGTCCTAAGAAACGTCCTGATGCATTTCCAGCGCCCATCATTACGTCTGCACCAAATGTTGATCCACCTTGATTAATTGTAAACTTACGAATCAAGATAATGATACCGCCGACAAGTAAGCCCAAAACTGCACCTGTAATTAAAGCTAATGCAAAGTTTTCAATAGGTGCTTTGATGTTCATACTTAACAGAATTGCAGGTACACCAATACCTAATCCAGTTAAAATTGATCCACCTAAATCCAGAATTCCGACTAAAGAGCCTTCTAATATTCTGGCAAACAGGAAGCTGGCTCCAAAAGCTGCAGCTGCACCATATGAACCACCATCAAGCCCTGCCTTCAGCATTGCAACAATGGATACTTCGTTAAAAGCTCCCACACCATGTACTACATACATATGAGTTCCAGCAAAAACAGCGGCAGCCATTAATCCAACTAATATTGGAAATGACCAGTCAGCATACCAAAAGCTTTTTGCTTTTAAAGCTGCCTGAATTTCTATTTCATCTTGTGACCATTCTGCTTTTTCTTGTTCATTCATTTTTTTCTTCCTCCTTACTTATATAAATCATGCAAAGAAAAGATATCATCTGCCGTACCGTTTCATTTTAAAGCTAGTGAAACTGACTGTTAAACGTCCATCATACACAGAAGTGACAACTTCTCATATAACAAAAACTTTCACATGATTTATACGGATATCTAATTATTTCACAGTGAATACATTATGCAGATCATTTAACCAGTTTGGAATGTCCAGTCTGAAGCTTTCAATCATCTGCAGGTCAAAACCACGGAAGAAGCCACTGAATACAAAGAGTAAAATAATCGCTGCCATCATTCCTTTAGTCATACGAGTCCAACCTAGTTCATCAACGCCTTTACCGATTAGAATCCCCAAAACAACACCTGGAACTGCATTGCTCATTACTAATTGAGACAGTCCGCCAAATAATGTACCCCAAAAGCCTGTGCGCTTGCCAGCATCCAAAGCCGCCAGCCAGAACAACACCGGCATAACTGTATTAATCAAAATAGTTGCTGCCGGAACAAGTACAGCTACTGCTGTAACCTGCAGTGATTCCGGAATTGCCGCTGCTGTGCTGTTCAGAAAAGCAACGGTGATGATTCCAGCAATAGCTCCAGCAATCCCCATTTTCTTGGGATCATGAACAGTTTGTGTCACATCTTTATTTTTAATTAGCAATGCTGCTGCTGCCCAGTTTGGTACGATTCGGTGCGTCACATCCTGTGTGAACGCTCCAGCGCCAACTGCTGAAGCCCATGCATTGAAGAAAAATCCCAAACCAAATGAAAAATGAGAAGCTGGGTCTCCCTCTGCGGCATTCATCTCTCCTAATGTTCTAAACGCTCCTAACCCCTGTGTTTGCGGCGCATGGAACATTCTTGCTGCTCCAGCACCTGCTGCAAAGCCAAGTAGTCCGCCAATAATAACTGATTTAAATAGAATAACTATTAAGTCCACTTGCTTTTTCCTCCTTACCCTCTTTTAAATTTTCTTCGTTGTAAACGGTACAGCCACCCCATTAGGATCTGTTCCATCAACTATTTGGAAGGGAACATCCGCCATAGCTATTTTGCTGATTTCCACTTCCACATTTAACTCCACTTCATAACTTGTTCGTTTTCTTGGAAAGAAGAAGAACAGAAAGCGTTCTGTATAATTCTTCTCTACCGCAGAAAGGATATCAATATCAATGGGCTCAATTCGTACCAAGACATCTGTTGACTCTTTTAAGATTTTTTTCGATACATCACTTAAAGCACTGGCAAATGCTGCCGCTTTATTCTCCCCTTTACCTGAGACCTTCACGATTTGAGTAGTTTTTTCCGTTGCGCTCACTGTTCTTCCTCCTATTAATTTTTGTCCACAACAGCCCTGCTTCTCTTTATGGCTGTTGTCTTCTTTGGTGGTCCGGTAGCCAGCATCTCTACGCAGGTACATCCTGCTAGAATGATGGTCCTCCTATTAATTTTTGTCTACAACAGCCCCGTTTCTCTTTTCTGCTGTTGTCTTCTTTGGTGGTCCGTTAGCCAGCATCTCTACGCAGGTACATCCTGCTAGAATGATGGTTCTCCTATTAATTTTTGTCTACAACAGCCCTGTTTCTCTTTATGGCTGTTGTCTTCTTTTATCGTTTGCTGATTAATCTTGCTTATAACTTCTAACTCTTGACCTATTTTCAAAAAAACAGAATCGCTTTTTTAACAATGATTATTCACCATGTTTTTTGACAAAAGCTTCTGTCAAACGCTTCCCAAGCTCTTCCTGGTCCATAAATCCAAAGCCCAGTACAGTTTTACCATCATTAATAGCGGTGATCCCCTCTTCGATTGAGCGCATGCCGTGACGTTCCGGGTAGCCGTATTTATTGGCAGCGGTTAAGGCCCCTGCACCACCGCTTCCACAAAATGAGATGCCCATGTCGGCATTTTCCTGCTGCATAATATCGCCTAAACGCATATCAGCGCCCATTCCTGGAACAACAACTGCACGTCCGCCTGCTGCTTCAACACCCTTTGCGACATTTTGACCTTTACCTAAGCGATCTGCGATTACTACTGTTATCATGTTTATTCCTCCCAAATTTAAATTATTTTTATTCAGCTATATTTTGTTTAGCAGCTTCAAAGTGTATAGATAAAACATACATTTCATCCACTGGTAAATTACCGATATGTTCAACAAGTGCTCCGGCAATTGACAGAGCTTCTTTCGACACCTCTTCAAACATTGCCGGGTCAACACCAGTCATTTTTTCATTTGCTTTTGAACGTTTAATCATCTCATTTACATGATTAATCAAAATCGTCCACTGTAGTTCAGTTGGAACAACTGAAGCTGCTTCCAATAATTCTTCTGTTTTTCTTATTGACTCTTCCAGCTCCTGTTTATACTCAGATTCATTCACAATTTTTTCTGCATCGTCTGTTAATTTCATCTCTTCACTCCTCTCTGATGTAATTCAATAAAGCTGTGATTTCCGCCTGATTAACTGTTAGGTTACTTTTAGCGAATATCTGCTCAATTTGCTCGACTAATTGCTGTTGAGCCATCAGGGTTTCTTTTACGATGTTCCCTTCATTTTCATATTGACCATCAAAAATGATTCGATGGACCATCAACATCACGTGAAGTAGAAAAGCTTCTTTATATTCTTCATTCAGCTTTTCGTTAAAAGCTTTCAGCAACTCTTCATAGATGATGTACGCCCGCATCAGAATATCCCGGCTTTCTGCTTCCAGCCCCCTATTTTCTTTTAAGGGCTGCCTTGGAATCAGTCTAGGAATACTCCCTTCTCGAACACTGGTCAGAATCTTATTGACCTCTTCCTGAATTTGCTGTATATCACCTTCTGAAGGCAACGGATTGACCTTGATAAACGGCCGGTTAGCAACCTCAATGGGAAAAATACTTAAAACCAAATCAGGATTTTTTTCTTCGATGATTTCTGCTGCATTTAATACAGAAGCAAAACCAGCAATTTCAACATTGGATACCTCCTCCAATATTTTCTGCTCAATCAGACTGGTCACTCCCAAGCCGGTTGAACACACATAAACGATTCTTACAACATTAATCTCATGCTGAGTTTTCTCATATGCTACAAGAAAGTGCAACGCAATATACGCAATAAATGAATCGTTAATGAAAAGCGCCGTATTTTTAATATCCCTGCTGCTGGCATGTGTTATTGCTGTAAACAACTGTGGATACTTCGCCTTAATATCATCGACAAAGGGATTGTATTCATTGATGAACAAATGTTTTTTTGTCAGACGCAAGGATAGATGGGCAAATAAATTAGTGAATAGCTGCCTATCCCTATAAAACGGAAAATTAATTTCTTCAGAAACATCCTTGATTAACTTTTCAGTCAGCTGTGCTACATCCTGATGATTTCCCGCTATAAATACATCGCTATAGATATAGAGATATTCATCAGCCAGCAGAGGCAGCTCGTAATGCTCGAACACATTACTCATCAGTAAAAACGGCAGTTCCTGCTTGTCCTTCAGCTCTTCCTGATTCGCCAGTATTTTGTACCCATTCATTGTATGATTCAGCTGCATTCTTGATGCAGCAATTGCTACTCTTAGGGTAATTGAAAGGATCTCAGCATAGTTGAACTGATCGAACAAAGATGGATCCAACAGTTTGGTCATCTCATTCAGCGCCACCTGATAGATTTCCTGGAAAATTGTATTTGCTCCTATACGGACATCAATCAATCGTTTTTGATTACCTGACTGAACAAAGCGGCTCATAATTTGATAGATATCATATTCAGTAATTTCTTTTTGACTGATGTATTCCATTAACAGCCGAACCTTATTCTCTTCTCCCTGAATAGAAAAACCTAGACGGCTCTGCCGCTCAAGCTCCAAGTCATAACCTTCAATGAATTCTTCCAAACGATCTAAATCCTTTAGAACTGTATTTCGACTAACTTGAAGTTCGTCTGCCAGCTCTTGCGATGTTAGATAATCTTTCGTCAGAACCATGCGAAAGATTAAGTGATTCATTCGCAGCTCTTGATCCGGATAGGTTTCAAACCGATCAACCTCTAAAACCTCATTTTTTAATGTCAGTCGTTCTGAATCAGGAAGCTCCAGCCAAATTCCTTTGTTTCTTCGTGACTGAAGACTAATGCTTCTTTCCTGAAACCATTCACGGACATTGTCTAAATCATACTTGATTGTGCGAACACTCACATTGAAAGCTTCAGCTAGCTCCTTTGTTGTAATACTGTCTTCCAAGTCCAAAAGCATTAGTAAAATATTGATTTCTCGTTTTGATAAGTGCAGTGACATTCCTTACTCACCTTCATTCCTTCTCCTTACATCTGCAACTATAGCTTGATTTCCTTTAGGGAACAACACAAAAAAGTTGCACTTTTGTAAGTGCAACTTTATCCAAATGTTTTTTGTAACGGCAAAAGAAACCAGACCTGCTTTCCACTTAAATCCTTCGTATTCATTTTGAAAACGCTGTACAGTCAAGTCTTTTTTCATATAATTAAGTGCAATCCCTTAAAAAAATATCGGATTGTAAAAGGTTGCACTTACCTCCATTTCTGGTTAGGTGCCCTTATTTTAAGTACAAAAAAAAGAAGATAAAATATCTTCTTTTTTTCTACAGTACCCATATTAACATACAGATAGATGGATTTTCTCCACAAAAATTCCATCCGACACCTACAATCCGGTAGTGATGAGTGAACATCCGTGCCTCTGTTTCAACTAACCACCAGCCGATAAATCGGAACAATCAAGATTGTCTGGTTAAGTCAACTCGTCGCATGTCCTAAAGTCTAACATAATTTATTTTTTATTTCAACTTTTCTTCGTCTAAATCTCCGTCTTTAAACCATTGTCTATACATACTTTCTACAAGACTAACTGTTTCTTTTGTTATTTTTTCAGTCATTATCGGGCTTTCTTTCAGCCCTTTTTCAAGACACTCATTCACATGGTCAACTTCAAAGGAGAACTCGCTGTCAAATTCACTTGTTAAGTATTCCTCTGAGCCATCCTCATACCGAACTACTCCTTCGGCAGATTTCCAGAAATTCGGAATCTCAATACGTCCCTTTTCACCATAGATGACCAGTTCATTAGGTAAATCCAATTCCACTGTAATAAAAATACTAGCTAGTATCTGGTTGGGAAAGGTTACGGCTAGCTCGAAACGGTCATCTGTTTTCCCAGGTACTATAGAAGCTTGTCCTGAATAGCTTTCAGGCGTCGCATTTAGTACATACTGTATGTATTCTAACGGATAACTGCCGGAACCATGAAGGGCTCCTCCACCCGCTTCCAGAGAATGGAACCAAGGCAGATGGTCGATATTAGGATAGGCAGTGACTGAACGTATATACTTGATTTTGCCTATTTTTTCTTGCTGAATAATGTCTCTTACCATTGCTGTCACCGGTAAAAATACTGCTTTTTGTGCCTCCATCAAAAAACAGTTCTGCTGCTTTGCCAGCAAGAACAGTTCCTCTGCCTCAGCTAAGGTTAATGTGAAAGGTTTCTCCAATAGCACATTTTTTTTATTTTCCAGCGCTAGTTTAGCTGCAGCATAATGCCCTTTATTATAGGTTGCAATATAAACAATATCGACTTCTTCATCCTGACATAGCGCTTCATAGCTGCCGTAAGCTTTCGGTATCTGCAGTTTCTCAGCCAGTTGCTGAGCTCTGCTGAGCTCTCTTGCTGCAATCGCAACAGCCTCTCCAGCTGCACTTTCCCTAATTCCCTGTACAAACCTTGGTACGATTTGTGCTGTACTCAAAATACCATAACGAATCTGTTTCATGCTGCCGCCTCCTTTATTATTATGTTTACACTACACTGAAAATAAAGAAAACTCAAATCTTGACTAAATAAAAATAAGGGCTGAGACAATAGTATGCCTTCTGCCCTAAAATCGAATAAATCTTGTTTCAAATTTGATTACAAATAAAAGGTAAACATCTAAAACTTTCGGGTTTCACCGTAGTTTTCAGACATGTCCTTAGTCATTCAATCGTTTTCTATGTATCTACCAAAATGGTCTATCGGATGCCAATGCTTACTTTCAGCGCCTGATTTACTTTTTCCATATCACCTTCATGAAGTTTACAAATTTTCTGCAGAATCCGCCCTTTATCCAGCGTTCGAATCTGCTCCAGCAAAATCAGAGAAGGGGTCATCTCTTCCTCGTGTGGAATGTTAACCTTGACCTGGGTTGGCTGCATCTTTTTTCTAATATTTCTAGTAATGGGTGCTACAATCAGTGTTGGGCTGAACAAATTTCCTTTATTATTTTGAATAATTAAAACAGGGCGAATTCCTCCCTGTTCAGAACCCACTACTGGTGAAAGATTTGCGTAAAATATTTCTCCCCTTCGAATCATCTTTCTTATCTCCCTCTTTCCAAGAAAAACCTTTTTTACAAATTATAACATGATTCGTACAGAAATGTTTTTCAAGAATTTCCAAAAAAATGCAAAAAATTGATAATCGATAGCAGAATATACGACAATTTATCAAAAAAACCTGTTTATTTCTTAAAATAAAAATCTTTCTGATTATTTTAACGTATTTTTGGTTTTTTCAAGATGATTCATCAGATTATTAGAATATTGTTATTACATATGATAAGATAATATTTGTAGTACTAGTTATTTTTTCTCTTGTGATTCCCATTAAGGATTTTATATACGAAACTAAGAACAGACACTGCTTCAACCGTTTAGAATTCTTTTCTTGGGTTAGCTTGTCCATTTAACTCAACCAAAGCTCTTACGCTGAACAGCAGAAAAATCCACATTCATTTCCACTGAAGATTAATGAGCTAGCCAACGTACAGAAATACAGTTGGCTTTTTGAATTAGCTAACGTAAATAAGCCCGTTTTGTGGAAGCCCAAACAAGGTTATCGATTGATTTTATTTAATGGAAACTATCTGAATTTACTCAAGGGATGAAATATGTTGGAATTACCAAATTCAATAGAAGGAGTACTAGATGAATATTTATTCGGTTAAAGTTTCACCTAATCGACCATTTAACAATTCTGAGCTCACTTATTTACTAGAAAGATGTGCCATTCTTTCAAAAAAGGCCAAGGCACTGGATTATATTAAGGAATGTCATTATAGATACGACAGTGAAACCGAAACTTTCAAATTCGATTTTGTCTGTATTCATGATAAACACTTTTCTTTTAGCATCGTAAAAGATGACCGATTAGATGATTATATTTTTTCCATGCAAAAATATGAGAAATGGTCTGTTTTAAAAAAAGAATTTCTTAAGTCTCTAGCAGTTATTCATCAGCTGCATACAGAAGCGCATAGTTAGAAAAAAATATATACAGTAAAAAACCGAAAGCCTTCTAGTAGCTTTCGGTTTTTCATATTCTTCCTGGCAATTCAACTTAAAATCAGCCGAGGATACTTTTAACTTTTGTTGTAATCAAATCTATCGCTACATGATTTTCTCCGCCTTCGGGCACAATAACATCCGCGTAACGCTTTGTTGGTTCAATAAATTGATGGTACATAGGCTTAACCACTGTCAAATACTGTTCGATCACTGAATCCAGTGTCCGTCCCCGCTCTTCCATATCTCTTTTGATACGGCGAATAATTCGAATATCATCATCTGTATCAACATACAGTTTGATATCCATCAGCTCGCGAAGTCTTGGATCTTCCAGAATCAAAATTCCTTCAAGAATAATTACTTCCTTTGGTTCCTGAATAATAATATCAGAACTTCTGGTATGCGCTACATAATCGTATACTGGTTTTTCAATTTTTTCATAGCTCAGTAATTGTTTTAAATGATCAATCAGTAAATCTGTGTCAAAAGCAAAGGGATGGTCATAGTTTGTAGTTAATCTTTCCTCAAAACTCAAATTACTTTGGTCTTTATAGTAAGAATCTTGTTCCAGCATCATAATTGAATGATTCGGAAAATGGTTAAAAATCGCCCGGCTAACACTCGTTTTTCCGCTGCCGGATCCACCTGTAACCCCAATGATTATCGGTTGCTTGTTTTTCATGCAGTTAAACCTCTTTCTTTATTCAGCAAATAGCCATTATCACTCCTTTCTATTATAATAAAAAGACAGAAGAATGCTACTGAAAATTCATTTTTTTTAGAATCAATTACGTAAATAACGTTAAAGTCTCTATGCATGAAGAATTTTTAGCTGCCAGTTCTACTTGTGCAGGAACCTTTAGTAGAATGGTAGGCGTACGAAAATAAGAATGATTGCGATAAGCAAGCATTTCCTTACTATGAGCTAGCTGCCAGTTCTACTTGTGCAGGAACCTCTAGTAGAATGGTAGGCGTACGAAAATAAGAATGATTGCGATAAGCAAGCATTTCCTTATTACCCAAGAACTTTTAGAGGAAAAATCGGCACACAAATATCCTGTGCAATCATCAGAATTCATACTTGTTAAGGAATTTAATTATTTTCAGGAGGAAAAAACTATGATTATCCACTTAACTAAAGAGTTGACTAAACAGCACTACCAGTTGCTTTTGGAAGCTGATCCTTCAAAAAAACTAGTTGATGATTATACAAAGCGGGGGCAGGTCTATACTATTTCTGATGCGGATTGTCTTATCGGCATCATCGTTTTACTGCCAACAAGACCAGACACACTTGAAATTGTCAATCTTGCAGTTAATGAACTATATCGAAAACAGGGCTATGCACAGCAGTTGATTACCCATGCTTTTACAACTGCTAAAAAGCACGGCTATAAAACAATAGAAATCGGAACTGGAAGCACTAGCTTGAATCAGCTCTACTTATATCAAAAATGCGGATTCCGTATGACAGGAATTGATAAAGATTTCTTTATACGTCATTATGATAAACCTATCATAGAAAACAACCTACAGCTTAAAGATATGGTGCGCTTAAGTCTTGACCTATAAGAAATAAGTAAATAGCCCTTTTACCGTTATGTTTATAACGGTAAAAGAGCTATTTACTGCTTCATTTCTCAGCCTAATATGGTGAACAGCTCATCCAGCCGGCTGATTTCATAAGACGGCTGAATTTTTGTTTCAGTTTGTTTAGTTACTTTTGCAGGGTTTAGCCAAACTGTTTCAATATTGGCCTGATTTCCCCCGGCGATATCTGAATTCAAAGAGTCTCCGATAATCATGGTCTTTTCCTGCTCAAAATTTGGGATACGCTCAAAGACATAATCAAAATATTCCTTCATTGGTTTCTGATAGCCTACCTCTTCCGAAACAAAAATATCTTTAAAAAGAGGCAGCAGCTTTGAATCCGTCAACCTTTTATACTGAGTTGAAGCAATGCCGTTTGTTACTACATATAAGTCATAATCTGCATGCAGCTGTTCCAGTATCTGCTTGCTGTCTCCCAATAAATCATGACCGTTACTTAAATGATTCATATAGCGGGCGCCTAGTTCTTTCCCGTCAGCTTTTCTTCCCAACTCTTCAAATAGTAAACCAAAACGGGTTTCACTAATCGTTTCTTTTTTTACTTTGCCCCGTTCAAAATCCTCCCATAGTTGACGGTTAATCCGATCATATTTCTGTCGAATTTCGTTAGTCAAAACTAGTTTTTCCTCTGAAAACAATGTGTATAAAGCCTTCTTTTCAGCAGCTTTAAAATCCAATAAAGTATCATCTACATCAAAAAGCAATGTCTTATAATTCATTTCCCCACTCATTTCTATAGTTATTTCTTGAAGTATAACATTAGCAGCTTCAATTCTTCAGGCTCTAATCGCCGATACTCACCTGGTTTCAGCTTCGAATCTAAAAATAAGCTCCCCATACTTAGACGTTTCAGATAGATCACCTTTTTGCCAACAGACAAAAACATTTTTTTAACTTGATGAAACTTGCCCTCCTGAATATCAAGATATGCCAGGCTTTGCTTAGAGGAACTGGAAAGAATATGCAGTTCCGCAGGCTGACATTGTTGTCCACCAGTAAAAGTGATACCTTCCGCAAATTGGCGGCAGTCTTCTATGCTTAGAGGTTCGTTTACTATTACCTCGTAACGTTTAACAACTTTTTTACTGGGATGAATCAGCTGATAACCTAGTGGCCCATTATCCGTAATCAAAAGTAGTCCTTCGGTGTCTCTATCCAGTCTTCCCACTGGATAGAGTTTTTCATTTTTGTCCCTATCTGCCAGAAGGTCCAGTACGGTAGTATGCTTAGCGTCCTTAACCGCTGTCACAGCCCCCTTCGGCTTGTTCATCATAAAGTAAGAATGACCAGTTGTTTTCAATGTCTTCTCAAAAATTTTTATCTCCTGAATGACCGGATCAACATTCATCCCTTCACTTTCTGCCGGCTTTCCATCTACTGTCACTGCCTTCCTTAGAAGCAGTCGTTTAACAGCCTTTTTCGAACCTATCTTTTCTCTCTCCAACAGCTTATCTAAACGCATCGTATTTTCCTCAATCTACTCATTCAATAATCATTAATTATACATAAAATTGGTTAAGTTACAAACAGAAAATATCGCTTTCCTTGACTTAAAGTCAAAAGCACGTTAAGGTTAAAGAGTAAAGTGAATCAGCGGTTTCTCAAAAACAGCGTAATGACCTGGAAGAGAAAAGTATTATAGTCATATTTCAGGGGATAATTCTGTTGTAATTATCCTCTTTCTGTTTTCCTTGAAATTTTTATGTTGTATTTTTGTTTAACCAATTAAATTCACTCACTATTGAAGGAGGAATTTAGGTTATGTCAGTATCATTAGAAGTTACAGAAAGAGCCGTCCGTCCCCGTTCACTTAGAAATGAGCTACGTCACTCAGGTAAAATCCCAGCAGTTGTTTACGGCTATGAAATCGAAAGTACGCCTATTACAGTCGACGGAAAAGAATTAGCCAAAATTTTACGCGACACTGCTGCGAACACAGTAATTGCGCTATCCCTTGAAGGGAAAAAAATCAATACGTTAATATATAAAACGCAACTGGATACTTTCACTGGTCAAATCAAACACATTGAGTTTCTGGCTGTAAATATGAAAGAAGAAACTGAAGTAGAAGCTGAAATCTCTTTAGTCGGAGAAGCGGAAGGTGTTAAAATTGGTGGTGTACTTACTCAAAACTTATACACTGTCCTAGTATCAGCAACACCAGAAAATCTACCTGAAAAAGTTGAAGTTGATATTAGCAAGCTAGCCATCGGAGATGCCTTAACTGTGGCTGACCTTCCTAAAAATGATGCCTTTACGATTGTCACAGATGGTGAAGAACAGGTTGTCAGCGTCACTGAAGCACAATCTGAAACAGCGGAAGATGAAGTACCGGCAGCACCGGCTGAACCCGAAGTTATCGGTGAAGAAGAATAGAATAGTCTCCTAAGCAATCTGTGAGCCATGCGGCTCGCAGATTTTTTTATTTTTAAGTTAATTCATTTCAGTTTTTTTTACGAATTTATTCTTGAAAGGCAAATTAAGAGTTCATAGAAAGGAGGAAAGCAACAGTTTAAATTTTCCTGATTAATCACCATACTTAACTTGCCTTCACGCTTCGTAAAATGAATCAATGCTAAAAAAACTTTTCAAAGCACTGATTACCTTATAACTTGAAAGGAGAAAATAAATGACAAAATTCCCAAGCCTTAGAAAGGGGTGGTTGGCACAGCTGAAAAAGGCAGCCGTCTGTTCCACGCTGCTTTTCTCACTGTTCCAAAGCCCTGTGCTTGCTCAAGCACTCACTCCATCAGAAGTCCAGCAAACAGAAGAGAATACCTATATTGAAAAAGAAAATTTCTCTCTTGATACTCCTCTAACAGCTAATCCCCCCTCCTCAACAGCACTCCCCGCACTTGATTCTCTAGTGCCTCATCTTCAAGTTATCCAGAAGAATAGAGCAGAAATAAACGGTTTTAACCTTCAAGGTCTAACGCGTCAGGAAATCATTGAACTGGCTGAACAGCGCTACGGCGACTATGCAGCCGCCGATCCTGGTTTCGGCCTACAAGTGACGACTGAATTCGGCGAGACTATTGATATCCCTTTTTCCAGAAAAGGCGGAAAAGCCTCCGGAACTGCCAGTGAGATGTACCCTTATACGTGGCATGTAACACATGAATCTCAAGGCAGCTCTTGGTACGGCTGGGGTTCCTATCTTGAAATCTATCATATTGATGGAAAATTAGCTTATTGTGTAGAACCAGGGGTCGTTTTTCAGCCCGGAGCAGGATTTACTCAGCAGACAGAATTCGCTGGAATGACTCCCGAGCAAAAAGAAGAAGTTAATCTAATTGTGAACTTCGGTGCAAAAGAAACAGACTCTGTGGAGTTCAAAGTTGCGACTAACTTTGCTATTTGGGAAGCAATGGGCTATCAGCTGCAGGACCTTAATCTGAGTAATTACGCTGACTATAAAAAAACAATCTATCAAAACATTGCAAATTACCAAAAAAAGCCAGCTATCCACCAAAAAGAATACACTGTAAAGGTTGGTGAATCATTAACAATCACAGATGATGAGAACCTGTTAGCCGGATTTACACTTAGCAGTACACCATCTTTCAGCATCAGTCATGATGGAAACTCTGTCACGGTCACCCCAAGTGCTGTCTCTAAAAGTGAAACCATTCATTTCTCAAAAGAAGGGTATTATTCCGGCAGCCAGTACTTTTACGTAAAAAACAACGCCCAGTCGGTAACCACTGGCGGCAGTGCTGTACCGACAACTGTTTCTTTGAAAATCAATGTCTTGGCTAATCCATCCGTAGGAACTATTTTAGCCACAATTGATGGTGGTAAAGAAATCGACAGCCGTAAGGAACAAATCCTTGAAGACCAGATTCAGTATAAGAACTTCCCCCCCGGTCCTTACACCCGGCTAACAAAGCTTCTTAAGCTTAACGAACAAAATGAAGCCGGCGAAGTCGTCTTCCAACAGGCAGATTCTATTCTTATTTCTCAGTCGGACGGGATAGATTCAGCTCGTTTAATCATTCCAGCTGATACGTTTAAAGCCAATAGTAAGTATGTCTGTTTTGAATATTACTATACAGGCTCAGAGATGGAGGAGAAGAATCTATTTGCACAACACACAGACGCTACAGACGCAGATCAGACAGTTTATACAAATAGCTTGCCGATTGTAGGGACTGTGATGGCTAGCATCGATGGTGAAAAGCTTATTGATAGCCGCAAAGAAAATATACTTATCGATTTTATCGACTATCAGTACTTCATCCCTGGTGAGTATACTCGAGTTACTCAACTGATTAAGCTTGATGATACACAAAATGCCAGTCAAATTATTTACGAGCAGGTAAGTGAGGTTCAGATAGATGAAGCAAACGGTCAAGATACAGCAGAACTAATCATTCCAGCTGATACATTTTTACCAGGAGACAGTTATGTCTGCTTTGAGTATTACTATACTGAAAAAAATACTGATGCAGAATATCTTTTTGCTAGTCATACGGACCCAAAAAGCACCAGCCAGACAGTCTATGCAAATGAATTACCTCTTGTAGGTACTGAACTGCTCACCAGCGAAGGGGGCAAAACCATTGATGCAACCGTCGACAATCATTTGGAGGATTGGATTACCTATGAAAACTTTCTTCCCGGCACTTACACTCGAGTTACTCAGCTTCTAGAAATTGTCAGTGGAAAAGAGCCAAAAATCGTCATTGAAAATAAAGACGTGGTCACGATCGAAGCTTCTTCTGGAACGGATAAAGCCGTGTTCAACATTCCTGCAAATACACTTAATCCAGCAGCTAAGTATGTTTGTTTCGAATATTACTATACAGGAGAAAGCACAAAAAAAGAGCAGCTGTTCGCAGAACACACTGACTCAAATGACGAGAAACAGACGATTAACACAGAGAAACTTGCTGTTAAAGAAATTGAATCAGAACAGAAAAAACAAGCTTCTAGCGGCTTGCTTCCAACTACTGGAGAAATAAGCGCTCAGTTTTCCTTGATTATCGGTCTAGTATTCCTTCTGATTCTCAGCTTATTTGTCTATAAAAAATCAAGAAAAGAAAAATCTTAATCTCTTATCTTAGAGAAAATTCTCTGGTTCAAGACAGAAAAAAGGAAAGTTATTATTGTTTGCTGTATACTACTATGTAAATCCTATTAAAAATGTAAGATAGTTTTATTTCCATTTATCCAGTCTCTAGCACAAACATCGTTGTTGGAAAAGTTGTCATTTAACTCAAACAACCATACAGATATTTAGAAACTATCCAGCTTTTTCTTTATGGGCTTATTTTTCTATCATGTGTTTCTGTATAGCAGCGCCAGCATTCATAATGGGAAATTTTTAGCAGGATTTATAGAGTAAGTGAAACGAGGAGGGATTCTTATGTTTGAATCATTTGACAGAAGCCGCAGCCGCTATGCTTCCTTTGGTGTTGTTTCCAGTCTTCCAGGAGAATTGATTGACAGTATCTGGCTGATTATAGACTTGAATTTAAAAGGAGTTATTCCGTTAACAAATATGCTGACCTTTGATTTAGTCAACAACAACGGAAAAATTACTCTGCGTTTCTCTCAGGAGTTCAGTGATGTAGAAATGGCTGTAGATTTAGCCTACAACTACTCTCCTGATTATCCAGATCGAGTGTTTGCATTTGATGATGGAAAAAGAGAAACCATCCTGTTGCCAACCGAAATTTCAGAACATTAAGAAATAGAACAATAAATAAGCTGTCTGAAAACCGAAATTGCTTTCAGACAGCTTATTTTTCTATGTCAAGCTGCATTGATGGGACAACATTTGGCGATGATTGCTCTCCACAATCATCTTCATTTTCGTCCCCATACCATTCTGGTATATGCACATGCTATTTTGTTAATAGGTAAAATAATCACTGGATTTTCTTGGAAATCAGAAAATCCAGTGATTATCGTATTTAAATGTATTAATTATTTATGGTGTTCCGTTGCTCTTATTCTTCTACATAAGCAGT
Organism: Enterococcus sp. LJL51; assembly: GCF_049894025.1. GTDB lineage: Bacteria > Bacillota > Bacilli > Lactobacillales > Enterococcaceae > Enterococcus_L. Next base: position 421,033 of record NZ_JBNEQE010000001.1, read on the forward strand.
CCGGTAAGAAATCGTCCGTCCAAATGAAAATACCTGAAGCTCTTTTAATCGATCAGATTTTAAATAACCAATCGCTCCCTGATACAACGGTAAAACTGCGGTATCTTGCTCTATAAGAATTTTCTCTAAATCCAGCAGTTCTTTCCAACGCTTCTCCGGCTCATTGGCTAAAGTAATTCGAGCATCGTTCAACCCAGCATCATATTTTGGATTATCATATCCAGCTGTATTTAAGCCGCTTTTAGAGTCGTAAAATTCCAAAAAGTTAATTGGATCAGCATAATCTGGCGTCCATGTACCAAAAACCAAATCAAAATTACTATCCGTCTGCAAATCAAGTCGGTTCTGCAGGGGAACTGATTTAAGAACAATTTTCAGTCCAGAAAGATTTTGCTGCAGCTGTCCTTGAACAAACTCAATCGTCTTTTTGGCAATAGCAGAATCAGCAGATAACAATTCTAGTTCGATTTCTTCTTTTCCAAGCTCCTGCTTTGCCAGCGCCCATTCTTTTTTAGCTGCTTCTAAATCATAGGCTAAAAAATCACCATTTTCTTTGCGGAAGTCTTCTCCAGTTTCAGGATTTTTCGCAAAATCCTTAGGAACAAATCCGTTTAGCGCTGTCGAGCCATCTCCTAAAATATCGGTCGTAAATGCTTCTTTGTCAATCGCCTGCAAAATTGCCTTACGAGCATGAACATTTCCAGTTACTTCACGTTTATGATTAGGGCTTAAATAACCCACTAATGCCTTAGGAACAAAATAGGCTTGTGGCGAATCCTTGTATTGAAGTGCATACGTATCAGCCAGCCCGGTATAATCTAAATCCCCATTATCAAAAAGATTTGCTCCAGTAGAAATTTCTTTTACAACCTGCACGTTGATAGTATCTAGCTTTACATTTTTTTGATCCCAATAATCAGGATTTTTAGATAATGTCCAGCTCTCAGTCGTTCCATCCCAACCGGAAATCAGAAAAGGACCATTCCCTACAAAATCATCAGAAGAAGTACCGTAAGCTGTCCCCTTATCGTTGGCAAATTTTTCATTTTTCGGCATAAAAGGTGTACCCACCAAAGCTTGAGCTAGATAAGGTGCTGGATACTCCAATGTCAGCTCTAAGGTTTGATCATCTAAAGCCTTCACACCAAAATCATCCAAGGAAGCCTTTCCTTCACGAATTTTCCTGCCGTTTTTAAATATATCCATCTGATTGCTGCTGCTTGATCCGTAAGCGGGGTCAACAACATTTTTGAAAGCAAACACAAAATCACCTGCCACAACAGGATCCCCATTTGACCATTTTGCTTCTCTTAATTTAAAAGTGTAAACCTGACCATCCTCACTGACTGTGGGCTCTGCTGCTGCCATTGCCAATTCCGGATCTTGGTTTTTATTCAATCGGTACAGCCCTTCAGACACCTGACCAATCATATCTGAGCTATAAACATCTGTATACTGCGCACTGTCCAATGTTGACAGCTCACCTCCGGAAGCCACATTGATTACCTGTTCTGCTTCATTTTTCTCTTCAGTAGAATTACTACTGCTTTGCTGACCCGTACTGCATGAACTCAAAATCAGAACCGCTGCTGCTGCCAGTAAACTAAATTTTTTCATCCTCTTTCCCCCTTTGAAACCATTCGTTCAACAGCTCACAAAATACCAGCTGTTATTTTGTTTTCTTCTCTTTATTTTACCTGAAAAAAATTGATTGCTTAACTTATATGCTTACAAACATTTATTTTTTTAGTTGACAGAAAGGAAGACGGGTGATAAAGTTATAAAAAAACAGAGAACAGAAGAGTAGCTTTGCTGATTGAAACAGAGAGTCTTTGGCTGGTGGAAAAAGACACAATACAAAGTGAACCACATCTGGGAGTTGATTTGCTGAAGGAAGTAGGCAGATTCGGGTAAGCCCGTTACAGCATAAAGTCATACATTGACTTTTTAAGACTGTTACTTGTGAGAGTACAGTGAACAAAGGTGGAACCACGATATTTCGTCCTTTGGCATTTATTGCCAAAGGACTTTTTTATTTTCAATATTGCAGCAGGCAGTACGTTATGCTATTGCTGCCAAGTCATTAAAATACAATAAAAACTAATGCACAGAACAAGTAGTTCCCGATTACTTCTGTCCAGAGAATGCCTTATTTGCTGAAAGAGGCAGCTGAAGTCCGGTAATGAACACATCTGAAAAAGTCAGTTTCTGAACAAATATAGTAGGAAGCTGCGGAACGCTCACCGTTACTGAGGAAACATTCAGAAAAATCTGAATGTTCACAAGATTACTGTTCGAAAGTCAGTAGTGAATTGAGGTGGAACCGCGAATCTTCGCCCTCTTGGCTAACGCCGAGAGGGCTTTTTTTATAAATCAGCTGAACACTCAGCAAAAAATCAGAACATCTATATAGATGACACTAAAGATTGGAAATTTATATAGATAGCTATTGGAGGAAGTAAGATGGAATATGTATGGGAAATTTTACCTGCTTTATTAAGCGGGGCAGCAATGACGATGAAAGTTTTTATCTTTACTTTATTAGGATCAATTCCTTTAGGGATTGTCGTTGCTTTTGGATTACAAACACGCTTCAAACCGCTAACCTATTTAATCAATACGTATGTCTGGTTAATGCGGGGAACACCTTTACTGCTGCAGCTGATTTTTGTTTTTTATGGCTTGCCTTTAGTAGGCATCGTTTTTGAACGTTATGATGCTGCTCTTTTTGCTTTCATTTTAAACTATGCAGCCTACTTTGCCGAGATTTTCCGTGGTGGCATTCAATCTATTCCCCAAGGTCAATACGAAGCCGCAAAGGTACTGCGGTTAACCAAACTGCAGACGATTCAGAAAATCATTTTGCCCCAGGTAGTAAAAATTGTTCTGCCTTCAATTGGCAACGAGGTAATTAATCTTGTTAAAGATACTTCGTTGATTTATGTCTTGGGTTTAGGGGATCTTCTAAGAGCCGGAAAAATTGCGATGAGCAGAGACGTGACAATTTTACCGCTGGCATTAGTGGGAATTATCTATCTACTATTTACAGCACTTCTAACACTTGCATCTAAAAAAATCGAAAAATACTATCAGTATTATAGATAATCGAGGAGGTACAGACATGTTGACAATAAAAAATTTAACCAAACAATTCGACGGTCGAACGATTATCGACCAGCTATCTATGGATATCCCTGACGGAGAAATATTAACCATTGTTGGTCCTTCCGGCGGCGGTAAAACTACTTTACTACGGTGCCTTGCCGGGCTAGAAACAATTGACGCTGGTGAGCTTAGAATAGATGGAGCAGTTTTTGATCCTGTTATGATGGATAATGCTGACCAAGTAGTAGGAATTGTTTTTCAGGATTTCCAACTATTTCCTCATCTCTCTGTTCTTGACAACGTTACCTTAGCGCCTGTTCTCTCCCTAAAACAATCCAAACAGGAAAGCATTAACGAAGCGTTGGAACTGCTTGACCGGCTAGGTCTTTCCGGAAAAGAAACACTCTATCCTTATCAACTTTCCGGCGGGCAAAAGCAGCGGGTAGCTTTAGCTCGTGCATTAGCTATGAAGCCAAAGGTTCTAGGCTATGATGAACCAACAAGTGCACTAGACCCGGAATTACGGCAGCAGGTAGAAGCAGTTATTTTAGGCTTAAAAGAAGAAGGAATCACTCAGATTGTTGTTACTCATGACATGCACTTTGCGGAGAATATCGCTGATCAATTATTAACGGTTGCTCCGGTTCAATAGAAAGGAACATTTTTATGAAAAAAACTTTTTTCTTATTTATTCCAATCGTTCTGCTCCTGACTTTATTTTTTACCGGCTGCAGTAGAAAAAGAAGCAACGCTGATCAGTGGCAGCGAATTGAAACAGAAAAACGCATTATCATTGGTCTGGATGACTCTTTTGTTCCAATGGGTTTCCAAAACAAATCAGGTGAAATTATTGGCTTCGATGTAGATTTAGCAAAAGCTGTTTTTGATTTATACGGCATAAAAATTGACTTCCAGCCGATTGACTGGTCAATGAAAGAAAATGAACTGCAAAATCAAACTATCGACCTTATCTGGAACGGCTATTCCAAAACAGCTGAACGGGAAGAAAAAGTCCTTTTTAGCAACGATTATATGAAAAATGAACAGGTTGTCGTTTCATTAAAAAAGAACAAGATTAATCAATTTTCCGATATGAAAGAGAAAATCCTTGGTGTTCAAAACGGTTCATCTGGCTACCACAGCTTTGAAGAACAGCCGGAAATTCTGAAAAATTTTGTTAAAGATCAGACACCTGTTTTGTATGACGGTTTTAATGAAGCCTTTATGGATTTAAAATCAGGTAGAATTGACGGGCTGCTGATTGATCGAGTGTATGCCAATTACTACCTCTCTCATGAGGATAATCTTTCTAACTACTCTATCGTGACTGGGGCATTTGAAGGAGAGACCTTTGCCGTGGGTATCCGCAAAACAGACCCTGAACTAGCAGATAAAATTAATGATGCTTTTGAAACACTACAGAAAAACGGTCAGCTGGAAAAAATCTCAAAAAAATGGTTTGGCGAAGATGTAACAAGTCATTAGCTTTTCGGACTACATTTAAAAGCTATGCTGAATGATACTGTCATTATCTATAAAAACTTCGTATTTATGATTCCAATAAAAATAACAGCAGCCAGACAGCTGTTCTCAATGAACTGCTTGTCTGCTTCTGCTGTTTTAGTTCTACGATTACTTCTCATTACTTTTCTTGATTCATGATTTCTGCATAGTTTCCAGTCTCTTTAGTAATGTTCTGGTGATCGATTACTAGAAAATGCTGAAACATTTTTTCCAGGAAGAAACGGTCGTGTGAAACGGCCAGCAAAGTACCTTTAAAATCACTTAGAATCTCCTCGACTTCTTCCCTTGTCTCTATATCCAAATGATTGGTAGGCTCATCGAGTAATAAAAAGTTAATCTGCTGCTGCATCAGCTTTGCCAGCTCCAGCCGAATTTTTTCTCCGCCGCTGAGAAACCTGAGCTGCGTCAGCACATCTTCTTTATAAAAGGAATAGCCAGCTAGAATTCTGCGGCTTTCCTGTTCACCTAAAGAGCATTCATACATAAATTCCTGTAAAATCGTTCGCTGAGGCTGTTCATACTGAATCACCTGAGGAAGGTAGCCGATTTTCACATTACTTCCCAAACGAAGTTCTCCATCACTTAGTTCTTCCACTCCCAGAATCAGCTTCATTAAAGTTGTCTTTCCGGCACCATTTCCCCCGATGATGGCTGTACACTCCTGCCAGAACAAGGTAAAACTACTGTGACCAAATAAAGTACGGGAATCATAGCTTTTGGCGATATCCTTAACAATAAGAACTTCCTTTCCAGAACGATCTGCTTTTTGAAAAATACCGCTTCCTAGATTTTGACTATCTACTTTAGGCTTTGGTACTTTTTGCATTTTTTCCAGACGATGTTCCAGCTGCTTTGCTTTTTTAAAGAACTTTTCATTATCGCCCTCATGCCCCCATTGTCTAAATCTTCTGATTGCCAGCTTCATTTTTTGAATTTCCTTCTGCTGTTCTGCAAAATCTCTTCGCAGTTTTTCCAGACGTTCTTCTTTCTGCTGCTTATATGCGGAATAATTTCCTTTATATTCCCAACCAGCACCATCTTCTATCTCAACTATTTTTTCTACAACTGTATTCAAAAACTGCCGGTCATGAGAAACAATCAGGCAGGTCGCTTTTTCATGAATAAGGTACCCTTCAAGCCAATTGATACGCTGGACATCCAGATGATTGGTAGGTTCATCCAACAGCATGACTTCCTGCTGCTGCAATAGAATTCTGGCTAGATTAACAATAGTCTGCTCGCCGCCGCTAAGCTCATTAAAGCGGGAATTCAATAAATGGGCAACTGATAATCCATTTGTAATCATTTCCAGCCGGTTTTCAATATCATACCCGCCAATTCCCTCAAACTCTTCCTGATAACGACCATAGCGCAGCAAAAGCCGGTCAAAATCTGCCTGAGGATTAGCCATCTGCTCTTCCAAATACTTGAGCTGCTTCTGAAGTCCATTGACTTCTTCAAATGAAGCTAGCAGATATTCCCTAACCGTCTGCTCAATTGCTTCTGGGACCTGAGCCAAATACCCGACTGTTGTATTCTTTTGAATACTGATTGTTCCTTTGTCTATTCCTTCAATCCCCGCAATCATTTTCAGAATTGTCGTTTTTCCAGAGCCGTTTGCTCCTACAATTCCAATCCGTTCCCCCTTTTCAATCTTTATATTTAAGTTTTCAAATAATGGATACGTGCTGTAATTTTTTTCTACTCCCTGTAATTGAATCAACATTGTTTTCCTCTTTTCTGCCATTCAGAACCTTGGAAATGTATCTTATAATGATATAAAAAAAGCCACAGGAAAGAAATACCCATGACCTACTACGTTATTTAATTCATTAATCGAATTCGCATGAATAAGTCTGAATGGTCTGTTTATTTGATTATTTTTCTATTTTTGAACACACTTGTCCCTTGATAGAAAAAATTGGAAATAATGTTATAGCAAAAATAAATAAATCCAAGAAAATCAAATACTCTATATGTTATTTTTGACATAACGACCATCACGCTTATTCACCACCTTATCTTTTTCTTATTTTCATATTGTAACATGAGGAGAGAAGCCATGCAATCTGTCTATTGCTGATAACGTCCTAGTCTCTCCTCAAGTGTTCCCGTATGCAGCTCAAATAGGTGGTTATCATAATCGTAAAAATAAATAGAACTGCCTTCTCCTTCAACTCTACTCCGACCATCTTTAAAATCTAAGCCTAACGCCTCGATTTTTCGGATATAGTCATCTAGATCATCCTGCTCAATTTTAAAAGCAACATGATTGTACGTCCTCGTTGGTAAGCTCTCACCTTCCATAACTGCTATCCATAGCTCACCAATTAGAAAAAATTTTTCCTTGGAAACTGAAAAAGTCTGCTCGCCGCTTGAATAAACCTCTTTTGCATCAAATAGTTCTTGGAAAAACCGAGCGGCTTTTTCTATATCCTTCACAATGAATGTCAGATGACTCAAGCCTTCTATCACTATCCCTCCTTAAATATCCTTTTCTTTTAGAGTAAAATTGGTTTGGAACAATAATAAATCCCCAACCTCTTAGTATACCTAACTCAGAATAAACGGTGGTCCCAAAACCGCTTCTTCGAAAATAAGCCGTACTCTATTGAAAATGTATGGAATCATTTTCCTAGAGTACGGCTTATTGCTAAGAAACACAGTGAGGTAGTTGATGTTGAACAGTACCTCTCTGATTCTTGAAGTAAAACACTTTTAGTCCAGCTTTATTTTCTTTATCGTTTTAGTTCGCTACAATATTTACTAGTTTATCCGGAACAACAATTACTTTACGAACTGTTTTCCCTTCAAGAAAGGACTTAATGCCTTCTGAAGCCATGGCTTTCTCTTCCATTTCTTCTTTACTTAGTCCTCTAGCAATAGCCAGCTTTTCTCTGACTTTTCCATTAACCTGCAGTACAATTTCAACTTCATCCTCGACTAGCTGACTTTCATCATATGCCGGCCAGGCAACATAAGCAACGCTGCCTTCATTCCCCAGGATTGCCCATAGTTCTTCACCCAAATGGGGTACAATTGGCGCCAATAGCTGAACAAAGCCTTCCACGTACTCATAAGGCAGAACCTCTGCTTTATTTGCCTCATTAACAAAGACCATCAACTGAGAAATTGCTGTATTGAAATGAAGCTGTTCTAAATCCTCGGTTACTTTCTTAACCGTTTGATGGTAAACTTTTGTCAGTTTTCCATCATTAACTGTGGTAATGCGGTCCCGCATTTTTCCTTGTTCATCTACAATTAGACGCCAAACCCGGTCAAGGAATTTACGGCTGCCTTCCAAGCCATTTTCACTCCAGGCAATCGATGCCTCCAAAGGTCCCATGAACATTTCGTACATACGCAGTGTATCTGCACCATATTTCTCGATAACATCGTCAGGATTGACGACATTTTTTAGTGATTTACTCATTTTGGCTGGAGATTCTTCCAGCTCTTCTCCGTTTTCACTGTTTACCCAGATGCCGTCACGTTTTTCCACCATATCCGTTGGCACTAAAGCACCGCGAGAATCACGGAAGCTTTGACCCAAAATCATTCCCTGATTAAATAATTTTTGATAAGGTTCTTTCGTGGGAACAATACCAATATCATAAAGGAATTTATGCCAGAAACGAGCATACAGCAAATGTAGAACCGCGTGCTCTGCCCCGCCGATATAAATATCCACAGGCAGCCAGCGCTTCAGCTTTTCAGGATCAGCAATCATCTGTTTATTATGTGGATCAATATAGCGCAAATGGTACCATGAGCTGCCAGCCCATTGCGGCATTGTATTGGTTTCACGCCGGCCTTTTTTACCAGTCTCAGGATCAACAACATTAATCCAATCCTCGATATTTGCTAACGGTGATTCTCCAGTTCCGCTTGGCTTAATATCATCAGTTTTTGGCAGTACCAGCGGCAATTCTTCTTCTGGAACAGTTGTTGTCGTTCCATCTTCCCAATGAATCACCGGAATCGGCTCTCCCCAGTAACGCTGACGGGAAAATAGCCAGTCACGCAGGCGATAGCTAGTTTCTGTTTTCCCAGCACCGTGTTCCTCTAACCACTGATTCATTACAGTAATTGCTTCTTCTTTATCCATTCCATCAAGAAACTCTGAGTTGATATGAGGACCATCGCCTGTAAAAGCTTCTTGTTCAACATCTCCGCCGGCTAGGACAGGAATAATTTCCAATCCAAAAGTTTTAGCAAATTCATGGTCACGTTCATCATGTGCTGGAACTGCCATGATTGCACCTGTACCATAAGAAGCCAGTACATAATCAGCAATCCAGATTGGGATTTTCGCACCATTGACTGGATTTACTGCATAAGCACCAGTAAAAACTCCAGTCTTTTCTTTCGCTAAATCTGTTCGGTTCAAATCTGATTTTTTCCCAGCCTCTTCAATATAAGCTTCCACTTGTTCTCTTTGTTCGTCAGTTACTATTTCCTGTACAAGCGCCAATTCAGGGGCTAATACAGAATAAGTGGCACCGAATAATGTATCAGGACGCGTTGTAAAAACAGTAAACTCCTTATCTGTTCCTTCCACTTTAAAGGTTACATTTGCACCTTCAGAACGGCCAATCCAATTTCGCTGCATTTCTTTAATATTTTCCGGCCAGTCAACAAGATCTAAATCGTCCAGCAAACGGTCTGCATATTTCGTGATTTTCAGCATCCACTGACGCATAGGCTTGCGGATAACATCATAACCGCCCCGCTCGCTTTTTCCATCGATAACCTCTTCATTTGAAATAACGGTTCCCAGCTCCGGTACCCAGTTTACAGCTACTTCTGCTTCATAGGCCAGCCCTTTTTCGTATAGCTTAGTGAAAATCCACTGTGTCCATTTATAATACTCAGGATCCGTCGTATTAATTTCACGATTCCAGTCATAGCTGAAGCCCAATGAATTGATTTGTCGTTTAAATGTTTCGATATTTTTCTTTGTAAATTCTGCCGGATCATTTCCTGTGTCCAGTGCATACTGCTCTGCAGGTAGTCCGAATGCATCCCAGCCCATTGGGTGAAGAACATTATAGCCCTGACTTCTTTTCATCCGAGATAAAATATCTGTAGCTGTATACCCTTCCGGATGGCCGACATGAAGACCTTGTCCTGATGGATAGGGAAACATATCCAACGCATAAAACTTTTCTTTTTCAGGATCATCATGGGTATTAAACGTATTGTTTTTCGCCCAATATTTTTGCCATTTTTTTTCAATCTTTTTGTGATCGTAATTCATTTTTCTCCTCCAATTATTCATTTTCAATACATTTGATAAATACTGGTATCCCTTACAGCTGTTATGCACAGGGCGTGTCTTTTACCTGATAAAAATAAAAAACGTCCTATGGAAAACAATCCCATAGGACGTTGAATGCCAACGTGGTACCACCTAAATTTGTCTATCCGCTTTGTTTGAATAGACCTTTAGCGTGTTAACGGACGCCGCCGTTTCTGCCTACTTCAACTCTAATTTTCAGCAAAAATCAACTTCAAGGCGAGTTCAAAAGCTTCTGTGCGCATTTTCACCAGCCATGCGCTCTCTAAAACAGAGTTCTTTCTACTACTCCTTATCATCGTTGTATTGATATATGACGTTATACTAACAAATTTTCAGAAGGAATTCAATCCTTTTACGCAACTTTCAGCTGTTGCCCGATATAAATGGTATCTCCAGATAAATTATTCAACTGTTTGATTCTCTGAACGGTTGTTGAATACTGCTGCGCCAATCCCCATAATGTATCTCCGCTCTTCACTGCATGGGTTTTACTATTCGAACTGCTGGAGCCTCCCGAGTTATTCGAAGAAGAACCAGAGCTGCTGGAGCCGCCGCTGCCTTTTTTAACAACAAGGCGTTGCCCAGGATAAATAATATCTCCGCTGATATTGTTCCAGCTGCGTAGATTAGCAATGCTTACACCGTTTATGTTTGCGATGACCCACAGGCTATCCCCTGATTTTACCGTATAATATGTGTCTGTCGTTGTACCTGTGCTGCCGCCGGAATTATTGTTGCCGCCAGATGAGGATGAACCCCCACCAGTATTTCCGCCAGAGCTGCCGCCGTTGCCTTTTTTGACAATCAGCCGCTGTCCAGGATAAATAATATCTCCGCTGATATTGTTCCAGCTGCGTAGATTAGCAATGCTTACACCGTTTATGTTTGCGATGGCCCACAGGCTATCCCCTGATTTTACCGTATAATATGTGTCTGTCGTTGTACCTGTGCTGCCGCCGGAATTATTGTTGCCGCCGGATGAGGATGAACCCCCACCAGTATTTCCGCTAGAGCTGCCGCCGCTGCCTTTTTTGACAATCAGCCGCTGTCCAGGATGAATGATATCACCGCTGATATTGTTCCAGCTGCGTAAATTAGCGATGCTTACACCGTTTATGTTCGCAATGGCCCACAGGCTGTCCCCTGATTTTACTGTATAGTATGTGTCTGTCGTTGTCCCTGAGCCACCTGAGTTATTGTTGCCCCCAGAGGATGAACCTCCGCCGGTACTACCCCCGGACGAGCTGCCTTTTTGTACAGTCAGCTTCTGTCCTATGTATATCACATCACTGGAGAGATTGTTCCAACTTTTAATGTTGGCAATTGATGTTCCATATCTACTCGCAAGAGCCCATAAACTGTCGCCTGAAACAACTGTATGAATAACATCTTGTGTTGTGCTGCCGCCGGATGATGAGCCTCCGCCAGTATTCCCCCCATTTCCGTTTCCACCTGTATTTCCACCAGTGGACGGAGTATCGTACTGTGTAAGATTGTTTGCCGAAATAATTGAATTCAGTTTTGTACCGTAGCTTGGGTCTGTTGCATACCGACCTGTGAGCCACGCTGTTGCATCTGTATAAGAGTTGGTATTGCTCTTCCATGCACCTGAATAGTAATACACACCAGCCTGAAAAGAAGTGTTTCTCAAGACGTAGGCGTTATCTGCAAATGATTCTGTAAAAGATGGATAGCTTCTAAAAGCCTCATTTTTCACGACCCATTGCCCGTTCAAATACTCCCAAGTATTCATATATACAGATTGACCATTATAACTGCCCTTAATGCCAAATAAATTGTAATAAGGTGCTTGTGACAATGAGCTTGATCCAGAGCCGCTTTCCAGAATTGCCTGAGCAATCATCACAGAAGCGTATAAATCATTAGCGGTGGCTACAGATTTTGCATGACCAGCAATACTTGCAACAAATGAAGATGTTGTTACAGCACTTCTAGCAGAAGCTGCAAACGGGCTGGCTCCAATAATTTCATCCGTTGAAGAAGGTTTCTCTTCTTCCGGCAGTACAGGGGCCTGTGTCTCTTCGCTTTCTATACTATCTGTCGTCTCTGTCGGTAATTCTCCTGTTTCTGTTTCATTCGTTTCTTCTGTTTGTGTGGTCTCTTCTGTAGTTTCTTCAGTTGTTGCTGTCTCTTCCTGTTGAAGCTGTGTTTCAGTCGTTAAACCATCAAGCAACGGGCTAATTTCTGCACTGTTACTTCCACCCTCTGTCGCCTCCACCGCTTTTGGCAGTATAATCGTTGAGCCGGCAATTGATGATAGCGCTAGTGCTGATCCAAGCATTGTCGTGCTTTTTTTCAGCTGTTCCGCTGTGCGATAATTTTGTTCCGCTTTCCTTCTTTCTTTGCGTGATAATTTTTCCATAATTAAGTCCTCCGATAGTAGTAAAAAAGAAAATTACTCAACTAACAGTATACCTTTTTTTAAAAAAAATTAAAAGATATAATCATTCATCAGCTATTTATCTTTAAATTATATAAATCGAATTTGATGTTATATAAGAATTATATTTTTTACTTACTTAACGACTACGACTAAAGACCTATTTCCACCTTTACCTTAGACCGATTTTACTCAAAACCACTTGTTATTCCACCAATTAGAATTTATAGTGTATTTGAGAGAACTACTACAGAAAGATAAAAATGAAATGAGGGAGAACTTATGAATAAAGAACATTTTCTGATTGAACTGAAAATATATTTAAAGCCATTATCCTATCAGCAGCAGGCAGCTGTTTTAGACAAATACGAAGAGATTTTTGACGAACGAATTGCTTCTGGAGAAGCTGAAGAGCAAATTGCAAAAAGCTTAGGCAAACCTCGTTCTATTGCAGAAGAAATTTTACAGGAATTCGATATTGAAGTTCCTGAAAAACGTTTGACAAGAGATGGCTGGCAGGAATTTTCGCCTGTTCAGGATTACGACCCCTATGAAAAAGATATGTATGATCACCCTTACGATGATCACTATGACTACAAAAGACCTGATAAACCTGGTGTTCGTGTGCTGAAGATTTGTGCACTACTGGCATTTGATTTCCTATTTATGTTTTGGATGTTTTTCGCTTTTGCAGCAGTTGTCTTCTCTTGCTGGCTGGCTGCAGTGCTCTTCCTGCTATCACCGATACTTGGTGTCTATTCAGTCATTGTCGGCTTCAATGATGCCGGACTGTTTCAATTATTCTTTAGCGTCTTCTTGTCTGGAGCCGGAGTAATCGGAATAATGATTTTAACTCCATTGACCAGATTGTTCTTTGCATCACTGAAGCGCTACATCAAATGGCATGGAAAAGTGTTCGGAGGGAGAGGATAATATGAAAAAGACGACAATTTTCTTTTTAGCTATTGGGATCCTTGCGATGGGTGTAGGAGCTGTTGGGAGTGCTGTTTTCTACCAACGCGCTAAAACAAGTATGGTAGAAGTAAAAAACGAAGAGTATACTGTTAAAAATACGGATAAAATTAAGGAACTCCACCTGAAGCTATCAGGAGATACTGATTATGTCATTGAATCATCAGCAACAAATAAAATTGAAATGGAAGCACGAAGCAGCGTTACCGAACCATTAAAAGGTTCTTTAGATGTCAATGAATCTGGAGATAAGCTGACCGCCACCGTGAACGGTAGTACTAAAAACAAAGGCACAGATCATTTTCAATTCCGTATGTTTCATATAGAGTCTTCCCATGTAACATTGACTGTACCTTCAGATATTGATCGTGTCGTTGTTGATGGAGATGCGACTGGCAGTGTATACTTATCTAATTTTACAGCAAAAGAGCTGGATGTAGACCTCGATCACTCAGAAATTTCACTTGCTGGCTCAACTGCTGAGAAAGTTAATCTGACAAGTAAAAGCGGCGACATTGATATTTTTGGCGAAGCAACAATTGATGAACTTACTATAAAAAATGATCATGGAAAAATCGATGCCTATGAACTTTCAGGAAATACGATTGATTTAACAACTTCAACAGGTGATATCTATCTGACAAACATTAAGAGTACAACGACTAAAGCTGAATCGAAAAGTGGCGAGTTTCATATTCAGAATCTTCGCGGCGAAGCTGATTTATCTGGGAAAAACGGCTCAATTTACTTGTATGGTGAAGAATGGCCTAAGGAGCTCAAAGCGATTATGGAGCACGGTGATATTGATATCGAACTCTACGAAGAGGTAGAAAACATTTCAATTAAAGCTCAGTCCGATTTAGGTGATGTCAGCATCTTTGATACAGAAAATAATACTTATTCCCGAGGAAAAGACGGTTCAAAATTTGAACTTAAGACAGCAACTGGAGACATCTATGTCACGGGCGTTGGGGCATATCCTGAAGATTACATGGATGATGACTGGGAATAATCTATATTATCCGACCCATTTCTTATCGCTTCTAACTATTAATTAACCCAATCACAAAAAAGAGCTGCGGCAAAAATGGTCAGCTCTGTGAAAAAGCCGAAATATACTGGAAAATAGCCTAGCCTGTTTTCCAGTATATTTCGGCTTTTTTTGAGGAATTTGCGTTTAGATTACATTCTTTCGATTTTAAAAACCGAAAACATCGTTTGTGTCTCCCAGGTTCCAACCCGTTTTCTCTTTTCTTATAGGACAGTCTCAGCAAAAGTTTTTCGTTAACATTTTATTAAACAGAAATCGACAGTTTCTCAAATCTCCTACAATAAGCTATACTGTTATTCGTATGGTTAAATTAATCAAAATTTTTATAAAGGAATCGACGCTATGAAAAACAAACTCTATTACCAATTTGCCGGGAGCTGCTTTCTGCTGATTTTCATTTTTCTAGGCTATTTGGTAAAATTTTATCCTGAATCGCTGCACAACTTCGACCAGGCAGTTACTGGTAGTATTCGAGGTCCTTATCCAGCTCTAAATCAATTTTTCATTTGGTACACAAAGCTAGCGAATCCTTTGACCGTTGCAGTCTTGGCAGTCTTGACTTCCGGGGTTCTGTTCTTAAAGAAATACTACGCAGAAGCAATCTGGCTATTCGCCAATACAGCCTTTGCTGCTGGTGTTCTCAATCCGCTGGTTAAGCTGCTGTTCATGCGTGAAAGACCTACGCTTGAACATCTGGTCATCGAGCACAGCTCCAGCTTTCCAAGCGGGCATTCCACCGGTAGTGTTCTTCTTTATGGTACAATCATTTTATTACTGCCCTTATTTATAGAAAAAAAGATGCTTTGCCGCATCCTGCAGGTAATATTGGGTATCATTATTCTATTTATTGGTATTAGCAGAGTTTATCTGGGTGTTCACTTCCCCAGTGATATACTTGGCGGATTTTCGTTTGGACTTTTCTGGCTGCTGATGACCTACCCTATCTATCAAAAATTACGCTTTACTTTACGCTTCAAAAATAAACAACCTTGAGAAAGAAGAAGATAATATGACTTTATTTCCTTATACAGATGATGCCAATAAACGTTATCATACATGGAATTATGCGTTGCGTAAGCAATTTGGCGGAAAGATTTTTAAAGTACCTGTTGATGGCGGATTTGACTGTCCAAACAGGGATGGGACTGTTGCCAAAGGCGGCTGTACCTTCTGCAGTGTATCAGGTTCCGGCGACATGATTGTGGCCCCTCATGATCCTCTGCCAGTCCAATTTCAAAAGGAAATACAAATGATGCATGGCAAGTGGCCGAATGTTGATCAGTACATCGTCTACTTCCAAAACTTTACTAACACACATGCGCCTGTCGAGGTCATTCGTCACCGCTTTGAGCAGGTGGTCAACGAACCTGGTGTTGTAGGTCTAGCAATCGGTACACGCCCGGATTGTCTGCCGGATGATGTCGTTGATTATCTAGCCGAACTGAATCAACGCTATTATCTTTGGGTAGAGTTAGGACTACAGACAACTTTTGAAGACACTAGTGCAGCAATCAATCGTGCCCATGATTACCAAACCTATTTAGATGGCGTAGAAAAGCTTAGAAAACACGGCATTCGTGTATGTACTCATCTAATTAACGGTCTGCCAGGTGAAGATAGGCAGATGATGCTGGAAAATGTACGGCGGACAATTCTTGATTCAGATATTCAGGGAATTAAGCTTCACCTGCTTCACTTAATGACAAACACAAAAATGATGCGGGACTATAATGAAGGACGTCTACAATTAATGACCCGGGAAGAATATGTTGAAGTAATCTGTGATCAGCTGGAAATGATTCCGCCGGAAATTATTATACACCGTTTAACTGGCGATGCTCCTTACGATTCTCTCATTGGTCCGATGTGGAGCTTAAAAAAATGGGAAGTGCTAAACGCGATAGACAACGAAATGAAAAAACGGGATAGCTACCAAGGGAAATACAATGCCCGAAAAGAAGTAAAGGTGATGATTTAATGCTGCAAACTGCTTTACACTTCAGCCATACGCTGCTGAAAGAGGTTATTGAGCCGGGTAATCACGTAATCGATGCAACGATGGGTAATGGACATGACACAGAACTATTAGCTTCTCTAGTCGGCAGCTCTGGAAAAGTTTACGCTTTTGATGTTCAGGAAACTGCTATTGCCAACACGGCAAAACGGCTTGAAGCTGCTCAGCTCTCCAAACAAGTAGAATTACTTCATCAAGGACATGAAACAATCAGTGAGGCTTTGCCTTCAAATACTACTGTTAAGGCGGCTATATTTAATCTAGGGTATTTGCCAAAAAGCGATAAAGAAATTATCACTCAGCCAGCAACTACAGAAATAGCTGTAAATGCTGTTCTAGAGCGGCTAACAGCCAAAGGGCGAATTATTCTCGTCGTTTATTATGGACATGAAGGTGGAGAACGGGAATTGGAAATGGTTCAACAGCTTTGTCAAAACCTGCCACAAAAGCTCTACAATGTGCTCACTTATCAATTTATCAATCAAATGAACCAGCCGCCTATTCTATATTGTATAGAAAAGAAATAGAAAATCAGCTGCTGATTCCGGCTAAAAGTGACAATAGAACAAAAGTGCTTTACCTAAAAAAATAAGTCAGGCGATACAAAAAATAGCTTCTCCTATTTTCTGTATCGCCTGACTTATTTCCGAAGATATGGTAGCTTTCAGAACACTGTCCATTCGATTTCAAGGGATAAACTCTTACTAGTGTCATCCCCCTCTTTTTAATTACTTTTAGATAATTGAATCATAAATCCTTTTGTATATTCAGGAACTGTATGGACCACAGAGATGGTTCCCCCATGACGTTCAATAATCGTTTTCGTAATGGCTAGTCCTAAGCCGCTGCCTTTTTGACGGGCAGAATCCTTTTGTATAAACGGTAGAAAAATTTCTTCAACTGTTTCCTTACTTAGCCTCTCTCCTGTATCGGCTATGACGACCTCAACAAGATCATTTTTAACAGTTAGCTGAACCAATACCTTGCTGCCGACAGGATTATGGGTATATGCATTCACTAAAAGATTATTAAGTGCTCTTGTCAGTTCTGTACGGTCAGCCTCCAGCCATACCTCTTCTTCTGGAAAGTCCAGCACCAAAGCAATCTGTCGTTCTTCAAACTGGTTATAAAGAGAAGCGACTGATTCTTTCAGCAGCCGTTGCAAATCTAGTTTTTCGAATATAAAAGGATAATCAGTACTTTCAAGCTTTGTATATTGAAACATCAATTCCAACAGCTCATTTGACTGCTTTGATTTTTCATAGATTGTTTTAAGCAGCTCCTTTTGTCTTTCCGGCTCTGCTACTTCCCCTTCTGCCAAAGCCTGTGCAAAGCCCATGACAGAAGTACTAGGTGTTTTAAGATCGTGAGCAATATTTGCAAACAACGTCATTTTCTCTTTTGAATAACGGACATTTTCTTCTTGAATCTTTTTACTAATCAAACGGATAAAGACAAAAAGAAATAGCAAGAAGAATACAACCTTAATCACAATCACACCACCATAGCCAGCCAGCATTAGTGAAGGTCTCTCGTGATACGTATTGGTATAATAGATAAAAACAGTATCAACAATTGTATACAGAATAATCATTGGTATCGTCAAACCAATAAACAGAAATATAAGAAAGCGTCGCAAACCCTTCATCTTACTTCTCCAATCTATACCCCAGACCACGAATGGTCTTGATATTATGCTCACCAACTTTATTTCTCAGCTTACTGATACATACTCGAATTGTATTATCATCCACTACATAGCTGTCTTCCCAGCCGGCTTCAAAAATTTGTTCTTTGGTAAAAACCTGTCCCGGAGAATTCATCAATAAAAACAATACCTTGAATTCAACTGAGGTCAGGGGAATCTCTTCCCCCTGACGAATCAGCAAACACTGTCCCATGTCAAGAGTCAGCTCTCTGACAACGATTTGTTCCGGTTGACGCTGCTGCTGATTCAGTTCATAATTTCTTCGAAGAGCTGCGCGGACTCTAGCTGTTACTTCTAGGGGATCGAAAGGTTTTGTAATATAGTCATCCGCCCCCAGCTCTAATCCAAATATTTTATCGGTTGTATCTATTTTTGCAGAAATAATCATGATTGGGATACTACTTTGCTCACGAATTTTTTTTGTCACTTCAAAACCGTTCAGTTCAGGCATCATAATATCCAATATTATCAAATCAATAGCTTCTTTCTCCAGCACTTCCAAAGATTGCTTACCGTTCGCAGCTTCAAAAATTACAGTTCCGTCGCGTTCCAAATACAGCTTTAGTAAATCAATAATTTCTTTTTCATCATCTGCAATTAGTATATTTGCCATCCTGCCGGTCTCCTTTATATGGTATTAACACAAGGTTACCATAGGAAGCTCGTGCTGACAATTTCAGTTTTGAACATGCTGCGGCTTGATTGCCGGTGCATTTTTACGCGCCCGCAGTTTCCCAGTAATACTGATTATTCCTGTACTTAGCAGATGAGTAACACTCACTACCAGCAGAAACTGAAGTAAACCTGTGGGAAGCAGCCATTGAACTGAAAGCTGTGCCAAAAGCAGCTGACTGAAAAATAAGACAAGCGGATGTAAAAAATAATAATACTTGCTTAATTCCCGCAGTTGTCTATAATTCCAGTTCTTCGGAACCCGCAGAGAAAGCGTCCACAGAAAAAATACTGGACTAAATAATAGCTGGCTGAAAAGAAAATTTGCGTCTGTTCCTGGATTAAAAAACAGCAGCATTCCTTCTAGAAGAGATATAATACTTAGTAAAATCAGAAGACGTCCGGAATATAATTGAATTACCGCTAATTTATTGCCATAATCATGTAATAAGAAGCCTAAAACAATAAATACAAAGCCAAAAAACAGACCGTTTCGTGTTGTAATAAAAAATTGCTGATACAATTTAAACAGATCCCCTAGCATTGTTCCATTTAGCAAACCACTATATGACTCCAGACACCCTAAACTATACAGCACTATGCTGAACCCTAACAGCTTGACATAGCCTAGACGCTTCAGCAGGAAATGAGTCAGAACAAGAGCAAACATCGTTGCTGGAATATACCAGAGATGATAATAGGTTCCTACATAAATCAGTCCGACAAGTAAAGCCACTGGGTAAAGCAAGATTGGCAAGTCAAACTGCTGACTAATCCATTGAAGTCCCAGTGGTAAAAACAACAGACTCCATAACAGGTAAGATTTTCCCATTGTTAGAAGGTAGCGTTGAAGATAGCCTTCTGATTTCGTCATACCCTTTCTGACAAAAAAACCAGCCGTAATAAAAAAGTAAGGAACTGCCAAACGGCAGATAATATTTTTTATAATAAAATTATAGAGCGGGCTGTCCACAACTGCGTCACAGTGAATACAAATGATCATAATTGCCGCTGCATATTTGACTAAATCAATTCCAGTAAAGTTTAATGTTAAGATACGTCTTTGAGTATTCATCCTATCTCCTCCTTTGATAGGTATAGAATACGATTAGACCATTAACCTACTAACAGCCAAACATTAACTGAACATTAATTATTCCTGCTGCTGTTTTTCTCACGCTAACTTTAAGGCATATCAAAATGCCCAGCAAAAAATAAGCCGGAATACACTGAAAATAGAAGCTATTTTCGTATATTTCGGCTTATTCCTAAAGAATCTTCTCTGGCTACACTTGTTATTCAGTTTTTAAGATTAAAAATAGAATTAACAGAACTAAGTTTTCTATGCTTAGAAATTGAAACAGCATTCCTTAGTATTTAATCCCATAAGTCTATTCTAAAACAAATTGATTGTGGTATAGTTCGGAATAAAAACCATGCAGCTTCAACAGCTCGTTATGGTTTCCTTCTTCAATTACTTTACCATCCCGCAAAACAACGATACGGTCTGCGTTCAAAATAGTTTTCAGACGATGGGCAATCACAAAACTGGTTCTCCCCTTAATTGCTTCTTCCATTGCTTTTTGAATTTTCGCTTCTGTTACAGTATCAACATTACTAGTCGCTTCATCCAAAATCAACAGAGCAGGATTAGTTAAAATCGTACGGGCAATACTAACCAACTGCTTTTGTCCTGTACTAAAAATATTATTTTCTTCTGTAATCTCTGTGTCATAGCCCTTTTCAAGAGACAGGATAAATTCATGAATATTTGCCTGCTTTGCAGCTGCAATGATTTCTTCTTCCTGTGCATTCGGTTTCCCAAAAGCAATATTTTCTCTAATCGTTCCTGAGAAAAGCACAGAATCCTGTAAAACAATTCCCACATGGGCACGCAGGCTGCTCAACTCAATGTCGCGAACATCTGTATCATCAAAGGTGACTGAGCCGCTATTAACATCATAGAAGCGGTTCAGCAAGTTCATAATGGTTGTTTTACCAGAACCAGTTGGTCCTACAAGCGCCACCATCTCGCCTTTGTTCACTTTGATTGAAACATCTTTCAAAATAGGAACTTGTTCATCGTAGCCAAAATCTACATTATTTAATGCGACAGACTCATGAACACCAGTAATTTCTTTACCGTTTTCAGGATTAACCTCATCTGGCTCATCAAACATTTCATTCAACCTTCTCGCACCAGTTACAGCCAGCTGAATCATGCTGTAGCCCGATGATATCTGCATTAACGGCTGATAGTACTGTTGTGAGTATTGAACAAATGTCACAATCAGACCGAGACCTGCTGCCCGGTCCACCTGGCCGTTGAGTGCTAGCCAGCCGCCAAAGAAGATAACAATCGCTGTATTAACCAGAGACATTCCCTGCATCATTGGAAACAGCAGGCCCGAATAGACCTGTCCTTTAAAGGTTGCCTCCCGAACTTTTTTATTCTGCTCCATGAAACCGTCAATGGTCTCGTCCTGAAGTCCATAGGTAATAATTACCCGCTGACCGCTGATTTTTTCGTCCATATATCCATTCAGTCTGCCAACTTCATCTTGCTGAATATCTACGTATTTTTTGGCTTTTTGAATAATCACCACAGCAATAAAAACCGCAACCGGTGTTGAAGCAATCGTTGCCCACGCCAGTTCAACATTTTGCTGGAACATCATAATCAGCACACCAACAATCAACGCAGCATTCGTTAGAACCTGCAGCAATGCCTGATTGAGACTATTTTGAATATTATCTAAGTCACTGGTGAATCGACTTAAAATCTCTCCATCCTTATGAGAATCGAAAAAGCGGATTGTTAGCTTTTCCAGTTTATTAAACAATCCTAAACGCATTCTGTTAGTCGATTTCCCAACAACTTGTGTAAATAAAATACTATAGACAAAATTCGCCGCACTGGTTAAGACATAAAAAATGACCAGCTTTTGGATAACTCCAATAAATGCTGTTTTATCATCTTTTCCCTGCATAAAGCCTAAAACATAATTTGTCAGCTCCTCGATTGCTTCACCAATAAATTGAGGTGCTTTTACTTGCAGATAGGTAGCTGCGACAATCGTTACAGCAATGATGAAAAAGGATAATTTATACTTTTTCAAATAATGATAAAAGAATTTACTTGCTTTAACTAAGTCCGTCATTCTACCTCATCCTTTCCTCTTTGCGTTTCATAAATCTCTTGATATACCTCATTTTCAGCTGCCAGCTGCTTGTGTGTTCCTTCTCCCACAAGCTTCCCTTTATCCAACACCAAAATGCGATCCGCATTTACTACGGAAGAAATCTTTTGCGCAATGATAATCGTTGTTGTATTCTCCAAATCATTTTCCAGAGCTTCTTTGACCAGACTTTCCGAACGAGCATCCAAAGCACTCGTACTGTCATCAAGAATCAGTATTTTAGGATCGCCAATAACCCCTCTGGAAATTGACAGGCGCTGCTTTTGTCCACCCGAAAAATTACTGCTCCGTTCCTCTACTGGAGCTTCATAGCCTAGAGACAGCTTTTCAATAAACTCACGGGCTTGAGCGATTTGAGTCGCTCTGGTCATATCCCCTTCATCTGCATTACGTTTCCCGTGCCGCAGGTTTTGAGAAATTGTTCCTGAAAATAGGATTGCTTTTTGCAGAACGAATGAAACGGTCTTTCGCAGACTATGCTCATTAATTTCGTGCAAATCTACTCCGCCAACTTTCACAGTTCCTTCCGTCGGATCAAAAAGACGGGGAATCAGCTGTGCCAAAGTCGACTTTCCGGCACCTGTAGCACCAACTACGCCAATCATTTCTCCTGGCTTAATGGTGAAGGATACATCCTTCAGTGTATCGGTATCATCACCTGGATAATGGAAGCTGACATGGTCAAAAACCACACTACCGTCAAGCTCCTGCTCAGGTACTTCAGGATACGTAATTGCTGGAACGGTGTCCATAACTTCCTTAATCCGTTTGATAGATACTGCTGCACGAGAAGTCATCATCATCATCATACCGCCGATAATGATTGCCATCATAATCTGCATAAGGTAGTTCATAAATGAAGCAATGCCGCCAATCAATGTAGGGTCATTCTTCGCCAAATCACCCACAAAGAAAATTGCCCCTGCTACCGCTAGATTAGCAACCAGCATAAACGATGGAATCATCACCGAAAATAAAGTTCCTACGATGACATTGTGCTTGGTTAAATCGTTACTTACCTTACCAAACCGTTCCAGCTCATTTTTCTCCTGCACAAAGGATTTTACTACGCGAATCCCCATTAAATTCTCTTTTGCGATACTATTCACTTTATCAATCAGATTTTGAATAATGGTAAAGTGCTTGCCCATCTGAGAAAACGACAGCATAGTGATAATAATGACAGCAACAACCAGCAAAACAATAATCCACCATAGCTGGGGCAATGTTGTCATCGCCAGCGCAAAGCTGCCGATAAAAAGAATCGGTATTCTAAACAATGACTGCAGAGCAATCATAATAACATTTTGAATTTGTGTAATATCATTTGTTAGTCGAACAACCAGATTTCCTGATGAGAATTCTTCTATATTAGCAAATGAGAAGGTTTGAATTTTTCGGAAGACTGCTTCACGAATATCCGCACTTACTCCCTGAGCTACTTTCGCAGAAAAAATTGTGTTAATTACACCTGCAATAAGTCCCAGCACTGCGATTCCAATTAAATACACGCCTAATGACTGCATCTTATTGTTATCTTCTTTAATGATTGCTTCAAGCACCTGCTGCAGCAGCTTAGGCTGCCAGAGAGCAGACATGACCATAATAATCACTGTAAATAAAGCAATAATTGTTTCCTTCTTATACTTTTTTACGTGGTCCATAACAATGTTCATCAATTCCCCTACTTTCTTTTTAAACTCAGCCTATTTTCGCCTCATTTTCAGCAACGTTTTTATAAGAGAGGGAATGTGTTATTATAAATATGAATCGACTGCAGCGAGACACGGGCTGTTGCCAAACCATTTAATTTAACACTGTAAAATAGACTGCACAATAATTTACCATATTTTAAGGAGTAAATACAAGCAGTTTACACAAAATTCATGCTAAAGGATGAAAAAAATGGAAAACAAGCTCTCCAAAGAAAAAATTATTGCAACAGCTTTTCAATTATTAGATGAAACACCAAATATTGAAAAGCTTTCTATGCGCAACATCGCGAAAAAAATGGGTGTTCAAGCTCCAGCTTTATACTGGTATTTTCAAAATAAGCAGGCCCTTCTTCAGAGCATGGCCGAAGAAGTGGACAGACACTTTCAGGAGCCTGAGGAGCAGGAAGACTGGCGACACACCCTATTTTTATACATGGAAAATTATTATGAGCTGTATCAGAATTACCCTTGTGCGCTTGAAATCGAACTACATACCATACCGTCCTACCCTTCACGTCTAATACGTTATGATAAAATGCTGGCAATCCTAAAAAAAGCAGGCTTCTCTATTGAAGACAGCTTTACAGCTGTGAATTCACTACAGCATTTATTGCTGGGATTATTGGTAGATGTTCAGGAGGAACAACAGCTTTATCATAAGATGGTTGATGGTGATGACTATTTAAATCAACAGGTTGTTTTAATGAAACAGTACCTTCACGAAAATCAATTGACAAACATAGAAGAAAGCCTTCAATTTCGACAAAAGCAACGCCAAAAGGATACCTTCAAAAAAATGATTACAATATTTCTAAATGGTTTGGCTGTCGAGTCAGGAGAACATTAAAAAAACGGGAATGCAGCAGATTGCTGCTTTCCCGTTTTCTGATATGATAATAAAAGCCTGTCGGTAATTAGTTTCTGCCTAAGAAAAAGCTGACTACAGCTACTAAGATTACAGCTCCAACGATTGACGGAACTAATGCCATTCCTGCCAAGCTTGGTCCCCAGTGTCCCAGTATACTTTGTCCAATTGCTGAACCAATTAAACCAGCTGCAATATTCGCAATCCAGCCCATTGATTTTCCTTTATTCGTAATCGCTCCTGCAATCACACCAATTAACGCCCCTACTAAAAGTGACCATATTAATCCCATCTTAATTTCCTTCTTTCTATAAGTAAGTATCGACTCTAGTTTTTAATGATTACTCTACACGCGGTTCCATTTGTTCTTTGGCTTTATCTGCCCCTCTACCAATTGCCTTTTTGGCTTTATCTGTTTGGTTTGAAGCAAACTCACCAGTATTTTCAGCAAAATCGCCAACTCTGTCTTGAACCGTTACTGAATCTTTTTTGTATTGCTCTACTGTTTTAATATCAACAACATTCACATTAACTTCAATCACTTCAAGACTAGTCATTTTTTTCACTTCTTCAACAATTGTTGCTTGAATATCTTTGAATAGTTTAGAGATATCCTTACCATATTCTGCAACAATGTCTAAATCAACGGCAACTTGTTTCTTCCCTACTTCAACATCGATACCAGAGGTAACATTGTCAGTATTTACAAGCTTCTCAGCAATATTTGAAAAGAAACCGCCGTTCACTGTTAGAAGTCCATCAATATTTTCCAAAGCGATGCCGATGATTTTTTGAATAACCTTATCATCATACGTCAATTCACCTTTAATTGTTTGTTGATTTGTCATTACTGTTTTTTGAGTGTCCATTCTTTTTACCTCCCAATTTTTTTGTTCTAATATATAAATTTAATATTATAACCTAGTGATAATTAGCCTTGTTACGGCTTTTGTTTAAACAAGCGGTCCGCTAAACCCGTAGCTTTCAAGTAAAATCCTGCATAGACTCCAACTACCATCAGGATAAGGATTAAAAGTGTTTTAAAAAAGCCCAGAGTCATCAGCAATACTGCTAAAATCAAACCACCAATACCGCCAATAATCGGCCACTTGTATTCGTCAAAAATCTCCTTCATCTTGATCACCTCTCTACTCAACTCTGGATTTCTTCGATTCTTCTGGGACATAATCGACAAATTCAATCACTATATCAATCGACCTGTCAGTTACACCCAGAAGAGTCTGCAGCTCTTCTTTCATTTGAACCATTGCCTGTTCTGCGCTGGGAACAATTCCCTGATATTCACCGAACCTGCCTAAAACTTTAACTGCTATTTTATTCTTTGTCATATTAACCTTTATCTTCGGCTTTTCAATGAACTGTCTTTGATCTAGATTTGCAGCGACATAGCTTTCAATACTTTTCTGTTCAATTTTTAATTGCCCATTCAAGTCCCTCACTATCACAGATTTTTCCTTTTTAGGCCAGAACAGAACAACAAAGAAAGATGCTACAAGTAATACAAACAAAACTACACTAGCCCAAAACAGATAGCCATTCAGCACTGGTCCAATAAACAATGAATAAGTCAGTTTCTGTTCGGGAAATGCTAAGATACCAACCTGATCGTTATAAATAATTAAGGGGATCAAAAGTGATAGCCCAATAATGATGATCAAGCCTAAAATGACCTTTTTGCTTCGATTCAATTTCTCTCCCTCCATTCCAACTTTCTAAAAAACTTTACATTTTCATTGTAGAGTCACTTTTTGCTTTTTTCAAAAATAACGACTTGCATTTCAAAAAAAAAACAACAAGCAAATATATAAATATCTGCCTGCTGTTGTTCAAATAGCCATTATATCAATGTTTATCTTCGTTTATCAAACTAATTTCTTCAAAAGAAATTAGTTTAGTCTTTTCAACTTTTTTCTTTCTCTCAGCCGTAAACTGCTTTTCATAGCTTGCCAGCATCGACTCGTTAAGCTCTCGAGCCTCCTCTAGAAAGCTTTTTAGTCCTTCAAACTGCTTTTGAATATCATCAACCTGAAGCAGTGCGTTTCTAACCTCTTTTGGTTTTGTTGGATTTTCTTTCATCAACTGTTGTCCAAACTCACTTCGCCATTTTCGATAATTTTTTTCATCCATTTCAAAATCTCCTTCTTAAAATACGATTATTATTTTTCAGTTCTAGATTATCTATACATTCATTCTATAAGTTAATTTTAAAATGAATATAAAAACATTTTCACTTAATGACAAAAATAACAATTATACTTCAATCATAAAAAGATATGCCACGGATGTCAACTTTAATTAACAAATAATCTGAATTAAAAATTTCAATAACTATGAATACAAGTTAAGCTAACGGTAGCCAGGAGATAACGGTTTGCAGCCATTTATCCCAAAAAATCCAGTCATGGCCTCCAGGGGAAGTCTCAAAGAAATGGTCATAATTATCTGATTTCAACATATTTGCCACGTACTGACTAGCCGGTAGTAACGGATCTTCTTCACCGCAAGTGATAAAAAACTTGGGAAGCTCTTCTTTGTTTTGAATTTTTTTATTCAGCAGATAAACTAAATCATGTTCAGAATCTTTCAGTTTTTCCAATGGACCAAAAACACCTTCCCAATAAGCTTTACTTCGTATCGAAAGAAGGCTGTCTACTCCAGCAGCAATATGAAGCGGTCCCGACAAAGAGGCAACTGCGGCGAATTTTTCCGGCTGCATCAACCCTAGCTTCATAGCCCCATAACCACCCATAGACAATCCAGCAGCAAATGTTTTTTCTCTTTTTCGGCTAAGCTGCGGGAAAAGCTCCCGACAAATTTCCGGAAGTTCTTCCGAAAGAAATGTCCAATAATTCATGTCATAGGTTGTGTCTGCATACCAGCCTAAATCAGTGGAAGGCATCACTACAGCCATTCCATAATCAGCTACATAGCGTTCAATATTTGACTTTCTTTCCCAAACACTATGGTTGCCCCCCATCCCGTGAAGCAGATACAATACAGGAACATCTTTTCTGTTTCCCACACTGTCTGTTCCGAAAATCTTCTTCGTCTGCTGAGGTAAAATTACATTCATCATTACTTCCATACCTAATACATTTGAATAAATATTTGCTTGTAAAAATGCCATTACAATCCCTCACTTTTTCAATGTTACTTTATTTTAACACTGTTTGCGCTTTTTTTCGCTGCAAAAATAAAACCATTGAGAGGGCCGCAACAACTAAAACAATCCCCGTCAGAAAAACCGAATGAAGACCACTATACAAAATTGTGCGCAAAGGCTGCAGCAGTTTCGCAGGAATTTGATGCGCCGTATGAGGATTTACCAGCTGGTTCATCACACTGGAATCAACATCCAAACTACTGTTTTTTAGATTAACTGCCATTGCCGCATTAAGCAAGACACCAAAGATAGAAATCATTACAGTCTGTCCAATAGTCCGTGATAATGTGTTGAAGGAGGTTGCTACACCAACTTCATCGCTCGACACACTGTTTTGTGCAGTAACCGTCGTGGTTGTAATCGTTAACCCAAATCCTATTCCCAAAATTGAAGAAATAACAAAGAATAAAAATACAGGTGTCTGAACAGGAACAATTGTCAAACTCAGTCCGCCAATCAAAATAATGGATAGTCCTAGAACTAAGACATTTTTAACCGTTGTTTTTCCCATTAAGCTGCTGGCATAGAATGAACCGATCATCCAAAGGATAGACATAGGCGCCAATGCCAAGCCCCCAAGACCTGCGCTGGTTCCTAAAACTCCCTGAAGCCACATCGGAATATACACTTCGATACCCATTAGAAATCCGCTGATTAATGCTGCCACGAGATTAACCAGCATAAAGGTTTTATTTTTAAACAGATGAAGAGAAATAACCGGATCTGCAGCACGTTTTTCAGTTCTGACAAATAGAAGGCAGAAAATTATAGTCAATGCTAAAAACAGTAGAATATTGAGTGAGAAGCCGCCTTCCCCAATCATCTGAAAAGACAACAGCAGCGTCAACAATACCAACATAAGCAGACCACTGCCGAGAAGATCCATTGGCTGATTGGAGCTCTTTCTTTTTGGTTCAACAAGATATACACTGATTAATGCCAACAAAGCCAGACCAATTGGAACATTGATAAAAAATATCCAGTGCCAGCCAATTGTATCAACAATAAAACCACCGGCTAATGGTCCAAAGACACTCGCAACTCCCCAGGCGGCACTGTTCAAGCCCAATATTTTCGCCCGCTGTTCCATCGGATAAATATCTGCAATTATCGTTAAGGCTACCGGCATTACAGCTCCCGCACCGATCCCTTGAATCGCCCGGGCAATAATTAGCGTCAGCATATTAGGGGCGAGACCGCAAAAAGAAGATCCGATAATGAATACAGTAATCCCAATCAGAAATACCGGTTTGCGGCCGATTTTATCAGCCAGCTTTCCATAGATTGGCGTCAGCATGGCATTCGTTAATAAATAAATAGAAAATACCCAGTTCATAATTTCCATGCCCTCTAAAGAACCGACAATCGTCGGCATCGCTGTTGAAACAATGGTTCCTTCGATTGCGGTCATGAAGGTTGCTGTAAAAACACCAAGTGTGACTAGTTTTATATTTGTTTGTCTTTCCATATTGTGCTCTCCTCGTTTTTTAAATTTCATCTTGCTGTCCAAGTCAGCCTATACCAATAAGAAGTTTGAGACATAATTAAATACCCAAACTTTTTTCTAAAAACTCCGAATAAAATGAAATTATCAATTTTTTTTAGTCAAAGAAAAAGAAGCGCTCTGTTAATCACTTAACAGAGCCGCCTCTTTATTCCCCCAAACTAGCTTTTAAAGCCTCGACTTTGTCTGTCTGCTCCCAAGGAAGTTCGATATCTGTACGACCAAAATGTCCGTATGCTGCTGTTTGTTTGTAAATCGGACGGCGTAAATCCAGCATTTCAATGATGCCCGCCGGACGTAAATCAAAATTCTCACGGACAGCTTTAATCAATCTACTTTCAGGAATTTCACTTGTACCAAAGGTATTAATCGAAATAGATACTGGCTGAGCCACACCAATTGCATAAGCAAGCTGTACTTCAGCCTTTTTAGCTAAACCAGCAGCAACAAGATTCTTAGCAATATAACGTGCAGCATAGCTTGCTGAACGATCAACTTTTGTTGCATCCTTCCCGGAGAAAGCACCGCCGCCATGACGAGCGTAGCCGCCATACGTATCAACGATAATTTTACGGCCAGTCAACCCGGCGTCTCCTTGAGGACCACCAATCACAAAACGTCCAGTCGGATTAATAAAATATTTCGTTTCTTCGTCTAACCATTTTTCCGGTATAACTTCTTTTATAACTAATTCTTTGACATCTTTTTGAATCTGCTCCAGTGTAACATTCTCATCATGCTGTGTGCTGATGACAACAGTATCTACCCGTTTCGGCTGTCCAGCTTCATCATACTCCACTGTCACTTGAGATTTTGCATCTGGCCGAAGATAAGGCAAGGTATCCGCTCTTCTCAGCTCTGCCAAACGACGTACTAAACGATGACTTAAAGAGATAGGCAATGGCATTAATTCGGGTGTTTCATCCACTGCAAAACCAAACATCAGTCCTTGATCTCCAGCACCAATCTCGTCCTTTTCGTCCGCATCACCGCGAACTTCCAAAGCTTCATCTACTCCCTGAGCAATATCTGGAGACTGCTCATCAATTGCTGCAAGAACAGCAACTGTTTCACCATCAAAGCCATATTTTGCTCTTGTATACCCAATATCCTTTACTGTTTGACGTACAATTTTCTGGATATCCACATAAGCTGTCGTTGATATCTCTCCGAAAACCAACACTAAACCTGTTGTAACAGATGTTTCACAAGCAACTCTTGCCATAGGATCCTGAGTCAGGATGGCATCCAGAATTGCATCGCTAATCTGATCCGCTACCTTGTCCGGATGTC
Source organism: Enterococcus sp. LJL51 (assembly GCF_049894025.1). Taxonomy (GTDB): domain Bacteria; phylum Bacillota; class Bacilli; order Lactobacillales; family Enterococcaceae; genus Enterococcus_L. The sequence continues at coordinate 451,543 of NZ_JBNEQE010000001.1, forward strand.
CTTCTGAAACGGACTCCGATGTAAATAAATGTTTCTCTGCCATAATAAGTATTCCCCCTAATTAATATTCGGTTACAAGGCATCTTTACATAAAAAATCAACCGGTGTTCTCGGTTGTCTTTACACTGTAAATCCTTTCGGGAACTTGTAACGATACCAGTATAGCAAATAATTCTGAAAAAAGCTCATTTTAAATGAAAATAAATTCGATTCTATTATTTCTTATATAATTAATCAGATAATCCTTTAGATCATCGGTTCCCAAAATGCCTAATCACTAATCTATTCCCAAATCTGTCAGAAAATCAGAAATTAACAGCTATTTTCAAGACGCTTACATCAACTTGATTCACTATAGGGCTTGTCAGACTAAAAAAGCGACGCCAAATGGCTCAGCAGACACGAAAGGACTTGGCAAAGTTTATTTCTTCAAAATAAAAAAGCCTGAAACAAAATCAGAAACTTCCTGTTTTTTTGTTCCAAGCTCTATAAATTTCTTCATTTTACCACTTTTTATCTACTTTAATTAAGGACTACAAAAAATAATTACAATCATCGTTATTACGATACACTTTTCAAAAAAATAAGGTCTACATTTTGTGTACACTGTGGGCGCTCTCTATTCCGCCACAAGCTTCTTTACACGCCTGATTGATTAATTCAAACGACGTTCTAATCCGATCTAAACCATGAGCAAATTTGTCATCATCCACAATCATACAACTATCATCCATTGCATCAATCCAATAATAGACACCACGTTTATAGGCATCCAACCCTTTACATAAAAGCTGAGTAGCAGCTTTTTCTCCATAAGGAACAAGTACTTTTCTAAAATTCTCATCCTCGATAAACAAACGATTCACGTTATTCCTGCAAAAGACGTAAGTATCCTTCTTCTTTCTATTTACAGTTTGTTCATAGCCTTCTTGCTGAATCTCTTTGGAAATCGTTGTGAAAATTTCATTGTATACCTCAACTCTCTGCATTACTGATAGCACTGTATCTGTATAATCAAACATCAAACTCTCCCCTTCCAAGCAAGTCAAACGAACTGCTCATATTGTCATTATAATAGCGAAGGGGTCATTCTATCAAGTAATATGGTATGACAGAAACATAATGTTCTTTATAAAATACTTAAAAGCTTCTATTTTAGGTAACGTCCGTTATTTTTATTTAAAGCTATAAAATCAGTCTTTCTCAGTTTTTTTCATTTCTTCCAGCTGTTCCTGCAGCTCTCCTAAAAGGGCCAGTTGAATATTCTGAATTTTGACCATCTGCTGCCACTGATCATTAATCATATAATCCATTTTTTCGTGCAAAACGTTGACTTCTATTTCCGCTTTCAAATTAACCTTATAGTCTTTCTTTGCTTGTTCTCGATCTCTGTCTTCTTGTCGGTTTTGACTCATCATAATAATCGGTGCCTGAATAGCTGCCAAACAAGATAGCATCAAATTTAACAGGATAAACGGGTATTTATCAAATGGCTGAAAAATCAAAGCTGTGCTATTTAGTACAATCCAAGCAAATAGAACAAAAAGAAATATAAAAATAAATGGCCAGCTTCCTCCAAATTTAGCAATTGCATCAGCTGTTCGCTGCCCTAGACTAAGCTTTTCACCTGTTCTTTTATTTAGTTTTTCTACAATCACTTCATTCTCTTGAAGATGTTTATGAATCAAATGGTTTAGCTGTTCATTTTTCAATGATTCATCCGATAATAGTTCCCGAATATAGTTCATTCTGTAATTTAAAAGCTCTGGATAAGTAATAACCGATTTCATCGTCAGTTTGGGGTTGTGCTTCAGGATAAAGCTGCTGATTTCTTCTTCTACATCCGCCATTGGAATAGTTTCCAGCTTATTTTTATCTTTTTTATTCATACTATTTCAACTCCTTATCTTTACTCACATAATACCTTTTCTCTTTATTTTTCAATACTATTTTGATTTAGTCATGGGTTTGGGAATGTTTTAAGAAGATTACAGGTAAAAGGCCATTTATTGATGACTGGGGCGCATACAGGCAAATAACGGAGATTCATATTCGAAGAAAATCGGCCTCTTGAAGGGGATACAAGATGGGTATCGAGGAGGGTTCATTGTTCTTTTTTCAACGGAATAACAAATGAACAAAACTAGAATGTCTCTGATTTTTTCTTAACGACACAAATTGCATAAAACAAAAAAAGACGGCATCTTTCTTGGAAAGATACCGTCTTCAACTCTATCTAATAGAATTATTTTAATGTTACAGAAGCGCCAACTTCTTCTAAAGCAGCTTTTAATGCTTCAGCATCGTCTTTAGAAATGCCTTCTTTAACTGGTGCAGGAGCTCCGTCAACTACAGCTTTAGCTTCTTTCAAGCCAAGACCAGTCGCTTCACGAACTGCTTTGATAACTTTAACTTTTTGGTCGCCAGCTGCAGTCAATTCTACAGTGAATTCTGTTTGTTCTTCAGCTGCTCCACCTGCTGCTGGACCTGCTGCTGCTACAGGAGCTGCTGCAGATACGTCAAATTTTTCTTCAATAGCTTTAACTAATTCACTTAGTTCTAAGATAGTTGCTGTTTCTAGTTCAGCAATAATGTTTTCAATGTTCAATGCCATTTTTAATTTCCTCCATTTAAGTTTTCACTTATTAATTTTTTTATGATGCTAGGCTGCAATTAAGCAACTTCTTCTTTTTCTGCCACTGCTTTGACAGCGTAGGCAACGTTGCGGACTGGTGCTTGTAGAACAGACAACAACATAGATAGTAAACCGTCGCGGCTTGGTAGTTTCGCAAGAGCAGTAATTTCTTCCAAAGAAGAAACTTTGCCTTCGATAACTCCCCCTTTGATTTCTAATGCTTTTGCGTCTTTAGCAAATTCATCCATAATCTTAGCTGGAGCAACTACATCTTCGTTACTGAATGCGATAGCAGTAGGACCTGTGAATACTTCATCAAGACCTTCTAAACCAGCTTTTTTAGCTGCACGTGAAAGGATAGAATTTTTAATAACTTTCATTTCAATGTCAGCGTCACGCAGTTGTTTACGTAAGTTCGTTACTTCTTCAACAGTTAAACCACGGTAGTCAACGATGACTACAGAAGCTGCTGCTTTGAATTTTTCAGTTACGTCATCAACTAGACCTGCTTTTTTAGCGATTGCTGCTTCACTCATTTATTTCACCTCCTGATTTTGATGGTGAAGTTTTGAGGCTTCAAACATATGGAAGCACTGTTATACAGCATTTTCTTCAAAAAGCTGTATAAACAACAAAAAACTCCATGCCACCGTAGACATAGAGGGACCTTTTGATATTGATAATTATCAATGCCAGCGTCCTCGGCAGGAAATTAAGACGTATGTCACCTGCTGTCTTCGGTACAGTTATTCATTAACCTCAACTACCTTACCATAGATAAGGCAGTTGAGTCAATAATTTTTTTAATTATTCAGCTTTTCTATCAATCTAGCTTCATAGTCCAGATTATTCGGTAAATAGACAAATTTCCTCACAATCTAAACGGGCTATTGCACTTTTCTAATTAGAAAGAAAATTGGTCAACGTGGATTCCAGGTCCAAATGTAGTTGTCACTGAAATATTTTTGATATATTGACCTTTTGCTGCTGAAGGTTTAGCTTTCAACAATACATCGTTAATTGTATTGAAGTTTTCAATCAGTTTGTCTGTATCAAATGATACTTTTCCGATTGGAACATGAATGTTACCAGCTTTATCAACACGGTAAGTTACTTTACCAGCTTTTACTTCATTGATTGCTTTTGTTACGTCCATCGTTACAGTCCCAGTTTTAGGGTTAGGCATCAGACCTTTAGGACCCAATACGCGACCTAGTTTACCAACTTCAGCCATCATGTCTGGAGTTGCAACAACTACGTCGAAGTCAAACCAGCCTTGTTGGATTTTGTTAACCATGTCAGCATCGCCAACATAGTCAGCGCCAGCAGCTTCTGCTTCTTTCGCTTTTTCACCTTTAGCAAATACTAAAACAGTCTGTGTTTTACCAGTTCCGTTTGGCAGTACAACTGCTCCACGGATTTGTTGATCTGCTTTTTTAGGGTCTACATTTAGACGGTAAGCAACTTCAACAGTTGCGTCAAATTTAGCAATACTTGTATCTTTAGCCAAAGCTACCGCTTCTGCTACTGAGTAAGCTTTAGTACTATCAACTTTTTTCAATGCATCTTGCAATTTTTTGCTCTTTTTAGCCATTTTGTTTCCTCCTAGATTGTGGTTATAACGGTAGAACCTCCCACGTAATTCATATCTTTCAATATGAAACCGACTGAGAAGCTACTTCTTTAGGATGTCCTGTGTAAAAATTATTCTACAGTGATCCCCATGCTTCGTGCAGTTCCTTCAACCATGCGCATTGCTGACTCAACGTTAGCTGCGTTTAGGTCTGCCATTTTAAGTTCAGCGATTTCTTTTACTTGATCGCTAGTTACTTTAGCTACTTTATTTTTGTTTGGTTCGCCTGAACCTTTATCGATTTTTGCAGCTTTTTTCAACAATACTGCAGCCGGTGGTGTCTTTGTAATGAAAGTGAATGAACGGTCTTCATATACAGAGATTACTACTGGAATAATCAAACCTGCTTGATCAGCTGTACGAGCATTGAATTCTTTAGTGAATCCCATAATGTTGATACCCGCTTGACCTAATGCTGGACCTACTGGCGGAGCTGGTGTTGCTTTACCTGCAGGAATTTGCAATTTAACTAATTTTTCTACTTTTTTTGCCACGAGACATACCTCCTTGAGTCCGTGATGTGGTTAATTGGAGATGAAGATTTCTCCTCCCACTAGTCTCTCCTGAAAACACCAGGAATAGACGTGTACAAAAATGCACACTTAGATAGTATACACGGTTTGCCTTTTTTTTTCAATGCTATTTCCAAGTATTTTTTCTCAATCAGCCTGCCATTACGTTTCCTATCAGCAGCTGATAAAGCGGCAACGGTAAAAATTTTCTAAGCTGAATCAGCTGCCGGCTTTTCCCTACACTATAGCGAAACTTAGAACTTCGATCAATTGGCGCTTGATAGATGACTGCGGTTACTTCTTTCGATGCTGTTTCCTTTTGACCATTTTGTTGAACACTCTCCTTCACTTATATAGTTTGTCAACTCTTTAAAAATATTTTCTATGTATTTTCTCAACACTTTTTTCTTTTTATCTCATGTGATAAACTACATGCGGTGCTATTCTATATAATAATAGTAGAAGTACGGACTAAGTTAAGGATAAAGGAGAGAAAACCATGGAACAGCAACGCTATAAAAGTGTTTTCGATATCATTGGACCTGTAATGATTGGTCCCAGCAGTTCACATACTGCCGGCGCAGCCCGAATTGGGAAAATCGTACGAACCATTTTCGGAGAGCAGCCTGACACTGTAGATATCTATTTATATGAATCATTTGCTAAAACCTACCGAGGTCACGGGACGGATATTGCCTTGGTTGGCGGACTTCTTGGGATGGAACCGGATGATCCCAGGCTGGCCGATTCGCTGAAAATCGCGCATGAGCAAGGCTTGGAAGTGTTATTCGTTCCTAAAAACGAGAAAGCAGATCATCCTAATTCTGTTCAGCTGTTAGTTTCCAAGGGAAAACGCAAGCTATCTGTGACAGGCATTTCCATAGGCGGCGGTAATATTCAGATTTCTGAGCTGGATGGCTTTAAAATTTCTTTGAATATGGGAATCCCTACTTTTATTATTGTTCATCAGGATGTTCCTGGGATGATTGCCAAAGTGACAAATCAGCTTTCCGAGCTGGGAATCAACATCGGTACGATGACTGTGACCAGAGAATCCAAAGGTGAAAAAGCCATCATGATTATTGAGGTTGACCAGCGTTCTGCCGGGATTGTTGTCGAAAAACTAACCGAGATTCCTGATATTCACAACGTAAACTATTTTGACTAATGTCTTTAAAACGTTAAAGCAGCGCAATGCTGCAGGAAAAAAATATAGAACAGTCATTTTGACTACTTAAATAGAGGAAGGTGATAGGATGTTTTTTTCTATAAAAGAGCTTGTGGAGCAGGCGCAAAGCTTCTCCTCTGTAGCTGAATTAATGATTACAATTGAAATGGAAACACATGAATGTCCTCGTGAGCGGATTATCGAAACAATGAATAAGAATCTAACTGTAATGAAGCAGTCCATCGTTGAAGGGGTGAATGGTGTAACCTCTGTCACCGGTATCACTGGCGGAGATGCTGCTCGTCTAAACAATTACATAGCGGAAGGAAAGTTTCTAAGTGGTGAGACGATTCTTACTGCCGTCCGCAATGCAGTCGCCGTTAATGAGGTTAATGCAAATATGGGCTTGATATGCGCAACGCCTACTGCCGGTAGTGCCGGTGTTGTCCCGGGTGTTCTAATGGCTGCCATCCACCGTCTACAGCTGACTCACGAACAACAGCTTGATTTTTTGTTTACTGCGGGTGCGTTCGGACTGGTCATCGCAAATAATGCTTCTATCAGCGGTGCTGAGGGAGGCTGTCAGGCGGAGGTAGGTTCTGCCAGTGCTATGGCAAGTGCAGCATTAGTTTGTGCGGCTGGCGGCTCCCCAGAACAAGCTGCTCAAGCGGTTGCCATTACACTTAAAAATATGATGGGGCTTATCTGTGATCCGGTAGCTGGACTGGTGGAGGTTCCTTGTGTAAAACGCAATGCACTTGGCTCCTCTCAGGCATTCATCTCTGCTGATATGGCTTTAGCTGGTATCAACAGTGTGATTCCTCCTGATGAGGTAATAGCGGCTATGTATCAGGTTGGCCGTCAAATGCCAAGTATTTTCAAAGAAACCGCAGAAGGCGGTCTAGCTGCGACACCAACCGCAAAACGATTAACTGACAACTTAAAATAGCAGTTAGGTATTTCATCAAAATCCTATTAAGGGATTCAGCTTTAATGAGTATACTAAAATTCATACAAAGTGCATTACAATATTTCGAATGAATTTCGGTATATTCTTAAAGCAACTGCTTCTTCTCCATGCTTTAATTTTATGTAGATAATTCAAGAAGTTTAGGATTTTATTTTATCCTAAACTTTTTTTATTCCCAAAAAAATGAACATACTCTCATTTTTATATTGCCATCTCCGGAACAGTCTGTTATTATAATAAATGAGATGTGTCTCATTTTTAAAAACAGGAGGAATTTATTATGCCCAAAGTAACTGAAGAGTATATTCAAACAAAGAAACAGGCTATCATTAATGCCTTTCTAGCCGTTTGTGAAAAAAAAGTATTGTATGAAATAACCATGACGGATGTAATCAAGGAAATAAACATCAGTAAAGGAGGAATTTACCGGTATTTTGAAGATTTAGACGATCTTTTAGTAAGCTCCTTGAATCAGCAAAGCAGCAACGAAAATTTTTATACAATTTTAGATAAAATAATCAAACCAGAAACTTCTTCGTCTGACAATCTTCAAAAGCTATTTGTATTTCTAGGTGAATATGTTGAAAGCAACGTTTCAGTAATTGGAAAAATCCAATATGAACTGACAGCAATGCTTGCTAGTCAGCCTGATCGGCAAAAAAAGATTTTAGGCCGATTAAATGAACAGGCGCAAGGACAATATTGGATGAAGCAAGTCATGATCCAAATTTCTAAAGGAATAGAATCCGGAGAATTTACCCCTCTATTTTCAATTGAAGTAATCCTATCGTTTATGAGTGGTGCAATTGACGGTATCACCGGTTCTATCATCAATCAATGCTATTACCAAAAAATAAAGAAGGAAACACTCAATATTCCAAAGCTGTTTGAAGCATTGAATATATCTGTATTATCATTATTAACGGGAGGAAAATCAAATGAATCATAAGCGAAGTATTTCACATTTTTTAGCTTTCACATTCACTTTATCATGGAGCCTATGGGGAGGGGCAATCTTCTTGACCCAATGTCTGCATATGCCCTTTCAACATCCAATTGTCATGATTTTATTCATTTTCGGTGGGATTTCACCAGCTATTAGTGAATTAATCATGCATAAAAAAAGCAGCAGCAAAGATGAGTGGCAGCAATTTTTAGGGAATATCCTCAATTTTCGTCATTCAGTATCTATTTATTTAGTTATAATCCTTTTAGCTTTTAGCTTTGCCTTTTTACCTGTTTTACTTGGCGGAGCTGTCCAAAAGCTGCCGATTTATCTTGCGTTTCTTGAGTTTCCTATTATGATTATTGGGGGAGGAATCGAAGAAATAGGGTGGCGGGGTTTCCTGCAGCCTGCACTCCAGAAAAAATATTCAGTTTTTGCTAGCGATACGATTGTTGCTGTTATCTGGACCTTATGGCATGTACCCTTATGGTTTATTGCTGGCTCCAATCAATCAACAATGAATTTTCTTTATTTCTCTGTCGCTTGTCTTTCTCTTTCTTATTTACTGGGTGGTCTTTATAACTATACCAACAGTATCTATCTATGCATTGTCTTTCATGCTCTAATCAATGCCTTTTGGGATGTGTACGTGTTAAATGGACAGATGTTCTCAGCTTTTGTACTGCTGATAGTGTCAATACCGTTTGCTTTATTTTTGAAAAAGACCAGAGAACAGCAAGTTCACTCAAAAAAACAGGAGCAAAAAGCGGACATATAGTTTTCTTCTCTCAACTAACTTTTTAGAGTTTTTTCAAATTCAAGCAAGAAGCACCTATGCTGAATTCACTATATGATGAGTTCAGCGCAGGTGCCTTTAGTGAGTGAAAAAATATTTTTCCTTCGAAGTCACAGAAAAACCTGTACACTGAAATTTGAATGAAAAACAATGAAAGAGCTCATACTCCTCAATGGCAAAAATTACCAACTCGTGGAGCTGATCATAACAGAGGAGAAGTTTATTTCTTTCCACAGATTCTCAGATTGTGGATGAACCTTTTCAAGAGTCACTTTATTCTTATTTATTCTTTCTATCCGCTTTCCTACATTCTTTTTTTAGCTTCTACTACAAAATCACTCATTTGCTCATATAGCTTTGCCTTAATCTCCCTCAAGTCATGATTAACAAGCTGATGATTCTTCACCAGCTGCTTTCCATTTACCCAGACATGCTGAACATTTGAGGCATTCGCCGAATACACCAGCACAGAATATGGATCAAACAACGGGAACATATTGACTGACTGTGTTTCAACTATGATAAAATCCGCTTTCTTACCAGCTGCAATTATACCGGTATCTTTGAGATTCAGTACCTCAGCACCTCCTCTAGTCGCCAGCCGAACAATATCTTTCGCTGGAAATAGCGCCCGGTCCAGCTCCCAGGTTTTATGAAAATTGGCAAATAACTTCATTTGAGTAAATAAATCCAATGTATTCCCACTACTGGGTCCATCTGTTCCTAATCCAACGCTTAGACCGGCTGCCAGCATCTTTTTAACAGGAGCGACACCTTTTGCTGATTTCGTATTTGCGCCAATACAATGCGCGACTTTCACATTCTCCCTATAGCCTGCTGTCAGCAGAATATCTTCATCCGTTGCATGAATACAATGCGCCATGATAAAAGGACGGTTCATAAAGCCAATTTGCTCTAAAAGTTCAAATGGAGTCTGTTGATAACGATCACTTAGTTCTTTTAGCTCATAATCCATTTCAGCCACATGCATTGTTATAGGAACCTGATGCTGCTCGCTCATAGCGACAATTTTTTCCAATCCTTTATAGGTATTCGTGTTTGGTGCATGGGGAGCAATTACAGGCGTAACCAACGGATGATTTTTCCACCTTGGCAGAAATTCCCTGCAATACTCTATACCGCCAGACGGCTGTTCGCTATCGCAGGTAGGCATATCAATGACTGTTTCCCCAACTAGCGCTCGTACTTGAAAGCTATCACAAACCTCAGCAACTTGATTTTCAAAATAATACATATCACAAAAACTGGTTACACCGCTTAATAGCATTTCACTGATAGCATAAGCACTGCTGGCTCCAACAAGCTCTTTTGTCATATAAGCTTCTAAAGGAAACAGGAAACGGCGCAGTCGGTCCGGCACATCATCTCCTAATGAACGGAAAGGAATCATTCCAACATGTGTATGGGTATTAACAAATCCTGGTAGAAGTAGTCCTCCATTGCCGTCGACCACCTCGTCCGCGTCCAAGGGCTGATGCTGCCAGTCTCCTATCGCGACAATTCGCTCCTTTTCTACCAAAACATAGCCGTTTTTATACTCTTTCATCTGGTTATCCATTGTCAGTATATGAACGTTTGTGATTAGCGTACTCATCCTATTACACCGTCTTCCGGGAACACTAATGGATAGAATTCCTGTGTTCTAGTATTCATCATTCCTTTATCTGTCATTTTGATTGCTGGTGAAACTGGTAAAGACAACGTAGAGAAGGACATAATTTCATTCATATTCTTGTAGCCCAGCTGCTGCATTGCTTGGCGAACGTTTTGAAGTGCCGTCCCTAATTCTTCAATAGGTGCCTGGGATAAAATACCGCCAATAGGCAACGGACATACCGCCAGTGTTTCCTGTTCACCGACTACTACATAGCCCCCCTGCATAGCCAGCAGTTCATGCTGAGCTTTAAGAAGAGCCTCGCTGGTCGTTCCCATAACCATAACATTGTGATGGTCATGAGCCCAAGTTGTCCCGATACTGCCATTTTCCTTGATAGGTTCTTCCATCAAGGCATAGGCAATATTGCCATTCTTACCATAACGTTCCATAACAACAAGCAATGCGCAGTCTGAATTTTCCCAATCTAAAAATCCATCCTTAATCGGCAGCTCTTTTGTGATGCGCTCTGTAAAGGTTCCAATCTCCTGCTTTTGAATGACATTGCAGCGAACGCTGCTTTTTTCTGTTTTAACCGGAATTTTTAAGTCTGCGGCAGTTAGCTTTCTACATTTGACTGATTTCAAATACGACGGCGGAAACTCCTCTATTTTAGCTGGATAACTAACTTTATCGCCTTTAGTATACATACGCTTCCCTGATTTATAAACCGACTCAATAGCAAAGCTTTCTAAATCCTCTAATAAGATAAAATCTGCCAATTTTCCAGGCGCAATTATTCCTCTATCATTAAAGCCCATTCGCCGAGCTGGTGTATAAGTCGTCATATAAATTGCCTGTTCCAGCGGCAAACCTGCTTGAACAGCCTTTTTCAAATTCTCATTTAGATGACCTTTTAAAAGATCATCCGCCATTACATCATCGGTAATGATACAAGCAAACTCATAATAATTGTTGTCAACAATCACTGCCATATTTTCTGGTGTAATGGACTTATTTTGAAATTGAATAAACATGCCGCTTTCAATTTTTTCAGCCAAAGAGTCAGGAAACTGGTGGGTATGATCGGAAGAAATACCGCTATAAAGAAATGCTGCCAAATCTTCACCATAAATTTTAGGACAATGTCCTTCTAGAGGCATTGTTGGTCGTTTTTCACGACAAAGATCGATAATTTGCCGAATCAAAGACTCCGGCTCATTCGCAATCCCTTTGAAATTCATTGCTTCTCCAAGACAAACAATTTTAGGATTTTCCAACAGCTCAGCAGTTTCCGCAAGCCCGATGATTCCTCCAGTGGTTTCCAGCTCAGGAGTGGTGGAAGGAACAGAAGATGGAATTGCATGAAAAATATCCACCTCCGTGTCTGCTGCCATAAACTCAGTTAAGCCATCAATACCAAAAACGTTAGCCATCTCATGTGCATCGGCTACAACCGTTGTTACGCCAAACGGTAGAACGGACTTTGAGAAAATAGTCGGCGTTGTCATTGAGCTTTCAATGTGCATATGGATATCAATTAGTCCCGGTATCATGTAGCGGCCGTTTCCTTCAATAACCTGTTCCGGATTCAGCGAATCCAGCTCTTGAGCACTTATGTAGTAAAATTTCTCTCCGCTAATGGCAACATTCTTTTTTTCAAATTTCTGTTTTATGGTATTAAAAGCCTGTACATTTTTAACTAATAGATCTATGTTCATTTTTTTCTACGCCTCACTTTATTGTCGGTTTATCAATTATAACTTTTTTCGAAACGTTTTTTCAGTAGATTCTTCCTTGAGGTGCTGCAGTAAATCATTTTAATTTTTTCGTTCCCTAGAGCTGTATTCATTCTAAAAAAATGACTGGAACTTCACTTCCGTCCCAGTCATTTCATATTTTTATTGATTAATCAATCGATTCCACTGGTCAATCCAATTTGTCAGCTGGCCATTAACAAAATCAAAATCCACTGTTTTGGCACGGTCTGCAATTGCTCCATACGTCATATTGCCTGCTTCTTCCTCTGTCAGCTCAACACCTTTGACAGTTGGTGCCTCGTTCAGCGACAACGCTTTAGCCTTTTGTGAATCCGCACTAATTCTATAGTTTACAAACTCGTATGCCAGCTCTTTGTTGGCAGCTTCTTTAGGAATATTAATTGTGTTGTAGTTTGCATAGGTGCCGCTTTCCGGTACCACATACTCAATCGTATCAGATTCTCCCTTGATAATATCATAGGCAAAGTCCATTACAACTGCCGCTTCAATTTCTCCTGCCTGAAACATGTTCGCCAAATCAGAAGATTTTGCATAAGTTTTAACAATGTTTGGCTTCAGCTCTTCCAATGCATCAAAGGCTGCTTTCCCATCATCCTTCGTGATGTCCTGGCTGCTGTAGTCACTGGCAATATACATCATCAATGGACCGGCAGTTGTTGTAATTTCAGGAATAGAGATTTTTCCTTTCAAAGATGCATCCCATAAATCTGACCAGTCTTTGATTTCTTTACCGACCTTCTCCTTATCATAAACAATTCCTACACTGTTAACAGCTATGGGAACACCTGCACCGCTGTCGAACACTTCCTTAGCTCCATCGGTCAATTCCGCTACATTCGGAATTTTTTTCTCATCAAGCTTTTCAAACAACTCTTTAGAGGCACCATCTGCAGAATTTGCCTGCGCCAACTCAATCACATCAATGCCTGTCGGATTACTTACCAGCTTGTTGAAACGGTCTCCGCTATTTCCTACATCCATTGTGATTTTAGCGTCAAACTCTTTTTCAAAAGGCGCCATTACATCACTTTTTACGATATCTTCACTTAAGCCGAAGGTTGATACAACTAAATCTTTGGATGCCTTTTTGTCTGTTGAAGATCCGTCTGAGCTGCCCCCACCGCAGGCTGCTAAAGTTAATACACTCGCCAATACCAATGAACCTAATGCAAAACGTTTTTTCACAACTTTTTCCTCTTTTCACTTTTAATTTTTTTATTTATCTTCCAAAAGAACAATTTTTTCCTTTGGAAAGTGCAGTACGATTGTATCGCCTGCTTCATAAATTTGTTTATCCGTACCGTTAACTAGAAACTTACCTAGAGAAGTGACAACTTCATATTGATAGCTTTTTCCCAAAAATGTTCGTACTTCTACTTGTCCATCAACACAATTGACTTCAGCTTCCGAAGCAATTTCAATATCCTCCGGGCGAATGGTTGCAACGATTTTGTCAGCTGGCTGCTGTTTATAACTGGTTTCAAAAACGCTGCCTTTTGCCTGATAGCGACCTTCTGCTACCCAATCTACAGCAAAGAAATTTTCAAAACCTATAAAATGAGCCACAAATTTCGTCTTAGGGCTGCGGTAAATTGTTTCCGGAGTATCGTATTGTTCGATAACCCCATTATTCATTACCGCTACTTTATCAGAGATTGAAAAGCACTCTTCTTGATCATGTGTAACAAAAACCGTTGTAATTCCCAGCTGCTGCTGAATTCTCTTAATTTCAATCCGCATCTGCACACGCAGCTTCGCATCCAGATTACTCAGGGGTTCATCCAGTAAAAGCAGCTTAGGTTCAATTACCAAGGCACGTGCTAAGGCTACCCGTTGACGCTGACCGCCCGACAACTGTTTAGGATAGCGGTCACCCAAATGACCCAACCCGCATATTTCCAGCATAGCTGCTACTTTTTCGTTTATTGTTTCTTTCTTTTCTTTGCGAAGCTTCAAACCAAAAGCCACATTTTCTGCAATCGTCAAATGAGGAAATAACGCATAGCTTTGAAAAACCATGCCAAAATTCCGCTTATGCACCGGTACTTTTACAAGCTCTTGATCATCCAGCTTAAACGAACCGTCATTCGGTGAAATCAAACCGGCAATTACCCGCAGCGTAGTTGTTTTCCCACAGCCGCTAGGTCCTAGCAAGGAAACCAGCTCACCTTTTTCCATCGAAATATTTAAGTCTTCCAATATATTTTGTTTCCCATCATAACTGACACGAATCTTATTTAAATTTACAAAGCTCACATTCTTCCTCCTGTATTCAGTAATCGTCCATTTTATTTATAAAGGCATAAAGCTTTTTTACTAGGCGATAGAGGCCAGCCCCAAGGTTTTTTCAATAACAAACATCAGCAAAATCGTCAGCAGCATAATCATTACTGATATAGCTGATACCGTTGGATCATAGGTGTATTCAATATAGCTCAGTAATGAAGTCGGCAGCATTGTCACACCTGGACCTGATAAGAACATCGAGACAGGAACATTATTGAAGGAATTCACAAAAGCCAACATAAATGCTGCAAAAATTCCAGAAGATACATTTGGCAAAACAACCTGTAGAAACGCCCTAGCCCTAGTACATCCTAGCGTCCACGCCACTTCTTCAATAGAAAAATCCAGTTGCTCCATGCTTGAACCTACTACGCGGATAATATACGGCAGACTGATTAGAAAATGACCAATCAAAAGCCCCTGCATTACCGGTAGGCGAAGCTGAATTACTACAAACTGAAAGAGAGAGTAGCCCACTACAATACCGGGAATCATCGTCGGTGAAAGAAAGAAGCTCTTTAGAATATTCTTAGTTTTAAGGTTATAACGTGATAGTGCATACGAAGTTGGAACGCCAACCAGAAGCGCAAGAAGCGTAGCTCCAATACCAATTGTCAAACTCAGCTTAAAGCTGCCCATAAATGTGTCAGAGGTCAGCGCCTTTTGATACCAGTCCAGAGAAAATTCTTTAATTGGAAACTGGATGGTAGCTGATTTGCCAAAAGAAGTCACAACGATGACCACTAACGGTAGAAATAGAAAAGCAAAAACCAAAACCGCAATCAGAGTCATTCCTTTTTGTTTACGCATTCTTTAACTCCCTTCTATCTAAACGAGCCGCTATAATATTTAATCCCTTGTTCACAATCAACGTCGTCACAATCATAATCAAAGCAATTACACTTGCAGAGGTCCAGTCTCCCAGAGTTGACGCTTTTTGGTAAAGGAAGGTTGCCAGCAGCATATTTTTATTTCCGCCTAGCAGCTGTGGCGTTGTATAGGCTGTCATTGTTCCAGTGAAAACCAGTATGCTCCCAACAATTACGCCTGGTGTGCACAGCGGCAAAACAATTTTATAAAAGGCTTTAAACGGACTGGCACCTAATGTTTCAGCTGCTTCTAATGTCTCTGATTCAATATTCTCCATGACCCCAACTAAAGTCATAATCATTGTAGGCAGAAAAAGATAGACCGAACCGACAATAATTGAAAATTCTGTATACAATAAAGTTAGAGGCTGATCAATTATTCCCAAGCTTAACAATACATTGTTAACTACACCTGATTTCCCTAAAATATTTATCCAGGCAAAGCTGCGGATAACAGAATTCGTCAGCAAAGGAAACATCGTCATTGCCATTAAAATACTCTTCCATTTTTTACTGACTCCTGCAATATAATAGGCTGCTGGAATACCTAAAACTGCAGAAATTAAAGTCACGATTACCGATACCCGTATCGTACGAATAAAGATTTTCAGATTATAATCATCCGTCAAAAAATCCGTATAAGGTTTTACACTCGCTCCTGCATCTGTAAAAATGGTCGGCCAGATACTGTTTACCAATGGTACAATCATAAAAAATAATAGCAAAATAACACCTGGTGTTACGATTAAATACGGAACATTCCGTTTCATTTCATCTCTCCTTATTCGTTTTTCTATAATATTATAATTAAAAACACGAACATTTACAATAAAAAAATTATCTTTATTAGCAAAAATGCGTAATCTATTCAATTCACAAATATAACACAAATATTTTGTTCGCTTTTTCTATTAATAAGTTCAAATCCAAACAAAATTTTATCATTAAAAATTCATTTTTTCAGATTCAGTCCCTATGCAAATCTAGTTTAACCAACTTTTAGCAACATATAACTAACTACATTTTTTTCGTTCACAATCATCTTGATATACAAAGGATAAACACGAACATTAACAACCAACTGAAATCATCTGACAAAAAATAGAAGCTTCTTTTTTATATAGTCAAAAACCGTACATTATTTTACAAAATAATTTTATTGGTAAGTATCTGGAGATTTCTTTTGCATATTGAAAAAGAAATGGATAAACACTCTCAAAAAACGAGTACGAGTCAAACATATGATGCCCTTTTGTCAATAGGCCGACTCGACTTATTATTAAAAACAGCCGCTCGTGAAGCTAAATCCTCTCTCACTATTCCTTGATATTACTGAATTTATAACTCATAAAAATTTTATAATTACTTTACCAATAAAAAAGATGTCCACTTTATGGCACTGACCCCCAAAAGTGAGAGGGCAAAAGAGAGGCGATTAAACGGTCTGTTTTCGATAGGCTATCGGTGATAGATAACCCAACTTCCGTTGAATTCTATGGGTATTATAATTCTTAATGTAATT
>NZ_JBNEQE010000002.1:0-362756 GCF_049894025.1 Enterococcus sp. LJL51
CCGCCCAGTTAGCTTGCCAACTATCAGATCCGATTTTTACCCAAACGTGTCCATAGCCGCCACCACCATTTCTATTAACTGCAATGTTAAGCGTACCAGAACCGACGTTTGCAATTCCTTCTGAAACATACGTAACTGGGATATCTTTTGCATTTCCACGCGCAGCATATGGATTTGGTGCGCCAACAAATTCAAGAATGTTCTTAATTAAGCTAACACATTGTCCATTTAGTCCGGCATCAGATTTATCAACTGTTATTTGACCGATAAGACTATCAAGAAAACTTTTTACTTTTCCAATTGTTTTTGCCATAAGTTTTCCTTTCTTTACTTTTTTGTAAGATCTTACAACGTTAGTATAGCGAATATAAGTGTTTTCTAACTGTCAACTTACTGTTGCTTGTCTCCCTATGAAAATTGACCAGCTATTGATAAAGCTGCTGACGGCATTAAGGAGTTTGTAGTCAATAATAATGAGTTCTTTCTATTTAGAGAAGAAAAGGAATGACTGTGAAAAATTTATAAGAGCGCATAATTCGTAGATATAAAAATGACTAACAATTAAATGTACCGATGTACCAACCCCAAAAAGTTAGAACTGAAAATCTAACTTTTGGAGGTTTTTTTGTATGGCAAAATATAGTTTTGATTTTAAGTTAAAAGTAGTCCATGAATATCTGGATCAAAAGCGAGGGATAAACTTTCTCGCAAAAAAATATGGGTTTAAAAGTAATAGTCAAATAGGAAGATGGATCAATGCTTATAATGAATTTGGTAAGGAAGGACTACTCCGTAGTCGAAAAAATAGGAATTATTCTGTTCAATTTAAATTAGATGCGATAGAGTTGTATTTAACAACAGAGCTGTCCTATCGAGAAGTAGCCAATCGTCTGGAAATTAACAATCTGCCTTTAATTGCGAGTTGGCTTAGAACCTATCGGAAACAGGGAATAGATGGACTCTCTAATCAGAAAGGACGTCCAACGACAATGCCTAAGAAGAAATCAAAAGAAGTCAAGCTACTCACCGATGAACAATCCAGATTAGATACACTAGAAAAAGAAAACAGAATGTTGAAAATTGAGAATACCTATTTAAAAGAATTGAGGAGGCTACGTTTAGAGGACGAACGAAAAATGAACGAATCGCACGAATCATTCACAGCCTCCGAGGACACTATCAATTAAAAGATATTCTGGAAACCTTAAGGTTTCCCAAAGCTACTTACATGTATTGGCAAAAACGATTAAACAGAAGTAATCCAACAAAAAGGATGGAAGAAGAAATTCAAGCGATTCGTAAGGAGCATCAACATTACGGCTATAGAAGAATGACACAAGAATTGAGACGACTTGGACTTCAAGTAAATAAAAAGAAAGTGCAGCGATTAATTCAAAAGCTACAGTTACAAGTCAATGCTTTCACTAAGAAATCAAGGAAGTATAATTCATATAGAGGAAGTATTGGTAAGATCGCTAGAAACTTGATTCATCGCCGATTCAACACCTCTGTTCCTCACCAAAAAATCACGACAGATACAACTGAATTTAAATATTTTGAAGCAGATAAAACTGGCATTCTTCGCCCCAAAAAACTATATTTAGATCCGTTTATGGATATGTATAACAGTGAAGTTCTAAGCTACAGCCTTTCTACTCAGCCAAATGGTAAAAAAGTTATGGCAGGGCTAGAAGAAGCAATTTTTCAAACAAATGATTGTCTCTATCGTCGCACTTTCCACCCTGATCAAGGTTGGGCTTGTCAAATGAACACCTATGTACAAACCTTAAAGGATAACCGTATCTTTCAAAGTATGTCTCGGAAAGGAACCTGTTTAGACAATTCTCCTATGGAGAATTTCTTCAGTATTCTAAAGCAAGAAATGTATTATGGAAAAGTCTATCAAAGCCAAAATGAGTTAAGATAAGTCGTTCATAAGTATATTTATTATTACAATCATTATAGAATCAAAGAAAAACTTAACTGGAAAAGCCCAGTAGAGTTTCGACAGTTCAATCAAAAAATGGCATAAAAAATAGAGTGGAAAAATCCACTCTATAAAAAGTCTAACTTTTGGGGGTCACTACAACATCAAAAAGTATAGAGCCTTCATTTCACTGATGTTTTAGGTATAGAATGTTATTTTCTAACTAGGTCTGCTTTTTTTGTAAAGACACCCAATTTTCTTAGAAGCAGCAGTAGATAATTAGTAGATAGTAATCTAGGTGCTAGTTTACTGTTTAGAACGGTAAGGATGAAGGAACCAATTAGTAATAAAGTAAATTTAAGCGGCCAACTTGGCAACCAATTTCTAAAAAATATTCTTAGTATAAATTCAATGATAAGATGCCAATAATACAAATCTAGAGAATGAGTTGAAAACCATTTGACAATGTCATTTTGTCTAAAGATTGCTGTAAATTTAGATGTTAGTAAAAATAATAATAAAAAAGAACATAATAGACCATAAGATAAATAATAAACATTTGGCGGGTACTTAAACTTATTTACCCATTCAAAGTTCTGATAAAAAGCTGAAATTAAAAATATAACAACATACAGTTCAAAAACCCAAAACAATTGTTCTCTTCTTAATTTGACTGCAAGCATCCCGAAAGCGGCGACAATCAGATAACCAAAAGGAATAACTATAAAGTTATGATAATGTGGACTAATACTCTCAGGGAAAAATTGTTGAAAGCGGATAACACTTTGCTGAAAGAGTAGTAGGAAAGTCAACAAGGTCAACTGTATGCTTAGATACTTTACTTTAGACAAAATAATGTAACTAATGGGAAAGAACAGTGAAATAACAATAAAAACACGAAATATCCAAACAAAGCCAAAACCTGATTCAAGTTGAAATGATGATATCATTGTTTCAACAGAGAAAGGATAAGTTATTCTTGTAATAAAAGTAGAAACAAAGAAAAATAGGTAGAAAATTACCAAGAAATTCCAAGTAGGAATTAGAAGACGTGATAAGCGTTTTATTACATAAGATCCATACTTATCCACTCCTTTTTCTCGACTATATGAGTAAGACATGCCCATTACAAAAACCATTAATGAGACGTCAAAAGTACGAAGGTTCCCCAAAAGTGTAGGAGGAGATGAATGTCCCAGAAGAATAAGTATAATTGCTAAAAATCGAAGCACATCAATTCGAGTATCACGTGTTGCTTTATTCAAATTTTAAACCCTCTTTTTCATTTATTTTAAATCCCCAAAATAACATTACTATATTTTGAGCAGTTTAGCAATGTTACAAATACAGTTAAAAAATGAAAAAACGGAAACCTATTATCGATAGATTTCCGTCAAAGTACTAAATTTTAGATGCCTAGAAGTGGTCCTGGATTAACAAAACCTGACCAGATTCCAGTAGCAATTGCAAAATGTAGATGGACACCAGTAGAATTACCAGTTGTTCCCATAAAACCAACCTGTTGTCCAAGTGTAACAGTCTGTCCTTGGCTTACTGTATAGCTGCTTAGGTGAGCGTAGTAAGAATAATAACTATCTCCATGGTTGACAATCACATAGTTTCCAGACATACCGTCATATCCGGCAACTTCAACTGTTCCAGATTTAACTGCCATAATCACTGTGCTTGAGCTTCCGCCAAAATCGATGCCATCATGGAAATTTCCGGAAATACCTGTAGGATCTTCACGATAGCCATAGCCGCTGGTAACTATTACGCTACTTACCGGCAGTCCCCAGCCGCTATTTGAAGCAGGAGGTGTAGAAGTGTCCTCTGTATCTGTCGGCAGTGACGTATCAGGCACAGAAGGAGTAGCTTCTGCTTCAGCAGTAGGAGCTTGCTGATTTTCCTCAGACTTGGCAGCAGCTTCTGCTTCGGCTGCTGCTTGAGCGGCCTGCTGTTCTTTTGCCTGTTTTTCAGCCAATGCTTGAGCTTCCGCCATTTTTTGTTTGCGCTCTTCAAGTGCTTTTAATTCTGCTTGTTTTTGCTTTTCAGCTTCTTCTTTTTGCTTTTCAAACTGCTCTTTTTCAGCAGTTTCTTTGGCTAAGCTTGCAGCTATTTCATTTAATTTAATATTTTGGTCCAGTTTAGCTTGCGCTAACCCTTCTTCTTTTTCAGATAGCTCAGCAGTTTTAGCTTCAAGCGCGGCTGCTTTTTCAACCAGCGTATCTTTTTTACTGTTTAAATTTTCTTTGTCTTGCTTTTGTGCTTGAATAATATCATTATTTGCACTAACAATTGTATTTACAGCTAAGACTTTGGAAATTGCATCAGAAATAGAAGTAGCATTCAGCATTACAGAAAGAATAGACGTATCCTGTCCGGTTTGTGTTGCCCGCGCCTGTGCATCCAGCTGGTCATTTCTTTTAGCAATCTTAGTTTCAAGATTAGTAATCTCGGTATTTAATGTATTGATTTCCTGTTCAGTGCTTTGTTTTTCTGCTAGAACAGCATTATATTCTTCTTCTAATGCAGTAATCTCAGCATCCAGCGTTGCCAGATATTCATTTGCTTCCTTTTGAGTGGTTACTATTTCGCTGATTTTCTGATTTTTTGCTTCAATCTGATCATCAATTGTTTCTGCTAATGCCGCAACTGGTGCAGTGCCTAGTAATAGGGCAAAGGAAAGGGTCAAAATAATCTTTTTCTTCAAGTTATAGTCCTCACTTTTTTCGATATATGCTAAATAATAGCTTTGCTTTAATTGATATAACTAATGAAATCATTAAAAGCAATTAAGTAAAACTCCTTTATCAGTATACCCTAAATTAGAAAAAAATAGTTGTGATTTACTGTTTTTTAATAATAACGCAAACTGAAGACATAATTGTAACATAAAAAGCGGTTAAGATAATCAGTGTATGGAGCTGGAATGAAAAGCAATCTTACTCTGGTCTTTGAACGGGTGGAAACGATGCTTCTCAATTATGCTTCTAATTCTCATCTGTTTGTTTTTCAGAATAGATTTTCAAAAAAGATAAGAACTCTGCTTCTTCTTCGATTAACAGTTCTGCTGCTGTCTGAAGCAGTTGAAATTTAGTTTCATCTTTAGCTAGTTGATTAATTACAGGCAAGAGCCGTATACGGTAGCTAGGGTCCTTTTCAATAAAGTAGTCTGTTGCTTCTTCTCCAATTAATGCAAAGACTTCAGTATTTTTTTTTTCGTAAACATAATCAAATGCCGTCGGAAATAGGTTCTTTGCTGTTGCGAGTATGTCTAAATCTTCTTCATAAGAGATGCTTTTCTGTTGAAGTGTGGTAATTAATTTATGCAGCTGATCGTCAGAAAGCTTGATTGAAGGGTTAATATCTACTAATAGGCTTAGGACATACTCGGTGAAGGTGCCGTATTTAATCCAGGAAACAGTCGTATTTCCTAGAATAGCTATTTTTTCTAAACGTTCTCTTTTAGGAAGATTATTTCCTTTTTCCCAGTTATTGACTGTACTTGCACTGGAATTCCCTACTAATTTTGCAAAAGCTGCCATTGAATAGCGATGCTTTTTTCGTATACTTTTGATTCTTTCACCTGCAGCAAACAGATTTGTTGTCAAATGATTTCCTCCTTATATAGGGTTCTTTATTTAATATACCACAATTATTCTCATTTTTCATTTTGGTGTTCATGAACTTCATATTGAATAGTTTAGTTTACTATGATATAATTTTTTTACCGAAATATATTCAATTGTTTGTGTGTATCCTTACTCATCGTGAGAAGTGCAAGTACTTTTAGAAGTGGAATTACCGAAATATATGCAAATTAGGAGGGAAGCATGAAAAAAATGAAATTGATGAAAAAAAGAAATGAGCAGAAAATCTCCCGGTTTTTAAATGAACTATCCCATAATCATTCTATAAATGAATATGAAGCGGCAATTTTTGATACATATTCTAATGAATATGAACGAATGGTTAGTCTGATTTTTAGTGCTCATATATTATATAAAGGCTTCGATTACGCATGCTGTTTATATAAGAAAACCGCTAAGGAAGAATATCAAAAAATCTATCAGATAGTTAATAGAAAAGTTGATAACGAAGCACTAAAAAAAGATATTTTAGAGAGCTTAGTTAAAAAATATAACAGACTTCTAAAAAATGCACCTTCTCAAGCTAAAAAAAATTACGGATTTGAAATTTTTTATGGAGTAACTGGAGGTTTTAGAAAAAAATATAAGTACAATAGAAGAAGAATTGAACAGATGTATCAGGAAATTGAGTCAGCACCAGCAAGTTTGGCTGACGGTATTTTTTCATCTTTTTTTAGTAAAATCTGCAGATTTTCTATGTATCAAAAGAAACGATTTTCAGGTTTTTTAAAGTTTCACAGCTAAAGAAGTCAATTCATTTCATTGAAGATTAATCCTATGCTATGCTGTAATTGAGTGAGAGAAATCTTTCAGATTAAATGAGCAAGGGGTTGACTTACTATGGATAACAAACATAATCATATAAAAACAGAGCATACGGTGTCTTCTGAAACAATGAATCACGCTATGATGAATCATGAAGGGCATGAACATCACGAACATGGGCATGAAATGAGTGGGATGGATCATTCAATGCATATGGGAAACTTCAAGCAGAAATTTTGGCTGTCTCTGATTTTGGCAATACCGATCATTTTTATTTCTCCGATGATGGGGATTGATTTGCCTTTTCAGTTTACTTTCTCTGGGTCAGACTGGCTGGTACTCGTTTTAGCATCAATTTTATTCTTTTATGGCGGACAACCCTTTTTAAGCGGGGCCAAAATGGAGCTAAAAGCAAAAGCACCGGCAATGATGACGCTGATTGCTATGGGGATTTCTGTTTCCTATTTTTATAGTGTGTACGCTTTTATCATGAATCATCTTTTTCCAGATAAACATGTCATGGACTTTTTCTGGGAGCTGGCAACACTGATTGTTATCATGCTTTTGGGTCACTGGATTGAAATGAATGCTATCTCAAATGCCGGAGACGCGTTGGATAAAATGGCGGCGTTGCTCCCTGATACTGTAAAACGGCTTCAGGATGATGGGACAGAAGAAATAGTATCGTTAAAAGAAGTTGGCAAAGGCGATAGATTGATGATCCGTTCCGGAGATAAGATTCCTGCAGATGGTCGGATTTTGTCGGGAGCAAGTTCAGTAGACGAATCGATGGTTACAGGTGAAGCAAAATTGGTGACAAAAAATACCGGAGATACGGTCATTGGCGGCGCCATTAATGGAAGTGGAACAATAGAAATTGAAGTTACCGGAACAGGAGAATCTGGTTATCTATCAAAAGTTATGCAGCTGGTACAACAGGCTCGTTCTGAAAAATCAAAGCTTGAATCGATTTCAGATAAGGTAGCCCGCTGGCTCTTTTATATTGCTTTAATTGTTGGACTGTCTGCATTTCTCATCTGGCTTTTGGTAACTGGTGATTTAAGTCAGGCATTTGAGCGAATGGTCACGGTATTTATCATTGCCTGTCCTCATGCATTAGGACTGGCAATTCCTTTAGTAATAGCCAGATCAACAACTATTGCAGCCAAACATGGATTGCTAATAAAAAATAGAAATGCCTTGGAACAAGCTAATGATTTGCAATATGTCTTTTTGGATAAAACCGGTACCCTGACTGAAGGAAAGTTTACTGTAACAGGAATAAGCCTATTGAATCAAAAATACTCTGAAGAAGAAGCATTGAAATATATAGGTGCATTGGAAGCTGATGCTAACCATCCGTTGGCAGCCGGTATTATGAATTATTTGAAGCAGAAGACGATTATCCCTTATCAGGCAAAGGATTTAAAGAACCTTTCAGGTGTTGGAGTGACTGGAACAATTGATGGTCTTTCTGTAAAAGTAGTGAATGAAAAGGAAGTAGAACGTTTATCTCTATCCATTAAACAGTCAGAGAAGGAAGCTTATTTGAAGCAGGGAAATACAATAAGCTATCTACTGATTGATGACCAGCCGGCAGCGCTGATTGCTTTAGGTGATGTAGTTAAGCCTCAAGCTAAGGCATTCATTCAGGCGCTTAAAAAACTGGCTATCACTCCTGTAATGCTTACTGGTGATAACAAGGTTTCTGCTGCTGCTATCGCAACATATCTAGAAATAGATGATTTCTATAGTGAACTGCTTCCAGAAGAAAAAGAAAAAAAGGTTAAGGAATATCTGGATAAAGGGAATAAAACAATGATGGTAGGTGACGGAATTAATGATGCACCTTCTCTAGCTAGAGCAACTATCGGTGTCGCTATTGGTGCAGGAACAGATGTCGCTGTTGATTCGGCAGATGTTGTTTTGACCGACAGTGATCCGTTTGATATTATTCGTTTTATTGACCTAGCTAAACAAACTCGAAGAAAAATGATACAAAATCTTTGGTGGGGAGCAGGATATAATATCATTGCTATTCCTTTGGCAGCCGGCATTCTTGCACCAATCGGTTTTATATTGAATCCAGCTGTAGGAGCAATTCTTATGTCTCTGAGTACGGTGATTGTGGCTTCAAATGCGATGACACTAAGGATAAAAGGCGAGTAATAGAAAAGCTTACTACAAAATTTTGTTTTTCTGTGTTTAATTCAGAAATAGTCTGGGGCAGCTTCCCAGGCTATTTTTTGCTATAAACAGGTAAAAATAAAAATGAAAACAGGAAAAAGAGGTAGTTTATAAATGAACTGTTGATAAAAAAATGTGAGGGGTTATATGGAAGTAATTGACATCTTAGACTTTGAAACAAAGAAAATAATAGAGATTCTAGGGATTCTTCAAAATGCTACAGAAGATATTTTGCTAAAATCGTTAGCGGAGAAATTAGCTGTTCATGTAAAAACTGTTCGAAAATACCTTTATAAGCTGCAGGGTGCCCTAAAGGATTCTACGTACCAGAAAGAATTAGTTCTTACTCTGACGGAAAAGGATAGCGTGCGTTTACGGAACAGCAATTCCCTATATTTGGAGAGGTTCCGTATGCTTTATATTTATTCAACCCCCGAAGTTTATATTCTAGAGAAAGTAGTCACAGCTTCCCCCATCTCAATTGTGGATTTGACCAATCATTTTTCTGAAAGTGAAGCAAAAATGAGAAAGAGAATTACCAAAATCAGGGAATGGCTGAAGCCTTATTATTTAGGACTGCGGCACAATACATTGGAACTGACAGGAACAGAGCTCCAAATTCGTGAGTTTATAGCTAAATTTCGCTGGCAGATTTTTCAAGGATTTGATAGCTGGACTAATGGGCATTTGTCAGGAAAAGCAACAACTCTTTGTGATGGGCTTATTGGGGTTCTTCAGATGAGGGTTAATCATATTCAAAAGCAACAGCTGATGTTGATAATCTGCATCCAGCTGCACAGAATAGAACAGAAAAAAAGCATTGCTCTGAAATCCGAAATGGAAAGCTTTTGTTTAGACAGTGAGCTATACAAATATTTCATAAATGAAATAAGAAAAAAAAGAGCAGCCGTTCTTTCTTCAGAAGAATATATGTATCTATTTCTGACTGTGCTTGCAAAATATGCAGCAACCTTTAGTCGAAGGATAGGGGATAAAAGCATTTCTGATTATTATAAAAGTAAATCCAGAGTTCAAATATGTTCTTATCTTGGAGCGAAGATGCTAAAGCAGGTATTCTGGGAAAAAGAAATTATTTTTACGAAAAAAATTTACATAGCCATGCTTAGTTTTCATCTGTATCATGAGTTATGGGAAGGGTTCTATTATGAAAAAACGTCAGCGTTACATGCTATGACGTTAATTTATCCAGTTTGCTTTTTACGATTGAATCAGGGGATTAGCCAGCTTCAAAAAATCTCAAAATCGTTTAAGGCAATTCATAAAGAAGAGTTACTATTTCGTTATTTCCAAATCTTTACCAGACTTTGTTCTCCTGTTTCGCTGGAAAAAAGAAAAAATATCTATCTGGCTTTAGAGTGGCCGATAGAACAGAAAGGAGAGCTTAAAACTAAGATTCTTTCTTTTTTTAGACAAAGGAAAAATATTAAAATTATTGAAGCCGGCGCGCAAACGGAATACAATAATGCTGATATTATCCTGACCACTGCCCTCCACCCAATTTTTACAAATGAAAATATAACTTGCCCAGTTCTCTTTATTACGAATATGGACGATCATATCCTCTTTTTTCAGTTAGAATCACTTTTAGAGGATAAAAAATAAAACCCTTTCACACAAGTGTGATAAAATAGGAATGAGTTAAACGATTAGGAGGAATTTTGATGAAACAAATTCAATTTGGTACCAGTGATTTAACCGCAGCAGCAGTGATTTTAGGATGTATGCGCATGAACGGCGCGGAAAAGCCGCAAGAAATCATAGAGACAGCTGTTGATCAGGGAATTAACTTCTTTGACCATGCAGATATTTATGGCGCTGGAGAATGTGAAACAATTTTTGGTCAAGCGTTAAAAAACAGCAGTATATCCAGAGATGATATTATTGTTCAAACGAAATGCGGCATTCGTAAAGGAATGTTTGATTTTTCTAAAGAACACATCATTGATTCTGTTGAAGGAAGCTTGAAGCGTTTAGGTCTTGACTATGTTGACGCACTGTTGCTTCATCGGCCAGATACATTGGTGGAACCGGAAGAAGTGGCTGCTGCATTCGATCAACTTGAAAAGCAAGGAAAAGTGAAATATTTTGGCGTAAGTAATCAAAAGCCAATGCAGATTGAATTGCTTAAAAAGACTGTGACTCAGCCGCTGCTGGCTAACCAGCTTCAGTTTGGCATTAAGCACACTGAAATGGTGGATCAGGGGATTCATGTAAATATGACAGATGAAGGAAGCTTCGATCATGACGGCAGTATTTTGGATTATTCACGATTGAATCAAATGACAATTCAGGCTTGGTCTCCTTACCAATATGGATTCTTTGAAGGAGTGTTCATTGGCAATGATAAATTCCCTGAATTAAATGCTAAGATGGAAGAGCTGGCAGAAAAATACGGCACTACGCCAACCGGTTTGGCAACTGCTTGGATTTTAAGACACCCTGCTGAAATGCAGGTGATTGCTGGTACAATGAATATCGGAAGAATCAAGGAGATTGCTGCCGCTTCAGAAATAGTTCTCAGCCGGGAAGACTGGTATGCTATTTATTTAGCAGCAGGCAACATCTTACCATAGTGTGAACGGGGAAAAATAGCATGAAATCATCGCAGAAGGAATTAGCGAGTAGAGGCTATCTGCCAGAGGATAGCTCCATTCAGAAGCTTTCCAAAGAAGAGGCAGTTAACCAGTTAGATGCAGCAGACCCTGTGAAGCGGTCAGCCGCCGCACGTTTGATTGGGCATTCGTTTATTCTGGAAGCAGGAGCAGCTAAAGCTCTACTAGAGCGTCTGCTAATCGAAAAAAAGCTCTATTCCCGTATGGAAATTTGCTCTGCTTTAGGCAAGGGCAATGCCCAAACTGTCGAGCAAATGATACCTTATATTGGTAAGCTTGGAAAAAATCAGCATCAAACTATTGCTGACGCCAAAAGTTCTAAAAAAAAGAATTATCCATTGGCAAGGGATATTATTGCCCGTACATTAGCTAATATGGGAGAATTTACTGTGGCTGTGCTTTTTGAACTGTTAAAAGAACCTGAAGCTATTAGAGAAGGACTAGACGCTTTAGGCTATCAAATCTTTTATTCCTCTAGGCTTCAGACATTGGAAAATTTCGAAAAAGGTAAAGCATATTATGAAAGATATTCCGCTGATTTGCTGTTGGTCTGGAAATTTGTCACTTTCTGTTCGGCATTTCCACCAGCCTATACTCATGATGTTTTAGCCGAGATTGAGGTATCGTTTTCTGAAAAAGTCATTCAGGAAGAACTTGTTAGAACGCGAAAATTAAGCAAAATTCACTAAGTGTTCATTGTTGTTCTTGTAAGTTTTACAATTTAGAAAACAATCAGTCATAAATAATTCAAAAATGCACAGTACAATAAGTACAAATAGAAAATTAAATTAATTTCATTTGTGTGAATTTATGTGTGTGAACTCCTATAAGACCGAAACAGCTCTCCTAAGTTGTTTCGGTCTTTTCTTTACCTTCTTACTGCAAATTCTGTAGATATTTGTTAGAATATAACAGAACTATGTTTCTGGTAAAAGTAGAAAAAATGCATATTTTATTGAGATTGAGACAAAAGAGCTAAGCTTTGGGTTGTCAGTTAAGTGATTTAGAAAATACGGGTTGCGTTGAGTAATCGGAGTCCCATCTATCCAGATATAGAAGCTGTTAGTGAAATGATTGGTGTGGCCCTTATTTTACCGAATTTTCCTGAACATTTATTTCTATAATAAAGCAGTGGCTAACCAGACGGATTATTCGAAAAGAGTCAAGAGACACAGCAAGAAAACCTAGTAGCTGTTGCTCAATACTTACCCAGCTTATAGGTGATTCATTTTTAGCGTAAATCCATAGAGTAGAAGAAAACCAAGAAAAGGGAGAAAATTCAATGACAAAAAATAAACTTTTATTAGTAGATGGCAACAGTGTAGCTTTTCGGGCTTTCTTTGCTCTTCACAATTCATTAGAACGCTTCAAAAATAAGAACGGGCTGCATACGAATGCAATTTATGCTTTTAATACAATGTTTGAAAATGTTATGGCAAAGGAAAACCCTACTCATGTGCTTGTAGCTTTTGATGCTGGAAAAACAACGTTCAGAACGGAGTTCTATGCAGAATACAAAGCTGGGCGTTCTAAAACACCAGGCGAGTTTAAAGAACAAATGCCGTACATTCGAGAGCTGTTGACGGGACTTGGTGTCCAGTACTATGAACTGGATAACTATGAAGCAGATGATATCATCGGAACTTTAGCTAATAAGGTATCTAAAGAAGAATTTGATGTAGTTGTTCTTTCTGGCGATCGGGATTTAACTCAGCTGGCAACGGATTCAGTAAAAGTTGATATCACAGTTAAGGGTGTAAGCGATTTGGAGACCTATACACCTGAATATGTGGCAGAAAAATACGATGGACTTAGGCCATTACAGATTATTGATATGAAAGGTCTAGCGGGGGATACATCCGATAATATTCCAGGCGTAACTAAAATTGGTGAGAAGACAGCGATTAAACTGCTGAAGGAATATGGCTCTGTTGAAGGGATTTATGAGCATATTGATGAACTGAAGCAAAGTAAAATGAAAGAAAATCTGATAAATGATAAAGAGCAGGCGTTTATGTCTAAGCGTTTGGCAACAATTGAAGTCAATGCGCCTGTTGATATTGATATTGACAGCTTGAAGTATGAAGGAAAGGATTTGGACAAGCTTGTTCCTTTCTACAAGGAGATGGAATTTAAACAGTTTCTCAGCAAGCTTAACATTGAAGAAGAGCATCAGGAAATGGAGGATGTCCTGTTTCAAGTAGTGGATTCCTTCACTGAAGAAATGTTTACTGACGACATGGCTCTGTACGTGGAAATGATGGAGGATAACTACCATACGTCTCCAATTGTTGGCGTCGCATGGGGCACAAAAGAAAAAATTTATGTTACTAGCGATTTGGCGCTTTTCGAAAATCCGTATTTCACTAAATGGCTGCTGTCTGATGTATATAAGAAAAAAGTTTATGATATGAAACGCACCTACGTTGCATTAAACAGGTATTCGGGAAAGATGCAGGGAGTAACTTTTGATGTTCTTTTAGCCGCATACTTGCTGGATACAAACGACAGCAATGCGGATATTGAAGGTGTAGCTCAGCATTACGGTTATACTGAAATCCGTTCAGATGAAGCTGTCTATGGAAAAGGAGCAAAAAAAGGGCTGCCGGAAGATGAAGAAGTGTTTTACAGTCATTTAGCCCGAAAAATCAAAGCCATTCATTTTCTAACGAATTCGCTGGATAAAGAACTGACAGAAAAGAATCAGGTGGATCTCTTTTATAAAATGGAATTGCCGTTGTCTCAAATTCTTGGAGATATGGAAATTACTGGTATTCGAGTAGATGCTCAGCGATTAAAGGAAATGCGAATTGAGTTTTCTGAACGGCTGTCAGGTATTGAGCAGAAAATTTATGAAGAAGCGGGCGAAGAATTTAATCTGAACTCACCAAAACAACTGGGCGTTATCTTGTTTGAGAAAATGGGACTGCCAGTAATTAAAAAGACGAAGACAGGCTACTCAACGGCAGTAGATGTACTGGAACAGCTGAAGGAGCAAGCGCCGATTGTCGAAGATATCTTAACCTATCGTCAAATTGCCAAGATTCAGTCAACCTATGTGGAGGGATTACTGAAAGTTATTCAGCCAGATGAAAAAATCCATACCCGCTATGTTCAGACCTTAACTCAAACGGGCCGGTTGAGTTCGGTCGATCCTAACCTGCAGAATATTCCAATTCGTTTAGATGAGGGACGGAAAATTCGCCAAGCATTTGTTCCGAGAAAAGCAGACTGGCTGATTTTTTCTTCGGATTATTCTCAAATTGAACTCCGCGTTCTGGCTCATATCTCAGACGATGAGCATTTGAAGCAGGCCTTTATTGACGGTCAAGATATTCATGCAAGTACTGCAATGCGGGTGTTTGGTCTTGAAAAGCCGGAAGATGTCACGCCAAATATGCGCCGTCAGGCCAAAGCAGTAAACTTTGGAATTGTTTATGGGATTAGTGATTATGGTCTTTCGCAAAATTTAGGAATTACCCGCAAACAGGCACAACAGTATATCGACACATACTTTGAAAAATATCCAGGTGTTAAAAAATACATGGAAGAAATCGTCCGTGAAGCAAAAGATAAAGGCTATGTAGAAACGCTTTATCACCGCAGACGCTACTTAAACGATATTAATTCCCGCAACTTTAATCTACGCTCTTTTGCTGAACGTACAGCTATTAATACGCCTATTCAAGGCAGCGCAGCAGATATTTTGAAGATTGCCATGATTAATATGGCTGAACGTCTGAAAAAAGAAAAAGTACAGGCGACGATGCTTCTACAAGTACATGATGAGCTTGTCTTTGAAGCCCCTGAACAAGAACTTGAGCAGTTGAAAACAATTGTTAAAGAAGAGATGGAGCAGGCCGTAAAACTCCATGTTCCGTTGATTACTGACAGCAGCTGGGGAAAAACCTGGTATGAAGCAAAATAATCTAAGGAATAATCGAAGAGGCGGCTAAGCAGCGCCTCTTTATTTAAATGAAGTGAGTAAACAGTTTTGACAATGAAAATTGAACTGATTGGAGGGACGAATATGCCGGAATTGCCAGAGGTTGAAACAGTTCGTAAAGGACTGGAGAAATTGGTAGTAGGAAAAACAATCGAAGACGTACAGGTATTATGGGGACGAATTATCGAACAGCCGGAAAAGGAGCTATTTGAGCTTTCGCTTAAAAACCAAACCATCAAAGCAGTTGAACGCCGGGGGAAGTTTCTAATCTTTAAACTAACTGATTTTGATATGATTTCCCACTTAAGAATGGAAGGGAAATACGAATTTCATGAATCAGCGGCTGATACTCTCATCAAGCATACCCATGTTCGCTTTTTGTTTACGGATGGCTCCGAACTACGGTATCTGGACGTTAGAAAATTTGGCAGGATGGTTCTTGTTGATAAAGAGCAGGCAAGTCAATACAAAGGGATACTGGCTTTAGGTCCGGAGCCTTTGCCGGAAGTGTTTCATTTGAAGGACTTTCGTAGGGGGCTAAAAAAGCATCATAAAGCAATAAAACCGTTATTGTTAGATCAGAAGCTAGTGACGGGCTTGGGAAACATCTATGTAGATGAAGCACTATGGGAAGCAAAGATTCACCCTGAGCAACCGGCAGACAGTCTTAAAAATAAGGAGACAGAAGCACTGTACGCTGCAATTATTGATGTTTTGGCAAGGGCTGTTGAAGCTGGGGGGACAACGATTCGAAGCTATTTAAATGCCTTAGGCGAGGCTGGGAAATTTCAGATATCTCTTCATGCATATGGGCAAACTGGAGAGCCTTGTCTACGCTGCGGCACTCCGATTCAAAAAATCAAAGTTGCTCAACGCGGTACTCATTTTTGTCCCACATGCCAAAAGCTGAAAGGAATGAAGTAGCATGAGCTTAATTTTGGGTCTGACCGGCGGAATCGCAACAGGTAAAACGACCGCCGTGAAAGTGTTTAAAAGAAATGGTTTCCCTGTTGTGGATTCTGATCAGATTGCCCGGCAGGTTGTTGAGCCTGAAACCCCAGGACTTAAAGCAGTGACAGCCGTTTTTGGCGAAGAAATATTAAACGAAGACGGCACGTTGAACCGCAAAAAGCTGGGGCGTTTGATTTTTTCAAATGATAAAAAACGAGCGTTGCTGGATGATACCCTAGCCCCCTTTTTACAAGAGCAGATTAGTCAAGCGATTAAAGCTGCTGCTGAGACAAGTCAACTGGTGATTGCGGATATTCCTTTGCTTTATGAGAAGAACTATGAAGATTCAGTGGATAGGATTGCAGTTGTTTATATCCCTGAACAACTACAGGTTACGCGATTAGCAGCGAGAGATGCTATCTCAGAAGTAGAAGCATGCCAGCGCATGAACAGCCAACTGCCTATTGAGGAAAAGAAAAAGAGAGCGGATATCGTTTTTGACAATCAGGGAACCGTTGAAAAATTGGAAAGACAGATTCTGAATTGGCTAAAAGATGAGCGGCTAATTTAAAAGATGACTAAAGAGAGATTGAGGGAGCTGCTAAACTGTAGTTCTCTTATTTATTTGTTTGAATTAAATAGGCGTAAAGCTTGTTTTTTATTTAATAATTGTAGTTTCAAACAACATAGCGGTGCAGTATCATGTTAAAATGTTGGTACGCGATGAAGGGTTTTTATTCTCACCACATTTCGTGTTATAATATAACTACTAACTTAAATGAAAATTGAGGTGATCACTATGCGTTGTCCTAGATGCCATCATAATAATTCTCGGGTAATTGACAGTCGTCAGGCTGATGACGGGAGAGCTATCCGTAGACGAAGAGAATGTGAAAACTGTCATAACCGATTTACAACGTTTGAACGAATTGAAGCTGCTCCGTTACTTGTTATTAAGAAAAACGGTGATCGTGAAGAATTCAATAGAGATAAAATTTTAAGAGGACTTATCCGTTCAGCGGAAAAGCGTCCTGTTGCGATGGAACAAATGGTAAAAATTGTTGATAATGTTGAGAATAGAGTGCGTGAACTAGGTGAAAATGAAGTTTCAACTACATTAATTGGTGAGTTCGTAATGGAGGATCTGGTTATGCTGGATGAGATTGCCTATATTCGCTTTGCTAGTGTTTATCGTCAGTTTAAAGATATGAGTGTCTTTTTGAAGGAGCTCCAGGAAATTGTTGATAAAGCACAATCAGAAAAAAATGATACGGAGAATGAATAAGGAGGTCTTTCCGTGAAAAATAACAGGAAAGAAATCCAACCGAAAGATATCTTTAGTGTGCTGGTTAGTCAGCCGTTGTCGGATCAGGAAAAAGAAATCCTACTATTTTTATACCAGCCGATTGTTGGAGCCAATGCATTTAGCTTGTATTTGACACTTTTGGGAGAAGTTTCTGCTGCTGGATTAAGTGAAATAAGTTTTCACCGGGAGCTGATTATGCAGCTGGATCTTGGCAGCAGGCAGCTGGAAGAAGCTCGAGCGAAGCTGGAAGGAATCGGCTTACTCGATACATTTGTGAAAACAGATAGTGAGCTGGGAATCACCTATGTATATCGGTTAAATCATCCTGAGAGTATAGAACGTTTTTTTAAAGATGAAATTTTGACCTTAACCTTACTTAATCGGGTAGGAAAAAAGAAATTTGAACAGTTGTTTGAACGCTTTCAGCCAAAGTATACAGCTTTAGCGGGTTATGAAAACATTTCTTCCACTTATAGAGAGGTATACTCTTTTAAGGAAGAACAGCTAGTTTCAGAACATAAGCTGCTTCACGCTTTAAAGCAATCCTTTGAAGATCCTGTATCGGGTCGGCCGTTGACTGCGGTGAACCAGCAGCAGTTTGACTGGGCATTTTTTGTCAGTCAGGTGGAGCGTTTTGGAATAAAAATTCCGCAGAATTCTCAGCAAGTTAAAGAAGCAGTCTATACATTGAATAGCTTGTATGGTCCTGATGAGCTGGAACTCGCTGAATTTGCTAAAGAAACATTTGACTACCATACGAGTGAAATTGACACCAAAGCATTGAAAGCAGCAGTTCATAAGCACTATGAGGAGCAGCGTAAACAAGCTGAACCTCAGGTGCGAAGAAATGAGCAGGCCGCTTTAACAGAAGAGGAGCAACGGACGTATCGGTTTAACTCACTAAAAAAAGATGGCTTTTCAGATGACGATATACGGACGATTATTGATAGTGAAACCATTCCACCGTTAAAATATCTAGCTGCAGTAAAAGAGCAGCTGGGCGGTTTTGAAATTGCACAGGAAAAATATATCATTGAATATCTGATTAAGAGATCGGGCTTGCCTAATAGCGTGATTAATATTTTAATTTCTTATGTGTTAATCATTCAAAAACAAGCCACGCTAAAAGCGGAGTATGCTTATACAATTGCTAACGACTGGGCAAAAAAAGAAATTTTTTCTCCGGAAAAAGCAATGGAGTATTTAAAAAATAAGCAAACTGAAAATCAGAATAAACGAAAAAAACGCGAATATACTAGCGGCTACCGGCAAAATCCTGTCCGAAAGGAAGAACTGCCTGATTGGGTAGACAATCCTGTTCCAGAGGAAAAGTTATCTAAAGAAGCACAGGAAAAACTAGATAGAGAAATGGAAGAATTCTTAAGGAGAAGAGGTGAACGATAGTGGAAGATGTAGGAAAAGAAATGTCAAAAATCATCCGGCAAAGACAACTGAATGAACGATTCAATGAGCTGGTTCACTCGGTGATGGAAGATCCGGATGTCAAACAATTTATTAGTGACCATCGGGATCAGCTAACAGATGAGGACATTCAAAAAAGCTATTCGAAGCTCTATGAGTTTGTTCAGGAAAAGAAGAAGTTTCAATTGAACGATCCCAATATGATAGCTCCGGGCTATGAGCCAAAATTAACTCTGAACTTCCATTACATCGATGTCACATATATCCCAACAGAATTGCTTTTGGCCAAGCAGAAGGAAGAGGAAGTCCGCAGACGGGTTAGTGCAATGACCATGCCGAAGGATATACGGAATGCGACGTTTGCAAAATTTGACCGGTCATCAAGCGGACGCTTTGAAGCCCTAAGCGAAGCAACAAAGTTTATTGATGCCTATGTCAATAATCCTAAGGAATTTCATCGGGGATTGTATCTGCAAGGGACATTTGGTGTGGGAAAATCATATCTTTTGGGAGCTATTGCTAATGATTTAGCGAAAGATGGTTTTTTAACAACAATCATTCATTTTCCTACATTTACGGTAGAGATGAAGCAGGCAATCGCAAAGGATTTGGTGGGTGAAAAACTGAACGCAGTTAAGAAAGCCCCAATTCTGATGATTGATGATATCGGTGCAGAATCGATGACCAGCTGGATTAGAGATGATGTTCTAAGTGTAATACTTCAATACCGTATGCAGGAACAGCTAGTTACCTTCTTTTCTTCAAACCTTGACATGAAAGGGCTGGAAAGCCATCTTACAATTTCTCAAAGAGGTGAGCAAGAACCGCTGAAGGCGAAGCGGCTGATGGAGCGGATACGTTATTTGGCAAAAGAAATTACGCTGAGCGGACAAGACCGAAGAAACGGTTAACTCAGCTGACAGAACAAACGGCAGACTGTATAAACTCATTTATTTTCTCAAAATTTTACCAATGAGGATGTATAGTCTGTTTGCTTACTTTCAAATAACATGTATGAGTATGTATGGAGGAATTTTTGGATGAAAAAAATAAAATTGATTGCATGTATAGTGGGTACCGTATTACTTTTAGCTGCGTGTGGTACTGGCAGTGATAAATCAAAAGAAAGCAGTGAGGCTAACATGTCTGATCACTCAACAAATGATAAGACTGCAGAGCAATCTGATGAAACAAGCGCATCATCAAATATACAAGGAACACAATCTGTTTTTACAGGAGTGCTGACCACGGGTGCTGCTGAAACAGACGGTACTGTCCGTA
The DNA here is from genome assembly GCF_049894025.1 of Enterococcus sp. LJL51. Classification (GTDB taxonomy): domain Bacteria; phylum Bacillota; class Bacilli; order Lactobacillales; family Enterococcaceae; genus Enterococcus_L. The sequence goes on from NZ_JBNEQE010000002.1 coordinate 20,072, forward strand.
TTACCTTAACATCTGTTGAAGCAGTAGAAGACCCTGAAACGATTTTACCAATGATGGAATCAGATGGCGTTATTTTAAATGCTGGAGAAAATCAGCTGGCACAAGGGCTGACTTTGAATGAACTGCAGGAAGGGGATAAAATCCGTTTCACCTTAACAGGACTGCCAATTATGACTATGTCGATTCCACCGCAAATTCCGGGGAACTCGATTAAACAAATCGAAAAAGTATAGTGCATGTTTGGAACGAGCTCTTACAGCTTGAGAAACTAGCAGATGCTAAGATACCTTTCAGGGGATTTAGGTAATAAGAAAAATGCTTTTCAAATAACAGGAAATACAAATGCTTTTCATTCGAGGCTGTTAGATTTCTGTTTTAACCTTCTTTGGAATATGTTTTGAAATAAAGAGTGAATGAAATACACCTCCTAAGTTAGACCAGAAAATCTAACTTAGGGGGTTTTTAGTGTCTAAATGGGGACGGCTGATTAACTTGGGTTATTGTAGTATGTAGTTCGTTCTAAGGGCTGATTTTTTTATGTAAAAACTCTGGTAAGATTCTAGTGGAAGTGACTAACTAAAGAGTATGAAAAAAAGTCAGTAAAAATCACTGTTTTTAGTTTGACCTTTACTGACCAATTAGCTATAATTTAACTATAAGCATTCGTTATCTTTGTCTTTTAGTTATGGGAGATTCATAATAGAAGCGAGGATATATAAATAGATTATTACTGTTATAGGAGGAAAGAATTAATGAAAATAGAAAAAATGACTACGACATTGCAAGAAGCCGTTGCTGAAGCTCAACAAATTGCGGTAACACGTCGTCACCAGGAAATAGATATTGCTCACTTATGGAAAATCTTATTGCAGCCAAACCATTTTGGACGTAACTTTTATACAGATGCAGGACTGGATGTTGCTGGATTTGAGCATGAAGTTGATCGAGCTTTGGATGAGTATCCAGTTGTTCAAGGCGGTAATGTCCAGTATGGGCAAACAATGAGCCAAAATTTATTCAGTCTTTTAAATGAAGCAGATCAACTGCGGATTAGCTTTCAAGATGAGTTTTTATCAACTGAAATTGTGGTGCTTGCATTGATGAAGCTGAAAAATTATCGGTTGACTAAATACTTGGTAAGTCAAGGAATTACAGAAAAGGAATTGAGAAAAAATATCGAAGATATGCGGGGTGGAGATCGAGTGACCTCTCAAAGTCAGGAAGAACAATACAAAGCGCTGGAAAAATATGGGGTTGATTTAGTTCAACAGGTGAAAAGCGGAAAGCAGGACCCTATCATCGGACGAGATGAAGAAATTCGGGACGTTATTCGAATTCTTTCGAGAAAAACAAAAAATAATCCAGTGTTAATCGGTGAACCGGGTGTTGGTAAGACAGCGATTATCGAAGGATTAGCTCAGCGGATTGTACGCAAGGATGTACCGGAAAATCTAAAGGATAAAACAATTTTTTCTTTAGATATGGGTGCCTTAATTGCTGGGGCAAAATTCCGTGGAGAATTTGAAGAACGGCTAAAGGCAGTGCTAAAAGAAGTCAATAAAAGCGATGGTCGAATTATCCTTTTCATTGATGAAATTCATAATATAGTAGGTGCTGGTAAAACAGAAGGCAGCATGGACGCCGGCAATCTGTTGAAACCAATGCTAGCTCGGGGTGAGCTACATCTGATTGGTGCAACCACACTAGATGAATACCGTCAGTACATGGAAAAGGATAAAGCATTGGAACGTCGTTTCCAGAAAGTATTGGTAAAAGAACCTACTGTTGAAGACACTATCAGTATTCTACGGGGGCTGAAGGAACGATTTGAAATCCACCATAGCGTAAATATTCATGATAACGCACTTGTTGCAGCTGCAACTTTGTCTGACCGCTATATCACTGACCGTTTTCTGCCGGACAAAGCCATTGATTTAGTTGATGAAGCGAGTGCGACGATTCGCGTTGAAATGAACTCAATGCCTACCGAACTGGATCAGGTAACACGCCGTCTGATGCAGCTGGAAATTGAAGAGGCAGCTTTAAAGAAGGAATCAGATGATGCCAGCAGGAAGCGTCTAACACATCTTCAAGAAGAACTGGCTGAACTGAGAGAAGAAGCGAACAATATGAAGCTGCAATGGGAAACAGAAAAAGATGAAGTAAATGCGGTTAGTAATAAAAGAGCTGAAATTGACAAAGCAAAGCATGAGTTGGAGGATGCAGAAAATAATTATGATTTAGAACGTGCTGCAGTTCTACGTCATGGGACAATTCCAGAGCTTGAAAAAGAATTGAAAGACTTGGAAGCAAAAAATCTGGATAATCATGTAAAAATGGTGCAGGAATCAGTTACTGAAAATGAAATTGCCCAAGTTGTCGGACGATTGACTGGCATCCCGGTAACCAAGCTGGTTGAAGGGGAACGGGAAAAACTGATGAAGCTGAATGAAACTCTTCATAAACGGGTAATCGGGCAGCATGAAGCAGTTGATGCTGTGAGCGACGCGGTGATTCGCTCAAGAGCAGGTCTACAGGATCCTAATCGTCCATTAGGTTCGTTCCTGTTTCTAGGACCGACTGGTGTGGGTAAGACAGAACTTGCCAAAGCATTGGCAGAAAATCTGTTTGATTCTGAAGATCATATGGTACGGATTGATATGAGTGAATATATGGAGAAACATAGTGTTTCTCGTCTAGTAGGTGCTCCTCCAGGATATGTAGGCTATGAAGAAGGGGGACAACTGACTGAATCAGTCCGCAGAAACCCTTACACCATTGTATTACTGGATGAAATAGAAAAGGCTCACCCAGATGTGTTTAATATCTTGCTTCAGGCTTTAGATGACGGGCGTTTAACTGATTCTAAAGGTCGAGTAGTAGACTTTAAAAATACTGTAATGATTATGACCAGCAATATAGGCTCACAGCTGCTGCTGGAAGGAGTGACTGCAGAAGGCGAAATCCCGGAAGCGGTTGAAGAACAGGTCAGAGGAATTTTGAGAGGTCATTTCAAACCAGAATTTCTCAATAGAATTGATGATACGATTCTGTTTACTCCACTAAGCTTAGCAGATGTGAAGGGCATTATTACCAAACTGACGGCGCAGCTGTCTGCTCGTTTAGAGCATCAGGAAATAGAATTAGTTATTTCTGAAGATGCTAAGGACTGGATTGCTCAGCAGGCGTATGACCCAGCGTATGGCGCTAGACCGCTGAAGCGTTTCTTAACAAAAGAAGTGGAAACACCGTTGGCAAAAGAAATTGTATCTGGTCGTGTGCTTCCTAAGACAAGAGTAACTATTACGCTGCTGGATGGTCAATTGGTATTTGAAAATGAACAACTGGAAGCCGTTCAAGCGTAAGAACTAACAAACAATCTATAAATAACTGGTTAAACAGCAGATAATTTGATTTATCCACTGGTTTAGGTCTATAGTAAATAAGAGCTGACAGGGGCTGCGTCGCAGCCCCTGTTGTTTTGATTTACTAATTAGATTGGACCTGAAATGAGGAGAAAAATGATGGAAAAGATGAAAGAACGCATTATTGCATTTGGTGATGCAATCATAGCAATTATTATTACGATTATTGTATTAGAGCTGCCAATAAAGCTTTCTTCAAGTGGTGAATTAGATTCTTATATTCTTTTTCGTTCCATTGGAATTTATTTTATTAGTTTTTGTTTTGTAGGAGATCTTTGGTATCAGGGAGCACAAAAGTTTTCTAAAACTGGAAAAATAAAAAATAAAGATTTTGTTGTATATATGTTCTTTTTATTCGCGTTATCTTTGATACCAACGTTTACCAGATTACTGATTGAAGACACCAATCAGCAAGTTGTTTTTTTATACGGTGTTTTAAGCTTTTTCGTGACACTGTTATGGTCTATTTTGCTTCATTCTTTGGGGGAACAAATCGAGGAAAAGGACCGCCTGCCGAAATATTTTCGCCAAAGAGAGGACAAGCGTCAATTGATGATGCTGGCTTTCCGCTTGATTATTCTAATTTTTGCCTACTTCTTTCCAAAGTTCGGTTTGGTCACGTATCTAGTATTGCCAATCCTTGGATTTTTACAGAATATTGTTGATCGTGAGGAAGATACCTATGTGTCGCAGATGAATACCGAACAAAAAAATTATTATGTTCAAGATTTAAGAAGAGAAAAGGGAGGCAACGTTCGACAATATATGAATTTGCTCCGTTCTTCTCTAAATGATGGTTCCCAAGAGAGTGAAAAGAAGCAGCAGTGGTGGCTGAATTTTAATCAGCAATGGAAAAAATCATTAAATGATCAGATTGAAGAAGCAGAAAAAAATCTAAGAAAAGCATCCAGTGAACCTGAGCGCCGCCAATATGAACGAGAACAGCAGCGTTTACTGATGGAGAAACAAAAGATAGAAAAAATTATGGAAAGAACGAGTGAACGATTAAAAAGACAATAACAAAGAGGTCTAACTGAACGAGTAATGCTCAGTTAGACCTCCTTGTTTAAATGAACGAGTAAAATATACACATTAGTATATATAAGTAATCGTGCTACTTAGCTTATTTCTGATAGGTATTGTGCAGCTTCATCCAATGTCAGTCTGCGAATTTGAGTGTCCGGAAAAACCTGATAAATTGCCTGTTGGTAAACTGGAGAGTATGAAGTACTTTTTTTCGATTTATTTTTTATCAAATAGCTTTCCAAAGCGGCTTTTGTTGGGAAAATTTTATAGGATAATCTTCCGCTGACATCTGCTAGCTGATAGATGCCACAGTTTGTTTTTTCACTAACGTCAGCAGTTCGTAAGTAGAGTAATGCCGTTTCCTGTTTTTGGAAAGGAAAATGCCAACGCTGAAGGTGTCTGCGAGGATCTTTTTCAATGCAGATGCAGCGACCGCACGTTCCACAAATATATTGTGTATGGGTTTCTAGACATTCTTTGGCTCCACGAATAGGGGTAATCCTATTGTTTGAGCTATAGCACTCTTTGCATATACTCATTATTTGTTCTCCTTTACATGACATTTATTCAACAGCAATTCTTGTTTCAACGGCCCAAAGTTAATCAAGTAAAGTACCGTCATAATCCATAGAAGAAAGTTCTTCAGAAGGTTTCAAATTACGCAGTGTGACGTAACAGGCAATGGCTAAAGGGATAGCAGCCAGCAGCCATGCCAGCGGGTTGGCTAAAGTGATGCCGAAAAAGCCAAATTGTTTGGATAGGATAAAAGCAGTGATAAAACGACTGACTAACTCCATAATACCTGAGACAGTGGGGATGACACTTTTACCAAGTCCTTGTAGCGTAAAGCGACAGATAAACAGGATAGCAAGGAGCCAGTAGCTCAACCCGTTAGCCTGTAGTACCTGAACACCGAGATTAATCACCGTTGTTTCGCTTTTTGAAACAAATAGAGCAATCAGGAAATCACCTAAAAACCAGTTAATAGCGCCCATAAAAACCGCGATGCCTAGAGCAATCCATAGTATTTTTCGGAAAGCATAACGAATTCGTTCTATTTTACCAGCACCAAAATTTTGTCCGGTGAATGTAGCAAGGGCAGTTCCTAATGCCTGAACGGACATTGACGAGAAAAATTCTATCTTGCCGGCTGCTGTATAAGCTGCCACCGCTGCAGTACCTAAAAGATTCAGAGAATATTGCAGAGCAACCTGACCGAGACCAATAATTGAGTATTGAAAGCCCATAGGGATTCCTAAAGTCAGCTGCTTCTTTATTTCACTACGCTCCAATTTAAAATCCCTTTTCTTAATTTTAAGGAGTGGGAAACGCTGACCAATGTATATAATACAGGCAATTGAAGCAGCACCTTGAGCGATGACTGTTGCAACAGCAGCTCCGCCAACACCCATCGGAATAACGCGAATCAAAAACCAATCTAAAAAGATATTTAGGATGCAGGCCAAGATTAGAAAATATAAAGGTGTTTTACTGTCACCAAGTGCCCGCAGCATGTTGCTTAGCAAGTTAAACGCAAATGCAGCAATACTTCCCAAATAAATAATTGATAAGTAATCATAGGAAAGAGACATAATTTCCGTTGGGGTCTGCATAAATTGAAGCAGAGGACGAATAGATGCAAAGCTTACAATTGTAACAATAACAGCGATAACTAAGCTTAAAAAAATACTGACGGCGAAACCTTCTTTAACTTTCTTTTCATCCTTACTACCGAAATATTGAGAGAGAATAATTGAAAAGCCTGCTCCACATCCCTGTGTAAATCCAAGAACAACAAACATTAGACTGCCGGTTGCTCCCACAGCAGCAAGTTCATTGACACCTAACAGGCGTCCAACAATCATTGTATCTGCAAAATTATAAAACTGCTGGAATAGATTTCCGATAAAGATTGGAATCGTAAACCAGAGTATTTTTTTTATGGGGTGTCCAAATGTTAAATCCTGCTCCATACTTAAAACCTCAACTTCTTGTTTTTTCGAACAAACGTTCTATTAAAGTCTACCATCAGAAAATAAGCTGGTCAAGATAAGAATGGAAAATACTCATTTTTATAGGGAATTAGCGACTGTGTGTCCAGGTTCTTACAGCTGCTTTGACTCGATTTAGGAATGGACTTGGCACGGGGTTTGCCAAGTCGCTTACGGCCAGCTGCCGAGATCATTTGTGCTCCTTTCCTTCTTTCAAAAAAGAACTTGAAACAAAACCACAGATTCTCTGTTTTTTTGTTTCAAGCTCTACGATGACTCTATTCAGTTTTTGTCCTACCAACACAAATTGATATAGAACCTTTTTATTTAATTAAGAATCAAAGCTTAGTTATAAAGAATACTCTTTAAAAAGTCGATTCTTTTTGCGATGTTTTCTTTTGTAATACTGCTATTAGGTTCTGCATCATAACAGTGGACTGTTCGTTTCGTCTCATTCAGAATTGTTGGAACACCTGCATTTTTCAGTGCCTGTGCATAAGCTATTCCTTCATCTCTTAAACAGTCGAATTCAGCAGTCTCCATATATGCTTTTGGCAGATTTTCAAAGCTTTCTGCTTGCATAGGAGATAGATATTGGGGTGTTCCAAAATCACCGTTTTTTGAGTAAAGCGGCCACATCATTTTTGATAAATTACTATTCCAAATTGGTGTATCAACAAACTCTTGAGCTGATTTAGTACTCATCGCTGCATCTGTAGTAGGGAAAATCATCATTTGGCCAGCTAATGCAGGACCATTTTTATCCCGAGCCATTTGAGCCACAACTGCTGTCATACAACCCCCGGCACTATCTCCGCCAATAGCAATGCGTTTTGGGTCAATCTCAAGTTTCTCTGAATTTTCATAGGCCCACTCTAAAAGAGCGTAACAGTCGTTACTTGCTGCAGGAAATGGATGTTCTGGTATAAGACGGTAATCAATATAGATGACTTTACATTGAACTTTCAACGCATACTCACGAATCAGGTCAATGTGATGAGCCATCCCGGTAATTAAAAAACCACCTGCGTGATAAAACAACAGACAAGGTGCTGGAGTTTTAAGTCCCACAGGTTCAATAATTTGAATATCACATAGGTAACCATCAGAGCTTTTAATTTGTGTTTTTGTGACTTTTACTTCTTCATCACTATCGTTTGCTGCCCATGCTTTCCGTAGGTCAACGTTTAATTCTGCAAAATCTTCCAAGGTAGCAGTATTTAGGAAAGCATATTGTTCACTAAGTTGATCGAAATCAGAATGGTAGTTGTGTGTTTTTTTCATAAAGTTCTCCTTAATAGTTATTTTATACGCTTACATTGTAACACTAGAAAATAATATTATCTATACAAAATTAGCAGAAAATATTTTATTAAAATAAAAATACTTTCTTAAATTTAATAAAAAAATTCCGAATATCAAATATTATCATCTTTTTTATGTTTTAAAAAAAAATTAGAGAAAATAAATAACAAGATTAATGTTAAAATAAAATTGAAACATAAACTAGGGAGGTCATAAAATGAAAAAAAGGGTTATTTTAGGGATGTTAACAGTTTTAGGGACTGTTGGCGGAGTAAGGGTACATGCTGAAGAAGCTTCAACAGAGATGCCAGTTCAGGTAGAATCTGGTGGAATTTCACTAGAAGCTGCACCTGGAAGTTTAGATTTTGGGGCTATTAAAACGTCATTAGATAGAGAGGCCTATCATCCAACCATTAATCAAAGATATACAATGGTTAATGAGTTTAGCTGGGAAGATTCATTTTACAATGATTGGATGAAAAATCCGTTTGATAATAGTCTTCATATTATGCCGAGACATGTTGCTGATTATTGGACATATGTTGACGCGAGAGCCTATTTAGTTAGAATTACAGACCCATCAACTAATCCTGGTGAGTGGAAACTTTGTGCGGAACGGACACCAATGACACATGTGGAAACAGGAGCACAAATGAAGAATGAACGTCTCTATTTTGGTGAATTTACCGACAATGCTGAAGTGGAAGGTGAAAAAGTAGATGGGTATAGTTCAAATGGATTACCAGATAATAGTTACTGGTTAGCAGACCATGCAACACTTACAGAAGAAAAAACTGTCATTGCAGCGTACAAGGGAAGTGCTGCAAAAGGGAAACACTTAATTTCTCCGTTTAAAGCACCGAATCAAGAAGGGAAGGTTCTTAACCAACCTGAAATTCGCGCACATGAAGAATACAGCTATACAGAAGAAAATATCATTTTAGGAACAGATAATAAAACGATTATTCCAGAAGACGGGGCATATACCTCTACAATTACTTGGACCGTAGAAGTTACAAAATAATAAAACAATAACCAAAAGACTTGGGTCACTACATACGACCCAAGTCTTTTTTATCTATTATAAATCTAAAAGGAGCAAAGCGGCAGCAGCCGCTCCATCATCGTCTCCATCGTAATAGGCGATGAGATCTTCAGAGACTATGCCTCGTTTTTTGTAGATTTTTCCATTTTTACAAGTTCCCACAACATCTTTCCCTATTAAACCGCTCTTTCGATAAATCTTCTGGTCTTTGATATAACCAATCGCTGTTTTAGAAATCATGCCGTCTTTTTTATAAATCGTGCCTTCTTTATAGGAACCAACCTTTTCCTGTGATAGAACACCATCTTTTTTATAGACGTCGCCATTTTTGTAGCTGCCTATGAATTCTTTGCTGGATAATAAGCCTTTTTTTACATATAAATTAGCCATTTCATTTCCTCCTTTTTTTAGGGCATCCTATTTAGTTTAGAGTGTCTGTCTTTTTCCGGAAAGCATAAGATTTAAAGTATTCCGGTTTGTGTCTTTGAGTGAAACTGTAGACGGTTAAAATCAATGCACCCACTGTGTTCGTTAATAAATCGCCCATGGTATCCATTAGAGCTTCGCGCCCGATATACGGTTGTCCCGCTTCGGTCATATAACGCTGCAGGTTCATATTGCCTAGACTATCACATAAAAATTCCCAGAACTCCCAAAAAACACCACAAAGTCCCGCAAAGGCAAAGCCCATAACGATAAACAGCCAAGGACTAACAGTTGTAAAGTCGCTTTTTCTTAAATAATAGCCGATTAACGCATAGCCAACAGCAACTAATAAAATAGGGCTGACCGCATGGAGAATTTTATCCCAAAAAGGAACGGCAATGATTAGTCGCAGCCCAGTTCCTAAAAATACAGAAATCCATAGGAAAAACCAATAGTAAAGGCGAACAATTTTTGGAAAAACCAGCCCCGTAAGTTTTGTGAACAGGAAAGGCAGGAAAATAATTGCGATACCAGCAATCATCTCTACAGTTAACAGCTGATACTGACTAGCTGGTTCCATTGTAAACATTTTAACGATATTAACACCTAAAGTAATAAACCCAAAAATCAACAGGAAGAAAAAGGCCAGACGTTCCTGTTTGTCTTCAAATTCTAGTTTCATTCGTTTCTCCTTCTGAGCTGCTCAAGACAGCTAAGTTATTTGTTTGTCACAAACTCTTGTATCGCCTTTAAAAATGCTTCTTCATTACTGTAAACATCCCCATTTAATTTGATTAATCCCACCGTATAAAGATTTAAATAGTGAAATTGATTTTCAGCAATGTCTTTCAAAGCAGCCAGCTTTTTCGAATTATCCGCGCCTTGCTGGCGTGTATCTGTATAGAGTGCCAAAACAGGAATACCTTTGGCATAGGCGACACCAATCTCGGAAGCAACGCCGGCATCGATTGTTAAGCCATCAAGCACAGCGACCAACAGTTGACTTTCTAGAACTTTTTCTGTGTCGGCTAATGCAATCATTTTACTGTCGGCGTAGGCTGTCTTATCATTAATTGCGCCATTTTCCTGTGGAAGATAGACTTCTAATTCGGAGGTAAGCTCACGAATTTTCCCAACTAAGTGTTCATTATAACGTAAGTCTGCATTAGCAAACATGGGTCCTGCAAAGTAGATTTTCATTCAAAGATTCCCTCCAGTGTTGGTTTTATTTTGTTGCAGATGATAAATGCTGCACATTTTTTTCGACAAAGAAGACTGTCTAATTTTAGTACTAATCATTATCCATAAAAAACAGAAATTTTCAGTGTGAATGACCAATTTTTGTATAGCAACGTTTTGTAGATACCCACGGGTCTGCATTTTTTATAAGGTATCCCTTAACTAAAAGTCATCACTGAAATAGGCTTCCTGATCAGGAAGAATCCGTTCCAATATCCGCAATGTTTGCTTATCTGTTTGTATCCGCTCAATTCTATGAAGATAGCTGGCTCTTCGATAGTTCATTAACAGACAGGTTAAGGTTTGAATATTCATCCGAACGGGATTGCCTAAGGCCTGATTGCTGACGGCTAGCTGTCCATCTTCAGCCCATTGAAGCCCAAATACACCGTTATTCCATTCAGCAACTGGATCATCAATAATAAGATGAAACGGCTCGGCAGTCTCTTTGAAGGGATAATTTAGCAAGAATTCCTTCACATCAACGATTCTCGCCATAAAATAAGGTTCAATTGTCTCTTTAATCTGACTGTCTTCTAAAAGAAATGCTAGTGGTTCATTTTTGTAAATGCTGCCTTTGACCCAGTAAACCATCGAAAAATGAGCAGAGATAAAGTTCCACAAACCATTTCGAGCTTCCTGATTCATATAGAACATTTCTTTGATATGGAAGACATCCTCAGCAATCCAATAAAATAGGACACCTTGGGGCTGATGCTCGCTATTGTAATAAATCGCTGCAGTTCGCTCTTCTTCATTTTCAAAACGCCAGTACTCCTCCCAATTAAACGGGCTGCGAATCATAGCCCCATGATTTTCTCGGGAAAAGCGGTCATAAACACTGAGTACATCCTCATGATCCACTGGTACTCGTTCGACCATTCCAGATACATCAATATTTTTGGGCAGCTGAGTATCTCTGATTTTAAAGGACAGCTTATCTGAAAGAATCTCCCAGCCTTTACGGCGATAATAAGGAATACTATATGGGTAGAGGTAGGAAATCCATTGTTTATCAGCTCTCATCGTTTCGAGAGCTACATGAATTAAATCCTGCATCAATCCGTGATTCGCATATTCGGGGTAGGTACCCACACCAGTGACACCCCCCATATCATACAGCTGACCGTGAATATTCACTTTACAGGGATAAATAGAAATTTGTGAAATCAGCTTCTCATCATGAAACCAGCCGAAAACCTTCGAAACTTCAAGGATGGGACGTTTTGAACGGACGAACTCTCGTTTGTTGTCAAAACCGCTTTCTTCCAAATCTGACTCGGTAAATTGAAAAACATAGCTAAGTAGTTCATTGTACTGGTTGAGATGTTCTTGACCAACAGGCCTTAGCTCCAATTGTTTTCGAAATTCTTGATAATCCATTATTTTTCTCTCCAATTAAACATTCGTTTAGAATAAGTATATCAAAAAACTGAAAAACATACAGCCGATAAGAAGAGCGCATGATTTTTAGAACAGGTTGTTATTTGGAGAAAATTAAAATCACCATGTATTTCTAATTTCATCAATGATGAAGAGTCAAAACCGGTATATGATTGACGGATGAAAACTCATTTACTGAAAGTTCTTTAAATCTATGAAAAACCTTGTTATAATGAGAATTGCTGATTGAAAAGAAATGAGGAATACGATGAATATAGATGATATGAAAAAAAGACAGGAGAAAATTCGCAACTTCTCGATTATTGCCCATATTGACCATGGGAAATCGACACTTGCGGATCGAATTCTGGAAAAGACGAATACAGTGACCTCTCGTGAAATGCAGGCGCAGCTGTTGGATTCTATGGATCTTGAAAGAGAACGTGGCATAACAATCAAGCTGAATGCAGTGGAACTAAACTATACAGCCAAAGACGGTGAAACCTATATTTTCCATTTGATCGATACCCCTGGGCATGTGGATTTCACCTATGAAGTGTCACGTAGCTTGGCTGCCTGTGAAGGAGCAATATTAGTAGTTGATGCTGCACAGGGAATTGAAGCACAAACACTGGCAAATGTTTATCTTGCGCTGGATAACGATTTGGAAATTCTACCTGTTATCAATAAAATTGATTTACCGGCTGCAGATCCTGAGCGGGTTCGTAAGGAAATTGAAGATGTGATTGGCATCGATGCTAGTGAAGCCGTTTTAGCAAGTGCTAAAGCTGGGATCGGAATTGAAGACATCCTTGAGCAAATTGTTGAATACGTTCCAGCACCGGCAGGCAATGTTGAAGCGCCGCTGAAGGCGCTGGTTTTTGATTCAGTATATGACAGCTACCGGGGAGTCGTTTTGAATGTCCGTATCATGGACGGAGTTGTTAAACCCGGTGATAAAATTCAAATGATGAGTAACGGCAAGACCTTTGATGTAACAGAGGTTGGTGTGTTTTCTCCAAAAGGAATTGCCAGAGATTTCTTAATGGTCGGAGATGTAGGTTATATTACGGCTAGTATCAAGACTGTTCAGGATACTCGTGTAGGGGATACTGTTACTTTAGCGGACAATCCGGCTGAAGAAGCATTGGACGGCTATCGAAAAATGAACCCAATGGTATATTGTGGTCTATATCCAATTGATACATCTCGTTATAATGATTTGAGGGAAGCATTAGAAAAGCTGCAGCTGAACGATGCTGCGCTACAGTTTGAACCAGAAACATCACAGGCTCTAGGCTTTGGATTCCGGTGCGGCTTCTTAGGACTGCTGCACATGGATGTTATCCAAGAGCGTCTGGAAAGAGAATTTAATCTTGAGCTGATTACAACAGCACCATCCGTTATTTATCATGTGAATAAAACAGACGGTACACAGGTGGTTGTTGATAATCCAGCAGAATTTCCAGATCCTGGTGTAATTGACTCAGTAGAAGAACCGTACGTCAAGGCTCAGATTATGGTGCCGAATGATTACGTGGGTGCAGTGATGGAGCTTTCTCAGAGAAAACGCGGAGAGTTTATTACGATGGACTACCTGGATGATTACCGGGTGAATGTTGTGTATTACATTCCTCTGTCAGAAATTGTTTTTGATTTCTTTGATAAACTGAAATCGAGTACCAAGGGCTATGCTTCATTAGACTATGAAATGAGCGATTATCGTCCAAGCCGTCTCGTGAAGATGGACATTCTTTTAAATGCTGAAAAAGTCGATGCGTTAAGCTTCATTGTGCATAGAGACTTTGCTTATGAACGTGGGAAAGCGATTGTTGAAAAGCTGAAGAAACTGATTCCCCGTCAGCAGTTTGAGGTACCAATTCAGGCAGCTATTGGACAGAAAATTGTTGCCCGTTCAGACATTAAAGCATTGCGTAAAAACGTATTGGCGAAATGTTATGGCGGAGATGTTTCCCGTAAACGTAAGCTATTAGAGAAGCAAAAAGAAGGGAAGAAGCGGATGAAGCAGATTGGTTCTGTGGAAGTGCCGCAGGAAGCCTTTATGGCTGTTCTGAAAATGGATGAGGACGAGCCGAAGAAATAAGCTTGAGAAAAACAGCATCTTCGGCAGGCTTTTGGCTGCTGCAAAGAAGACCAGTTTCAATCCATTGTACTAGTTGCAAAAGGACAAGAAAAGCAAATTGATTTAAAAAATGTTAAAGATAGATACAAGATGAAAGCATTCCTAAAAGGGGATGCTTTTTTGTATCCTTGATTTGAAGCGTAAGCCGAACTTATACTGAAGGAACAGAAAAAGGCAGAGACGCGTAGTATACAGTAGTTGAACTTTTTCAGGTTGTTTAATTTAAAAAAATAGAACTGATAGAAAGACTCTACCAGCTCTAAAAATTATACCGTTTGAATTTTATCTAAGATTAGATGGGCACAGTCGATTTGGTTGGGAATATTGCCTTCTTCATCTTTGACACGCCAAATATCAGGGGTGATTTCATCAACGACATACATTTTTCCATCAGTATCATAGCCAATTTCAATTTTGAAATCAATCAAGGTTAAGTCCATATCAGCTAAAGCATCTTTAAGAACTGCGCCAACCTTTGTTAAAATATCAAGTGCTTCATCATATTGTCCAGGGTTTAAAATGCCTTTCATTTGACACAAACGATCAGTAATCAACGGATCTCCTTGTTCATCATCTTTTAACGTTACTTCCAAATAAGGCGGGTCAAAAGGCAGCCCTTCTGGTAAGGTAAAACGACGGCACATACTACCAGCAGTAAAATAGCGTAGAACAAATTCCAGATTTGGTACCGTTAGCTGACGAACCTTCATAATGCCTTTTTCGATATCTGCTCCCAGGTAATGAGTAGGGATATCATTTTTTTCCATCAATTCAAAAAAGTATTGGGAAACAGTCAAACCAACTTTGCCTTTGCCGGCAACGCTGCCGCCGACTGTGTTGGAGCCAGGATCAAAAACGCCGTCTTCACCGGTTGCACTATCTTTAAACAATAAGTAAACTTCTTTCTTTTCTTCATCAAGTAAAACTGTTTTTGTTTTACCATCATACAGTTCTTTCATGTTCTTCCCGCCTTCTTTAAAGTATTCAGTGTCTTAAAAAAGCATAACATTGGATAATTTTTCTGTCGATGTTTTTTTGGCTTTTAATACGAAAAATATAGATAAAGTTCGTGTTTTCGTTAGTGAATTTGTGCGAAAAAGCATTTTAATGGATGTTTTTTGTTTTTTTTGTTCGCTTTTTGATGGTTGTAAAAGCTGTGTTTCACTTTTGATTATTAGATGATTGCTTTTTATTTTTTATATGGTATGGTTGATAGAACACGCAATTGGGAGGGGATTATCTTGCATGAAAGAGCTGGACACAGAGAAGTGCCAGTCTTTATGAGCTTCTTTGTGTCTTATTCGCATATGAATAGCAGATAAAGGAGAAGAGACATGATAGTAGTTAAAGGAAATAATTCTAGAAAAATTGAAACAATTTGGGATCTTGTAAAAAAAGATCATTCCGGTAGCAAGGTGGCTGTTTTGAGCCATAAGGGCGAACTTCCTCATAGCTTTGTGAGAGGAAAACAAATGCGCGTCTATGAAACATTGACAAAAGAAAAGCTGCTGCAGGAGACAGAAGCTTTCATGGCTTCTGTTAAGGATCGATTTGAAGCGCTTGTCTTATATGTAAACTGCGAAGACCATTTAATTGATTCAATCAAGGAATTATCAGAAAAATACCAGCAAAAGGTATTTCTAACTGTTCATGATGCCGATTCGAGTGTAACAATAAAAGAATATTAAATCATTGATTACAAGTGCTGAGGGAAGGAAATTCTGTCAGCACTTATTTAGTTTTCTAAACTTAAAAATCCGGACTAGAGGCTGTCCTGATTTTTAAAAAGGATACTAGAACCATCATTTCTTTATCTATGATTCAAAATGGCATCAAGACTCGAAGGTAATTCGCTTAGTAGCTTCTATTTTTGTAATTATCCCAGCTGGGTACTGGCTGCTGCAGCTTTTCTGCCTGGCAAATATCTTGATAGAAATTGAGTTTTCGTTGAACATGCTGCATATTTTCTTGGAGCCGAGTGATTTGATTTGCCACTTTTGCTGTATGCTCTGTGAGTAAAACCACCATCTCTTCATTTTTATCGGCGTCTTCTTCATAGGAAAAGAAGGTTAGCAGCTGAGCAATCGACATACCAGTTTCTTTAAAACAGCAAAGAGCTTTTAGTCGATTAAAATGACACTCTTCATAAATTCTGTGCTTGCCGTCCCGCTGAATATTTGTCAGTAAACCAACCTCTTCATAATAGCGAAGAGTAGAAGCCGGCAAGTCGAAAAGTGTAGATAATTCTTTAATTGTATAAGTTTTCATGATTAATTTCCTTTTTGTTATTTACTTCAAGTGTACTTGAAGTGGTATGCTCTTGTAAAGAGGTGAAAGAACATGTATCAAGCAGAAAAACAGCGTTATAAAAACATGAATTATCGGCGTGTTGGCAATTCAGGCTTAAAGCTGTCTGCAATTTCATTAGGTTTATGGCACAATTTCGGTGATGTAGATCGCCTAAGCACACAGAAAGAAATTGTTTTAGGTGCATTTGACCGTGGGCTTACACACTTTGATTTAGCCAATAACTATGGTCCGCCGCCTGGTTCCGCAGAAACGAATTTTGGTCGTATACTGAAGGAAGAGTTAGGCAGCTATCGTGATGAACTGATAATTTCTTCTAAGGCAGGATTTAACATGTGGGATGGTCCTTATGGAGAATGGGGCTCAAAGAAATATTTGGTTGCAAGCTGTGATCAAAGCTTACAGCGAATGGGTCTTGACTATGTAGATATTTTTTATCATCATCGTCCAGATCCGAAGACACCTTTAGAAGAAACCGCACATACCTTAGATTTATTGGTTCGTCAGGGAAAGGCGCTTTATGTAGGTGTTTCTAATTATTCAGCAGCAGAGACAAAGAGTATTGCCGCATTGTTTAAAAAAATGGGTACGCCCTTTATCATTCATCAGCCTCGTTATAATATGCTGGATCGCTGGATTGAAGACGGGCTAACAGATGTTTTAGCCGAAGAGCAGCTGGGAGCTATTGTATTTAGTCCTTTAGCACAAGGGATACTAACAAACCGCTACCTAAATGGGATTCCAGATGATTCCCGGGCAGCACGCAGCGATAGTCCTTTTTTGTCAGCAGAAAATGTTCAGCCAACACTAACATTAGTTGCCGCATTGAATGATATTGCTCAAAAAAGAGGTCAGACGCTGGCAGAAATGGCATTAGCCTGGAATCTTCAGCAAGAAACTGTTGCCAGTGTTTTGATTGGAGCATCACGACTTAGCCAGTTGGAAGATAATCTGAAGGCTTTAGACAAGTTAGACTTTGCCGAGGAAGAACTGCTGGCGATTAATAAATTATTAACTCAATTTTCTAAATGATTAAAGGTGTTTTGTGCCGCCGTTTATTCAGCTTTTAGAGAAAGAGGAGATTAGCTATTAGGTTATACCCCAAGCTCTGTTTTAGAATAAGTAAAAATGCAATCTGAAACTCATGTTTATAGGGTTCAGGTTGTATTTTTTTATTGTCAGAACAAAAAAGTTGAAAATCTGGATATGGAGATGGCTTCCAAATAAAGCCATCAATCAAAAATCTTTTTTCTAGTTTTGATAGTTTGCCGCTTCTTTCCATCAATCAGGTTGACATTGAAACCTGATTGCAACCAAAGTAATGATGCTGCAGGTAAACTAAATAAATGCTGTCAGGATTTGCTCTCAAGAAAATTTACTGACTGGGTAATGATGGTTCTGTAATAATTTTAGCAATTAAAACTCCTATAAAGCGGCTTTTGCCGCTTTATTTTTATATAAACTTTTTTGATAAAGCCTCTTTGGCACCTCAGAGGAAATATTTTGACTAGTCAAAATATCTGTTAAATTCTTAATCTATATTCCTGAGGAGTACAGTTTGTAAATGCTTGGAATCGCTTATAGAAGGAGGTTAAATTGGAAATTCCTACCTGTTCGGCAATTTCATAAACTGGCAGTTCATTATTTTGGAGAAGAATTACTGCCTTTTTCATACGTTGCTCGTTAATCAGCTGTTTATATGTTTTTCCAGAAAATTGCTTAATTAATTTACTAATGTATGAAGGATTATAGCCAAGTACAGCACACATATCTGTTAAATTACCAGCTTGATAATTTTGATTGATATAGTCAAGAATGCTATTGATAAGTTCTTGATTTTTTATTTTACTCGCGGATAAGTTAGTGTTATAAGAACTTTCTCTGGCAAGATGGGAAATCAGAATCATTATATAATTGTCAATAATATCATCAGAACAAAGTCTGGGATCAAAGTACTCACATAAAATATTTTGAATACAGTTTCTAAGAAGTGCATCATTTTTAGTGAAAAATAAAAGATAGTGATTGTGTGTGTGACGATTGTTCATCATCTCAATGATAAAGGTTGTAATCAGCTGATTATTGGGCAGACGATTAATAAATTTATTTGGAAAAAACTGTTCATTTAAAATAATGTTGATTCCTAAATCGCCTTCTCCTGTGGGAGCAACGCTATGAGGAACATGTTTATCTAAAATAATGATATCACCAGCCTTTAATGTGACAAGCTCTTCCTCCACTGTCAGAGTAAAGGTTCCAGAATAGACATAGGTCATGACGATATAATGGAAAATATGCATGGGAACTTTCCCGCTTTTTCTATCATGTACGGAAATAATATGATTTTTGTTTTCAAACTCACGATTAGGATGAAAGACAAACATCTTTTCCTCGTTAAATGGAACAACAGGAAATTTTTTATTAAAGTGTTCTAGTAATTCTTCATCAGCCATGCCACTGTAAGTGGAAGGGCTCCATAATAATTCTTCCAGTTCGTCATACTTCATAACGACACCTCCAAACAAGTAAATTATAGCATGGAAACAAAATTTTGATAGTCCTATTCTCTATATTTGATATTGTGAAAGCGTTTTTCAGTACGTATAATTAAGTTATCTTATTAGTAAAGAGCTCTTATTAAAAAGAATTTCACAATAAATAAAAAAGTAGTAAGGGGAAAATTATGGAAAACAAAAAAACATTTTTTGATAGCTTGCAAAATATTCTTGGTCATTTATCAATGAAGGTAAATGGCAATATTTATATCAATGCAATTAAAGATGGTATGTTGGCTTATATGCCATTTACATTCATTGCTTCAATTTTTTTAATTATTTCTTTCTTTCCAGTCCCGCAGGTTGGTGAATTTATTACTATGATTACTGGTGTAGAGCAAGCTGTCTGGCAGGCTAAGCTAAATCTTGTAAGTGATTCCAGTTTGGGAATTGGCGGATTGCTTGTGCTAGTTTCAGTTAGTCGTTCTCTTGCAGAAAAGATGAACATTAATGTGATTCAAGTGTTAATGACCGCCATCGTATCCTACATGCTGTTAACCCCATTTACATCAGAAGAAAGTGGCAATGTTATTGAGGTCGCCTCCCTTGGAGCACAGTCAATTTTTATTGCGTTAGTCATTTCTGTTCTAGTTGCTAAAATTTATCAATTTATTGATTCGAAAGGACTTAAAATCAAAATGCCGGCAGCGGTCCCGCCCGCAGTCTCAGCTCCCTTTGAATCGATTATTCCTTCACTATTTGTGGTTACGTTTTTCTGGATTATCCGATTGCTTCTTGACGGGATTTTTGCAGCGAGTGCATTGGAATTATTTAATAATACGTTAGGTGCTCCATTAAAAATGATGGGTGGTTCACTTTTTGGAATCATCATTGTTAAAATTTTTAGTCAGCTGCTTTGGTTCTTTGGCATCCATGGCGATTCAATTGTTGGAGGAGTGATGTCGCCTATTTTTCAGGTACTACAGGATGAAAATAGAGCAGCTTCTGTTGCAGGAAGTATCCCCTCTAACATTATAAATCAGAGCTTTTGGGACAGCTTTGCCAATATAGGAATTATTGGTTCGATTATTTCAATCATCATTATTGCTAAAAGCAAGAGATACAAAGAAATGAAAAAAATTGCAGGTGTTCCTTATCTTTTTAACGTTGGTGAACCAACACTTTTCGGGATACCATTGATGATGAATGTCACTTACTTTATTCCTTTTATTTTAAGTAATGTTGCATCTATTCTGATTTCCTATGGTGCATTTGCGCTGGGACTGGTACCGATTCCTACTGGCTTGGCTCAGGTCCCTTGGACAACCCCCTTAGTAATCAGCGGATATTTAGTGACGGGTAGTATTGCAGGTGCGATTTTGCAGATTGTCTGTATAGCTGCTGTTACATTATTATGGCTTCCATTTGTAAAAGTTGCAGATAGCCAGTTAATAAAAGAAGAAGGAACTCTCCGCGACGATCTTTCAGAAGCGGCAGAAGAATAAGGTGATTGATAGTAAGGAGAGCTTATGGATAATAGTCTTTTAAACACAGAGAAATGGAATTTCAGAGGGAAATGGATTCAAAATGAAGAGGTTGATTATGGCTTAGAAGCTGAGCTTTATTATAAAAAGAATACACACACGCTTTTGAAAAAAAGTTTTACTATAGACAAAATAGAAACTACTAAATTATATGCTGCTGCTTTAGGCTATTATATTGGTTACTTGAACGGACAGAGAATTGAAAATTTTGAACTAAATAGTGATTGGACAAATTTTAAAAAGTGTATTTATTATGATGTATATGATATTACCAAATACTTGAGGATTGGTGAAAATGAGCTGGTTTTTGAACTGGGGAATGGAATGTACAATCCCTCGCCGCTTAAATTGTTAGGGAAATACAGTTTGAGAGAACGGCTAGCTAAAATTGGTACGCCCAAATTAATTTGTGACATTGAAAGAAATCATGAGATTTTATTATCCAGCGATGATAGCTGGGCAGTATCCGAAGGAAATAGAATTTTTAATAATCTCTATTTAGGTGAAACGATTGATTTAACGAAAGATGAGTTATGGAACAAAGCGACAACAAAAGACTTTACTGAACAAAAGCTTATGAACAAAAGTTTTATTCCGAAAATCAAACGGACTGGAACAGTGCTTCCTCAAAGCATTG
This sequence comes from Enterococcus sp. LJL51, assembly GCF_049894025.1. GTDB lineage: Bacteria > Bacillota > Bacilli > Lactobacillales > Enterococcaceae > Enterococcus_L. The sequence goes on from NZ_JBNEQE010000002.1 coordinate 41,038, forward strand.
AGGAAGGGGAAAATGGTTTCATTGTTGATTTTGGCGAAATGATTTCAGGTTTTATTATGGTAAAGCTAAAAACGAAAAAGAATCAAAAAGTCTATTTGAACTATGGAGAAAGACGAAGAGGAATAGCAATAGATTTTGAATCCTCCTATATCGGCAGTGTTGGTTCAAAAATAGGTGACCGTAAAATATTCGGAGGGTTAGGAGCGCCAGAGGAAGCAATTCAGCAAGATGTCATTATTTGTAAGGATGGTTTGACTCTATTTCAAAATAAATTCTCCTATCATTCATTCCGGTATGTTTGTCTGGAAGGGTGTGAGGCTGAGGATTTGCTGGAGATTAAAGCTGAATATGTTCATACTGATTTGAAGCAGATAGGCCTAGTGGAGACGGATAGTCTGTTTTTAAATGAACTGTTTGCTGCTGCCTTACGAACGAAGCTGAATAATGTCCACTCAATATTTGAGGATTGTTCGCGGGAAAGACTTGGCTATGGCGGGGATATTGTCGCATTAGCTAGTTCGAGTTTGTACACATTTGATCTCGAAGAATTCGCTAAAAAAGTGATTTATGATTTTCGCTTTGATCAGACAGAACAAGGCGGAATTCCTGAAACAGCTCCTTACATGGGAATTCAAACCAATGGAACTGGTCAGGGAGAAGGTCCTATTTTATGGCAGCTCGTTTATCCCTATTTAACTTATAAGCATTATCAATTTTATGGAGATAAAGAGCTGGTAAGGAAAGAATATCCCTTCATTGAAAAACAAATGAACTATTTACTATCTAAAGGGATAGATGAGGTTGTTCACTGTTGCATCGGCGATCACGGCAGTCCGATTATTGCAGGACATTTCAATAAAGCTACACCAGATAAATTGTTCGTTGGTTATTGTACAGTGTTGCTATTTCTAAAATATAATATTCTTTTGAAACAAATTCTAAATGAGGATGTTGTTCGTTTTGAACAAATTTATGATGAGCTTAAAAAAAACGTGAAAGATAAATTTTTGAATGAGGATCAGTCATATGGTGAGAGAACACAGACATCCTTTGCCTTTGCAATTGAACTAGGTTTGGGCGATTCAAAAAAATTAGCCGGACAGCTCGCAAATAAGATACAAAAGGATCAATTTGTTTTGAATTCTGGAATTTTCGGCATGGCATTAACGTATCAAGCTTTAAATGCATATGACTATAATGAGATTATTGAAGGATGGTTGTTTCAGAAATCGGAAATTAGCTTTAGTAATATGCTGAAAAACGGTAATCAGGCATTAGCCGAATTATTTGTAGGCGAGCATTATTCGATGAATCACGGGATGTTTGCCAGCTATCAACAGTGGTATTTTGAAGCTTTAGCAGGAATATCAATTGCTGAGGATGCAGCAGCTTTTTCTAAAATACTCATAAAACCTTATTTTTCAAAAAAAATAAATACGTTCGAAGGGCATATTCAGACTAAACAGGGCGAAATCCGTTCCTGTTGGGAGCGTAAAGGGTCAGTCGTTGTATTTACATTGATCATTCCACAACATATCAGCTATCAACTGGAAGAAGTCGCCGGCTACAGCATGGATAAGAAAGCTGAGAAAAATGATGAATTAATTATTACTTATTCTTGCTTAACGTGAACTAAAGGTTAAAAAGAGGATGGACAGAAGTGTTTAGTCTCGAGAATTTCGGCTTATTTCCGCAGGTCTTGCTCCTGCGGTTACTCGTCGCAGATGGTAGTAAGGCAAGTGCTCCTGCGGTTACTCGTCGCAGTTCAATGCTGATATGCGCTCCTGCCCCACCGTCTATCGAGATTCCACGTGAGTGGGATATAACTCAATGAGTTATGTCTCACTCATTTTTTTGTTCTTGAAATTTCTTTTAATAAAATATTTATATAATATAATAAATAAAAATAAATAAACATGAAGAGTTAAATAAAAAAACTTTGAGGAGTGGCGTGTTTGATGATATAAAGGGGCAATTTCAGACTTAAAAACGGGAATGCGACAAATCAGAACACAAAAACACTTTACCCCAACGCATGGATACGCCCCTAGGAGTTATAAAAAGGCGGACTGGTTTAATCGATTGTCGGATTTCAATGAGAATCAACCAGAAAGTAGAGCGGTTCGCTTCACTGTAGACTGGGGCAGAGATAAAGACATCCAGTTAAAAGTCTATCGAAACGGCACGTATAGTAAAGAGCTAACTGAAAAATATGTCTGGTTATCCATGCAGGAGAGCTTAAAGGACATGTTAAACGTAGCGGGCGAGTTTTCAGGTGCGTACGACTTGTACAGGGTTGTTTTGGGAAAAGACCCCATTACAGGTGAAAGCCTAACCTTTGGGGAATGGATGCAAGCCGGATTTTGGACGGCATTAGAGGTTTTATCCGCTAAACAGGTGCTAGCATTATTAGACAATGTTAGACTAGGTAATAAGCTTTTGGATGGCGTATCGCTGACAGAAAAAGAGCTGAAATTATTCAACAAGCTAAATGATGTCGGAGATTATAAGATTGTTGATAAGGTGGACGATTTAAACGAAGCGGAGAAAGCTAGTGAGGTTAATGGAACTTCAAAATATGATGATTTATATACTTATAAATATAATGGGTATGACAATCCAGGACCATTAAATGAAGTTAGAGGACAACCAAATAAGGATTTTTATGGTGGAAGATATGATATAGAGGTTTTAAAAGAACCGAAAATCTACTATAGGGGTGGAGATTCGACTAGTCCCCTAGGACAATGGTTTACAGAAACCCCGCTTAATTCAGTATCAAAGGTTCGTATCAATTCAGCAGTAAAACCTCAATGGTTTGATAAAAATGGAGCTTTAACGGGGACATCGACTATAGACACAGTTTATAAGATTGAGATACCAACCGGTACAACAATTTACAAGGGGCCTGTAGGAACTCAAGGAGGAATCTACCAAGAAGGCTTGAATAATGATCAAGTATTTATTCAAGAACCATGGCTTTTAGAGAATGTAAATGTTTTAGGGAAACAACCATTAAAGTAGGATAGGGTGAGTTACTTGGAAATTGAACTTGAGATTAAAACTGTAGTACAACAATTATTACCACTTTTAATAAAATATGATAATGAAAAAATCAATTATCAAATTCAGAAATTAAGAGATATAAATGAAATTATAGATTCAGAGATGAGTAGTTCAGAAAAAAAAGAAACGTTAAGAGATATGTCGGAGAATATTTATCCTCCTCAGGGAGGGTTAACTGATTTTTATGTTTGGGATAATGACAGCTCAAAAAGAATAGAAATCAATCAATCCATCAGCGCATTAAATAATAAGCTTTGGAATTTGATAAAATAAAAAAGTACTCCGCTATCTGATTAGTGTCAGATAGTGGAGCTCCGACTAGATCACTTATCAAGTTGTTAATAGCTAACAACATATAAAGAAAGAAGCTGAGAAAAGACCCTAAATCTTTCCCCAGCTTCTTTATCCATATTTGTAGAATACCATCTCTTCCTCAATTCAGTTAATTCATTTTTTTTACTGAATCGCGGCAAATAAGCTTTGTGTTGAGGAAAAGCTGTTTCTTCACTAAGGTAGCTGTTGTTCCTTGTTCGATTAGAGAAATTGCCTCTTGAGCAATTTCCTTAATTGGTACATGGACGGTGGTCAGCTCAGGAGTAATTACACGGCTTTCAGAAATATCATCAAAGCCAATGACGGAAAGATCTTCAGGAATACGGATACCTATTTTTGATAAGGTCTTGATGACACTTATTGCAATATAGTCATCTTCACAAAAGACCGCAGTAATTCCTTTTATGAAATCTAAAAATTGCTCTTGCTTATTTTGTATGGGATTAATCTCCATGCCAGGTAAATAAAATTTTGGCATATCGGAAGGGGAGAGACCTGCTGCGCTTATTGCTGCTTTGAAGCCCCGTCTTCGATCATAGAAATTATTGATTCGCTGTATTCCTTTGATATAACCAATATTCTGATGTCCCATTTTTAGCAAGTGTTGTGTAGCGTCATAGGCCCCAAGAAAATTATTCATAGTAATTGTGTTGCAGTCGAGGCTGCTGCATTGGGTATCAAGAATAACCAAATTATTAAAGTGTTCATTGACTGTTTTAATATGAGCGGCAGTCAAATTCGTTCCCAAGATAATAATACCGTCACTAGTATCAAGCTCTTCAATGAGTGATAGTTCACTAAATAGAGCTTCTTTAGGCAAGCTGTTCGTAGTAAGAATATGTCCTTTGGCTCCAATTTCTGTTGATATATAGGAAAGCAGCTCTTTAAAGAAAGGAAGCTGATCATAATTTTCCGGTACAACATCTTCGTTTGTACAGGCAATAAATCGAATTTTTAGTCTGTTCTCTTCTTTCTTTATGCGTCTTCTTAAAGGGCTGTACTCATACTTTTCAGCAACCTCTAAAATCGCTTTTCTTGTTTCTTCACTGACTCCAGGCTTGCCGTTTAAGGCAAGGGAAGCAGCTGATTTTGAAACATTGGCAATTCTTGCTATATCTTCTAACTTCATAAGTCATTCCTCCACTTTTTCAATTTATCATATAACTAAAAAACAATCAAATAAATTTAGTGAAATAAAAATAGTTGTTTTGTTTAATTTTTGATAAAAAGACGTATTTTCAAAACAATATAGTAAGTTAAGTCCTTTTATTTTCGTTAGTTTACTAAACTAAAAATATTTTAACGAAAAAAATGGATTTGTTTATTGTGAGTTTAGTTAGACGATGCTATTCTGATTTTGAAGAAAGCGTTTCATACTATAAATTTGTTGGATTGGAGTTGGAGAGAGTGGATAAAGTGAAAATTGGTTTTGCTCCTACTAGAAGAAATTTGTTTAGTGCAGAAGCAGCCATTGAATATGCAAATTTGACAAGAAAAAAACTGAATGAGCTGGAAATTTCTTATGTTGATATTTTAGATATCAATCGGGATGGCTTGCTTTACGATGATGAGGGTGTAGAGAAAATAGCTGCCAAGTTTAAGGCAGAGGGTATTGATGGTTTATTTTTAGCCAATGAAAATTTTGGAACAGAATATGCCTGTGCACGGCTGGCTAAAAAACTGGACGTTCCGGTACTTCTCTGGGGACCGAAGGATGAGATGCCGGCAGAAGATGGTTCACGCTTAAGAGATACACAGTGCGGACTCTTTGCGATTGGCAAGGTGCTTCGAAGATTCAAGGTTCCATTTACCTATATAAAAAATTCTGATATTGATACCCCTGAGTTTGAAAGAGGGATTAAAGATTTTATAAAAGTTTGTAATGTTGTCAAAACATTTAAGGCAACAAGAATTTTACAGGTTGGTCCTCGTCCGTTCGATTTTTGGACAGTAATCTGCAATGAAGGTGAATTATTGGAACGCTTCAATATCTCGCTGTCTCCTGTGCCAATCAAAGAAGTTATTCAGGAAATTGAGAGAATAAAGATTGAAGAGTACGAAAGAATAGCGATGGTTATTGATTATTTCAAGAAAAATACGGAAGTTCAAATTACAAATGAGGAGTTGGAGATGGTTGCTGCGTTAAAAGTAGCTCTGCAAAATCTCTGTATGGTCTATGGCTGCAATGCCGGAGTTATTCAATGCTGGACTGCGCTTCAAGATGAAATCGGTATTTTGCCTTATGCTTCTCTCTCTCTTCTTCAAGAAGAAGGGCTGCCTTTCGTTTGTGAAACGGATGTTCATGGAGCTATTTCGGAATTACTAATCGAAGCAGCATCGCTTGGCGAGCATCGAGCTATTTTCGCTGATGTAAACTGTCGTCATCCGGAAAATGAAAATGGTGAATTACTACAGCATTTAGGTGTATTTGCCTATTCAACGGCAGAAACTAAGCCTGTTCTGCCTAAACGGCATTTTGTCTTTGATTATCCTGGATCGGTTGCTTTTAGAGCGATTAAAGATGAATATACTTTATGCCGGTTTGACGGAGATAATGGAGAATACTCTTTATTGATGGGAACAGGGAAAGGGATAGACGGTCCATTTAATCAAGGAACTTATTTATACTTGGAATTTGAAAATCTGAATCGACTGGAATTCAAGCTGGTTTATGGCCCGTACATTCATCATGTGGCAGCGGTAAGAAAAAATGTTGTTCCTATTTTATATGAGGCGTGTAAGTATTTAGGCATTCAGCCTGATTTTTATGATCCGATTGAAGAAGAGGTTCAAGCCTATTTGAGAGGAGAGTAAGTATGGATATCATTGAGCTGAGAAAGAAAGCAATCGAGATAAGAAAAGATGTTTTACAAATGATTTATGAGGCTAAGACAGGTCACACTGGTTCAGACTTATCCTGTACCGATATTCTGGTAGCTCTTTATTATCAAGTAATGACCACCAATCCGCAGCAGCCGGATTTGGAAAATCGAGATCAGTATATTCAAAGTAAAGGACATGCAGCTGAGGTGCTATGGGCAGTACTGGCCGATAAAGGATTTTTACCAAAAGAGGAACTCAAAACCTTTTCGAAATTTGGCTCCCGGTTAATCGGACATCCCAACAATAAAGTAGCTGGTGTTGAGATGAATACAGGTTCACTTGGCCATGGTCTGCCTGTCTCTGTGGGAATTGCTTTGGCGGGAAAAATGGAGCGGAGACCGTATCATACCTATACACTGATGGGAGATGGAGAGCTTGCGGAAGGTTCAGTTTGGGAAGGCGCAATGGCAGCTGCCCATTACAAGCTGGATAACCTGACAGCCATTATCGACCGGAATGGCTTGCAGATTACAGGGAAATCCGAGGATGTGATGGGCGTAGAACCGCTGGATAAAAAATGGCAGGCGTTCGGCTGGGATGTGCATATAGTAGATGGCAATAACATGGCAGAGTTGGTGAATGTACTGTCGAAACCTAACAAGCCAGAGCAGCCAAAGCTGATTATTGCCAAAACGATAAAAGGAAAAGGGTTCTCAGAGTCTGAAAATCAGGCAGGCTGGCATCATAAAGTACCAACGGATGAACAACTGGCAAAGGCACTAAAAGAACTAGATCAGCAAATGGAGGCTCTGACATATGAAAACAACTAATATAGCAAATCGACAGGCTATGTGCGAGGTATTGATTGAAGCAGCTAAGCTTGATCCGTCTATTCTTGTATTGACTAGCGATTCCCGTGGATCAGCTTCATTAGGGGCGTTTGCAAAAGAATTACCAGATCAGCTTGTAGAAGTTGGAATCGCTGAACAAAATATTGTCAGCCTTGCAGCTGGTCTGGCTCATATGGACAAACGACCGTTTGTAGCTTCCCCAGCTTGCTTTTTGAGTATGCGGAGTATCGAGCAAATCAAAGTAGATGTCGCCTACTCAAATAAAAATGTCAAGCTAGTTGGAATCAGCGGTGGTGTCAGCTACGGCGCTTTAGGGATGAGCCATCATTCACTGCAGGATATCGCAGTGACGCGGGCGATTCCCAATTTACAGGTTTTAGTTCCGGCTGACCGTTTTGAAACTATTCAGATGTTTAACGCCTTGGTTAAGTCTGAAGCTCCGGCCTATATTCGTTTAGGAAGGAATCCCGTTCAGGATTGTTATGAAAATGCAGACTATCCTTTTGAAATTGGAAAAGCTGTGACTATGCTCGAAGGTAAGGATTTGACCTTTATCGCTACAGGAGAGATGGTGCGGCAAGCGCTGGATGCAGCTGAGCTGTTGAAGGAGAAAGGTGTTTCTATTGAGGTTTTAAATGTTCATTCATTGAAGCCGTTTGATACGGATGGGGTGCTGGCGGCTGCTAAAAAAACTGGATATGTGATTACAGTTGAAGAGCATAGTTTGTATAACGGACTTGGAGCAGCAGTAGCCGAGGCAGTAGCTGAGGAAACTGGAATCAAACAGAAAATCATCGCCTTTCCAGATGAATCGCTAATTACAGGCTCAGGACCAGAACTGTTTCAGCACTACGGCTTAGATGGGCCCTCTTTAGCAGCAGCAGCGATAAGCTTCATGGGTGAATGATATGGGTAAAGACTATCAAATCATCCTTGATCAAAGCACTTCTGGTACAAAGCTTCTATTATTGAAAAAGGGGAGAATTGTTAAACGCTACGACAAAAAGCATCGACAGATTTATCCGAAAACAGGATGGGTCGAGCACGACCCGCTCGAAATCTGGAACAACACAGCAGAACTGCTGGCAACGGTTTTTAGGGAACAAAAGGTACAGAAAGAAGATATTCTGGCTATATCGATTACTAATCAGCGGGAGACGATTCTAGCTTGGGATAAGATAACAGGAAAACCGTTATGTAATGCCATTGTCTGGCAGTGCAACAGAAGCAGCGACATTTGTGAAGCTCTAATTGAACAGGGCTTGGAAAAAGTGATAAATCAGAAAACCGGCTTACGGCTCGATCCTTATTTTTCTGGTACGAAGATTAAGTGGCTGACTGAAAAGCATCCAGCTATCGCAGGAAAATCTGGAACAGGAGAGTTGGCTATTGGCACAATGGATAGCTGGCTGCTATGGAATTTGACGCAGGAAAAAGTTTTCGCGACAGATGGGAGTAACGCTTGCCGAACATTGCTGTACAATATTAATACGCAACAGTGGGATGAAGAGCTTATCCAGCTATTTGGGATTAACCAGACAGATTTACCTGAAATTAGAGCAGCGGATGAGAACTTTGGCTGCTATCAAGGGATTCCGATAATAGGTGTGATGGCTGACTCTCAGGCAGCTTTACTGGGTGAAGCCTGTACGAGCTATGGAGATGTTAAAATTACGATGGGAACCGGCTGCTCTGTAATGATGCAGATTAGGGAGCAGAACAATCTAAAAAATAGACAGATTTTAACAACAGTTGCTTGGCAAAAAAAGAATGAGGCAGTTTACGCGTTAGAGGGGATTATCCGTTCCTGCGGGGATGCAGTCAATTGGTTTTGTCAAACTATAGCTGTGTCAGAGGGTATTTCTGACTTGTGCAATGAGGTATTATTAGGAAATAAAGAAGATATCTTTTTCATACCGGCGCTGCAGGGGATGGGTGCCCCTTTCTGGGATAATACAATGACGGCCGCATTTTTTGGTATAAAAAGAACCACTACAGAGAAAGAAATGCTGCGAGCCGTTCTTGAAAGCATTATTTTTCAAATTAAAGCAGTGACTGATGCAATGGAGGAGGTTTCCGGTCAGGCGATTAATCAGGTGTTTATTGATGGCGGGGTTTCCAAAAATAAGGCGTTGATGATTTTGCTAGCATCATTACTGGATAAAAAAGTCATTGTCAGTGAAGTTGAGGAATACTCTGCTTTGGGCGTAGCTGCCCTTGCTAATCCTGCTCTTCAGATGAAGCATATTCGACAGGAAACAATCAAGCCATCTCAGAATTCTGAGGATATCCATTTGGCATATAAAAAATGGAAGCGGTTGATTGAGCAATGAGATGATGGCGTACTTGTGAAGTGAATGGCAAAAGGAGTGAAGGTAAGTGAAAACAGGAAAAATAGTTGTGAATGATACTGCTTATTTTGAGCTTTATTTATTGCACAATTCACAAGAATACAATGTTGGGAAGAAACGCCCAGCTGTTATTATTTGTCCTGGCGGCGGATATGCGTTTACCAGTGATCGGGAAGCGGAGACGATTGCCTTGAAGTTTAACAGTATGGGTCTGAACAGTATTGTCCTCTGGTATACAACAGGTGACACGGTAAAAAATATTCCCAATAATGCATTGATCGAGGCGGCTCAAACAGTTGCCTATGTACGAAGCCATGCTGATGAATGGTTGATAGATAAAGAAAACATCATTATATGCGGTTTTTCCGCTGGAGGACACCTTGCTCTACAGTTAGCTACACGGTGGAATGACCCGCAACTATTAAAGACACTCAAAATGACTAAGGAGAATATTAGAGTAAATTTAGCAGTTACTGGTTATCCGCTAGTCTACCAGAAAGCATTTCAAAAAGATGAACTTGGTTTTGGGGTTGATTTAATTAAACAGCCGCTGACAGCTAATGAACGATACTTTGGCATGGAGCAGCCATCTGAAGACGCTGTCCGACAAATGAATATACTTTGTTCTGTGAACAAGGAGACACCTCCCATGTTTGTCTGGCATACAACAGAAGATAAACTGGTAGATGTTGCGCATTCTCTAAAGCTGGGCCTAGCGTTAAGAGAATCAGGAGTTCCTTTTGAACTGCACATTTTTGAAAAGGGGGAACATGGATTAGCGTTGGCTGATCGGACAACAGCCAGAAAACCGAGTCATATTAATCCTCATGTGGCAAAATGGTTTGAATTATGCGAAGGCTGGCTAGGAGGCTATATTGACCATGATAATACAAGATAGAGAGGAGCTAATGAGATGAAAATAACTGTTAATCAAAACAAACGGACGTTACTTCGAGAGGGAAAGCATTTTTTCTATTTCGCAGACACTTGCTGGAGTGCCTTTACCAGCATCAGAGAAGAAGAATGGTTAATCTACTTGAAGAAGCGGCAATCACAAGGGTTTAATACTTTACAAATCAACATTTTGCCTCAGTGGGATCGAAGTAGAGGAAGCTTAGATATACTGCCGTATACTCAAACAAACAGTTGCTATGACTTTTCTGTGCTAAATGAGGAATATTTCAAGCGTGCTGAAAAGCTTTGTCAAATAGCAGAGGAGCATGGATTTACCCTGGCGTTGGTTGTTTTATGGTCAAACTATGTAGCCGGAACATGGGCAAGTGAGCTGGACAATCGGAGAAATGTTATACCCAAAATGTATCGGCAGCAGTATTTTGAAAAAGTGGTTGAGACCTTTGATCAATTTTCTCCTATTTACTTAATTGGTGGAGATACCGACTTTCCTATACAAGAAACGATTGACACTTATATAGAAGCTTTCGATTTTTTTGAGAAAGCTTCAGTAGAGACACTAAAAACAATTCATATTAAAGGCCGCTTGCAAGAAATTCCAGAAGAAATCCGCCGGCGTTTGGCTATTTATCTGTATCAGTCTGGACATAATCGTTCATTTCTGAACATGCCTTATGCGCTTGCCTCTCATTTTTACCAATTGGAGGAAGAAAAGCCCATCATTAATTCGGAGCCATGCTATGAACAAATGGGTTTTGCCCGAAAGGTTTATGGCAGATTTAGTCAAAGAGATGTTCGTCAAGCTGCTTGGCAATCGGTACTGTCAGGAGGGGCTGCAGGGATTACTTATGGGGCTCACGGAATTTGGAGCTGGCATGGACATTCCGCAACTTTTGCTGAAAATATTGGTGAAGCCTTTGATCGCCCCATGCATTGGCAGGATGCGCTGCAGTTTCCGGGAGCGAATGACTATGGCTTTATGAAACAGCTATTTGAAATGCTTCATATCAAGAATCTCATTCCGTGTAATCAGCTGTTAGTAAGAGGAGATGAACAGATTCGTTTGGCTGAAACGGAAGAAGCCGCTTGTTATCTGATTTATATACCTAGTAATACGACAATTACTGTGTCGATTGATTTATCTGAGTATCAAGTAATTCTGATTGATTTAAAAGAAAATTGCTTTTTGAAGCCGGAGTATGAAATTTCGGGAAATGAAACCACATTTGATACACACCGCTGTTTAGAAGATGTCTTGATTATTGCCTATAAATAAGGAGTGAAAAAAATGGAAAAATACATGGATAACGTCTTAGCATTTGCAGATAAAATTTCAAATAATAAATATTTAAAAGCTATTTCAAATGGACTAATGGCGACGCTGCCTGTCAATATTATTGGGTCGCTGGCACTGCTCTTGGCGGTTTTGCCAATTGAAGGCTGGAAAAACTTTATTGCTTCAATTAATATTGGCGGTTATCTCTCAGCCGGATATAGTATGACAGTGGGTGTTATTTCAATTTATGCCGCTTTTCTAGTCGGACATAGACTGGCGACAGAATTTAATCAATCTGCTGTTCCTGCGGGAATTGTTTCCTTGTTTGCTTTTTTAATGATGACCCCTCTAGTTACGTTGGAGGAGACAACAACATTGGATATGAGTAAATTAGGTGCAGGCGGTCTGTTTACAGCAATGATTTGCGGACTGGTTTTTGCGAGAATTTATTGTTTTATTTTAGAAAAAAACATTGCTATTAAAATGCCGGCAGGTGTTCCTCAGTTTGTAACGGATACCTTTGCTGGATTGATTCCAGCGATTATCTCAGGATTCATTGCAATCATTATAAGCTGGCTGTTCAGCTTCACATCGTATGGGTCGTTTTCAGATTTTATTTATCAGATTTTGGCAACACCTTTGCAAAGCCTGTCCTCTAGCGTAGGTTCGCTGTTGTTTATTGTTCTGATTCAAATGGTTCTCTGGTTTTTCGGAATCCATGGTTCACTGGTTGTTGGCAGTTTTGTTACAGCACTGTATCTGCCTATGGATGTTCAAAATATGGATGCTTTATCCGCTGGTGCGGCACGGTCGGATTTACCGAATATTTTAAGTAAGTCTTTCTATGACTTGTTTGCGGGGATTGGCGGAGCCGGTGGAACCTTGGCGCTAATCATTGTTATTCTGCTGGTTGCTAAATCGAAGCAGGCGCGAACTGTCGCTAATTTAAGTGCTGTTCCGGGATTGTTCACTATCAATGAGCCGATGATTTTTGGTTTGCCGCTAATCTTAAATCCAATTATGGCGATTCCTTTCATTTTAACTCCTTTGGTTCAAACGCTAGTTGCCTATATTGCAATATGGAGTGGTCTATTCCCGCGTCTTAGTGGAATTCAAGTGCCATTTGGCACGCCGATTTTTCTTAATGGCTTTTTAGCCGGAGGCTGGCAGATTGCTTTACTACAGTTGATTTGTGTATTAGCTGGCTGCCTACTCTACCTTCCTTTTGTAAAAATTTTGGATAAAGAGAAGGTAAGAGGGGAAGAACAGGCGGCAGCATTAGAAAATGGTGAGACAGAAAATAACAAGCTGGATACAGCTGGAGAAACAGTATAGAGACTGCAGGCCGCTAAATGAAAAGATGAGCGAGACAAAATGAAATATCTGTTTTGTTTCGCTTTTTGAATTCAATAAACATTTTTGTCTCAAGAGAAAAATTGGCAGAGCGTTTAGGTCAATGCCCTGAATCCTAAAAAATAAAAAAGATTATTAAAAATGAGAAAAGTATTTTAGTTCAACGAAGCTTCAGCCGTTCAAATGAATGAACACGATAAAGCAACAGCTTGCCGGTTCAGCTATCTTTGTTTTTACAGCTTTGTTATAGTTAAAAAGTGGAGGATGGAGGGAATCGGATGAAGGGAAAACTTTTAGCTCAAGCAGCAGTTAAATTTATACTAGGGTTGGCTGCCATTGCTTTGTTGCTGTTTTTTCCAGCTGGAACGCTGGATTTTTGGAATGCATGGCTGCTTGGGGGATTGTTGTTTATACCTATGGCAGTGTTGGGTATTGTTTTGTGGGTAAAAACGCCTGTGCTCTTGGAAAAACGTCTAAATACAAAAGAAAAAGAAACCGAGCAAAAACAGGTCGTTTGGCTGTCTCTGATAATGTTTTTAGGGGGCTTTATTACTGCGGGCCTAGATTTTCGATTTGGCTGGAGCCGTTTACCGTTGTGGTTAATCGTTTTGGCATCCGTCCTGTTGCTGATAGGCTATGCTATGTATGGGGAAGTTATGCGGGAAAATGCCTATTTGTCACGTACGGTTGAGGTGCAGCAAAATCAGCAGGTTATCGATACAGGTTTATATGGTGTGGTTAGACATCCAATGTACTTAGCCACAATTCTTCTTTTTTTAGCAATGCCGATTGTTCTAGGGTCAATACCAGCACTGCTAATTTTTTTACTCTATCCATTTCTATTGATAAAACGGATAACAAACGAAGAAATCGTGCTTTCCCAAGCGCTTACCGGCTATGAAGCGTATAAGCAGAAGGTTAGATATCGATTAATCCCTTTTATCTGGTAGCGTCATTACATTTTTGGCATGAAAAAGCTGCTGCTCTTTTTAATGAGAGAATACAGCAGCTCTTTTCGAATCCTGGCGGCTAGTTTACCCGTCGTAAAAGCCAGTTGAGGCTATCTGCCGACAATAAAAGTCAGCTCACATTCACAGACCTTTTTGCCATCAACATAAGCAATAGCCTGACCGATGCCGACGAAATCACGTAGTTTCACGATTTCGAAATGAAGCTTTAGTACATCGCCGGGAACTACTTTTTGTCGAAACTTCGCTTTGTTAATTCCGCCAATATAAGCTGTTTCTCCTTTGAACTGATCCATTTTTAAAATGAGAATGGAACCAACCTGAGCAAGTGCTTCAATAATCAAAACGCCAGGCATTGTTGGGTTTCCAGGAAAGTGACCCTGAAAAAACTCTTCATTTATTGTAACATTTTTAGTAGCAACAATTTTTTTATCGGTAATGATTTCATCTACATAATCAATAAAACAGATTGGGTATCTATTGGGGATTAAATCCATTATTTCAGTAACAGTCATTACTTTTTCCATATTATTCATCGCTCCATTTCTTCATACAAATAACAGCATTGTGTCCGCCAAAGCCAAAAGAATTACTGAGGGTATATTCTGCTGAAAGTGAACGGGCATTCCCAGTTACATAATCCAAATCACATTCCGGATCAGGAATTTCATAGCCGATGGTGGGATGAGCAATTCCTTCCTGAAGTGTTTTTACACAAGCGATTGCTTCGATGCCGCCGGCTGCCCCCAGCAGATGACCAGTCATACTTTTGGTACTTGAAATGGGAACATGTTTTGCCTGCCCGCCAAATACTCGTTTGATAGCTGCAGTTTCCGCCGCATCGTTGGCTGGTGTGGATGTGCCGTGAGCATTAATATAGTTGATTTCTTCCGGCTGGATATCAGCTTCGGCGAGTGCCATCTGCATTGCAGCGGCTGCACCGCTGCCGTCTTTTAATGGGGCCGTCATATGACTGGCATCGCAGTTGCTACCATAGCCGACAATTTCGCCAAGAATTACCGCTCCTCTTTTTTGGGCGTGCGTCATTTCTTCCAACACCAGCATGCCAGCCCCTTCGCCCATAACAAAGCCTTTGCGTTCTTTATCAAAGGGAATGGAGGCACGTGCAGGGTTGTCTGTGGTATTTAAGGCATTTAATGCGGCAAACCCCGCAATTCCAATCTCACATATTGTCGCCTCTGTTCCACCAGTCATCATAACATCAGCTGAACCGTATTTGATTGCCCGAAACGCTTCTCCAATTGCATTTGTAGCTGAGGCACAGGCAGTTACAATAGTCTGTGATGTTCCTTTTGCTCCTAAGCGAATGGATATATTACCAGAAGCCATATTTGCGATGACCATAGGGACGAAGAAAGGAGTTACTCGGTTTGGTCCTTTTTTGTCCATCACTCGAACCTGATTCTGCAGCGTAGTCATGCCGCCGATTCCGCTGCCTACAATGACGCCAAAGCGTTTAGGGTCGAATAGAGCTTCTGTCAGCCCGCTCATTTGCCAAGCTTCTAGAGCAGCAGCCAGCCCGTATTGTGAGAACAAATCCATCCGTTTTTGTTCTTTTCGATCAAGGACGGCACTGGGATCAAAGTCCTTTACTTCACCAGCTAAGGAAACACCAATCTCTTCAGAAATGAATTTCGTGATTTTTCCAATGCCTGATTGCCCGTTAATTAAATTCTGCCAGTATTCTTTTACAGTATTGCCAATGGGGGTCACTGCACCCATGCCGGTTATTACAACACGTTTCATTAAAATCCTCCTAGTTATCTTGATAGTCAAAGTAATAAATGGTTGATTAACTTATACTTTTTTTGATTTATCAAATGAAATAGTTTGATTATCAAAGTATAATGGTTAATAATTCAGACATTAAAAAATGTCTGTCTTTTTTTTATTCTCAATTACGGAATGATATTATCATTCTCAAACAGATGATACCAGTTGTGTTTTTATTCGTCAACCTAAATCATTTGTGGTATTTGAATAGGAATGTGATATTGATGGGATATTCACAAATTAAAATAATTATAGGATTGATTCGATATGCTGAAGAATAAAGATTTGTTGAAATTATTATTTTAGTAAAATCAAGTATAGCTATAAGATTGTTCAATATTTTTCAATTAGTTTTTCATTTTAGCGCTTATGGCAGAAAGGCAAAGAAGATTCTAATGAAGAGAGAAAATAAAATCTAAGATGTTAGAATATATCTAAAAATTTTAGTAACGAATCGTTAGATAAACTAATTTTTAAAGATAAGTTACGCTAGTCTCTTTCAAACAATCGTTATCGAAACAGCACAGACTATTCTGTCACTATATTTAAGTAAACAGAACTGGCGACTGACTTGCTTACACACCATATTGCCAGTTCTGTTTGCCTAAAGACGTGCTAACAGAATGGTATGCATCCGAAAGTAAAAGTCATTTTTCAATCAATAGTATTAAAAATGACTATTCTAAAATGAGCTAGCCTGTGGTTTTTCTTAATTTCCATAATAATCCCTGAAAAATTCGGCTGCTACTCTACTTTCAAGCAGGCTCAAGAGTAAAATGAAGCGATTAAGAATACTTAGCTAAAATATGAATAAGTAAAGACAGGAAAATGGGACTTTAGCTGTTCAGTATAATTAAAAGGGCTAGAATTCGCGTTTTTTAACGCGTTATGGTGCCATCGATTTTGGATTGTAATAAAGCTGCTCTATTTTCCTTTTAAAACGGAAGTTCTTTTCAGTATTTAATACATGCTATAATGAGAAGGAATCTGCGGCTGCTAAAAAAGACAACTTGATTAAGAGCTTCTTTAGTTAGCTGAGAATAAAGCGGGGATAATTATGAAGATATTAATTATAGAAGACGAAAAAAATGTGAGAGCTGAACTAAAACAGCTGCTGGAGCATGCGTTTTATGAGGTGACAGCTGTTGAAGTATTTGAAAATGTAGTGGAGCAAATAAAAGAACAAGCGCCAGATTTGGTTTTACTGGACTTGAATTTGCCAAATCAGGATGGTCAGGTGATTTGCCGGACATTAAGACAAACCTCAACGGTGCCGGTTATTTTTCTAACCAGTGACAACAATGTACTGACTGAGCTGGACTGTATCTTGTTGGGCGGTGATGATTTTATAACCAAGCCCTATATTCCATCACTATTGTTGGCAAGGATTCAGGCACTTTTAAAGAGAACGGTGGTCCAGTCAAAGGAGCAGCTTGTATTAACACATAAGGGATTAACTTTAAATCTGACAACATACAAGGCTCGGTTTGAAGAAAAGGAAACAGAACTAACGAAGACCGAGTTTAAACTGCTTCACTTTCTGCTCCAGCGAAAAGAAGAGGTCGTGCCTAGAATGGATATTATTGTCTATCTTTGGGACAATGATGTTTTTATTGATGACAATGCGTTAAGCGTTAATATGACTAGACTAAGAAGTAAACTAGAGGATCTGGGTGTGTCAAACTTCATTCAAACTAAAAGAGGCGTAGGTTATCAAATATGAAACTATTCTATTATCTACATGATAAATTATTTGTCTTAGTGCTTCATTTTTCTTGTCTGCTCATTCTATCTTTCTATTTATTAACTCTAGGAAATACACCAGTCACAATTGTGCTGATTGCTCTTGTTTGGGTAAGTATTATTTTTGTTTATTTTACTTTGGATTACTATAAGAGAAAACGATTCTTTAGAGGGATTGACAAGCAAATGACACAGCTGGATAAACCCTATCTAATACATGAGCTTTTAGAAAAAAACTGGCGTTATGAGGATGAGCTGTATAGGGACATTCTGAGAAAAGCGAATACTTCTGCTATGGAGACAATTGCCTGGTTGGAGGAAGAGCAAACTGACTATAAAGAATTTATTGAGGCCTGGATTCATGAGGTGAAGCTGCCCATGACTAGTCTGCATTTGGCCGCTGCGGAGCTGGAGACAGATTCGGCTCGAAAAATTCAAATGTATTTAATTGACTTAGAAAACCAAGTAGATCAAACGCTTTTTTATGCAAGAAGTGACTATGTTCATCAAGACTATTTCATAAAAGAGGTTTTGCTGCAGGAAGTAATCGCTGAGCTGATTAAGAAAAATAAATATCTTCTCATTCAAAATCAGATGCAGGTTACAATTGCCTGTGAAGAGTTTGTATATACAGATAAGAAGTGGCTGGCATTTATTGTTAACCAGCTTATTTTCAATGCAGTTAAGTATAAAAAAGAGGGGCGGGGCAGCCTGTCTTTCACGGCTGTCTCAACCAAGGAACAGACCGAACTAACGATAAGAGATAGCGGCATCGGTATCAAAAGTCATGAACTTCCTCGAGTGTTTGATAAAGGCTTTACGGGAACCAACGGCAGAGCTGCTGGAAAAGCGACAGGATTCGGCTTGTATCTATGTAAAAAGCTATGTAGAAAATTAGGGCTGAAAATTGATTGTGCGGCAGTTGAAAATGAGTATACAGAAATCGTCATTATCTTTCCCCAAAATAGTTATCTTTCAGAGTTGTAACTTTAATGCAATCTAGATAAATATGACATGGTTTTAAGAAGTCATATACTTGGATTATCAAGTGAATCGCCTCCAGATAATTAATTACTGTCAATTTGTAGCAAAGCTGTTTAATTGGAGGTGTGTAATGGAAGGGTGTTGGGAAATGAATGAATTAATAAAAGTAGTGAATGTAGAAAAATATTATGGGAATAAGGGGAGTACAACGAAAGCTTTAAATCGAGTAAATTTTTCTGTAAGTGAAGGAGAGTTTACTGGGATTATGGGAACCAGCGGCAGTGGGAAAACAACCTTATTAAATATGCTGGCGACAATCGACCGAGTAAGTGCCGGACAGATTTTCTTTGGCAAGAAAGACATCACTCAATTTGGAGAAGATGAGTTAGCAAATTTTAGAAAAGAAAACCTTGGGTTCATTTTTCAAGATTTCAATCTGTTGGATACGTTGACATTAGAAGAGAATATTACACTCTCCCTAAGCCTACAGGGAAAAAAGAAAAGCAAGACTCGAACGCCAAAGCAAATCATGGAACAGCTGGGAATTTATGAGTTTAGAGACAAATTTCCTTATGAAGTATCTGGTGGTCAAAAACAGCGATGTGCCTGTGCCAGAGCGTTAATTACTAACCCTAAGCTGATTTTGGCGGATGAGCCGACCGGCGCCTTGGATTCAAAATCGTCAACGATGCTGCTGGAAACGATGGAAACAATGAACAGGGAGATGGCGGCGACTATTTTGATGGTCACACATGATGCGTTTAGCGCCAGCTACTGTAATCGAATTTTGTTTCTTAGCGATGGAGAGGTGTTCCAGGAGCTGTATAAAGGAACGCAGACAAGAAGAGCGTTCTTAAATGAGATTCTTGATGTACTGTCAATCATTGGAGGCGATGGCCATGCTTAATAAGTTGTCATTGCGTAATGCCAAACGGTCAGTCAAAGATTATCTGGTTTACATTATTACAATGACGATTATTTCATCATTGATGTTTGCCTTTAATGGACTGATTTTTTCTAATTCTATTAGAGACCTGTTGAATGAAATAACTTCGATGATTGTCTTTATCGGTCTGGCTACATTTTTTGTTGTGATGATTGTTGTCTGGCTGACGAAATATATTATCAATTTTATGCTGGAGAGGCGGAGCAGGGAATTTGGGACGTACTTGTTGATTGGCATGACTAAGAAGCAAGTAGCTAGGATGTTTAAAAGAGAGCATATGCTTTTAGGAATCCTAACGTTTTTATTAGGTCTTATTCCAGGTTATTTTCTGCATATTGCACTGATTAATGTTTTTTTCACAGTTTTTGAATCGAAGTATCAGTATACGGTTGATATCAATATCTACACCTATCTGCTTACTTTTGCGGTCTACTTCTTCGCCTACGCACTAGCACTGCTTAGAATCAATAGGAAATTTAAGAAGATGGAAATTCGGGATTTGCTGTATTTAGAAAACAATAATGAGCCAAGTGTGAAAAATAAAAAGCTCTTCTTAATTAGTTTTGTATATATTATTTTCTTTCATCTCGTTGCTTATACGGGAAATGTCACAATGCAAACGATTTGGCCAATGCTGGCTGCATTATTTGCAGCTATTTATGGTCTTTATATTGGCTTATCCGGTTATTTGAGCAGCTTTATCCAGAAAAAAGGAAGATGGGTTACTAAAGAAGCAAATGTTTTTGTTTTTAGACAGTTGGCTTCAAAGATTAGAACGATGCGTTTTACCATGGGCTCATTAACAATTTTATTTGCGGTAACAATCTTAAGCTGGATGTGTGTGTTGTTGTTCTCTGATTATCAGGCGAAAGTTTTCGATGCGAACTTGATGGATATCGATGTTTTTTATCTTAAAGATCAAGTGACAACTGATTTTCATGAACAACAAGAAGTCATTGAACAATATGGAAAAGTAGAAGCAGAACACATCTATCATGTATATCAGAATAATAAGAGCAGTGAGCTAAATGCGTATTTATATAAAAATGTCAAAGGTGCTTATGATTCAGAAGGACGAAGCGCATATTTTGACTATGATACCTACATGCTTTTGTCTGACTATAATCAGCTGCGGCGGATGGCAGGCTTTGAGGATATTCATTTGGAAGCGGGGCACTATCTTATTCAGTCAAAAGAAAAACTGGTGGATACATTCACAGATTATGGCTTAGCCAATAATCTGGTCGTTGGCAAGGAAACATTGGTGTATCAGGATACTGTCACAGATGCTTTCACGCAAAGTGGAATGAACGGAGCCGACTACATTCTGGTGGTTCCTGACAGCAGCTTAGCAGAAATAACTCCTTACTTTAGTATTTTAGCAGCAAATGTGGATAGCTCTTCTATGTATGAGATTGAACAGCACTTGGAAAAAATCTCCGGTTATTTGGGTGAAGATGGCGATATAGAAGATCAGCTATTAGCGATTAAGTATGGAACAAGCAGCGAACAGCTGATTACTTTCGGCACACCTATTACAGTACGGGAAAGCTTAGTTGCAGAGCTGGATAGTGTCACAACGAGTATGAGTTTTACGCTGGGGTATATAGGAATCGTGTTTTTAGTGGTAGCAATGAGTGTGCTGGCGATTCAGCAGCTTTCTGATGCCTCTAAATATAAGTACCGTTATCAGATACTGAAGAATCTGGGAATGAATAAAAGAGAACGAAATCAAGTGATTTTGAAACAGCTGGGTATTTACTACCTGTGTCCAGTTATCATTTCAGTATTTATTAGTATATGTACGGGATTGTTTGTCAGTAATAACTTTGCATTCTATACAGGGCTAAGTATGCCGGGGATTATTTATTACCTAATTGCATTAGCGATGTTTCTTACTATTTTCTTTATTTATTTTGTGGTAACTTATATCAGCTTTGTCCGGACTGTAGAAAAGTAAATAAAATGGTCTTAATAAAATTAGTGAACAAACGCAGGAATCGATTGATCCTGCGTTTTTAGTGTTTAATGGAGGCGATTCTGAAAGTGTTAGAATTGGTCAATATTTTGAGAGCTTATGCTCTGGCGTAGCAAATCAATAGTTTTTATTGAACAAAATTGGTATATGTGAAAAAATACAAAAAAATAGTTGTATTAAAAAAAAGAAAAGCTAGCTGTTGTTTCAATTGATTACAAACTCAGTGTTTTTAGTCAATGGATATGCTTTTTTCTTTGTAAAACATACTTCTTTAACAGAGGTGTTAGTGATAAGTAAGATTACAATGTTTTTAAAATTATAATATTGTAATTTTTATCAAAAAAAGTGAATAAATATTTCTATTTAGAATAAAAATGCTGTTGCAATTTATATTTCTTTATTTTTTTCACCTAAAATGCAAATATATCAACAATTGTAAGGGCTTTTATAGTAAAATGAAGTATAAGGTTATTCGATTATTTTATTTGAGAATTCCTTATTAATTAATGGCGATAGATATGCATATTATGTTATATTTATGCATGCTTATTAAATTTATTTTACAATTATATATGCTAAAAAATGAATAATAAAGGAGGTTGAGAATGAACGAGATGAATGTATCGGGAGATGAAGCAAATAGTCTTGAACAGGCACAGCGTTTTCTTTCCGGAGAAAATTTTTATAGTCAGCATTACTTTGGATTTCATAAGGATATTAAAAATGGTCTATCCGGATACGTGTTTCGGGTTTGGGCACCAAATGCTGAACAGGTCTGGTTAGTTGGGGATTTTAATGACTGGACAGATTCTTTGCCTATGATTAAGGGAAACGAGGGGATTTGGGAGCTGTTTACCCAGCTGCCGGCTGAAGGGGATTTGTACAAGTACAAGATCCGTCAGGCAGGCGGCAGGGAATTGTTCAAAATCGATCCTTTTGCGATTGCTTTTGAGCAGCGTCCGGGAGATGCAGCAGTTATTCATACGATTCCGGAAAAGCGCTGGAAAGATGGTTTGTGGCAGGGAAGAAAGAAACGCTCGGATTACTTTAAACGGCCGATGAATATTTACGAGGTACATGCCAGTTCATGGCGCCATCACGATGATGGTACACCGTATACTTTTAAATCATTGGAGGAGGAGCTAATTCCTTATGTAAAAGAACTGGGCTATACTCATATTGAATTTATGCCGCTGATGGAGCACCCATTAGGTATGTCTTGGGGCTATCAGCTGATTGGCTACTTTGCTTTAAGCTCTTATTATGGAACACCAGAGGAGCTGCAAGCCTTTGTAGAAAGCTGTCATTTGAATAATATTGGTGTCTTGATTGACTGGGTACCAGGTCATTTTTGTATTAATGATGATACGCTCCCTTATTATGACGGAACACCGCAATTTGAATATGAAGACCCGGATCGGGCGAAAAACATTCGCTGGGGGTCGTTGAATTTTGATTTGGGCAAACCACAGGTCCAAAGCTTTTTGATTTCCAGTGCCCTTTTTTGGCTTGAAATGTACCATTTGGATGGCATTCGCGTGGATGCTGTTTCAAGCATGCTGTATCGGGATTATGATGAAGGACCGTGGACGCCGAATCATGAAGGAGGCAACCGAAATTTCGAAGGGTATTATTTCCTGCAGAAGCTGAATGCGGTTATTAAGCTCGCTCATCCGAAAGCAATCATGATTGCTGAAGAGAGTTCGTCAAAAACGCAAATTACCGGTTTGATAGAAACAGGAGCATTAGGCTTTGATTACAAATGGAACATGGGCTGGATGAACGATACTCTACGTTTTTATGAAATGGACCCGATTGTACGAAAAGAGCATTTCGATTTGCTCACTTTTTCATTTATGTACATGATGGACGAAAATTACATTTTACCTTTGTCTCATGACGAAGTGGTTCATGGGAAAAAGAGCCTGATGCATAAAATGTGGGGAGATCGCTACAAGCAATTCGCTCAGCTTAGGAATCTTTATGTATACATGATGACCCATCCGGGGAAAAAGCTTTTATTTATGGGCAGTGAGTGGGGACAGTTCCTAGAGTGGAAATATGATGAAGGACTGGAATGGCGGGATTTGCAGGATGATATGAATGCAAAAATGCAGTGCTTTACCCGTACGCTAAATGAATTTTATAAGGAGCATCGAGCGCTTTGGGAGCTGGATAACAGCTATGACACGATTGAGGTGATTGATGCCGACAATAGTCAGGAAACAGTACTCAGCTTTATCCGCAAGGGGAAAACAAAAAAAGACTTCCTACTTGTTGTATTAAACATGACTCCAGTAGAGCGTCAAGGGTTTTCTATCGGTGTGCCTTATGAAGGAAGCTATCATGAGATTCTGAATACTGAAATGAAGGATTTCGGTGGAACCTGGACAAAAATGAATGAAGATGCAGCTGCAGAGGAACAACCCTTCAAGCAGTTTGACTATCAAATTAGAACGACGGTACCTGCTCTGGGAGCAATTATTATACAGCCGAAAGATATCAAGATACGAAAAAAAACGAGGTAATACTTTGTCAGTAGAAGAAGGAGCGTTTTTTCTGAATACTGCAGGCAAATGAAGAAGCAATATAGTTTTTGAGGATGAAAGGAGGTAGGGTGAATTTATTCACCTGCACAAAAGATGAATAACGAAATGCTAGCAATGATTTTAGCCGGAGGGCAAGGAACAAGGTTAGGAAAGCTAACCAAAAATATCGCTAAACCTGCCGTGCCGTTTGGCGGTAGATACCGTATCATCGATTTTACGTTAAGTAATTGTGTTAATTCCGGAATCACAAATGTTGGGGTGGTTACGCAATATCAGCCGCTGGCATTGAATAGTCATATAGGCAACGGGGCAAGCTGGGGGTTAGACGGCATCAATTCAGGTCTAACGATTTTGCAGCCGTATTCAAGCTCAGATGGGGAAAAATGGTTTCAGGGAACAGCCCATGCGATTTATCAGAACATTGCCTATATCAACCAAATGAATCCTCAATATGTTCTTATTTTATCTGGTGATCATATTTATAAGATGAACTACGAAGCCATGTTGGAGGAGCATAAGCAAAACAATGCTTCCCTAACAGTGGCAGTTATTGAAGTACCAATCAAGGAAGCTTCCCGCTTTGGAATTATGAATACGGATGAAAATGACCGTATTATTGAGTTTGAAGAAAAACCAGATGAGCCTAAAAACAATTTAGCTTCAATGGGTATTTATATTTTTAACTGGGCTAGACTGCGGGAGGTTCTGATGAACAGCTATTCCAAAGATAGTCAAATGCTGGATTTCGGGAAAAATGTAATTCCTGCTTATCTTGATTCTGGAGAAAATGTGTATGCGCACCGCTTCAATGGGTACTGGAAAGATGTAGGGACAATTGATTCACTTTGGGAAGCCAATATGGAGTTTATTGATATCGATAACGAGTTTAATATTCGTGATTTATCTTGGCGCATCTTCTCTAAAAACACCAGCTCGCCCCCTCATTTTATCACAGAAACGGCGTCTGTTGAGAATGCGCTGATTGTTGACGGCTGTTATGTGGCAGGCTCAATAAAAAATAGTATTCTGTCTACAGATGTTCAAGTAAAAGAAGGAAGCACTATTGAAAACAGCATTATCATGCCGAGAGCTCAGATTGGTCAAAATGTCACCATCAAGAACGCAATTATTGGTGAAGATGCGGTAATTGGGGATAACGCAGTAGTATATAATGAAGAGGAAATCGCCGTGATTGGTTATTCTGAAGTGATCGGAGTGAAAAAAGATGAAGACTAATAGAATGTGTGCAATTATTGGAAATATCGAAAAATTTGATGCATTGATGCCGCTGATTGAAAAAAGACCGTTGGCCACACTGCCGTTTGACTGTAAGTATCGTCTGATTGATTTTCAGTTATCCAGCTTAGTCAATGCAAACATCGACAGATTATTCATGGTCTTCAATGAAGGAGAAACCCAATCCGTTTTTGACCATATTGGCGGCGGAAAAGAGTGGGATTTAGATTCATTGAAAAATCGCTTTTTCACTTACTTTTATCAGGATTTCGTGAAAAAGAAAAATGAAAGAAAGCCGTTCTATAGCTCACTGATTGATTATCTACAAAAATCAAAATCAGAATATACGGTATTTATGAGCAGCCGGATGCTTTGTAATTTAGATTTGAGAGCCATTTTGAAAATCCATCAAGCCCAAGGAAATGATGTAACTGTTGTTTATAAACGGGTGAACAAAGAAAGTGTCTGTTCAGAGGATACTTTACTAGATATCAACGAAGAAGGTAGTGTGACTGGAGCCCATGTCTTGAAGGATGCCAGCGCAGAAGCCGAGAGAGTCAACCTGAGTATGGAAGCCTATATTGTTCAAACAGAGTGGCTGATTCAAACACTGGAATGGGCGCAGGAAAATGATGCATCACCAAGTCTGATTGATTTAATGAAATCTCAACTTGGTCAGGCGAAGTGCTCCACTTATGAGTACATTGGCTATCTTAAGAATATCCATGATATTCAGTCCTATTATCAAGCGAATATGGATATGCTGGATCCGCAGAAATTTAATGCGCTGATGTATTCCAATCAAAAAATCTATACGAAGTTTAAAAATGAAGTACCCACTTATTATTCTCCTGATTCTATGGTGAAGAATAGTCAGTTCGCCACAGGCTGTGTTGTCCAGGGAACAGTAGAAAATTCATTGGTTTCCCGTCGGACCAAAATTGATGTTGGTGCAGTGGTGAAGCACTCTCTCATTAACGCCAGTGCAAAAATTGCTTCGGGCGCTCAGATTGAATATGCTATACTGGATAAAGGTGTCGTCGTTGATTCTGGTGTTCAGATTAAAGGGACTCCGGATAAATTAGCTGTGATTCGAAAAGGAGCACATGTTACTGAAAATGTGGTTGGGGGAGAAGCTGAATGAAGATTTTATTTGCAGCAGCAGAATGCGCACCTTTTTTTAAGACAGGCGGTTTGGGAGATGTCGCAGAAGCGCTGCCGAAAGAGCTGAGAGAAAAAGGGCTGGATATTCGAGTGGTGCTGCCTTACTATCAGCAAATGCCGCAGAAGTACCAAGACCAGTGTGAAGATGTACTCAGCTTTTATGTAGATGTCGGCTGGCGCCATCAATACTGCGGTGTAAAAAAAATGATGCTGGACAATGTAACCTACTATTTTATTGATAATCAATATTATTTTGGCAGAGAAGGCTTATACGGTCATTATGACGATGGCGAACGATTTGCTTTTTTCCAGCTGGCTGTGATAGAAATGATGGAGAAAATTGCGTTTGTTCCAGCTGTTGTTCATGTTAATGATTATCATACAGCTATGATTCCCTTTTTAATTCGGGAAAAATATCATTGGATCCAGGAATATCAGAAAATTGAAACGGTCTTAACTATCCATAATATTGAGTTTCAAGGTATATTCTCTGCAGAAATCTTGCCAGATTTATTTGGGATGGGAACGGAAAGATACTTTGATGGAACCGTTCGTTTTGATGATAATGTCAATTTTTTGAAAACCGGAATTTTGTATGCCGGTCGTGTGAATACAGTTAGTCCTTCTTATGCACAGGAAATTCAGACACCGGAATTTGGGTCCGGACTGGATGGGGTGCTGAGGATGGAAAAGGATAAGCTGAGCGGTATCTTAAACGGCATTAACTATACAATGAATAATCCCGAAACAGATCCATTGATTCCAGCAAATTTCTCGGTAGCTGATTTAAACGGGAAAGCAGTTAATAAAGCTGCGCTGCAAAAGACAATGGGGCTGCCTGAAAGGGATGTACCGCTATTTGCAATTGTCAGCCGCTTAACCCATCAAAAAGGGTTTCAGCTGATTATGGATGAGATGGAATATATGATGGCAGCAGATATCCAGCTAGTTGTGCTGGGAACAGGAGACCCTGGATTTGAGCAGGGCTTTCGGAATTTCGCCGGCCGGTTCCCTGAGAAATGTTCGGTCAGTATATCCTTTGATATTAAATTGGCCCAATTGTTTTACGCCGGCGCTGATTTGTTCCTGATGCCTTCGGCTTTTGAACCTTGCGGTCTATCTCAGATGATCTCTATGCGCTACGGTACGCTGCCGATTGTTCACGAGATTGGCGGTTTGAAGGATACGGTAATTCCTTACAATCCGATAACAAAAGAAGGAACTGGTTTCGGTTTCTATGAGTTTCGTTCTTTCTATTTGATGGAGGCAATCAAGCAGGCAGCAGAGCTGTATAAGCAAGAGCCGGCTATATGGCAAGAGCTGATACGAGCAGCAATGGCCACGGATTTCAGTTGGCGGCAGCCTGGACAGCAGTACATCGACTTGTATCAGCTGTTAACAGGGGCGTAAATTTATAGGTGCTCATCGTTTTTCTATTAGAAAAACGAACATTATAAAGAACGTTAGTTATTTTATCGGCTATCAGTGAAAGTGGTTGAAGAATGTAGAAAAAGCTTCTGCTTTAACGAGTACGTACAAGCATCCACTATTCGCTGAATAGCTGTAAGAGCTGCTAAAACAACGTTCGTTTGGCTTTAAGAAGTTGTGACCGATTGCTGTCGCAACTTTCTGTTTTTCAAAAAGGGTAAAAGGGGATTTTAATCAGATGGAAATCACGAAAGAACAGTTTAAAGAAGATTTTAGGCGCAGGCTGCAGGAAAAGTTCACAAATGAAGTGGAAGAGGCTTCAAATGGAGAACTCTTTGATTCGCTGGGAGCTGTTATCCAAGCTTATTATTCAGATGCTTGGAAACAAACGCGGACAACGATTCGGGACAACCGGGCAAAACAGTCCTATTACTTTTCGATTGAGTTTTTACCGGGGAAAATGCTGAAAAGCAATTTACTGAACATGGGTCTTCTGGACATCGTGCGGGACAGCTTAGAAGAGATGAATGTCGATTTAGAGGATTTGTGCAAGGTAGAAAAGGACATGGCTTTAGGTAATGGCGGACTGGGAAGACTAGCATCTTGTTTTATGGATTCTATTGCTTCGTGTGGTCTTCCAGGCAACGGCAATGGTATCCGCTATGATTATGGCTTGTTCAAGCAGAAATTTGTCGACGGCAATCAAGTAGAGCTGCCGGATGAATGGCTGCGTGAGGGTAATGTGTGGGAGGTTCGTAAAGCAAGTAAAGCAGTCAATGTGAATTATGGCGGCAAGGTATATTTGAAAGAAGATGAAGAGGGCAGACTAAAGCCTGTTTACGAGAACCAGCAGGTTTTGCGTGCAGTTCCCTATGACACAGGAATGGTAGGCTATCAAAACGATATGGTTAATACCTTGCGTTTATGGTCAGCAGAGATTCCAGAGTTTGAAGAAAGCAAGTATTTGAGCATTGAAGAACGTCGTGATTTTCGTGACTTGACGTCAGTCCTATATCCTGACGATTCGAATTATGAAGGTCGTTTAATGCGCTTGGTTCAAGAATATTTCTTTGTGTCAGCAGGAATTCAAAGTATTATTCGTTCCCACAAACGAGCAGGTATAGCAATGAAGGATTTAGCAGAATATACGGCTATTCACATTAATGATACCCATCCGGCGCTTTGTGTGGCTGAAATGATGCGGATACTGATTGACGAGGAGGAGCTGAGCTGGGAAAAAGCCTGGGCAATTACAGTTAAAACGATGAGCTACACCAACCATACAATCATGGCAGAAGCATTGGAGAAATGGCCGGTATTTATGCTTCGCGAAGTAGTTCCGAGAATCTATATGATTATTGAAGAAATCGATCGGCGCTTTGTCAAAGAAATGTCTTCAGTGGTTGACCAGGAAATTATTGAGCGTACCCGAATCATTAAAGGGGATCAAGTGCATATGGCTCATTTAGCCATTATCGGCAGTCACAGTACCAACGGTGTAGCCAAGCTTCATTCCGATTTACTGAAAAGCATCGTGCTTCATGACTTCTATCTGCTTTACCCGGAAAGGTTCAACAATAAAACTAACGGAATTGCGCAGCGGCGCTGGCTGCAGCTGGCAAATGAGCCTTTAGCTAATGTGCTGGATGAAACAATCAGCACGTCTTGGCGCAGCAATCCCAATGATTTACATCTACTGATGAATTATAAGGATGATGAAGCTGTGCTGCAAAAGTTAGCTGAAACGAAAAGAAAGAACAAGGTTCGTTTGGCAAATTACATTCTTAATGCTACCGGAATTGAAGTATCGCCGGATGCTATTTTTGATGTTCAAATCAAGCGGCTTCATGCGTATAAACGCCAGCTGCTGAATCTGCTTCACATCTTGAAGCTCTATTTTGAGTTGAAGGATAATCCTGATGCGGATATCTATCCTCGCGTATTTATTTTTGGTGCCAAGGCAGCACCAAGCTATACGTATGCAAAGCATGTGATTAAATGTATCAATGAAGCGGCAAACCTAATTAATAATGATGAAGAAATTCAAGGGAAACTGAAGATTGTCTTTTTAGAAAACTATAATGTTTCCTTGGCAGAGATGATTATTCCGGCAGCAGATGTTAGTGAGCAGATTTCATTGGCTTCCAAAGAAGCTTCCGGCACTAGTAATATGAAGCTGATGCTGGATGGGGCAGTGACGATTGCGACTTTAGATGGCGCGAATATCGAAATTCGTGATATCGTTGGCGACGAAAATATTGTGATTTTTGGATTGACAGAGGATGAGGTTTATAGCTACTATGAAACACAGGACTATCTGGCAATCAAAATTTATGAAAATGACTTAGAGCTGCAGCGGATATTAAATGCGTTTATCGATGGGACAATTCCAAATATTCAAATTGAAGGACAGGAAATTTTCGATTCTCTAATCCGATACAACGATGAATATTTTACTTTACGGGATTATCATTCCTATATTGAGGCGCAGAAAACGATTGAGCGACTGTACCGCGATAAAAAACGCTGGCAGCAAATCAGTTTAATCAATACAGCAGAAGCCGGTCACTTTTCTTCTGACTATACTGTTCAGCGGTATGCAGAAGAAATCTGGCAGATTGAACCAGTCAAAGGCTTAAAAAAGAAGGGATGACAAAAGGATTCTCCTTTTGCTTCAATCCTTGCGCCTAGAATATCGTTGAGACGCTGTTTATTCATTTGATTTTAGGGGTGGGAGAGTTTCGACTGTCGCCACCCCTAAAATAAGACAGTTTATTTCTTTCGTTTTCATTAAGAGCCATTTATGAAGGAAACATACTGGTACGAAGCTAAAATCATTTGAAGCTGCGGAAGTTCAGCTGACTAATAGGGGATAGTAAGAGAATCGACATACGAAACAAGTGGTATGAAGGAACTTCCCGGTATCTAAACAAAGAAAGTAAGCGTAAATTTCATAGACAAAATTTTGTGGAGTTTATAGATTTAGGAGAGGCACAATGACTGCGATTTATTTTAATTCCTGGCTGGACGAGTACAAGCAGCCGTTTGGTGCAATAGAAAAGTTTAAAAACGCTCGTTTTTCACTTAGCGTCAAAGAAGAACAGGTTGAACAGGTTTCACTGATTATGCGTAAAGAAGCAGGGGAACGTGGACTTGAACGGCTGCCGATGACAGCTAGTGAGCATGACCTGTATACCTGTGGGTATGATTTTGCTCAGGGAGCAGGGTTATACTTCTATTATTTTGAAATTGTAAACAAATCTGCAACAAGTGAATATGAAACCACATACTGCGGATCGAATCAGGGCCAGGGGGGCCCATGTGTTTTATCAACAGACCTTGAGCAGGTACATCCCTATCAAATCACTTGCTATGACAAGGCGGATGCTGCACCTGACTGGTACCGCGAAGGGATTGTGTATCAAATTTTTCCTGACCGTTTTTTTAACGGGAACGAGCACCAGGAAATCTGCAATCCAAAGAAGAACACCTTTATCTACGGAACCTATGAAGATGAACCTATATACCTAAAGGATGAGCAGGGCGATATCATTCGCTGGGATTTTTATGGAGGCAACCTGCCGGGAATGATAAAAAAGATTCCTTACATCAAAACATTGGGTGTGACGGTAATCTATTTGAACCCAATTTTTGAAGCTGCCAGTAATCATCGCTATGATACAGGAGACTATTTGGCTATTGATGGTATCTTGGGTGATGAAGAGCAGTTTAAACAGCTAGTTTCAGCTCTCCACGAAAACGGTATTCGATTAATCTTAGATGGTGTTTTTAGCCATGTTGGAAAAAACAGCCGGTATTTCAACTTCGACGGTCGCTATGGTAAAGAAGCTGGGGCGTATCAAACGCAAAACAGTCCATACTTTCCTTGGTTCAAATTTACGGAGTACCCAGAGGACTATAAGTCGTGGTGGGGGATTAAGGATCTACCTGAGGTGGATAAAGCCAATGAAGATTTCCAAAAATTTATCTATGCCGGAGATAGCAGTGTATTAGATAAATGGACTGGTCTTGGTGTGGACGGCTGGCGGTTGGATGTTGCGGATGAACTGCCGGATTTCTTTATTGAAGGTTTTCGAAAGAAGCTTGATCAATATCCTGAACGGGTGCTGATTGGAGAAGTTTGGGAAGATGCTTCAAAAAAGCAGTCCTATGGTGAAAGAAGACAGTATATTTTTGGAGAGAAGCTTCATGGTGTGATGAATTATCCCTTTCGGGAATTGATTCTTTCTGTTGTTCGAAGAGAACAGGTGCCACAGGCAACAGCAGAGCAGTTGACAGTTTTACAGGAAAATTATCCAATGGATATTTTCTATAATAATTTGAACAATATTGGGACACATGACACAGAAAGAATTCTGACATTGCTGGATAATGACTTATCCAGACTTAATTTGGCTGTTGGAATGATGTTCATGCTGCCGGGAGTACCGACGATTTATTATGGTGATGAGGCGGGGTTAACTGGCGGGAAGGATCCTGAAAATCGAAAATTCTTTCCGTGGAAGGACAAAAATCAAACGATTTTTAACCTATATCAAAAGTGGATTGATCGTCGGAAAAAGAATCCTGTATTGGTACAGGGTGCGTTTTATCCATTTTATACTGAAAATATTTTAGGGATTCTTCGCTGCAATGAGCAGCAAGCTGCGTTGTATTTGATAAATCTAAGTGAGGAGGAAACTCTTGTTTCAGCTGAATCATGCTGCTTTACAAGAAAGCTGCCTTTTTCAGATCAGCTTGTTTATGACATGCTGGCAGGAGTGACGATTTCCGGGCAGCAGGATTACTTCGTTGAAAAAGAATGGAGAAAATAGCTGCTTAGAACCTAGAGAATAGAATAATGATAAACAACAGAAAACCAGACGTCAGCACTTGTATATGCCGTCTGGTTTTCTGTTGTTTATTTTTTCTTTGCCAGCATTTTGAATAATTCATGACTGATCATTTCAATATTTTTCAAGGTGTAGTCTCTATCCATTGCCTGTTGGAGAGAGACTGGTTCCCGCTGGATGGAGAAAATGCCGTCAAACAATGCCTGTTCAGGGATTTCTTCATAGCTGCCGCAGAGCAGCAGTACAGAGGTGTGATATTTCGCTGCTAATTGTGCTACGCCGTATGGCACTTTTCCGGCACTGGACTGCGTATCCAGACATCCTTCGCCAGTGATTACCCAATCACTTTTGGCTATATGTTCTTCCAGCCTAGTTAATTTTGAAAAGATGGAAAATCCCGGCTGCATCTCTCCGTCTAATAGGGCGAAAGCACCGCCTAAACCGCCGGCAGCTCCTGCACCAGCAATGAGTCGTAAATCAGCAAAACCGTTTTGCACTAGATATTCAGCGGTTAGATAAAGCTGAGTATCCAGCTGTTCGATTTGAGCTGCTGTTAATCCTTTTTGCGGACCAAATATTCTGGCAGCGCCTTTCCTGCCGCAATAGGGATTAGCAACATCGTTTGCTACAATTAGTTTGACACCAGCTAAACGCTGTTTAGCTTTTTCTATTTCCAGCTGATGGGTGACCAGCAGAGGGTTTTCACAGCCAGCTGCTAATAATTGACCGGCGGCGTCAAATAAGCGGGCACCAAGCCCCTGCAGCATCCCTAATCCACCATCAGTTGTTCCACTGCCGCCCAATGTTACAATCAGTTGTTTTACTCCGCGGCTGACAGCGTCTGAGACTGCCAGACCAAGCCCATAAGAGCTGCCAAGATAGCTTTCTTCCTTACGACCTTTTAGGAAGTGAATGCCGACAAAGCGGGCAGATTCAATGACAGCCGTTTCTATTCCTTCAATCGTGGTTAAAAAATAGTCTTCTTGAATTGCTTCACCAAATGGATTCAGGCTATCAAATTTTATGTACTGTCCATCAAAAGCAGCGGCAACCGATTCAATTGCCCCTTCACCACCATCAGAAATAGGAATGACATGGACTGGATTTGCAAAGGGCTGGATACCTCGTTCAATAGCTTTACCCAGTTCTGTTGAGGTTGCACACTCCTTAAATGAATCGATTGCTATAGTAACGTTCATCCTTTTCCACTCCTTCATTTTTTACTTAGACAGCTTTATCATACATGTCTGAAATTCAGATACGTTTTTTTTACAGGAGAGCTTAGTTCGATCAACCGAGCACGGCAACAGCCAGCACGATCTGCATGTGTTCCTATCAAGAGACACGTCAATTATTTATGCAAAGATTCTGCAGCCAACACATGTCCAATAGCTTAGACTTTTTGATGAAAACAAACAAGACAAAGATACACTGCCGCTTCTTAAAGATATCATATTTTTAGACACAGTTAAAAGGGATAACTGCTTTAATAATTTAAACATAGAAACTATAGCTGGAGGACAAAGAAAAAAGATTCTTGACCCTGGTTCAAATGACCAAGACTAAGAATCTTTTTTGATGCTTTAGAAAGATAAGAGAGGGCTGGAGCTTATATAGCTGTTGGGTTGCTGCCTAGCTCTTCTTCGGAAGAAGGCCGCCATTCTTCTGGAATAGCTTCCATAATCTCATCGATTGACGGCACATCAAAGCCTTCGGGTTTCTCCTCGGACCAGGTTTTACCGCCGTCTGTTGAGTAAAGTGTTTTGCCGTCCTCTGTTTTAGAAAGTACAGTATTCATGGCAGCTTCGTATCCTTCCGGTGCATTTTCAGACCAAGTCTTCCCACCATCTGTAGAATAAAGGAGTTTTCCATTCTCTAGCTTCATTGATACGCCGTCAGCATCAGAAAGGGGCACACCATTTTCAATCCAATCTTCAATTTCTTTCAACGGATCAGACCAAGTTTTGCCGCCGTCTTCAGAATAGGTCCAGCGTTCCTGCTGAGGATCGAATCTGGATAGCTGTTTTCCATCGCTGCTTTTCCAAGTTAAAGTACCGTCATCTGCAATGTCGATTCCTTCGGGTATTTTCTCAGACCACGTTTCGCCCCCATCTGATGAGAATGTCCAGACATCAGCTTCTCGTTTCATGATGACAGTATTTCCATCTGAGTCAGTAAATGGGGAGAAATAAGTACTGCTTTTTGAAGTGTTGTTCATTTCTTTTGTTTGTGCCTGTTCGTAGCCCAATCGGCCGCTGCTGTCTTGAGAAATACCTTCCAGCGGTGTTTTTGACCAAGTTTTACCGCCATCTGACGAGAATTCCCACCGATTATTATTTCGTCGGAAATTGACATTCTCGAATGCTGCTGAGCTGTTTGCTGCTGACATTGTTAAAGGGGCTTTGCTTTCTGCTTGCTGGGCGGATTTACCAATGCTGTATGAAGCGAAAGACAAGCCGACAAGGGCAATAACGGCGCCCGTCCTGACTGTTAAAGGAATCTTCTTTAGACGAGACTGCCAAGTACTCTGCACAGCTTCAGGTTCGTTTTTCATGTGTTGTTTAGTCATAATTACACCTTCATTTCTTGTTTGATAGGACTATTTTAAACAAACAACCTTTAGTGAACCTGTAGTAAAAATACAACTATTCAGGCTTCGTTAAAGGTTCAACAGTGATAATTATCTTGAAGCTTTTATGAAGACAAGTTTTTGACCGGACAGGCTATGGTATGATAATAAAAATTAATGTTCTGAAACTAGTAGCAAAGGAGAATAATAAGATGAAGCTTCTTTTAGTAGAAGATGAAGAGATGCTGGCAGAAGCGGTTGCTCAAATTTTGAAAAAAGATGGGTATTCAATTGATATTGCAGCGGATGGTGAATATGGATTAGACTGTCTGCTGTCAGGAATCTATGATTTAGCTGTTTTGGATATTATGCTGCCAAAAAAGGATGGGCTTACGCTGCTGACAGAGGCGCGGGAAGCTGGTATCCAAATTCCTGTACTTATGCTGACGGCTAAAGGCGAGTGGGAGGATAAGGTGGATGGTCTAAACAAGGGCGCAGATGATTATCTAGCTAAGCCTTTTCAGCATGAGGAGCTGTCTGCACGTTTAAAGGCATTAAGCCGCAGACGGGGAGAATACAAGCAGGATGGACGTTACACCTTTGGAGACATCAGCTTGGATCCGTACGCGCTGATGCTGGCAGGTGCAGAAAAATCAGTAAAGCTAACGAATAAAGAAGCCGGTATTTTAGAATTGCTGATTGTTAATTATCCTCAATTATCAGAAAAAGAAAGAATTATTGAAAAAATTTGGGGATTTGATTCAGATGCAGAAGACAATCACGTAGAAATCCATATTTCACTTTTAAGAAAAAAACTAAAGCAAGTCAATAGTCTGGCAAAGATAAAAGTAATGCGGGGCTTAGGCTATAGACTGCAGCTGCCAGAGGAGCTGGAAGGATGATAGCCGCATTTCGTAAGCATTTAATAGGAATAACAACGGCCTTTGTAGCGGTCATTTTGCTGGCTGCATTTATCATTATTTATACAACCACCTACTTAAGAATAAGTGCCGAAAATCAGGAAAAATTGAGCCAAGTAGAAGAGCTTCATATCACTGGAGGTGAAGTGAAACAGGGGAAAGAAAAGCTGGCAGATAACCCTTTAGTCATCAACCGTATCATTCCTGGTTCCGGTGTTTATTTCAACCTGCTGGTAGATAACAACGGTAAACTATTAACGATAGATTCTGCTGTAAAAATGGCAGAGCAGGAATTTGCTAAAGCGGCTAAAACTGCTTGGAATAATAAAAATCAGGGCACAGTGACTCTTGGAGACCGAGAATGGCAGTACCTTGTTTCTCCAGCAATTGTTTCACTGGTTAATGGAGAAGAAGAAATAAAGGAGCAGGATGATACCTACCTAATTCGCTTTTTAGATATTACAGATTCAAAAAAAAGCTTGACCTTTTTAGCATTAACTTTGATAAGCGTCGGGATTGCTTTGCTAGGTTTGTTTTTTTTAGTGATTGTTTATTTTACTAATCGTGCGATGAAGCCGATGGTCAAGGCCTGGGAAAAGCAACGGCAATTTGTGGCAGATGCCTCTCATGAATTGAAAACACCTCTTAGTATTATTACAGCAAATGCCGGGGTTTTATATACCAATAAAGAAGAAACAATAGCGGATCAGATAAAATGGCTGCACAATATTTCAAAGGGAGCAGAGCGAATGAATGGTCTTATAAATAATCTACTTTCTTTGGCTAAAATTGAAGCGCCAAAGCAGCTCAATTTTTCAGAAGTCAGAGTAGATCAGCTTATACTGGATAATCTGGCAGCTTATGAATGCAGATTTGCTGATAAGCAGATTACTGTTGCTAAAGAGCTTCCTAAGACGTTCATGTGGACAGATTCAAATCTGCTGGATCAGCTGCTGGGAATTTTTATTGATAATGCCTATAAATATACAAATAATGGAGGCAGCTTTACTGTTCAGCTAACGACCAATCAAAAATATGTCTACTTGGTATTTAGAAATTCAGGACAGAAGATCCAAGCGGAGGAGCTGCCGAGAATTTTTGACCGTTTCTACCGTTCAAATAATGTCAGACAGCAGCATGAAAACAGCTATGGTCTTGGTCTAGCGATTGCTCAAAATATTTTAGAGGCTCTGGGAGGAAACGCTGAAGTTAGCAGTTCAGATATAGAAACTTCTTTTATACTCTCTTTTCCTGTGACAAACAAAAAGTTGTTCAACAATATTCAATGAAATCCGAGTAGTAGTAATTCATCCAAAGCTGAGAATCATTTATGTTAAACTAAGTCAAAGCAGCCCAGCTGAAGTGCTAGAGGGCAGCTAGCTCATTTACTTCAGCGGAAAAAGGCTTCAAGTAGAAAAAAATGTATAAAGTAAGAAGCGTGCGGAGCCTGACTGGCTCATGCACGCTTCTTTATTGTCTAAGCACGATGGAATGAAGCTTTTCAGACGAGTAAGTCTATATCATAGTTAAAGCCGTTTTGATCACTTAGCTGTTTGTAAAACTCTCCGCTTTTTTTGATGGTTCGCTTTTGTGTAGGCAAGTCAAGCGACACTAAACCGTAACGGTTTTTATAGGAGTTAATCCATGACCAGCAGTCAATAAAGGTCCATAAATGATAGCCTTTAATATTGCAGCCTTCTTGAATAGCTTTCCATAAATAAGCCAAATGGTCTTGAATATAAGTAATACGGTAATCATCAATGACTTGACCTGTTTCGTCCATAAAGCGTTCTTCATCAGCAACTCCCATTCCGTTTTCTGAAATAAAGGCTTCAATATTACCATAATTATTCTTTATATCCATGCACAGATCAAAAATTCCTTTTTCATAAATTTCCCAGCCTCGATAGTCATTCATTCGGCGTCCCGGCATGATATGATTTTCGAAGAACCATTCCGGCAGGAAAGGACCGGCAGAATTTACAGTGGTTAAGCGTGCTTTAACACGACGGGGCTCATAATAGTTCAAACCGAGGATTTGAGCGGTATTCTCTTTGATAAGTGTTAAGTCTTCTGCTGTATAATCGGCCGGCAGCTGGTTATATTCTTTCAATAAAGCAGTCAGCTCTTCTGGAAACTCGCCTTTGACCATTGGATCGAGAAAGCTGCGTGTATAAAAGAGATCCGCTATTTTTGCAGCCTGCACGTCCGCAGGATTTTGACTTCTTGGGAAAGTCGGACTTAAGTTCAGAATGACCCCGATTTTACTGGGAAGTTTCTGTTTTTTATGAGCAGATATGGCTTTTGCATGAGCAAGAATAGTAAAGAATGCTGCTTGAGCACCGCGTTTGAAATCGATGATATTTGGATAATGAAAGTCTTCTAAGTAACTACCAAGAATTGGTCCCAGCGGTTCATTGAAGGTAAACCAATGATAAACTAAGTCGCCAAATTCTTTAAAACAGGCCGCTGCAAAATTGGCATAGGCATCAACAACTTCTCTCGATTCCCAGCCGCCTTTATCTTGTAACTTCGCCGGCATATCAAAATGATAAAGATTGGCAAAAACTTTGATATTTTTATTGTTCATTTCGGTGAATAAGTCTCTATAAAAGGCAACCGCTTTTGGATTTACCTCGCCAGTCCCGTCATTTGGAAACATTCTCGCCCACGAAATCGAGACACGAAAAGAGTTATGACCAGTATCTTTCATGAGCTGAACGTCCTCTTTATAGCGGTGAATATGATCGGTAGTTACTTCAGAGCTAATACGATTGTAAAAACGATAGGGCTGCTCTTTGTACCAGCGTTCCCAAACCGTTTCTGCTTTGCCGGTTTCGCCTCTGCCCTCTGCCTGCTCAGCAGACCAGGCAGAGCCCCACCAAAAGTCTTCTGGAAATGTTAATTGTTGTTTATTCATGATTGTCCTCCTTGTTTACAAGGATATAATATCATCAATTCAAGATAAAATAAATAGTTTTATATTAAAAAGTATATACTTTTGTTTTTGAGAGTTTTATTTTTTTATGTTTACCTTGATAAAAGTAGTGAAAAGTATATAATTAATTATATCTTTTATAACGAAATGAGGAGAGGAAATGAAAAAGCTGCCTAAGTATATGGAAATCTATTTAGATATAAAAAAGAAAATTACTGAGGATTTTTTTAAGATAGGCGAGAAGCTGCCGACTGGGGATGAACTGGCAGGGGAGTATCAAACCAGTAAATTAACAGTTAAGAAGGGTATTGATTTGTTAGTCTCCGAAGGAGTGCTCAGGTCGAGAAGCGGGTTTGGAACAGAAGTGCTGCGCAAGCCTATTGATAATTCAAAGGTGTTTGGTCCAAATGAAGGGCTTTTTAGTGTAGTTGGAGAGGAGCATGTGGATTCAGAAATCCATACGTTTTCGATTGAGCTGCCTTCAGATGCGGTGGCTGAGATGTTAAAAATTGATAAAAAAGAATATGTCTATCATATTATCCGAAGTCGATTTATTGATCATCAGCCCTATTCGATTGAGCGGACATTCATGCCATTGTCTATCATTCCAGGACTGGAGCCTAAGCATCTTAAAAAGTCAGTATATTCTTATATAACAGATGATTTAGGACTTGAGATAAAGACTTCTCATATTCGGATTAAAGGAGATACAGCAACGGAATTTGATGGTGGTCTTTTGGCGATTGAACCTGGTGAATTTATGATTGAGGTAGAAAAAAATGTTTTTCTAGCGAATGGTCTTCCTTTTGAATATTCAATTACCCGGCATCTTTATCAGGATTTTGTTTTTGAAGCAGTATTTGTAGAAAATTAGTAATAAATAAAGCCATTTTTTGGCTTTTTCTTTTTCTTATAATCAAAAGTATATATTTTTATATAAAGTTATTTACTTTTACAAGAATTAGTAGTATGATACTTCTTGTAGTAAGTGCTTACAATAAAAACGAGGAGAGTTAACATGGAAAAGACTAGTAAAAAAGATCTTATCTTTGAAAAGTTTGGACTGATTGCCACGAAAATGGGTAACCAAATCCATTTGAGAACGTTGAGGGATGCCTTTGCTACATTCATGCCCTTTATGATGCTGGCCGGCTTTGTCACACTCATTAACTATGTAATTTTAGAGCCTACAGGATTTATGGGGAAAATCATTGATCCAGCTACCTTAACGACTGTTCAGGAAATTGGTATATCTATTGCCAACGGTACATTGAGTATTACGACCTTGCTTGTTGTAGCTGCAGTTTCTTATCATATGTGCGTAAGCCGCAATTATACAAATCATATTGCAGCAGTACTGGTCGCTATCTCTACCTTTGTAGTATTGACACCAATGAAAACAATGTTCTTACCGGAAAATGCTCAGAAAGCAGTTGAAGTAAGCGGAGTGATTCCAGTCACTCATACTGGAGCATCAGGTATGTTTGTTGGGATTTTTGTCGGCTTATTAGCAACAGAGCTGTTTATCAAATTATCTAGTAATGAAAAGCTTCAAATCAAGCTTTCAGGTAATATTCCTCCAGCAGTTTTAAAATCATTTAATGTGTTGATTCCCATTATGATTACGGTCACTAGCTTTGCAATTCTATCATTTATAGTCAATCAGCTATTTAATATGGATGTAAATGGGTTAATTACTAATGTTATCACTGGTCCGCTGAGCAAAGTAACGACAGGCTTACCAGGCTTTCTTCTAATCACATCAATTGCCAATTTATTCTTTGGCTTCGGGATTCATCAGGCAGTGATTTCCGGCTCTTTATTAGATCCGTTCCTTATCCAAAATATGCAGGAAAATATGGCTGCTTATGCTAGCGGTGAAAAAATTCCTCATATTATCAATATGGCATTTAAAGATACTTTCGCTGTAATGGGCGGTTCCGGCAACACGATTGCTCTGTTAATTGCAATCTTTATTTTTAGCCGCCGGAAAGACTATAAAGATTTTGCCAAGCTGTCTGTTACGCCAGCTATCTTTAATATCAGTGAACCAATTATTTTCGGACTGCCGATAGTTTTTAATATCAGCTTAATCATTCCTTTTGTTTTGGCGCCGATTTTCTCTTTAACAGTTGCCTATTTTGCTACAGCTGCAGGCTTAATTAATCATGTAGTTGTACAGATTCCTTGGACGACACCTCCGGTTATTTCCGGCTTCTTAGCGACAGGCGGGGATTGGAAAGCAGCCGTCTTACAGATTTTGATTATTGCTGCAAGTGTATTTATTTATCTGCCGTTCCTTCGTGTAGATGAAAAAGTAACAGCCAATATGGCAAAGGAAGAAACCGTTGGAGACAACATGTAGCAAGTAAGCATTAAAAATGATACAAGCTTGGGAGAAAAGGGTTTAGATATTTATCTATCTCTCAAGCTTGTATCATTTTTTGGATTTAGACCAGAAAGACTTCCTGATACTGAGATAAAGAACTAAATCAGACTGCTTCTCTTGATTACAGTGGTCGGCGTGCTATAATTGGAAAGGATTTTCAGTGTGTTTGAGCAGTTTTATTTTGTTTATAAGTGGAGGGCTAGTGATGGTTACAGAAAAGAAGTTTAGAAATGATACATGTGCTTGGGTCAATATAGATTCTGACAATATGGCCGATCATTCTGAATTGTACGAACAGTATGGTATTGACAATGAGATTATTTCTTATGCGCTGGATAAAAATGAACGGGCGCGTATTGAATTTGATAGTGAACTGGACATGTTTACCTTGATTTATAATGTTCCAGAAAATAAAGAAAGTGCCATTCGCTATGAAACAAATCCCATGACCTTTCTTGTTAAGGAACAGCAGCTAATCACCATTTCAAATAGTAAAAATGCCTATATTGTTCAAGAAATGGAGAACTATTTAGCTAAGAATTCGACCGTTTCTGTATTTAAGTTTCTTTTTTCAAGCTTGTTTATTATTTCTGATAATTATTTTCCGATTATTGAAGAAATGAATCGAGAAAGAAATCATATTAATGATATGCTGAAGGAAAAAACGACGAAGAAAAATCTTTTAGCATTATCTGATCTGGAAACAGGGGTCGTCTACTTTCTGTCTGCAGCAAAACAAAATGCTGTTTTGATAGAGCAGATTAAAACACAGAGCATTTTTCGTTTATTGGATAATGTCGAAAGAGAGCAGCTGGAAGATACTCATATTGAAGCGCGGCAGTTAGTGGAAATGGCACAGCTGACTTCCCAAGTACTGCAGCAGCTTTCTGGTACGTATAACAATATTTTGAATAATAATCTGAATGATACAATGAAGCTGTTAACCGTGCTTTCTATTTTATTAACTGTTCCAACGATTGTAACCGGCTTTTTTGGGATGAACATGCCGCTGCCTTTAGAGCATAACTTGCTAGGCTGGGTTATTGCAATTGGAATTAGCGTTGTTGGCTGGTTCACATTGTCCTTCATTCTGCATTTTGTACTAAAATAAGAAAGATTGACATTGTGTTTAGAAGCTTCATGAACACCTTTGACAGGAGCTTAAACGGCTATAAATGAGGCTTGAGAAGAAAGAAATAAGTGGACTGGAACATCAGTTAGACAGACGATGCTTCAGCCTCTTACAGTTGATTTACGAATACTTCAAATCAGCTTCTTTTGAATTTAGCGTGGACTGCTTGTTTTTTGCAATATTTTTGCTGACAAAATAGTTTACGAAAAATGAATAGAATGAAAGCACTTTTTTGATTGTTTCCAACTTGTCTAATAAAAATGAAGTAAATAAATTTTCGGGCTTGTAAATTTAAAAGAATAATGTTATTCTGATACCGTAAATGGATTGTTACTGTTAGGCAGGCAAAACCAGAATCAACTATTGTGCTAGTTTTAGCAGGAGAAGTAGGTGGATTCTAGGTTTTTTTATTTTGGAATGGAGGGTGTTCATTATGATTATTGAAAAGATACTGAATAATAATGTCGTGATGGCACGCAATGCTTCCGGAGAGGAAACTGTCTATATGGGCCGTGGATTGGCTTTCAAGAAACGTGTGGGTGATGAGCTTTTACCAGAGTTTGTTGAAAAGGAGTTTGTTCTCAAGGATTCAGCCTTATCTAGTCAATTTCAGCAGCTGTTTTCTGATCTACCTTCAGAAGAGGTGGAGGCAGTTAAAAAAATTGTTGATTTGGCGGAGGAAAAGCTGGGAGTGGAGCTTTCATCTAATGTTTATCTAACATTGACTGACCACATTCATTACGCCTTAGCTCGAGCAAAAGATGGAATTGAACTTCCTAATCCCTTAAAATATGAGACACGTAAGTTTTACCCAAAGGAGTTTGAAGTTGCCAAGCAGGGGATACAGTTAATCAATGAGCAGTTTGGTGTCGCCTTTGGTGATGATGAAGCCGGTTTCATCGCTTTTCATATTGTCAATGGGGAACAAGGCAACAACACCATGGAAGTTACCATGACTGCTACGGAAATTGTCGGCAGCATTTTAACCATTATTGGCAGGTATTTCGGTACATTGTTTGATGAAGATTCTCTGAATTATCAGCGAATGGTTACTCATCTTCAATTTTTCAGTCAACGCTATTTAAAGGATGAACTGAGTAGTGAAGAGGATGAATTCCTTTATGAACTGATTCAGTCCAAATATCCCAAAGCCTTTCAGGCGGTTCAGCGGATTAATG
The DNA here is from genome assembly GCF_049894025.1 of Enterococcus sp. LJL51. Lineage (GTDB taxonomy): Bacteria > Bacillota > Bacilli > Lactobacillales > Enterococcaceae > Enterococcus_L. Next base: position 84,772 of record NZ_JBNEQE010000002.1, read on the forward strand.
AGTATTTACAGAAAAAGTACGATAAGCCGGTTGGACAAGCGGAACAAACCTATCTAACCATCCATATTCAGCGGCTGGTTGGAGATGCAGAAAAAAATAAATAAAAGTCAATCGCAGGATTGTTACTGGTAATGCAGGCTAAACCCGGATTGAAAAGACAAGTAGGTACAAGTTTGTTTTGTGCTACTGTTTTTTCAATTTGGGTTTTTCTTATATAAAAAAAGAAAGAGGTATATCTATGAGTAAAAATCAAGAAATAGCAAAACGGGTACTAAATCTGGTTGGCGGAGAGTCCAACGTAAACACAGTCGTCCATTGTGCAACAAGACTACGTTTCAATCTGAAGGATGAAAGCGTTGCGAAAACGGAAGATTTAAAAAATGACCCTGATGTCATTCAGGTTGTTCAAAGCGGCGGTCAGTATCAGGTCGTAATCGGCAGTCATGTAAATGATGTCTACAAGGAATTACTGGCACAGAGCAGCTTAGGCAATGAAGGACATGAAGACACTGCCTCAGGAAACGGTAATATTTTTAATCGTCTGATTGACATTATATCTTCCATTTTCACACCGTTTTTAGGAGCGATGGCAGGAGCTGGGGTACTAAAAGGCTTCTTGACGTTAGCTTTGACTATGGGGTGGTTGGCAGCTGACTCAGGTGTTTATCTGGTACTCTTTGCAGTTGCGGACGGACTGTTCACCTACTTGCCGATTTTACTGGCTTTCACAGCAGCTAAAAAGTTCAATACGAATCAGTTTTTAGCAGTCTGTTTAGCGATGGCACTGGTTCATCCGAGTATTAATGCTTTAGCCGGAACAGAATTGAGCTTCTTCGGTATACCGGTAATTTTAGGGGCAAGCGGCTATACATCCTCTGTTATTCCGATTATTCTAGCCGTTTTTGTTATGCAGTATGTAGAACGTTTCTTTAAAAAGGTCATTCCTAATGCGCTGCAAATCATTTGCGTTCCTTTAGCTGTATTTTTAGTAATGACGCCATTAACTTTTATCTTAATTGGACCAATTGGAACAGTTGCTGGGAACCTGCTTGGCGGTGCGTATAATTCAATTTATGGCTTGAGTCCGTTGTTGGCTGGCGCTGTGATGGGTGGATTATGGCAAGTATTTGTAATGTTTGGTATGCATTGGGGCTTCGTGCCAATCATGATGCTGAACCTTTCCGAAGCCGGCGGCGGTATTGATACAATGATGCCGATGCTATTGCCGGCAGTAATGGCACAGGGTGGTGCAGCATTGGCTGTCTTCCTTAAGAGTAAAGATGTAAAAATGAAAGGCTTATCTCTTTCAGCCGCATTGACTTCTATCTTCGGAATTACTGAACCAGCGGTTTATGGAGTTACACTGCCGCTTAAGAAACCATTTATCGCAGCTTGTATCGGTGGTGCAGTTGGGGGCGCTTTTGTAGCCTTCAGCGGTGCAAAAAATTATGTTTTTGGTCTAGTTAGCGTCTTTAGTTTGCCAGGTTTTATTGCTCCAGATTCAAGTGATACTTCTGGAATTGTTTCTGCAGCCATCGGTACAGGGATTGCTATCATCTTAGCCTTTGTCCTGACACTTGTTTTAGGTTTTGAAGAAGGCGGACAAACAAAAAACGAAGTTATCGAGGCAGAAAGTAAGAAAGAAGCAGGCTCTGAAAATGGTCAAAAATTGGTTTTAGCAAGTCCAATCAGCGGAGATCTTTTCTCTTTATCTGAAGTGAAGGACGATGTGTTTGCCTCTGGTGCAATGGGTAAAGGCTTAGCTATACGTCCAACGGATGGTAGTGTCTATGCTCCTGTTGATGGAGAAATAACGACTATTTTTCCAACAGGTCATGCAATAGGTATTACGTCAAACGAAGGAATTGAACTATTGATTCATGTAGGGATGGATACGGTTGAGTTAAATGGAGAAGGATTCGAGACATTTGTTAAAGCTGGTGATAAGATTTCAAAAGGAGAGCTACTGGTTCAATTTGATCCGGAATTAATTACGAGTAAAGGGTATTCTATTGAAACCCCTGTAGTTATTACCAACAGCAACAGCTTTTTAGATGTTCTTGATTTATCTCAGGAAAATGTTCTGCACGGAGAAGATTTTCTAGTTGTAGTAAAATAAAAGCAGGTTTAGAAAAACGGAATGGAGGAAGAAATTACATGAAAAAAACGACAGGCTTCCCAGAGGGATTTTTATGGGGTGGAGCGACAGCAGCTAATCAGCTGGAAGGCGGGTATCGTGAGGACGGCAAAGGACTTTCAGTTGCTGATGCTATGCCAGGCGGAAAAGAACGGTTGGCGGTCCTTTCCAGCGAGACTTTTGACTGGTCGATTGATGAAGAGAAGTATGTCTATCCTAATCATCGGGGCATTGATCATTACTATCGTTTTAAGGAAGATATCAAGCTGTTTGCTGAAATGGGTTTTAAATGCTATCGCTTCTCTATTGCGTGGGCACGTATTTTTCCACAAGGAGATGAGCTTGAACCAAATGAAGCTGGTTTAGCGTTTTATGAAGAAATGATTGATGAATGCCTGACCTATGGGATTGAACCTGTTATCACGATTTCCCATTACGAAATGCCGCTTCATTTGGCAGTTGAATACGGCGGTTGGAAGAACCGTAAGCTGATTGATTTCTTTGAGCGTTATGCTCAGGTAGTTCTGACCCGTTTCCATGAAAAGGTGAAGTACTGGATGACATTTAACGAAATCAACTCAGCATTTCACATGCCTGTTTTAAGCCAAGGGTTAATTAAACAAACGGGTGCCGGAGATAAACAAAATCTGTTTCAGGCATGGCATAATCAATTTGTCGCCAGTAGCAAAGCCGTCAAAATTGGACATGATTTAAATCCGGAGCTCAAAATTGGTTGTATGATTATTTATGCGACAACGTATAGCCTGGATGCAAATCCAGTCAATCAAATGGCAACTCTGGAACAAAATCAGGAATTCAATTTCTTCTGTACAGATGTACAGGTTCGGGGAGAATACCCAGCTTATACTAATCGTATCTTTAAAAAATATGGTGTGGACGCAGAAAAACTGGAAATCCTTGAAGGTGATTTGGACTTGCTGAAGGCTTACCCGGTAGATTATATTGGCTTTAGCTACTACATGTCTACTGCTGTAACGATTACTGAAAAAAGCGAAGAAGTGAATGGCAATCTGCTTGGCGGAGTAAAAAATCCGTTCTTGAAAGCCAGCGAGTGGGGCTGGCAAATTGATCCAGAAGGCTTGCGGATAGCCTTGGATGAGTTGTATGACCGCTATCAGAAGCCGTTGTTCATTGTCGAAAATGGCTTGGGAGCGATTGATCAGGTTGATGAGAACTTTTATGTAGCGGATGATTACCGAATTGATTATCTGCGCCAGCATATTTTAGCAATGGAAAAAGCTATTGAGGATGGAGTTGACTTGATGGGCTACACGCCATGGGGCTGTATTGATTTAGTTAGTGCCTCCACTGGAGAAATGAGTAAGCGTTACGGTTTTATTTATGTCGACTTAGACGATAATGGAGCAGGCAGCATGAACCGTTATAAGAAAAAATCATTTGACTGGTACAAGCAAGTAATCGAGTCCAACGGTAAAAAGCTGGATTAATCGTAAAAATGTAAATGAATGAATAGTAAAAAAATAACTCGGAGGACCGTCATCTGGCGGAACCTGCGAGTTTTTTGGTTCTTGGTTGAATTGTGTTAGTAGGACAAAAGCTGAATAAACTCACAGAGCTTGAAACAAATGCAGAAACATCCTGATGCTGTTTCAAGTTCTTTCTTTTATGCGGAGAAAAAATAAGTCTTTGAACAATATAAATACGAGAATGAAGAGGATAAAATTTTACAGCATTACTACACGTTTGATGACTTTGCTCTTGTTGTTCAATCCTTCTGTGACACTTTTAATCTGTAATTTTAGGCGATTTCATTTTATCTGTTTGTTGAACCTTTTTGTATTTGAACACTTAAAAAGTACCGGCAAATTTTCCACTAAAAAAATACGACAGAATCGTTTTTTTAGGTAGTTCAAATTAATTACAAGGTAGAAACGGTATTGTTTGTTTGAAGCTGCCTATGTTATATTTACTTATGGCATTGAAGATGAATGTGAAAGGAGTATGCTGTCTTGAAAAACAAGTAGCTACTGATGATAAATATCCACGCATCTCTTGCGCTGTACTTCAGCAATGAGGTGGACAATACAGAAATTGTCAAGAAACACTATTCTCACTATCCAATCCTAGAAGCATAGAGAAACTTTGGAATATCATTTATTCAGTTTTAGGGCATGGGCGCATGAATGTCTTCCCTACTTTTAAAAATAGAAAGCTAAGGAGTGTTAGCTATGGAAAAAAAGAGAGTCTTCGAATTGTTTAACGAAAATGAAGTAATTGAATCAGTTACCCCTCAGACGATTACCAACGCATTTGCAGAGCTGAGCCAAGGGAAGTTTCATGTTTTAATACTGGAAGCCAGTCCCGCATTTGAAAGCAGTCCTTTTATTCAAGTGGCTTGGGAAAAGGGCCTCTATACTATTGAAATTCAATTTGACAATGAGGGACAGCTTCAGCAATTTCGTAAGGAAACAGGAGAAATTGAAGAATGCCTGACCTTGTTTTTGAATTATCATTCAGAAAAATTGCCGGATAAAACAGGCTGGCAGGATGTATCGTCAGAAATCAATTATTATTATGATGACGAAGAGGCAGGCGTTGCCAGAGAGACATCACATCCTTTTTTTGTGAAGCATTTTACCGATGAAATCTATTATAATATTACAGATGACTATGCACCTTTTGGCAATGATACTGGTAATGATGCGCTTCGTATGTTGGAAGAACGTTTAGCAGAAGACGATGATTTAGAGGATTTCGAAGAGCTGCCGGCATTTATTTCTACTACATGGGGCTTCGACTATCTGGACTCGTTAAAAATTCAAAATGAACCAGCGTTCATAGAGAACCATCAAAGCGAGGTTATTAAGTCAAATCAGATTACCGTAGCTGTTGGGTTCGGTGTCATTAAAATTACCGGCGGTATCAGTTTTCAGCTGAAAAAGCGGGCAATTTTAGCGTTAGAGCAGCTAGCGAATGCTATACCGGAAGGGAGAACATCGTACCAACAACAGATTGAAGCAATGAAAACTTATCACGGTTATGATGAATAAGTTTTGAAAAGAAAACAGCCAGTCTTGAGATAGGGATGATATACATCGATTTTCAGGCCATTATTTTTTTAGCCCACTGAGGAATAAAGATATAGTTTGAATTAGGTTCGACGATATAGTTAGTCCGGAGGATAATGAGCAGCAGGCTTTATTATAGAAATAAGAAAATTGTCTAGTTAAATCAAGACAATTTTTTTTGATACTTTATAGTGGAGAAAAAGAGGGTGAAACCATATGGATAAGGTGGTAGTAATTGTAGAAATACAAAAATATATTGCTGCTCATTTTCAGGAAGAAGATTTTTCCGTTAAAAAGATATGTGAGCGGGTCAACTACTCGCGAAGACAGATTGATAGAATGTTTAAAACCGAACTAGGAGTAACTTTACAGGAGTATATCGCTGCAGTTCGACTGACTCAAAGCAGCAATGAACTGTTAAAAACGGAAACAAGTATTTTGGAAATTGCTCTAACAAATCACTATCAGTCCCACGAGGGCTTTACTCGCTCCTTTAAAAAGAGATTCGGACTGACTCCGTCAGAATATCGTGATCAGAGAATACCCCTGCCTTTATTCACTATGCATCCCTTAAGTCATTATTATGCTATTCTAGAACATAAGGAAGCATCCAGAATCCATAATCGGCACAGCAGGTGCACAATTACCGTTCAACACAAACCAAGACGCAAACTGCTCTTTCTTCCTGCGCACCATGCAGATGATTATCTCTCCTATTGTGAAGAGATGGGCTGTGACTGGGAAGGTCTGCAAAATAGCATTCAGGAAAAATTTGAGCCAGCTGCTCTATTGACTCTGCCGGAATTTTTGAGTGAGGGCTTTGCAAAAACGGCTTCGGGAATTGAGGTTCCGTTTGATTATGATAAAATACTTCCACAAGGCTATGAGGTTGTAGAGCTACCGGAAAGCATCATGTTGTCTTTCCAAAGTGCTCCTTATGAAAATGAGGAGTCTTTTAGCGAGATTATCGATGAGGTGTATGAAGCAATAGAAAAATACATCCCAGCTGATTATGGCTATAAGCTATCTTATGAGTCAGGTCCGGTTTTTAATTATGGAGCGCAGCCTGAGCTAGGTGCTAGAATCGCAGTGCCAGCTATTTCTATTTAAAATAATACTAACTCTCATAATTTTTTTATGAGAGTTATTTTCATATGTTCTTTGTTTCTCTTTTCTAATTTTTAGATTATTCAAGTTAAGTACTTCTGTTTATTTCATTCAATGTGCACAAATTTTGGGAAGAATGAACATATTTCTTTTGAACCAATAGATTAAGCCGATTTTCCTGTCTATAATTAGCTTAAGACTTTGTGAGAGCGTACCCAAATGAGCAGTTGAAAAAGTTTTGTCCTCTTGTTATCCTTTGCAGTAGACAAAGGAGAGGACGGCAATGATGAAACAGTGGGACAATGATTTCTTAACTAGAGAGGATTATGCTCAGGCAATGGAAAAACTGATTCAGCCGATTAGAGAAGAAATTATTCATTCTGATTTTCCAGGAGTGCATCTTGGCAGTAGTGGTGCAGTTTACAATCAGCAGCGGGCGGATATGGAAGCGCTTATTCGTCCGCTGTGGGGACTGGCTCCTTATTGGACGCTGAAAAAGGATGATCAGCTGCGTGACGCTTATTTAAACAAGCTGGCTGCCGGTACCGATTCTGCGAATGCGGCATATTGGGGAGATGTTGAGAATTACGACCAGTATATTGTGGAAATGGCGGCGTTATCACTCACACTATTGCTGCACAGGGAATATTTTTGGGAACAGCTGCCATTAAAACAGCAGCAAACTCTTATTCAGTGGATGGCTCAGGCGCTTGACCGGCAGATTCCTAAGAATAACTGGATGTTTTTTAAAGTTCTGATTCGAATTGCATTGTATCAATGTGGAGAAGTATTGAATCACGAAGCGTTAGAAAAAGAGCTGCTGCTCATCGATGGGATGTATGTTGGTGAAGGCTGGTATGTTGATGGGAAAGAGACACAAAGGGATTACTATATTCCTTTTGCTTTTCACTACTATGGGTTAATTTATGTCAAGTTTATGGGGGCAGAAGATCCAGAGCGGTCTCAGATATTTATTGAACGGGCGACCCGCTTCGCTCAGGATTTCTTGCATTATTTTGATGCTGACGGAGAAGCCTTGCCTTATGGACGAAGCTTAACTTATCGTTTTGCTCAGGCGGCCTTTTTTTCAGCTTTAGTTTTTGCTGATGTTGAAGCCGTGCCTTGGGGAGTGATGAAAGGAATCATGTCCAAGCATATGAAAAAATGGATGGATCATGATATCTTCACGTTTGATGGACGGCTGTCCATTGGCTATCACTATGAAAATCTGGTAATGGCAGAGGGCTACAATGCACCAGGTTCTCCATATTGGGCTTTCAAAACATTTTTACTTTTAGCTGTTGAGGAGACGCATCCTTTTTGGCAGGCTCAGCCAATCTATTTAAAAAGGAATGAGAAACGGCTTGTAAAAGAAGGTCGGCTATTATTACTTCATGAAAGCAATGGCGCGCATGTGCTGGGCTTTCCAGCAGGAATGCTTGTAGAAGGACAGGCTCATGGAGAAGCGAAATACAGCAAGTTTGTTTATTCTACAAAATTTGGCTTTAGCGTGCCTAAAGCAGGGATTCGCTATGAAGAAGGAGCCTTTGACAATACGTTAGCGATTTCTGTAGACGGCAACTGTTTTCGAGTAAAACGTGAAACAGAAAGCTATCAACTGTCAGAGGAAAAAGTTGTTCATCAATGGTCACCATTTAAAGGAGTGAACATTCGAACAGAAATTTATCCTTTTGGCGAGTGGCACGTTCGCTTTCATGAGATTGAAACAGCATTTCCTCTAGAGGTAAGAGAAGGCGGCTTCAGTGTTGGATTTGAGGAGCGCAAGCCGCAGACAACTGGAAGTAAGGAGACGGCATCGGTTCAGCAAGGACCCCTAACGTCTAAAATTATCAATATTGAAGGCTTTGAAGAAGCATATATTGTGCAGCCTGAGCCGAATACTTCATTGTTTTTTCCAAGAACAAGTTTTCCATATTTAAAGAAACAGCTGCCAAGCGGACGGCATCGCTTGATTAGTTTGGTTGGCGGCTTATATACAAAAGAAGAGAGGGAATAAAGAATGATAAAAGTAGCATTGAAGACGAGTGAGGATATTCTGATTACAGGGCGTCTGGATGATGAAACAGAAAATGGTGCATTTGAAGCAGCTGGCGAAGAAATGGCTGTTTTAGCCATTAAGGATTACGTGTATAAAAATGGAGATAAAATCGTTGTAACAACAGAGTTAGAAGATTCCTTTTTCGTTGTTCAGCTAGATGAAACATTGGCGCCAACACTGATTTATCTGCCTCAAACATCGTGGGAGTATCATATTCCTACAACTGAAGAAGCAATGACTGCTTCTGTTGAAACAGGTTTTCGTTCTAAGCGGCACCATTTGATGGTTCGAAAAGCGTATGATTTTGAAGTTAACAGTTATCAGAATCTTTCTCAGAACAGTCACGATCAAAAGGAAGCGTCAGGAGCCTATCCTCACGCAGAAGCAAATGTAGAAACAAGGGGAGAAGCTGTATTTTTCGCTAAAAATGCGATTGACGGAAAATATGGCAATCTTTCTCATGGCAAGTACCCCTTTGCTTCATGGGGAATCAATCAGCAAAAAGATGCAGCATTGACGATTGATTTTGGCCGAAAGGTACGTATTGACTGGATTCGTCTGCTGCTTAGAGGAGATTATCCTCATGACAGCTATTGGACAGAGGTGACATTGGAGTTTTCTGATGGAGAGCTGCTGACTGTCTTAACGGATAATTCATTAAACTTTCAGGATGTCCATTTTCCAGAAAAGGAAACAACTACAGTTACTTTAAAAAATATGAAGAAGGCAGCTGACGAATCACCATTTCCGGCCTTAACTCAAATTGAAGTGTTTGGGCGGAACAGCTGAGTTTTTTGAGATGAAAAAGCAGTAATTTTTGTTGTCAGAGTAAAATGATAAAGCTTGGAATCAAAATCAGAAAGCAGCTGATTTTGTTCCAAGCTTTTTTGCTGATAGAAAAGAATGTTGGGACTAATCTGGAGAGCAAGGAGATAACTATTCCAGCTCTGTTTCTATTTTTTTCAATAGGAAAATAAATTAACCCATTAGAAAGGTCGCTTTTTTTTCAGAAGTAAGCTATAATGAGATAAGTTAACATGTTAACAAGTTAAGGAGATGGACAAAGTGACTCTTCATGAAAATAAACAATGCCTGATTAATTTAGGCCAGCAGCTGACAGAAGAATGGCTAAATAATCAGATTGATTTTTGTATTCAGCAGCTTGAAAAGAATATGCTGCGCTTCGGCAATCAGTTTCCGTCCGCTTCAGCGGTTAATGGGCAATACCGAATCAAGGCCAATGATGATTGGACAAACGGCTTTTGGACAGGGATGTTGTGGCTTGCTTATGAATGGACTGGAAAAGAAAAGTTCAAGCAGCAAGCGTTGAAGAATATTGACAGCTTTCAGCAGCGTTTGGATGATCACTTTGTGCTGGATCACCATGATATTGGCTTTCTTTATAGCTTATCGGCAGGTGCCGGCTATCGAATTACTGGCGATCAGCAGTGCAAAAAAACACTTTTACAAGCGGCAGATGTTTTAAGTGCCCGCTTTCAGCCGAAGGGGAATTTTATACAGGCTTGGGGAAGACTAGGTGATCCGAAAGAATACCGTTTAATTATAGATTCTCTAATCAATGTCCCGTTGCTGTTTGAAGCGACACGGGTGTCTGGTCTGCCTCGCTATGCAGAGATTGGAGAAAAACATTACCAAACTGTTTTAAAAACAGTTATCAGAGCGAATGCTTCAACTTTTCACACCTTCTATTTTGATACTGAAACGGGGGCACCCAGCCATGGCGCAACCCATCAGGGAAACAGTGATGCTTCTATTTGGGCTAGAGGACAAAGCTGGGCAATATTAGGAATTCCTTTAGATGAAAGCGGACGGAATCAGCCTTCTGTTCCAGCTGTTTATAGCCGGATTGTTGATGTTTTTCTGGAACAGCTTCCAGCAGACTTAGTGCCTTATTGGGATTTTGATTTCAATGATGAGAATCCTTCAGACAAAGACAGCTCATCGTTGGCAGTGGCTGCCTGCGGACTGTTGGAGGCTGAAAAGCTGACTGCTTACTCAGATGCAGAAGCTATTGCAAGAGGGATGGTTTATCAGCTGGGGGAACATTACACAGCTCAGACAGCTCCTGATAATGAAGGGCTGCTTTTGCATGGCGTATATGCCCATGCTGAAGGAAAGGGGATTGACGAACCGAATTTATGGGGCGACTATTTTTATTTTGAAGCTTTAATGCGGTTAGCAAAACCAGATTGGCAAAGATATTGGTGAGGAGAGAGAAGATGGAAACATTTGAGATAAAAGAAGAGTTTCTACTGGATGGTCAGCCAGTAAAACTCATTAGCGGAGCAATTCATTACTTTCGTTTAACGCCTGAACAATGGGAGGATAGCCTATATAATCTGAAAGCACTCGGAGCAAATACAGTTGAGACATATATTCCCTGGAATATTCATGAACCGGTTGAAGGACAATTTGATTTTTCCGGGCTAAAAGACATTGAAGCTTTTGTAGGACTGGCACAAGAGTTAGGCTTAATGGTTATTTTACGTCCGTCTGTTTATATTTGCGCTGAATGGGAGTTTGGCGGACTACCGGCATGGCTGTTGAAGGAAAATGGGCTGCGGCTGCGGTCAACAGATCCGAAGTTTATGGAAAAGGTGCGCAGGTACTTCAATGTTCTATTGCCCAAGCTGCTGCCTCTACAGGTGACTCAGGGCGGTCCCGTCATTATGATGCAGATTGAGAATGAGTTTGGCTCTTATGGTATGGATAAGGAGTATCTGCGTCAAACGAAAAAGCTGATGGAAGACTGCGGTGTTGAAGTGCCGCTGTTTACTTCTGACGGCTCCTGGGATGAAGTGCTGGATGCGGGAACGCTAATTGAAGATGATGTGTTTGTCACTGGGAATTTTGGCAGTCATTCAAAAGAAAATGCCGCAGTGCTTCAGGCGTTCATGTCGAGGCATGGAAAGAAATGGCCGATTATGTGTATGGAATACTGGGATGGCTGGTTTAATCGCTGGGGAGAGCCTGTTATCAAACGAGACGGCAAAGACTTAGCTAAGGAAGTAAAGGAGATGCTGGAAATTGGTTCATTGAACTTGTACATGTTTCACGGCGGCACAAATTTTGGTTTTTACAATGGGTGTTCAGCAAGAGGAACGACGGATTTACCTCAAGTTACAAGCTATGATTATGACGCTTTGCTGACAGAAGCAGGTGAACCGACAGAAAAATATTATTTAGTACAGCAGGCAATTCGAGAAGTTTGTCCAGAGGTCTGGCAGGCTGAACCTCGCAAAAAACAGCTGGCCAGCTTGGGGGCATTCCCTGTAACCGCCAGTGTTTCCCTATTTCAAACGAAAGAAGCGATCACCCAGCCGATTGAATCCTCTTATCCTTTGACGATGGAGCAAGCTGGCTCCGGATATGGCTACATGCTGTACTCGCTAACGCTTAAAAATTATTCTCATGAAAACAAGCTAAAATTTGTAGAAGCGGGAGACCGCATCCAAGCTTATGTAAATGGAACACATAAAATCACCCAGTATCAGGAAACTGTAGGAGAAGAGTTTTCGATTGAGGGACAAGCAGGCCAAGACACCATCGCATTGGATGTGCTGATTGAAAATTTGGGTAGAGTCAATTATGGCTATAAGCTGAACAGTCCGACGCAATCAAAGGGCATCCGAGGAGGAATTATGCAGGATATTCACTTCCATCAAGGGTATACACATTATCCTTTGGAGCTAACTGCAGAGCAGCTGGAAAAGATTGATTACGAAGCAGGAGAAAATTCTGAACAGCCGTCATTTTATAAAGTAATGTTCAATTTAGAGGAGCTGAGTGATACATTTATTGATTGTTCAACATATGGTAAAGGGGTTGTTTTTGTAAATGGAACAAACCTTGGGCGCTATTGGCAGAACGGTCCAATTCATACGCTATACTGTCCAAAAGAATTTTTACAAAAGGGAGCAAACGAAGTCGTTATTTTTGAAACAGAAGGTGTTGAGATTACGGAATTATCCTTCTCGGCAGCACCAATTGTGAAAAAATGAAATGCTAACAAAAATAGAAGTGGAAGCTACTCAGCTTCCACTTCTATTTTTGTTTTGAAATATTTCCAGTGCTTATAACTGACGATATACTCTGCAACACTACGATCTGGTAAATAGGAGTGTTTGACCTGCTTGACTGCAGGTTCTCTAAAGCTTAACCGTAAAAGATTCAGCAGCTCAGCATCATCCGGGAAAACAATCTCATTCGTTTCTATAGAGGCTAATGAAAAGAGATCGAGATTAAAGTCTTTACGTACCCGCTCGTAGACGCTTGCGTAGGCAGATAAATCAGTATTGATAGGTTCTTTGACTAGCTTCTTAGGTAAATGAGTGATATGAACCAGAAAGGGAATATCTCCAAAAGAACGGACACGTTTGATTTTATAGTAAGAGCTGTGAGCTGGCAAACCTAATTCTTTTAGTATCTCCGGGTTCTGTTCCTCTTCGATAGAGAGGACCTTAATTTTTTCGGTATCCAACGAATGCAGCTCAATATCTGAAAACTTTACACTTTGTGAGACCTTTGATTTTGACACGAAGGTGCCTTTCCCCTGAATCCGGTATAGGTAGCCTGCGCTGGTCAGTTCGTTTAAAGCCTTCACCGCTGTAATGGAGCTGACAGAATAGTTTCGTTTGATATCAGCTTCGGAATAGAATTTATCTCCAGGAATAAATTTGTGATTTTTTATTTCGCTCATGAGCTCCTGTTTGATTTGTTCGTATTTAGGAATCATAGCAACCTCCTTTTTATGACATAGTTATTATAGATTATTCATCGCTTATACAGGAAAAATCAAGCAGTCTCTACCTGTATAGAAAGCGAGAAGATGAAAGAATCAGTGAAGTAAACAAGATTATTCAGTCCAATTCTTTGAGATAGCTATCGTGTTACTTAAAAAATTTATTTTGCAGAGAGTGTGCTTAAAAAAGCGTACCAGTACTTGCGTTCTTGAAGAAATCTATCTATTTAAGGATAACATGTCAACTTGAGATTAGCAATCGCTTTATCTTTTATAACATATGGAGTAAAATAACCATGGTCAAAATTTTAAAATAAAATTCAATATATTAAGATATTAGGTTTACGAATGAGTTGATATGTGATATAGTAGGTTTACGCAAGACATAACATGTTAAGTGAGAACATTTTAAACCAATAGGAGGGGATTAAGTGAAAAATATTGTATTGATAAGTCATGGTGAGATGGCAGAAGGGATAAAAAGCAGTTTGGAAATGATTGTTGGGCAGCAGGAACAAGTACATACGGTTTCTTTGCGGCCTGACGGCGATAATATCCAGTTCGAAAACGAATTGCTTTTGAAAATGAAAGCCCTTAACAAGCCAGTACTTATTTTAGCAGACTTAGGTGGAGGAACGCCATGTAATGTGGCAGCTAAGCATTATATGGAAGAAGAAGAGGTAGATATATTAGCGGGAATGTCGCTTCCAATGGTCATTGAAGCGGCAGTCAATCAGCAAATCACTGTAAAGGAACTGCTTAATCTTTCAAAAGGCAGTATGGTGGATGTCAAAGCTGAGATTAAACGCTCGGAAAAAGGTGAAGAAACTTCTGAAGCAAACGCAGACTTGGATAAATACAAAGAGTTTGAAGGAAAAGCCGTCATCGTCAATGTACGAATCGATGAGCGCCTTATTCATGGACAGGTTGCTGGGATTTGGTCGACGAGTTTGAATACACAGCGAATTATTGTCATCAACGATGAAGCTGCAGCAGATCCGCTGCAAAAATCTTCATTGCGGATGGCTGCACCGACAACGATGCGTTTATCAGTTTTGACTATAGAGGCTGCAGCAGAAAATATCCAAAAAGGAAAATATGGAAAACAGAGACTTTTTCTTTTATTCAAGAATCCGACAGATGTTCTGAGATATCTTGAAGCAGGCGGTCAGCTTACGGCTGTGAATGTCGGCAACATGAGCTATAAAGAAGGCGCCAGAGAGATAACCAAGAGCATTAAAGTTATGAAGGATGAAGAGCTTGTGTTTGAAGGAATTGCAGAAAAGGGAGTAAAAATTACCGCTCAGCTGGTACCTAATGATCCATCTATCGATTTTATGGAAAAACTACGAAACTAAATTCAGGAGGAAAGAACCATGCACTTAGAAGCATACCAAATTATTCTTATTACTATTTATGCATTTATTGCGATTAATGATTCACTTATTTCAAATACGCTGACTCAACCGGCTATCGCCGGAATGATTTCAGGGCTAATCATGGGAGACTTAACCACTGGATTAATGGTTGGAGGAACATTACAGCTGATGCGTCTGGGGATTGCTGCATTTGGCGGAGCCTCTGTACCGGATTACTTTACAGGTGCGGTGCTGGGAACAGCATTTGCTGTGCTATCTGGTAAAGGAGCAGAATACGGCATCGGACTAGCTGTTCCTGTTTCCCTGTTGATGCTTCAACTAGATGTTGTTGCCCGCTTCTGTAATGTCTATTTACTGCATCGTGTGGACAAAGCGATTGATAACATGCAGGTTAGCCGAATTCCTAAGTTTGTTTTATCAGGTTCATTTTTATGGGGATTATCCAGAGCAATTCCCATTTTGCTGATGCTGCTTGTGGGAGATGCGGCGGTAACAACGATTACTGAAAACACACCTGAATGGCTGATGACCGGATTAAAAACTGCTGGTGGTGTCTTACCGGTAGTTGGTGTGGCAATTTTATTACGATATTTACCGACAAAACAATATATTCCTTATTTGTTGCTTGGCTTCTTTTTAGCTGCCTATCTACAAGTGCCAATGTTAGGTATTTCAATTATCGGAGTGGTGGCAGCGATGCTGGTTTTCAAACGTGACAGCGAGAAAGGTACGGCTCAAGCTGTTACGGGAACAGATACTTTTGAAGGAGGATATGACGGGGATGAGTAATCAAAAATTAACAAAACAAGAGCTGAATGCAATTAGCTGGCGCTATATTTTAGGTAGTCAGCTGAACTGGAACTATGAGCGAATGATGAGTACAGGTTATCTTTACGGTATTTTACCAGTGCTGAAAAAATTCTATGGACATGATGAGACACAATTTCAAGATATGCTGCGGACACATAATCAGTTCTTTAATACAAATGCAATTTTTGGAAATCTGATTATGGGGATTGATGTGGCAATCGAAGAGCAGGACGGTTACAAAGCGAAAGAAACAATAGTCGCTTTGAAAACGGCTTTAATGGGTTCATTAGCCGGTGTCGGTGATTCCCTGTTTCACGTTATCTGGGGAACCATTTTCGGCTCGGTTGCAGGAACCCTGGCTCAAAGCGGGTCTGTCGTCGGCTGTGTCATCTGGATAATCGCTAATATTGCCTTGCTGTTTGCTCGGGCAGCTTTGCTTCCGCTAGGATATAAGCAGGGAGTTAAGCTTGTAACAACACTAAAGGATAAGCTAGCTGCTTTTACCAATGCGGCAACCGTATTGGGAGTAACTGTGATTGGTGCACTCATTCCATCAGTAGTCAAAGCAACGGTACCATTCGTTTACAAAAAGGATGGTGTTGAGCTGGTAATTCAGGATACATTAGATGCTATACTACCTTCATTAGTACCGATTTTATTAGTCATCCTAACATATTGGATGCTGGGACAGAAAAAACTAAATTCTACCCGTGTTATCTGGATTATTTTAATTCTTTCGATTGCATTGAGCGCATTTGGTATTTTAGGTTAACGTTGAAAAGAGGAGAGTGGGACAATAAGTTTCCACTCTTTTCTTTGCTCAAAACCCGAATGAACGGTATTCCAGAAGCAGCTCACTTCACTCCGATTTCATCAATCTCTAAATGAACAGAGTTGCTAAGAATTGAAGCTCTCGGAGCTGCATATTTTTTTATGCCTTCATTTTTTTGAGCTTTTCTATCTTTGGGAAAAGCTCAGACATGTCAAATAGGCATTCTTTAATAAAATAATAGTCAAGAGAGCTACGGATTTCCGGTAATTGTTGGTAAAAAAATGAGTTCCAGTATCTGTCATTGTAACTAAGAGGGGAGTGAGAAGGATCAGCTGACATATGGAGGTTTTCAAATAGGTTTTAATGCAAGAAGAACAGTTGATTCAAGGATATCGGGGGAGAGCTGCAATCAAATAGAAGAGGATGTGTACGAATGGTAAAAGTATTACGTAAGAAGTCTATTTTAGTGATTAGTTGTTCAGTGATGGTCGGGCTGCTGCTCTACCAGCCAAATGCAGTATGGGCTGAAGAACTCAAACTGACAAAGGAAACTGTTCCTCTTGTTAGTCAAGGAGAAGCTCCGCTGGAGAATGAAACGGATACGTATGACCAACTACAGGAAAAATGGCGGAATCAGCTGGTTTCTGATCAGTATGATGATTCATCTCAGGAAGTAGTCAATTATGTTCAGAAGCTTTCAGAGGAAGCAGAAGCTCTCTATCAGACAATGGATAAGAATCCTGACCGAACATTTCTGTGGTCTTTAGAACCGGGAAATACTCCTTCAGCAGATTTGACTACTCAGTTTACCAAGCTTCAAAAACTCACATTGGCATACGGAACAAAAGGAACCAGCTTTTATCAAAATCCTGCAATCAGTAAGACGGTTCAAGCTGGATTGGATTTCATGTTGTTGAAAAAAGGCTATGATGGTAAAAAATACCATGGAAATTGGTGGGATTGGCAGATTGGTGTTCCTCAAAAATTTGTTGGAACATTGATGATTCTTGGAGATGAGGTTCCAAAGGAAAAGCTTCTTCGCTATACGGACGCAATCAGCGGGTACGTACCTGATCCATTCAAGCAGCTATATACAAAGCCTCAAGGAACCTTTGTTGATTTGGCATTTATTCCGAATTTTGTCACCTCTGGGGCAAACCGGACGGATTTAGCTCAGACTGTTCTGGGATTAGGAATACTGCAGGAAAATGCTGATAAAATTAGACAGGCATCAACGAGTATCGTCGATGTGTTTGAATTGGTTGATAAAGGAGATGGATTTTATCAAGATGGCTCATTTATTCAGCACAATACGATTCCTTATACTGGTTCTTATGGTAATGTACTGATTAAGGGGGTGGGGCAAATTCTTGGAATTACTAACGATTCTGAATTTGAACTATCTTCTGAGGTTGTTCAAGCTTTTGTAGAAAATGTAGATCGGGCATTTTTACCTTTGATATACCAGGGAGAAATGCTGCCAGGGGTCAACGGACGGTCGATTTCCCGAGCGCCGGCTCTAACAAAACAAGGCTATGGTTCGACAACGATGTACAATTTACTGATTGTCGCTCAATTTGCTCCCGATACTTATCAGCAAAAACTCAAAGAAGCTGTAAAATACTGGATGAAGGAAAATCCTGATTATTATTTGACAAATACTAGAGATTACAATGATTTAAGGATGACACTGTCATTGCTGGATGATACTTCTATTTCAGGAGATCAGCTGCCTTTCATTGGAACAAAGATGTATGCTTCTATGGATCGCTTTGTTCAGCGGACGCCAGAATATATGATGAGCTTGAGTTTGTATTCCAACCGTATTTCTTCCTTTGAAGCAGGCAATAAGGAAAATAAGCGTGGCTGGCATACAGCAGATGGAATGATGTACCTTTACACGAATGACGGTGTCCAGTTTAATCAGTCATACTGGCCAACGATTGATCCCTATCGGCTGCCGGGAACCACTGTAGACACTGTTGCACTAAAGGATGAGGTCTCCGCATTTACAACAGTAACCTCTAAAGAAAAATGGGTTGGCGGTGTTTCTTTTGAAAATCAGGCAGTAGTGGGGATGGCACTAAATAAAGAAGGAACTAAAAATAATGGAACGGTTCTACCGATGGATTTGAAGGGCAAAAAATCTTGGTTTGTAGTAAATGGTCAAATTGTTGCGTTGGGTTCTGGAATTACAGGAACTACCACAGCTTCAATAGAAACAGTCGTTGATAATCGTCTTCTGAACGAGGCGTTTAACTATCAGGTATTGTCAGATAATGGACCTATCAGTACCCCGACAGAACAAAGTAATAAAGAATGGTTACTGCTGGACTCAGATCATGACGAAGCGTCCATAGGTTACTATTTTCCGCAAAAAGAAGTAGTAGAGGTTGTCAGTGAAACCAGAACAGGGACTTATACTGAAATTAATGAAGCCTTTCCGAGCGATAAGAAATACAACGGCAGTTACCAGAAGTTTTTGATTAATCATGGCAAGCAGCCGGTTGGGGCAGAGTATGCCTATGTAATATTGCCGGGAATCAGTGAAGCCGATTTAAAAGTCTATGCTGGAGAAAAACCAGTAGAAATTCTTGAAAACTCTGCGGATATACAGGCAGTCCAACTACCTGCTGAAGGTTATACTGGTATCAATATTTGGCGGGCAGCTGGAGGAGAGGCAGCTGGAATTGCTTCTGATAAACCAGTTTCTCTCATGAGGCAAATAAAGGGAACAAAAAAGACCTTTACTCTTTCAGATCCAACGCAGTCCAATAGCCGAATGAAAATCAAAATTCCCAAAGACTACAATGGAATTTTATCGATGAGTGAAGGCATCGCTTACGATAGCTCAACTGACACCTTTAGTGTTGATTTTACAAACTGCAGTGGGCAGAGTAAACAGATTGTTGTGGAATAAATACGTAGAAGCTTAGTTCGCTATAAAGAATATACTACTTTAAACACTTTTCGATTTTTTCGAGAAGTGTTTTTTTATCTGAAATTACTTAAACAGTAAGAAATTGATTTCTATGATAAGGGATTATACGGATAAAAAAAGAACTAGAACATCACTTAAGACGACGATGTACCATTTCTGAAAAATCAGCCATTCCGTAGTTCAATGATGCTCCCAGCTTCAAAAATACAACTAAGTGAGATTATAGATGCGAAAACAGTTCCTTTAGTGAATCATTGGCTAGCTTTATTGAAAACATAATTACGCATTTTTTTGCTTATAAAAAAGGAAGCTAAAAGAAGGATAATCAACAGTTCAATGATCAAATTAAGACCTCTTAACAAGTCAAGGCTTCCCAGGTAGCCTTGAACGTCTGCTGAGATATTAAACAATAATCTACCAAGACTATAAAGAAAGTAAAGCAGTCCAATAGCAAGTACAGGACGGATTTTTTCCTCTTTAATTGACCATAGAGACAAACCAATAATGCCTCCTTGAATAACAATGTGGATGGCATAGTTTTTTAGAACCTCTCCGAAAAGTGCTGATCTGTATACACCGGGAAGACTGATAAAGAAAGAGAACATAGAAATAATATCTGTAACCAGAACGACAATAATTAAGGCGCAGAGAATGATAACCCTTGTTTCAAACATTTTTTTCATTTTAGTTAATACCCCTTAGATATTTTTATTAACCTTCGCATTATATCATTTTTCATAAATTAGTAAAACCTTTGAAAATATATACACCTTCATATATAAAGATTTTTTTGCTTTTTAATAATCTAAAGATTGCTTAGTTCGAACCAATCTTAATCATTTTTGAATAGATAGATATTATCTTTAAATACAAGTATAATGAAATAAGTGACTAAAAATTAACATTAAGGACGAAAAAATGAATAAGAAAATTATTGTAAGTATAATTGTTGTGTTAGTGCTGATACTAAGTATCGGCGGGGGATTTTATGTGGTTAAACAAAAGGAAAAAGAAGCACAGATTGTTGAGTGGGAAAAAGTTGTAGCTAAACAAATTAAAAATACTTTTGCAGATGTAAAAGAAGTTCATTTTTCTGAAATGACAAGTGAAAATAGTATATCAGGCATGACTGGTGTAAGTGTAAATATTGTTACTGATAAAGACAGTATGGAACTGAGCGTAACGTTACCGCCTGACATAGAAAATTCTACTTTGCGGTCTTATGTCGGCATAGCTCCTCAAAAAGGTGTTACAGAAAATAGAATAAAGGTGATTTACACAGATGGCAACGAGGAGGAAATTTGATTGTATGGCTCGTTTCCTTTCAATATGATGATGAATTCACTTGTAATGCAAAATTGGACAATAAACTGAAAAAGATAAAATAACATTAAGGACGAAAAAATGAATAAAAAAATTATTGTAGGCATAGTTGCTGTGTTAGTGTTGATCTCAAGTATTAGCGGAGGATTTTATGTGTTGAAGAAAAATGAACAATCACAGGTCGTTGAATGGGAAAAAGTGGCTGCTCGACGTCTAAAAAAGCAATTTGTAAATATTAAAGAAATATATTTCTTAGAAAAATATAACTACAATCATTTGGCTGGCTTTGTTTCGGTTAGCGCTGAGATTACAACGAATGATGTAAAAGATATTGTTGTAATCAGCTTGCCTGTTCCAGAAAATAAAGACGAAGGTATTGGTGCATACGGTAAACCTATAAAACTTAAACTAGGTGAGACTAAAGACAAAGTGAAAGTGGTTTATAGTGACTTAAGTGAGGAAGAAATCTGAGAGTATACAGATGAGAAACTGAATATCTCCATTGACAGTTAACTGTCTTTTAATTATAAGTAAAAAAAATTAGCAATTAAAAATTAAGGATGAAAAAATGAATAAAAAAATTATTGTAAGTATAATTGCTGTGTTAGTGTTGATCTCAAGTATTAGCGGAGGATTTTATGTGCTGAAGAAAAATGAACAATCACAGGTCGTTGAATGGGAAAAAGTAGCTGCTCGACGTCTAAAAAAGCAATTTGTAGATATTAAAGAAATACATTTTTCTGATAAATATAACTATAATCACTTAGCTGGTTTTGTTTCGATTGGAGCAGATATTATAACTGAAAATACTCAAGATGTTATTGAACTTAGTTTACCTATAGAAGAAGCTGGGGCATACGGGTATGGAGGAGCAACAAGATTGAAAGACGGCAAAACGGAAGCTAAAGTCAAAGTTATTTATAGTGATTTAAGTGAGGAGGACATTTGATTGTCTAGCTATACTGGTAAAAATTGAATATTTTCAATAAGTAATCACTTTTGTGGACATAAGTAACAATGATTACTCAGACTTTACGTCGCTTCAATCACAAATAGTTACTGCTAATTAAAAATATAATAAAATCAATAATTAAAGATAAAAAATAACAGTAAGGATAAAAAAATGAAGAAAAAAATAGTCGTAAGCGTAGTTGCTGTGTTAGTGCTAATAATTAGTATTGGTAGGGGATTTTATGTGTTTAAACAGAAAGAAAAAGAAGCTCAGATTGTTGAATGGGAAAGAACTGTTGCGAAACAAATTAAAAATACTTTTACAGATGTAAAAGAGATAAAATTTTCAAAGGATTATGCAGATAATTATTGGCCGGCTGGCTTTATTGGGGTTAGTTGCTATATCGAAACAGCGAATAGTGAAAGCACAAAACTTATTCTTAATATCCCGATTAACGATAAGGAAGATTTGAAGAATACTCTTACTATTGAGGCAGAGACTAATTTAAGAGACGGAAAAATAATTGAGGGAAAGACTGATTCAGCAGTTAAAGTAATCTATACAGATAGTAAGGAAGAGGATATTTGATTGTATATTGAAAAGGATTTAATAAATTGAACAAAAAAGTATCTCATATTAATCCAGGATATAACAAACATTCAGAAACTTAAGTTGCTAAAATAGATTCTGAACTGGAAAATAATCAAATAAACATGCTACTGTTGAAAGAAGTGAGTATAGATAGTTGCTTCGACAGATATCGACAACTTTAATTATAATATTTTTTTAATACATAGACTTCATCTTTACTTACAAGTATAATAAATTTAGTAATTAAAAATTAACATTAAGGACGAAAAAATGAATAAAAAAATTATTTTAAGCGTAGTTGCTGTGTTAGTACTAATACTAAGTATTGGAGGAGGGTTTCTCATGTTTAAGAAGAATGAACAGGTACAAGTTGTAGAATGGGAAAAAGTGGCGGCTCAACGTCTAAAGAATAAATTTGCAAATATAGAAGAAATTCGCTTTTTAGAAAAGTATAACTATAATCACTTAGCTGGTTTTGTTGCAGTTAACGTTGAGGTTATAACTAGTAATGGGATAGATACTATTGATGTTGACTTACCAGTTCCGGAGAATGAAGATTATGGTATAGGTTCATATGGTGGTCCTATAAAAATTGAGGTTGGAAAAACCATAAAAAAGATTAACGTTATTTATTCTGATCAGTCTGAGGAGGAAATATAATTGTATAATGATGAGATATTAAATGATTTGAATCAAAAAGTATACAATGTAGATCCTAGTTATCGAGAAAGTATAACCTATGTAACTAAGCCAGATAATGAATTAACTGGAAAAGAAAAAAATGTAGTCATAGTCCAATGTTATGACAACAATAAGGTGATAGAAAAGAAATACAAAGTTGTCGCCTCTGCAGATATTGACAACAACGGCTATCAAGGATTTGCTGTTGCCCCTATCACTGATGCTTATCCTCAGGGGGATCCCAATAATGTCGCGGTTATTTCTGCTGGGACAACACCGCCTTCTTTGGTTGGTGGTGAAGGTTCAGATGATTGGATGGATTTTTTTACGGCTTTTACTGCGAAAGATACTAAAAATGGCGGCTCCTTACAAACGAAGCAAGCTGATGATTTTTTGGATTTCGTTGTTAATAAACAAGGCTATAACGTTACTCAGTTGAGTGGCTACAGCCAAGGAGCCTATATGCTGAAGCTCGGAGCAAAATGGAAAATTCCAACGACTGTTTTTAATGGCTGGTTCTTATATGATTCTCTTAATGAAGATGAAAAGAAGTTTATGTTGGAAAATCCGGAGTTATTTAGGAATTACCGCAAACTGGATGATTCAACGGTTAATTTGTTGGACGGCAACAAAAGAGATAAAATCACAGATTTCGGGACTATCTTCTGGTTAGATGGGGATAGTCATAGTATTAAGGATTGGACGTTTGATAAGGATGGTAATGTTGTCTTTGGAAAAACAGAGAATCCAACCGTAAAGATGTCTCAGATTGCCCGTCAGGCTTCACTCCAAAAATGGGCATTATTTCAATTAAAGAAAAAATTCACTGCTAGCGGTGGTGGACTTTCTGCTAATGAACAAATCTATTTAGATGACAGTGAGGCGTTGATTGCAGTTGAGGCAGCATCAGCTATGAATAAAACGATGTCCGATTCGATAAAAAAGAAATATCAGAACGCTATTGATAAAGCGGAACAATTATGGCAAAAAACAGAGCAAGCGGCTAAAAATATCGGAACAACACTTAATCATACAGAAGTAATGGACGCTTTAGAATCTGGCGGCGCTTCTAAGCGAAGTATCGTAGATGAACCAGTCTCAGAATATAAAGACAAAATTACTCAAATGGAAAGCCAAGCAGAGGCGTATGAATCACTTATTTCTGAGATTAAAACAAGTATTGCTCAACTGATTGCTAAGGATCAATTATTAGCGGGACAGATTTAAGGATAAAGGAGAATTCGAATTGAGTCAGACAATCGAACAGCTGGAGGAAAATTACCTAAAGCAAAAACAGCAATATGAAGATAAAATGGATGATTTGCGGGTTGCCAAACATAAAGGCGAACAGATTTTAGAAGAGCTTGCTGAAGCTAGCCGCTATTATATAAAAACAATTACCGATGATCAGTCTGCTCTACAAGAGGGTCTCCGAGCATTAAATGGACTTGGTGATGAGTTTCAAGATACCTGTCAGAATGAAATAAAAAAGCTGGATAGTGAGCTAGAGGAAGTAGCGTCAGATTATCAGCGTAATTATCAGAAGTTAACTGAACAAATCGATAAAAATGAGGAGGAAGCTTCTCAATGGTAGATGAGCTATTAAAAGAATTACGTAAGAACGGTGAAAAGTTAATGATTCGCTTTTCAGCTGCTGGTTCTGCTTGCCAAGAAAGTGCGGCAAACCGGAGTGATGTTGCGAAAAATACTGAAGAAGAGATTGAAGCGCTAAAGAAAAGCATTCGAGGCACGTCTGAAACTTTGGGAAGTTCAATAAAAGGACAGTTTGGCAAGAAAGCGCAGGAGTCTTTAAAACAACATAGCGAGTCGTTAAAAGGATTTTAGCAGATAAAATGAGAAGAGGCTGGACCAAAAGTATTTTGTTTTAAGGACCAGAGAGGTAGTGTTCAACATAGCTCACAGCTCCCTGCGCTTCTCAGCAATAAGCCGGACTATACGAACATAGCTCCATCAGGTATGCCCCTTAAGTTGGACTAAAAATCTAACTTAAGGGGTTTTTCAATGAATTACTATGAGAATCACTTTAGAAAATGTGCCATCGAAGCTTATCTAAACGAAGCAGGAAATAAAGCAGCTTTTTTGGGAGTGAAAATCAGCATGCTTGATTAAAATCAAATGCGTTTTCCTAGAAGATGAATGTCCTGAAGCTTGTTCCGCCAGTCTCTATTTAAAATACAGGAAGCAGCACAAATGAGACTAATTCCCTTTTTCAAAGACTACAGCTAGAGATACTTAATTTCTCATTTTTGGTTTAAAACTAATAATCAATCTACTAAAAAAATAGTGGAAAACAGCTAAGAAAAAAATCCTTTATTTCTAACAGTTTTATATTGACGAATGTATGTATTAATGGAAGAATGGTTAAGGAGCAGGCGAGGAGGAATTTTTGAGTGAGAGAAATTGGATTTGATTCAGAAAAATACTTGACGGAGCAATCGGAGTACATTCTGGAACGAGTAAATCAATATGATAAATTATATTTGGAATTTGGCGGCAAGCTTGTTGATGATAAGCATGCGAAACGGGTGCTGCCCGGCTTTGAAGAAGACATCAAGGTAAAGCTGCTGCAGAAGCTGAAGGATCAGGCAGAAATTCTGATTTGTCTCTATGCAGGCGATATTGAACGTAATAAAATTCGCGGAGATTATGGAATTACTTATGATATGGATATTCTGCGTTTGATTGATGAGCTGAGAGGGTATGGTTTATCGACTAACAGTGTGGTTATTACACGGTATAATAATCAGCCGGCAACCAAGGTATTTATCAATAAGCTGGAACGTAGAGATATCAAAGTCTACAAGCATGAAGCTATTGAAAATTATCCTTTAAACGTGGAGAAAATCGTTTCTCAAGATGGTTTTGGTAAAAATGAATACATTGAAACAGAAAAACCGATTGTTATTGTGACAGCACCAGGACCTGGCAGCGGTAAACTGGCGACTTGCTTGAATCAGCTGTATCATGAAAGTAAGCTGGGGCATGCGGCAGGCTATTCAAAATTCGAGACATTTCCAGTTTGGAATGTACCGTTGAAGCATCCGTTGAATGTGGCTTATGAAGCCGCAACAGCAGATTTAGGGGATGTGAATATGATTGATTCTTTCCATTTAGATTCTTATGGACAGATGGCAGTGAACTATAATCGTGATATTGAGACCTTTCCGGTTATCAAACGGATTATTGAAAAAATAACAAATCAAGAGTCTGTCTACAAGTCTCCAACGGATATGGGAGTCAATCGGATTTCAGCAGGCTTTGTTAACGATGAGATTATAAAGGAGGCTTCCAGACAAGAAATCATTCGCCGTTATTTCCAGACAGAATGCGACTTCAAGAAGGGGCTTGTTAATGAAGAAGCAGTTAATCGGATTAGCTTGATTATGGAGGAGCTGGGACTGAAGCCAGAGGATCGAACAGTGGTTGCGCCTGCTCATGACTATGCAGAAAAGTATGAATCGCTGACAAAAGATCCGGTTGGAGTCATTGCGTTAGAGCTTCCTTCGAAAGAGATTATCACTGGAAGAACAACATCATTGATGGAGGCAGCGGCTTCGGTTATTTTGAATGCTGTGAAATTATTAGCTAAAATTGATGATGATATTCACCTACTGTCGCCAATCACTCTTGAAACAATTCAAAAGCTAAAGAAAAATGAACTTCATATGAAGGACCACTCTTTGAGCGTTAATGAGGTTCTGATTGCATTGGCAATCAGCGCAGTGACGAATCCAACCGCTCAGCGTGCATATGAAAAACTGGTTGAACTGGAAGGGGCTCAAGCGCATTCCACTGTTTTAATTAATAAGAATAATGAACAAAATCTGAAAAAGCTGGGGATTGACATTACCTGTACACCGGCTTATCCATCTGAACAGCTGTATTATTAATAAGGGTGTATTCTAAAAAATTTAATATAGTACAGAAGAAAAATGTGCCAGTAGGCTTACCTTGAAAAAGGGAAGTCCGCTGGTTCTTTTTTATGTAGGAGGAACTTAAATAGTGTGAGTAGTCATTAATAAATCAGCATTGCTTTCTACGTCTAAAAACCAAATAAAAAGAGGGTTCAAAAGCTTCCTTTTTTACTATTGATTTAGAGAAAGTATTTTATTGGCTGTTATTTTTCTGAATCGTTTTAACTGTTTTGAATAGTTGATTTTATAAAAACGCTTGACTTAAACCCGACTTTAAGTGCTATAGTTCAAATGTAATAAAAAAATACAGCAAGGTGGAGGATTATCATGACAGTTAAAGACAAAGTAGTAATTATTACCGGTGCATCTTCTGGAATTGGGGAGGCTACAGCTAAACGCCTTGCACTAAAAGGCGCAAAAGTAGTTCTTGGAGCAAGACGGGAGGATCGGCTGAAGGACTTAGTGAGCCAGATTGAAGCGTTGGATGGTCAAGCAGTGTATCGCGTAACGGATGTAGTTAAGCGACAAGATAATGCAGAGCTAGTAAAACTGGCACTAGCTACTTATGGTAAAGTAGATGTCATTTTTCTGAATGCAGGTATTATGCCGAGTGCTCCCTTATCTGCGCTAAAGGTGGATGAATGGGATCAAATGATTGATATCAATATTAAAGGTGTTTTGAATGGAATCGCTGCAGTTTTACCAACCTTTATTGAACAAAAATCCGGTCATGTTATTACGACCTCATCGGTAGCAGGTTTGAAAGCCTATCCTGGCGGTGCAGTATACGGCGCGACAAAATGGGCGGTTCGTGATTTGATGGAGGTTTTACGTATGGAATCTGCTCAAGAAGGAACCAACATCCGTACAGCGACTATTTACCCAGCTGCAATTAATACGGAGCTGCTGGAGACGATTACCGATGATTCAACGATGGCAGGGATGAGTGCCCTATATGCCCAGCATGGCATCACGCCTGAGCGGGTAGCTGGGGTGGTAGAATTTGCGATTGACCAGCCGGAAGACACAACTATTAATGAGTTCACGATTGGACCGACTACACAGCCTTGGTAATTAATAGAGTTAGCAGTTAAAAAATATTTAATATTTATAGATGACGAAAAAACAGGACAGCTAATAATTGGCATTATTTAGCGGTTTAATAGCTTGATAAGGTTAAAACTTTGTACTTTACACAAAGGCTGCAAGCTAGTTCTTATTTTCTGGTGTAGTTTGATTATTTCTGCTAAATTATTACAGAGTAAGATAAAATCTCTTTAGATGTAATCTATTATTACGCTAAAAAATAAGTAGGGGAGATAATTAAATGAGTATTTATTTTTATGGCTGTGTTAGTTTAGATGGTTACCTGGCAGATAGCCATCATCGAATCGACTGGCTTCATGAAACGGGTACACCAGAGGAAACCAGCTATCAGGAATTCTATGACAAGATGGACATCACGATTATGGGGCGTAAAACCTATGATGAAACCAGCAGTATGTCTGACTTCGATTCTTATTATGAAGCAACTGAAAATTATGTTTTTACTCATCGAGAAGGGCTTGATTCAGAGACTTTCACACCCATTTCGGGAGATGTCACTG
Source organism: Enterococcus sp. LJL51 (assembly GCF_049894025.1). Lineage (GTDB taxonomy): Bacteria > Bacillota > Bacilli > Lactobacillales > Enterococcaceae > Enterococcus_L. The sequence continues at coordinate 112,878 of NZ_JBNEQE010000002.1, forward strand.
CATTTGTTAAACAGTTTCCAAAAGAAAAAAATATCTGGATTATCGGAGGCAATCAGTTGATAGCCTCATTACTTGATGAAAATCTGATAGATACACTAATTGTTCAGTTTGCACCAGTGCTATTGGGTGACGGGATTCCGCTTTTTACTCAGCAGGAAGGAATAAAACGATATACGCTGAAAGAAGTTCATCAGTATGGTCAGTTTGCTGAGCTTGTTTTGGAAAAGCCTAATCCAACTAAAATACCGTAGCTTACAAAACAGAAGTATTCCGGAGATAAAAACAATCCGAAATACTTCTGTTTTATTCATCAATTTTTACAGAAATCTGTAAAATGTAATTTTCTGGAAAGCAGGTAGAAATTTCGTTTAGCAGGCTGTCTTCATAAACAAAATCTGTTAGCTGATAGTGATATTTTTTAGCATAATCGGTGATTTTTTTGTAAGTCTCCTCTCGGTCTCCGTGGATGCCGTAACTGTAAAGGACAATATAGCGACCGGCTGGTTTATAGGTTGTTGATTCAGGTACTCGATAGTAAAATTGAGCCGATTTTTCTACAGGTATATTTTGCTGCCTGTTGAGCTGAATTCTCATTCCCCAGGGAAAAGTACATTCATAGCCTTGAGAAGAAGCGTATTGGTAAAAGCGCGAAATCATTTTAGAGAGCAGCGGCTGTTCCCCCTCAACGAATAAAGGAATATCACCTAGAAAAATAGGTTCCTCATCGCACTCAATGATTTGAATCGTTCCCACAGATACAGACTGGGCCAGTTTTGTTGAGTTAATCTGCATGGTCATCATATTCTTAATTTGAAGAAGCTTGTCGATTTCTTCTTGAATAACCAGCTGCTGCTGTTCAAATAAGGCAATCATTTTTTCGGGATTTCGCTCTTTAATGAAATTACCGATGTCACTTAAGGACATGCCAATTTCTTTAAGAGTCAATATCAAGTTTAGCGTATAGAGCTGCCGGTAAAAATAATAACGATACCCGTTATCCAAAATCAATTCTGGTGAAAACAGCCCAATTTGATCGTAGTAAATCAAGTGTTTGCGCTGAATTCCTGCAGCTTTTGCAAATTCACCGGTGGATAAATACATGCTTTTATCTAATTCCTTCATAATAATAAACACCTCTTCTTCATTTTATTTAGGTATCACTTGACTGTCAAGAGGCTGGACAGTTTACACTTTAAATAGATAAAGCTTTGAGCGATGGGGTGGTTTTGCTCCCCTTACCTATACTATGCATAAAAGTAGTGCCCTAATCAGCCAACCCCTAAGTAGAAAAGTTTTTGTAATTCTCGCAGGTATGCAGTCTAAGTTGGAGGTTTTTATACAAGCAAGCTTGGAATTAGACATTGAGTGTTCATCGATACAGCTACTCTTTTGTTTTGTGTGGCGTACCATTAGGGGGGCTGTTTCAAATGGAGCTGGCTACTCCGCCCATGAGTTTTATATAGCTAATAATTTAAGTAAAGGATGTGTTGAATATGGAAGACAGAATCTTTGACACAAGTAATTTTCACTACAAACCGATATATGCTGAGTATACTAAGAAATACGTAATCATTTTGAAAAGCGGCATAGCAAATACCCTTGATTCATCTATCTATATCACGTTGTATAATTATTTGCTGCAGTGTCTGACTCATAGAACCATTATTGAAAGGAATCAGCCAAAAATTCATAATACAGCTTTATTTTTCAATCAGGAATTTGAACTGGCTCAAAAGATTGTAGCAGATATGAACAGCTCTTTTGGTTTGGTGTTAAATGAGTTTCATGCAGCAGAAATTACTGTGCTGGCGGCAGCGGCTGAGTTTCGAATCAGTACGGACCAGATAGACACGATTATTACTCAAATGAATGAGATGATTAAACTAGTTAAATACCGCTTCATGTTCCATTTGGACTATAATTCTCCCGCGGGGCACAGTTTCATTGAGCATCTTAAGCACCTCTCCGTTCGAATAATCACAAATCAAAAAGATGTTGATACCATTGATGAATGGTCCCCGCATGCAAAAGAAAAATTCAGGCTAGCTTATCAATGCTCAGTCGATATTGCTGAATTTTTAAAGAAAAAATATCAGTTTGAGCTGACAGAAACAGAAATTCTCTTTTTGACAATCCATATCCATTCACTCGTTTATCAGCGTAAAAATTAGCAGAATAGTAGATTTAATACTGAAAAAATGTAGCATGAAAAAGCAAAACCATTCAGCTAATGGTTAGCATCACAAACTAGCTCGCTACGATACTAAGTCGAGCTTTCTTCAAAATCGAGCGATTTCAAAGAAAATTTTTCTTATTGCTGAAGTACACCATAAGGTTACGAGTGAAGGGTTATCCCTGCCTGGGTAACTGTATCGTTCCAGTCATTATTTGATTTTATAAAGAACGAAAGAAAGTGAATAAAAAACGAATACTGAACCTGAAAAGATTTTCTTTAGCAGGTTCAGTATTTTATTTGTCTTTATGTTTTGAAAAACAAACGAATAAAGCTGGATTGCTTTCAATAGTTCGTCCCCATATTTCTGCACACTTTACTGGCAGAAATATCTACTAACAAATCTAATGTAAGGGCTTTATACTTTAAACAGACAAAGGAGATAAAAAGATGAGAGATCGAAAATTAAAATTGCTGAAACGTTTTATTGCAGCAGCTGTTCCGGTTAGTATCCAGTCTTTGAGTCAGGAGCTTTCACTTAGTCAGCGGACGATTCGAAATGAGCTCAGTGAGATGAATGAGCAATTAGCAAAAAACGAGTTTCCTGTCATTCAGAGTATTAGAGGGAAGGGGATGTACCTAAAGCTGAACGAAGATCAGAAAAAAGCAGCGATTCGATTGATGGAAGAGCAAAGAGAAAAAGATTTTCTGTCTCGAGAGCTGAGGATTCTGGATTTGATTTTATCCATTTCATTAGAAAATCAGAAAGTTTTTCTCTACCAGAAGGAACAAGAATATCAGATTTCTAAAAGCACTATGGATGAAGATATGCGGCGTGTCAGAGTGTTCCTGAGGGAATATGGGCTAGAAGTAATCAGTATGCCAAAACAAGGGTTGGTATTGGAGGGCAAGGAACGGATTATCCGAACAATGCTGTACTCAGTCGTCAATAAAGCAGTCAAGAGTCTTTCGTTGGCTGAACGGGTGGAAAGCCGCCCGATAAAAGAACAGATAATCTTTAAGTATCTTCCAATGGCATTATTCAAGAAAATAGATAGCATATATGATCAGGTAATCTCTAGTAAAGAAGAGAATTTTTACCGAAAAAACTTTATTTTGTTTACTGGTATCTGGCTTATTCGTTATCAGCAGGAAAATCTGATAAAAAATACTCATTGGAAAGGTAGCTCGGCTGATTTGCCGAGTGAAATTCAACAGTTTGTTCATACCATCTGCAAAGACTTTAAGATACAGCCGGAAGGGAATGAACTGAACTATCTGATTTTTATGCTAAATACCTTTAATCAAAAAAATATGAATAACTCGATTGAATGGATGCAGGCGCAGATTTTATCAATCCAGCTTATCCAACACGTTGAAAAGATCACAAAAATTCCGTTTTCAAGAAGAGAAGAAGCTTTGCAGGAGGGATTGTACAAGCATATTGCGGGATTACTAAATAGAATCCGCTATGATATTCAGTTCGCTAATCCTTTAAAAGAAAATATAAAGGCCAGCTATCAGGGCATTTATGGGGCAGTCGCTGATTTTGCGCCTGAAATAAATAATGCAGCCGGGAAAAAAATAACAGAGGATGAATTGGCCTTTCTTGCTATTCATTTTTCAACATCAGCTAGCGAGCTTAATCAGGAGGAAAGCTATTATTACAGAGCAGTGGTTATCTGCAATCATGGTGTAGCTACAGGAAAACTGCTGGCAGAAAATCTTAAAGAGCTGTTCAATATTGAAGTCTTAGCGGTGCTTAGCTCACGTGAAACTGATTTAATCAGTAAGTTGGATATCGATTTAGTTTTTGCGACATTATCCGTTCCAATACAGACAAAGCCTACCTTGATTATTGATCCAATCATCAAAAAAGAAAATAAAGAAGCAATTACCGCATTTCTTATGCAGCATAAGAATTGTCAAAGGCTGGCTAGACGTCAGGAGGATGCCACCCATATGTTTCATTCTTTACTCCACCTGATTGAAAGAAAAAATGGAAAAATAACTGGAGAAGACTATCAAGAACTGGAAAATATTTTTCTGGAAAATCATTTATCAATCGATGCAAAGGAGATACAACCTATGATTAAAGACGTTCTAAAGGATGAAAATATACTGGTCGATGTTGAAGCAGAAAATTGGCAGGAAGCCATCCGTTTAGTTTCTCAGCCTCTGTTGAAAGAGAAAATAATCAACCAGCAATATATAGAAGCAATGATTGAAGCTGTTAAAAAGTTTGGACCTTATATCGTCATTGGCCGCCACCTGGCTTTGGCCCATGCAAGACCAGAAGACGGAGCAGAGAAGCTGGGCTTAAGCGTAGCAGTTATGAAAAAACCGATTTATTTCGGACATGAAGAGAATGATCCAGTCACACTTATTTTTTGTCTCTCAGCGGTGGATTCATATTCTCATTTGAATATTATGAAGAACCTGATTGACCTGATTAACGATGAAGATAAAATCAATCGCTTATCCAAAGCAGAAAGTATCACTGCATTTAAAGAAGTATTTTTCGTTGATTAAGGAAATAAAACAAAAAAATAGAACAGGAGAGAGAAGTATGGGAAGAAGAGTAGAAATTTTATTTGTTTGTGGTGCTGGACTAGGCAGCAGTTTTGCAGCGCAAATGTCGGCAGAGGATGTACTAAATAAACATCATGTAGATGCTAAACTGGATCATGTGGATATTTCAACTGCGGCTTCCATGCAGCCGGATATTATTATCACAGCTCAAAATTTTCAGTCACAGTTTGAAAAGTTTACGATGGATGAAGAAAAAACCGCAATTGTCTACTTGAAAAATATTGTGTCTAAGGCTGAAATTGAAGAAAAACTAGTTCCGATTTTACAAGCTAAAGGAGCTATTTAAAAAAATAAAATAGAGGTGAATATTAATGGGTGTTGTAAATTTTATTATTGATAATATTCTTACACAGGCGTCAATCACTATTGCCTTGATTGCTATGCTGGGGCTGATTCTACAGAAGAAATCAGCTGGACAGATAATTTCTGGCTCTTTGAAAACTTTATTGGGTTTTCAAGTGTTGAGTGCTGGCTCAAGCATTATTGTCGGTAGTCTGACATATTTCGGACAAATTTTTACAGAAGGCTTTGATATGCAGGGAATTATTCCTTCAATTGAAGCAATCAATGGGCAGGCAATGAATGAGCTAGGTCTTGGGAGAGATATTGCGTTGACCTTTTTAGCAATCTTTATTTTTAATATTCTGATTGCCCGCTTTACGAAATGGAAATATATCTTTTTAACAGGTCAGGCAATTTTGTGGATGGCAACAATGACAACTGTTTTTGGTTACTTTGCCGGATTAAGGGGCTTTGTTTTGATTATTGTCGGGGGCTTTGTAGGTGCAGTATTTGCAGTTGCGATGCCGGCAATCGCTCAGCCGATTATTCGTAAGGTTACAGAATCGAATGATATTGCTTTAGGACATTTTTGTACAATTGGCTATTTATTTGAAGCGGGAGTTGCAAAAATATTTGGTGAAAAAGGTGAAAATAAGAAATCCATAGAAGACATCAATTTGCCAAAATCCTTTGAGTTTTTGCAGGATACGTATCTTTCTGTAATGGTTGTGATGGTTCCTCTCTATATTATTACGGCAGCATTTGCCGGACCTGGCGTAGGTGATCATGGATCGCAGCATTATTTAATGTTTGCATTCTTACAAGCCATTCAGTTTGTTGTAGGTGTCTATGTGCTGTTAGCTGGCGTACGTCTTCTTTTAGGTGAGATTGTTCCGGCTTTTCGAGGGATTGCCATGAAGCTGGTGCCGGATGCTATTCCGGCATTGGACTGTCCAGTATTTTTCCCTTACTCACCTAATGCAGTTATCTTAGGGTTTATCACAACGACTATTGGAACCGTAATTGCAATGTTTGTTCTGCCGATGTTTGGTTTGGCCATGATCTTACCGGGAATGCTGACAAACTTTTTTGCTGGAGGAACAGCGGGTATTTTTGGCAACGAGGTTGGTGGAAGAAGAGGAGCAATTATCGGAGGAATTGCCCACGGGTTCTTCATCACACTCTTACCGGCATTGCTGGTGACAATTTTTAATAGTATGGGCTTTATCAATGCTACTGCGACAGATGTGGATACGGTTATTGCAGCAATGTTGTACGCCTGGCTGCTAAGTCCCATCTTAAAAATGTTTTAAGCAGCGACTAGAGGAGGAATAGAGATGCTTGATTTTTTCAAACGAAAAAAAGAAAAACCTCAAGAGCAAACAGAAAAAAAAGCTTTAACTGAGCAAGAGCTTGATAGGCTGAAGCAGCTTGTAGAAGGTAAAGCAAATGAAATCAGCAGGATAACTGATAAGGATTCTGAAAGCCGTGAGGTACTTGCTGAGCTCTATGAAGAACAGGGCTTGGTACTAGCTGAAATGGAGCAGCTGGATGAAGCGATTGCTGCTCTTGAAAGAAGTTTAGAGCTTAAGCTTTCAATTGGCGATGGCTATAAAAAGCTCATGAGTTTGTATAATGCAAAACGGGCGGCGGCTGCCCGAAGCGGTGATGATGCTGGAATTGAAACGTACATGCAGAAAATGGACGACATGCGGCAGATTGCGAAGCAGGTAACGATTACTGGATAAAACTAAGGAAAAAGGGTGAAGCGAACATGTATAAAACATTAAAAGAAGTGACGGAGACAGCAGAAGAACTGAATATGACAATTGGAGCATTTAATGCTCATAATCTGGAGATGCTGCCTGAGATGATTCGCGCAGCTAAAGAAATGGGTTCGCCAATTATCATTCAGACAAGTATCGATACTGCGAAATACATTGGTTATAAAGTAGTTGTTTCAGTAGTAAAAGAAATTGCTGAAGATGAACTAGTAGATGTTGCTTTACACTTGGATCATGCCAGAGATTTTGATGAAATCAAAGCGGCGATTGAAGCCGGTTATTCCAGTGTTATGTATGATGGATCCCACCTGCCTTTCAAAGAAAATATTGCGAAGACGAAAGCTGTGGTTGAATATGCTCATGCACGTGGTGTATCTGTGGAAGGAGAGCTAGGTACAATCGGTGGTACAGAAGAAGGGATTTCTGTTTCAGAAAAAGATAAAATCTATACGAAACCAGAAGATGCTGTTGAATTCGTTCAATTGACAGGAGTAGATGCTTTAGCGATTGCGATTGGTACAAATCACGGACAGTTCAAGTCTAAAACAGAAGTAAATATCCCTTTGCTGAAAGACATTCATCAGGCAGTGAGTGTACCACTCGTTATTCATGGTGGAACAGGTGTAAAAGAAGAGGATTACCCAGAGCTAATTAATAACGGTATTCGTAAATTTAATGTAGGAACTGAGCTGTTAGTAAACTGGACTCAGGAGGCAAAAGAATGCTTTGGAGCTACCGAAGTAAATAAATCTCTAAGACACAATATTATCCCGGCAAATATGAAAGTCAAAGAGATCGTTAAACATAAGATTGGATTATTTATGAACACCGAAAGTCCTTTGGCTGTAAAAACAGAAACCGCATGAAAAAATATCTGATTCTGATTGCCGGAAGTCCAGCCACTGGAAAAAGTTATTTAATTCATTTGATAAAGAAAGTTCTAGCTGACATATTCATCATTACACCAGATGAAGGAAAGGAGCTTTATGCTGATTCTGTCGGATTTGATAATCTAAATGAAAAGGCAGCGCTGGAAGAACGTGTCTGGCAATTCTACTATGGAGTATTGAAGCTATATATGAATGCTGGGAAAAAATTTGTTGTTTCTGAGTATCCGTTCTCTGCAAAGCAGAAAAAGCGGTTGAATGATTTGGCCGTAATTTACAATTATGAAGTAATCACCATTCGATTAACTGCCGATTTTGAACAGCTGTGGGCGAGAAGAGAGCTTCGTGATAGGGAACCTGATCGACATCTGAGCCATATTATGACTCATTATCATTATGGCGATTGCTTAAGAGATCGTTCTCAGGCAGATAATCTGATTACAAAAAAAGAATTTAAAAAAATAATTGAGCTGCGGCGGTACAATGAATTTTCTTTAGGACATCTATTTGAGTATGATGTATCAGACTTTTCAACGGTTGATTACTCGAAGCTGTTAGCTTATCTGGCTAATTTAGCTTAAGCAGCAGATTTACAGCCAAAACAAAATAGCGATTCTTACTGATAAAAAAGTGAGAATCGCTTTTTTCTTTAAGAAATAGAACATTTAGCGGCAATAGGTAAAAAATTAGTACAATTTCTCTTTACAAATCTCTATTTTACTGATAACATCTAGTTAATATATAAGTGATATCAATTTGATATCATAAAGAAAAGGAGGAAAAAAAGATGGAAGTCAAAAAATTCGAAAGTAATACACCGTCTCAAGAAGTGAGGATGAAAGCAGGAAGCGGGATGCCGTTTCTACTGCTGAATGTGTTGGGAATCGCTTTGTCAATTGCCGCTTTTATTTTTGGGGTTGTCTATTTGGAAAAAGAAACCTATGTGTTAGGCGGCATCCTTTTAGGAATTAGCGTATTTTACTGGTGTGTTATCATGCCGCTGCTATTTGCCGGATTGAAAATCATCCGCCCCAATGAGTCAATGGTTATGACCCTTTTTGGCCGATATGTAGGAACTTTAAAAGGCGAAGGCTTTTACTTCGTTAATCCATTCACGACTGCTCTGCCAGTACCTAAGCGCCTATCATCGATGGATACGACGGAGATGACAGAGGAAGAAAAGGCGAAAAATGCCAATGTTAACAGAGTAACGAAGAAGCTTTCACTAAAAACGATGGCATTGAGTAATAATAAACAGAAGATTAATGATGCCCTTGGAAATCCGATTATTATTAGTATTGTAGTTATCTGGCGAGTTTCTGATACAGCTAAAGCAATGTTTGATGTTGATAACTTTGTAGATTACCTGTCAATTCAATGTGATTCAGCTCTTCGTAATATTGTTCGTTTGTATCCTTATGATTCCGCCGATGATGAAGATGCAAATGAAAAGAGTCTTCGCGGCTCTAGTCAGGAAATTAGCTCGAAACTACGTGAAGAAATTCAAGAGAAGGTTGAAGTAGCAGGCTTGGAGATTCTTGAAGCACGGATTACTCACTTGGCTTATGCACCAGAAATCGCTGCTGCAATGCTGCAGCGTCAACAGGCGTCTGCAATTGTAGATGCGCGTCAGCTGATTGTTGAAGGAGCTGTCGGCATGGTAGAGATGGCCTTGGAAAATCTAAGTACGCAGGGCATCGTTGAGTTGGATGAAGAACGCAAGGCGGCAATGGTTAGCAATCTTTTAGTTGTTCTATGCGGAAACCGGGATGCTCAGCCAGTTGTCAATAGTGGCTCACTGTATTAAAATACTCTTTATTGCTTATCAGGGAGGCTGCTGTTATGGAAAAAAAAGAGCAAAAAGCAAAAAAGCAGGTACCGCTTCGTTTATCAGCTGCCCTATACAATGAGCTGGCTGCATGGGCGGAGGATGAGTTTCGCAGTGTGAATGGACAAATAGAGTATTTGCTGACCGAAAATGTTAAGCGGCGCAAACGTTCCAGTGAAAAAAAGCCGAATGACGACTAACGAAAAATAAATATAAGTAAGAAATAAAGAGGCAAAGCCAAATGTGTTTTGCTTCAAAGAATAAACCGGACTATACGAAAATGGCTCCTCATTTTCAGTATAGTCCGGTTTATTTTCCAAGGTGCAGCTTTTATACCGCTGCTTATTTGGTTCTTTTGAGTAAAAAACGTTAAAAATTTTATGTCCGATGCTCTTTTTTATGAGATAAATAGACTACATTTGTAAAAGCAGTATATGCTATAATTAGAAAGACAAATGCAGCAATAAACTCTTGAAATGAGGAATCATACATGGAAGAACGTATCTACGGAGAAGCATTGTTTAGGCTGATAAAAGATTTTCTAGAAGCTAATGCGTATCTTAATAATAACTTTGAATTAAACAGAGAATATGTGATGGATAAAGAGCGTTTTCGATTTGATTTAGTCATTCTTTCAAAAATTGATCGACAGCCTGTTTATTTCTTTGAAGTCAAAGCAACTAACAATAAAGAGCTTGAATTTCTGATGAGCAAACAGAGAGTCAATAAACTTTTTGAGTCCGGAGTTAGCGATTTTTCCGTCTTTAATGGTGAGAAACAGATGTTTTTAGTGTTTTCAAATACAGAGAATGAACCAGAAGAAAAATCAAAGCCGGCGTTTTTGGACTATCTAAATGAATATCTTTCAGATAAATCGAAAGAACTAGGTGAAAAAACAGCTAGCGGGATAGAGGCAGAAGAAATGTTATCAGAGAATGTTCCTGTGATTAGAGAGCCTTATAGTCCTGAGAAAATAAAAATCTCCCAACAGCTGTTATCCATTAAATATATGTTTGAACTGTACGAAGACGGATTGATTGAATTAAGTCCGGATTTTCAAAGACAGCGGGTTTGGAAAAATGATAGGCAAAAATCACGGCTGATTGAGTCATTGATTCTTAATATTCCTATACCAGCCTTCTATATGTATGAGACAGAAGAGGGCGGTTTCCAGATTATTGATGGACAACAAAGATTAGATGCTATCTTTGGTTTTTTACAAGGAAAATTTAGGCTAAAAGGATTAGAATATCTCAATGACTATGAAGGGTTAGCGTTTGCTGATTTATCCGTCAAACTTAAAGGGCAGATTTATCGAACTCAGCTCTCTGTTAATACGATTGATATCACTTCTCCCAAGCGGGTGGTTTATGACATTTTCAAGCGAATTAACACAGGGGGGGTTCCTTTAAATAATCAGGAAATGCGAAATGCAATTAGCTCTCCTGCAGTTAGAGAATTTTACAAACGTTGTCGGCAATCTGAAGAGTTTTTATTAGCTACCTGTCATCGTGTAGGAGAAAGAAGATTAGAGGATCAGGAATTGGTTCTGCGTTTTGTGGCTTTTTATCGCATTTATGATTTTGAAAATCAGAAGATTAACTACGAACATTCCAGTATCGTTGATTTATTGAATGAGACCCATGAATTTTTACTGGATCATCCAGAAGAATTTGATGCATATGAGAAAGCGTTTAAGCGAGGGTTAATGAAATCCTACGAGCTTTTCGAAAGAAATGCTTTTAATAAATATGTCGTTTATGAAGATGGTTCTTATCGTCCAACGTCAATTATTAATAAACCCCTCTACTCAGCATTCACTGTTTTACTAGCTGATCCCAAATACCAAACTATTGATTTTTCTCAATACCAAAAGGCAGCTGAAAAAATAATGGTGGAAAAAATTCAGGATTATCGTTTCTTTAATGCAATTTCAATTGGAACAAATAATAGAGGAAATGTACGTATTCTTTTTGAAGAGGTTAAGGAGGTTATTGAGCAATGCTTGAGAGTATAAGGATTAAGAACTTTAAATGCTTTTCTGATTATTCTGTCGATTTTAGCGGAATGACGATTTTAACCGGCAGCAATTCTGCCGGAAAATCTTCAGTGATTCAAAGTATTCTGTTGTCTGCTTCAGCAGTAAACACCAATAAAGACCGTGTATACACGACGGATGTTTATGGTACTAATTTGGGTTTAGCTTCCAAACTGCTTACTTTAGAAAATTCTATGGAGGTAGGGAACAGCAATTCAGGAAATCAGATAGAGTTTTTTATTGAACCAGATAAAATGCGGGTTACTTTAGAAGTAGAAGAGCGGTTTGAAGAAAATTATTTTAATAAAAAGCTGGATGGCAGCTGGCAAAGAGACGTTTTTTATCTAAATGCTGAGCGTATTGGTCCTAGACTAGCTAATCAATTAACAGATAATTTAGCAGACCGCGTCGGCGTTCATGGCGAAAATACCAGTTTCATGCTGGATCGTTTAGAAAATGAGCGTATGAATATTCCAGAAGCCTTAAAGCGGGGCAAATCACTGCGGTTTTATAACAACTGTAGCGAGTGGCTGAACATCATTATCCCGGGGTCAGGCTTTTCTTCAAGAAGTGACAGTGATTTGGGTATATCGGCTTTAAGATATAATCAGGATTTTGTACCAACTACAGTAGGATTTGGCTTGACCTATGTTTTACCAATTATTGTGCAAGGGTTATACTGTGCTTCTTTAGATGACGAATTAAAGAAACGAGCCGTACTCATTATAGAAAATCCGGAAGCCCATTTGCATCCATATAGTCAATCTAAGATTGGTAGTTTCTTATCAGAATTGGCCATCCAAGGTGTTCAAGTTATCATTGAAACCCATAGTGAGCATGTGATTAATGGAGCACGGTTGAATTTAGCGCTGAAAGCACAAACGAAGCTGATGAGTGTGCTGTTTTTTGATGAAGGAAAGGCAGAAAAGATTTCTGTTGATGAATATGGAGAACTCTCTCATTGGCCTAAAGGCTTTTTTGATCAAAGTATGCAGGACGTCAGGGAGCTGATTAAGAATCGAATGGAGGGGAGCTAGGTGACGCTTGGAAAAATCTATCTTCACCCGTTGTATGATTATCGTTCGTCCTCTCATGAAACAGTCTATAATTATGTTGGATTTGCTCGGGAATTTATGGGTAAGGAAGAACCAAAGCTATCTATAGTAGGAAGTATTTATAACGAGGTAGATTCTGCAGGACTGAGTATTGCGGAGTATCTATTGAGTGAGACTAATAAACAAAGCGATACTATGAATTTGTTACAGGAATTCTTTACTAAAATTGGTTATGAGGGAGCTAATTGGGAAAAAGAGAAGACATTAGCTGATATTAAGTCGCTTGCGATTACTGATTTTACTAAATATATCACAGACTGGGAAATCGAAAATAGTATCTTATCCAAGAATGACTCTTATGAATTAGATTTGGACTTCATCCAAAACTCAGAATCCTTTCAGGCTTATTCTGAATTAGCTAAGGGGTGCTATGAATCACTGGAAATTTATCCGACTTCTTTTAAAAAGAAGTCAAAGGATTATTTGTGGTCTGATTATGTCAAAGAATTAACCAAGCATTTAAATGCCCTAAATTTGTTTAGTGAACAGCTAGAAGATTTAGAAGAAAAAGATACGGGAGTATGGCTAAAATTTCTAGGTTCTGAATATAATATTTATTGTTCCGGTAAAGGGAATAAGGAAAGCCTTAAGATTTTTAAAACCGCTCATCCAGATCCGGAGAAAGATGAAATAATTACTTGTATTCCTCATACAAAACTGTTTACAAATTATAGTGATGAGCGTATTTATTTTAAATGGCCAGAAAAAGCAAAAGAAAAAATTATTATCGCTCATATTGGTAGACATATTAAAGTGAAAAAGAAATAAAAAATAGACCAGAAAACAGATACCAATCCCTGTTTTCTGGTTTATTTTATGTAAAAGTCCTTTATTTATAATTTTATTTTGGGGGAATTTTCGCAGCAGCACTTCAAATTTTTTTTTCCTTTGTAACCTTTTCAGAGAGTGCAAGGTATTAGTAGTGAAAGCAGAGTTGGAAGAAAAATTGATCATGTTTAAATTCCTCTAATTTTCCTCCAGCTTTGAATTACACACTAATTATTTAGAAAAGGGAGAATACAAATGAAAAATAAGAAGATTGTTGCATTTACTTTAGTTACACTGCTTGCTCCGACATTTTTGAACGCACAGCTGGCCGTTGCTGATTCATTACAGGAGCCAATGACAGCTGAATCAGCAACACCCGCCGTGGAGGAAGCTACTTCGCTGCCTGTTGTAGAAACACCTTCAGTTCAAGAGCCGACAGCTGAACAGTCAGTGCCTGAAACGCCAGTAGTAGAAGCTCCGGCTGAATCACCTGTGATTGAAGCACCGATTGAAGTACCTTATGAAGAATCTGTACTTCCAGAAGTTCTGGCAACGGCTGAAACAGCGGATAGTGTTGTTCCATTGGACATTACCCAGCTGCCGCCGGCTATGGGTGATGCAGATGCGCCGGTTATTTCAGTTACACCAGTAAAAACAATTAGAAAAGGTCAAGCTTTTAATCCGTTGGAAGGGGTAACCGCATACGACAGCTTAGATGGGAATATTACCTCAAGCATTGTTGTCACCAGCAATAATGTGGACATTAACACTGAAAATACCACACCTTATCAAGTGAGTTATTCAGTGACTAACTCAGCTGGTAAAACGATGACAGCCACAACCAAAGTATTGGTTGTTGATGACTCAGTATATGGTATGCTGGATGTGTCAATTTCTGATTTTACAATTGCTCAAAATGGCGATTATCAGGCAGAAATTAAAAAAAGAATTATTGTAAAAAATCCAGACGGAACAACAACTGACCCAACTGAGTATACGCTATATACAAGTGGTTCAGCTGGTGGCGGAGATGTGGGTACGTATAATATTTCCGTGGTTGTAGAGTCGCTGGTTTATGGAACATATACTGAAAAAATGGTAAATATCACTGTTATGAGCGGTTTAACGCTTAATGCAGTTGACAGTAAGATTTTTCTTGGAGATACTTTTGATCCAATGGCCAATGTTAGTGCAACAGAAAATAAAGCAGATGGATCAATAGTTGCTTTAGGAGCCTATGATGGTGTCTCTGATACTGGAATTTCATACTCCGGGCTAGTAGACACTACGACAGCAGGTGTGTATCCTGTCACTTACAGCGCAAAAACAGCGAGCGGAGTCAATCAAACGAAAACAGTCAATGTTACAGTTGCAGCTAGTGTGATTACTATTGAAGCAGCGGATGTGACCATTATGCAGGGGGAAGCTTTTAATCCGCTAGACTATGCGAAAGCGATGGATGAAAGAGATGGCGGACTTACTGTATCAGTTGATTCAAACAACGTAGATCCTGCAGCAATCGGTACCTACAGTGTGACATATTCAGCTACTAATACTGCAGGTACAACAGAGACCAAGACAATTACAGTTTCCGTAGTTGAGCGGACAGCAGCAATTACAGCTGATAATCAGGAAGTATACCAAGGACAGGAAATCACTGATGAATTAATTCTAAGCTGGGCTCAGGCCAGTGATCCAGTAGATACTGATTTAGATTTGACGTATACGATTCTTGAAGGAAGTATTGACACTTCTATTGCTGGTGCAGTGTTCACGGTTGAATATGCTGTTACAAATACGGCAGGAAATACAACGACTAAATCGATTAGCATAACTGTGTTAAATAGAGAAGCGACAATTGAAGCAGCTGATCAGACTGTTGAGGTTGGAACAGTGATTAGTGATGCAGACATTTTAAACTGGGCGAAGGCTTCTGATCCTGTGGATGGTGAAAACCTTGCAGTAACTGAGTTCACAGTCCTTGATGGACCAATTGACACTACTAAGGAAGGAACATTCACGATTCAATATTCCTTTACCAATACAGCAGGAAATACAGCTGTAAAAACGATTACCTTAACAGTGGTTGATCAACTGACTCCTTCTATTAAGGTAGAAGACAAAGTGATGTATGTGGGGGATAAGCTGACTGAGGAGATGATTTTGGAATGGGCTGAAGCCGAAAATGCGGAAGCTATTGGTTTTGAAGTAATGGGTGAAAATATTAAAGTAAAAGCTTCCGATAGTACATTAGTCGAAACAGGTGTTCATGAAATTAAATTCTTTGCAGAAAAAGGAGATAAAAAAGCTGAAACTGTCATGACTTTAACGGTTAAGGACAGAGAAGCAGCTAAGCCAGAAGGAATGGGAACCACTAAACAGCCGGCTGCTAAAGAAACAGTAGTGAAGACGGAAGAAATTAAGTCTGCTGAGAAGGAATTACCGGAAACAGGCATGAAGGAGAGCAGTCTTCTTACCTCTATCTCAGGATTGTTTATGTTGGCATTCGCCTACTTTTTAAAAAAGAAAAAGGATGAAACAACAAATGATTTATATTAAAGAGAGCTGTACAGACTTAGTTTGTTTAGCAGCTTAAAAGAGAATATAGCAGAAGTGTTTAGCACTGGGAACCAGCTAGGTATTGTTCAACATACTCATACCTAGCTGTATTTCTCAGCAATAAACTGGATTAAGTCGAAATTTGACAAGAAACACTGAGAGAAAATCAAGAAGCGGTTGATTAATACTTGACTAGAATTTCCTGTATTTTCGATATCATCCGGTTTATTTTCAAGGAACTGTCTTCTGAGACACACCGCTTATTTCGTTTTAGGGCTTGAGACATATTATTGTTTCAGCCTTTTTTTAATATGTCTTTTTTATAGCATTGTTGAAAGGGAAATAATAAGCTGATACACTAATATCAACTATTTGATTATTTGGAGGCAGCAAATGAGTAAAGAAGAAGAGTTAATTGTAAATTCTAGAGATTTATTTGAAAAAATGAGCTGGCTTAATAAATTTAAAATGGAAGAAAGCCTGAAAGGTTATAAGCCTTCAGAAGTTCATTGCATAGAAGCGATAAAAAAACAAAAAGAGCCCAATGTTACAAAGCTTGCTGAAAGTCTCTATATGACCAGAGGTGCAATTAGCAAGCTGACAAAGAAGCTGATACAAAAAAAGCTGATAGAAAGCTACCAGAAACCAGAAAATAAAAAAGAGAGATATTTTAAGCTGACAGAGCTGGGAGAGAAAATTTATACGATTCATGAAGAAGAACATAAAGCATTTCGGGATCGAGATAAAGTTGTTTTCGAGCAAATGACAGAAGAACAGCTTACCAGTATGCTTCGTTTTATTGAAGTATACAGCAAGCATCTGGATGAAGAAATTAAAAAGCAAGGTCTGACAATCAGCTAAGAACATTCAAAAAGTAGCTTGACTATGTAGAAGACTAAAACATGTAGGTAAGTTTCAAGAATAAAGGAGAAATCACAGAAATGAGTTGTCAAATTTCTGTGATTTTTTTGTATCCAAAGGGATTATGTTTTCAATTACAGTTGTCGTATTTTCTGCAAGTCATTAAGTAGATTTGGAAAATTCTTTCAATATTTATCTGCATTTAAGGTAGATGAAAGAGCGGAGTCTAATGAAGTTTTTTTTGTTGACAAGGAATCAAAATGGTGGTAAAGTTGTTTTTGTTTCCGAGGAAATTAAAAATCCGAATATGAACCGCGGCGTATTTTGGACTAGATGATATAGGAAATCCTTATTCAGCACTAGGAGATAGAGCTTTATGTTGGAACTCAGGAAACAAAGCAACTGATCTGAAAAGGAGAACTATTAATGATAACTAAGAAAACAATTTATTCCAAGAATTTTTTACTCGTAGCCGTTGGTCAAATCATTTCACTATTTGGAAATCAGATTTTAAGGTATGCTTTACCCTTGTATTTACTAAATGAAACCGGCTCTGCCGCTTTATTTGGTACTATTTTGGCGATATCCTTTGTGCCTATGCTGGTACTTTTTCCAATTGGCGGGATTATTGCTGATCGTGTCAACAAGCGAAATATTATGGTGTTTCTTGATTTTAGTACAGCCATACTAATTTTTTTATTTTATCTACTAGCAAATAAAATGGAAATTGTTCCATTAATGGGCATGACAATAGTCATTTTATATGGAATACAAGGAACCTATCAGCCTACTGTTCAAGCTAGTGTCCCTGAGTTAGTAGATACAGAATACATTATGCAGGGCAATGCCATTGTTGATTTAATCAGCTCCTTAGCAAGTATGGCTGGTCCGGTCATTGGCGGTATTCTTTATTCGGTTTTTGGTCTAACACCAATTTTGTATGTGAGTATGGCTTGTTTCTTTTTAGCTGCTGTAATGGAGCTGTTTATTCATATGCCTTTTGTACAGAAACAGGGAGAAGGCAATATTTTAATAACCGGACTAAATGATTTAAAAGAGAGTATCGCTTTTATCTTTAAAGAAAAACCAATCCTTTGGAAGATGTCTTTGGTATTTGCTTCTGTTAATTTATTTTTGACCTCTCTGATCTTAGTCGGTGTTCCAGTAATTATCACCCAGCATTTAGGTTTTGATGTGAGTGCTGGGAATCGTCTCTATGGCTATGCACAGGGAATTATGGCATCTGGTAGTATTATCGGTGGTTTACTAGCTGGTGTGTTTTCTAAAAAGCTGACTTTAAAGGTTAGTCCGCTGATTCTTAGCGGCTGCGCCTTAACAATACTGGTTAGCGGAGCTGCGTTGCAGCTCCTTGTAGGTCGCTCAATAAAAATCTTTTTCATTCTAGCGATTAGCTGTGGGTTACTATTGGTGTTGTCCACGTTGTTCACGATTCAAATGATGACATATTTACAAATGCTGACGCCAAAAGCACTAACTGGGAAAGTGATTTCCTGTGTTTTATGTTTGTGTATGTGCTCCAGTCCAGTTGGTCAGTTCATCTATGGAATTATTTTCGAACATATCGGCAGCAGCATCTATCTGCCGTTTTATGGAGCAGCACTCATTATGTTTTGTATCAGCTTCTTTACCCGTAAAGTTTTTTATGAAATAGCTCAGCCGAGAGAACTAAAGAGAAATGATCGTGAAGAGAAAAAATATCTAAGAAGTAATTGAGAATAACGAGAGAGTTTATGTGATAGTCAGGTTCGTAGTATTTATTCGAATAAAGAAAAAAGCAAAGCTTCCCAAGTAGCTAAAAAAACTGAAAGGTACTATCTTTAGGGCTGTCTCTCTTAGATTCTGGAGATTACCACTTTTGATATTCACAGCAATTTAGCAACTGACGAAGCTTTGCGTTAAAGTTTTTATTTTATCTATTTAACTAAAAAAAGTCTGGACAATATCTGCTAATACCTCGAATGGAATAATTAAAAATTGTAGAAGAACTTCAAATAAAGCAGTTCCAAACTCACTGATAATGGATAACAGAGCATCAATCATTGTCGCCCTCGCTTTCTAATTTTTCAGCTACTTTTTTTGGCAGCTCAGCAGCTTTTACTTCCTCCCAAGAGGTAACGCCTTTATTCTCATTAACTACCATCTTTAAGTATGCACCTTCTTTTAACGGCTGAGGGCGGGCTTCTTTGAGATGAACTATTTTTTCCTGACCATCTTCATTATAAGAAATCTGATCATACTGCCAAACGGGACTCTCATCCTCAGGAGTACCAGTATCCTCAGGGATGCTGGTTATTTTTGTGTAGTAGGAGGGACCACCATAATTATCTGCCCAATATTTGTCCATTGCATATTTTGCTCCAAATCCCAGTGCGGCTACAATACTAATAAAAATAAGACTACCTGTTATCGCTTTTTTCATGTGAATCACCCTTTCTGTAATGATAATACTCTCAAAACAGCTGGAAGAAATCAAACTTTAGACTGATTAATAAATAACAAAATTGTAAGGTCATTTGGAGAGGATTGCCATCGCTTGTTTAACGCAGTTATTGTATTGGGGATTAAAAAAAATATTAAGAAAAGTTAAACATGCAGCTGAAAAAGTAAAGGGTTAGAAAATATCTAAAAAGCAATAATAAGCTTTTTTTGAAGAAAAATGAAAAACTTGAATGTGAGTGGGACATAACTCATTTGGAATTCGGATAAACGGTGGAAGCAGTAGCACATACCAGCATTGAACTGCAACGAGTAACCGCAGGAGCACATGCCTTATTACCAACTGCGACGAGCAACCGCAGGAGCACATGCCTTATTACCAACTGCGACGAGCAACCGCAGGAGCACATGCCTTACTACCAACTGCGACGAGTAACCGCAGGAGCACATGCCTTATTACCATCTGCGACGAGTAACCGCAGGAGCACATGCCTTATTACCATCTGCGACGAGTAACCGCAGGAGCACATGCCTTATTACCATCTGCGACGAGTAACCGCAGGAGCAAAACCTGCGGAAATAAGCCGAAATTCACAAAAATTTGAAGAACACAGGTAGGAATCAGTCAACATCGACTGGCTCATATTTGTGTTTTCTGTCATTTCCGTGAATTTCGGCTTATTTTTCGGGACTAAACACTTCTGTCCCATCCTCTTTCAAGAGTAGGAATTAAATAATTATTTGGTTTAAACAATAAATACATTGACCTTTTTCATACGTGACCAGATGGCTAAACTGCCGGCTACCAGGCAGAAAGCGGCTATATAGCCTATTAAAGTAACGTTTTGAGACACAAAAGCAATTCCGACAAGCAGCAAAATCAATAAAAAACCTACAAGCATTGTCAATAAGACTGGTAAAGATTGCTTAATTATTTGCTGTTCATTTGTCCAGTCAAACCGATGGTACTTCTGATTAAGCCATAAGCTGAGTGTGACGATGAACAAGCAGTGGCTGCTAGGGAGTAAAGAGAGTAAAATTCCGCCGGCAGCAGTAATAGGAAAGCTAATCGCCAAAATAAGACAGCCGCTCCAAATCAGGGGAAGAAATACAATAAGATTCCAGAGTATTTTCACTGCGTAAATTTGTTGCACAGGAATTGGCAAAGCGGCCAATAGCCAGCTATTACGTCCTTCCATACTAATGGCAGAGCTTGTTGGTGTGCTCATTCCTAAAAAAAGACAAGGGACAAAAGGCAGCCACTCAGTTAACTGAGATAAAGATAGGGTAGTCGGTAATACAACCAACAGCTGTTTCATAAGAACAGGCACACTAAAAGCAGCCAAAAGGAATAGAAATGGACCAATCACCGTATTGATAACATAAAGCGAACTTGAAAAATAAAGCCGGGCCTCTCGTCGAATGAGTCTGCTAAAAATACTGCGACGAGTCAGCTTGTTAACTATTAGTTTTTTATGATTTGACCGGACCCCTAACCAAGAGTTTATCTGTAAATAGAAACGATCTAGAAGCAGAGAAAAAGAACCAAAAACAAGAAGAGAAATCAAATCGAAAAGCAACAGCAGCCAAGGTTGTTGGGTTAAGCCATTTTTTAGCAGCGACAATAGTGGATAGATTCCTTCCAGCTGTTTCAGCCCTTGCTCCAATAATTGAGTAACTGCAGCATCATCATACTGAGTTAGATTAAGCGATCCCAACATAAAAGCTGATAGACCGCCCAATGTTAGCAGGATAATAATTGGCTGCTGATGACGAAAGCCAGCCGCAATTACGGAAATAACTAAGGTCAATACAGCCCCTACAGTGATTGGTATTAATGGAATAAATGGCGTAATCAGTAAAGAGAACAGCAACGGCTGAAGAGTCTTTAGGTGAAAGCTGTAAATACTAATACTGGGTAAAAGAACTAGCAGAGCAAAACCAAAATTCAACAGATACAATGTCAGCATACGACTAATAATTATCATTCGCGGCTGTATAGGTAAGGAAAAGAGCGTGTCAAAGTCTCGAAATTTGAATAGTAGCTGATGTCCTTTCATAAAAGTCAGAATGAGACAAACCGCGGACGTTAGAAAAACCATTAGCGTAGGTACATATTGGTCAAGCTTTAAATAGATTAAGGTAAAACTAGCACCGGAAATATAGCTAATGGCTAAAAGCAGTAGTAAAATAAATCCTACTCCTGCACCAATCTTATAACTCTTGGAACGATAACGAAGTTTATTAAGACTAAGACCACGCAATTCCAGCCGAAGTAATATAGGAATTTTATTCATCCCCGATTACCTCCATAAATATTTCTTCAAGAGTATGCCCGTTGCGCACTTCTTCAATCGGTCCATATTTTTTCAATTGCCCCTGGTCAATCATCGCAATTTTGGTGCAAAGGGTTTCAGCTACTTCTAAAACATGAGTAGAGAAAAAAACAGCACTGCCTTGACGGCAAAGCTCCTGCAGCATTTGTTTAACGTGGAAGACTGCTTCCGGATCCAGACCAACAAAGGGCTCATCCATAATCAAAAGCTTTGGTTGATGAAGAAAGGCGGAGATAATAGCTAGTTTTTGTTTCATGCCATGAGAGTAAGTGCCGATTAAGTTGTTTAACTGGTCTGCTAATGACAGCTTCTCGCTGAATTTGACCACTCTTTTCTGACGCTGTTCACTAGAAATTTCAAAAATATCTGCAATGAAATCAAGATACTGAACGCCGGTCAGATAATCATAAAGGTCTGGATTATCGGGGAGATAAGCAATGTCCTTTTTGCACAAAAGCGGCTCTTTTTCAATATCATGTCCATTAATCATAATTTTTCCCTGGTCAAAATGTAGTGTTCCAGCGATTGACTTTAAAGTCGTTGTTTTACCGGCGCCATTATGTCCGATAAAGCCAAAAATATCACCAGGCTCTGCTTTAAGACTGAGATTCGAAACGGCAACTTTTCCTCCTGGGTATGTTTTAGTTAAGTGTTCAATCGTCAAAACTGACATTATTTTTCCAACTTTCTTTAAGGAGTTTTATACAAGGGCTTAATCATCAGACCTTCTCGGATAGCCCTTAATCAACTAAGGTGTTTAACCGTGTTAAAAGCCTTTGGTATTGCTTGTCTTTTGATAATTGATCAAAAGGAGGACCGGATACTGCTTGGATTAACTGCAGCTTAATAAGCTGCGTCTCTTTAGGAGGCTGTCCGCCATTTGAATATTCTGAAAGCCAATCTGCCACTTTAGTAAAATAACTGTCGCCGTGAAGCTCAATCGGAAAGGCTGTCTGCTCCATTAAGGAGGTAAACTTTTCAAGTAAACACAAACTGTCAGCTTCTCTGTTTAGAGACAGATACCCTGCAGCAATTTGTAGATAGAGGGGCAGAACAGTTAAAGGATGGTACTGATCAATTGAAAAAACAGTAACAAACTGCTGAGCACGATGAGCTGTTTCGACGAACTGAACTTCATTTTGATAAGTCAGCGGCAAATATTGGATAAAAACGTTCATCATGATGATTGTATATTGGAAAAGAGAGGTCTGCATAACTGTTTCAGCTTCCTCTATTTTTCCCATCATTTGCAATGCGCTAGTAATAATCAGTTCCGGCGGCAAAAAAATAGGTGTTGCTGTACCCAAAATATCTATTACTTCTTCGGGTTTTTCCTGAATGAGCACGACAGAAGCTTCCATAACCTTAGCGTGATGAATCAATTGAGGGTTATCTGATAACTCCTGTACATGAAGAAAGAGTCCACGGATTTCGGCAAGCCAGCTTTCCATTTTATCAAAAGCAGTCAAGCTGTCTAAATGATTTAAAAGCAGTACAGCCATTTGAAAAACAAAGGGTCCGCATGTCCAGTAAGTGCGAATAAGCCGTCTGATTTTCTGATCAATTTCCGGTTTTAATTCAATCAATTCTTTTTGAAGAGCAGCATAAATTGTATTGATTTCTGTAGACGTTAGTTGTGTTCGAAAGCTCAATAGCTCATCGATTGTAATATTAAAATAAGCAGCGAGTAAAGGCAACAGGCTGATATCAGGGTATGATTGTCCTGTCTCCCATTTTGAGACGGAAGCTTTGGAAACCCCTACAAAATCTGCCAGCTGCTTTTGCGTGATGTTTTTTTCTTTACGCTTGATATGAATCAATTCACCAATCTTCATTTCCATAGATAACACCTCTTTGATTTAAGTATACGTCGCTATTTATAAATGGGCAATCGATTTATAATCAACTAAACAAGGTGAAAATCAACTAATGGTAGATTTTAGGTTGATACAGAATAAGGAAGCATATGATTTTTTGCGTAATTGATATTACTGTATATTTGCTAAAAATCATCCGATTTTATCAGGATTTGCTTTTCTTCAGCTATCTTGCATTTGTTTTTTTGGTAGATGTCAATTACTAATGATGTGACTAAAAGAGTTATTGCTGATTCAAATAGCTTTCATGAAAACGTTTGACAAGTTATGATTGGTGTTTTACAATACATTCATACCGCACGAATGTTAAAGGAGGGATATTATGGCTCGAAACAAATATCCGGAAATAACGGTTGACAAAATATTAGAAGCGGCTGGACGACTTTTTTTAGAGAAAGGGTATGACAATACTACAATTGTTGATATTGTTAATGAATTGGATGGCTTAACCAAGGGAGCTGTTTACCATCATTTCAAGTCGAAAGAAGATATTATGGATGCTTTGGGAGATAAAATGTTTTTCGACAACAATCCTTTTGAAGCTGTAAAAAAGCGGACTGACTTAAATGCTCATCAAAAAATGAGAATGGCTGTTAAATTAAATCAGTCAAATGAAGATCAGGTAGAATTATCAAGACAAGCGATTCCGCTCTTAAAAAACCCTCATATTTTAGCAAAAATGATAGAATCAAATCGCCGTATCCTATATCCGTATTGGCTGGAACTAATTGAAGAAGGGCAAAAAGATGGGTCTATTCGTACAGAATATGCTAAGGAATTGTCGGAATTTTTATCGTTTATAGATACTTGGTTCATGATTTCCATGTCCGAAGGTAGTGCTGAGGAAAGTCAAAGGAGATATCTTTTTGTAGCCGAAATACTGGATAAAATGGGGGTACCTATCCATGATAGTGAAATGGAGGAAATGATAAAATCATTACCCTATTTCTCTGAAGAAAGTAAGTAAATTGTCTTTAGCAAGACAATTTTTTATTCATCTTATACATTCGTTCGGTAGGTATGTTTGTTTTTATTAATGTAGTTAAAGGTTTACCAAGAACTAATCAAAGGAGGAAATGCCGTGTCAAAATCAACTATTTCTATTGCAGTATCATCATTGAAGAAAAGCTATCAAGGCAAGGAGGTGTTAAATGATGTCAACTTTTCTGTTCCCAGTGGAACAATCTATGCTTTATTAGGTTCTAATGGTGCAGGGAAAACAACTATTGTTAAAATTCTATCTACCTTATTGAAACCAGATGGTGGGAATGCTACCATCAATGATTTTGACATAGAGAGTCAAAGCGATGAGGTCCGAGAGTGCATCAGCTTGACTGGTCAGTTTGTTGCAGTCGATGAAGTCTTAACAGGCAGGGAAAACTTGAAACTTATCGGACAGCTGCGGCGTCTGCCAGATGTCAAAAGCAAAACGAATGAGTGGCTGTCTTTTTTTAATTTAGAGGATGCAGCTAATCGTAAGGTATCAACGTATTCAGGCGGGATGCGCCGCAGATTGGATATAGCCATGAGCCTTATGGATAACCCTCAGGTACTTTTCCTCGATGAGCCTACTACTGGGCTTGACCCTCAAAATCGGATTGCAATGTGGGAATTGGTAAAAAGCTTAGCAAAGAAAGGAACAACCGTATTTCTAACAACACAATATTTAGAAGAAGCAGAATACCTTGCTGATCATGTTGCTATTCTTCATAAAGGAAAGATTCTCGTGGAGGGGACACCGCAATATCTAAAAGAGATACTGCCTAAGAGAGGAGTGTCACTTAATTTTAATAGTGAAGAAAGTGCGATTAAAGCAATTGAACTTTTAAGGGAGAATGGTATTACAGCTGATACTGTTGAACAAAATCTACCTTCATTGGAAGATGTCTTTTTAACATTAATTGATGAAAAAAAGGAGGATACCAGTCATGCATCATAAGAAGAGAAGTGTAATTATCGATTCATGGATTGTATTTAAACGGTGTTTATTAATCACCTTTAGAAATCCGGAAGCACTTTTGTCGTCAATCATACTACCATTTATAATTATGCTGTTGTTTACTGCTATATTGGGAACTACGGCGGATATAAAAGGCTTTAATTACGTTGATTTCATCGTGCCGGGTATCATTTTGCAAAGCATTGGCCAGGCTTCTCAATATTCAGCAATGAATGTCGCAAATGATATGACCAAAGGTATCATTGACCGCTTTCGTACGATGTCCATCTCAAAATCTGCCGTAATTATAGGTCATACTGGCGCTGGAATTATAAGAAATACAATTTCAACTATCATAATTATTGGTACCGCCTTTATTCTAGGCTTTAGACCGCAAGCTGACTTTTGGGGCTGGTGTACTGTAGTTGGACTTCTTATTCTTGTTAACATTGCAATTTCTCTGCTCAGCGTATTATGTGGACTAATCGCAAAGTCAGCAGAGGGTTCAATTAGTTTGATGCTTCCGTTTTTTATCCTACCCTTTATTAGTTCTGGCTTTGCTCCTGTCGCAACTATGGGCAGCGGTATTCGCTGGTTTGCTGAAAATCAACCGATGACACCGATTATTGATAGCATTCGATCACTAACATTGGATTTACCTTTAGATAATAGTCTAGTGATAGCTTTGGTTTGGTGCGTGGGTACAATCATTGTGGCATATTTTGTCTCGCTGCAAGTATACAAAAGAAAAGTATCATAGGAGACTGCAACAAGAACAAGACGAATAAATTAAAAAAAAGCTGGTGATATTATGAGAGAATCGTCATGGATTATCTGCCCTGTATGTCATGCTAAAACACGAATAAAAATTTATGCAGATACAATTATTAACAAACTACCCTTATATTGTCCAAAATGCAAACAAGAAAATTTAGTTAATATAAAGGAATTTAATGTAACAATCATAAAAGAGCCAGACGCAAAGACGCAGAGCCGATAACTGTTGGAGTAAGTGCTTCAAGTTATCGGCATTTTTAATTGTGAAAAGCATGAATTATTTAATGAAGCCTTAATAGCAGTAAATTTAAAAAAAGAATATTATATAAACTAACCCCTCAGTTTAAGCTTTTAGCGTTTTGGACAAGAAGCAAAACTTCTTTGGATTGGTTCTTTTTAGTAGATGATCAAGAGCATCTGACTTACTAGCTACTAGTCTGCCATTATATATTCTTTATGAAGATATTTTCATCATAAAATGGTTGACCTTCATTCCTTAACTAAGTAGTCTGTTACTAAGGAGGCGGTTTGTATGTCAGATGTTCAGATTCTATTGGTAGAAGATGAAGAAAGCTTGGCGAGCTTTATATCAGAAGAGTTGAGATTTGAGGAATACGCAGTGCTTCATGCCAAAGACGGTGGTGAAGCCTTAGAACTTTTTGAGGCGCATCAAAATGAACTGACGTTGATTTTATTAGATTGGATGCTGCCCAAATATGATGGCATCACAGTTGCCAGGAGAATTCGAAAGAAAAGCAATATCCCGATTATTATGATGACCGCTCGAGATCAGCTCAGCGATAAAGTAACCGGGCTGGATGTTGGGGCAGATGACTATATTACAAAGCCTTTTGATATCGAAGAGCTTTTAGCAAGAATAAGAGTCATTCTACGCAGAAATCAACAGCTGGAACAGTTGAAGAAAACACCTTCTATTTATCAGTATCAGGATTTAATTATTGAGCCTTTAAAGCATATTGCACAACGTTATGGTGAGTCTATTCAGCTTACGCAAAAGGAATTTGCACTGCTGACTGCTCTGATGAAACGACCGGAGGAAGTCTTAAGTAGAGGTGAGCTGCTCAATGAAGTTTGGGGCTACGATTATTTTGGACAAACCAATACTGTAGATGTGTATATTCGTTCTTTGAGAAATAAAATGGATTATCAAAAGGAGACACGGCTAATTCAAACTATTCGAGGTGTGGGGTATATTTTGAGGGCAGCAGATGAAAAATAAAAAAAGACAGAACATCTGGCGTAATAGTAGCCGCCATCAATTATCGGTTCGTTTTACTTTGTTGCTTTCAGCAGCAATTTTACTGTTAAGTTTTTCAATTGTAGCTGTTTTGACTAGAGAATTGTATGATTCTATCAAAAATCAGGCAGAGATGCTGACTGAAACGATGGAGAATGCTGATACTGAGAATCAAGCGAAATGGCTGGATTTTCTAGAGACTTACACTTCTGGAGATAGCTCCCCTTATTTGGTGCGGGTGACTTTGAGTTCTGGGGAAGTTATATTTTCACATGAAGCTAAGACTGTGTTCAATCACTTTTCCAGTATGAAGCAGCTGTTCTTTTTAGATAATATATTATGGGACAGTGATGGGGATCCCTATTTTTACACCACCATGGCTAAGGATGGGGCAACGGCTGCCATTCTGGTGGATATCGAAGATCAGTTTGAATTGATTCAAAGCGTACTTATCCTCACTAGTATTCTAACGATTGTAATTTTACTAATTGGCTCTATTCTTATTTATCGGTTTGCCAATGTATTTAGCCGTCCGTTGCGCTTAATGAATGAAGAAATCGGAGAGTTGAGCAGAACGGAAGAGCAAGAGGGAGTATTGACTGTTCCGAACAGCCCGCAAGAGGTCAAGTATGTTTCTGAATCCTTTAATGATTTGCTGATGAAGCAGCGAAATTCCATGGAAAGAGAAAAGCAATTTGTAACCGATGTTTCCCATGAACTGCGGACGCCGCTAGCTGCTATTCGCGGTCATGTAGACTTAATTAATCGAAGAGGAACTAAGCATCCTGAGGTCATTCCTAAATCAATTCATTATATTGATTCTGAATCGAGACGTATGACAGTAATGGTTGAACAACTGCTGGTATTAGGTCGAGGCGAACAAAAAGCTTCTTCCATGCTTCATTTTTCAGCTGTTTTACAGCTAATGCTTGATGAGCTGCAGGTGATGATCCAGCAAGAGATAGTGACAGAAATTGATGAGCAGGTTTACCTTGAAATAAATGAAGATAATTTACGACAGATTATTCGTAATTTGATTGAAAACGCAGCTAAATACACAACAATAGATGGAAAAATCTTTATTCGTCTCTTGCAAAAAAAAGAATCAGTCGACTTTGAAGTGGCAGATACAGGACTTGGCATTACTGAAGAGGATAAAGAACTTATATTTAACCGCTTTTATCGGGCGGATCGTTCCAGATCTAGTCGAATTTCCGGTTCAGGCGTTGGATTAGCCATCGTCCAAGAGCTTGTTAAGCAGTATCATGGATTAATAGAGGTATTGGATAATGCACCTCAGGGAAGCCGTTTTATTGTCCGCTTTCCAATAAAAAAATAAAATGAAGATTTCTTCATAAAAGTTTTATTTTTGTTTGGATTTTATACGTTCAGCTTCTGATACTATAGAGTCATCAAAGCAATATAATTAGCTGATTTTAGAAAATATTTACTAACAGCTGCTTTAATTTCAAAAAAGAAGGGAACGATTAAAATGAAAAAAATAGGAATAATAGGACTAGTTACCTTAGGTGTGCTTTTGACAGGGTGTACTGCTAATCGAAATGAGCTACCGCCAGAGAATCGGAACAGCAATTCAACTACGAGTAAATCTTCAGAAGCAGCAGAGTCATCTCAAACCAGTGAAGCGCCTGAAAACACAACGGAGGCAACGAGTGGGGCATCTGTTCAAACAGGCTCTGCCTTAGAAGGGATTGAACGCTCAGCAGAAGAGGCCATTAAAGCCTATCAAGAGGCATACCCCGATACATCTGTGACATCGCTGGAGTTAGATACTTCATTTGGCAGTTATTATTATGAAGTCAAAGGAATGGATGACAACGCGGAGTATGAAGTGAAGATAAATGCCAAAACCGGCGAGCTGGCCAAAGAAAAAGAGGAACGGCTTGACGCCGATGAACAAAATGGGGTTGAACGGAAAAGTGAAGAGCTCTCTCTCGAGGGGATTTTGTCAATTGATGAGGCTGCCGCTGCGGCACTGAAAGCAGTTGGACAAGGCGAGGCAATTGAATGGTCATTGGAGAGAGAAATGTCTACTACCTATTGGGAAGTAAAAGTTGTGAATGGACGTTCTGAAGCATCTGTCAAGCTAGATGCAAAAACCGGAGCAATTTTGGAAACAGAAATGGATGACTAAAAAAAGTTTATCTTAAAGAGCGTGGAGGATTGGTCCAGCTCAAGAAAATAAGTCGGAATATATTGAAAATGAGCGTACCTCAAGCAATCATTTTCGGATATTCCGGCTTATTTTTAATAGGATACTTTTGAAAGATAAGGATTAAAGCTTCTTTTATTCAGCTTAACCAATGTTCCAGTCTCATTTTTAGAAAATATTGGATAAGGTTTCAATAATTAGCTGAAAATTGAGAACTGTTAGACAGATGGTACAGCCCCAGCCTAAAATGCTGACCCACAAAGGATTTTTGAAACGTTCACCCATAATTTTTTTCGAGCCAGTAAAATAAACCAAAGGAATCATAGAAATTGGTAAGGCAATACTTAAAAATACTTGAGAGTATATAAGCAAGCTGTCTAAAGCTGCTTCATTGCCGCCAAAGTATATCGTGCAAAGTAAAACAGGAACAACTGAAAGCAGACGAGTGATGACTCTGCGTGCCCAGGTAGGTATTTTCATATGAATAAAGCCTTCCATAACAACTTGACCAGTTAGTGTTCCTGTGATAGTAGAA
This sequence comes from Enterococcus sp. LJL51, assembly GCF_049894025.1. Lineage (GTDB taxonomy): Bacteria > Bacillota > Bacilli > Lactobacillales > Enterococcaceae > Enterococcus_L. Next base: position 143,117 of record NZ_JBNEQE010000002.1, read on the forward strand.
TTTTGACCAGAAGCCAGCAAGGCAACCGCAAAAAGCGTACTCAACACAGGGCTGGCAACGTCTCCGGCAATCGAAGAATCCTGTAGAGCATTGTATAGAGAGGAGAATGTTCCTAGTTCTTCTCCATGACCAAAGAAAAGAGCACTTCCAAGAATTAATAAGAGACAGTTAATAATAAAAGCAGCGGAAAGCTGAATATTTGAATCCCAAGTGGCAAATCTAACCGCTTTAGCTGTATGTTCTTCATCCTCCCGGTCATATTTTCTTGTTTGAGAGAGAGAAGAATGAAGATAAAGGTTATGAGGCATGACGGTTGCCCCTACAATCCCCAAAGCCATGGTGAGTTGTCCGTGATTCAAAATCTGCCTTTGAGGAATGAAACCTTTTAAAACGTCAGGAATATTTGGCTGAGAAATAATTACTTCATAAAGAAAAACCGCCATAATGACTGTAATTAAGGTGATAACAATGGCCTCGATTTTTCGAAAGCCCAGCTTCATCAAAAACAACAGCAGCAAAACATCGAAAATTGTTAAAACCACCCCGACTATCAAAGGGATACCAAACAGCAAATTCAAGGCAATTGCTCCGCCGATAACTTCAGCAATATCTGTGGCCATAATTGCCAGTTCTGCAACAATCCATAAAACAAAGCCCAACTTTTTACCAGTATATACTCGAGTAGCTTGTGCCAAATCAAGGTGAGTGACAATCCCCAGCTTAGCCGCCATATATTGAAGCAGCATTGCAATTAAGCTTGAAAGAAGAATGACGGATATTAGCAGATAGCCATACTTGGCACCACCGCTAATAGAAGTAATCCAATTTCCGGGATCCATGTAGCCTACCGCAACAAGAGCGCCAGGACCAGAAAAGGCCAGCAGATTTTTCCAAAAGCTTCCTGAGTTTGGTACGGCTACTGAATTATTTATTTCAGACAGACTAGGTCCGTTCGCATCTTTTAGAAATTTATGGTAGTTATGTTGTGATTGTTCATCCATGTAGCTCATCTCCTTTTTAGGTGTACCTAAAACTGATTAAATAATAGTCCTAAAAATCATAGATTTCAAGCAAAAACACTTAGTTAAAGGAAAGAAAAAAATAAAATAGCTGATTCAGAATCAAAAAAATATGAGTAAAAAATAGTGTGATTGTTCTTGACCTAAAGTCGACTTTAAGTGGTATAGTAAAAGCAACTTATTTCGAAAGGGGTTTCATTGATGGAATATATAAAATTAGGAACAACTGGTATGGATATTTCCAGGATTTGTCTAGGAGCAATGAGCTTTGGGGATCCGGAACGCTGGCTACACAAGTGGGTTTTAGAAGAAGAAGACAGCCGAATAATTATTAAGAAAGCGTTGGATCTGGGGATTAATTTTTTTGATACAGCTAATGTTTATTCTCTTGGACGCAGCGAAGAAATTCTAGGAAAAGCGTTAAAGGATTACGCAAATCGAGATGAAATTGTACTTGCAACCAAGGTACACGGTAAAATGCATGAAGGACCGAACGGCTCAGGTTTATCAAGAAAGGCAATTCTTTCTGAAATTGAACACAGTCTTAAAAGACTTCAAACAGAATATGTTGATGTCTATATTATTCATCGCTGGGACTACGATACGCCTATCGAAGAAACGATGGAGGCGCTGCACGATGTAGTAAAATCTGGAAAGGCCCGTTATATTGGCGCTTCTGCGATGTATGCCTGGCAGTTTCAAAAGGCGCAGAATATCGCAGAGAAAAACGGCTGGACGAAATTTGTCTCTATGCAGAATCATTTAAATCTTATTTACCGTGAAGAGGAAAGAGAGATGATTCCCTATTGCCAATCAGAAGGGATATCTTTGACGCCTTATAGTCCGTTGGCCTCTGGCAGACTAACAAGGGATTTATCAACTCAAACAAAAAGAGGGGAATCCGATGCGATTGCCCGCTCAAAATATGATCAGACAGCAGAAAAAGACCAGCTGGTTATTGAACGGGTAGCAGAGCTGGCTGAGAAATATCTGGTAAGTAGAGTTCATATTTCGTTAGCATGGCTGCTTCAAAAAGAATCGGTTGCTGCGCCAATTATTGGTGCAACGAAGCTGAGCCATGTAGAAACAGCAGCGGACGCCGTAAACTTCCGGCTTTCAGCAGAAGATGTCCTTTATTTGGAAGAACCCTATATTCCCCATGCTATTGTCGGTTTTTCTTAGAAAGCATGAAAACAGTTCGATGAATAGTTGCCTGCTGAAACTGCCGGTAGCCGACACTAATAGTCTCGGTGGTTTACTGTTTAACGTGCTGTCTGATTCATTTTGGGCAGTTTCACTTGATTATTCGTCAGTAGTGACAATTCCTTTGTAGATGGCTTGTTGGGCCGGAAGTTCCTTGCTATACTTTTTATGAAAGCGCAAACTTTGGCTGACTGCTTAGGTTTTTACTAAAATCAGAAATAAGATAAGATTGGCAACACGCAGCTGTTCTTGTCGAAATGCAGTAAAAAGAATGAGCAAGGAGAAGATAATTATGGAACAAGTGAAGCAGTTTTTTGATGAAATATTGGCTAACACAACCCCTGAGCGGCCGTTATGGAACAAGGAAGCAGCGGTGACCAGTGCGCCTAAGTGGAGCTATATTGACGGATGTATGGCCTTGGCTGTGTGGAAAATGTATGAAGCGGAGCAAACAGACGATTACTTACGCTTTCTTGATGAGTTTATTGACTTTTATGTTGAAGAGAACGGTGAAATCCTTGGTTATGATAAAGAAGAGCATAACTGTGACAATATCAATGAAGGAAAAGTGCTGTATCCTTTAATGGAGCAGACAAAGAAAGCGAAATACGGCTATGCACTAAAAAAGCTATATGAGCAGCTGCTGGAGCAGCCAAGAACCCCGGGAGGCAACTTCTGGCATAAAGAAATTTATCCAAATCAGATTTGGCTGGATGGATTGTATATGGTTCAGCCTTTTTACAGTCAATATGATCAAATCTTTAATAGTGGCGTTAATCACGCTGATATCTTTCAACAGTTTCAGCAGGTTTATCAGCTGATGCGTGATCCTCAAACAGGATTATTCTATCACGGAGTGGATGAAAGCCGAGAAGCTTTTTGGGCAGACGCAAAAACCGGCTGCAGTCAAAACTTCTGGACGAGGTCACATGGCTGGTACGCGATGGCACTGGTTGATACCCTTGATTACTTTGATCCTGAGAACCAAGAGGAATACAACGAGCTCATTCGTCAGTTCCAAGAGCTCTTATCTACTCTTCTTAAATATGCGGATGAAAAGACCGGCATGTTCTATCAAGTAACGGATCAGGGAGCAAGGGCAGGGAACTACCTTGAAACAAGCGGCAGCTGTGCTATTGCTTATTCTCTGATGAAAGGAGCACGAAAAGGCTATCTTCCTCTTAATTATTTTGAACGTGGAGCAGAGCTTTTGGAGTCAATCGTTCATCACAAGCTGATAAAAACAGAAGCAGGATACGTATTGCAGGATATCTGTTTGGTTGCTGGCTTGGGAGGAATGCCGGGGCATGGCAGTTATAAAGTACGGGACGGCAGCTATGCCTACTATATTTCCGAGCCCATTGTGGAAAATGATGCTAAAGGAATTGCTCCGCTGGTTTTTGCCTATGCGGAATATATTCAAAAAAAACATTGAAGTAATTTAATCGTTTATATACCACCGAAAAATTGTTTTAAATGGTAATAAATAACAATTCTAATAAAAAATAAAAGCTGAGCAGTTAAGTAATTCCAGAAAGGATTACAAGCTACTCAGCTTTTTTATGCAAAAGGTCTGATAATAGAGAAAACTATATATAAATAATAGCATAATTCTTCTTCAGATAAAATTATTATGTTTAAAAAAATTAATTTTTTTGATAAAAATAGCAAACTTGGTACATTTATTTACATTCTTTTAGTAGAACCTGAAAAATTTAAGCATTTGTTAAAAAGCCTTGAATCGTTCCGACAAATATTGGAATAAAGCTGTCGATAAAACCGAGACTGAGTGCTGTTTTTTGTAAAAGTGTCAATTCCTTAAATTGTTTTGCAAAACCAATCAAAAGTAATATTACTCCAAAAAAACTGATAAAACTAGCAACAACGTAAATATTCTACATTTATAATTGAGGTCGAGACAAAAGTGTTTAGCTCCGAGAACCAAGTAGGTACTGTTCAACATCAGCTCATCCCTCGCTGTGTTTCACAGCAATAAGACGAATTATCCGAAAATAGCTTTTCATATTTTTGAGATAGTTCGGCTTATTTCCGAGAGAGCTACTTTTGGAACGCCGTTTATTCGGATTTTAGAGAAAGAAGAGTTCGGGCATTTACTTATGTCCCAAACTCGTTAAATAATTCGCATAATTTCTAGAAAAAAAGTCATCGATTGCTTAAGCATTCGATTTTTTTCCTTTTTTAACAGATTGATATTTCCAGATTATTCTGACTATATTTCTGCAACACTAATAATATTTAGTAAAAATAAAATGTCTGATTGAGCATAAATCATACATGATAAGATTAAAGTGTTCCAAAGTAGGCACTAAGTCCAAGGTTAATGACAACAATAGCACCAAAAATGACTGCTGCAGAAGACTGCTTCGTACTAAGTAAACAGCACACTACAATTCCAAAAAGCAAGCATTTTAACGCCACAAGCCACAGCCCTTCAAGACGATAGCTTGAAGATGGCGCACACCAAATACTCCAAATGACAATTGTTAGTATTGGTGCTAACAAACCAGCTGTAACACGAATAATTTTACTGGAGTGAAGAGTGAATCCCCAATATCCCAAAATAAATATAGCAAATATTTCTATCAGAAAAGCAATTGCTATATTACTATTTTTAATTAAGTTCATTACGTTCTCCTTTTTTATTATATATTTTATCACTAGCAACTATAAGAACAATATCATACAACTAAGCACAAAAGTTACTAGGCTAAATGGTGTCATAATTTTGTGTTCTTTCTTACTTTTCGTTAATAGTCCGTTAAATAAAACAGCGAAGAAAAGGAATATAGGTGTTAAGTTTATTAAACTTCTGTCAAACTGATTAAATGCTGAAATATGAATCAATTGACCATGGTTAAGATAACTAATGCCAACAATCGTCCAAATGAGCAAGAGAAAGAAGCTGACAATTCTTACTTTGAATGGCAGCACGATATTTTTTCCACCTAGTACATATTCGCCAAAAGGAAAACCAAATATTAATAGTAGATGAAGTAAGGCATTGAGAAAAAAACTGATTGCAATTATTATGTTAAGTATTTCTGTCATTGTATTCTCCTTTAGTATTAACTGGTTTGAGTATATAATAATAAATTGGATGGTACAATTACGCACAAAAAAGTAAGTAGCTAGTGGAGGTTAAGATTTGAAATCAGAAAAAGAAAATAAATGCATTGTTGCAGATTATGGTTTTGAAAATATAGAAAAATTATTAACTATGATAGGTGGCAAGTGGAAAATACAAATTATTTATCACTTGAGTGGGAACGCTAATATTAGATATGGACAACTAAAAAGAAAAATTCCTGAGGTCAGTCATAAGATATTGTCGGCTCAGCTTAAAGACTTAGAGAAAGACAAACTAATTTCAAGAATAGAATACAATGAAATTGTGCCTAGAGTAGAATATTTGCTTACAGAGCTTGGAAGAAGTCTTTTGCCAGTTTATGAAGTATTTGGAAAATGGTATGAGGAAAACAGAGATGTTTTAGAAATGAGATAAAAATAAAAGGGAGCTGTGATATTATACCTCAGTCCATTTAAACTCGGATAAATGGTGTTTCAAAATTAATCTCTTCGACAATACGGTAAAACTCGTAAAAATCTGTGGAAAAATTTTAGCCGTATTGCTTGAAGCTGACCATTTCTTATACGCAGGTTCTATGACTAAATGATTGGTGAACTAAGTAGAGTGATCTAGTTTGTCCCTCAAGGTGCCTCAATAAATAATGGCTCTATAATATTTTGTGTTGGTGGAAATTCCTAAAGGAAAACGCACTAACAGTTTTTTGAGTGTTCAAACACAAAAAAGGAACAACTAACTGATAAAATGAAATCGACTAAAAACCAAATCATCAGAAAGGTTTGTTCCCTATGGATAAGAAAACCAGAAAATTACTTGGACTAACAGATAAACACCTCTCCTTTGGAGAGGAGTGGCTTGAATACAGACAGATGAAAGGAGTTCAGGCTCAAGTCACAAAGCCACACTTACATATAGAACAACACATTGCGAAAGATGTGGCCTAAAAAATCAAGGTCAAATTATCACTAATGCTTTTCGTTATTCTTTCTCCAACGGGGTGACAGAAGGACTAAACAACAAGATGAAAGTAATCAAGCGTGTTGTCTATGGTTATCGTAATTTCTATCATTTTCGTTCGCGTATTTACAGTATTCAAGGTCTTATTTTTTCACAACATGAAAAAGAAAAACAAGCGAATAGTTCCGCAGCTCTATAGGCAAATCGGGAATTAGCAGTTCTACTTGTGTAGGAACATTTAGTGGGATGGTATGCGTTCGATGATAGATGAATGTGCAGCATTCATACCTTATATTGGAGCTAGCTGTCCAACTACGAATATACCTTGCGAAGCCTGCCTCTGCGATTACTCGAGGCAAAGCATAATGAACTTATGGGCTTAGCTGCCCAAATCATTCGTGCTGTTTTCCTTTTCTCTAAAAAGAACTTGAAACAAACTCAGAGGTTTCTCTGTTCTTTTGTTCCAAGCTCTATCGTTTTATTCAGTTTTTTGTCCTACCAACACATTTTGACGTAGAACCTAAATAATCGACCCACAAGCTACTTCTGCCCTTTTTAATATGATAGGAGATAGTTTGCAGGTCGATTATTTTCATTCTGCTTGGTGCCGGGAACCCGCCATGGGTGTCTGTCTTAAGCTTAATCCTGTCTAAATCAAACAACGGACAGCTAGAGAAATTATCAATTGTTGCAGTCCTACAATCAGCTGTTTTTGATTAAACTTTAACAGCTTTAATAATCAACATCATAGGTCTGCGCAGCTCATCCTTCATTCCAGGGATATTCAGCATATTTTCAGGGGGCATAGGCTCGACAACTCGTTCCAGTTGGAATCCATTTTGCAGGAGTCCATCAATATAAGTTGTTAGAGTCTTGTGATATTTAGTAACCTGTTCACCTAGAAATTCAGCAGTTCTTTTGCCCTCGTAAAAATAGTTATCTACTGGAAACGAGCTAATTTCTCCTTGATCATCATACAGCCAATCTTGTTTTCCTTCAGCTGTAAATATCGGATGCTCTACAGAAAAAACAAAGGTTCCACCGGATACTAAAAATTTTGCGACGTGCTGAGCAACAAGCTCGAATGACGGAATATAGTGCAGCGCTAGAGAGCTTAGCACAATATCAAAGCTATCTTCCGGAAAATCAACATCTTCAATCCCTGCATGAAGATATTTTACCTGAGGATAGTGTGTTTTTTCTTTTGCAATAGCCAACATCTTTTCAGATAAATCAACACCAATCACGGAAGCAGCTCCTTGTTCCGCGGCATAAATACAATGCCAGCCATAACCGCAGCCTAAATCCAACACTCGTTTTCCCGAAAAGGCGGGGAGTAACGTTTGAAGTGTCTGCCACTCGCCAGCTCCGTCAAGCCCTTTTTTTGAACGCTCCATTTGGCTGTACTTCTCAAAAAATGTTTGTTTGTCATAATGGTTTTCTTTCATTTGATTTCCCTCCATGTAAATTACTTAGCTAGTCCTTTATCTACATGGAGCGAATTCTCTTTTATGGGCAATCATATCATCACCTATTTCTATTTTGATACCTGTATTCTAGCATAAAGAAGTAAAGACCGCTATGATGAGAAAGCATTTGTACAAAAAAGTTAAATGAACAACGGAAATGATTTTAGTGAAAGAGACATGACTTGAGGATTGCTAAACCAATTATACAAAATAAAGCAGAAATTTTTCTAAATTCCTAACCAATCATTACACTCTCATCAGGATATTTGAATTTGCCGGTCTGTTTGTTGCCTCTTGCCAGCAATGAAAAACCAACAGTAAAAATACCGACCCGGCCAATGTACATCAAAAGCATAATAATAATTTTTCCTGCTAAAGATAGTTCTGGTGTTAGTCCCATAGTTAAACCTACTGTGCCAAAAGCAGAAAAGACTTCAAAAGCGATATACTCAATCCCGTAATAATCAGGTATTTTTTCGGTGATTGAAAGAATCATAATTGAAACAACACATAATGATAGAGTGAGAAAGAACAATGTAAGTGCTCTGAAAACAGCCGTACTGCGAATCGTGCGCTCATGATATTCAGCTCGTTCACGACCTTGAAATAAAGATTTTATCTGTATTACAAGGATTGCAAAGGTCGTGGTTTTCAAACCGCCGGCTGTAGAGCCCGAAGTTCCACCAATGTACATTAAAAACATAGTGGCTATTAAGCCGGCATTTGTCATATTTAGATAATTAATCGAATAATAGCCTGCAGTTCGCGGAGTTACAGACATAAAGAATGTGTTCGCAAGGCGATCAATGAAATTTGTTCCCTCGGTTAGATTTCCAGCATTTTGCTCAGTAAAGAAAAAGATAATAAACCCGCCAACCAATAGCCAGAAAGTAGTAGTTAGGGCAATTCTGGTGTGAAGAGAAAGCCGCTTGCGCTTACGGTAAAGTAAGATATCCTGCCAGACAATAAAACCAAGTCCGCCCGAAATAATCAGTAAGCCAATAACCAATAATAAATACGGATTTGATTGGTAAGGAACCAGACTGTCCCCAAGCAGGTCAAAACCAGCGTTACAAAAGCTGGATATTGAATGGAAGATACTATAGAATGTTCCTTTTCCCCAGCCAAATTCAGGAATGAACTGGAAAGAAAGTAAGACTGCTCCTAACAATTGGATAAACAGAGCTAGCTTTAAAATATAAATCATTAGGCGAAAAGCTCCGGACATATCATCTAAATTCAATGCTTCCCTCAGCAGCATTCTGGTACTAAGAGATACTTTTTTTCTTAGAACAAAATAGAAAATTACTGGAAGCGTCATAAATCCTAAACCGCCAAGTTCAATTAAAAGCATAATCAGCACCTGTCCAGCTGGATTCCAATGGAGAGCAGTATTTACTGTTGTTAATCCGGTTACGCAGACCGCTGAAGTAGCAGTAAATAATGCATCAATAAAAGGTGTTGCTTCTCCACTGCGGGAAAAAATTGGTAGAGAAAGCAGAATTCCGCCAGTAAAAATAATCAGAAAAAAACCTAAAGCCAGTACTTGAACGACTGAAAAATGTTTTTTAGATTTCATAGTAGGTGTATGTGTCCTTTACAATAGTTTTTGATTTTTCTAGTGTATCACTTTCCTTCAAATATTTCAGCCTTTAACTCAAAATAGAATAAAAGGAAATTACTGTTTTTTTCCAAAGAAAAAGTTATCGGTTAGACAGGGGAGAACAAAGAGAGGTGGCAACCGATTAGACAAAAGGAAGTAGGGGAATAGTATCAAGCCTATACTAGAATTATATGTACATACAAACAGTCAGCAATTTATAGAGCTTTGATTTTTTTTCTGATTTCCTGTAGACTAAATAAGGTTTGATTTGCAGTGGTCAGAGAAATAGTGAACAGGTTACCTGATTACAGCTGTATCTAGGCAGTAATATATCCGTATCTGACCAATAGAAGGAGAAAGACAAAATGGATATTTATTTGAAAAAAGCAGTATTACATATTATCGACAGAGAGACGGGGACACCAGTTTTCTCAGAAAACGAACTGGATTTAACAACTGAATATATTCGGATTTATTTGACAAATAAAGTGAATAAGCTGTCGACCGCTCAGACAAAAACTGGTATCTTGATTCAGGAAAGCAGCTTTGTTGATAAGATGAACGGTATTCCCACTGATTTTATTTCAAAAAGCCAGCAGCTTGTTCAGCATTGGTATGACATTTATTCCAGTAGTGAAGACGGACCGAGTGCTGATATTCTGGTTATTCTCTATGAAGAAGATACCATCCTGCATTTAGCTATGCTGAAGCTGAACTACAAAGAAAACTATACGCATTTCGTGGATTATGAAAATGAGTCAGTTTACAACAAGCTGATTATCAACCGGGCAATTCTGCCGTCAAAAACGCAGAAGCCAGACGAAGGCATCATTATCAATTTAGATACGTTGAGCTATGAGCTGTTGGAAAAAAGGTATGAATTCTCAGGTGAGAAGCTTTGGTATTTTTCTGAAAAAGTGATTGAATCTCAACCGGCTCCTTCTTTGGAGGAAAATATCAAAGAGATAAAGAAAGCTGTGAAACGTATCGGTAAGAAATATGATGAAGATGAGTTCGAACTAATTGCTTCGGTGAAGGAAGCTGTTTATGAAAGTATCGAAGAGACTGGCACCATCGATAATCAGCAAATTGCCGAGCAGGTTTTTAAAGAGAATATCTCGGCACGAATGGCTTATCAGGAAGAAGTCAATGAATCAAAGTTTGTTGATAAAACACCACCGGTACGTGAAGCAAGGGAAATATCAGAGAAAAAATTCGGCAAACAGAAGTTGAAAATGGATAATGGAATTGAATTAATCGTTCCTATTGAAGTTTACCGCAATAGTGATTTAATTGAATTTGTAAACAATCCTGACGGGACTGTTTCAATTACCTTGAAAAATATTGAAAAAATCAGTAATCAATTATAAAGAATCGATAATGCTTTTAGAAAAAAATCAGAGACTGCTACATAGTTATTTCGACTATGCGGCAGTCTCTGGTTTATTTTATTTAATTAGAATCATTCTTGATTTTATCCAAGGCTTTTTCCGGTACTTCTTTTTCAGAAACTTCCTCCCAGCTAAGTACACCTTTACGTTCATTAACGGTTAGCTTCAAATAAGCACCTATGCGCAAAGGATCTTCTCGCACTTCGTTCATTTTTTGCAGAGTTTGATTTCCGTCCTCATCATAAGCTTTTTGCTCATAATGATAAGTGGTGTATTTTTGTCCTCGGGTATCTATATCTTCAGTGGCTTTTCCGGTTTCTTGAATTTCTGTATAGTAGGATGTGCCGCCAAAGTAGTAATTATAGGCATACCAGGAACCTCCTCCAATTAAAAGGAATACAATAAGTGCTGCGATTATTTTTTTCAATGTCCTCACCTCATCTCTTATTATCCTCGTTTTCGTTATTTTTGCCATCGATAAGTCTTTCTTTCAGGTGACAGTTTTGTTAGTCTGTATGTGAGGGATAGGAGGAGAGAACATGAGCAAAATAAGTGTAGTTGTTGATCGTCCAATTGGATATCAAAATGAATTTGGTACGGTATACCCTATCAATTACGGTTATGTGGAAGGACTGATAGCTGGCGATGGAGAAGAGCAGGATGTTTATATTTTGGGCGTGGCAGAACCAATCGCATCTTTTGAAGGCAGGCTAATTGCGGTGATTCATCGTAAAGACGATGTGGAGGACAAATGGGTAGCCGCACCAGCGGGATGTTCATTTTCTAAAAAACAGATTGAGGATGCGGTTCACTTTATTGAACAATACTTTGATTCAAGTATTGAAGTGCTTAACTAAAAATTAGAAGTTCATACACACTTTTTTCGATAGCTCATGGTACTATATAATAAATCCTATAAAAACGTGATGAGTCACATTTGCCTTTCTTTATGCGAAAAAAATTATGAGGCGTGTTTTCATACGTTTATCAGGAGCTACATACAAGGATAGGAGGAATAAATTATGTTGCCGCTTTATGGATTTTTAGATCCAACTTATTTATTAGTAATCATCGGGCTGGTCATTTCTATGGCAGCATCCGCTTATGTGAACAGCACATTTAGAAAATACGATGAGGTAAAGAGCCGAAACAGTGTTACTGGAACACGGGCAGCACAATACATTTTACAGGAAGAACATATTGCTGATGTAGGGGTTCAACAGATTTCCGGTCACTTGACAGATAACTACAATTCAGGTAATAAAACACTCAGTCTGTCGGAAGCAACTGCTCAATCAACATCTGTAGCTGCAATAGGCGTGGCTGCTCATGAATGTGGACATGCTGTGCAGGACCATACAGGCTATAGTCCGCTGCGTATTCGGGCAGCAATTGTTCCCGTTGCAAACTTTGGATCAATGCTTTCTTTTCCAATGATTATGATTGGTGTACTTTTTAGCTGGAATCAAACGCTGATTAACATTGGTATTTTTGCGTTTTCGCTGGCACTGTTATTTCAGCTGGTGACGCTGCCGGTAGAGTTTAATGCATCTAGAAGAGCCTTGAAGATTTTATCTGACGGTAATCTGTTGACGGCTGAAGAAGTACCTATGGCACGAAAAGTGTTGTTTGCAGCAGCATTAACCTATGTGGCTGCAGCTCTATCAACATTTTTGCAACTACTGCGTCTAATCATTCTCTTTGGCGGAAATAACCGAAGGAATTAATAGGAAATCAGTTGAATTATTGGGCGGACTTTCAGGTTTGTGCTATGATAAATATAACAAAATAATTAAGGAGTTGAGTAGAAATGAAAGCATCAACAAAAATCACAGTCGGTTTAAGTATTGCTGCAGTAGCCGGTGTTGTAGTTGCTGTAACAGCTTCAGAAAAAATTATCAAAAAAATTGGACATGTATCGAACCGCTGTAAGGCTAAAAAAATTGTTCAGGAAAAGCTGGGCGGAAATGATAAAATCATGTCAATGGTTGACCATTTATCAGATGAAGATTTAGATGCAGTATTAAGTGTTTTAGACAAGGTCAAAGAAGGCCGTGAAAAGGCATCCGATTATGGTGACAAAGTGAAAGAAAATGCAGAAGGCATGAAGGATAAGATTTTATCTTTTATCGAAGAGCTTCTGTAAAAATAAGAGCAGAAAAGAAGGAGGATGGGACAGAAGTGTTTAGTCCCGAGAACCAAATAGGTACTGTTTAACATTAGCTCGTCCCTCACTGTGTTTCTCAGCAATAAGAAGAAATTCACGGAAATGACAGGAAACACGAATGTGAGTCAGTCGATATTGACTAATTCCTACTTGGTGTTCTTTAAATTTTTGTGAGTTTCGGCTTATTTTCGAAGGTCTTGCTCCTGCGGTTACTCGTCGCAGTTCAATACTGGTATATGCTACTGCTCCCATCGTTTATCCGGATTCCAAGTGAGCAGGATATAACTCAATGAGTTATGTCCTGCTCACTTTCTTTTTTTGTAAAATAAAGAAATGTTTTTCTTGTTTAGTTTAACGAGCATGGACAGAGGAAAGATCTGTCAGTATAATAAAAAGAACGTTGATAATTAAGTGGGGGAACAATGAATGAAGGAACAGGTATCTAACCTGACGAATGAAGAAAAAGAATACTATATGAGCAAAGCGATTCGCTTAGCTGAGCAGGCTGGAGCCCTTGATGAAGTTCCTATAGGAGCTGTCATTGTCAAGGATGGAGAAGTGATTGGGGAAGGCTATAATCTCAGGGAACATACCCGACAGGCTGCTTCCCATGCAGAGATGTTTGCAATTGAAGCAGCCTGTAAAAAACTGGACAGCTGGCGGCTGGAAGGGGCACAGCTTTTTGTAACGCTGGAGCCATGTCCCATGTGCAGCGGTGCAATGCTGCTGTCTCGTGTGGATGAAGTATATTTTGGTGCAGCTGACCCTAAAGGGGGAACCGCAGGAACATTCATGAACTTGCTGGATGACGACCGATTTAATCATACTGCCTATGTGGAAGGCGGCATTTTAGAAGAAACCTGTGGTCAACTCCTTTCAAGTTTCTTTAGAGAACTACGAGCAAAAAAGAAAGCTGAAAAAAATAAAAGAAAGACTAGCCAATAATGAAAAAGTGCGGTATACTATTAAATGCCGTAAGGCAGGACAATGGTGGGCCAGTGAAGCGTGTCAGATCTGGAAGGAAGCAGCACTAAGCAGGTGCCACCATGTGTCTGTATAAATATTGATTGGTCAGGGCTTAGAGCCCTTTTTATTTTGTCAAAAATGCAAAGGTAGCAGAAAAGTAGCAAAAATTTATAGTTCGATTTCATCAAGCTTATTAATGATGTTATTTTTTGATTGTCTGGTGACATGAGTGTATATCTTCATTGTCGTTTCTGTGTCAGCATGACCTACTCTTTCCATAATCGTTTTTGGTTCGATACCAAGTTCAGCAAGTAAAGAAATATGAGAATGCCTAAATATGTGGCTTGATATATTCTTGTCTATTTTTTCGAATCCTAATTTATTGTTTGCTGTTTTTAGTGCGGTATTGAAAGCACTGATTTGAATTGGTTTTCCAGTTTTACCTACAAATAAAAACTCAGCATTAGGATGCTTTATTGTATTTTCAAGAATTAACTCTTTCATTATTTTTATCGCTCTTTTTGATAGCCCAATTTCTCTGAAAGAACTAAGTGTTTTAGGTAGTTCTTTTTTTGCGTTTTTATAACCGTTTGAATAGTCGAGTGTACCTGAAACCTTGAGTATTCCAGATTCTAAATCAACATCTTTTAAAGTAATGCTAGTAGCCTCACCTATACGCAAACCAGTTAAATACATAAACTCTGCTAAACGTCCCATGTGAACTGATTGAAAAGAACCATATAACACTTTTAAGAGCTTCTTGACGTCTTCTTTTTCCAAAAATTTATCTTCAATTCTTTCGTAGTTTTCGCTAGTAAGTGGGGGCTTTGGAACAGTTACTTTTAAAATTGGATTACTAGTAATCATTTCCATATCTACTGCATAATCAAAAGCCATTTTCAAAACGCTTTTGAATTTCTTTTTGTAAGCATAAGAATGAGGGAGATTACTCATAAAATTCTGGAAAAAGAGAACATCAGCATTTTTAATTAACGCATCCCCGTTTATATTCTCAGAAATGTATTTAAGTATGTTTGTATAGATTCTTACTGATGAATTTCTAATGGTCAATTTGTGGTGTTGCCACCATTGATCTACTGCTATAGATGTAAAAGGATTGTGGAAAAAGGTGAAGGACACTTTGAGCGTGTTAGAGGTCAAGGTTGGAGAGTTCAACATGCAGAATGTGCAATAAAGCATAGAAAGCAGAAAGTGAGTAGAACTTATGACTTATCCAAAAATTAAAGAAAGCATGTGTTGTGCCCATTGCCAAAAAGAGCTATCAGATAGCTTCGTGACAGTCAGAGACAATTTTTTGATCGTGAAGTTTTTCCAGTTCGCCGATGGCGAAGACAATATCTTTTGTGATAATGACTGCTTGGCAAATTACTTGTCAGCGGAAGAGATTCTTATTGAGGGGAGTGAGCAGGAATGAGAGAGATTAAGTTTCGGGCGTGGGATAAAGAAGCAGAGCAAATGGTATTACAAATGGAAAATGGAAACGAATATGTTTGGATGATAGGGACAGAAGATATATTTATACAGCATATCACTGAAAACAACATACCTGAGCAAGTCCTCATGCAATACACAGGCTTAAAAGACAAGAACGGCGTGGAGATTTACGAGGGAGATTTGATAAAATTCAAATTTAACCAAATGTCTGGTAGAGGTTTTGTCTATTGGAATAAAGAAATTGGACAGTGGTGGATAAAAGACATTAGAGAAGTAACTAAAAAAAGAGGCCAACGATATTACCCTTTCTGGAAAAAGTGTCCATATATTGTTTGTGGAAACATATACGAAAATCCTGAATTGCTAGAGGAGGCAAAACATGAGTAAGAAAAGATGGCGTTCTATTTTAATCTCTATGCAGCGGGAAGAAAAGCTGCAAGGTTCTTATTTCAATATGAAACATGTGAAGCAAGCATATAAAGTATACATTCGATTGCCGAAAAAACACGTTTTAAGGAAGTGTGATTTTTGGGAGTTCTATAAAAAACTTGTTTTTACAGAAATGAGATACGGAGTTATACAAATGAAAATGAATTCAAAACAGTTAGATGCATCTGCAAGAGCAAAAGGAGGCAGAACATGAGTAAGTTAGATGAAGTTATCAAGAAATACGAAACTGAATATGGAATTTGTATGAATTATATAAACGGAGATTGGACGTGTCTAGAATCAGATATGCAAACTTTAGAACGTATTCCGTCTTGGGTTAAGAATAAGACCTATACTGTTCAGCAAGTGAAAACTGTAAATAATCCGAATTCTAAAAGAGCATATCTTCTAAAAGAGATTCACAGTTGGGTGCTTCAACAAGATCTTGAATAACGATTTTTTTACAGTGTTGATTCAGTTGGAAAAGTGAAAGTTAATCGGGAGTTTTTTGAGAGGTTGGATCAAAGAAAAAAAGGTATTATTTGATTGAGAACAGGTGGCAGACAGGAATGCGCTTGATGGTAATTCAAGAGAATATAGGTTCAAATCCTATCCTGTTCTTTTTGTACTTTCTTTTTAACTATTTTTGTTTTATATTTATGTTATAGGATTAGAATGATAGAAAGAAAGGAAATGTGTAGATGTTAAAAAACGTTGATATAAAAAATCTTTTTGGAGAAAAAAATGTTCATTTACAAATGGATAAGAACATTCTAATTATTACAGGAGATAATGGAAATGGTAAGACAACTATTTTGAATATTCTCTACAGTATCTTAGTGGGTGATATAAACGATTTATTCGATTTCGATTTCAAAACAGTAGATATAACATTTAAAAAAGAATATGAGTTGTTAGAAAAAATAACTGTTAAATGTGAAAAGAAAGCACCTTTTAAAAGTCTTTCTATTAAATATTATATGGAAGACAGAGAGGACATTTTATTTGTTTTTTCAAAAATGAATTCTTTTGATGAAAACCAAATCGCGTTATTACGTATAGAAGCTAATCAAAAAGTTTGGGACTTTGAGATGGAGGATTCACCGCTATATTTCGATACAGTCGAACAACTAAGTGATGTTGTTGACGGAATAGGAATGTTTGATATCTGGGATGTGCTACAAAAAATAAAAGAGTCAATTCTATATTTTCCAACATACAGGAGAGTGGATATAGATATGGAGGCGTATTTGGGATATCCAATAGAATCTATATTAGGACCGCATAATCATCAAAATCCCTATTCTATTGAAAGAAAAAGACCAAGAAATCGCAGGGTGGTTGGTATTTCTAATGACGACATAGTAAATAATTTGGAAACATACACACAAGAAATAAATGAGTTTGTATCAGAAAATTTAGATGACTTATTGAAAAGTTTTGTAAAAGAAGTTATAAAAATTATTATGGATAGCGATGGGACCATAGAATTGTTTCGATCTGCTCCAGAACGAGGAATTTTTGATATGTTGGCTAATTTAAATTCTACATTGGAATTGAAAATAGATGAAGATGCTATTCATAGTTTTTCAGTGGATTATCAAGAAAAGAATAATGAAGCAAGAGAAATAATGAAGGAATTGAAAGAAAAAAATCAAACTATAGAAGATGTAGATTTAGATGATATTGAAGTGAAAAGACTCATTTTTAGGCTAATGGACTTGCAAGATACTGGAACAACTTATCTATCTGTACTTGAAAGTCTGTATCAAAATTACCAAAATAGACTCACTAATAAGTTAAAAAATTACAAATATATATCTGATAATATATCTAAATTTAGCAATGGGAAATTGAGTTTGGATAGACATAAAAATAATGAATTTACAATTAGAAAAAACGGAAATAAAATAAATTTTGGGAAGCTTTCAACTGGAGAAAAACAATTATTTACTTTTTTCGTATACTGCGCACTCCATTTGCCAACCGATGAACCTTCTTTAGTCATTATAGATGAACCTGAACTATCGTTACATCCCAAATGGCAAAACACACTTCTCAATAGTCTAACAGAAAAGAGTAACATTTCAATACTAACGGCTACTCACTCACCATATGTTATTAATAAGTCTTTAAAGTCCAGTGTGTTTAAATTAGTGGAGGAACAGTTTTGATGAGTAAGCATGAAAATTTAATTCAAGAAGGAAGTTCTATACCACGAACTTTGGAAATTGATGAAATAGGCTTGGAATTTTTTGATATTCCTATTTCTCAAAATATTCTTTTAGTTGAAGGTGCAGATGATGAGACAGTTATTGAGACATATTACAGGTTATTATCAAAAACTCCGCCCTTTGAAATTAGAAGAGCATCAATACTGGATGAAGATATTGTTTTCGATGGTAAAAGAAATGCTATAGAAAGTTATAATAATATGAAAGATAAATTTGGAGTCAATATAAAAGTATTACTTGATAGGGACTATGATTTTCTCTTAAATGATAATTTAGTAGATGAAAATGTATTTTATTACGATTATTTCGAATTAGAAAATTATTTGTTTGATGATGAAATTTTTGAACAATTTCTAGTTTGTTCTTACCCAAAAAGAGAAAAGTATGAACTGAATGATATTTTGCAAAAAATTAATCAATTTGATATAAATGAAAACTTTATATACTTGTATCATCTTAATATATTTCGAGAACTTCATTTTAAGGGAGATACTAATACGAAATTGATTAAACCTCAAGAATATGCATTATTTTGTTCTAAAATAAATATAGAGCCTATAATAAATGGGAAGATACCAGAAGCAGTTGGTCGAACAATAGACGAGAGGTTGATTAATTACATTACTTCCAATTTAGATAAGATACAACAAAATCTTTTTCCAAATATAGTCTCAGAGGTATGCTCTCAATGTTTATTGCCCACAAATATTTTTGAACTATTTAGGTATTACTACAAAGGTAAAATTGTAAACAAAAGTGTTGAAGCAATATTTTCCATAGTTCTAAATTCAAAGTTAAAATGTATAGCTTCAGTAAAAGAGATTCTTTATAGACAATGGATACCAAAGTCAGAAAAATTCAATTTAAAATTAAAAATGATAGAAGAGTCTTTTTGATATCATTCTACTTGAGCTGAGGATACAGATAATAAAAATAATAAAGAAGGCTGATTTTTCAACCTTCTTTATTATTTTTTCAACTCCCGTTGCACCTCTTTTAGTCATTTTTGGCTTCCTCCATTATCTTTTTTAATTCTGTTAATGTTGTATCACGCTTTATTTCCTTTGTTGAAAAATCAGATAACTTATTCACTTTCTTAAAGAAATATTTAGTCACTTTTTCTTCAATCGTTAATTCAAAAATATGAAAGTGATCAGCTTGTTCAATAGGGAATGCAGTGATGTAATCCCGTGTACTTCTAGAGTTAAACGTCCAGATGTTATAAACAATATCATCAATAAAAACTGGATTAGCCGATAATTTCCGAAAGGGTTTTACATTCTTCTTATAGAAATACTGATAAGCAGAAGTTACTTCTTTTAAATGAACTGTTTTTACATATCTCATAACTATCACCTTGAAAAAGATTATACGAACATTTGTTTGGTTTGTCTAGCATGAGATATTTCACGAAAAGAAATGTTCTAATGTTTGTCCTGCCGTTTATGTTATTTTAAAAAATAATATTAGTAGCATAAAAGTAGCAAACATTATATAACATTGTATAATAATAGCTATATTAAAACAGATTAGAAATGAAAAATAGCTAGAAAATACAAGGTTTTACAACAATAAGGCGTTATATTAAACACTAAGCAGGTGCCACCATGTGTCTGTATAAATATTGATTGGTCAGGGCTTAGAGCCCTTTTTATTTTGCTAAAAAGTACAAAAGGGGTAAATGAGGGGCAAAAAATTATAGTTCAGCTTCGTGAACTTTCCTAAAAGTTGAAGAACTTGATATTTTCGTTCTTTTTGTTTTCAATCTACATTGTTAACCGTTTCTGTTTCTGTTAAAATAGGTATAATCAAATAAGCCTTTTTAGGTTTAAGTTTTTGTTTAGCACATCTTCGTTCTTAGTCGGGCAGGGGATGTGTTTTTTTATTTAACTTTTTCGTATGAGATTATAAATGACCCCGTAACACTCTTTACGTTTATGATTTTAAGAACTAATGTATCTCCTTTTTCTACTTTAGGATTATCAGTAGAAACAAAATTCAAATGTTCACCAGCTTGGATGTTGTAGCCAAACGCGCTATCTGGAACTAATTCAGCAACATTAACCTCAACCGTTTTACCCTCTAAATCTTTTCCCTCATTCAAAGCTGTTTCTGCATCTGCTTCACTATAATCAGGTTTTACCTCTTTGGATTCACAGCCTACCAATAAAATAAGTAGAAACCCCGTTACTAAAACAGTCCAAAATTTTTTCATTTAAACTCTCCATTCCGTGTTATAATATTTTTGCAACATACTATAATATGAGACTAATCAGCTTTTGCGGAGCTGGTTAGTTTTTTTACTATCTTTTCCATTGAGCGATTAATATTAAAATAATTTTTTAATTCTAAGAGAAGTTATTAGGTCAGTTTTCAACTTTTTAATTATTTCAGCAGGCGATTTGCTGATAGGAATAGTATACCAAAAAAACAAGCTGTTGGGAGGAGGCAAATAACAAGAAAGTAATATTGAGAAAAGTTATTAAACTACTTCAACCATGATTGCCAAAAGAAGGAGCAAGATGCTAATTTATGAGATTCTTGAGACAATCACTAATTTGAAGAAGAACAGCAAAATCAAAAATGACTTTGCTGCCCTTAAGTGTATATTAGTACCAGAAAAGTGGTACTTTCACAGTAGTATTTGCTCTAAAATGTTTTTCCGCCATTTGTTCACGGCTATAGTAGTCTTTTGATGTTGCTTGCAGTTCTAATTCAATGTAGGTAGCTTCTGCAGGAATATTCTCAATCGTTAATTTATTGCCGTCCATTTGAACACTGATATCGGCACTATACTCTTCATTTTCATTTCTTGCAGTTCCTGTAGCAGATTTATCTCCATCGTTAAACTGAACTGAGTATTTTACAGGGTGTTCCATAACTACTTTTTTCTCTGTTCCACTAACAGCAACAGAATCAATTTCGACTGGTACGCCTGTGTTTGTATCAAACCAAATTAGTTCATTTAAGTTTGATACTGGAGTTAAATCCAAAACTGGAAAATGATAAAAGTCTAAGCTAGTTAGTTTAGTAAGGTTTTTCACGTAAGAAATATCTTGAACCGAATAAGTGGTTTCATCTTCGGTCCAATAGCTGTAGCATTGAAGCATCTCTAAATTCGTTAATTTCCCAAGAGGTCTAAAATCAACTGCAACTTGTTTCCCTTCCTCAGAAGTACTGGCGCCAAATACTAGGTATTTCATATTCTTCGCATATTGAATCCCATCAATCGAGCTCGCTTCCCAAAAAGAAAAGCTTTCAACTGTTTCAAGTTGTTTTGCTGTTGGCAGCTCGTCCTCTATGACAATTTTCTCGCCAGTTTCCGGATCATAAGAAGCTGCTCGGACTAGTTCCTGTCTTAGCTGATCATCATGGATATAGATTTTCTTCTCGCTGGCGCCAGAAAGATGTCCTCCAATAAGTAAGCTGCCTAAAATTACTGTTGTTGCCAAACCTAACGTTCCCCATTTTTTCAAGTTCATAAAATCTCTCCTTTTCATTAATATATTGTTATTTTATACTATTATTCAATAGATAGCAATGCACTCAAAGAAATATAAGGATAACTTTAGTTATTTTATGAATCGCTTTCAGATTTATTTTAATTTCTAATTGTTTTTGAAATGGTAAAGCATGGATTATCTCTTAATTTTGAAAGAAAAATGTATTTATTTTACAGAATAGAATTACGAAAGTACATAAAAAAACAAACTGTTTCTCAAATAAATTTTGATAAAAAGCAGTTTGTTTAAGGTCTTGAAATATGATTATTCAGAATGACATTTTTGAGTAATAGGATTTGAAAAAAAGCTATTGATTCAATTCCTCATCAGGCAGCTGAGAGACAAGCTCAGAAAGCACTAAAATTTTTTCTTCTAATTTCTTTTTCAATACATCGATTTCTTCTTTAGAAAGTGTATGTGTATCATTTTCAAGAGCTTCTTCTAGTTTCAACCCTTGTTTTCTTAGCTTTTCAGCAGAAGTCATTGTTTTTCCCATAGCAAGAATATTATAAGTCTCTGGCTTATCAATGAAGCCTTGCAGCTCTGCTTCGATCTTGTCGAATTCTGCTGTAGCATCGTCAACTAAGTTGTAGATGTCTTCATTATTCATTTGTTTTGCATCTAATTCATCAATATCTTTGCCTACATTTTTGTAATCAATTAAGTCCATATAGCCTTCTACATCAAGAGTTTTTGCAACTGTAAACAGCTGGTAACCGCCAGCAGAAGCTGAGACTAGCCCGATGAGCAGTACAATCAAGCCTGATAAAATCTTTTTTCGTCGAACAGCAAGAACAATTAGCATAATCAATCCAATAATCAGCAAAAAAGCACCAACACCAGTGACGCCTAACCATATAAAAACATCTGTTCCTTTTTTTAAATCCATTATAAGCTCCTTAAAATAAATGATTTGTCTGCATCCTAAAATAGGAGATTGTCTATCATAAATTGTAATCCTATTAAAAAAAACAATCAGACCTTTTCCATTATAACAGAAAAAAGTAAATGAAAAATTATTTTTTTGTCTTATTGTAAGTGATTTTTTAATGTTTTGTTCAAAATAAGCAATATAATAATTTATTTATTAAATAAAATTATTCAAAAAAGATTGTAAATCATGCATAATGCATTATTTTATGGTGTTCAATCATGTTATACTATAGTTAAAATTTAGAAAGAGGTTATTTAGATGAAAAAGAAAAAATTAGTAGCGGGGTTGGGCGGCACTGCGTTGATGTTAAGTGTGGTCATTGGATTTTCAGTAGTGAAGGCTAGTGAAGATTATGTGGCTGTGCCAAGCCAAGGAGTAAGGGAAGCGTTGTTGGGAGATGAGTATTCTGGTTACAGGTCAGTAATGACAAGTGAAGAAATTGCCAATTTTGAAGAGTTTAATTCTTTGCCAAAAGATGTATTCTCAAGAGAGCAACAGAATGAGCAAAATGAGATGCAGGTCGTCAATGGAGATTCTTCTAGCTTAGAAGGATTACAGCATGCATCCAATTTAGACTATTTAGATTATGAAGGAAGTTTACTTGATGCAACACCAATTAGCAAGCTATCCAATTTAAAAACATTGAAACTGAACCTAACAGATAAAAGTGTTGTTCCTTCGCTTGATTTTCTAGAGGAATTGGAAAGTCTACAAAGCTTTGAACTCCATCAATATCAAGGAATTGGTGGTATTGTTCCTTCTGATCTCTCTGCTTTGGAAACGTTTGAAAATCCTGATAAGAAGTTTGAAGCATTAGTCAGTGTTGATGGTACCCTAGCTTCGCAAGTAAGGCTTAGCCGAAATAATCCCAATCATGCGATGTATTTACCAGTAAAATTACCTCGACAAATGGAGACTGGTGAGCAAAGTATTGTGGTTCATGATCAGGAGTTTGGTTATGAGGAAATGGATGCTGAAGGGGAGCCGACAGGGAAGTTGATTTGGGAAAATATTCCGGAAGAAACTGAGTATTTACACATTTCGGTTTGGATAGAAACACCAGATGAGATGAGAGACCATTTCTTTGTTAAATTCTGGGGACAAATGAAAATTCCAATTGTTTGGCAGGATTAATCATTGAAAAGATAAATGTTAATGACTGACGAAATAGATTTTAAATTATCCAAATAACTCCGCAAAATAAGGAACAAAGGATACTGTTTCTGCTGGAGGAGTAGTGATAACCAGCATGGAAACTATACTTTTTATTTCTATAGTTCAAGGAATAAACAAAAAATATAAGCCGTCAGATATTTTTGATATCTGGCGGCTTATTACTCGATAGTTGAATTGATAATCATTACATTCCTTGGTTTTCATCACTAAATTTAGAAAAGACTTTTATTACTCGTTCTACTGGTTTAAATACTCAGCAATCACAACTTCGTTATTATCCGGATCTTTTAGACGAAGTTCGTAGGTACCCCAATCAAATTTTTCCGGGGGATCGAAGACAAGCCCTTTTCGTTCTAATTCCAAACAAGTGTTGTCAAGGTTGTCACATACAAAGACAAAGGACATAGCTCCGGTAACAGGCGCATCCCACTGTGCTGCATCCCAAATACAAATGGAGGGTGCATCCTCAATAAAACCAAGATAAACACCATTGTAATCATCACAGTCTGTTCTCAACATAGGTATTTCCAGTGTTTCACAATAAAATTTTATTAGTTCTTTTGCATTTCTGGTGAAAATATTAGTACAATAGAAACTGTTTACCATATTGTCCTCCTTCGAGTTTAAGACAGAATGAAGTGTCCAAACTCTGCCTTCTTTAAAATCCGTGTTAGTTCAATTATATCAGAGTAAAAAATGAAAATAAATGACTGTATGTTTATTCTATTAAACTATACTAGTTCATAATATAATTGGTTTTGTATATAGTCTGAAGAACATGGCAGAAGTATCTTACTCGAAAAATAAGGTAGAATTCTTAAAATAGAATTAAATTATCATTTTTTATTTTTTTATGTTAAAAAGCATTTTATTTATTTCTTTAAGAAATTTATAATATTCTCATAAGGAAGGGGAGATAGAATGTTAAGAGCAGAAAAAATAAATAGTTGGGCAAGTATTTTGATGAAGCTGTTGCGATGGCAAGTGTTGATTGTGATTCTTGGCGGTTTGCTTATACTGCCAGTACGGGGAAACACAGAAGCTTTGGATAAAGTGGATATTAATTATGCAGCACGAGAAGACTTAGAATTGATAACTGGTATAGGATCGGTTATCTCAGAAAGAATTGTGCAGGGAAGACCTTATGAATCCTTGGATGAGTTGATGAAGGTGAAGGGAATTGGTACCAAGACTTTAGAAAAAATCAAAGCTCAGGATGTAGCATTTGCAATCAAAGATTCAGAAACAAAAACATACAGAGAATGGCTGGGAAATGATGAGCTGGCAAAAGCTGTCTTGCGTATAGCTGATTACAATCTAGAGGAGAGAAGAAAAGAATTAGATTGGGAGATTACTTATAAAGAGTTAAGAGAAACTCATAGCCTTGACTTTTATTCGTTATCTAGCGATTTTCTAGGACAGGAATTGTTTGACAAACTTTATTTATTGGGTAATGTTTCAAGTATCCTTTTACAGTCTAATGATAAGTTAATAGAAGGTGATTTTAGTTACTTTAAGAACTTACGAAAGTTAAATCACCTGACCTTGTCTCAATTTGCTGGTGTGGGTGAAAATGGTAAAAATCTCTTTAAATATACTCCGAATCTTGACAGAATCGATTTTGAGTGGGCGAATTTCGCTACTGATGTGAGTAAAGAATTTATAGATAATATGTCTACCTTGAATAAACTTGAGTATTTGACACTATTCTATTCCTATTTTCCAAATCCTGATATTTTCTTAAAATTGAAGAGCTTAAAAGTATTAGATGTTACTACTTCATTTTTTTATCTGCCGCTAGATAAAGGAATAGATATTTTTGGTTATTTAGATAAAATGCCGAAACTAGAAGCAATTCGCTATGCGAACTCTGGCATTAATACTCAAGATATGTTGGGAATTATCGATGATTTAAATATACCCAATATTCATTTTGTGAATGATTGGTTCGAAGAAATTAAAGGAAATCCAGATGCTTATTTATCAATTAGATAGTATTGGTAAATAATAGTTTATCTTCTTGATTAGGCAAATCCCACATATAACAGAGCACAAGGTGCACTCAAAAACTATACGGAGACTTATTAGTTAAGCAGCTAGTATAAAATCGTTATTGAACAGGATTATCAGTCAATTATTTTTTTGATGATACTGACTGGCTCCAATTCTAAGCTTGCAAATTTTAAAAAGTAACTAGCCTTTTTTGCTAAAAATTCTTGCTGTTCGATGTTTGTTTAGAGAGTAGCGAAAAGAAAGGGTTTAGGCGTTTACTCATGCCTAAACCCTTTCTTTATACTGAATCCGAATAATCCATCCTATCTTTTAGAGCCAAACGTCTTTATTTCAAACGATTATCGAGTGGTCGTTCTTGCGTACACGTACTTGTGTTTTCTGTTAAGTGTAACCGCAGTAATTGCAGTGATTGAAAGTAACGAACCGACAGTAATTAGTAATTTCATGGGCAGCAATCCTTTCATGTTTAGAGTACACCTCAGTTTTGCCTCTATGGGCAAATTTGGGGTAAATATATATTAAACCCTTATGGAAAGGGAGTTTTCTACGTGGACGGTAGGATTCGAACCTACACCTCTAGGGTTGAGAACAAACATCCTGTTTAATGCCTCATGAGAGTTAAAACACCACGTTCATCCACTTAATAGTAAGCTCTCTATACAATTTTAATAGTTGGGGTTTTGTTTCCGGCTTTCTTTATAAATCTTGAAGACAAAACCCAAAAAAGAAAATTCAAATCCTTGAAACAGCCCCTTTCGTATTTGCTGAGTTAATCATAACCAAACAAGATTAAATGGAACATAAAAAACTTAGAAGAAAAAAATACTTTTCATGAAGGAATTGTGAACTGTTTAAAGAAAGCGTTAAACAGTTGAAAAAACACTAAAGAAATCCGAAAAGAGACGCCAATAGCTGCTGTGAGAAAAAAAAGAGAAGTGGGAAAAACAGCTCTTTAGTATACACAAAGGGTGCGATTCTGTGCTAAAATAGGAGGAGTGTTTTTATTTATATGTGTTTATCAGGAGGAAGACGATGAAAAAGAAATTATTTTTAGCGATGACGTTGATTTTCGGTGTATTAGTGATTAGCGGCTGCTCAAATAATAGCGATAAGAAATCGGATAAAATGATAGAAGTGACAGTTACGCTCTTAAAGGATCAAGAGGATTTTGCTCATGAAGTTCTTGAAGTTGCTGAGGGAAGTACGCTCATGGAGGTAATGGAACAGGAATTTGAGGTAGAGGAAAAGCAAGGGATGATTACTTCTATTGAAGGCGTAAAGCAGGATGAAGCTGCAGGCTACTATTGGGTGTATACAATTAACAGTGAAACAATTAATACCGGAGCTAAAGAAACAAAACTGAAGGCCGGAGATAATGTCGAATTCTTTTATGAGAAAATTTAGGATAAGCGATAGCCCGTTTTCCATCAGAGAGATTGCTTATTTGTCCTTAGTTATTGCTGCCTGTGTAGTCGGCAGGCTTGTCTGTCAGCCGCTGCCGAATGTACAGCCGCTGACAGCAATATTTCTGATTATTACGATTCAACTGGGTTTATCAAGAGGAATGATTGTTGCTCTTCTGTCTGTTTTGATTACTAATTTCTATTTAGGCATGGGTATATGGACATTTTCGCAGCTGTTGAGTTATTTCTTTATTCTCTTGATCGTTATGGTACTAAGTCGATTTAAAGAATTCAGAAACAGCTATTTCCTCCAAAGCTTATTTAGTTTTTTAGCGGGTTTTCTTTATGGGTTGATTATCTCGTTCATTGATGTTCAGGTTTACGGCATGCCGGCTTTCCTGCCGTATTATTTACAAGGTATCCCCTTTGACTTCATGCATGGGATTGGGAACCTGATTTTTTACTTAATCTTAGCACCAGTATTTATTCGACTGCTGCAAAATAGAATGAACAGTTGAATAGATTAGAAAATAAGCAGCCTACCTAAATTCAGGTAAACTGCTTATTTTTTTTTGGCTGAATAGTGTTAACGATGCTCTCAACTGGACTTGCAAAGCTAGTTCAGCTTATTATTTTTTAGTTTATGAATGGCTTCATAAACAGGTGTAACATAAAGTGTCCGCTGATTTTCGTAAATCACATAGCCGGGTTTTGCTCCATTAGGCTTGTGAACATGCTTCACTTGAACATAATCAACTGGAACCTGAGCAGAAAGCCGGAATTTTGAATAGTAGGCTGCTAATAAGGCTGCTTCATAGAGTGTTTCTTCACTTGGTTCAGCATTTCGAATAATGACATGGGAGCCTGGAATATCCTTCGCATGAAGCCAATAGTCGGACTTTTTAGCCGTTTTTAACGTCAACTGATCGTTTTGTAGATTATTTCTTCCGACTAAAATTGTATCCCCAGCTGATGAAATGAAGATTTCCGGTTTACTTGGCTGCTCTTTTTTCTGCTTCTTTTGTCGTTGTTTTTTTACGTAACCCTGACTAATCAGCTCTTCTCGAATCATACCCAAATCGATAGGGGTAGCTAGTTCTAACTGGGAAAGGACAGATTCGAGATAAAGAATTTCCTGTTTAGTTTGTTTTATCTGATCTTGAATAATACGTACACCATTTTTTAGTTTTTGATATTTTTGGAAATATTTTTGTGCATTTTGATTGGGCGACAATGCCGGGTTTAATTTAATAGTGATAGGCTGATTTTCTTCATAATAATTTTCTAAAACTACTGATTCGCCGCCTTTGGGCACCTGACTCATAAAGGTTGTCAAAAGCTCGCCGTCTCGCCGGAAAGTCTCGGCATTTTCTGTATCGGCTAAGGTTTTTTCCAGCTTGATCAGCTTGCTTTGATTTTTCTTCCGTTCGTTTTCTATTTTTCGGATGAGCTCGCCGCCCTGCTGTTTGACACGGTCCTTTTCTGCTTTGCCGCTGTAAAAAGCATCCAGCAGTGAGCTAAGTGAGTCGAACTGTTCTTTTTCACCAAGTAAGCTGTCATAGGCAAGTGGAGTAAAAAATTCTTTTTTCTCTGTTTTTGTTAGTGTGGGAGTAGGTTGCTTTAGTTTTTTCCAAAAGTTTTCCCAGATTACCATTTTATTATTTGGCTGCTGTTTCATTTGAAAGGCAAGCTCTTCGGCAGTGTCTCGGCCAAGACCTTGAAAATGCTGCTGTAGATACGTGCTGTTCAGTTCTTCAGCAATAGACAGTAGTTCGAACACCTTTTCTTTAGAAGCGGTAAATGGATTTACTTGATTTTTTGCAGGTGGCGCAAGATAGTCTGCTCCGGGAAGAAGGGAACGATAGCTGTTTTGAGAGCTGCCGATATGTTTGATAACATCCAATATCTTGCCGCTGTCCTGATTCATTAAGACAATGGTGCTGTGACGTCCCATCAGCTCAACGATTAATAAAATATTTTGTAAATCGCCCAGTTCATCTCTTTTTGAAAAGGAAAAATGAATGACACGGTCATTTTCAATTTGACGAATCCCGTCAAGAATAGCGCCATCTAAAAACTTGCGGAGCATCATAACAAAATTTGGTGGTGAATCTGGATTGTTATAGACCATCTCTGTCAGCTGTATACGTGCATAGCTGGGATGGGCAGAAAGCAAAAGCTTATGATTTTTTCCATGTGAACGAATAACCAGAACAACCTCATTTTCATAAGGCTGGTGAATCTTAGAAATTCTTCCAGATAGAAGTGTTTCTGATAGTTCTTGAACAATTGTATGTGTAAAAACGCCATCGAAGGACATGTTATTTCCTCTTTTCTATAGTCCGTAATACTCCTATTATAACGAATACTTCCTGATTAATAAAGAAGTTGCCTAAACAAGCTTCAGTTGAAAGAGAATAGAAAGAAGCAGCAAATAGTATTATAAAAAAATTTGAACTGATTGTGTGCGTTTTCTTTTTAAAAAAGAATCAGTTATAATAGGTATAGACTGATTTTAGGAGGATGACTAATGGTAAAACGATTAATTAGTGCAAGCTACAGTGAGGTTGTAAAAATGTCAGCAAAAGAGCTGAAGCAATCAATTAAAGCCAGCGAGGGAAGGACGATCTTATCTGAGAACGTGGTAATGGCTTCTCCTCAGGCGGGAGATATTACAAATGCTGAGGTAGCTGCTTCGTTTGGTGCTGATCTAATTTTATTAAATGTTTTTGACTGTTTTAATCCAATTATTCAAGGCTTGCCTGGAATGACACAGGAAAAGCTAATGGATTATTTACAACATCCGGAGCATAATAATGAAAATCCAGTAGCTGAGTTGAAAAAACTGGTAGGACGTCCAGTAGGAGTCAACTTGGAGCCTGTGGATGAAAACTCTCCGATGTTCAGTGAGAAGCTGGATATTTCCAAAGGTAGAATTAGCTCTAAAGAGGCGATTCAGCGTGCAGAAGAGCTGGGAATGGACTTTATCTGTCTGACTGGTAATCCAGGTACTGGTGTAACAAATAAAGAAATTGCCAAGGCTGTAGCTGTGGCAAAAGAGAATTTTTCAGGCTTAATTATTGCCGGAAAAATGCACAGTGCGGGTTCAGATGAGCCGGTTGTTTCTCTTGAAGCTGTGGAGGACTATGCAAAAGCTGGAGCCGATATTTTATTATTACCAGCGGTTGGGACCATTCAAGGCTTTACTGAAGAAAACCTGAAGGAAGCGGTAGCTATTGCTAAAAAATATGACTTATTGACCATGTCTGCTATTGGTACGAGTCAGGAAAGTGCCAGTAAAGAAACGATTCGTCAAATTGCATTGACGAATAAAATATGCGGAGTGGATATTCAACATATTGGCGATGCCGGCTATGGCGGATTAGCACCAGCTGAAAATATTTATGAAATGTCTGTGACAATTCGCGGAATGCGGCATACCCTTAATCGGATTGCCCGTTCAATTAACCGTTAAAGCGGATTGAAGCAGATACGACATATGTCCCTTATCCAGAACACTTGATTATTAAAGTGTTCTGGATAAGTTTTTTTTAGTTAGAATTTTTAGCTCTTTTAGCTGATTAGAATCTGTTCCTATTCTTCAAATCGTGTTTGACAGATCGATGAAATTGGAATATCATTAATTGTGAATAAAAAAATAATTTGGTTCATTAATTATAGGAGGGAAATTTTGAGTAGAGGGCCTAAAGGATTTTCTGATGAAGAGAAGCAGGTGCTGAAAGAAAAATTGTGTCAGGAATGCGAGCAACGTTGGGCTAGGTTTGGCTATAAAAAAACCAGCATTGGTGAACTGACTGCAGCTGTGGGAATTTCTGCAGGAGCATTCTATCTACTTTTTTCTTCAAAGGAAGAGTTTTTCTTTGAAACACTTTTAACCGTTCAGAATAGACTCAAGCAGAAAATTCTATCAATTATTAAGGAAGAACAAGGAAAGTCTGGTTTTTTAAAGGCGCTTATCTGGCATTTTAAAGAATATGAACGTGCACCATTTCTTTATGATTTTGGTTCACCCGATTATTTGGCATTTTTAAATAAATTGTCAAAAGATAAAATTGCAGAAATGCAGGTAGATGGAAAAGCGTTCTTTTTTGAAATCGTTGAGCAGTGCGGGTTGGATATGAAAATAGATGAAGAGAAGGTATATGCTGCTGTCAGCACTCTTCTTTACACCGTGGAATTGAAAAAACAAACAGATTTTGCGTCAGAAGAAATATTTGAGCTCTTATTGAACAGTGTAATAGACCACCTATTTAAATAATAGAAGGCGGGGATAAGAAATGGAGAAGAAAAAAACAAAATCAATGTTTCGTGTACTGGAAGATACGGAAAAAATAGTCAATGCTTCGACTGGCATGAAAATCAGGCTGCCGAAGCCCGGCAAGCGTTCGCTAGAGATTAGTACAGTAACGAACAGTGCACTTGGTGTAGGCTTAACGGTATTCGGCTTGTGTACACCGCATAAATGGGCGATTCTTTTAGGTGCTGCCAGTATAGCTGGCGGGATTATCACCTATCAGGAGGCGAAACGGATACAAGAAACTTGAATAACAAGTAAATAAAAAATGTCTGGTGCAGGTTTTCAAACACCAGACATTTTTAGTTTTTTATAGAGCAGCTTGAAAATCAGACAAACTGATAATCAGCTTTTCCAGACGTTGTGCTGCTTCTTTTGGCAATGCATCGTAGCCTTCAGACTGCAGTTCTTTTGATTGAATAAAAGATAAGCGGTCACATAGACGAGTTTTGAGTTTCTTAAGATAGTCTGAGCTGCCAAAATCCGGGAGATGTTCTTCCAATTGAAGATAAGATATATCTGAAAGCGGCAGAAACGGTTTGAATACAGCATTATTTTCCACAATCTGATTGATACAATGCAAAGTTTGCTGAGGCGTCACTTTATTTCCATTAAAATAGCCAGTATTAAGGATATAGCAATCAGTTCCCAGTTGGAATAATTGCTGGAAATCCTGATAATCTTCAGCTAGAGGATAGCATCTGAACGGGTTGGCAAACGGCTCAATTACCAGCTGTTCGTGATCAATACCCGAGGCAAGGTTTTCTGCACTAGATCGTTTGGTCGCTAATGTTGCACCAAACAAAGCAGCCAGCACTGGGTCATTTATTTTTAAAATAGGCGGAAGACTGTCATCCTTCATAATCCAATAGACGGCATCGATTTTTTCTGTGAAGTGATTTTTTCGGTTAGGTGTTGCATGTCTTGATTTGACCGTTCGCCCATTTCCGTTACGGATATCTTCGGTGACTAATACTTTTCTGCCGGAGTCATCTAAGGTCACGCCGATATTTTGACAGGTTAGAAAGTAGGAAACGGCTGGATCAGCCATCGGATAATCCTGTGTTTTATCAAAATAGGCAGGTTCAAGTGCTGTAGATGATCCGTCGGTTTTTGAAATAATAAAAGCATCATCGTGAAGAACCGTTGCAGGCAGCTGGTCGTTGTATTTTGCCAGTGTAATTGTTGATTTACCTGAACCTGATAAACCGAAGGCCGCCATTGTATAACTGTTTTCTTCTAAACGGTACTGCTTCATTCCACCGTGACAGGCGATATAGCCGTTCCGATGAGCAATTCCCCAGGCGAGAGTTAAAATTGCTTTTTTCAGCTCACCAAAGTAACGCAGTCCAAGAACTGCTGCAGTGTTGTGAAGCGAATCAAAAAGTACCAATCCATGAGGAAAATCAGGGTGAGTCCACTCTGGATCAGCTAATAAATAAATATCTCCTTCATCATAAGAAGTGGAATCGGCATACTTATTTTTATACTGCGTATTAGCTATTTGGAAGTTTAGCAGCCAGCTGTATAGATTTCCTTCAAATCCTTCTGGAAGCAGTAAGTGACTGCGAATCATAAAGCTGCTGTCGAGACCTACGATAGCAGAAGCATGATAGCAGCTCTTTTTCCCGATAGTATAGCCAGCTTCTCTTAAAATAGCGCTATAATAGTCCTCATCAATCCCCGGCTGTCCAATTATTCTGCGAGCGATAGCGGTTCGGCCAACTACCTGACCGTCGTTGGTCACTAGTACACGACAATTTGACGGCAGCTCAAGCGATTCCGGCTGGAAAACTGGTAGATCCGTTACGATTGTTCCCGAAGCATGATAGGCAAGAGTATAAGCCTGATTCAGTGTTGTGACTGGCGTCACATTGTTCCCGTAAAAACAGGTTTCAATGGTGTTTCTTATTTTTGAAAACAAAGGATTTTCCTTACGAATATCTGTAATAGAGAGTTGATTAATAGAACTCATAAATAACACCCCTTCTCTCAGTTTTATTTATAGTGTATCACATTTCCTTTTAGAGTGTATGCGTTTTCTTGGATAGAATTGTTTAGTTTTGCTAGGCAAAAAAACAAACTATTAGTATAATGGAGAAAGAAGTAATAAAGGAGAGAATAAGTTGGAAAAAAAGTTTGATACGATTAAAGATAAAGTGAACTTAACCAATAAAAATCAACAGCTGTATATTAGATTGGGCATTGCTTTAGTTCTTTGTGTAGTAGGTTTGATTTTTATTGTTCCCCGAGTTCAGGCAAATATTCGTTCTTCCCAGGTTGAATCTTTGGTTAAGATTGATTTGCCGGGAAAAAAGGCTAGCTTTGCTGATACAAAAACGATTGATAAAGAGATAAAAGAAAGCCGGGCAATGACGGTTGTGTTCACACTTCCCAGCGGAAGAACCTATGACCAGATGATTTCTCTTTTTAAAGATGAAGAGACGATGAAGACCTTTAGCCGCAGTTTGACTATCTATCCAATCGTATATGATGCATCTAAGATTGAAAAGAAGTATAATGTAAAGAAAGAAGAGACAACAGCCATCTTCTTTGAAAATGGTAAAGAGAAAAATCGTTTTTCTGTAAATGAAAACATGGACGTGAAGACAGCTTTGATTCCGGAGTTAAATCAGCTGCCCCTGGCGAGTGTTGATACAAATGATCAGACACAAGCACAGCCTGAGGCTCAGACGGAAGAACAAACGAATCCAGCTGCATCGTCTGAAACAGCAGAACCTGTTCAAAACCAAGAGCAATTGGAGCAGGAAAAACTACAGTCAATACAGTAAACAGAAAGAGGGGATTAAGATGAGATTTCTAATTTTATTCGCTTTAGGTATTTTCTTTTTAATGAACACTCAAAAGAAAGCTGTACCTGTATACGTAAGAAGTGGTTCACGTGATCGTTACTGAGTGGAAGCAGAAAGCCGCAGTTTTATTAAAGCAAAAGAGGGTTCTGAAACCAAAGGAGCCCTCTTTTAAGCAGTCCGAAAAAAGAAAGGTGTACTTAAGCAAGCGTGTCCGCTTAGTCCCTTATGATACGGTACGTTCAGAATCTCTTGGCTGGTATCAGGATACAGAGAGTATGAGAAATATAGTTGGAGTAGCAACAGCTTATGATCAAAATAAAATCAGCCAAATGTACGACTGGCAAAATAAAAACGGCTTGCTTTATTATATAGAATGTTTGGAAGAAGGACAGTTCCGAACAGTAGGGGATGTCTGGCTTTCAAAAGATGATTATGCAATAGTGATAGATGAAGCGTATAGAAACCGGCATATTGGCCGACTGGTAACAAAGTATTTTATCTATAAATCAAAGAAAATGGGCAGAGAAACCATGATTGTAAGAGAAATTTTTAATTGGAATAAGGCTTCTCAGAAAATGTTTACAAGCTTGAAATTCTACCCTTTTAAGGAATATAAGAATAGCTGGAGTTATCGAAAGAAATTGACATCACTATCAGACAAACGAGAGTAATGGACCTTGTAGACAGTTATTTTAGTAGGAAAAATTTGAATAACATCATAGAGCTTGAAGCACATGCAGGAACTTCCTGATGCTGTCTCAAGTTTTTTTTGAAAAAGGGAAGATAAAGCGAACGATTTGGACAGCTGGCCGGAAGGGACTGGGCAAAGGACCGCCATTTCATTGTTGTCTGCGGTTACTCGACACAGTCTAGGTCATGTAAGTGCCATCTGCGTTTACTCGTTGTAGTTTAGAGATGTTATGTGTTACTGTTCCACCGTTTATTTGGATTTGAGCATCCTAGAAGCTTGGAAATTAAGTTATGTCCCAGACTCTTTCATCAGTCCGCTGTTTTTACAGCCTTTGAAAAAAATGTAAAATCTTATTGACAACTCCTGTTGAAATAGGATAAACTACGAGTATCAAAAAACTAGGAGGAATCAAACATGAATCAATTATCTATCCAAATGAACTATTCATGGCAAAACTGGCGTAGATGAGTTGTATGTGTGATTCTTTCATAGATACAACTTTAGAAGACAAATTCTAAATTTTGTATCTATGCTGGCTTTTATTTAAGATGACTAAATAATAAACCACATAGGTCGATATCTATGTGGTTTTTGTGTATAAGCAGCGACCGCACCATTTAGGGTTTGTCGCTGCTCTTTTTTTATTAAAAAATAAGAGTTTTTGTGTATAAATATGCGGGGATATTCTAATGAGGAGGAAAAAAGTATGAAATCAAAACGATTAATGATTGTAATAGGCGGGATTCTTTTGTTTTTAGCTGGTTCATTTTTTACTGAGAAAAAAGAAGAAAAGGTAGAGGATATTCCTACAGTGGGCGTGCTGCAGTTTGTCAGTCACCCTGCATTGGATGAAATCTATCGGGGGATTCAAGAGGGATTAAAGGACGAAGGATACGAGGATGGAAAAACAGTCAAGATTGTTTTTCAAAATGGTCAGGCGGATCAGAGTAAGCTGACAACAATGAGTCAACAATTGATTCAGAAAAACTCTGATTTATTGATTGGCATTGCCACACCAGCAGCTCAGGCTCTGGCGAACAGCACAGAAGACCTGCCGATTGTTTTAGGGGCGATTACCGACCCTGTAAGTGCAGGCTTAGTAGAGAGCAATGAGAAGCCGGGACGGAACATTACTGGAGTAAGTGATAAGTCTCCTGTTGCTTCACAATTTGAGCTGGCTGTTTCACTGCTGCCAAAGGCAAAAAAAGTAGGGATACTCTATTCATCTGCTGAGGAAAATTCCAAGTATCAGGCGGCAGAAGCAGAAAAAGCGGCTCAAGCTGTCGGGCTAACCTCAAAATCTTATGTAGTTCCTTCCAGTAATGAGATTGCTCAAACTGTTCAGGTGATGGCTGATGAGGTTGATTTCATTTATATTCCAACGGATAACACGATTGCGAATGCCATGCAGACGGTAGTTAGTGAAGCTGATAAAACAAAGACACCGATTATTCCATCTGTTGATACAATGGTGACGGAGGGCGGTTTGGCAACAGTTGGCATCAACCAATTTGAGCTTGGGGTTCAAACAGGGAAGATGGC
The DNA here is from genome assembly GCF_049894025.1 of Enterococcus sp. LJL51. Taxonomy (GTDB): domain Bacteria; phylum Bacillota; class Bacilli; order Lactobacillales; family Enterococcaceae; genus Enterococcus_L. The sequence goes on from NZ_JBNEQE010000002.1 coordinate 179,506, forward strand.
AGCCGATATTCTGTCAGGGAAATCTGATCCGGCAACAACGCCGATTTATACATTTACGACTGGAGATATTATTATCAATGAAGCGCAGGCAGAAAAATTAGGGGTGACAATTCCTCAAAATATTCTGGAACAAGCAAAAAAGACAGATGACGAAACTGACTAGTATTTTTCTGTGAGTGAAGCATAAAGAGGTTGTGATAAAAGTGTTTAACTCCGAGAAATAAGAAGGATAATCCGAAAATGGCTCCTCATATTTTTGAGATTATTCTGCTTATTTCCGAAAGAGCTGCTTTTGGAGCACCGTTTATTCAGTTTTAAGGGACCGAGACAAACTTATGTCACAGCCTCACAGTAACTGACAAATTGAAGAATGGAGTGGGATAAATGATTGTATCAGCAATTGGTCAAGGGATGTTATGGGCTATTTTAGGATTAGGAATATTTATGACTTATCGTATATTGAATTTTCCAGATATGACAACAGAGGGGTCCTTCCCCTTAGGAGGAGCAGTTTGCGTGACTGCTATTACAAATGGTATTTCTCCAGTTTTTGCCACATTATTAGGTGTGGCAGCAGGAATGTGTGCTGGGCTGGTAACTGGGCTGTTATTTACTAAAGGAAAAATTCCAGTGATTTTATCCGGGATTTTAGTAATGTCAGGGTTAAACTCAGTGATTTTGTACGTCATGCAGACGCCAAATCTGTCATTGCTAAACCAACCGAAAATTCAAGATATATTTGCTTCATTGAAGCTTCCAAATTATTTTGATATTGTATTCCTTGGAATCTTTGTACTAGCAATAATTATTGGCTTTCTGTTATTTTTCTTTAATACTGTTCTAGGTCAGGCCTACATTGCTACAGGAGATAATGAAGAAATGGCTCGGTCCATTGGAATCAAAACGGATAAAATGAAAATTCTAGGTTTAACGCTTTCCAATGGCATTATCGCTTTATCAGGTGCATTGATTGCTCAAAATGATGGGTACGCTGATGTAAACAAAGGAATCGGTGTAATTGTTATCGGCTTGGCCTCCATTATCATCGGTGAGGTGCTTTTCGGTGAATTGACCTTCGCTGAACGTTTAATGGCAATTATTGTGGGCAGTATCATTTATCAGTTGTTGATTCTTGCAGTTATAAAACTAGGCTTTGACACGACGTATTTAAAAATCTTCTCTGCAGGAATTTTAGCAGTATGTTTGATGATTCCTCAGCTGAGAAAAGCCTTGAATCTGCAAATTGGTTCTGAAAAGGAGGAGAAAAGATGAGTGCAATCCTAAAAATCGAACACGCAAAGAAAATAATCAATAATGGTATGCATGAACAAAAAATAATCCTAAATGATGTTTCTCTTACGATTAATGCGGGTGATTTTATTACAGTGCTTGGCGGTAACGGAGCTGGTAAGAGCACGTTGTTCAATAGTCTTGCCGGAACACTCAGCCTTACAAGTGGGAAAATTGAAATCAGCGGGCAAAACATTACCTCTGCTTCAGAGGAAAAAAGAGCCGAATTTTTTTCCCGCGTCTTTCAGGACCCAAAACAAGGTACGGCTCCGCGGATGACCGTAGCGGAAAACCTGTTGCTGGCTTTGTACAGAGGAAAAAAACGTCCGTTTAGAAATAGAAAACTGAATGAACAGCGGCAGCTGTTTGTTGAAATCTGTGGAGAAGTGGGGAATGGTCTGGAAGAACATCTGGACACACCTACTGGACAGTTGTCGGGCGGGCAGCGTCAGGCGTTGAGCTTATTAATGGCAACTCTGACGAAACCCCAGCTATTGTTGTTGGATGAGCATACAGCAGCACTGGATCCTAAAACCTCTAAACAGCTGATGAAGCTGACCGACCAAAGGATTAAAGATGGTGGACTTACCTGTTTGATGATTACCCATCGTATGGAAGATGCTCTGCGTTACGGCAATCGGCTGATTGTTATGCAGAAAGGCAAGATTGTACAGGATTTAAGCGAGCAGGAAAAAGCAAATTTAACCATGAAGGATTTACTGCTCTTCTTTGAAGAAGAGCCAGAGGAAATAGCTGTTGACTAGTGGAAAAGGCGGCAGAAAGTTCGGGATTTGACTGAAGTCCCGAGCTTTTATTTTGCCTAAATGTGGCTAGACAGGCGAAATAGAAGCAGTATAAACGTAGTTGTCTAAAGGTATTATTCGTGTAGTTCTCTTCGTTATATTAAACAAATACATAATTTTTTGAGAGATTGAAGAACAGTTGGAAATTAGTTAAATAATAAAAAGGTGAACCAGCAGCGTAAATTAATTATATTTTGTCCCTACAACACACTCTTTTGAACCAAACGGCTGGAAATAAGAATTGATAGAATTAGTTTGATTCTATCATATACTAGTCTAATTAGATGTTTGCTTGAAGACAGTATTCTTCTCATGTTAAAATGGCTAACAGTGAAAACGGATAGGAGACAAAAAGATGACGGATAGTCTGAATGTATTAAAGGAAGTTTTTGGCTACGATGAATTTAGAGTAGGACAAAAAGAAATCATTGATCGTGTGCTGAATAAAGAAAATGTCTTGGGAATCATGCCTACTGGGGGTGGGAAATCAGTTTGCTATCAGCTGCCGGCTCTTTTGATGGATAATTTAACACTGGTTGTTTCCCCCCTTATTTCGTTAATGAAGGATCAGGTGGATGCTTTAAATCTGATGGGAGTTCCTGCGGCATTTATAAATAGTACATTATCCTTTCAAGAGATTAATCAGCGAATTCAGCTGGCTGTAGATAAAAAAATTAAACTATTATATGTTGCGCCTGAAAGGCTGGAATCAGTTGAGTTTCAACAGCTGTTGACTCATGTTGAAATCGATTTGCTGGCAGTAGATGAAGCCCATTGTATCTCCCAGTGGGGCCATGACTTTCGTCCCAGTTATTTGAAAATGGCGGAAACAATTCAACAATTTCAGCAAGAGCCTTCGATTATTGCTCTAACTGCGACAGCAACACCTCAAGTGGCTCAGGACATTCTTGAGCAGCTGCATATTCCAAAGGAGAATCAGATTTCAACCGGTTTTGCTCGGGAAAATTTGTCCTTTCAGGTGATTAAGGATCAAAATAAAGATGTTTTCCTTTTAGAATACTTAAAAATGAACAAAAATCAGTCTGGAATTATTTATGCCAGTACGAGGAAAGAAGTGGAACGGATTTATCATTTACTAAAAAGCAAGCATGTTTCTGCAGGAATGTATCATGGCGGAATGAATGAGCTTTTGCGCAATGAAAATCAGGAGAAATTTCTCTTCGATGAGCTTCAGGTAATGGTTGCTACTAATGCCTTTGGAATGGGAATTAACAAGAGCAATGTCCGCTTTGTAATCCACGCCCAGATTCCGGGAAATATTGAATCCTATTATCAGGAGGCTGGGCGGGCAGGAAGAGATGGTCTTCCTAGTGATGCAGTCCTGTTTTATGCGCCGCAGGATTTACAGATTCAGCAATATTTTATTGATCAATCTGAGTCTTCAATTGAGTACAAGCAGAAGGAATACATGAAGTTGAGGGAGATGTCTCAATACGGCAATGCACAAATTTGTCTGCAAAAGTTTATTCTGCGCTATTTTGGCGAGAAGGGCGAAGACTGTATGAAATGCAGCAACTGTCTGGATGAGCGGGAACTGGTAGACATTACTGTGGATACCCAGAAGGTTCTATCCTGTGTGAAAAGAATGGGCGAGCGCTTTGGCAAAGGGCTGGTGGCTAAGGTGCTGGCGGGGTCGAAGGATCAAAAAATTGACCAATGGGGCTTTGAAAAGCTGCCGACCTATGGCTTGCTGAAGGAGCGGACACAAAAAGAAATCAGTCAGCTGATTGATTATTTAACAGCAGAGCGCTATCTTACTCCTTCTGATGGACAATTCCCTTTGTTATCAGTTTCCAATAGCGGTGTTCTGGTTTTGAAAGGCGAAAAGCAGGTCTTTAGAAAAGAGAATCAGAAGATACGTACAGTGACTGTGGATGATGGCTTGTTTGAAGCTTTGCGCGCTTTACGTTCAGATTTAGCTCAACAGGAAAATGTTCCGCCATACTTAATCTTTTCCGATAGTACCTTGAAGGAATTTTGTGAAAAGCTGCCGAAGAACCCGATTGAATTTTTGCAGGTTAAAGGTGTAGGACAGAATAAACTGGATAAATATGGGGAAGTATTCATCCAAGCGCTTAAGGAGTATCAAAGTGCTGAATAAAAGAATAGTAATGGTATGAGTTGATGTTAGCAGTTTTTTTTGTTTTCTGATACTATGAATAGGATATTTTCCTGTAATAGACATAAAGAAAAGACCGTGTACAACAAGAAATTTTGAATTAGCCTGAACAGACAGCAGCGGATGTAGCGTTAAATCGTTGGATAGTGATTGAAGCATTCTGGCGCAGCAGCTATTTTTCTAAAGGATTACAACTATTTGTATGCTAATTGAACAATTTCGCTTAGTTACTATTAAACTAGTGCTAGTTCTAAGCTATTTAAGGGATGAATCCGTTTGCTGGACTGATTGACACAGAATTCTTGAAAATTAAGTTTTGTCTTAGAGTAGTGATTTTCAGAAAATCGCTATTAATAAAACCGGAAAATATGCTATAATGACATAATTAAGACAGGAGGTTGAACGCAGATGGAGCCTATTTCTAAAGAATTTGCACTAGAATTGCTAAAAGAAGATTCTAATAGAATCATGATGCTAATCCGCAATCAAAAGAACAGCCTTTGTATTTCTCAATGTAAAGCATTTGAAGAAGTAGTAGATACACAAATGTACGGCTTTTCACGACAAATCACATATGCTATTCGTTTAGGCATTCTCAGCTCTAAAGAGGGAAATCAGCTTTTGAGCAATTTAGAAAAAGAATTAAATCGTTTATATACTGAGGTTTATGAAGAAACACAGGATAAAAAAGAGATTGGCAGGGAGGTTTAAACTTTGCCAAAAAAGATAAAAAAAAGGCACCTGCTGGATTACAGTATACTGATTCCTTATCTGATACTAAGCTGTGTCGGGCTGATTATGGTTTACAGCTCAACATCTGCTCAACAGATGAGTAAAGGGTTGCCGGCAACAGGGCTGGTGATGAACCAGCTGCAATTTTGGATTATAAGTTTAGTAGCAATGTTTTTTATTTATAAAATGAAAACAACTGTTTATCAGAACAAAGGCTTTATTATGTTAGCTATTGCGGTTATTTCCGTGCTGCTTCTGGCTGTTCGTTTTACGAACCTAGGGGTCACGCTGAACGGAGCCCGTGGCTGGCTCAAAATCGGGCCTTTTTCAATGCAGCCGGCTGAATACTTGAAAATTATGGTTGTCTGGTATCTGGCCTACATTTTAGCTCGACGTCAGCAGTATATTGACAAGGAATTTAAAAAAGCTGTTCTACGTCCGATGCTGTTAATTGGCTTTCTGATTTTACTTGTTGTTATTCAGCCCGATTTAGGAAATGCAGCAATCTTAACCTTACTGGCAATTGTTATGCTTTTAGCCAGTGGAATTAATTATATGTATACCTATGTCATTGGCGGCGCTGGAATCTTGGGCAGTATCGGAATTATTGAGCTTTTGCTGCTTACCAAGGGAAGCTTTATTCCTAAAAATTATCAATATGTTTATCAGCGTTTTGAAATTTTCCTGAATCCGTTCAAAGATGAAAGAGATACGGGGCACCAGCTGGTAAATTCTTATTACGCAATGAGCAACGGCGGCTGGTTTGGCCGAGGCTTGGGTAATAGTATCCAGAAAAAAGGATTTCTACCTGAAGCTCATTCTGATTTCATTTTTTCAATTACGATTGAGGAATTAGGACTGGTTGTTTCAATGTTGATATTGGCTGTTCTATTTTTTATGATTGTCCGCATCATTCTGGTGGGGGTACGTTCCAGAAAACCGTTTAATTCATTGATGTGTATTGGGATTGGGGCAATGCTGCTGATTCAGGTATTTATCAATTTAGGCGGAATCACTGGTGTTATTCCATTAACAGGGATTACGTTCCCGTTTCTAAGTCATGGAGGAAATAGTCTGCTGATTATTTCTATCGCTATTGCCTTTGTACTGAACATCAGTGCAGATGAGAAACGTCAGAAGCTAATTGAAGAATATCGTCTAAGTGAGACTGATATATAAATAATTGAAGGTAAATTTTGATGAAGGTAGGAGTGAAAGAATGAAAAAAGTTTTAGTAGCAAATCGTGGAGAAATTGCCATTCGAATTTTTCGAGCCTGTACGGAGTTAAAAATCAAGACGGTGGCAGTCTATGCTGAAGAGGATGAATATTCTGTTCATCGCTTTAAGGCAGATGAGGCGTATTTAATTGGTCGCGGGAAAAAACCAATTGAAGCTTATTTGGATATTGAGGGACTGCTAAAAATTGCTAAGAAATCCGGAGCGGATGCTATTCATCCGGGATACGGATTTTTATCAGAAAACTTAGAATTTGCTCAACGCTGTGAAGAAGAGGGAATTATTTTTATTGGACCGAAAACCCATCATTTGGATATTTTCGGAGATAAGATTAAAGCGAAGGAAGCTGCCGTAGCAGCTGGTATCGCCTCTATTCCCGGTTCTGATGGACCTGTGGCAACTGTAGATGAAGTCATTGATTTTGGGAAAACACATGGATTTCCAGTCATGATTAAAGCTGCATTAGGCGGCGGAGGCCGCGGCATGCGGGTAGCTTATAATGAAAAGGAAGCAAAAGAAGGTTATGATCGGGCGAAAAGTGAAGCAAAAGCTGCTTTTGGTTCTGATGAGGTGTATGTCGAAAAATATATTTCTAATCCAAAGCATATTGAAGTTCAAATTTTGGGCGATCATCACGGGAATGTTGTCCATTTATTTGAAAGAGATTGTTCTGTTCAAAGACGTCACCAAAAAGTTGTTGAAGTAGCGCCATGTGTTTCTATGGATGATGTGCAGCGAAAAGCAATTTGTGACGCTGCTGTTCAGCTGATGAAGCATGTAGGCTATGTAAATGCTGGAACCGTAGAATTTTTGGTGGAGAATGACCAGTTTTACTTTATCGAAGTAAATCCCCGGGTTCAGGTAGAACATACGATTACAGAAATGGTTACTGATATAGATATAGTTGTTTCACAGCTGCTAATTGCTCAGGGATTAGATATTCATACAGAAATTGGTATTCCTAAACAAGAGAATTTGCGTTTAAATGGTGCTGCGATTCAGTGCCGGATTACAACTGAAGATCCCTTGAACAATTTCATGCCTGATACAGGAAAAATTGACACGTATCGTTCACCAGGTGGTTTTGGTGTTCGTTTAGACGTAGGAAATGCTTATTCAGGGTATGCAGTCACACCTTATTTTGACTCGCTTTTAGTTAAAGTGTGTACACATGGGATTTCATTTGAGAAGGCTGTTCAGAAAATGCAGCGCTGTTTGAAGGAGTTTCGTGTCAGAGGAGTTAAAACCAATATTCCTTTCCTGCAAAATGTAGTTAGTCATCCTGTTTTTCAATCAGGTGAAGCTCATACAACATTTATAGATAATACTCCGGAATTATTTGAGTTTCCAAGAGTCCGCGACCGCGGTAATAAAACGATGAAGTTCATTGGGGAAGTAACAGTTAATGGGTTCCCCGGAGTAGAAAAAACAGCTAAAAAATTCTATGAATCCCCTAGAATACCTGAAGATATGAATATCAAAAAAGACTTTGTAACTGCGAAGAATATTTTGGACGAACAAGGTGCGGATCAGGTGGTAGAGTGGGTAAAAAATCAGGAGAATGTTTTACTGACAGATACTACCTTCAGAGATGCCCATCAAAGTTTATTGGCTACTAGAGTCCGGACACAAGATTTTAAAGATATTGCACAGCTGACTGGTGAAGGGCTGCCAGAGCTGTTTTCTGCTGAAATGTGGGGCGGAGCAACCTTCGATGTTGCCTACCGTTTCTTGAATGAGAATCCATGGCAGCGTTTGAGAAAATTGAGAAAGCTGATGCCGAATACCTTGTTCCAGATGCTGTTCAGAGGTTCTAATGCTGTTGGTTATCAGAACTATCCTGATAATGTTATTGCAGAGTTTATCAAGGAATCGGCTAGTCAGGGAATTGATGTGTTCAGAATTTTTGACAGTTTGAACTGGATTCCTCAGATGGAAAAGAGTATTCAGGCTGTAAGAGATACCGGGAAAATTGCCGAAGCGGCGATTTGCTACACTGGGGATATAAATGATCCGTCACGTGCAAAATACAATGTTCAATATTATAAAGATATGGCAAAGGAACTTGAACAGCTTGGCAGTCATATCATTGCTATCAAAGATATGGCAGGACTGCTGAAGCCTCAGGCTGCTTATCGGTTAATCAGTGAGCTGAAGGATACAGTTAATGTACCTATTCATCTTCATACTCATGATACCAGCGGTAACGGAATTATTACTTACTCAGCAGCAACTAAGGCTGGTGTAGATATTGTGGACGTAGCAGCAAGTGCGATGAGCGGAGCGACAAGTCAGCCAAGTATGACGAGTCTCTATTATGCATTGGTTAATGGAGCGCGAACACCAGATATTGATGTGGATAATGCACAAAAAATTAACCATTACTGGGAAGATGTCCGGATGTACTATGCACCATTTGAAAATGGACTGAACGCACCTCAGACAGAGGTCTATATGCATGAAATGCCTGGCGGACAATACTCCAATTTACAGCAGCAGGCGAAAGCAATTGGTTTAGGCGACCGCTGGGATGAAATTAAGAAAATGTACCGTACTGTAAATCTGATGTTCGGTGATATTGTAAAAGTCACTCCTTCTTCTAAAGTCGTAGGAGATATGGCGTTATTCATGGTTCAAAACGATTTAACGGAAGAAGATGTTTATGCTAAAGGAGCTGAATTGAGCTTCCCTGAATCCGTTGTGACATTCTTCCAAGGAGACTTGGGTCAACCAGCGGGCGGTTTCCCTAAAGAGCTGCAGCGGGTGATTCTCAAAGGAAGACCTGCCTTTACCGAACGTCCCGGCAGTTTGGCAGAACCAGTTGATTTTGACAAGGTTCGTCAGGAATTAGCTGAAAAAATTGGATTTGAACCAAAACATGAAGAGGTTTTAAGCTATTTGATGTATCCGCAGGTCTTCTTGGATTATCAGACTTCCTATCAGACCTTTGGAGATGTTACACTTCTTGATACGCCGACGTTCTTCAATGGCATCCGTCTTGGAGAAACAGTTGAGGTGCAAATTGAACGCGGCAAGACCCTGATTATCCGTCTGGATGAGATTGGCGAGCCAGATATTGAAGGAAATCGTACGCTGTTCTTTAATCTGAATGGACAGCGAAGAGAAATGGTTATTAAAGACAACTCCATTAAATCAAATGTTCAAACCAAAAGAAAAGCTGAGCCGACAAATAAAGGTCATGTCGCTGCTACGATGTCAGGTTCTGTTTTACAGACATTGGTTAAAAAGGGCGACAAGGTTAAAAAAGGCGATCCATTAATGATTACAGAAGCAATGAAGATGGAGACAAGTCTTGAAGCACATTTTGATGGCGTGGTAGAGCATGTCTATGTTACCGAAGGTGAAGCAATCAGCTCTGGTGATTTACTGATGGAACTTTCAGAGAAATAAAAGATAGTTATTTGGATTTAAATAATAGGAGGATTAAATGAGACGATATTTAGCTTTTTTCGCAGTACTCTTTTCAGTATTTGTTATTGGCTATCTAGAACCTGTATTTTTTCCTTCTGAAAAAGCCGAAGTCACTGTAAATCAAAATGGGAGACAAAATGTCTCCCATACGGCTTTGCCTCACGAAGAACTGCCGGCTTCCGGTTTTTCATTATACATAGGAAAAAACAGTACGGATTTTGTTAAAGAATTTGGTGAGCCGCTGACTAAGTATGACACTGGCTTAGGCTATGAACTGTGGACATTTGGTGAAGAAGATTCTGAGTACATGGAGCTCAGCGTTTCAAATGGTAAAATAGCTGCTGTTAAAGCATTTAATGATACTGAGAATACAGCACCATTTGATATGGGAATGAATCTTTCAGATATATCAGAATTGACAACTATCTATTCAAATTTTGATATTGAGTATAATCAGGAAACCTTTTCTATAGAACTAATGGAAGAAGATATGAATTATCGGCCAATGATTGCCTTTGATAACGATACTTTCGCCATTCTGTTTTTTACTCATGGAAAAGATGTTTTATCAGGGGTTGTCTATTTGTCAAAAGAGTACTTACTAACGGTTATGCCTTATCAGCTTGCTTATGGTCAGAGCTTAGCTATTCCTATTGGGGAAACCAGTGCAGAGAGTATTGATGAGAAGCAAAAAACGATGACCAGAACAATTAATTTCCTGAGAATCAAAGAAGAATTACCTGCTTATGCAATTAATCCTGCAGTTGAACGAAATGCGGAGTATTTATATGCTTCTTATGAAGAATATATTGCCGATATACTAACAGTAGAGCGGCTAGAAGCTCTATCTCAAGTAAAAAGTGAAAGCTTAGGTGCTATTTCTTCTTCTTTTGCTTTTACAAAAAAAGAGTATGAAACCATGATCGCTAAAAGCAGCTTGACGATTCAGAAACCAGCAGGGGCATTCATGACCCCAGTTTATGATCCATCATTCACTGCACTTTTTTGGTTTTCTGATGGTGCATACTATCTGCGTTTTGCCAGTGATAAAAATGAAGACATCGGCATTGCTTTTTCTAAAGAAGATGTGTTAGTCTTATTACAGACTATTGAAAAGAATACTGATGAAACAGAGGAAAGTGGATAATTATGATAGTAAATGAATCGCTTTTTGATATAGAAGACCAGACTGCGGTATTGGTACAGTCTGTTTTAAATAGTGACATGATGGTCAGTTATAGAAAAAATAGAAATGACATGACCGGCTCTGATGAAGTTCAAGAGAAGCTAACAGGCTTTTTAGCAGCCAGAGCTGATTTTGAGCGAATTGAAAACTATGGTGCACATGCACCGGATTTTAGAAGCAAACAGCGGGCGCTGCGTCAGGCAAAACGTCAGTTGGATATGTGTGAAGAAGTAGCTGAGTTCCGCTTTTCTGAAACGGAAGTTCAGACAGTACTGGATAGTCTTAGCTCGGCAATCGCAAAAACAATTTCTGATGATATTAAAGTTGATGCCGGCAATCCTTTCTTCACCAAAGGTAGTAATCATGGATGTGGAGGAAGCTGTCATGCAAGTTAATGAAGAAAAAGAGTTGGCAATTCAGAAACGCAGAGGGTTAATTGTTTGGGTATATTCACTAAAACAATTGAAGGCTTTGAGAAGGCATGGATTCGTTCAATATGTATCACGCAGGATGAAGTACGTCGTTCTTTATTTGAATGAAGAAAATATCGAAGCAGCAGAAGAAAAAGTAAATAGTCTGCACTTCGTCCGCAAGGTTGAGCGTTCTTATCGTCCAGATGTAGAAATGAATTTTGCAGAAAAAATTGGTACGAAGGCTGCTTATCAGGTAGAAGAAGGCTTCGAAGTAGAAGAAATCAACACGCAGATTCGTTTAGCAGAAAATGTTTAAATTTGAAGAGATGAAAAATGTGTAGGAACTTCAAACATTTTTCATCTTTTTTCCATTAATCAAGGCTAAACTGACAAGAAAAGATAGTTTGTAAAGGATGAGCCTGTAGCCTTTTAGAAGGAGACTGGCATAGGAGAGGAAGAAAAAATGCGAGTAGTTGCAGGAGAATATCGGGGCAGAAGGTTGAAAGCGCTGGATGGAGAAAATACTAGACCAACGACAGATAAGGTGAAGGAATCAATCTTTAATATGATTGGTCCTTATTTTGATGAAGAGACTGTTTTAGATTTATATTCAGGGAGTGGCGGATTGGCCATTGAAGCAGTGTCGAGAGGAGCTGCTCAAGCATTTTGCATTGAGAAAAATTTTGCAGCCCTCAAGGTAATCAAAGAGAACATCGCTGTGACTAAAGAACCGGAAAAATACATTGTGATGAAAATGGATGCGGACAGAGCATTGGAAACCTTTGAGAGCGAACAGCGGAAATTCGATATCATTTTGCTGGATCCTCCATACGCCCAACAGAAAATTGCAGAACAGCTGCAGTTTATGGCTGAAAAAAAATTGTTGAATGACCATTGTATTGCTGTATGTGAAACGGATAAAGCCGTTGAACTGCCCGAACAGATTGATTGTTTGTTTAAATCCAGAGAAGCTGTTTATGGTATTACAAAAATAACAATCTATAGAAAGGAAGAGAGAGATGAGTAAAATCGGACTTTTTCCAGGGAGCTTTGATCCATTTACTATGGGACACTTAAATACAGTTGAGCGTGCTGCACTGATTTTCGATGAGGTTATTATTGGTGTGTTTACGAATACAACAAAGAAATCACTGTTCGGTCCGGAAGAAAAGGAACGAATGATTAAAGAAGCGGTAAGTCATTTGGCTAACGTTCGCGTTTTTCGCCAAGAAAACAAATTAACTGTTGAAACAGCTAAAGAGTTAGGTGCTGGTTTTTTAATACGGGGGATTCGAAATATTCAGGATTTTGAATATGAAAAGAATATTGCTTTGATGAACAGGCACTTACAGACGGACATAGAGACAGTTTTTCTACTTTCCGATGAGAAGTACGCCCATATTAGTTCAAGTATATTAAAAGAAATTATAACATTTGGCGGAGATGTTTCTGAATACCTACCGGAGGCTGTCAACCGATCCATAGAGAAATGAGCGATGAGCGATGAACGATACTGATACGAAGAAAAAACCTTCATTTAAACGATTTATTCCGTATATTTTTCTAGTGCTGCTTGCTTTGATATTAATTGTACCGATTCCTTATTATATCGAAGGTCCCGGCTCAACAGAAAATTTAAAGGATTTTGTGACAGTTGATGGAAAGAAGGACAAGGAGGATGGTGGTTTTTATCTAACGACGGTTAGTGTTAGAAAAGCAACCTTAGTTTCGGCACTCTTTTCACAATTTTCCGATTTTAGCGAACTGATTAGTAAAGAAGAACTGATGGGTACCAGCTCCAGCAAAGAGTATCAGCAAATTCAAAAATACTATATGGAATCTTCTCAAAATGCGGCGGTTGCTCAAGCACTGAGTCTAGCAGGGAAAGAGTATGAACTGAAATTTGATGGTGTATATGTTATGACTATTGAAAAAGAATCGGATTTTTATGGAAAGATTGATATTGGCGATATTGTCACAGGTGTAGATGGCAAAACATTTGAAAACAGTGAGGATTTAGTTGAGTATATTAAGAGTCAAAAGGTTGGACAAACTGTGAATGTAAGCTTTTTACATGACGGGAAAGAACAAGAAGCAGAAGGAAAGCTAATGGAGCTTTCAACTGATAAAAAGCCGGGAATCGGCATCAGCTTGATTGATCATACAGAAATAGATGCTTCAGTACCTGTAAAAATTGATGCAGGGAGTATCGGAGGACCATCTGCTGGACTAATGTTTACTTTAGAAATCTACGAGCTGTTGACACAGCAGGGGATACGAAAAGGACACCAGATTGCCGGAACAGGTACGATTAATTCGGAAGGTATAGTTGGGCGCATCGGCGGTATCGATAAAAAGATTGCTACTGCTAGTGCTAGTGGCGCTGAAATCTTCTTTGCTCCTGATGATGAAATATCTGATGAGGTTAAAAAAGAGAATCCGGATATAAAGACAAACTATGAAGAAGCAGTGGCAGCCGCTAAAAAGCTGGACACAAAAATGAAAATTGTACCGGTGAAAACAGTTCAGGATGCCTTGGATTATCTAGCCACTTTAAAAGAAAAATAAAGGTGAATATCCTGATCACTTCTTTTGTATTTCAAGATCATTGAGTGTTGACTGGATAAAAACTGAATAAAATTGTAGCACTTGGAACAAAACAGGAAAAACTGATTTTGTTTCAAGTGCTTTTTTGAAAAAATAAGATTTTGAATACTATAAATACGTGAACGCAAATGATAAAAAATACGATAACCAAAGGCAAAACGCTTGCTTTCCTTACTCTTGTTGTTTGGCCCGTTTGTCACACAATTGGAGGAAGAATAATGAAAAGCATTCGTGATTCTTTGTTTGTGTTTCAATACTCAAAAAAGTGCTGGCAGATTCTCCATTTGAAATTTCTGCCAGCACAAAATAGTATAAAGCCTCTTTTGTTGAAGTATTTACTAGGAGTAGACAAGAAGAAATAGGGTGTTTAGCGCAAAATTTTTAAAATAATAAAACTTAAAAGGACCAAAGTTTAAAAAAATACCAAGGATTAGGAAAATGACTATCAGAATGGCAACATGGATAAAGTGTGTAACAGCTGGTAACCAAGCTGAAAATTGTTTACAAAAAAATCAAATCTTCTTTTTCTATAAGTGTTTTCTACAATTGGAATAGGGTGCAAAGTAGTTGTCTTTTCAAATTGATTTAGTAATATTTTAGCATCCGTTTCATCCAATAGTTCTGAAAAAATGTGATTACTACATTCAAAGTCAAAAAAATAGGTGTGTAAGGGTGTTTTTTTTGGTGGAAAAGACGTTCCCCAATCGAAATAACTAAGAGTATTTTTCTTCAAAGTTATTTTTTTGATTTCTTCGTAGGGATAGCTGTAAAATAGTTCTTCGTCCAAATATTCAATAATTGTCATGAAAATGATTCGCTGATTCGTAAGTATCAATAAACGATTACCTCTAAGATCATGGAATTCTCGTACATATTTCTTTGCTTTTTCACTTTTCGGATGGTAGGCACCTATAATGCCTAGACTCATAAAGGAAGTATTAGCACCGTCTGTTGTCAAAGGGAGAAGTGTTTGTAGAGTCTCGTCTTTTTTAAAGTAGGTGCTGCTTAAAGATTCTGTTAGCTCACGTAAAAAAATGTACATACGTGTTTGTTTGTACAGCTCTTTTTTTCTTTTCTTTGAAAATGAATTAGTATCAAGTGAGTGACTGTTAAGATTTCTGACCGATTTTATAAATATATTTCCCATGATTTATCCCCCCTATATTGAGATAGGGGTTTCTTACGCTATAAAAATTTTTGGGAAAATAGATTTTATTCCACTACAACCTTGTCTAAGTCAGGTTCATTTCCTTGGCCTGCAATCCGTGATTCGATTTCTGGTTTGCTTAGGAGTGTGTCTCCTATTTCAGCTAAAACAGCTTCTTCGTTTTCAATTTGTTCTTCAACTTCATGGATTTTTGATGAAGAGTCAACGATTTCTTGAATCACTTCTTCTGACTGAGTATCTAAATCCATAGGTGCATTTTCAAGTGGTAGATTACTAGGAGTTTCTCCTCCTGGCAAGATAGCAAGTTCTCCATCCAAAACAAAAGTAAGAAAAACATAGGTTTTTCCATTTTCAGGAATGATATCATCTTCAATGAGTGTGATAAATTTACCTTTTTCTGGTCCATCACCAAATCCGAAGAAATCTCTAGATGCTTTAATCGTTTCGTTTATTGGAAGTTCTCCTCTCAGATTTTCTAGCACTTTCAGTTCAAAAATAGTTTTCGGTGTACTGGCAATTAGTTCACCTTTTTCATCGTATAGTGGATCAGGATAAACTGTTTCCATATTTTCTACTGTTGCAACAAAAACATTGTCAGCTTCTAAAACTTTTCCTTCATAAGTAGGTGCTCCCATATAAGAACTTTCTAGAACACTGATTGAAAGTGATTCGTCTCGAGTGTTTACATCATTTTGGTTTTCCAATCCCAGAGATGCCAAAATATCTTTTTTCTCTGAAGTGTCAGTTGTCGTACTTTCATCCGTTGTTGGAGCTCCTTCTTTTTTCTCATTTCCACATGCAGAAAGAGAGAAGACAACTAAACTTAAAATTATAAATGAATTTAATTTAGTTATTCTCATTATTTCACCTCTACCATCTTTTTTTAGAAGCAATTAAGCCTGCTTTATCGTCCGCGGTTGGTACATTATTCACTATACCAGATCCAAAACTGCCATACATAACATTTTTAGGACCACTTGAATGCCAAATTCCTAGCGCATGCCCAAACTCATGAGTCGCAATCATAAAGCTAAATTCCTCTGTATAAGGGTGATTACTTCGAATCATATAATAATCGTTAAATTCTATCGTTCTACTAGTTGCTGATGTAACCCCTCCAACTTTATTAGCGCCCTTATTAACATCATAAAGTCTTACATTAGCGGCATTATCCATTCGTTGAATAGTTCCTGGAGCTTGATTGTTCCAGTGAATATCAGCATGAGCAACTTGTAAACTATGTTTAGTGCCTGGCTGATTATACCTTAAAATTTTATTGGATCCCCCTAACCAATAGTTCCATAATGCATATGCTTCCCCTTTTACTGGAAAAGCAAATAGTAATAGCATAGCAACAAACATTGTTATTAATAACTTTTTAATAAGTCCTCCTTGATATAAAATAAATCACACACTATGTCGTTTTATAGTAATTGAAGTATCAAATTAAGTCAAGCTCAAATGTTATATTTAGTCTGTAATACATGAATAAATGTTGTTAATTAATTCATGAGACGATTTATATATATATCAAAATTTCTAAATATTAATAGAGACAACAAGAAAAGTGACAGCATGAAGGAATGACTTAGTGGTTGGAATAGGGAGCATTTGCTAAAAGGATAATAAGAAACCCTGCTTCTTTTGAGGCAAGGAATACATAGAGTGAAAGCTTTTTGGGAAAATTTTGAGAGGATATTATTATTATTTTTGATATAATATATAGGAACTTTGAATAATATCTAAAAGCAGGAATAATCAAACTTGTAGTTGAAATTTGTTTAGTCATCTGTTTTAATTAATGTACAAGCAGTTAGTTAAAGGAAAGGAGCTTGTATTGTGGATATTAGTAAATTTCCTGCCGAAGCATACATTCAAAGTGCTAATCCTGAACTCGGAAGCAGTTGCCCGGTAGTTATATATGCAAATAACGAGCAATTTATCATGAAAAATCAATATAGTGAAGAGCACGCTACAGTTTTAGATGCTTGTTTCTTTCAAGAATTATTATGTAGTTTTTTAGCACTTAAACTAGATATACCTACTCCAGAATTTGTAGTGCTTCAGATAGATAAAGACTTTTTAGACAATAATCCTGAATTGAGATTTCAGCATAAGATAAAAGAAGGCTGCTACTTTGCTACTAAAATAATCCCAAACGTCGAGAACAATCTATTAAAAAACTTTGTATTAGCAAAGCAAAACGGACAACCAAGAATAATGTATTCATGGAATAAGTTTTTTAAAAATATTAAGAATGAGATAGCAATCCCCAGAATTATTACTTTTGATATGTTAATATCTAATTATGATAGATATGGAAATGAAGGGAATATTTTGGTAGCAAAAAATGAAAATGAGGAGCGCCACATATATGCGATTGATCATGGGCATGCTTTTTTTGGTCCTTTTTACAAGAATCAATTAATTGAGAAAAAAAAACTTCTTAGTTCTAATAACGATCCTAATAATTTTATTCCATTCCATTTAAAATTACTATTAGATACTGGTCAAAATCAGCTCAACTTAGGTCCTATTTTTTCTGGTTTGGAACAAAATATCCACTTTGAAAGTAACCCTTTTAAAGATATAATATATGATATAGAAAATATAAATGATTATGAGATTGTAGAAATGTTAAAAGACATTCCGGAAGAATGGGTATCTTTAGGAGATTCACAAAAAAATGATTATCTAAATTTCCTGAGTAGACAAAAGCTGTTAGTCAGGCATATAATAGATCAACTGGCACTTCGAGATGCTTTTACCAACCATACAGGAGGTGTGTTACAATGGACAACAAAAGGAGAGTCCTCTGGTACAGTATAATTAACTACTATTCTAATGTGATTCGTGGGGAACAACTTAATGTTGGCTTACTTGTCAATGTACCCGATAAGGGAGAATTCTATGTGAATTTTCTATCTGAAAATAATAGTAAATTGAAATCAATTGTAATTAACAAACATGATAGGTTGGTTTATAAAAGTGGTCTTTCCTATTTAAAATATCTATTTGATTCAATCAATAATAACGATTTGTCGTTTTCAGTAAGCCCTGTTTCTCCTGATTTTATATCAATTGTAAAATCTTTTGAACTTCCAACTGGATTCAATTTATCAAATCCAAAGTATGCTAAAGTCTCAAGTGTTGAATCGTTTATAGAGCAATTGAATAATACTTATATTGGAGAGAACTTTCTAAATGAGGAATATGGTAGTAATTCTATGATTGTTAAGAGAAAAGCTGCTTCTATTATTCAGGGACGAAAGAAACTTGAAAAAATAGTGAAAAGTAATATTCGAATCAAACCGATTAAGAATTTGTCGAAAACTTACACTATAGATTTTGGCTATTTATTAAAAAATAACGTTAACTTGATTCACGCTACTCCAGATAAATTGTCAACAGCTTATGATTGGTTAGAAAGAATGAATTTTATTACTGATAATTTCGATAATTCAGATCATATTATTCTATTATATGATTCTAACAGTGAAAGCAATCATGATGGTACGTTGAAGCATATGATTGAATATTTAGAATCTAAAGATGAAAGAGTATCTTCGAGAAATATATTTAGTGATGAGGGTAAAGAATTATTTGTCAACGACTTGAAAAAAATAGAAGAATTTGCGGGCTCTATAGAAGAGTTAGAAAAGATAATAGCTTAATTCGTGAACTTAGCCACTTCTTGGAGTGGCTTTTTTGTTCCGTGAAGCTTGGCTGAGAAGGGAAGACAGAACGAAATTTATAGGAGAAGCACACCACGGCGGACATGTTACTTATAGATATTAAAAAGAGGACTGATTATCAGCCCTCTTTGTTATTGTAGTATTCATTTTTATTTATATTAATTGTGTTAAAAGCTCTCGATACTTTTCAATTTCACTTATATCAATCCAACTAGTATTTCCATTGTTAATAGCTTTCAAGTACTCAATAAACCAACTAGAAACTGTGTTAAAATCATATGTGGACAACTTATATTTTAAAGAATCAACTATTAAGAATGCATCATGAAACCTCTTGCTTTCTAGATACTGCAAAATTAAATCATATGTTGGGATTGTTTTTCCATCTTCACTCATATTTTCTCCCAGCTCTATAGTCTCAATGTTCCTCTTCAAGAGGTATCCGAGGCCATCAACTGCCTGTTTAATTTGTCTTAAAACCCAGTCTTCTTCCAAGCTACTTACCTCCGTTCCTATAATTGTTTAAAGAATACCTATGATATTTACCAAGTACTATTTAGGAAAACAAGGCTTTTGACATGCTGAATAACATCAACGTAGGTATAAAAAATTATTGCACTTAAATTATGCATTTTAGTACGATTTTTGCGTTAGAGAAGGCGAGTATGTTCTAAATTTTGTAGTATTCCTTTTAAGCTCCCTAATAACAGTTGACGGATTTCTTTTGATTAAACGTCCAATTCTACGAATAGTGAATCCAAAATCATGATAGAGAAAGATCATTTCCCTCTCACGTATCGTAAGGTGTGTATATGAAGTCATAGCTGAATACCTCCTAGTCGATATGATTCGTCAACACCATTATAACAGGCTTTTCTACCTTCAAATTTTAGTGTTGCACTTAAATTATACATTCTAGTGGCATGAGATATTTTACCTGAAAAACTAGTTAGTTTTGACTACACTTTTTTGAAGTATAGTGAACTCGAATGATATTTAAACTTTATGAAAACACTGATATATAGCTATTGTGAAGCGGAGTGGGCACATATGGCTCTTGGATTTTAAAACTGCGTTTTTTATCAATACAGGTATTTTTTGTAATCGTTAAGACCCAGGTTTTCAAACTTCTTTTTGTTGCATTATAATGATTCATTTTTTTTATAGTTTATAAAAAACCTCATTTTCTGCTTCTCTACGATAATCACGTTCTTCAGGACGGTCTAGTATAGAATAGATTGTTTTCAAGATATCTTTGCCAAGATGGTCTATTAACAATTCAAGTCCTTTAAAATCCTGATTTTTTATCAGCTTAACAATCATCTCATCCATACTTTTCACCCCTTCTTACTTTATTATATGGTTGAGATCTTGATTTTTTATCAATACTAGAAAAAATTGCGTAAATTATTTTAGGAGGGAGGAATATGCAAGAATTTATTTTAAACCACCGCTATCAATTTATTGGAGGTAGTGCAGCGCTTATCTTGTTCATCATAGGTATATTCGTACTAAATCAGGAAAATACTACGTTAATCGATGAAGAGCTTTCATGGACAGAGACTTCTTTCAGTGCTAACGAAACTATCTCTTCTGAACTGCCGGTTACATCTCATGAGTTCTTCGTAGATGTAAAGGGAGCTGTGGCGAAGCCGGGAATTTATGAGGTAGAGGAGGGAATGCGTGTTTGGGATGTACTTCAAATGGCAGGGGGCTTGAAAGAAGAGGCGGACGAGAATCAGATTAATCTTTCACAGCGTGTTTCTGATCAGATGGTCATTTATGTTCCTAAAATGGGCGAAATCTCTGATTCCCCTGCATTCTTTGAACAGGCTGGTGAAGAGGCAGCAGAAGGAAAAGTAAATTTGAATACGGCAAGTGAACAGGAACTGATGACGCTTAGCGGTATTGGTCAAAAGAAAGCGCAGGAAATCATTAACTACAGAGAAGCACATGGTAAATTTAAATCTATTAACGAATTAACAAATATTACAGGAATCGGCGAGAAAACAATTGAAAAACTTAAAGACGATATTTTTGTTTCATAAAAATAAATTGTAAAGACTATTGACGGCGTTTTTTTATTCACGTACTATTTAACTATATAAATTCCATTAATAATCTATTTTGTTTCTTTTAAAAAGAAAATGGATAGCCTGACTCTTATTGAAAAAATACTTTCTAAGAATTCAATGGGATTTATAATAGTTATTTTTTCAGCAAAATATTTGTAAATAGCTAGGTCCGATTTATTCATTTCTTTGTTTCACAGTACTTTTACGATTGACTAGTACCTGTTACAGATAAAGAAATGAAGATTTATCTTGTTTCGATTTATATAGAAGGGAGAAGCTATGACTTTAGAAAGAATACCTTGGGATCAATATTTTATGGCGCAAAGCGTATTACTAGCTTTGAGAAGCACGTGTACACGATTAGAAGTTGGTGCAACAGTTGTAAGGGATAAGCGGATTATTGCCGGCGGCTATAATGGTTCTGTCAGCGGAGATGTTCATTGTATTGATGACGGCTGCTATATTGTAGACGGCCATTGTGTTAGAACAATTCATGCTGAAATGAATGCAATTCTACAGTGTGCTAAGTTTGGAATACCAACGGAGCATGCTGAAATATATGTGACTCATTTTCCTTGCCTCCAATGTACAAAAATGATTTTACAGGCAGGTATTAAAAAAATTCACTATTTGAAAGATTATCGCAATGATCCATATGCAGTTGAACTAATTACCAAAGCAGGAGCAACTGCCGAAAAAGTAACACTATCCAAAAAGTATTTTGCTGAACTTCAATTAGGAGAAGAAGATAGTACAGTCATTGACAGCGACAGTTAAACAGCTGAATAACTACTGGATTTTTCCAGTAGCTCTAGCTGTTTCCGTTTATTGTTTGTCTTTACAAAGAAGCTTTCTGACTGTAGGCATTTGTCTGCTGGTCCTACTCAGACTTTTATGCACAAGAAACCGTCCGATCATTACAGCGGGTTTTTTGTGCAGTTTTTTTGTTCTTTTTTTTTCAATAAATACCAGATTGCAGGAGCGCGCTGAACAAAAAGCAATTCTGGGAGATACAGTTTCTGTTTTATTTGTTCAACCAGATAAAATTAACCTTAGAGGTGATTTGCTTCAAATAGACGGAACCCTGATTAAAGATGAAAAAAAACTTGCTATTCGTGCATCCTATTATCTATCTAATGAAAAAGAACAGAAATTTTGGCTCAGGATGGATAAAAAGTTAAAGCTGCATCTATCCGGCACGCTGGAAAGTCCTGCTTCAGCTACCAACTTAAATGGTTTTGATTATCAGAAAATGCTTCGTTATCGTGGAATCAACCAAGTATTCACGATTAAAGAAATTCAGAGGATTACCGTAGAAAAGCCGCCGTTTTATCATATTTTTGCCTATTTGACCATAGTTAGAAAAAAAGCATTATTATATTGTGAAAAAGAATTTCCTGAGACAGCTGCCAATTATTTAAAGCTGTTGCTGTTCGGTGAAAAAAGCGCCCAGTCGGAACAAAGTGAACAGCTTCAATCCATAGGAATTCTTCATCTTTTTAGTCTTTCGGGTATGCACGTGTCATTTTATACAAAAGTTTTTAAATCAGCAGCGTTGCGAACAGGGCTAACAATTGAGTCCTTCTTTTGGCTACAGTTACTTGTCTCCTTTTTCTACGCAGGTCTTGCCGGTTTTTCTATCAGTGTATCTCGAGCATTGATTCAGAAAAATCTTATGGAAGGAAATCAGCGGTATCAGCTGCATCTTTCCGCTCTTGATATTTGGAGTATAACATTGCTGCTGGGTGTCTTATTTGATCCGTTTTTATTATTCACACTAGCTGGTCAATTCAGCTATTTCCTTTCTTTTGGTATTCTCTTTACTACTGAGGCGCTGAAAAAAAGCAACAAAGGAAACTATCTAATCAAGCAGCTTTTATTCTCTGGTCTTCTGTCTTTATATACTTTGCCAATTCTCGGTCTATCAGTCTACGAATGGCAGCCGATAGGAGTTTTGCTAAGCTTTCTGTTGATGCCTGTGTTTGAGTGGCTGCTTTTGCCAATATTAACGGCTGTATTTATCGCATCGACAATCTATCAGCCGCCAATAGTCAGCCAAGCTTTAGAAGCAGCATTGGTGCATCTAAATCGTTTTTTTGAATGGGTTGGCACACACAATATATTTACAGTTGTTATCGGTAGTATACCTCTATGGTTATTTTTTATTGAAATTGGGCTGATTATGACGCTTTTATATTATTTAGGAAAGAAGTTTTCGTATGCACTTTTGGCTGCTGGACTGCTACTGCTATTGTTAAACCAAAAATACTTTTTTCAGAATGGGATTGTTGCGTTTATTGATGTAGGCCAGGGAGACAGTATTTTTATTCAGAAGCCGTTAGCAGGAGAGTCAATTCTGATTGATACTGGCGGACGTCTAGCCTTTCCCAAGGAACCTTGGCAGCTCAGACATCAAAAAAGCAATGCAGCATACACGGTTGTGCCGTTTCTTAAAAGCCGCGGTGTAAAGAAGCTGGATAAAGTGATTATTACTCATAGCGATACAGATCATATGGGAGACTTGCTGGAAATAAATCATGCTATACCGATCCATGCCGTATATTTTGGGGCTGGGGCAGAGCAAAAAAAATCTTTTCAGGCAGTGCTTAGAGCTTTACGTAGTAAAGGAACACGTTGTTACCCGTTGCTAGCTGGAGAAACAGTTTTACAAAGCTCCTTTGACTTAAAGGTGCTGGCTCCCATTGAAGTTGGGAAAGGAAGCAACGATGACTCTGTAGTTATTCAAATGCAGATTAAAGGCCGTCGTCTGCTATTTACTGGTGACTTAGAAGAAGCAGGGGAACAACAGCTGATAACCAATTTTCCCACACTTAAAACAGATCTTCTAAAGGTTGGGCATCATGGCAGCCGCACATCGACCAGCTCTAAATTTCTGGAGCTCATTGCTCCGACAGATGCTGTTATTTCCTGTGGCAGGGAGAACAGGTTTGGACATCCTCATGAAGAAATTCTTAGTAGATTGAAGGAGAATAATATTCAAATCTATCGAACAGATCAACAGGGCATGGTTTATTATACTTGGCACCTTTTTACAGCTCTTTCTAAAGGAAATACGGTTTTAGATTCTGACTAGATTTTCGTAGATAGTAATGGTAGGATGAATAAGAGAAAAGAGGGATCTGATGAGTTTACAAACAGTTTTAAAGGAGATAAGGGAGAATAAAATTGCTCCGGTTTATTTAGTTTTAGGAACGGAAACCTATTTAAGCGAGCTGTTCAAAACAGAGCTTCTAAGACAGTTGTTTCAGCCGGAAGACGAGGAGTTCAATGTAACATCCTATGATATGTCGGAAACCACTCTTTCAATGGCGTTAGCAGAAGCTGAAACCTTGCCGTTTTTTGGCGACCATCGATTAGTTTTTGTGGATGATCCTTATTTTCTAACAAGTGAAAAGAAGGCCGGCGGTCCAGAACATGATTTAAAAGAACTAATGGACTACTTGGAACAGCCTTCAGATACAGCGATTCTTGTATTTTTAGCAAATGTTGAGAAGCTGGATGAACGAAAAAAGGTTACAAAACTTCTTAAGAAAAAAGCAGTGGTGGTAGATGTATCGCCGATGGATGAAAAAACTCTTCGGAATTACGTGCAGCAGACCATTCAAAATGAAGGCTATGACATTCAGCCAAAGGCTTTTGATTTACTCTTATATTTATCTGATTTTCAATTAACCAAGATTATTAGCGAACTTCAAAAGCTATTTCTGTTTGCCTCAGAAGACAAGAAAATCTCTGTAGATATAGTGGAGGAGTTAGTGCCGAAGTCATTAGAACATAATGTTTTCGACTTGACTGGGGAAATTCTTTCCGGAAACAGTGAAAAGGCGCTTCAAACGTATCAGGATTTACTTTTACAAGGAGAGGAAACAATTAAGCTAACTGCAATCTTACTAAGTCAAATTCGGCTGCTTCTGCAAATTAAGATACTAGCTCAATTAGGCTATCAGCAGGCAAATATAGCAGAGGCTTTAAAAATCCATCCGTACAGAATTAAACTTGGCATGCAGCAAAGCAAACGGTTTGAACTCACTAGGCTTGAAAAAATTTATGATGAATTAATTGAAAATGATTTTGCAGTGAAAACTGGAAAAATGGCTAAGGAATTGTTATTTGAGCTGTTTATATTAAAGATATCAACGCAGGTTCTTTAATAAAATACCGCTAATGCCATTTTACTAGCCGCCAAAATAAAATAATAAAATATAAGCTAAGCCTTAAAATGCTAACAACGACTTGTTGATTAGATTTAAAAGGCTTAGCTTTTTTTACAAAAAAAGAAGTTAACCAAAGTCAACTTCTTAATCATCGATTATTTTGCAATTTTTTTGCTTAAACGAGATTTATCGCGGTTTGCTTTATTTTTATGGATCAAACCTTTAGTTTCAGCCATATCAATAGCTTTAACAGCATCTTTATATAAGACATCTACATTGTCAGCACCAGCAACAACAGCTTCATCAAATTTCTTGATAGCTGTACGCATCGCATTTGTTTGAGATGAATTTTTTGCATTAGCGTCCGCGCTTGTACGCACACGTTTGATTGCAGATTCAATATTTGGCATTTATTTCACCTCCGATAAAATAAGGTCTTACATTCTAGAAAGTCTAAAATGTAATTCAACAGTAATCATTATACCGAATCCAATCAGGCATTGCAATAAAAGATGACAAGTTTTTTTCCTTAACAGCAAAAATAATTTTGAAAAGCTTAATTTATCTAATAACTTCGGCTCTAACCAAGAATTAACTCTAAAATGTTATGAAATAGATATTTTTTAGGAAATCGATTCTTTAAAAAGTCAAGCTTTTAGCTTGGATTCTTCTTAAAAAAATACATAAGTAAGTGTTATGTGTATTGTTGGTAAAAAATTAGTTAAGAATGTAAAATGGAAGCAAATATAATGGAGAGTTTGATAGGTTATGAAAAAGATAGGACTAATGATTGCAGCTGTTGCTCTGTTGGTAATTGGAGGTTTTTTATTTTTGAAAAATCGTGAAAATACGGATGTAAATGTTGCCTCAGTTGATGAAAGTGTTCAGGAAATGATGACTGTTGGACCGTCTGATTTTGTATTAAATTTAGAAAGATCAGATGAAGATACGAAAAACCGTCGGAGTTTACTGAAAAACTTTATTCAGCAAAAGCTGATGCCTGATGGACAGATCATCACTAATTACCTCCCGGATGGAGCCCAGAAAAATGAAGCAACAGGCCATGATCTTTTGAGTGAATCAGCAGGGATCTATTTATTGGACTTAGCGGCTTTAGATACGCAGGGACGATTTGATGTTTTCTACAAAAAAATGAAGGAAATGTTTTATGACGGGACACAGTTCAGTTATCGTGTTAGTGAGAAGGGGAAACGCTATCCAGTGAATGCTAGTTTGGATGATTTGCGTATTATGCGTGCCTTGATTATTGCAGAAGCTAAGTTCGGCAATGATGCATTTAATTACGAAAAAGAAGTGAAAGCTATCAGTACTCATTTTTTAAAGCAGTCAACCAACAATGGTCTATTGATTGACTTTTATGATGAAGAAAATAAAGAAAAATCTCAAGATATTTCTTTATTTTATCTAGATTACAAAACACTTGCCTACCTTTATCAAATGCACGGGATTAGTAAAGATTATCTGCAGTACCAAGTGAATATTGCTAAAAACGGTTATATTTCAGATGATTTTCCGCTATATCATCAAAAATACAGCTATAAAGAGGAAGAATATCAGGATGGGAATGGGGTTAATATCATCGAGTCCCTACTAACTATTCGCTACTTGGCAGAGATTGGTGAAGTACAACCAACGAGTATTGCCTTTGTTAAAGATCGGGTAGCAAAAGGAACATTGTTCAATTCTTATGATTTAAATGGAAATGCAATTGATAAAAATCAATCGGCAGCCAGCTATGCAATTGCCGCTTTGATTGGTTACTTTGTTGATGATCAGGAATTATATACGCAGGCAATAGAGATTTTGAAAAATTTTCAGACAATGGATCCAACGAGTATTCTTTATGGCGGCTTTGGTGATACGATAACGAAAGAAGTGTATTCGTTTAATAATCTAATGGCACTCCTTGCGTATGGAATATGATAAAAGGAGTGAACCTTATGAAAGAAAGAATTGAAAAATCTATAAAAATAGTTAGTCATTATATCTCTCCGGCAGGTCTCGCTGTACTTTTAGTGGCAATCCCTGCTATTCTGCTGCTCTTTATTCCGCCTATTAATGGTTTAGCCGATAATGGCGACTACTTCATGATGCTGAATAAAAATAATTTATACATTCAAAACCCGGAAACCTATCCATACAATGATTATTTTCAAAATATTTATGGTATTCGTCAGTACTTTAATCAAACAGATACTGGTTTTTTTTCAACGAATCAATTATTTATTACTGCCGCCCTTTGGTTAAATCAGTTGTTTTTTAGTACAAGGCTGTTTGACCTTCGTTTTTTAGGAGCGATCTACTTAGTGGCCTTGCTTCCTGCAATCTATTTGATTACACATTCTTTTTCTTTTGGCATGAATAAAAAGCGTGGTTATTTTTTAGCAGTCATCATCGCTCTTACGTTAGGAGATGGCTCATATATTATTTATTTCAATTCGTTTTATCCAGAAGCGGCTGCGTATATTGGTCTTCTTTATTTTTGCGGCTTCCTTTATTATTATTTTCGGGTCAAGGTTAGTCCATATGGCTTTTTCGTTACTATCTTATTAGCAATTATTCTTTTTGCAGGAGCCTATCAGCAGTATTTCTTTTTGGTCATCGGAGTTGTAGTAACAGCTTTAGGGCTGCTCTTCTATTCGTTAAGCGCTACTCAACGTTTGACGTTACTGGCCACCTTAATCGGGCTAGTTGGTCTAACGGTATCAATCTATGCTGCAACACCTGATATGACCCATCAAAGGGATGCTTACCATAGTGTAAATAGAGGCTTGATTTTGAATGCAGAAAAGCCAGGAGAAATTTTAGCAGGAGGGGAGATAAATCCTCAGTACGGATTACTCAAAGGCTCTAGCTATTACGATGAATATTCGCCCATCCCGTTAAATTCTGAGGCACTTAAAGAAAATTTAATTAAAAAAAGTACGTATATATGGGTTACAGCTTCTTATTTAGCGAATTTTGATGAACTGCCAGCACTGTTAAAAATAGGTGTACAGGACATGTATTTAGTAAAGCCGACAGAGCTAGGTAATTATCTACAGAAAGATAGTAGTCAACCGGGACAACAAACATTATTTTATACCTTGTTTAATCGAATTAAAGCAGCTGTCTTTCCTAAAGATTTTCGTTTCTTTTTCTTATTTTCTTTTGTCCTGCTCGTTGTATATGGGATTGGTTTTTACCAGGGACTGAAGCAGAAACAGGAGTGGTTATGTTTTCGGTTTTTCTTTATTTTAGGATTAATTGTAAACTTTTTCCTTACCTTTATACTAGCTGTTATTTATGAAGGAGATGCAGATTTTACCCGCCATCTGTTTTTAGCATCTGTTTATTTTGATATTTTACTGCTCATTTTTATCGCGGATTTATTAGGCGGCCGCTTATGGGCAGATGAAAGGAGATTTATGCTATGAAGAAAATCTTCTTACTCATTATTATGGTTCTATTTCCGCTGATTTCTTTTTCACAAAAAGGTGAGGCAACTGAACAAGAACGGGTACTTTT
Organism: Enterococcus sp. LJL51; assembly: GCF_049894025.1. Taxonomy (GTDB): domain Bacteria; phylum Bacillota; class Bacilli; order Lactobacillales; family Enterococcaceae; genus Enterococcus_L. The sequence goes on from NZ_JBNEQE010000002.1 coordinate 207,987, forward strand.
AGTTTATGACAGCCTGAACTTGGCAAATGCCGGGGAAAAAAATGTTGATTCACTGCAGAGGCTTCTAACAAGCTTGGGTGTAAAAGTAGACACTGTACAAGATAATGCTTATCTGGAAAATACATTGAGGGATGATGTATACACAGGAGTTATTTCATTTGTTAACTGGTCGGAAAAAGGGCTTCAGTCGGATTACTTTAGAAGAGACCGCAAAAACTTCGAAGGAAAAAAGCTGCATATTGGCATGGGACTTGACCAAACTGAACAGGCAGGATTCGCTGGCAGTTTTAGGCAGTTAAGTCATCGTCAGTATACACTGGTTCACAATGACGAAGCTTTTCAACAGCTGCTGGATTATCAAGACCAGAGCATGGTACTGGAAACTGAGGATGGGCAGCTTTACGGACAGTTGATTAGTCAGGAACTGGAAGAGAAGAAATACCCATTTGGCGTGATTCAGGGTAAAAATGCGTTTTTACCAATGTATGATACCAAAGGAGCAGTTTTTCTACAGAGTGCAGAGCTGATTCAGCAATGGCTAGGGAAGAGCAGTAATTATCAGCCGCTGCTGACATTCAAAGGTTTTTCTCCCCTTAATGATATGGAGGTTGCGAATGATTTTTTAAGTAAAATCAATAAGATGGCTTTGTATTATACATTGAGTACAACAAGTATCAACAGAAATAATGATTTGCTAACCTATGAAATATTTACAGATATCCTTGCGAAAGCACAGGAATCCGCTGTAATTTTTTTAGCTGTTCCTGCTGTAAACAGTGCAGATTTAAATGACGGCCGAGTGCTTCAAACAATAATGACTGAGCAAATTAGCCTACTAGTTTCTCACAATATCTATCCAATCGGTTTGAGCGCTCCAGGATATTGGAATCAGGATAGTCAGTACCGGCTGGATGGCTTAAGCTTTGGCAAAACGGTTATTTTAGAGGAGAATCCTGCAGTGGATGATATGCATTACCGGGCTCAAGACGATAGAGCCCCTACTTATGCAACAAGCTTTTACTCACTTGAAGAGTCTGCACTTGACAGGGTACAGTGGAAAGAAGAACAAACTTATTTATCCTATCTGTTTCCAATGCCGGTCAGTCTGGCTTTTAACTTTCCAAAGGATGAAACTGAAGAAAAATCAGTTTTGGCAAAGATAAATGAGTTGAAATTTGATTTTAGTCAGTCGCTGGATAGTCAGTATACATTTGAGTTGAATACTCAGACACAACGTATTGCTTATACAGATGGTCGTTTTACTCTAAACGGTCAAGGTGTTAGTCAGTTTGCAGATTCTGAGCAGGTTCGACCATTAAGCAATCAGTATCAAGGACTGTTTGCTGGATTCTTTCGGAGAATTAATACCGGATTGATTATTTTTATTGGTTCAGTGCTCATTCTGCTAGTCATTTTATTTGTTAGAGGAAACCGAAACTATCGTTCGAAATATGTTAGTCGAGGAGGAAAAAGAAAATGACAATTACAGACGGCATCATGCTAGGCGCCACATTGATTATCTGGTCGCTGCTAATTGTAAATATGATTTTAGTAATTGCTGGTTATATTTATTACTTACGGACCGATCCTCGAGAGCCGCCCCAGCTGGATGAAAAAAAGGCGCCGTTTGTCAGTATCATGGTTCCCGCACATAATGAAGGAATTGTGATTGTGAAAACAGTAGAGGCGCTATTAAATTTTAACTACCCGCGAGATAAATATGAGGTAATAGTTATCAATGATAATTCCAGTGATGACAGTGCCGAGCTTTTAGCGAGGTTGGGACTAGAATATCCTGAGCGAAATTTACATGTAATCAATACGGATGCAGTAACTGGCGGAAAGGGTAAATCCAATGCTTTGAATATTGGCTTCAAACAAGCGCAGGGGGAACTGATTGCCATCTATGATGCAGACAATACACCAGAACCTAATGCCTTGAGGTATCTTGCAGCAGAGTTGGCTGCAGGAGGAGAATATGGAGCAGTTGTAGGGAAGTTCAGAACGCGTAATAAGAACACCAATATATTGACTAATTTTATTAATATTGAAACCCTTGCCTTTCAATGGATGGCTCAAGCCGGCCGTTTTCAGCTCTTTAAGCTATGCACTATTCCAGGAACAAACTTTATTGTGCGGCGTTCGATTATTGAGGAGATCGGCGGCTGGGATGACAAAGCATTGGCTGAGGATACAGAAATCAGTTTTAGAATATATATGATGGGTTATAAGATTAAGTTTCAGCCGAAAGCTGTAACTTGGGAGCAGGAGCCGCAAACGCTGCCCGTTTGGTTTAGACAGCGGACACGATGGGTAAAGGGAAACATCTATGTCATTGTCAAGAATGCAAAACTGTTATTTGACAAACGAGCTCGAAAAATTCGGTTTGACATTCTTTATTTTCTATCCATCTATTTTCTACTGATGACTTCGCTGGTTTTATCGGATGTCTTTCTGGTTCTTTCCGTTTCCGGCTATGCTCATACAAATCTTCAAGGATTTAGTAACAGCTTGTGGGGATTAGCAGTCCTTCTATTTATTTTCAGTACGTATCTTAGCATCAGTACGGAAAAAGGGGAAATGAATCTGCGAAACATCGGTGTGATTGGCTTGATGTATGTCACTTATAGTCAGATGTGGCTAGTGGTCGCGGCTTATGGAATGTTCATGTATATCAAAGAGAATGTTTTCCATAAACAAACAGCAACAAAATGGTATAAAACTGAACGGTTCAAATAGAAGAGATAAGCGATTGATAGTAGTGGCTTTTGCTATTTTTATTGTGCAATAAACTACTTTGGAACGTAGAGGTGTCAATCACTAACGTGAGTATAAACGCCTGAAATGAAGTGAGGGGATAGGAATGAAAAAACTTGTTTTAATGTTATGTCTACTGCTGCTTTCAGCAGTGCCAACAGCTGTTCATGCAGAAACGGAGGAACAGAGTAATCATACGTATACACAGCCTTTTCAAAATGTTACCAGTTCGCTGACAGGTACTTCGGTCAAAGCAACCATGTACTTCAGCAAAATTGACTACTGGGATGTAAAAAAAGCCACGTTTAATCTAAATTATCAGATTACTCAGCTTGAGTCTTCGGAGGTCTCTGATATTACGGTTGCTGTCAACGGCGTGAAATTCTATTCATGGCGCCCAGAGAAGTCTGAAGGAATTCAAACGCAGACAGTTGATATCCCTTTAGAGCTGCTCAGCAACACGAATACATTGACGATTGAAGGTCAGATTGTTAATGCAGAAGGCTCTGATAATTATAAGCTGGTACAAACACCAGCTAACTGGTTAACGATTTATGATGGATCAAATGTTAATTTTCAATATGACTTAATTCTGCCTGAAAATACAATTCACTCTTTTTATAATCATTTTGTAGGAGCTGATACTATTGCTAACCAACAAAGTGCAGTTATTGTGCCGGAAGCTGCAAAAGCGGAAGAGTTAACTGCAGCCAGCTATGCGCTCACAGGGATTTCACGGATTATCACAACGAGTGAAAACTATCTGCCGATTCGTTCTTTGGCTGATGAAAAGGCTCTTCAGCTGCCATATCAGCTGATAATTGGTCTATACGATCAGCTGCCGGAAGAATATAAGAAGGACATCAAAAAAGACGATACAGCTGACAAGGCCGTCCTTCGCTTTTTTAACAGTGAAGAAAAACACGTTTTAATTGTTACGTCACAGGATACAACGCAGTTGATGAATGCCGGACGTTATATTGCAAATCAGGAGCTGATGACTCAAACTGAAAAATCTGAAAAAATTGTAGATGAGAATACGAAAACATTCACCTCCTCACTGGAATTTGACGGCAATATTCCGTTAACGTCAAGTGGAGATAAGCTAACAGGCAGCTACCACCAAGAGCAGGTCTACTTTGTTGATTTACCTGTAGACCGCAATAATGTAAACGGCAGCTCACTCGATATTCATATGAAATATTCAGACAATCTGGATTTTGAAAATTCATTAGCAACCGTATATGTCAATGATTTGCCAATCGGCAGTCAAAAGCTAAGTGCAGCAAAAGCAAACGGCGACCGTCTTCAGCTGAATTTTCCCGATAATTTGGAAGTATCGGATGCATTTGTTATCAAAGTAGCCTTTGATTTGAATGTTGACAATCCAGAGGTATTAAGAAATAGTGCGACGCCTTGGGCTTTGATTGAAAATAATTCAAATGTTTTTATAAAGACAGAAGAATCAAAGGATGTTCTTTTTTCTAATTATCCCAATGTGTTGATTCAAAATCAGACATACGCTGATTTAGCGATTGTTACTCCTAAAAAACTGGATGCTAACTATTTTAAAACATTGACTAATCTCTTAAATTTGTTAGGAAATTATGTTCAGAGTAACACTGGTGATATTACATTCTATAATGAAGAACCATCTAAAAAAGAGCTTGAAGCACATAATCTGATTATTTTAGGAACGCCCTCAGATAATTCGTTAATCAAAAAAATGAATAATCAGCTTTATTTCCAATATGTCGAGGATTTTAGCACGATTACGTCTAACGAAAAGCTAAGTGTGGAATCTGATTATGGGAAAACAATAGGAACTGCTCAGTTGTTATTTTCTCCATATAATAAGGATGCAGTTTCACTAGTCCTGACAGGAACAGATTCAGAGAATGTCTATTTAGCCTCTACTCAATTGAAGTCACAGGCTAATACCTCTATTTATCAAGGAGATGCGATTGTTGTCGATTCCAACTATCGGCGATATGATTATCGCTTCAAGAAAGAAGCATCTTCAGAAGAAGAGCAGTCAGTTATTTCAAGGATTATTGGTCGTAAGGATGCATTGCTTTACGGAATCGTCTTTATCTTGGCTGTAGTAACTGTTGGATTGACCTTGTATTTCATTATCAAACGGTATTACGATGACGGATTCAAGAAGGGGGGCGGCTTAGATGAATAAAAGCAACAAACAGGGAATTCTTATGGATGCCAGTTTGCTGGGGTTTGTTACAGTTGTATTGTTAACCGCCATTTTTATGGCAGTCGGACCGAATAACTTTTTCTTTAATTTGATCTGCTTGATGATTTCACTGATTTTAGTGATAATTACTTACTTTACGAATATCATCACAGGTTTGATTTTCAATCTATTGTTTTTCTTTGGTCAGCTAGTTTATGTGTTTTATGTCAGTATGTATAAAGACGGCTTTACCCTAGGCTTTATTTACTGGCTAATCGTTCCGCCGATTCTTTGCTTGCTAGTCTATGGAGTGACAATTCGAATCAGAGAGCAAGTGGCAGAAAACGTCCAGTTGCGCAGAAATAACGCTCGGTTAAATGCATTGGATCAGGAAACAAATCTGCGCACACTGAATATGTTTGACGAAGACTTTTGTGTGCTGTCCAAAGCATCGAAGAACGCACCAGCTATGCTTAGCCTCATGGTTATTCGTATTCGCTATTGGGATAGTATGAAATCGATGATTACAAATGATCAGATAAAAGAAATGATTGGTTTGATATCTGATGAAATCAAACAGAATTTTGGCCGGGAAAATTTCAAATATATCATTGATCACAGTGTGCCAACTTGGGGGATATTGAATTTTGAAGAAGCCGCTCAGTTAAAAACGATTCGCCTGCTTATCAAGGAAGGATTCCAAAAGAAAATGAAAACTACTGAAGTGCTGACAGACATTCATGCAGAATTAATCATTTCAATTGTCAGTTATGAAGAAGGAGAAATGAAAACATCAACAGATTTATTGTCAGCTGCTATTAAAGAGCTTCAATACGACGTTTAAGTCTAACTTGTAAAAATGAGCAGTTTCTGGCAATCGACAGGCAACATTTTTTAGATGATTAAACTGTTTTTTTAGAAGTAGGAGGGGTAGATGAAGTGAAGAAAATATTATTAGTATTTGGTACACGTCCGGAAGCCATTAAGATGTGTCCCTTGGTCAATGAGCTAAAAAAACATCCGGATTTTTCTGTTAAGGTGTGTGTAACTGGACAGCATCGGGAAATGCTGGACCAAGTGCTCCATGTATTCGGTGTCACACCGGATTTTGATTTATCAATTATGAAGGCGAATCAGACATTATTCGATGTAACGTCTGCAATTCTTACAGGTATCAAAACTGTTTTGGAAGCAGAACATCCGGATATTGTTCTGGTTCACGGAGATACTACTACAACTTTCGCCACTGGCCTAGCTTGCTTTTATCTTCACATTCCATTCGGACATGTGGAAGCAGGACTTAGAACCTACAACATCTATTCACCATTTCCAGAAGAATTTAATCGTCAGGCAGTGGGATTAATCAGCACGTTTAATTTTGCACCTACTCAAAAAGCTGCTGACCATTTACTAAAGGAAGGGAAAGCAGAAAGCAGTATTTTCATTACGGGAAATACCGCAATTGATGCGCTAAAGACAACAGTGAAAGCTTCCTATCAGCATGAACAGTTGGATTGGGTTGGAAAAAGCAAACTGATATTGATTACTGCCCATCGCAGAGAAAACCTTGGAGAGCCTATGGCACATATGTTTCGGGCTATTCGCAGAATCATTGATGAGCATGAGGATGTTAAAGCAATTTATCCTATTCATTTGAATCCCAAGGTTCGGGAGACAGCAAATAAATATTTGGCTGGAGATGACCGGATTCGTTTGATTGAACCGCTGGAGGTTATTGATTTTCATAATTTTCTTGCGAGAAGCTACTTGGTGCTAACAGACAGCGGCGGAATTCAGGAAGAAGCGCCTTCATTAGGGAAGCCAGTGCTTGTTATGCGGGATACAACAGAACGGCCGGAAGGAATTGAGGCCGGTACTTTGAAGCTGGTGGGAACCAGTGAAGAAAGCATCTATAAAAATTTCAAGCTGTTGTTAGAAGATAAAGCAGCTTATGAAAAAATGAGTCATGCCAGTAATCCCTATGGAGACGGTTTTGCCTCTCAGCGAATTGCTGACTGTCTAGAAAAATATCTTTAAAATAATAAAAGACTGCCGATTTGCAGCAATTCCATAAGTTTAAGTGAAAAATTAACTTATGAGATTGTTTCATCGACAGTTTTTTTGTATCCAGCATACCTTCATACCTTTAGTAACTAATTAGTTCGATTATATTTTTTTATCACGGTTTTTATTAATAAAAGTAAAGCTTCTGTGCTGATTGCTCATCCTTCATAATGTGCAAGCTGACGTCTGGAATTTCCCGCAGCTGGTTTTGCTGGTGTCGTCGGAATAGTTTTTAGCATTCTTAAGCCATTAAGAATAACTAAAATAGTACTTCCTTCATGACCAATTACCCCGAGAGGTAAAGATATCACTTGAAACAAATTAGAAAAAATCAGCAGCATAATGACAGCAACTGAGAAAATCATATTTTGAACAACAATTTTCTTCAGTTTTTTTGATAACAGATGGCTCATCTGCAGCTTACTCAAATCATTTTTCATTAACACCATATCGGCTACATCCATCGCCACATCTGTTCCTTCGCCCATTGCTACACCAATTGCAGCATTGGCTAATGCTGGGGCATCATTGATGCCGTCTCCAACCATAGCATTGACACCGTAAGCCGCTTTTTGCTCTTTGATTAATGTTGTTTTATCTTCTGGCAGACAGCCGGCGTGGATTTCATCAATAGCTAATTCACGAGCAACTGCCTGGGCTGTTTGTAAATGGTCGCCGGTAATCATCGTTGTATGCACGCCCTGTTCTTTAAAATAGGCAAGTACACCAGCAGCTTCTGGCTTTGGTAAATCCAATAAGCCGAAATAAGCAACAACTGTATTTTCTTTAAAAAGATAAATTACTGTTTTCCCTTCTGAATACAGCTGTTCAGTTTGCTGATGTAAATGATTATCAGAAGACGTATCTGTACCAAATGCTGCTTTTCCGATACGCCAGGTTGTTCCATTGACTGTAGTTTCCATTCCAGAACCAACAACATTTTGGACGTCGAGCTGCCCATAATCATTTTGAATCTGATGCTCACTATAGAAACGGACGATTGCCTGAGCTAAGGGATGGCTGGATCGTTGCTCCATTGCTAAGAGAATGTCCAGCGCATCGCTGTCTTTTGTTAGAAAAACAGCATCTGTAACTGCAGGAATTCCTCTGGTTAATGTTCCTGTTTTATCAAAGGCGATTGCTTTTAAATCAGCAAGATTTTCAAGGTAAATTCCCCCTTTGAATAATACGCCGTTTTTTGCCCCGTTGGAAATAGCCGCCAATGTTGCTGGTGTAGCAGAAGCAACTAAGGCACAGGGCGAAGCGACAACCAAAAGAACCATTCCTCTATAAAAGCTTTCATTCCAACTCCAGCCAAGAAATAGGAAAGGGATTAGAATCATCAAAGGGACAATGATTAGTACTGCTTTTACATAAATATTTTCAATTTTATCAATAAAGCTGGCAGTTTGTGAGGGCGTATTTTGAGCTTCGTCTACTAGACGAATGATTTTAGCAAAAAGTGTATCTTCGCTTTTTTTCGCTACCTTCATCGTAAAGGCTTCCCCTGAATTAATCGTTCCGCCAAAAAGCTCGTCTCCAACTGATTTATCTACTGGGACAGACTCACCGCTAATAGCAGCTTCATCAACTGTACTTTCCCCGCTAATTAAAAAGCCGTCAATAGGAATACTGGAGCCTTTTGGTACAAGCACTAAGTCGTCGATGGCTAGCTCAGCTACTGGCGTTTCAGCTGTCTTTCCATCATTGTTGATTTTTAAAGCAGTTTCAGGCTGCATATTAATTAAATTGGATATTTCTTTTTTGCTTTTATTTGTCGCGTACTCCTCTAATGCACCACTAAGACAGAAGATGAAGGTGAGCATAGCTCCTTCAAACCAGTTTCCGATAATACAGGCGCCAATTGCGGCAAGAGCCATTAACAAGTCGACATTTAAATGTTTATTTTCAATGGTATCGATGAGACCTTCTTTTGTTTGTTTGAATCCTCCAATAAAAATGGCAAGAATAAATATCAGCGGATAAAATGAAATAGCCGTTTTTTCAAGAATAAAACCAGTAGCCATCAAGGTTAAGCAGAGTACAGTAGCTACTAAAGCTTGTTTTTCTTTTGATAGTTTCATGACAAATCCCTCCTTCATCTATAGCATAGCACAATAAAAGTCTAATTGATAATGAAAATAGCTAATTGAGAACGATAGTGATTATCATTTGGCTTAAAATCAATGTTTTTGATATTTAACTCTGTATTATTTCTAATCTGTAATGATAATCATTATCATTGTAGCTTTGCTGTATCTATACAAATAAAACCGGTGCGTGATTTCACGCGCCGGTTTTATCAATTAATTGTTGAGGAGTTGCCTGTGTAGCTGGATATTGTTCTGATTGCATTTTCCAAAGTTGATCGGTAAGCGCTGAAATTGCTTCTGAGCCATCTTTGCCGTTTGTAAAAATAGACAGAACGAAAGGATGAGAGGTCTCAAGAATACCTATATCATGAATAAAGCTGTCATAGGATCCTATCTTGTGAGCTACTTTGCCTTTAGTAAGAGATGTCTCCATGCGCTCATGGAAAACAGTATTTTTCATATAATCATAAATTTTTTGATATTCTTTATTGTCTGCTTTTTCCCGATAAAGCTTCAAAAGGATTTTTGCGCCATCCTGAGAAGTAAATTGAGTATCTTCAACATTCGCCTCACGTTGGAAGAAGTATCGGTAAAGCTGGCGTTTAGCCTGTTTATCACCGCCAAAAAGACCATAAAGCATATTTTTAGCGATATTATCTGAATAGGTAATGTTGTATTCCTGTAAAGTTTGAAGGGAATAGGAAGGCTGGATATCGTTCAACAATTTACCAGTACCTTCTTCGTAGTCGTTTTCTTCGGAATAGACCACTTGATCATCCCATTGGAAAACGCCTTCGCTTACCCGGTCAGCGACCATCATTGCCAAAGGGACTTTGATAGTGCTTGCCGTATAAAATTCTTTTTTTCCATTAACTGACAGCTGTTTTCCAGTAGTCGTGTCAACATAGGTGACAGCCAGTTCTCCGTTGAAATCCGCCGCTGCTTTATCAATCATCGTCTGAATCTGTTCGAAATAAGTATCCAGCTGTTCAGTCTCAATTAGTTCAATTGTTTCCTGAGCAGAATCCTTTTCCAGTTCAACGAGGGGAGACTCTAGACCTGTTTTAATAGCTAATTCAGGTTCAGGGGTTTCAGCTGTTTGTTGTTCTACAGCATAATTGACTGTATTCGTAGAAAAAAAGAACGTAACAATTAAAAACAGACAAATAAAGAAAATCATTCCATAGAGGGTCATTTTCTTCTTTTCCAAAATATAGTTATCCTCTCTAAAATAATTTGAGACAGTTCCATTTAATCATTTTTATGTTTCTTTTGCAAGACGAATATGGAGTTCATTGAAGAGAAAGGTTAAATGAGCAGTATCAATAAAATTATCCAAAGGCTGCCTAGTCTTTTTAAGTTCTATTTAAGTTGACTGGGCTAAAGTAATGATTGTTCCGATATGATTATTTGGCTAGGAGGCTATTATATGGATTTTATAAGACGGGCATTACTAAGTATGAAAGCGAAGAAAGGGAGAACCCTGTTGTTGAGTGCGGTGTTCTCAGCAATTTTAATATTTGTCTTGGCAGGATTAACAATCCGCAGCGCTGCCTTGACAGCTACTGAGAATGCAAAGAAAAGCGTAGGAGCTACAGTTACTTTGACAACGAATCGTGAAAATGGAATGAAACGCTCTGAAACAGAGGAAGGCGAAGAAAAGCCGGATCCTGGAAGCTTCAGTGTAACACCAGTCAATCTGGAAGATGCTGAAAAAATAACAGCGTTGGATAATGTTAAAACCTATTCGTTTATTTCTTCTTCTTCAGCAGGTGCCGGAGATGGAATTACACCTATTTCAACAGAAGATGAAACAGAGGAGACAGATACAGCTAGTTCTTCCAGTTCTGATACGGCACAAGCAGGAATGATGGGTGGCGGACCAGGTGGAGCAGGAATGATGGGCGGCGGTGAAAATGGCGGCGCTCAGATGATGCAAAGCGATTTTCAAGTTACAGGAGTAAAAGATCTTTCCATGTATTCCAGCTTTTCAGAAGGCAGTGCAGTAATTGTCGATGGTCAAGCGGTTACTAGTGAAGACGAAGGAACAAATAACGTAGTAATTGAGCAGACGTTAGCTGATGCGAATGAATTAAGTGTAGGGGATACTTTCACAATCACTAGTCCGGAGGATGAAGAAACAACATACGAAGTGACGGTTAAAGGAATTTATGAAACCACTGAAAGCAGCAGTAGCATGGGCATGATGTTCAATTTCCTAAATCCAGCTAATACGATTTATGGTTCATATACGTTTGCAAATGCCTTAAAAGGAGACGACTCAGAAGGAACAATCGATTCAGCTGTTTACACGTTAACTGATCCGGAAAAAATGGACCAATTTGTTGAGGCATCAGAAGCACTGATTGATACAGATACATTCAGTATTCAAACAAATGACCTAATGTACCAGCAGATGCTTCAGCCTTTGAACAATGTAGCTAGCTTTGCTAAGAATATTGTGATTCTCGTAGCGGTTGCAGGTGTTATTATCCTAACCTTGATTGTGATGATGACTATTCGTGAAAGACGGTATGAAATTGGTGTGCTTTTGTCTATGGGAGAAGCAAGAGTGAAAGTAATTCTCCAATTCTTTTCAGAGATTATTGTCTGTATGCTTGTTGCTTTGGCTATTGCATCCTTCAGCGGAAATGTTGTCGGCAATGTGGTTGGCGAGCAGCTGATTCAGCAACAAACAGAAAGCAGCCAGACGACAGCAAACAATGGAATGACAGAAGGCGGTTCCGGCGGACAGCAAGGGAATAGAGGAAGAGGCCCTGGAAACTTCGCAAGTATGGGTGCGAGCTCTCAGGAAGCAGCAGCTGAAATTGAAAATATGGATATCAAAGTGACTGCTGACCAGATTGCAATGCTGGCAGGATTAGGTATATTAATCAGCTTTGGTTCAATCTTGCTCTCATCCATAGGAATCATTCGTCTGCAGCCTAGAAAAATTTTAACAACATAGGAGGAAATCAAATATGCTTGAAACAAAAAATGTTGGCTACTGGTATAAGCAAGAAGAAGACTATCTATACAAAGATGTAGATTTGGAATTTCATAAAGGAAATATGTATGCCATATTAGGGGCTAGCGGTTCAGGTAAAACGACTTTTCTATCCTTAATTTCCGGGTTAGATGTGCCTAAAGCCGGAACCATTCAATATAATGGCGAGTCTTTAAAAAATATTGGTTTAAGAAATTACCGAAAAAATGATGTCTCAATTATTTTTCAGGCATATAATCTACTTCCTTACATGTCAGCGCTTGACAATGTACTGACAGCAATGGCCATTTCAGGCTTAAAAAAGCTGGATAAAAAAGCATATGCTTTGGAGCAGCTGCAAGTAGTAGGAATTGATGAAGCTTTAGCCAAAAAAAGTGTGACACAGCTTTCCGGCGGGCAGCAGCAGCGTGTGGCAATCGTTAGAGCTCTTTGTTGTAACCATGAATTAATTGTCGCTGATGAACCAACTGGGAATTTAGATGAAAAGACCTCTGAAGATATTGTGAAACTGTTTCAAAAAGTGGCTCATGAAGAGCATAAATGTATCATCATTGTGACACATGAACAGGACGTGGCGAATGCATGTGATACAGTTTATGAGCTGAAGAACCGTCAATTTACAAAAATATAGCAAACACAGGAGCTGATGCAGTTGTCAGCTCCTTTTTGCTCTGTAATATTGTGTTAGTGGAAATTCAAAATCGTAAAGAAAAAAACACCAGCACTTATTTAAGCGTTCAAATGCCAACAAGGAATCATTAATACTTTTCAATATTCTTTCTCCAATGGTTTGACAGACAGAATAATAAATGAAAGCAAGGGAATCAAGCATGCTGCCTATGGTTTGCGCAATTTTTATCCTTTTCGTTCACGTATTTATAGGATTCAAGGACTTATTTTTTCGCAGTATAAAAAGAACTTGAAATAAAATCAAAGAATCTATACCAATCCTCAAAAGTTAGATTTTCAGGTCCAACTTTTAGGGGTCGCTGCAAATCTCTGTCTTTTCGTTTCAAGCTCTATGATTTCATTCAGTTTTTGTTCTATCAAAATTGTTCGGCGTAGAAGTCTTTAATTATTCTTGTTTTTGAATTAGGGTAGTATCTGCCATTTTTGACAGGTATTGCTGTAGCTGATAGGCTTCCAATTTTAATCGAGCACCGATAGACGTATCTAATACTTTAATACGGTTGTTTCTTCGATCGATAATTTGTCTACTAGATACGATGTCGTCATTATTGGCAATAGCAGAGTTTTTCTCTGTAAAAGGCTTATGTGCTGCTAAATGCATGCCGTAGGAATTGTAGATTAGTGTATAGCCGCCAATCCCTGTGACTTTTTGATAAGATTTTGAGAAACCGCCATCTATTACCAGCATTTTTCCTTCAGCTTTAATTGGTGTTTCACCTTTCTTAAGCTTAATCGGCGTATGACCGTTTATAATGCAGCCTATTACCGGATTGATGTCAAATTCTTCCAGCAGCTTCATACAGGTTTCTTTTTGTTCCCGTAAATAATAGTAGGCATTTTTTTCTTCAACGTGCAGTTCACTTTCACTACAGAAGTAGCGTTCAAAAGTTTTCATCGCTTTCTTGCCAAAAAGAGAGGAGCCTTCGCCGCACCATAAGTACCAAATAATATCTGTAAGTTCTTCTACCTGCCTGAAGCGATTCGTAAAAGCCGCAGTGATAGCGTGATCAAAATAATCTAATAATTTTTTTCCGGAATAAGACTGCCCTTTGAAGCTGACCTTTTGAAAACTGCCATCAGTATTTAACGGAATACAGCCGTGAATCAGGAGGTTCTGGTTATAAACATGATAAAGAGAGCCCTTTTTCATCAGAAAGGACATATGCTTAGCCAGCCGCTCAGAGTGCTGAAATTGTGACATAAGCTCTGAAATCAATGCATCCTCTTCTTCAGAGAGAGAGAAGGGAGAATGGGGATCGACTGTTTGAAAGCAGCTGTTAACCAAGGAATAGGCTGTACTATCCAAAATAAGAGAATTTCCATCAATTTTATCCAAAAGCAAGCGGTCAGTCATAGCAAAATCCGGCCGCCGCAGAATAATTTGACCTTCTAGTTTTTGCTGAATAATTGTTATGGCTTGCTGAATCAACATGCTGTCGATTTTCTCTTCTTCAGTCAAATGCCGGTAAGGATTTTTTTTTGGTTGAAACTGCAGATTATCTTTATAGTATTTGCGGCTGAATTTCCGAAGTCCAGTCAAATTGATGCCATATGATTCTTCAAGCAAATCCAGATTGCCGTAACGGGCACAGATTCTTAGCACATTTGCCAAGCAGGCTTTAGACCCGCAAAATGCACCTAGCCAAATAATGTCGTGATTACCGAATTGAATATCAACAGAATGGTAAGCTATCAGCTTATCCATGATTTTATCTGGTTCTGGACCACGATCATAGATGTCACCGATAACATGAAGATGATCGATAACCAGACGCTGAATGAGATAACATAAAGAAGTAATAAACACCTCCGCTTCGCGCAGAGAAATTATTTTGTCGATAATTTGTTCATAATAGTCTTGTTTATCGGCATTCTGATCATAGGGATAAATAAGTTCCTCCAGGATATAGGCATAGTTTTTCGGCAATGCTTTTCTGACCTTGGAACGTGTATATTTACAAGAACAAAAACGGACAAGGTCCAGCAGCTGCTGAATGGTTCTTTTTGAAAAATCAAAGGTCAGAAGCTGTTTTTGCTTTAGGCGGATTAGCTTTTCTTCTGGATAATAGATTAAAAAGCATAAGGAAGCGATTTCGTCATCTGAAAGCTCTTTGGCAAAAATCATTCTCACCTTTTCTTTGATACTACCGGAGCCATTACGCAAAATATGATCGAATGCTTCAAATTCTCCATGAAGGTCGCTTACGAAATGCTCCGTTCCCTTGGGCAGGTTTAAAATGGCTTCTAAATTAACAATTTCTGCTATAAGTTCATCTCTTGATTGTTCAGTCAAATCGCTTCCTCCTCAAAAACTTACGCTTCGTTGACACTTTCAATAATCGAAGCAGTTTCTTCGATTGATTTTTTCTCCACATTAATGACTAAGGATCCATATTTTTCAAATACATCATTTGCATAAGCCAGCTCTGCTTTAATTCTGTCGCAGTCAGTATATGCTGAATCCTCTTTCAAACCAAGAGAATGAAGACGTGACTTCCGTATTTCTCTAAGGCTGTCCATCGATGTTGTTAAACCAATAATTTTACTTGGGTCAATCTGATTCAGTTCTTCTGGAAGGGGAACTTCCGGAATAAGAGGAAGGTTAGCAACTTTATGGTTTTTATTAGCCATATACATACTTAGAGGTGTTTTCGACGTTCTTGAAACCCCTAGAAGGACATAGTCAGCATCCAGAAAACCACGCGGGTCTTTGCCGTCATCATAACGGACCGCAAACTCAATAGCAGCTACCCGGTTGAAATACTGCTCGTTAAGCTTGTGAAGAGCACCAGGCTCCTGCAAGGGAGCGATGCCAAAAGTTGATTCGATAATTTCACTAAGAGGGCTCATGTAGTCAACGTACAGTAAACCTGTCCGTCTGGCAAAGCTTCGAACCAGCTCAACTAATTCTTTGTTAACTAGAGTAGTAACAACAACTGCTTTGTCATGCAAAGCATCTTTTAAAATAGGCTGCAGCAGCTCTGCATCAGTGATAAAAGAAAAACGCTGAATATCGCTCATATCAATATCAGGGTATTGAGCGGAGACGGCTGAGATAATTTTCTGTGCTGTTTCACCTACTGAGTCTGAGATTAAATAGATTTTCACATTGCTTTTTTTCATGATTTTTTAACACTCCTAATAGTTTTCATTTTCGATATCTTTTCCTGCCAGAATAAAGTATTCCATTAATTTTGTTTTTGTCAGCTTTCCGATGACCTTTAGAGGTTCTGTTTCAGACACTACCGGCAGGGTATCCACACTGTGCAGTAGAATCAGATCTCCAGCATCTAAAATCGTGTGCTCCCCAGTGACTGTAATGATATTCGGCATTCGAGTCATGATAACAGCCACCGGTGTTTTTTCAGTATGGGGATTGCTGATAGCCGCTCTAAGCAAATCCTTTCGTGATAAAACCCCAATCAACTCTTCTTGTTCATTTTTTACATAGAGCGAGCCCACATCATACATGAACAAGTTGGTTACTGCATCATAAATAGTTGTTGATTGAGAGATTAGCAGTGGGGGAATCATAATATCTTTGACCTTGCTCTTATACAATTTTTCATATAGAAGCGGCTCGACTTTCTGGCCTGTGTAAAAATAACCAACCTTTGGCCGTGCATCAAGTAGACCAGTCATGGTTAAAATAGAGAGGTCGCTGCGTAATGTAGCCCGGCTAAACCCTAAAGCTTTAGCTATTTCTTCGCCGCTGATAGGCTGATTTTCCTTGACGATTTTAATGATTTCCAGTTGTCTGGAAGTTAATTTCATTCCTTCAAACCACCTTTTTAATGTGACATACTATTAATTATATATATGGTCACATATAAAAGCAAGTTAAAATATAATGTGTAAAAATAGAGGTTGACACTAAATGTGATACACTATATAATTCGAATTAATTCAAATATGACATACTAATTATCGGAGGAAAAAGAATGACGTATATCTATGATTTTTCAGAAGGTGCAAAAGAATGGTCGGATTTGTTAGGCGGCAAAGGAGCAAATCTGGCTGAAATGACAGCTCTTCATTTACCTGTACCAAATGGGTTTACCATAACAACAGAAGCTTGTAAGGACTATTTAAAAGAGAGCAGCGGATTAAATGAAAAATTAATCAATGAGATTAGACAGCACATTCAATCACTGGAGCAACAGACCATGAAAGTACTGGGAGATGCAGAGGATCCCTTGCTCATTTCTGTTCGAAGCGGCTCAAAGTTTTCTATGCCGGGGATGATGGATACAATTTTGAATCTTGGTTTAAATGATGAAACGGTAGTTGGGCTGGCTGAAAAAACAGGAAACAGCCGGTTCGCCTATGATTGTTATCGTCGTCTTTTGCAAATGTTCGGAGATGTGGTCTGGGGAATTGACAAGAATAAGTTTGAAGATCAGCTTAGTTTTTATAAAAGTCAAAAGGGCTATACGATTGATACAGAAATGACGGCTGAAGACTGGCAGTATCTAGTTGATGTCTACAAAGGAATTTATATGGAAACCCTTCACAAACATTTTCCTCAAAATCCGATGGAGCAGCTGTTCCACTCTGTCGAAGCTGTGTTTCGCTCGTGGAATAATAAGAGAGCGAAAACCTATAGGCGGCTTCATGATATTTCTGATGATTTGGGAACAGCAGTAAATATCCAGGAAATGGTTTTTGGAAATTCTGGTTTGGACAGTGGAACGGGTGTTGCTTTTACTAGAAATCCTTCAACTGGTGAAAAAGGTATTTTCGGTGAATTTCTTATAAATGCTCAGGGAGAAGATGTTGTAGCCGGTATTAGGACACCGCAGCCAATTGCTGCTTTGAAAAAGTCTATGCCGGAGATTTACGCAGAATTTTGTGAGATAAGTGAGCAGCTGGAGCAACATTATCAGGATATGCAGGACATTGAATTTACCATAGAAAATAAAAAGTTATATATTCTTCAAACCAGAAATGGTAAGCGAACAGCAAAGGCTTCTTTTAAAATCTGTATAAATTTAGTTGAAGAAGGAGTTATTTCTAAAGAAGCAGGACTACAGCGAATTACGCCAACTATGATTACTCAATTGCTTCACCCAGTCTTTGAAGAAGAGGCGCTAAAGGCTGCTGTACCCTTTGTCAAAGGACTGCCGGCAAGCCCGGGAGCAGCTAGTGGTCAGGTTTACTTCACTGCTGAAGCGGCAAAAGCGGCCAGTGACAGAGGGGAAAAAGTGATTTTAGTTCGACAGGAAACTTCTCCAGAAGATATTGAAGGAATGGTTGTCAGTGAAGGGATTGTTACTTCAAGAGGTGGAATGACCTCCCATGCCGCAGTTGTCGCCAGAGGGATGGGGGTTTGCTGTGTAGCAGGCTGTGAAGAGCTGCAGGTAGATGAATTTTTAGAACAGGCGAGCTGTGGTGACGTGACCTTTGGGACAGGAGATGTTATTTCAGTGGATGGAACATCCGGTTTGCTGTATCAGGGGAGTATCCCTAAGAAAGAAGGAGAGGAGCAGGAGCTATTAAATAAAGTGCTGGATTGGGCACAAGAGCTTAGTACACTAGAAGTTTATGGGAATGCGGAAACGCCCGAAGACATTCAGACTGCCCTTAAGCTTGGGGCAAAAGGAATTGGGCTTGCCAGAACAGAGCATATGTTCTTTGGTGAAGAGCGAATCAGTGAAGTTCGTAAAATGATACTTGCAGTGGATCAGAAAGGACTCCGTAAACCGTTGGAACAGTTGAAAAAGTATCAGAAAAATGATTTTAAAGAAATTTTTCAATTGATGGAGGAACGTCCATGTACCGTACGACTGCTTGATCCGCCGCTGCATGAATTTTTGCCAAAAGCAGAACGGGAAATAGAGGATCTTGCGATAGCGACCAATCGAACCCCAGCCCAGATTCGCAAGCGCATATCAGAATTAGCGGAACAAAATCCTATGTTAGGGCATAGGGGCTGTCGGCTTGCAGTGAGTATTCCTCAAATTTATCAAATGCAGACTGCTGCAATTATCGAAGCGGCTATTGAAGTCAGTCAGTCGAGCGGTTTCTCTGTGGTGCCGGAAATCATGATTCCTTTAGTTAGTACGGATAAAGAAATGAGCTTACTACGAAAACAACTGGAAGAAACAATCGAAGTGATTTTTGAGCTTTATGGTCATCGGATTTCTTATAAGATTGGAACGATGATTGAGACACCGCGGGCTTGTCTGACAGCGGCAGAGATTAGTCAAAGTTCTGACTTTTTCAGCTTTGGTACTAACGATTTGACGCAGCTGACTTATGGCTTTTCTCGGGATGACTCCGCGAAATTTCTTAATGAGTATCTTAATTTGAAGCTTTTACCAAGTGACCCATTCCAGCATTTGGATGAAAAAGGAGTTGGTCAGTTAATTCAGCAGGCGGTTGATGGTATTACAGCAAGTAAAGGAGCTGCACAGATAGGTGTTTGTGGTGAAGCTGGAGGAGATCCGCAGTCTATTCGTTTCCTGAGAAAGCTGCCAATTTCATATGTTTCTTGTTCACCATTCAGAATACCGGCAGCCATTCTAACCATTGCTCAGGAAGAAATAAAGGAACAGGCTGGAAAGCTTAAAATTTTGAATAAATTGATAAAAGAAGTGTAAATCAGAATCTGTAATATTAAGCAATTAATCCTCTATTGTTGTCAAAAAAATCAATTTTCAAAATAAAATTTTATTTAATAATCAATCTAAACAAAAAAATTGATTAAATATTTCGCATAATGACGTGAAAAGCAAAATATTTGCAAAAAATAAATTTAAATAATAGAATTTAATAGTAAAAACATATATATGAGGAGAGATAGTTATGATTACAGTGTACACTTCCCCAAGCTGCACATCTTGTCGTAAAGCAAAGAAATGGTTGGAAGACCATGATATTCCCTATGTGGAAAAAAACTTTTTCAAAGTACCATTAACAAGAGATGAGCTTTTAAACATGTTGCGGTACACAGAGACCGGAACTAGTGAACTTATTTCACAACGGTCAATGGTTTATCAAAAGCTTTCAGTAAATTTGGACGAACTGAGCATCAGCGAGTTGCTGGATTTGATTCAGGAAAATACCAGCTTACTCCGCCGACCAATCATCATTGATGATTATAGAATGCAAGTTGGTTTTAACGAAGATGAAATTCGAGTATTTTTACCTAGAGAAGTTAGAAAACAGGAACTCACACACGCCTTGCTTCTGACTGGTGTTTTTTAAAATTTTATTATTTTGATATAAATATTTTGAATGTAAAGCTGTTCAACGTTGAATTTTCAAGGTTGGACAGCTTTTTTGTCAATAAAGTGATGGATTAAAGATTACTATAAGGAATCGGAAAACTTAGAATTTGTCTGAAATCAGAGTGAAGTCAGCTTTGTCTCTATGAGACTAATGGTTCTCGAGAAATGAAGGACTTTTGAAACACTGTTAATTTAGTTTTAAAAAGTGTACCCATATAAGAATCACAATGCCCATTTTATCTTAGCTCACTGCCAAAATTTCTGGGAAATGTGCTTCTTCTATAGCTTTCGGACAGGTCTTGGATAGTCATATGAGCAGCAATGGATTTGAGTGGTATCTACAAGAAGAGAAAATAATAAAAGCAGAAAGTAGGCTAGAAAAACCAGCTTAAAAAAAAATGAAAAATAAATAGGAAGTTTATCATTTTTGTGCTATTATCGGTAATAACTAAAATGAAGAAGGTGAAGAAATGTCGCTATTATTTGGCACAGCAGAGTTTAACGAAAATCAACATTTAGTCATTGGCGGATGTGACACAACTGAGTTAGCCGAAACATACGGGACACCATTATTTATCTATGATGTTGCTCATATCAGAGAGAAAGCCAGAGGCTTTAAGAAGACACTTGATGAATTGGGAATAAAAAATAAGGTTATTTATGCAAGTAAGGCGTTTGCCTGTCTGGCAATGTATAAGCTGCTGGAAGAAGAAAATCTTGGATGCGATGTAGTATCCGGCGGTGAATTATATACAGCCGTTAAAGGCGGCATGTCTCCTGAAAATATAGAGTTTCATGGAAATAATAAATTGAAAGAAGAATTGGAATTTGCGTTGGACAGCAAGGTGGGTACTATCATTGTTGATAATTTTTATGAACTGGAACTGCTGAAGGAACTAACCGCTGCAAAAGGAGTCCAGCAGGCAGTGATGCTGCGGATTACACCAGGTGTGAACGCAGAGACACATGACTACATTTTGACAGGGCAGGTTGATTCTAAATTCGGGTTTGATGTCAACAGTGGACAGGCCGAACAAGCTATGCAGCGTGCATTAGAGATAGACGGTTTACTAGTGAAAGGCATTCATTGTCATATTGGCTCACAAATTTTTTCTTCTGACGGCTTTTTAGTGGCCGTGGAAAAGATGCTGACAATTCTACATGAGTGGAAAGAAGCTTTTGGCTATACTGCTGAGATTTTGAACATGGGCGGCGGTTTTGGTATTCAGTATACTGAAGCGGATGAACCGCTTAAACCTGAGCAGTTTGTAAAAGCAATCGTAGAAAGCGTTAAAGGACAGTGTGCACGGCTTGACTATCCATTACCTGAACTGTGGCTGGAACCAGGACGGAGTCTGGCGGCAGAAGCGGGCACTACGTTGTATAAGGTTGGTGCTCAAAAAGTAATCCCAGATGTTCGTCATTACGTCGCAGTGGACGGCGGGATGGGGGATAATATTCGTCCTGCTCTTTATGAAGCTGAATATACCGGGATGTTGGCAAACCGAGTCAGCAGAGAAACGACAAGTAAAGTAGCTGTCGTTGGGAAATATTGTGAATCGGGAGATGTCCTAATAAAGGAAATTGATTTACCAGAAGTAGTCGCTGGGGATTTATTTGCTATGACCAGTACAGGTGCGTATGGTTACTCAATGGCCAGTAACTATAATCGTAATCCTAGACCAGCGGTTGTTTTTGTTGAAAACGGTGAAGCAAAATTAGTCATCCGCAGAGAAACCTATGAAGATTTGATTTCTTTGGATTGTGAAGACTAAGTGGATTTTAAAGGAACTTCTTAACAGTAGGGCAAGGAAAGCGAGCTGTGTATTTGATGATTAGGGATGTAGCATTGTCAGTTTGATAAATGTGACAGCCCTTTTCCTGTAGTCTTGAAAATTAAAAGTATTTTTTATGATTTGGAGGTTGAGGATGAGTCAAAAAGAGAAATCTGAAAATGGACTTGCGCTAGGTTTGTCATTTGGACTGTTATTTGGATTGTTGCTGAATCAGCTGGCCTTAGGACTTTGCTTGGGCTTGGCAATTGGTGCTGCTTATGATGAACTTCAGAAAAAGAAAAAATAAATCTTTTAAATAATCAATCCTGATGGTCAATGAAGTTAGTAGAAATAAGTAAGTAAAAAATAAATCAGAAGGTGAAGAAATGCAATTTAGTGATGAAATAATCCAGTATTTGTTGTTGATTACTACGATTGTAATCAGTATTCAACTTATTCGTGGGAAATGGCTGATGCTTATTGCCGGCTACAATACAATGGAACCGGAAAAGCGAAAAGAGACTAATGGTCCAGCTTTAGGAAAAGCAGTCGGAACTTTTTTATTATATATCGATTTAGTTTTAATATTGTCGATTTTATTTCCAGCAACGAGTGACTATTCATTTGTGTTGATACTGATTCCGCTGGCATTTCTGCTTATCTTTGTAAATACTTCTCCCAGATTTAAAAACTGATTGTAGGATTTTTTTGGAAATAATAAGAAAAAAGTAAGTTATCCAAGAAGAAAGAAAATAGGAGATTAAAAATGATTGCTTCAATTAATGATTGGCAGGCAGAAAAGCAGCTGGTAAATTATTATACCTTTCAAGCTAATTTGTGGGGAAAAGATGCATATATTAATGTTTCTCTTAAAAAGGCTAAAGAAGACCTGAATGTTCAAGAAAAGGCTCAATTGATTAAGCTTTTAACTAAGGAAATTCAGTGGATTGAGAAGAGTAAAACAGAGTTTTGCGGTTTAATGCTTGAAGAAGGAATTCTAGCTCTTGCAGAGGACTGGACCTGTGCTGCAGAAGAGGTAGAAGGAAAAGCAGGTTGTTATAAAATCGATGGACAAGAGGTGCAGCTGCCAATAACTAAACAGGTTTTTGAAGAGAGCTTGTATTTTAATGGGGTAAGTTTCGAAATGAGTGAGGATTTAACTAAGTATGATTTGACGCTATATATCGAATGTAGTCCTGATTATTTTGCAGGTCATGCGATAGAGGTCTGGAGCAATCAGGAGCATTGTGTGACTGTTGGCAGTCTAGTCGGTTAAGTAGTATGAGAGAAACTAGTTTTATATAAAATCTTAATTTTTTATAGAATTAAGTTGTATTATTGGAATTCCCTGTATGCTGACGATAAAATAAAGGTATAGAAAATTTCGGAGGGATGACAATGAACAAGAGTAAAGGTCAGAAAATTGATAAGATTCAACTATTGAAGGCAGTAATTACGATCGTATCAGGAATTCTTCTTCTGAAAGCTGTTTTCAAAAAACGAGAAGCTTAAGGTTTTTATTAGGACTAAAGTTCTTGGATCGAAAAAAGAATGCAAATATCAATTTTGAAGCATCAGACGAGGAATGGGTCTGATGCTTTTTCGTTTGAAAGAAAGGAACAAATAGTCATTGGCAAACATTTATGATATGGTTATTTTAAGAAATTAAAAAAGGAGAGGTGGAAACTTGAAACTGGTGTTGACGATTATTTTTTGTATGTTTATCTTGGTATTTCTCTATAGATATTTACTTGCTCAGTCAAAAAATCCTTCCGGATTTATCGGCAAAAGAATGATGCGGATCTGGAACGGAACGTATATACCAATGGTTAAATGGGCTGTCAAACATGGGATTAACGAACAGCCCAAAAGAATACTTGATGTTGGGATGGGAAATGGAGCATCCAGTAAATTACTGAAAAACTATTATCCAGCCGCTGATATAACGGGGATAGACATTTCTGAAACAGCTGTTCGTCTGGCAAATGAAAAAGTAGAAAAAGGACTTTGTTTTAAACAGGAATCAATTGAACGGACGACATTTAATGAGCAGACCTTTGATTTGATTACCGCTTTTCAAACACATTTTCATTGGGAAAATCTGGACACGGCTTTTATAGAAATCGCTCGGATTCTCACGCCAGAAGGGACAGTGTTACTCTCCTGTGAAGAATCAAAGCAGCGCTATTTTCTAAAAGAATTAGGTGTATCAGCTCATTTTAAAGAATATTTAAGCACAAAGGGTTTTACCGTAAAAAAGCAGATGACAAAGAACGGCTGGTTGTTATTTATAATAGAAAAAAATTGTTAAAAGGAGAAAATAAACATGGGAATATTTGATAAATTAAAAGGATATATTGATCAGACAAAGAGGAATGGAGAATTAGCTAGAGAAAGAGAGTTTAATCAAATCTATGATAACTCAGAGCTTTTTCAGGAAGGACCATTTGAAATTGATTATATAGGTGCTATGTTGATGACAGGAGATAAGAGACCTCTAGTAAGCATTGAAATGGAATGGTTAAACACGAGCAAGGAGCCCTGTAAACTAAGTGAGTATCTGTTATCTATTTCGGCTGTTCAAGCTGGAGAAGAACTGAAAGCTACCGGCTTTATCTTTGACGAGGAAGGGTTAGTATTTGAAACACCTCTTGATGCAGGTACCAGAGATGGCGATGCTTTAATCAATTTCGAATTGGTTAATTTATCTGATTCTGTAGAGGTAGTTATTTGCTTCGCAGATGGCAAGAAGCAGTTTACGGTTATTTTTCCAGAACACTTAAAAAGCGATTTACTTGTCTAATACAGATGGTGGGTAAGAAATACTGGCTGAGGTGAGTGCTACATAGTTGGATGACGCTTCTCTGACAGCTGTTACTTTCCTTAGACAATTGTTCTTAGAATGCATTTACTGACCGTGTGGATAAGGATTGCAGAATTGGAAGTTATTTTCCTCTAACAAAAGCTGAAAATCAGTGATATTTTATAAAAATACTGGGTAATATAATGTAGAAATGATATGATGTATTAAAATACATCAGACCTTTATGTAGGAGGAAATAAATGAATAAACAAATAAAGTACATTCTTTTGATTTTTCTAGTATCATTTAATCTACGATTGGGGATTGCCAGTGTTCCGCCGATTCTGGCTCAAATCAAGAATTCACTGGAATTAACAAATTTAGAGGCGAGTTTGCTTACAAGTATTCCAGTTGTTTGTATGGGTGTACTGGCCTTTTTTGTAAGTAGTATTCAACAAAAGTTGGGTAGAAAATATGGCGTTTTTATCTTCTTAATTCTATTGGGTTTTAGTATTAGCGGGAGGGCTTTTGCGGCTAATTACTATCTGCTTATTTTGACCGCCTTTTTAATTGGTTTTGCTATTGCCATAATAGGTCCTTTGTTATCAGGATTTATTAAGGAAGAATTTCCCAATAAATCAGGTCTGCTTATTGGGTTCTATTCTTTAGGAATGGGTCTTGGGGCGGTTTGTGCATCCAGCTTTATGATACTGATAACCAATTTTTTTGACGGAAGCTGGCAGTATTCGCTAGCGGTATGGGGAATCTTTGCGGTGATTACCGCCTTACTTTGGTTATTTTTTGTTCCGACACAGCAGGAACACAGCTTGAAGGAGAAAGAACAATCCGAGACGGTTCGCACGCATTTAAAAAATCCCAAACTGTGGCAAATGATTCTTTTCTTTGGCATTCAATCAGGTATCTTTTACAGCATTACCACTTGGATTCCAGACTTCTTGCTCCACAAAGGATTAACACCAACTGCTTCAGCACTACAGCTGACTCTTTTCACTGCTGTTCAAATGACGTTTAGTTTCATCATTCCAACGATGATGGATCGATTCGGACGTCTCGGACAATGGCTGACAGGCTGTTGCCTATTCATGTTCGGAGCGGTTTTATTGTTCCTGTTTTGTAATGGAGAATTTTTTATGACGATTGGTACTATCTTAACGGCTATAAGCCTAGGCGGGCTATTTCCAATAGCGATGCTGCTGCCGCTTCAGTCTAGTAGTAATGCAGTTGAAGCGAGTATTTGGACAAGTTTAGTGCAGGCGTTTGGGTATATCATCGGCGGTATTATTCCCTCAATTATCGGGTTACTAGTGGATCAATCCGGCAGCTATTCCTTTTTGTTCTGGTTTGTTGCTGCTGGAACAATCCTACTGCTGCTGACTGGTCTGAAGGATGGAAAGCAAAGGGTAACTGCTCATGAATAGTAGAGGACTGGTTAACCAAACAATCACTGCTCTTATCAACTATATAGAAGAAAATCAGCTAACTGCTGGGCAAAAGCTTCCTAAAGAAACTGATTTAGCAAAAGAGCTTGAAATTGGTCGTTCTACATTGAGAGAAGCAGTTAAAATATTGTCATTCTCAAATGTTTTAGATGTTCGACAGGGAGCTGGAACCTTTATAAATAATGAGCCATTTAGTCAAAGTCCTTCAGTAGAGCAGCTCTTGACGGCTCGCGAAATGCTTGAAAAACAGGCAGTTGAACAGCTTGCGAAACAAGAATGTGATGTGGCAGAGCTGATTCAGTTGAAAGAAGCATTGTTCGAAAGAAATCGTCTGCTTCAGGAGGGACAGTTTTCTGACTATATAACAAGCGATTTAAATTTTCATATGAAGATAGTTTCACTTTCAAAAAATCCATTTCTTATTAAATGGTACAATGAGCTGTTGCCCGATTTAAAATTATTTTTGAGTAGTCAGATGTTGAAACTTAAGGACTATCAGGATAATACCATTCTGCATAATGAATTATACGAAGCGATTGTTGATGGAAATTACGACAAAGCTGCATTGCTGATTAGTAAAAATAATCATTCGTGATATAAAAAAGCATGCATCAGCAGAAAAAGCTGATACGTGCTTTAAATTTTTAGCGAATCCCTAATGCAATCCGAGCGTAGCGTGACATCTTATCTGTTGTCCAAGCTGGATACCATACAAGTTTCACTTCTACATTGTTAACTTCTGGAATATCAGCCACTGCTTGATGAATCTGCTCTGTTAGAATATCTGCAAGAGGACAGCCCATAGTGGTTAAAGTCATTTTGATGATGGTGTCGCCGTTTTCTTCAAATTCTATTTCATAAATCAAACCTAAATTTACGATATCAATACCTAATTCAGGGTCAATAACTGTTTCAAGAGCAGTCAAAATCTCTTCTTTAATCTCTTCGATTTCTTCAGCAGACCGTTTCTGTTCTTCGCTCATTGTCTCTCGACTCCTTTATCATTAACTATCGTTTATAATACCTTCTTTTTTCTGTTTTGTAAATGAGAATCTCTTTCAATAAAGAAGCAGTAGCGCCTGTCCACCAGATGTAAAGAGTCTTTCAATTTGACTGATTTATACTGGCACAATCAGAAAAAAAGAAATTCTTGAGAAAAAAAGATTGACAAAATCTTAAGAAATTTGTAAACTATTGAGTGTTAACAAGTTGAATAACGTTTTCATGTGACTAGATAATACTAGGCATGGAAGAATTTCATGTGGTTATGACAGTTAATGTCATACAATTATGGAGTTGTTCTATGCTTTTTTTGTTGCGTTCATGGAAATGAAACTGCCAACTCTGCAGAAGAGGTAATGTTTATGAAAATCAAAAAAGTACTAAATCAAAATGCAGTTCTTGTGCTTGACGAAGGACAAGAAAAAGTCGCTGTCGGTAAAGGGGTCGGCTTCAACAAAAAGAAAAATGATGTGCTGCCTCAGCAGCAGGTTGAACGGATTTTTGTGATGGAGCCGGAAGGACTGAAAAAGCTTCAAGTCCTGTTATCCCAAATCGATGAAAAATATTTTTTTGCTACGGAAGAAATCATCAAGTATGCTGAAAATACTCTTGGCGAAAAGCTTAATGCACATATTAATGTTGGTTTAAGTGACCACATTGCTTTTGCAGCTGAAAATATTCAGAATAATATTATTGTTCGGAATAAGCTATTGAATGAAATCGAAATATTGTACGGTGACGAGTTTGCAATTGCTCAATGGGCAGTTGATTATCTGACTCAAACACTGGGTTTGCCTTTTAGCTATGATGAAGCTGGTTATATTGCTATTCATATTCACAGTGCTCGCAGCGGACGCACGGACAACAGTAAAAGTATTCGTGAGGTCACGATTGTTTCTGAAATTATACGTTTAATTGAGCAGGAGCTGGATATCAATATTTATGATGAACAGATGAGTTTGAGTTATTCCCGTCTGGCGAATCACCTCCGTTTGTTTATTCACCGCTTCGAACAAAATCATTACGCTGTATTGGACGACGATATTTTGGATGTTGTTCGTAAAAAATATGCGGAAAGCTATGAAATCGCCAAGAAGATTCAAGTGTTACTGATGAAAAACTTCCACTATCAAGTGCCGAATGAAGAGCTGGGCTATTTAGCAATTCATATTGAACGGCTGCGTATGATTAAAAACAAATAGAGAAGGAGTTATGTATTATGAAAGAATACATGCAAAGAATGGGTCGCTCTTTAATGCTTCCAGTTGCGGTACTTCCTGCTGCTGCGATTCTTATGGGGATTGCAAACTGGGTTGGAAATGGTAATCCGAATGTCAATGTATTTACAATCTTTATGTTTAATGCTGGTGATGCGATTCTTGGTCACCTAGCGCTATTGTTCGCTGTAGGTTTAGCTTTAGGAATGTCCAAAGATAAGGATGGTTCAGCTGCTTTAGCCGGATTAGTCGCTTATCTGATTCCTGAAAAATTATTAGCTCCTGCTTCAGTTCAAATGATTCAAGGTTTGGACGATGTTAGTGAAGTAGCCGCAGCATTTTCAAAAATTCAAAATAACGTTTTAATTGGTATTATTGCTGGTTTAGTGGCGGCTGCTATGTACAATCGTTTTTCTAATGTTAAGCTGCCAATGGCCTTATCATTCTTTAGCGGAAAACGTCTAGTTCCAATTATGGCAGCTGCTTCAATGGTTGTTATTTCAGCGGGACTATACTTTATCTGGCCGGTTATCTTTGATGGATTAGTAGCGTTTGGTGAAGCAATTTCCGGCTTAGGATTTATGGGAGCTGGTTTATATGGATTCTTCAACCGTTTATTGATTCCAACTGGGCTGCACCATGCGTTAAACTCAGTATTCTGGTTTGATGTTGCAGGAATCAATGATATTGGTAATTTCTTAGGTGGTCAAAAGGCAATTGAAGAAGGTTTGGCGATTGTTGGTAAAACAGGAATGTATCAAGCTGGATTCTTCCCAGTGATGATGTTTGGATTACCTGCTGGTGCTTTGGCAATTTATCAAAGTGCTCGCCCAGAAAAGAAAAAAGCAACAGCTTCATTAATGATGGCAGCTGCTTTTGCTTCATTCTTTACTGGTGTAACTGAACCATTGGAATTCTCATTTATGTTTGTTGCATGGCCGTTATACGTGCTTCATGCTGTATTCACTGGTCTGTCACTAGCAGTGGCTGCGTTCTTCCAATGGACAGCAGGTTTCGCATTTAGTGCCGGTTTTGTTGACTATTTCCTAAGCTTGAAAAACCCAGTTGCTAACAGCCCGCTTATGTTAGTTGTTGAAGGGATTTTCCTTGCAGCAGTTTACTATTTCGGCTTCCGTTTTGCAATTAAAAAATTCAATTTAATGACACCAGGTCGTGAAGAAGGCGATGGAGAAGAAACTCCAGATGTAGCAGATGGTGACAATAAGTTTGCTTCATTGGCTCGCAGAATCTACGAAGGATTAGGCGCTCAAGGGAATGTGACTTCAATTGATAATTGTACAACTCGTTTACGTTTAACTGTTAAGGATACAGGTAGTGTTGATCAAGGAAAAATTAAAGCAACAGGCGTTCCAGGAGTTAAGGTAATTGATGATAAGAACATCCAAGTAATTGTTGGTACAGAAGTTCAGTTTGTTGCAGATGAAATGACGAAGCTTCATAACTCTGGCGGCATCAGCGGTGCACCAACAGGTGATACGGCAAAAAAGCCTGAGCCAAAACCGGAAGCTCCTAAAGTTTCCGGCGGCGTAACAGAACTTTATGCAGTAGCTGATGGAAAAACTGTTCCGATTTCTGAAGTACAAGATGATGTGTTCTCAGCAAAAATGATGGGTGATGGCTATGCAGTTGTTCCAACTTCTGGAGAAGTGTTTACACCTGTTGCGGGTAAAATTACTAATATTTTCCCAACAAAACATGCTATGGGAATTCTGACTGATTCAGGAATTGAAGTATTGCTTCATATGGGATTGGATACTGTTGAATTGAAGGGTGAACCATTTACACTTCATGTTTCAGAAGGACAGACTGTGAAACAAGGCGATAAAATTGCAACAATTGATTTATCTGCTCTTGAAAGAGCGAATAAGAAATCTGACTTGATTGTGGTATTTACGAATCAGGACGTAGTAAAATCCTATGATTTAGCTAAAGCAGGACAAGCTGTAAAAGCGAATGATATTGTAGGGAAAACAACTGTATAATTAATAACAAAGCCAGAGTTACGTAAAAGTAGCTCCGGCTTTTTTTGTTCACTAGATTAGTTAGTAATTCATGTTATTTCCAACTGACTGACAAATTAGAAGTGGCAAAAAAGAAAGGTTGTATTTATCTAAAATTATATTCAATAACGATAATATGTATGTTATAATTCATTAAAAGGAAAGGAGTGTTAAGTTTTGGTAAAATGTTTAAAGTTTGTTTTTTTTGTTGGATTAGTGTTTTTAGGAGTGATTGGTAGTGATGGGGCTGTTTATGCTGATGGTATGACTGATGAAGGGGTTAGTTATACTTTTCCAGAAGTAGCTGAGGATAAGATAGTTGACATTCCAGATTTTTCGTTTAGTGAAATAGAACCAAAGAAAATTTGGGGACCAGATGAACGTCGTCCAGTTAGCAACACAACAGTATTTCCATATTCAGCTGTTGTTAAGGTAGTTTGTCACTACAACGTTGGTTTGCCCTCAAGCGGGACAGGAAGTATGATTGGTAAAGATGCTGTGCTAACCAATGCTCACGTAGTTTACAGTAAGGATAGAGGATGGCCTAAGTCAATTACTGTATATCCTGGGAAAAATGCTAATAGTGAACCTTTTGGCAGTGCCCAATCTAGAGTAGTAACGATTTCAAGTACCTCTTATGGTGCAACAAATGATTATGCAGTAATTAGGTTGAATAAAGCGATTGGAAATAATACTGGATATTTTGGATTAACAAGCACAATTCCATCCTCTTTGACATTAACAGGTTATCACGGAGATAAGAAGGACGGTAAAATGTATACTCAAACCAGTGGTATCGTTGGTTCTAATAATGAACAAATTCTTCATCAGTTCGATGCATGGGCTGGATCTAGTGGAAGTCCAATGTATAATAGTAATAAACAAATTGTCGCAATACATGCTGGTGGCTATTCTAGTTATGATTATGCTGTTCGAATGAATGGAAAAGCTAAAAGTAATGTTGTCGCATGGGCGCATGACAAGAATTCTGATGGAACAATATATACTGGAGTCAATTATCAGACACATACTAAAAACTTTGGCTGGATGAACTTTGTGGCTAACGGCACTACTTCTGGGACAACAAAACAGAGCAGACAAGCTGAGGCTTTGCAAATCAAACTAAGTGGCTATTCAGGAGGGATTCAGTATCGATCCCACGTTCAAAGCAAAGGCTGGCTACCTTGGGTTTCAAATGGTCAGACAGCGGGAACCGTTGGTGAATCACGACGGTTGGAAGCTTTTCAAGTGAAGTTAACAGGAGCAATTGCCAACACACATCGCATTGAATACAGAGCTCATGTACAGAGCAAAGGGTGGTTGCCTTGGGTGAAAGATGGTCAGACAGCGGGAACGGTTGGAGAAGCCAGACAAGTGGAAGCGATCGAAATGCGACTTGTAAAAAAATAAAAACATTAGCAGTTTGATTATAATTGAAAACAGTGGATAAAGTAATGTAAATTACTTTCGTCCACTGTTTTTATCTACAAAAATAGTATTATGATAGCGATACATGAAAATATACTGCCGATTGAGTCAAAAATTAATGAAGTCTACTTTTTTAATGCTTAGACTGGTAAACTATGAGTAAGCTAAATGTATAAAGGAGAAAAGAACATGGAAGAATTAATTACAGAGCGGTTAAATATAAGAAGATTCACCGAAAATGATGGTCCATCCTTATTTAACTATTTATCTAAAGAAGAGGTGGTTCATTTCGAACCCTATCCCCCTTTTACAAAAGAGCAGTCGGATAAGGAAGCGCTGCGGCGTGCGCAGGATAAAAGCTTTTGGGCTGTTTGTCTGAATGATGGAACGTTGATCGGAAATCTCTATTTTTCTAAAGGTGAGTTTGATACTTGGATGATTGGTTATGTTTTCAATAATGAGTATTGGGGACAAGGCTATGCAACTGAAGCGGTAAATGCAATCTTTGACTATGGATTTCAGGAGTGGGGAGTGCGTCGGATAATTGCACTCTGTAATCCTCTAAATACTCCTTCATGGCAGCTGCTGGAACGGATAGGCATGCGTAGAGAAGGTGAATTGAAGCAGAATGTGTTTTTCAACATGGACGAACAAGGAAAACCTATTTGGCAGGATACTTATGAGTATGGTTTGCTTAAGAATGAATATATGAAAAATAAAGCGAACTCTTGAAAACTTAGGTAAAACAGGCGTTGTATTTTTACAAGCCTGTTTTTTTAATCAATAGCTGGTATGAATCCAGTAATGGCAGTCATTTTAAATTAAGAAATAAATACGCTTATTATTAGTAAGCATATTTGTTGTCATTTTATAAAAAAAGCTTATAATTTATTTCGTAAAGGTCAGTGAACGTCAAAGAAGATAGGGAGCTGCCTTTCAAATGAATATAGGAGGTTTGTAATTATGGCAAAAGAACATTATGACAGAAGTAAACCCCATGTAAATATCGGGACTATTGGTCACGTCGATCATGGGAAAACAACATTAACCGCTGCAATCACTACAGTATTAGGGAAAAAAGGCCTGGCAAACCCCCAGGATTATGCAAGTATTGATGCAGCTCCTGAAGAACGTGAACGTGGTATTACCATTAATACTGCCCATGTCGAATATGAAACTGAAAAACGGCATTATGCCCATATTGATGCACCAGGGCACGCAGATTATGTGAAAAATATGATTACTGGCGCTGCTCAAATGGATGGAGCGATTTTGGTTGTTTCTGCAACAGATGGACCAATGCCTCAGACTAGAGAGCATATTCTACTTTCACGTCAGGTTGGCGTAAAATACTTAATCGTATTTTTGAATAAAACAGACCTGGTCGATGACGACGAGTTGATAGATCTAGTAGAGATGGAAGTCCGTGAGTTATTAAATGAGTATAATTTTCCAGGTGATGATACACCGATTATTAAGGGTTCTGCTTTGAAAGCAATTGAAGGAGATCCTGCTGCTGAAGCCGCAATTCTTGAATTGATGGATACAGTTGACAGCTATATACCGACTCCGAAAAGAGACACAGACAAGCCGTTATTATTGCCGGTTGAAGATGTATTTTCTATTACTGGCCGGGGAACTGTTGCTTCCGGTCGTATCGACCGTGGTCAAGTAAAGGTTGGCGATGAAATCGAAATCGTTGGTATTAAGCCTGAAACTCAAAAAGCTGTAGTTACTGGTATTGAAATGTTTCGTAAAACACTAGATTACGGAGAAGCTGGGGACAATGTTGGTATTCTCCTGCGCGGAATAACTCGGGATGAAATTGAGCGTGGTCAAGTTATTGCAAAACCGGGCTCTATCACTCCCCATACCAAATTCAAAGCAGAAGTGTATGTATTGACGAAGGATGAAGGTGGTCGTCATACGCCGTTCTTCACAAACTATCGTCCACAATTTTACTTCCGCACGACAGATGTAACTGGGGTTGTAGAGCTTCCGGAAGCCGTTGAGATGG
The DNA here is from genome assembly GCF_049894025.1 of Enterococcus sp. LJL51. Classification (GTDB taxonomy): domain Bacteria; phylum Bacillota; class Bacilli; order Lactobacillales; family Enterococcaceae; genus Enterococcus_L. Next base: position 241,741 of record NZ_JBNEQE010000002.1, read on the forward strand.
TTATGCCGGGTGACAACGTAACGATTGACGTTGAACTAATTCATCCTATCGCTGTTGAACAAGGAACAACCTTCTCTATTCGAGAAGGCGGCCGAACTGTCGGTTCAGGTATTGTCACTGAAATCGAAAAATAACGAATTTAAGCAAAAGGTTATAACAGAAGCTTCAATTCATAAAAAAACAAGCAGGTACTAATTTCAGTACTTGCTTGGTTTTGTTATTTAATAATAAGCATTTTCTATGCATATGTTTTCTATTGTATTTTGATTTGGAAGCTAGTCAAAGGAAATAGCTCATTTTAAGCTTTTACTGTATTTAAACCGAAGTATTTGTCTTAAAAAAATAACCCTTTCTGATTCCTATCCAAGCTTTCTGAGCGAATCGTCAGCAGCAGTTCTTCCAGCGCCGAAATAAAGGTAACTCCTATCAATAACAGCCCAACCTTTTCTATGCCCAATGTTAGATAAAGAAGAGGAGCACAAAATAACAATAATCCGCTAAGCTTATTGAGCCAAGTATGTAGACTTGAAAATTTTCGATACTTTTTAAAACCGACAAGATAGGCACTCATTCGAATAATGATAATTAAAATCCCCCAGTAAAGAAAGTAAGGTGGAAGGGTTACTGCAGGAATAACCTTGAAGCAAACAATGACTAAAAAGAAAATATCGGCAAGACTGTCTAACAGTGCACCGGTTGAAGTAGCTGTATTTGTTGCTCTTGCAACATAGCCGTCAAGCATATCACTAATCCCGCAGGCTGCGTATAAAATAAAAAATGAGACTGAAAATGGATTAGTAAACAAAATAAAAAATGTTAGGAAAAATCTTAAACTAGTTAGAATATTTGCTGCATACTGAATAACTATCACCTCGCGAGCTTTTTAGTCAGTATAACAAATTTTTAGCTTGTGTACTGATAGTCTTGTATTTTTTTTAAAGGTAGCTGTCAATGTTCAACATCTATTAAAAAAATATATATAATATTTTTCTCTCTTAATAAAAAAATATTCTAGCTTTTCAAAGCTTTTTTCTGCAATACAAACGAATAGATTACTCTGTTTTTTATTATTTGTAGTGCTGAAAAAATGTATAGTGGTACTCCTGTTTTTACAATAAAGTTATATATTTTGAAAATTGTAAATGTCTTTTACTAAATTTCTATGCTATAATTTCAAAAAATGTAGCGGAGGAGTTCATATGGAATGTAAAGTGATACAGGTGGATGCCTTTACCAGAAAACCAGATCAGGGTAATCCTGCTGGTGTGATTTTGAACGGCGATGACTATACTGAAGAAGAGATGCAGAAAATCGCAAAGGAAGTAGGGTTTAATGAGTGTGTATTTGTCTGCAGCAGCGACAAAGCAGACGTGCGGCTTCGTTATTTCACCCCTGGGCATGAAACACCCTTGTGTGGTCATGCAACTATGGGAGCCATGTTTTTATTATCTGAACAAAAACAAGAAGATTATCAGTGGTCTGTAGAAACTCTGGCGGGTGTTATTCAGGTTGATTATGAAACTACGACACAAGAGATGACTATGCAGCAGGCTGATGCACAGTTTATACCGTTTAACGGAGATAAAGAAAGCTTATGTAGAGTAATGGGGATAAGTAGTGACAGCTTAGTTGAAGATTTGCCGATTGTCTATGGCAATACAGGTTCATGGACATTGATTGTTCCTGTAAAGGAAGGCGCAGTTTTAGATCAAATGATTCCGCAGACCGCAGCATTTCCAACTGTTCTGAAAGAAATGCCAAAATCATCAATTCATCCATTTGCGGCTTCTAAAAATGAAGGGACTTATGTTGCCCGCCATTTCTCTTCACCGTTTTCCGGAACGATTGAAGATTCTGTGACTGGAACAGCTTCTGGGGTGATGGGCGCGTATTTGCTGGCGTATGATCGACCGCTTAAAAAGCAGCAGATGATTACTGTTGTACAAGGGAAGCATGTGGGGCGAGAAGGACAGTTAACGGTCCTGGCTGAACAAGAAGGTGATAATGTATATCATGTTTCCATTACTGGAACTGCCTGTCGAAATAAAGAAATGACAATCTCCTTGTAATTGCTGAAAATAGAATTTAAAATACCCTATCGTTGTTAGATAAGATAGGGTATTTTTAGTTGAGTAAGATGATTAACTACTTATTTTTTTGTTATTTCTTTAATAAAAAATAATTCTGTAGGTTGTTCATGACCAGGTACTGTAATAAGTAACCCGCCGGCATCGGAATAGCCTAGCCTTCGATAAAAATGCTGGGCTTCTTCATCTGCTCGTGTAGATGTCATAATGAATGCATAGCCATATCGCTGCATTTCACTTTCCCAGTAGTCCATCAGCATTTTTCCATAGCCGCTGCGCTGATACGATTGATCAATAAAAAGTAGTGTACAAAAAGGTGTATCATCCCAAAAAAGATTATAGCGCAACAATCCAACCGGTTGATTATTATCTAATAAAACATAGCCTCGTTTATCTCTGATTTTCCTTTCAAATTCAGTTTCTGACAAGTGCTGATCTAATTTGAACCAGAAAAGCTGATCTTCTTTTTGTACATGTCTGATATGTATCATAGTAACCACCTTAATAAGCATTTGGTTTCCTTGATTATAGCAAAGGAAAGCTGGAAGAAAAAGCAGAGGGCAGTTAATAATCACAGTCTGCTTTTTATTTTTGCTAAAATTCGGATAAATAGTAGAGCCAAAACACTTATCCGGACTGAGACGTAGCGGACAAGTGTTTTGGCTTCTGCGAAAATAAGTCGTATGTTCACCGATACAGACCGTCGTTAATACTTAACGTTGATATCGGTTTTTCAATATACGTTTAATTCCGTGAATTTTTTTCTGATTTCCGTCAATTGGTGCATTATCAATAATTAGCAGAGCAATCATCACATAGATGATGGAACTATCCCGTGAATACAGAGTATAGCGTGGAACCCAATCAGAGGCATACTTATTTTTGTAGGCACGTAGACCTTGAAATGAGTAGAAGGTAGAGCCGAAATTATAGACAAGAAAGGCGATGCGCTCCTGAATAAAGCTTTTTCTCGACGTACCAACATTGGCTAAGGGAGCCATCCCCATATTAAAATATTCAATACCGTTGTTTTTCATATCGTTGAAAATTGAAATGAACAGAAAGTCCATAACGCCTGAAGGCGCATCTTGTCTGTAGCGCATTAAATCAATGGTTCCTTCTTTTTTAGTATATGTCGGCATAATATTCGCAAAGGCGATGATCTCATCTTTTTGGTTTTTAACAACAGCAATATCTGACAACTGCAGGTACTCCTCTGAAAAGAATCCTAGAGAAAATCCTTTCTCTTTTCGGTTTCCCAGCCACTCATCAGAAACAGAGCGTAATTCAGCTATTGTTTCAGGAAGAAAAGGCGGAGATAGAATGTCAAAGCGATACATTTCTTTTTCAAAACGATTCATTACAGCTCGGTCGGCTCGCCTTTTTTTCCCGGATAAACTAAAGGACACTAAGTCAACGTGAGCCTCTTCCCCCATTTTGATAAAGTCATAGCCATATTCATGAAGCAGCATGACTAATGACTCAGATACCTCGTAGAATACTGGTAAATAGCCCCACAAATCAGCCTCATGAATGAACTGCTGAATTGCTTCAGGAAAATCCTCTGAGTTACCTGAAGGATCGCCCATTACGACACACTTATTATTGTAGGTTTTGAATTGAAGTAGGACGGTTTCTTCACCAGCAGTATTTGAATAAATGTACATATTTTTGTCATTCAGAAAAACCAGCTGGCTGTCCGTATTTCCTCCATAATTATTCAGGAGAGCCAAGGCTCGCTTTTTATCCAAGGGTTCACCAATTTGGTGCTTGTTTCCTTGAAGATAACGAATAAAGATGAAAATGAAAAAAGTAATAAGCAAAATTCCTAGCAGACCAGAAAACCAGATTTTTTCTGATGGGAATAAGAAAAATGAAATAAACCGCCGATGATGATGGGGAAAAGACGGTAGATTGTATACCCCAATCACAGCATAGAGCAAGGCAAGTACAGCAAAGAGAATCCCGTCAAAGGTTCTCATTTCCCAAGAATAAACAAATTGTTTTCTGTAAAGTTCTTTTTTTGAGGAAATAACAAAGATAAGCAACAGAGATAAAAGGATAATCACGCTCCAGCTTAAATCTTTAAACAAAGTATATAACAAGGTGATAAGAATTAACGCAATTGCGGGAATATACGCCCGACTGACTCTTGCAGCGAGTCCACGGCCAATAATCAGTAGAGAAAAGCCTAATATAATGGCAGGAAATTGTGTTAATAAATGAAAAGACCAAGGATTTAGCTGCTTGAGCCAGTGAAATTGTGTAAATGCTTCCGGAATTGTAGCTGAAAGAACAATCATAATGCCGGAAAAATAGACAAGAACGACCAGCAGCTTATGACTTACTTCAATAGCCAGCTCCCTGGGAACACCAGAATAGCGATGATTAAGCGTGTGACTTAGATTTTTTACGAAAAACACGACGCCGATTAAAAATGGGATAATGTAATAAAATAGACGGAACAACAAGAGCCAAACAATGACTGTCTCACGGGGAATCCCTAATGAAGACAGACCGAGAATCATCATAATATCAAAGCTGCCTAGTTCACCAGGAATCATAGAGACAATTCCGATAACAGAAGCAGCGATAAATAATGGAATAACTTGTGAAGGGTGGAAAGATATACCCATAAGTGAACCAATGAGCAGAAAGCTTAGCAGCACTCCTGTCCATTCTAGAAATGAAGTCAAAATCAACTGAAGGCGGGAAGACATAGGGATATCGCCAATGTATTCATCTTTTCTAACCATTGTAAGCAGCAGCACAATTGGAAAATATAAGCCCCCGCCAATTAGCCAAATACTATACTGTTCTAAATAAGGATTTTTTCCGCCAAGTGTGACTAAAAGAAAAGAAATCAAACTGTAAATTGATAAACCTGCCAAAAGAAAAATCAAAATTTTTGATAAGGCCTTTACTACTTTTTTTCCATCTGTTTCTTTGCCGTAAAATTCGGAACGCAGGCCGATACTAACCAAACCGCCAAAGCCAGCAATATTGTTGATTGAATTAATCATCCAGCTTGTTTCCAATAGGTAGGCGGGGGCAACTTTTTGCTCCAGTGTCCGATTAAGTACAATATCATACCCAAACATCGGAACAACAGCGAGTAAACCAATCCCCAGCATCAATAGAAGCTTCCAAAAAGGCAGCGTCTGAAAAATAGCTCCTAATTGCTCAAAAGATATGGTTTTACCAATAGCCAATAGCTCACTGACTACAATAAATAAAACAGAAATAATAAAAATCATTTTAATAAGACCTAAACGCTTCTTGAACCATTGAATAATTGATTTCATAAATTCACCTGCTTTTCTAATAGAAATGAAAGTACGTTTTTGTTAAAAAGGTTGGGATCTTTTCGCGCGAATAGATGGCCTTGACCAGGAATCAAAACAAAAGAAGCCTTGGGAATCTTCTCTGCTAAATACATCGAGTGAGTTAGTTTAATGACATCTTTTTTTCCAACAATTACCAAAGTCTTAGCTGAGATGCGTTCCAAGTCGCGCTCCGTGATACCGATATCCCTTAGCATTAAATGCGTAATAACTGCTCGTTTTCGCCATTTAGAGGAGTAAATGCCTAGTAGCCGAAACCAAAAGTATTCTAGATAGACGCTGATTTGACTAAAAGGAGTTAATCCTTGAAATTCAGTATTTCCAGCATTTAAAATTAAATGTTTGACCATTGCCGGATGGCTGGCAGCAAAGTAGATTGCTAGATTAGCTCCGTCGCTAAAGCCTAGAATATTTAGAGAGTGAATATTCTCCTGGGCTGTGATAAGATAAAGGTCATCAGATAACAAATCAAAAGAAAGCTTGTCTTGTGTATTGGTTGAACGACCGTGTCCGCGGAGATCAATTGTATAGACTTTGAAATAACGGCTTAAAACAGGTACCTGATAGCTGAAATAATCGCTGCTTCCCCCATTTCCATGAAGAAGAAAAAGCGGTGTGCCAGTACCTGTTGTTTCATAAAAGATTTGACTTCCATCTGCGGTTGTTACAGTGTTTTTTTTCGTCATTTTATTCATCACCTGTCAGTAACAGTATAGTCAGTTTTTCATTATTTGAGAAATAATATGGATATAAGCCGAATCGTTTTGATAATGTTAAAGAATTTTAAAGAATAGATCTTCTTTCAGCTTTTTTTTGATAGGTAAAGTATGATAGTAAATATTTCCAGTAGTTTGGAGGATTCAACTGACCAATTATGAAAATCTTAAAAAGAGCAGCAATTGTTATTCTTAGTTTGATCGTAATTATTTCATTATATATGGGTTACAAGATTCGGGGAAATGTACAGCAGGTTATTCGCTATGAGAGTCAGGTAGAAGCAGCAGCCGAGGAGAACGGCATACCAGAATATAAAAATCTGATTCTGGCAATTATTTATACAGAGTCGAAAGGACGTTCAGCTGATTTAATGCAGAGCAGTGAAAGCGTCTATGGTCAGCAGGAGGTAATTGATGATCCAATCGAAAGTATAAAGTATGGTGTTAAGTTTCTAGCAGAAGCAATTCAGCAGAACAAAGAGGCTGGGAATGATCTTTGGACAGCAGTACAGGCGTACAATTTTGGCTTGGAATATATTCGTTTTGTTAGCCAAAACGGCGGTAGGAATACGGTGGCTCTTTCAGAAGAATATTCAAAGGATTTTTTATCTCCACTGCTTGGAAATGATAGCGGAGAAACGTATAGCTATTATCGCTTTCAATCAATTTTTCACAATGGTGGATTTCTTTATAAAAATGGCGGTAATATGTTTTATGCTGAAATTGTAAAAATGAATCAGAATTTTATTAAATGGTTTGGCTAGTGAAAGGAAGAAGCTTGGGAAGTGTTGTAGTTTTTTCTGAGAAATACCAGGAAGCATATGCAGCTAGTTTGATAAGTACTCAACAACAAGCTAAGTTAGAAAAGCCAAATTTTAGTCGAACAGATTTGAATGGATAGTATCATTAGACAACAATAGTGTCTTTTTACAAACGGCTTCTACGCAAGGAATGGCAAGATAAAAACTAAATAAACGCTTAGAGCTTGGAATCAAAAGCAGAGAATTTCTGGTTTTGTTTCAGGTTCTTTTTTTTGGAGGATGAGCGTCCTGGTGATTTAGACATTTTGATATGTATAAAACTCTACATGAGACCTACTAAAAGATACTGCCGAAAATTCTTTAAGGAATTTTCAGCAGCACAGAACAGTATCGAGCGTACAAAAACGGAAACTGTTGTCTAAGAATGATTAGTTTTCAGCCTGCAAAATAAACAGCGAGGCATCCTTGTTCATAAACATATTTTTTCCATGATAGAATGTTTCCATTTGTATATTCTTGAAGCCAGCTTGCTCTGCAATGTGAATCAATTCCCTATGAGAAAAGCCGTTGTGAACATCTGGGTGCTGAATGCTTTCCTCTTTGTCAAAATCAACGATAACCAATTTGCCGCCTGGGTTAATTAAGCTTTTTAGAAGTGAAAAAACAGCAGCTGTATCAGGGATATGCAGCAATACCTGAGATAAGTATACAAAGTCGGCTGATATACCTTTTGAATCTAAAAATAAATCCTGATGGAGCAGGGTAATTGAGTCGATTTTTTGCTGATCAATTTTCTTGCGGGCAATTTCCAGCATGTTTCCGGATGTATCAACAAAAATCATTTGACTGAATAAGTCAATAAGCTGTAGTCCCACCAAGCCTGTTCCGCTGCCAAAGTCTAATGCAGTATCGTATTCGCCGGTTTTAACTGTTTGGCGAATTTTGTCAGCGATTTGTTCTGCAATCTGTAATCGTTCTGGTGAGTCGTAGTGATTTGCTATTTGTTCAAATTTATTCATAGTTATTTTCAGCCTCTCTTAAAGTATCCTTGTTAGTATCAGACATTATCATATCATAGTATCGCAGGAAGAGTTGAGCTGATGGATTGCTAAATAATTAGACAAGACCGTAAAGGAAAGTTTAAGGAATGCACTTGTTTTTTAATAATTTCTTGCAGTTCTTTTCTTGAACAAGTAAACTAGAGAAGGTGTGATTTTAAACTTGAGTGAGGAAAGTAGGGATTCTGTGTCATTAAATAAATTAGAGCTGAAAAAAGGGTTAACTGCTCAGGAGGTTAACAGTCGGATGCAGCAGGGGCTGCAAAATGACTATGAGGAAAACGTAGCGAAATCAACTAAGGATATTATCTATGATAATGTCATGACGCTGTTTAACTTTTTGAACTTTGGAATAGCCCTTTGTTTATTAGCAGTAGGAGCATACTCCAATCTGGCTTTTCTAGCAATTATTTTAGTAAATATGAGTATGGGGATTTATCAGGAAATTCATGCTCGGAACTTAGTTCAAAAGCTTTCTATTGTCGCTAAAGAAGAAGTTACAGTTATCCGGGATGGTATACAGCAGTCCATTAATACCAAAGAGTTGGTTATGGATGATATTGTTGTAATTTCTGCCGGTGAGCAAGTTCCTTCTGATATGCAGGTAATTGATGGTAAAGCTGAGGCAAACGAAGCGCTATTGACAGGAGAATCTGATTTAATTGAAAAAACAGAAGGCGATACACTGCTTTCTGGAAGCTTTTTGTCTAGCGGTCAGGTATATGCTCAGGTTATTCATGTGGGCGCGGAAAATTATGCGGTAAAGATTACCTCTGAAGCAAAAGTGCACAAGCCGATTCGTTCTGAACTGATTCAATCAATTCGGAAGGTATCAAAATTCACTAGTTTTGTCATTATTCCATTAGGTATTATTCTATTTGTAGAGGGCTATTTTATCCGTGAATCTGGGATGAAGGGTTCTGTAGTTGCATCTGCTGCTGCCTTGCTTGGTATGCTCCCTAAAGGATTGGTTCTTCTGATTAGTATTGCCCTGACTACGGGTGTTATTAAACTGGCGAAGAAACGAATTCTTGTACAGGATATGTATGCAATGGAAACGTTAGCTCACGTAAATACATTATGCTTGGATAAAACAGGGACAATAACAGAAGGAAAAATGAAAGTACAGCATACAGCGATTTTAAATCCGCTGTTTAAAGAGAATTTTCCTTTAATCATTGGCAGTTACTTGGCTGAGAGTACAGACAATAATATTACGATGCAGGCGATTAGAGATCATTTTGAATTATCCAACCGCTATGGTGCGGTTAATGTTCTGCCGTTTTCTTCTGAAAGAAAATGGGGAGCAATTCAGTTCAATGAAATTGGGACAGTCGTTTTAGGTGCGCCGGAAAAGCTGTTTAGTGAAGACCGTTTGCCCCAGGAAGTATTTGAGGCGCAGGAACAGGGATACCGGGTTTTAATGATGGGAATTTCTGAACATGGTGTGCTGGATGAGAACGAACAGCTGCCATATCTGGAACAGCTGGCATTGTTTGAAATCGATGATCCGATTCGTCAGAACGCTAATGAAACACTTGCTTATCTGCGTGAGGAAGGGGTTGATCTCAAGGTGATTTCCGGAGATAATCCCGTAACTGTTTCTAATATTGCTCGTCGCGCAGGACTGTACGGATATGAATCTTATATTGACTTGTCTACGAAACAGACAGAAGAGGAAGTTCGTCAGGCTGTTCATGAGTATACAGTCTTTGGTCGTGTTTCGCCGCAGCAGAAGCGGACAATTGTCAGAGAACTGAAAGACAATGGTCGTGTTGTGGCAATGACTGGGGATGGTGTAAATGATGTGCTGGCTCTTCGGGAAGCCGATTGCAGTATTGCTATGGCTGAAGGAGATGGCGCTACCCGCCAGATTTCTAATTTGGTACTACTGGATTCTGATTTCACAACATTGCCGGATGTCCTATTCGAAGGACGCCGGGTAGTGAATAATGTCACTCGTGTTGCCAGTGTCTTTTTCATTAAGACGATTTACTCGCTGATTTTATCGCTTATTTGTGCAGTTACAGCAATTGCTTTTCCGTTTATTCCAATTCAAATTACTTTGATTGATTTGGCCATTGAGGGATATCCGGCGTTCTTCCTTTCCTTTGAAGAAGATAAGAGACGAATTAAAGGTAAATTCTTACCAACAGCTCTGAAAAATGCAGCTGTAAATGCAGTACTGGTTGTGGTGAATATTGTTGCAGTCTATCTAATAGCGGAAAATCAAGGCTTTAATCATTTGGATACGACAACATTAATGTACTATCTTTTGATTGGTATTAGCTGTATGGCTGTTGTACGTGCCTGCCTGCCTCTGAATCCTTTGCGCATCTTCCTGATTGTAACAACTATTGGAGGAATTTATGTAGCAGCTATGCTGTTCCATCATATTTTGGAGGTTGGTTTCCTAACAAGTGCAACCTTACCAATTTTTGCTGTGATGATGCTGGCAAATATTGTTATTCGGGCATTAATCGGCGTATATACAATGAAGAAGAATAATTTAGCGATTAAAGATTTATAAAATTGTTAAAAGAATAACTAGAAAAAGAGAACTCTGCAGGAATTAACTATTCTTCTGCAGGGTTCTTTTTTGCTTTACTTACGAAAGGATACGCTTATTTTTTACTTTCTGTGGCTAAAGACATCTAGTTTTCAAAGATTTAATACTATATAATTAAATTGTTAGATAAAAAAAGCGAATTATTATCGCTGTATCAGTAAAGTGATAGAGCAAGCGAAACGAAAATTAACTAAATTTACTGAAATTCAGTACCTTAATGGTGAGATAACTAACATAGGTTAGCACAGTTAGTTAAGTAGTAAGCGCTATTTTTAAATAGGGATTGCATATAAAGAAGTTAGCTTAGTCTATTGTAAAAGAAGGATAAGCGAATCAAAATTAAACTGTTTTTGACGGTTTTATTTACTAAGTTCTGATTAGAAGACAATATGATGATGGCTGGCGAAAAACGAAACTGGTTACAGAGGAAAATGCGCTCTGCAATATGAGTAGCTGGGTTTATAACAGTTTGCCTTTTAGTATAGGTAACCTTAGAAACAGAATTCTGTTTCTAAGGCAGGAAATTACAGATGGAGGAGATACAATGACGATTAAAAATGATGCAGGAGCTGCAGCAGCAATCGGCGGCGCACTTGCCAGCAAAGCAATTAGCGATAAAGGGGTCATTCAATATGCAGAAGAAAGTAATTTAACCGCTGTCGGAACAGGAAAAGAACGCGGAGAATCGGCTGGACAGGCAGTTGCTTCCTACCGTACGTTGTTAGTTGGCGATGCACAAAAAATTTCATCTTTAGGACAGGAATTTGCTGGTTTGGATCAGGCATTAGCTGGAAAAATGAACTAGTCTTTTTAGGAGGAAATTATAATGGATAGTGAACAACTGTTAAAAAAGGAGCTGCAGGAAATAGAGGAAGAACGCTATCAGGCGGAAAAGCTGGAGAGTGAAGTGCTCTCAGAAGAAGAATATTTTTTTGAAGACATGACTCAGCGTGTTCATAGTGTTTATGAAAGCCAGGAACAGTGGGGACAAGACCCGATGATGGGGTATCTATTTGAGGAACAGGCTGATTTATTGCGGCAAGTACAACAGAACCGTCAGGACTTTATGGATACCTGGGTAACAGAGATGAAGACATATAAGCAAAAGCTTTCAGATCAAGAAGACCACTGTACAGAGAAGCTTTACAAGGAAAGACAAGGGGAAATAAAGGAGGAAAACTAATGGGGTTGTTGGTAAAACCTAGTGAAGTCAAACGGCAAACGACAAGCATGATTACGGCTCTGCAAAAGGATGCTGATTCAATCGATCAGGTGCTGCCGTCTATAGAAGAATTTTCAGGAAATCCAGCTTTAGGCGGTGGTGCCTGGGAAGGGATGAAGGCGCAGCTTTCAGGCCACTGCGCAGTAATTCAGGGATTGATTTTAGCAATGGAAAGTATGATGTCCGATAGCGAATCTTTGGCAGGAGCTGTTGGAGATGAAGAACTGGATGAAGATAAGCTTCAAAAAGAGATAGAAAAGCTGGAGAAGAATAATGCTTCCTACAGTACATCAATTGCTTCTTATCAGCAGAAAATAAGAAATTTGTCTTACCAGTCAATTGGTATGGGGACACTAAATGAGGGCTTAAAGAATTACTATAGTCAGCAAATCAGCAGTACAAAAAAGCTGATTGACTTGAATAAAGAAGCGATTGAAAAGCTGCAGAAAAAACTGGAAACTCTGTACGAAATGGAAAGTGCCACTTCTGGGCTGTATGGAGAGGCAATGTCGCTGTATGACTTATCCCAGCAGGGAATGACTGCTTTAGGCAACAGCTGGACTGGTAGTGGATTTTCATTGCCAAAGGATAGTATGTGGCAAAAACAGCTGGAAAATAAATGGAGTACAAGTGAAACAAGAATTATCCGGCAATTAAAAAAAGAGGGCTGGGATGATCCAGCTATTGAGAAATTTAAAGAGTATTTAAACGAGAAAACAAAGGGATTAAGTGGGGAGGAGCTTATTCAGAAGCTAAATGGAATTCTTGAAGAAACCTATTTAGTAGGATCAGATGTCTATGAAATATTGTTTGATGGATCAGAGCTGCCTGATAAAAAGAAAATCGAATTGGTGCTGAAGCAGATGGGTGGTTATTTAGATGAAAATGGCGACTTGGCTTTTAAAGAACCTTGCCGATTCAAATTTGATCCGAATATGCCGCCAGGCGGCAGTTTCTTAGATAAGTTTTCAAAAACTGTTCAAAATGCTTTCCCAGAGGGATTGACTGTTAAGGATGAGGATAAGAAATTAAGCTCAGTTGAACTAAAGAAAAAATACTCGCTAGAAACAATGCTCCATCAATTTAGAAACACTCTGGATCAGAATAACATTGCTTATGTTCAGCGCTATAAAAAAGAGCATGGATTAAGCAGTGATGAAGAGGCAATCAAAGCAATTCTAGGTGAAGATGGCTGGATGTACAGAGATTCTCGTTTTCATAATAGAGGATTAGTAGGTGAAGATATCGATTTTGGCGACTTGACTAGTAAAAATTTATTGAATAAAGATGGCTTTAATAAATTACTTGAATCGAATGGTTTTAATCGAAAAATTTTATCTGATGATTATCACAGTGAGTTTATTATTGATGAGAAGGGGAATCTTGTTAGTCAATGGGGAAACAATAATAATAAATATGATCAGAATAAGGGGATAGTCAACGGAGAGTCATTTAATTACGGGGCAAAACCAGAAGAAAATGATAGTCATCAAGTATTAGATGTAGATTCACCGGCCTTTTTCGATACTGAAGTTCGGAAGGAGCTTAAGGATGATTGGAGATATCCTGAAAAGAATGATTATTTTAAACAGATTAGAGAACAAGCAGAAAATGGGAAACAATTTAAAAAATAAGAATACAAGGGGTCGGCAATGAACAATAAAAAAAGAATAACGATGTTAATTTTTGTTTTAACAGTTTTATTGTTTTCAGGCTGTACAATTAAGTCGAAATCTGAAAATAAATCAGCGATAAATGACTTTCTAAAAACATTTCAAATGAAACAACTAAAAACAGAAGACGCCGAAAAGTTGCTGCCTGAAAAAATTGATTTGCCTATCAATGAAAAAGATTTCAGCTACGAATATGTAGATGCTAAAGTGATAAATAATCAGCTATATATTATTTTGGCGAGTGAAAAAGTGGATTCTGAGACTATTTCTACAGAGAAGCGTTATCAAAAGTCCAAGTTGATGACCTATGACTTTCAGAAGCAGTCTTTTGAAGAGGTGCAAATCGGTAATACAGATAATACTATTTCATTCGAATGTATTCTTAAGGATACTGTTTATTTACGTTATCAATCCGGAAGCTATAAAGAAAATACTGAACAGTTAGGTCTTCTCGAATTAAATCCCGCAACAAACAAAACAGTCGACAAAATAAAATTAAATTCCAAGCTTAAAGATTTTGTTATTGTCGGGAATGATATTTATCAACTTTATAACGATGAGAAGAATGAGGAAGCTATCATTCAAAAATCAGATTTTGAGTCTATGAATATGGAACAGGAATTTGAAAAAAGCGATTCGGAATTCAGCAAACTAAAATCAATGATGGATAAATCCAAAGCGGGCTATTCTTATGATTATACTTTCTTTAATGCCATAGAAGATGGAAACTACACCAGTTGGACCATGGAATCAGGAGAGAAAAATACATTGTTTAAAGCAAATAGTTTAGAAGCTGGTCAAAGATTGGCTGATGAAAAGTTTTTAGAAATAATCGATTTTTACCCAGGAGGTAGAAGTGGTGAGGATCCGCCGATGCATTTTTTAACCTTGTATAATTTGCCTGAACAAGAGCAGGTTCTTTTGTACGACGATTTATATATAAACAGAACAAAGGAATTTCAGAACAGCTACACAACTCCAGCAAACCAAACCCATTTTTTAATTAAAGACTTCAAAGGAGATTGGGCACGATATCATATTGAAGAAAATGTGCTAATTAAAGAGTCGATTCCAGATACAGAAAACTTTGCTACAACCATGGCGATGAATAATGGCTGGTTTTTCCTAAGTGATGGAAAGACGATTTTGCTGATAAAATGAGCGTATAACTTGATGGAAAAGGAAAATTAGATATGACTGTTAAAAAAATAGTACTTATAAGCAGTTTAGCTTCCACAATTATTATTGGTGCAATATTTCTATTTTCTCTTTATAGTTTCAATGAAGAAAAAAAGATTTGGGAACATTTATCAAAAAAAGAAGCGGATTTCCTGTTGAGAAAAGAAGATGGTGTCTATACTAATACGGATGGCTATTCTATGAGTGCAACAGACTATAGCCTTTTGTATTATTTAGCTATTAACGAAAGTGGCAATGACACGGAAATTTATACGAAAAAAAGTGAAAAAAAGGATTTCTGGTACATCACTCGTTCAACTACAACCAATGGAGAAGTTGAAATAGACTATGTAATCTTTGAAACGTCAGCCTTTTTAGCAAAAGATGTTTCAGAAAAAGAATTTAAGCAAGCTATCAAAAAAGATAAAGGACTAAGCTTTTCTAAAGACCAAACACAAACCACAATCGAACCTTTATACGTTAAAAAGTATGTTGATTGAAATCTGAATAGAAAAGGTAAGGAGAATGAAGCCGACTGAAAAATAAGATGATTATCAATGGAAATGGTAAAAAATGGAGCAAAAACCAAAGATATCTATTAATTTTATTGATAGCTATTATATCTCTTTCGGGATGTAATTTAGCAAATACTAGTGTGAACGAAGAAGTCACGACATCTGAATTTTTAAAAACATTTGAAATGAAACGGTTAAATACTGAAACGTCTGAGGAACTTATCCCAGAAAAATTAGAGATACCAAATGATTTTGAAATATCAAAAAATGATTACATTGATGTGAAGAGTGTTGGAAATAAGCTATATATTATCACAGGTAAAGATTTATCTGATAATTTAAGCTATGAAACAATGACATTATTTAGTTATAACCTAGAAACTAAAAACTATCAGACGATAATATCAAAAGATGAGGATGTTAGTATCTCATTTGAGTATGTTGAAAATAGCAAAATCTATATTAGAAAATATGATTCAACAGATATGCATTTGGGGTTAGTAGAGCTCAATACAGAAACAGATAAAATCGTTGAAAAATTACCAATGGGTGATTGGGAAGATTTTGTTATTATTGGCAAGAGAATTTTTACACTGGAATCACAAAATGATGAGAAAATTCAAGAATTTGATTTCTTAACCATGGAAAAAAGGACCAGTTATGAAAAATCAAATACTCAATTTGAGGAAATCAAGCAGCGCATGAATAGTTGGGAAAATGGTTACAGTTTTGATTATTCATATTACCATTCAATCAAAGGAGAAGGGCTTTTTTCTTGGGACATGAAAACAGGAGATGCAACTCTTTTGACTGAAACAAATGCTAAAGATGTTGGCCAACGATTAGGTGATAATATTTTATTGCAAAACCATCAATATTATAGTGATGAAATGAGTGGCGAAGAAAATGCATTGGAGATAGTAACTGCTCTGGATTTAGCAAATCAAAAAGAATATTTTCTTTTTGATGATTCTGAGGTTTTTTTGCATAGTAATCATTCCTTGAAAATTCCTAATGAAACAGCAACACCTGCAAATAATCATTACTTTATTGCCCAAGACTTTCAAAGTAATTGGGCACGCTATCATATGAAAGAAAGCGTGCTTATTAAAGAGCCGATTCCGAATACTGAAAACTTTAAGACCACAATGGCGATGAATAATGGCTGGTTTTTCCTAAGTGATGGAAAGACGATTTTGCTGATAAAGTAAAACGGATTAAGAACGCAACGAATCACATTGGGAATATCCAAGCGCATCTATGTGATTATCACGAAAAATGACAATGGGTTTCTCAAAGTGTAGATAACTTGAATTAAATCGATTTTGTGGTACAATAACTATGTGTAATTGTGTCATTTGAAGACGTACTGAAAGCAAATGCAGATCAGTGCGTCTTTTTACCGACTGTTCACATTCACATGAATCAGTGATTTTGCTCTTTGGAGGTGAGAATAGTGGCACAAAGAATCCCTCAGGAAGTTATTGATGAGGTGCGTCAGCGGACGAATATTGTTGAGATTGTTGGTCAGTATGTTCAGCTAAAGAAATCAGGCAAGAACTATATGGGGTTATGTCCGTTTCATGAAGAACGTTCCCCGTCCTTTTCAGTGGCTGAAGACAAGCAAATATTTCATTGTTTTGGTTGTGGAAAAGGTGGAACTGTTTTTAATTTTGTACAGGAAATCGAAGGTATCAGCTTTCCAGAATCTGTTCAGAAGATTGCAGAGATGGAAAACATCCCTTTGCAGATTGATTTATCCAATCATATGGACCAAAGCAATACCGGCGATCCGAAGCGAAGACAGCTTCTGGAGATGCACAAAAAAGCATCGGAACTTTACCACCACGTGTTAATGAATACTCAAATTGGCGAAACAGCGCTAAACTATCTGTTGGAACGAGGATTGACCAGAGAAATCATCGAAGAATTTCAAATAGGGTTTGCCCCTCAGAAAAGAGATTTCCTTAGCCAAGTGTTTGCCAATGAAAAAATTGATGATTCTTTTTTTCAGGAATCTGGTTTATTTATTCAAAGGGATAGTGGAGAATTTCTTGATCGTTTTTATCAAAGAATTATGTTTCCAATTAGTGATGCACAAGGAAAAATCATTGCTTTTTCCGGACGTCTATTAAAGACAGACAGTTTTTCCGGAGAAGATATGCCTAAATACTTAAACAGCCCAGAGACGAGTTTGTTCAACAAGCGGGATACGCTGTTCAATTTTAATCTTGCACGGAAAGAGATTCGAAAAGAGAATACAGTATTTCTTTTTGAAGGCTTCATGGATGTGATTGCTGCCTGGCAGTCAGGGATTAAAAGTGGCGTGGCTTCAATGGGAACTAGTTTGACAAATGAACAAATCCGACAGCTTGAGCGGGCAGCGGAAGAGCTGGTTTTATGTTATGACGGAGACACTGCCGGAATCGAAGCAACCAAACGAGCCATCTCCTTATTAACCGAACATAGCCGATTCAACCTAAGTATCGTTAATATTCCTGAAAAGCTTGATCCAGATGATTATTTACGAAAATACGGAAAAGAAGCTTTTAAGGAACTGGCACTTCATGGTAGAGAAACAGTTTTCACCTTTAAAATGAGGTATCATCGTCTTTCTCGAAACATGAATAATGAGAAGGAACGGCTGGATTATGTCAATACGATGCTCCAAGAGTTAGTCTTGGTTGATTCTCCGTTGGAAAGAGACCATTATCTAGGACAACTCTCAGAAGAGTTCCTAATGTCTCAGCATAGCTTAGAAGAACAGCTACGCTTGATTGAAACAGAGAAGAGACAGAACACCAGAGACCAAAGACAATATCCTTCAGATGCTGCAGCTTCTTATGTTCCTCCCTATATGGAAGAAGAACCAATAGAGACAGCAGCACCACCAAGAGAAAGCCAAGAGCGATTGTCCCGTGTGGAAAAAGCAGAGCGTATGCTGCTTTATCGGTTGATGAATGAAGGAAATGTACGGGCAGCACTGCAGCAGCAGAATTTCTCATTTGTTCATACAAAGTACGAGGAGCTCTATATGTGTCTGGCCGATTTCTTATCTGTCTATCCAGATTTCAATCTAGCTCAGTTTTTAGAATACTTGCAAGATGAAAAACTAAAAGAATTGGTGATTACCATTTCTTATCAGGAAATGTCTGAAGAAAGCTCTCAGAGAGAGCTGGACGATTTACTAAATGTCGTTATGTATTCAGATATTGAAACTCGGATTGAAGAATTAAATAGGGAAAAACAAGAAGCGCAGCGCTTGGGAAATCAGCCTAGGGTAGATGAACTTTCTATGGAATTGATCAAACTTGCGCAGAAAAGACAAAAAACTCGGTAATTCCAGCAGAAAAAGATTAACAAAACATAAACAGTTGTTATATAATAGATAGGTATGTAAATATGAAGGGGGCCTTCTTTCATGGAAAAAGAAACAGAAAAGAAATATGCTGAGGCTGTTGCAGGCTTTATCAAAGAGAATAAGCCGAAAGGTACAGTTGTCTATGATGATTTGGCAAATAAACTGGCAACACCTTTTACACTAAATGCTGACGAAATGGAAAAACTGATTCAAAAAATTGAGGACGCTGGAATCAGTGTTGTCGATGAAAATGGTGATCCAAGTGAGCACAGCCTGAAAAAAGATGAAAAAGTAGCGACTAAAGCTCAAATGGAAGATTTATCTGCCCCAACTGGTGTTAAGATTAATGATCCAGTACGTATGTATTTGAAAGAAATTGGTCGAGTTCAGCTTTTGACAGCGGAAGAAGAAGTGGACTTAGCGTTGAAGATTGAAGAGGGCGATCAGGAAGCTAAACAGCGTCTGGCTGAAGCAAACCTGCGTCTGGTTGTTTCAATTGCAAAACGGTATGTTGGCCGCGGTATGCAGTTTTTAGATTTAATTCAAGAAGGAAATATGGGTCTGATGAAGGCCGTAGAGAAATTTGATTACCGCAAAGGATTTAAATTCTCAACTTATGCAACCTGGTGGATTCGTCAGGCGATTACTAGAGCAATTGCCGATCAAGCTAGAACAATTCGTATCCCAGTGCATATGGTTGAAACGATTAATAAATTAATTCGTATTCAGCGCCAGCTCTTACAAGATTTAGGCAGAGAACCAACGCCCGAAGAAATTGGTGCTGAAATGGACTTGCCTACAGAAAAGGTACGGGAAATTCTGAAGATTGCTCAAGAGCCTGTATCACTGGAAACACCGATTGGTGAAGAAGATGATTCTCATCTTGGTGATTTCATTGAAGATCAGGATGCAACAAGTCCGGCAGAACATGCTGCTTATGAGCTGCTTAAAGAGCAACTGGAAGATGTTCTGGATACATTGACTGACAGGGAAGAGAACGTTTTAAGACTGCGTTTTGGCCTTGATGATGGACGTACGCGGACACTGGAAGAGGTTGGGAAAGTTTTTGGTGTTACAAGAGAGCGTATCCGTCAGATTGAAGCGAAAGCTTTACGGAAGCTGAGACACCCGTCACGTTCAAAACAATTGAAGGATTTTCTGGAATAGTCGATTTTTGAAAGAAGTTTGGACCTGAACCTTTATTAGGAGGGTCATTCCTATGTAACAGCTCTTTTCGAACAAGTCGAAGAGAGCTGTTTTTAAATTTCTTTACGGAATCGTAACATAAAAGTTACCTAGTACATATTGGAACAAAAGTAGTTTTGTGATAGATTAGATTTACTTGGTAGAGTAGAATGTGAGGCGAAAAAATGACGAAGCATTGCCCTAATTGTGGAAATGAACGAGATGATAATGAAAAAATATGTTCAGCATGCGGTTTTGTGTTTTCAGATGATGAAAAGAATAAAGCGGATGAAAACAATTCCTCTGAAGATAATAAACAGGAGCAGTCCGATGGATCTTCCTCTCATTTTTCCGGTAATGAAGAAAATGAATCGATTGAATGGGCCGACTTGAAGGATTTAAGTATTGGACATGTGATGGATATGTTTAATGAACAGCAAAAGACAGCGGAAGAAGAAAATGAATCAGTAGAACCTTTAACTGAAGAAGAAGAGACAGAAAGTACATCAACTAATTCTGATGAAATAATTTCTCCGTCTGAAAGTGCAGAGGCACCTGAGACTGTAGCTGAGCAAGAGGAACAACAGGTTCAGGAATCCGAAGCTGCCGAAATGGATACACCTGACGAAACCATAGTAGGAGAGCCAGTTGCTGAAATGGAACAAGATGAAGCGGATGCCGAACAAGAAAATGATAGTGAAGCAACGTTAAAAGAGTATATTGAAGCACATAAAAAGGAAACCGCGAAAACAAAGTCTCCTGAATCTAATCCAGTGAATGAACCTTTAGAGATAGAAGAAGAATCTGAAGTGGACACAAATCAAACGATTCAAAAAGAAGACACAGTGGAACAGGAAAAAACTGAAGCCCCCGTTATTCCTGAAACAGAGGAATCAAACGAGCAGCTGGAAGAAACTCATTCAGTCCCGCCGGTTGGAAATGATACAGATGGAACAGAGGCAAAGGAAGAACCACTGGTCATTGATTCAAAGAGTAAGAAACCGGAAGAAATTGAAATGGATGCAGCACCAATCTTTTTCAAAGAGAAGGATGTTTTGCCGTCTGAATTGGGCCCAAGGAAGAAAACTTCTCAGTTTGCCAATCTGGATCAGGCTGAACGGCCAAAAACCAATTCAAATCAGCCGCCTAAGCAGTCAACATCAGAAAGAAATAAAAAAAGAAAAAAAACACCGCTGATTTTAGCAGCAGTGGCTGCTTTAGCTTTAGGGGGTGGAGGCTGGTACTATGTACACAGCCAAAATCAGGCAAAAGAAAAAGAAGCAGCTGTCACGAATGCACAAAAAGAGCTGTTGAAGAAGACAAAAGCTTCAATTAATAGTTATTTTCTTAATGATGAACAAGTTTTTCTTAAATCAGAAATGGTCAATGTGAGTACAGATTCTGTAGAAGCAGATTTGGAAAAACTCAAGGATGAAAAAGAGTATCAGACGCTTTCGGAATCGTTGGATAAAGTGAAGGAAAAGCAGACCGTAATTAACAAAGTCAATGAGCTTTACACTTCATCTGTTATTGCTGGGGATACCTTTAAAGAACAGCCAATTGTTGCTGACAAAGCTGTTTCATTATCAAAAGAAACAGGCGACGACGGTTTTTCAAAGCTGATAAATCAAGCAATTGATAATGCTAAAGGGCAGTACGATCAGCTGCAAACGGCTAAAGCCGCTGTTGCGAATATCTATAAAGAGGATAAAGCAACAGAAGCGCTGTCGCAGCAGACCTATGCAACAGCCGAAACAGAAGTGAATAAAATCAAAAATTCAACTTTAAAAGAACCATTAACAGCTACTTTGAAGAAGGCTAAGGCAGCGTTAGATACCCAGCTAGCGGCGATTACTGCAGAACAAAATCAAGCGCAGGAATCTGCTGCTGTAGAAGGTTCTGCGAATAATCAAGCGGCAGCAGATGGCTCTGCGGGAGCTGCTGGAAGCACTGGAACTGCTACTGCTGGCGCAGTAGACGCTAACGGCTTCTCTGCACCAGACAGCAATGGAGTTTACACAGCCCCTGTTTACCCTGAAAACCCAACAGATGTTGCTGATAGCAGTAACCCTGCCTGGATATGGGCACCTGGTATTCAGGAAAAAGTAATTGCTACCTGTATTGCTCGAGGCTATATGACAGCAGATGGCTATTACCTGCAGCCAGCTCAAATTGTTAATGGTCAAGGATATTACAATTTATATAAAACCGATGGTACGTACCTTGTAACTATCAACGCTCAGACTGGCTGGTTCAAAGGAAATGCTTCAAGAAATGCGGGACGTTAATTGATACAGATACGGCTGATTAATTAAAGAATAGGATAAATTAAGAGGTCGAGACAAAAGTGTTTAGCTCTGAGAAATAAGAGTTCAGGTATTTACTTATGTCCCAAATTCTGCCAGTGAAGAATGATTGTATTTATTTATCAAACAAAGAGTTTGGAATGCAGTATTCCAGACTCTTGTTCTATTATAGCTCTTGTTATGCAGCTCACTTGGGGTTCTTAATTATATATCAGCCAAGGGAAATCAGTCTATTTTCCGTCTGCTTATGAGATAGCATAGATGATAGAAATGAAATATAGTTATAGTAGGGAGGAATTCTTTGGATGGAGAAGGTTAAGTACGAAACATTTCGGGAAGGGGTTCAGGCTTGTCTGCCCACTGTACTTGGGTATGCAGGAATTGGTATTGCAGCTGGAATTGTTGGTAAAAGTGTAGGCTTATCTGTTTTTCATGTGGCGATGATGTCGATACTGATTTATGCAGGCAGTGCACAATTTATTATTTGCGGGATGCTGGCAATTCAGGCACCTGTTTCAGCTATTATATTAACAACATTTTTGATTAATTTACGTCATTTTCTGATGAGCATGTCAGTAGCTAGCTTTTTCAAGAAAGAGTCATTGATTACAAATATTGGTATTGGCAGCCTTTTAACAGATGAATCCTACGGCGTACTGATGACAGCTATTTCAAATGAACATAAAATCAGTTCGAATTGGACACACGGCTTAAATATTACAGCATATCTTGCCTGGATTCTCTCCACAGTGGGCGGCGCCTTGTTAGGGAACTGGATTCCTGATCCTTATATGCTGGGGCTGGATTTTGCATTGGTAGCAATGTTCGCTGGGCTTTTTGTACTTCAGGTAGATACAGCAATCAAGAAGAAAACAAAACAGACACTGCTAGTTATTTTTTCTGTCTGTATTTCTATCTTTATATCAATGAAATTTTTTTCATCAGAACTTGCAGTGCTTATTGCAACTCTGATTGGCTGTGGAGTGGGGGTGACGGTTTCTCATGACGAATAGTTATATACTGCTCACCATTGTTGGCTGTGCCATTGTTACCTGGCTGCCTCGGATTATTCCTTTTGTTCTAACAAAGAAGCTGTCATTTCCTGATTGGCTATTAAATTTTCTATCCTATATTCCGATTTGCATATTAACAGCACTTTTATTCCAAAGTATCTTAATTTATAGAGAAGGGGAATTTCCAGGACTCAAGCTGCTGGAAGCAGTCAGCTGTATTCCTACATTACTGGTTGCTGTTCGAACGAAAGATTTGATGCGGACAGTCATTACCGGAATCATCACTATCGCTATTCTGCGATTCATTTTTTAACACATAGAGAGGAAGAAGGCAATGTACGAATTATTAGGAAATATATTTACAGCACTAGTTATTGATCAAAATGACAGCAGCTACTTTTTGCAAAAAAACGGGGTTACTTTTCGTTTATCAAAAGAAGAAGGAGAGCATCAGCTGGGAGAAGCTGTAGAAGGCTTTGGATATGTGAATCAAAAGCAGGAGCCTGCCATGACAACAGTTATTCCAAGTATTCGTTTAGATAAGTGTGGTTTCGGCGTAGTTACAGGTGTACGGAGAGATTTAGGTGTCTTTGTAGATATCGGATTAAAAGATAAGGACGTTGTGGTTTCCATGGATGAGCTTCCTGTTATGAAAGAGCTTTGGCCTAAAAAAGAGGACCGTCTGATGATATCATTGAAAACCGATGATAAAAACCGTATTTGGGGACAATTGGCGGATGAAAAAGAATTTCAGGCCATGGCACAGCCGGCAGATGAAGCAATGAAAAACAAGAATATTACAGGTACAGTGTTTCGTCTGAAAATGGCTGGTACTTATGTTTTAACTGAGGAACTACATCTTGGGTTTATTCATCCTTCTGAACGATACCAGGAACCCCGCTTAGGTGAAAAGATTTCTGGTCGTGTTATCGGTGTGAGGCCAGACGGTATATTAAACCTTTCGTTGAAGCCAAGAGCCCACGAAGCAATTAATGACGATGCAGCAATGTTGTTGACCTTCCTTGAACGTTCTGCTGATGGAAGAATTCCGTATACAGATAAATCAGCTCCCGAAGAAATAAAGCAGGCCTTTGGCATTAGCAAAGGTCAATTTAAACGGGCAATCGGCCATCTGTTGAAAGACAAAAAGATAAAGCAGGAAGATGGTTTCACAATTTTATTGTAGTTTAGATTACAGTGAAACCGTGAAAAATACTTATACCGGGAAAGTGTTAAAAAAATAATGATTCTAATTGAGAATCACTTGCAATTGTTTTGGAGTTAATTTATACTTATTATAATTTGGAAGTGAGAATTTGATTATCAGATTATAATTATTATAAATAAGGGGTTTTCTTTATGAACTCAATGGCAGCATTAAAAAAAATTAAGAAGCAATTACATGAATCAGGATTCAAATTAACGCCTCAAAGAGAAGCAACACTACTTGTATTGCTGGAGAATGAAAAGGACCATCTTTCGGCTGAAGAAATCTATTTTTTAGTTAAAAGAAAAAGTCCGGAGATTGGCTTAGCAACTGTTTATCGGACGTTGGAAATTTTGACGGATATTAAAGTGATTGATAAGGTCAGCTTTAATGATGGTTTGGCTCGCTATGATCTTAGAAAAGAAGGTGCTAAGCACTTTCATCATCATCTTTTGTGTCTAGAATGTGGTAACATAGAAGAGGTTGAAGAGGATCTTTTAGGTGAAGTAGAAGAAATCGTAGAGCAACGGTATCATTTTGTTGTAAAAGATCACCGTCTAACATTTCATGGTATTTGTCAAGAATGTCAGCAAAAAGAAGCTGCTGAGAAAAAAGGAGAATAGTTCATTTATTTCTAAAATATTAATAAAAAGGGGAAATTTGTTGTGAGTGTTCCAAAAGGTTGGAAGTGGATAGGTTGGTTACTTTGTATTGGTTCGGTTATACAGCTCTATCAGTTGATTCAAGTTTTTGAAATAGCTATGTATGTGAGTGACTTACTGATTTATTTAGTTATTGTATTAAGCTTTAATGTGGTAAATGGATTAACTGGTATTTTTTTAATAAGAGGAAGTATTATTGGCTATCACTTGACGAAGGTGTTAATTATTCTAACACTGGTCTTTCCTGTGCTGGAATTACTTACCTTTGGTAAAGCTGAGATACTCTCAGTACTAGTTAGACTATTCATACTTTCTAGAATTGTATCAAAAAATAGTGATTTATATCTTACTCATTTGCGTCTTGAAAAGAGTGAGCGAAATAAGCAAAAGCTTGCTGATGTTGAGTAGTCTATAGTATAAAGAAGCAATTATAAAAAAGCTTAAAACTGCTTCTTTTAGTATTGGTAAATGCTTCTTGTTTTATGTTTTTTGAGTAAAAAAACCGGACAGCCGTTCAAAGGAAGGCAGCTGTCCGGTTTTGTATTTTACTTTAGAAATTACAAGTTGGCAAATTTTTCCAACAAACGAATCATTTGGCAAGTAAAGCCATATTCGTTGTCATACCAAGCGACTGTTTTAACTAACTGGAAGTCTCCCGCAGTTGTTACTTCTGTTTGTGTTGGGTCAAAAATAGAACCTTCAGTAGTACCAATCACATCGCCAGAAACGATTTCACGGTCATCATAACCGAAAGAAGGATTATCAACAGTATGTTTTTTAATCGCTTCGTTGATTTCATCTGCTGTTACTTTCTTTTTAAGAATAGAAACCAGCTCAGTTAAAGAACCATCAACTACAGGAACACGTTGTGCATGACCTTGTAATTTACCGTTTAGTTCAGGAATTACCAAGCCGATTGCTTTAGCAGCACCTGTTGAATGTGGAATTGTATTGTCGGCAGCAGAACGTGCAGCTCTTAGATTACCGCCTTTAACTGGACCATCCAGCAGCATTTGTGTTGAGGTATAGGCGTGAACAGTTGTCATTGTTCCAACTTCAATCCCAAATTCATTATTTAGGAAGTAGGCCATTGGAGCTAGACAGTTCGTTGTACAAGAACCTGCAGAAATGATTTTGTCATCGCTGGTTAATGTATCATCATTCACGTTATATACAATTGTTTTCATGGCACCTGCTGGAGCAGAAATAACTACTCGTTTTACACCTGCGTCTAAGTGAGCTTGTGCTTTTTCTTCTGAAGTGTAGAAACCTGTACATTCCAAAACGATGTCTACACCGTTTTCTTTTGCCCATGGAATTTTACTAGCATCGGGTTCTGCATAGACACGAGTTTCTTCGCCATCCACTACAATGGCATTATCAGTTGCGGTAACAGTACCTGGGTACGTACCATGTGTGGAGTCGAATTGTAATAACTGCGCCAACATTGTTGGGCTGGTTAAATCGTTGATTGCTACCACTTCAATATCATCTGATACTTCTTTTATACGTCGAAAAGCTAGTCGACCAATTCGTCCAAAACCATTAATACCTACTTTTACTGTCATAGTGCTAATTCCCCCTTCATTAATTAAGCAGAATGGATTCTTCTACTTATGTTTACACTTCATAGTTTGCAACCGAACGGATTTTTTGTCAAAAGATACACCTCGAAATAAAAAGGTAAAGTCAGTTCTTTAAACTAAAAATTAGAGGAAAATCAAAAGAACAGAGAAATCTATCCGTGTAGGGAGTTCTCTATTCAATCTGGTTTTGATAGAGCAACTTAATTAACTGAAGCAAAATATTAATTAGCTGGTAGGATAGTCAAAGCAGTGAAACTCAATTCAACAAAGGAAAATACAAAAATATATCCTTCAACATAGAGTAGTGTTGAAATATGTACCTCTTAAAATCGCTAAAATGGTACTTAGGCTGACAGAACCTACAGTTTTAATTTCAGCTGAAAAAGCTTAGTATCAAAAAAATATTTTGAATTCAGGCTTAGATTCGAAGCGATTCTCATATAAATTATTCTTCTTTTAAATATAATTCTGCATGCAAATATAAGCTAGATATTGTAGAATAAATAATAAAATCTGACGTTTATTACAGTGAAAAATCTAGTTTTTCAAGAAACAATTGAACTATTTTTGCTGTAATATACAATCACATGATGAAATTTCTAAAGAAAACGGAACAATGTCTAATGAGTTCATAGAGCTTCAAAACACTTGTCATTCCATTCATCGCTGTAGCAAAAACAAAAGACTGCTGTTTTACGACAGTAAACGGAAAATTACTTCTATGAAAAATACCTAGAAAGCTGTTGAGTTTTTGTGAAGATGATTCATAGGTTAAAAGTAGTTTTTTATCCGCTGCTATTTGTGCTATACTAACACTAGCCTTTGGAATAGTCCTTTATTCACTAGCTGTTATTATTGAAAAATATAATTTGATTCTTGCAGAGGCGAAAAAATCGTGCTAGTATAAACAGCTGTGTTTCTTATTAAAGGTTATATTCGTTAAGAATTTATTGACAAGTGTTTAGTTGTAAATCGTGTTTAAAGAAAATGGTTCTGTTGCTGTTATTTTTACTGCTAGTTTAAGTAAAGTGTAGTAGAAACTTTAACCAGATTTATATAGATAATTTACTAAAATAGGAGGACGATAAAATGTCCATGTTTTTAGATCAAGTAGTGATCGATGTCAAGGCTGGTAAAGGCGGCGACGGAATGGTCGCTTTTAGAAGAGAAAAGTATGTGCCTGACGGCGGACCCGCTGGCGGGGATGGCGGAAATGGCGGGGATGTAATTCTAGTTGTTGAAGAAGGTCTGCGGACACTGATGGATTTCCGTTTTAACCGTCATTTTAAAGCCCCTTTAGGTGAAAATGGCATGAGCAAAGGGATGCACGGCAGAGGAGCAGAAGATTTACTGGTAAAAGTACCACCAGGTACAACGGTACGCGACGCAGAAACTGGTGCTCTAATTGGTGATTTGGTTGAGAATGGGCAGCAGCTGGTTGTTGCTCATGGCGGTCGCGGCGGTCGGGGAAATACCCGATTTGCTTCTGCAAGAAATCCTGCACCGGAAATAGCTGAAAACGGCGAGCCGGGTCAAGAAAGAAAAATTGAATTGGAATTGAAGGTTTTAGCAGATGTGGGACTTGTCGGCTTCCCTTCAGTAGGAAAATCCACATTGCTTTCTGTTATTTCAGCAGCAAGACCTAAAATTGGCGCTTATCATTTTACAACGCTAGTGCCTAATCTTGGAATGGTTACAACCGGAGATGGCCGCAGCTTTGCTGCAGCGGACTTACCTGGATTGATTGAGGGTGCCTCTCAGGGCGTGGGACTGGGTACTCAATTTTTACGTCATATTGAACGGACAAGGGTTATTCTTCATGTAATTGACATGAGCGGAATGGAAGGCAGAGATCCATATGAGGACTATCTGGCTATCAATAAAGAATTGGCTTCTCACAATCTGAGATTGCTGGAACGGCCTCAAATTATTGTTGCTAATAAGATGGATATGCCGGAAGCTGAAGAAAACCTCAAAGAGTTTAGAGAAAAGATTGAGAAGGAACGGACAGACGAATATGCAGATGCCTTGCCTATTTTTCCAATCTCTGGAGTTACGAAGCAAGGGCTGGAGCCGCTATTGAATGCTACAGCTGATTTACTTGATGTTACTCCTGAGTTCCCTCTATATAATGAAGAAGTAGAAGAAGAAACTGTTCGTTACGGCTTCCAGTCTGAGGGTCCTCAGTTCACAAT
Source organism: Enterococcus sp. LJL51 (assembly GCF_049894025.1). Lineage (GTDB taxonomy): Bacteria > Bacillota > Bacilli > Lactobacillales > Enterococcaceae > Enterococcus_L. Next base: position 270,380 of record NZ_JBNEQE010000002.1, read on the forward strand.
TGAGCGTGATTCTGATGCAGCTTGGGTATTAACCGGTGAAGCATTGGAGAAGCTGTTTAAGATGACGAACTTCGAGCACGATGAAACAGTGATGCGTTTTGCTCGACAATTAAGAGGAATGGGTGTTGATGAAGCGCTGCGTGCACGGGGCGCGAAGGATGGAGACATTGTCCGAATTGGCGGCTTTGAATTTGAGTTTGTTGAATAAAGTTTTTTTCTAATATAATTAACTAGTTAATTTCAGACAGCGGGCGCTTTGTAGTCAATATTTAATGGCTATTCATTAATAGTGTTTATAGAATTTTCTCATAGCTGCTAACACTTATGAACGGCGCTGTAAGTTTTAATGATGACATCTTTGTGCAGATTTAGCAAAATAATGAGGTTGTGACAGAAGTGTTCAGCTTCAAGCAATAAGGCGGAAATTCCGAAAATTGTTCTACAAATTTTTGCGAATTTCCGCCTTATTGTCGAAGAAGTTACTTCTGAAACACCGTTTATCCGGGTTTAAGGGACTGAGGCATACTAATGTCACAGCCCCTTTTTTTATTGATAAAGGGCTAGTGAGGGTGTCATCTGGCTAATGTTTAGCTTTATGAACAAGTTATCTTTAACAACAAGGCGAGTCAGATACAAGATGCTCTTTATCCTGTGTCTGACTCGCCTTACTGCTCGAGAGCCAAATGACATTTTTCCATCAATAATCTAATGATAGAAAGTAAAATTTAGCAGCAGTTTGTCAGTTGTGTTTTTTTAAGCTTAATTTATGTTAGTTATTCTATACTTTAATTTGCAAGGGAGGGATTATGTTGAAATTAAAGAACTGTTTTCAACGGAGAGAGAAAAAATATAAGCTATCCTATGAGGTATATGAGCAGCTGTTGAAGAGGCTGGAAAAACATATGTATGAAGATGAATATGGACTGCATACTATTATATCTGTTTATTTTGACACCAATGATTATGAAATGATTCGGCATTCTATTAATAAGCCGGTTTATAAAGAAAAATTTCGTTTGAGAAGCTATGGTATACCACAGCAGGATAGTGATGTATTTATGGAAATCAAAAAAAAGGTTAAGGGAGTAGTATACAAACGACGGGTGAACCTTCCATATGAACAAGCAACAAGTTTCTTTGAACTAAGTCAAGATAATCACAGTTTTGAACGCCAAAAGGATCAGCAGATAAAAAAGGAAATTGACTGGCTGGTTTTAAGAAAAGCATTAAAGCCGAAAGTGATGATTGCTTATGACAGACAGGCATATTACAATCCGCAGGATGAAGATTTTCGCATTACTTTTGACTTTAATATTCGTTACCGGACAGAAGAACTGGATATTTCCAAAGGAGATTATGGAAAACCGGTGGCGCCGGAGCTTGATATTTTGATGGAAGTTAAAGCGTTAGGCGCATACCCAATCTGGTTTTCTGAAATACTAGGAGAATTGAAGATTTATCCAGCTTCTTTCTCAAAATACGCACAAACCTATCAGCGTTATCTATTTATCAAGGAGGACTTTAGTTATGTTGTCTAGTTTATTCGCCGAAAGCTCGGTGGAGCTTGATCTTTTGAGTTTGATTTTATGTATGGGAACCTCAGTCGCCCTAGGACTTTTAGTGGCTGCGGTTCATATGTACCGCAGCAGCTATTCTAAAAATTTTATTATTACCTTGGTAATTCTGCCAATTTTGGTTCAGCTGGTTATTATGCTGGTGAATGGGAATTTAGGTACAGGAGTAGCAATTATGGGAGCCTTTAGCCTGATTCGTTTTCGTTCAGTTGCTGGTGGGGCTAGAGAGATTACTAGTGTTTTCTGGTCAATGGGAATTGGTTTAGCGACAGGTATGGGCTATATCAGTTACGTCATTATCTTTTCATTAGTTATTGCCGTTGTTCTGTTTCTTCTAAACGGTAGTCATTTTGGTGAGAAAAATAAAGTAGCAGAACGGGAAATTAAAATTACAATCCCTGAGGATCTTGATTATCCAGGACTTTTTGATGACCTGTTTGCTCAGTTTACTCATAATTTTAATCTGGATTCAGTGAAGACAACAAATATGGGCAGTCTCTATGAATTACGTTATCATGTGACACTAAAAGATGCGCAGGAAGAAAAAACACTTTTAGATGCTTTAAGAGTTCGAAATGGCAATTTGACAATCGCTTCTGGAAAAGTTTCAACAAACAAAGATGAATTGTAGGTGACAATTATGAAAAAAATAGCAACAAAACTCTCTGTCCTGACAGGCTTGCTGGTCTTGTTTGCTGGCTGTCAGAAAAATGAAATAGAAACAAGCCAGACAATCAGTCAAGTCAATACCATTTCGTCAGAGACCGAGCAAGAGAACACGCAAAACAGCGCAGATATCACTGAAATGACTAATGCAACAATTAGTGAGACAAAGTATGGAAAATACAGTGAAGAAGATTTTGATGAAAGCTACAGTGAAGCAAATGCAACGATGATTAAAATGACAGGCACACAAAGTACAATTACAGGCTCTGGGGCTTCTGAAAGTAATCAGGTTATCACAATCAGCGCTGGCGGAACGTATATTCTTTCTGGCGAATACACTGGTCAAATCAAAGTTTCCGCCAATCAGGGAACAGTAAAATTAGTATTAAATGGTGTAACAATCACTAATGATACTTCTGCAGCAATCTATGTAGAGCAGGCTGAAAAAGTTATTACAACACTTGCTGAAGGTACACAAAATCGTTTAACTGACGGATCTGAGTATGTTTATGGAACAGCTGATGAAACTGATCCGAATGCCGCTTTTTTCAGTAAGGATGATTTAACTATTAATGGTTCAGGTACGCTGACTGTTTCAGGGAACTACAATAATGACATCCAAAGTAAGGATGATCTCGTTATTACAAACGGAACAATACAGGTAACTGCCAAAAATAATGGCATAAAAGGAAAAGACTCAGTTTCAATTGCGGGCGGCACGTTTATTATAGAGACAGCAGAGGGTGACGGTATTCAAGCGGATAATGCCACAGAAGCTGAAAAAGGCTGGGTTGGTATTGACGGGGGAAACTTTGAGCTTAACGCCGCTAATGACGGTATTCAGGCAGAAACGACTCTTTCTATTAAGACAAGCACGATGTCTATTCAGACCGGCACTGGAGAGACAATTGATGAAACTGCCAGCTACAAGGGATTGAAAGCTTCTGGAATAATTGTGATTGATGAAGGAACCTACAAGCTGACAACAGCTGATGACAGTATTCATAGTAACGCTGATGTAACAATTAATAACGGCAGCTTTGAGTTGTCCAGCGGAGATGACGGAATACATGCAGACACGGATTTAACGATCAACAACGGAACGATTAAGGTAGCAGAGTCTTATGAGGGCTTGGAGGGAGCGACTCTAACGATCAACGACGGACTAATTGAAGTCCATGCGACAGATGATGGTATCAACTCGGCTGGCGGTAGTGATGGTGACGCCGGAGCATTTGGCGGTGATCAGTTTGGCGGAGGCGATCCAAACAGCGGAGGAGACAGCAGTTACTACCTTGAAATCAATGGTGGAACGATTTATGTTGAAGCTGAAGGAGATGGGGTGGATAGTAATGGTGATATTCGAATGAATGGCGGAACATTACTAGTAAACGGTCCAGTTAATGGCGGAAACGGAGCCCTTGATTATGAAGGAACGTTTTCTATGGAAGGCGGGACATTATTAGCTAGCGGAAGCTCAGGCATGGCTTTGGGAACAAGCGACAGCTCTTCACAAGCGGCCGTCAGTATTTATTTTGACACAACTCAAGCAGCAGATACACTTATTCATCTTCAGGATTCAGAAGGAAATCAGCTTGCAACATTCCAGCCAACCAAAGAATTTTCACATCTAGTTGTAAGTACACCTCAGTTGTCTTCTGGTAAGGAACTAACAATTTACTCTGGTGGAACAAGTTCAGGAACCTCTGAATTTGGGCTTTATCAGGATGGAACTTATGAAGGCGGCACACAAATCGGAACACTGACGTTAAGCGGTCAAATGACATCTGTTTCACAGGATGGTTCTGCCGTTTCCGAAAACCAAATGGGTGGTGGTCTAGGAGGCGGACGCTGGTAACAGAAAGAAAATGATTTTCATTGCTTAAACAGAGTGATTACTGATAAAATAAGGTTAAAAATAAAATGAGGTGATCAAAATGTCAAAGCGGGTTATCATCATGAATTTTGAAATAGAAAGTCAAGCATATCAGGCATTTTCAGAAATCAAAAAGCTTTATACGGCTAGAGAGATTAAAGGCGAGCAAATGGCGGTCGTTACACATACGAATGAAGGTGCCCACCAATTTAAAATTAATGATTTTCTTGATTTTACAGGAAATGATCACACGTCAAAAAATAGTTTTATTGGCATGGTCATTGGTATATTAGGCGGACCTTTAGGTATTTTATTAGGCTGGTTTGCTGGCAGCTTGATTGGCGCAACACAGGATGCGCGAGAAATTCAGGGAGCGCAGACAGTATTTGAACACATGACAGAGAAAATCTCCGATGGTCAGACTGGACTGATTCTCATTGCAGAAGAAGAAGATAATCGACCGCTGAATCATCTAATTATGAATGAGCTTGGCGGCGAAATTACGCGCTTGGATTACGAAGATGTAAGCCAAGAGATAGAAAAGGCCAAAGCTGTAGAAAAGAAAGTACAGAAAACAGCCAATGATGCTTGGGTGGACAATAAAGATACAGACAATCAGAACAATAAAAACGCATAAGCTTAATTCTATAAAAAAACTTTGCTCAGAAAAAATAATTGCTAGTTGCAAGGTTAAGCCTATCTAGGTCTTTTTGAAAGATTTATATATTTTAATGTAAACGATCATTTTCAGATTCTTAGTTTCTTGCAGGCTGAAAAATGGTATAAGAAAATAGACTGATTTTTAAGGATGGGACAATTTGGCATAGAGCTTTGTCTCATCCTTCTAATCATTAGAAAGAATGAAGGTAAAGGATATGTTGAAAATACTTTTGGTTGAAGATGATGAAGTTTTATCTGACAGCATCTCTGATATTTTATCGGAAATTGCTGAGGTAGAACAGATATATGATGGAGAAGAAGCCCTTTACGAAGGGGAACGAGAAGTCTATGATTTGATTGTGTTGGATTTGATGCTTCCAGGTCTCCCAGGTGAACAAGTGTTAACAAAGCTAAGAGAGAAGAAAATTTACACGCCTGTGTTGATATTAACAGCGAAGGATGGTCTGGCTGATAAAATCAACGGGTTTAAGAACGGCGGAGATGATTATCTTACAAAGCCATTCCATAGAGAAGAGCTTTTAATGCGGGTTCAGGCGCTGATTCGTAGATCACTCGGTTTGAATCCAAAGAATGAGCTGACAGTCAGCCATCTCTGCGTGGAAATCGATAATCGTCAAGTAAGGTACAAGGAACATGATATCCAGCTGCAGGGCAAGGAATTTGACTTACTTCTTTATTTAATGCAGAACAAAGAGCGAATTATTACAAAAGATCAGCTGTTTGACCGTATTTGGGGTTTTCAATCGGATACGACCTTGACAGTAGTAGAGGTTTATATGAGTAACCTGAGAAAGCATCTAAAGCCATTTGGTGTGGATAAATGGATTAAAACACTGCGGAATGTCGGCTACCTATTTCAGCCGGAAGAGGAAGAGAGTAAATGAAGGTACAGAGAAATAGAAATCAACGGATTCGCTACTTTATTGTTAACTTGCTATCCTTCGCTAGTATTTTCCTGATTCTAGGTGTTATTGTATTTCAACTACTGCAGACCTCTATTTACCAAAGTGTTGATACAGAACTAACTCGATTGGCCAGCCATGAACAGTTTTTATCAAATCAGCTTAAAGCGTTAGAAAGCAATCGTTTTGGACAGCTCCCTCAGATTGAAGGATTTTCAGGCAGCGGCAAAGGAGATAAACTGCCGCCGCCCAATAACTTTCAGCAGCAGGTCATTCTTTGGACTGAAGAGGGAAAGATAGCAAATGAAGAGAGTCTTGGCTCAAGATATACTGATTTGCAGAATATCCCATTTTCTACTGAACACTTAGACACAGTGACCAGTGTTCAGGTGACAGACAGCAATAATCGCGAGCTTCAATTCCGTTCGATTATGGTTCCTGTAATGGATGATCAATCCAGCAGTGTAGCCTATATTCAAATTTTGACAAATACTGATCCGATAAAAGGAACGGTAGAACGCGTTAAGCAAATTTTGATTGGATGTATGGTTATTTTTGGTGTGTTGTCTATAATTTTAAGTTACTTCCTGTCGAAGTGGTCCATGAAACCAATCATGGTTTCATGGCAAAAACAGCAGGAATTTGTAGAAAATGCTTCCCATGAACTGCGGACGCCATTAACAATTATTCAGGCAAAACTGGAGAAGCTTTTTACTAAGCCGAATCATACGATCCTTGAAGAATCGGAAACGATTGCGACATCATTGACAGAGGTGCAGAGGCTTAGTCAATTAACTAGCGATCTCCTGTTGTTGGCCCGTTCTGATTCCAATGCAGTTGTTCTTGATAAAGAGCCGATAGCTGTTAACGAGTTTCTTTCAAAAGCTATTGCTCCATATCTTGAACTTGGAGAAGCTGAAAATAAGGATGTTCAGCTAGAATTGAAAAATGATGGAAAAGCTGTGTTTGATCGTCAGAAAATACAACAATTGCTAATCATTTTGCTGGATAATGCATTAAAGTATACACATGAGAAAGAAAAAATTGTTATTTTTTCTACAGTTGAAAAAAATGAATGGATTTTCAAAGTCATAGATCATGGCGTAGGTATTCCTGATGAACAAAAGCAGGAAATTTTTGATCGCTTTTATAGAGGCGATCAGTCACGTAATCGTAAAACTGGTGGTTATGGCATTGGCTTAGCTATTGGAAAATGGATTGTAGAGGCTCATCATGGGAAATTAACGGTAGAAAATACTTTGCCAAAGGGAACAACTTTTACAGTAGTATTACCCATAAAATAATTTTATTTGCTAATAAGGCAGCTTTCTTCTAAAATAAAGAAGAAATCTAATGGAAAGTAAGGAAATCAATGGAATTACAATTTTTAGGTACAGGAGCTGGAGTACCAGCCAAACATCGCAATGTAAGCAGTATTGCATTAAAGTTATTGGATGAGCGAAATGCCGTCTGGCTATTTGACTGTGGAGAAGGCACGCAACTGCAAATTTTAAAAAGTAATATCAGACCCAGAAAAATTGAAAAGATATTCATTACCCATCTTCATGGCGATCATATTTATGGATTACCAGGTCTATTAAGCAGCCGTTCTTTTCAAGGGGGAAATGAGCAACTGGATATTTATGGGCCTCAGGGAATTAAAAACTTTATTGAAACATCCTTTAGTGTGTCAAAGACAAGAGTTTCTTATCCTATTGTTTATCATGAATTATCTGATGGTGGTGTAGCTTTTGAAGATAAACAGTTTAAGGTGGAATATCTGCCGTTGGATCATGGTATTTTAAGCTATGGCTATCGAGTTGCTGAAGCGGATCATGAAGGAGAACTTCAGGTTGAGAAACTGAAGGAGCTGGGTATCCCATCTGGACCAATGTATGGCCGGATAAAACGGGGAGAAACTGTTACTTTGGAAAATGGACAGGTAATTAACGGCAAAGACTTCGTTGGGCAAAAGAAAGCCGGCAGAATTGTGACGATTTTGGGTGATACGAGGAAAACCAAGAATAGCATCACGTTAGCTCGAGGAGCCGATGTACTCGTGCATGAGAGCACTTATAATAAGGACGAAGCTCAAATGGCCCGTTCTTATTATCATTCGACGAGTCATCAGGCGGCGGAAACTGCCAAAATGGCGGAGGTTAAGCAACTGATACTAACCCATATCAGTGCCCGCTATCTGAACAAAGATATTATTCAGCTGGAAGATGAAGCAAAAGAAATTTTTCCTGTTGTGAAGGCAGTTAAGGACATGGAAGTTATTGATATTCCATTTGTAGAAGGTAATTAAAGAAAAAGCAGGAGGGGCAAAAAATGAAATTTTGGCAGGATTTGAACGATAAGATTGTAGTAGTTACAGGCGGATCTGCTGGTTTAGGTGAGCAAATTTGTTATGGAGCCGCCCGTAGAGGAGCTATAGTAGTTGTCTGTGCACGAAGAATTAATCTCATTGGAAAGGTGAAAGAAACCTGTGAAGAGCTGAGCGGGAAACCAGCTTTTGCATTCCAACTGGACATATCTGATCCTGAAAATGTTGACCATGTAATTGAGCGGATTCAATCAGAAGTTGGCAGACCTGATGTATTAGTCAATAATGCTGGCTTTGGTATTTTTGAAGACTTCCTAACTACAGATTTATCGATTGCTCATGAAATGTTCCGTGTTAATGTACTGGGAATGATGGTCTTTACACAAAAAATTGCGCTGCAGATGGCGGAAGCAAACAGTGGTCATATCATTAATATTGCCTCCATGGCAGGTAAAATGGCCACACCGAAGAGTACCATTTATTCAGCGACAAAGTTTGCTGTATTGGGCTTCTCCAATGCATTACGTTTGGAATTAAAGCCGTTAGGTATTGCTGTGACAACTGTAAATCCTGGTCCTATTGCGACAGAATTTTTCGATAAAGCTGATCCATCAGGAGAATATCTGGAGTCAATGGGTCTGTTTGTGCTGGATCCTAAGAAGCTTGGTACAGAAGTTGCACGAACAATGGGAACAACTCGGCGAGAAATAAACCGTCCCGGAATTATGGAAGCGGCAGCTAGATTTTATACAGTAATGCCTCACTTAGGGGATTTATTGGCAGGAACAATTTTTAATAAAAAATAGTCCGGGGGGATAAGCCTATGAAAAATCAATGGCGTGTAATTGTTGGTCTGGTACTTGTGCTGGTTATTGTTGTATTTGCTGTTTTAAATAATCAAAGTGTGCCAGTCAATTTTGGTATTGCTAAAATTAGCGGACCGTTAATTTTAATTATTTTAGGATCGGCAATAATTGGCGTACTAGTCGGACTAATTACTTCTGTTACAACAATATTGAACCAGAAAAAGCAGATAAAGGCTCTTATTGCAGAGAAAGAAACCTATAAAGAAGGCTCTGACAAATTGATTCAAGAAGCCGTTGAACGGACGCAAAGAAGCAATGAAAACCAACTGGCAGAACTTCAGCAGAAATATCAGCAGCTTCTGGAAGAAAAGGGCGATTTTGCTGAAAGTGATGCCCCTCTTAATAAGACCTGGAATGGTTTTGAGGAGTAACCCCCTTTAAGGAGAATACCCGCCAATACAAAATATTATAGAGCCAGATAAACTGAATCTCTCTGCTGTCTCAAAAAAGAGGCAGCAGAGAGATTTATTTTTATAAATTCCTCTTTTAAATTAAAGAAGGGTATGCCATAATCGTTATTGTAAAGGAATTGTTGGGGAGGCTTCAGGGATATATGAAAAACATGCTCATTACAGTTCTGTTAGCGGGACTGTTCTTTTTAGGTGGTTGTTCATCCAGTACAACAGAGGAATTTGAGGTAAATGGTCATAAAATTGCTTCATTTTTTAAAGTGATTGGACAAAAGGATATTAAAGATACAATAGTCACTTATAAAGAAGGAACAATATCAGAAGCTGAAATTATTGAGTATATGAATTATTTAAAAAAGGAAGAGGAATTTACTATGCTTCCGCAGGAAACTGAAAATAATCATAGAATTTTACAACGCCTCACTAAAGAATCTGAAGAGCAGAAAACTACAGTCTATGTGGATATTCTATATCTGAAAGAAACGGTTGGAGAGGTAACAATTCATTATTATACTGATGTAGGAGACAGAATAAAACCAAGCAAATAAAGGGATTTAGTCATAGTTCAATCCTATGTGCTGAAAACATTTGCAACATAAGATATTGATTTCTGCACAGCAGCTGCTGTATAACTTTCAAGATTCAGCAATTTCTTTTATAGAGGGCTTTTATAGTAAATGAACAAGAATGGAGTGAAGAACAGATGAAGAAGGTAATTCAACTTGTTATTTTGGGGAGCATTTTTATGCTGACTGGTTGTGCTTCAAGTACTGCAGAAGAGATTGAGGTAAATAAAGATAAGATTCCTTCGGTGTATAAAGTGCTGGGAGAGAAAAAAATTGTTGGGACAAACAGCAGCGTGAAAGATAGTGTACGCACAACTGAAATTACTTACCAATCAGGCAGTATTTCTAAAGAAGAGGTATTGCAGTATATCAGCTATCTTAGAGAAAATGAAGACTTTTTAGTGACGTTGGATACCAAAGTAGTTGATGATATGGTCATGAACCAGCTGGGGAAAGAATCTGAAACAGAGGGTGATATTGTACTGGTGGATGTGGCTTACCCAAACAACTTAGAGGGAAAAGTAGTGATAACCTATCGTTCTGGTAAAGGAGAAATTTCTGTAAATTAATAATTAAATAAGATAAGACAGGATACAGTGTATAAGAAGAACTGTATTCTGTTTTTTTACATATTCCAGCTGAAATTTTTTCAATCATCTAAACTTTAGTTTTCATTTCTATTTTGGTATAATTACTTGGTTAGGAGTGACGACGTGAAAAAATCAAAGTACATATGGCGTTATCCGGAAGAACCGGCTTTTTCTGAAGTGTTTTCTAAAGTTTTAGAAGAGCGGTCTATCAGTCCATTAGTTGGAAAACTTTTATGGCAGCGGAATATACGAAGTGCGGAACAGTTGGAAGCTTTTTTGACGCCTTCAATTGAAGCCCTTCACGATCCTTTTTTAATCCACGATATGCCGAAAGCTGTAGAACGTATTCAGCAGGCAATCGAAGCAGGGGAACAAATTCTTGTTTACGGGGATTATGATGCGGATGGCATTACCAGCACAACTGTGATGAAGGAAGCGATTGAACTGGTTGGCGGCGAGGTAGAATATTTTCTACCTAATCGATTTGTCCACGGATATGGTCCCAACCTTGAGGTTTTTAAAGAAAAAATTGAAGCAGGGATTCAGTTAATTGTCACAGTGGATAATGGAGTAGCAGGTCATGAAGCTTTGGCTTATGCTCAGGAACAAGGAATAGATGTGATTGTGACTGATCACCACGAATTGCCGGAGGAGCTGCCGGCTGCTTATGCTATTATCCATCCAAAACATCCGGAAGGCATGTATCCTTTCCCTGATTTAGCGGGAGTGGGTGTAGCATTTAAAGTTGCGACTGCATTACTTGATGAGGTGCCAGCCGAATTTCTGGATTTAGTTGCTATTGGAACGATTGCGGATTTGGTCTCATTAACTGGAGAAAACCGTATGCTTGTTCAGCTAGGGCTGAAGATGATTCAAACTGGTGATCGGCTTGGTTTAGATGCACTAATTCAGTCAGCAGGACTAAAGAAAGATGAAATTTCTGAAGAAAATGTCGGTTTTGCCATTGGTCCCCGATTAAATGCTTTAGGACGATTGGGAGAAGCAGCCCCGGGTGTAGCCCTTTTGACAACTTTTGATGAGGAAGAAGCGTTGTCCATTGCTGCTGTCATTGAAGAAACAAATAATGAACGTAAAAAGATTGTGGATACAATTACTGAGGAAGCATTTAGTATGATTGATCCAGCTATGCCGATTCATCTTTTAGCGAAAAAAGGCTGGCATGAAGGTGTGCTGGGGATTGTTGCCGGACGTATTATGCAGGAGACTGGTAAGCCAACGATTATTTTAACAATTGATGAAGCTGGGGAACGGGCAAAAGGTTCTGGCCGCAGTGTGACAACACTAAATTTGTATGAGGCATTAAATGAGGTACGGGAGCTTTTTGTTCATTTTGGCGGTCATCATATGGCAGCTGGCATGACTGTACTAGTAGAAAATATTGATCGTATTCGTACACATTTAATCGAATATATTGATAAAAAAGGACTGGATCTTTCGCAGGGGCAGGAACTGATTATTGATGAAGCGCTGACTATTGAAGAGACGACTATTCCGTTTATTAATCAGTTAAAGCTGTTGGCGCCTTTTGGAACAGATAATCCGATGCCTACTTTTCTTTATCGACAGGTTGAGGCTGTTCAGGTACGACAAATCGGGGCAAAGAAAAATCATTTGAAGCTTCAGATTACGAACAATAGTGATACACCGTTAGATGTGATTGCTTTTCAAATGGGCAACGAAGCAAAAGAGTTTTCTGACAGCCGCTGTACGATTGCTGGAAAACTCTCAATCAATGAATGGAACGGGAATAAAAAACCGCAGCTGATGGCAGAAGACTACCTGATTGATGAGCTTCAGCTGTTTGATTTCCGCGGAAAATCAAAACAACTTCAAGAAATTCCAGAGCTTTCTACTCTGTATGTCTTTTTCCAGAAAGAAAGTGTTAAGCTGCTTCAGAAAGAAGTAGCAGCAAAAGTTATTTTTGAATCTATTGAGCAGTTTGCTGTGGAGACAGCGACAATGAAGATTGAACAGCTGGTCATTGTCGATTGTCCTAATGACATGGGTGATCTTAAACAGCTAATCCGTCAAATCTCTGTGAACCGTGTATATATTATGGGATTGTCTGGTGACGAAGCTTACTTAAACGGGACTGGGACTAGAGAACAGTTTTCTAGATTGTACAGTCTAATTAAGAAGCAAGGAACGCTTGATGTTCGCTATAAGCTTCAAGTAGTCGCCAACTACTTAAATATTCAGGAAAAATTATTAATTTTTATGATTCAGGTGTTTTTTGATTTAGGATTTGTTACAATAGAAGACGGTGTTTTGAGAAACGTAAATAACCCTGAAAGTCATCCATTGACTGATAGCAAGGTTTATCAAAACCGCTTGAAAAAAATTAAGGTGGAAGAATTCTTGCTATACAGTGATCGTAAGACGCTGCTTCAATGGCTGCTGAATGAGGAGGAAAAGTAACATGGATTTAAAAGATTATATTGCCAGCATACCTGATTATCCGGAAAAAGGAATTGTTTTCAGAGACATATCTCCGCTGATGGCAAATGGTGATGCTTATCGGGAAGCGACAAAGCAAATCGTTGACTATGCAAAGGAAAAAAGAATTGATATGGTTGTAGGGCCGGAAGCCCGTGGGTTTATTGTCGGCTGTCCTGTTGCCTACGAATTAGGCGTGGGCTTTGCTCCAGTTAGAAAAAAAGGAAAACTTCCTCGGGAAACGATTGAAGTAACCTACGATCTGGAATATGGTACAGACACACTAACCATTCATAAGGATGCGATTGCCCCAGGACAGCGCGTGCTGATTTGTGATGATTTACTAGCGACTGGCGGAACAATTAAAGCAACAACTGATTTAGTTGAATCTTTAGGCGGAATCGTTGTCGGCTGTGCCTTCCTGATTGAATTAAAAGAACTACATGGTAGAGATAAAATTGCTAACTATGAAATCGTTACATTAATGGATTACTAATAAAAAAGTTTTACCTCAAATTCATGTTGGTAGGACAAAAACGGAATAAACTCTAAGAGCTTGAAATAAATGCAGGAACTCTCTGCTGCTGTTTCAAGTTCTTTCATTTTGTTGTTCAATCCCTCAGAGCTACCTTTAATCTGTGATTTTAGATGCTTTCATTTTATCTGCTGAGTGTTCTTTTTTGTGCTTGAACACTCAAAAAAGTGCTGGTAGATTTTTTACTAAAACAAAATATTATAGAAATGAAAAACACCACGTTCATTCCTCTTTTGGGGAAGAGATTCATCTATAAATATAATTCGGTATTATTATCTAGGTGAGCAGCCTTCCTGCTGCATGGTATCAGTCAGCTGTTCCGTTTTAATATTTGACTAGCTAAAAAATGCCGGAAAATTTTCTTTAAGAATTGTCTGCCAACACAAAAATAAAGCTAAAAAAGAAAGCAGCTGAAATATAGGCTGCTTTCTTTTTTAGCTTTACGATAGGTGTATCCAAAGAAAACTATTTAAAGGTTATTTCCCTTAATGGAGACTAGTCAATTAACAGGAGTACGGACTAGTCACAGTTTTGGGAAAAGGGGGGAGAATCCTAAGGTTATTTATATATAATTATCTTAATGATATTTTCGATAAACATAGTGCTGATCTTCTTCTCTTCTGCGATGTTGAACATAACGTTTCTCATCCCAAAGCATAAACCAGATGATAAATAGTGGGCTGACGATAAGCAGCGCAGACTGTAAGCCCAATGTACCTAGAAAAATACCAATCAATAAAACAAAAAATATAAAGCCGCCACGACGTAGTGCTTTCATTTTCATCACCTCACAAATTAATCGAACGAGTGTTCGTAAGAATATTATACGAATGTTTGTTCGGTTTGTAAAGAGGGAACGCTCAAATATTTAAAATTATTTTTGGTGTTTTTAAAGAACGGATGTTATTGATTTGCAGTGAAATAATCGAAGGCAAACAAGCATCTGTATATTTAGGAAATAGGTGAGCGGCTGGCTGAGGATATAGGCGGCAGAAACAAAAAAACTGAGTCATTAGTCCAATGGACTATAACTCAGTCAGTTAACTTAAAGTAAAAGATATACCAAAGCAGCTGCTATCCCTTAAATAGAAAATTCGCAACAACTAGGTAAAAAATAAAATTGAGAAATACATAAAGCCTGCACCAGCCATGACAAAAAGGTGCCAAACAACATGCATAAAGCGAACACCTTTCAAGCTATAGAAGAGAGCGCCTAATGTGTAAGAAACACCGCCGGCAACTAAAAGAGCCAGACCAGTGAAGCTCAGACTTTCATAGAGCGGTTTAGCGGCAATTAAACAGAGCCAGCCCATGATAATATAGATAATCGTTGATGCATTTTTTACAGTATCCTGTTTATGCAGTGTAACAGATTTGTAGACCACACCAAAAATTGCCAATGCCCAAATCAGTCCAAACAATGTCCAGCCTAGCCAGCCTTGAACGCTGAGTAAGCAAAAAGGTGTATAGCTTCCAGCAATCAGCAGGAAAATAGAGCTGTGATCAAAAACCTGAAATACTTTTTTCGCTTTTGTGAAAATTAGACTGTGGAACAATGTGGAGGATAAAAATAGCAGAATCAATGTAGAGCCGTATAAGGCATATGAAACGACCCGAAGGGCGGAACCCATCTGAGCTCCTTTAACCAATAAAATGATTAAACCTGCTATACTTAAGCCAAAGCCGATACCATGGGTAACTGCATTGAGCACCTCGTTCAAAATCAAATACTTTCGAGAAAATTCAGTTTTTTCCAAGAAATCAACTTCCTTCACTTTAATTTGATGAAAAAATTTTTTTGGTCTGTTATACTATATCCATAACCTAAACCTTGTATCCATTCTAACACGAATGTAGGTTGTTTTTAAAGAAAGAGTGGTTAATTTATGACAAATGTAAAGATTGTAACTGATTCTTCCTGTACGATGAGAAAGGAAGTCCGGGAAGCCTTGAATATCCATATGATTCCTCTATCTGTAATGATAGATGGTGTTGTCTACCCAGATGATGATCATTTAGAAGGAAGCCAGTTTATGACTATGATGGATAAAGCAAAAGCTTTACCAAAAACCAGTCAGCCGCCTATCGGAGAGTTTGTGGAGCTTTATGATGAGCTGGGAAGTGACGGAAGCGAAATAATTTCAATTCATATGACCAAAGCATTGAGCGGAACAGTTGAAGCTGCAAGACAGGCGGGCAATCTGACATCAAGCAAGGTAACTGTTATAGACAGTGATTTTACTGATCAGGGATTATCTTTCCAAGTAATTGAAGCCGCAAAACTAGCCGCAAATGGTGCTGGTGTACCGGAAATTTTGGCTGAAATTGAAAGAGTAAAGGAAAATACAAAGCTTTTTATTGGAATATCAACGCTGGATAATTTAGTAAAAGGCGGCCGCATTAGCCGGGCGACAGGGTTGTTGTCAAATATTTTCAATATGAAGGTAGTCATGGATTTCGATCATACAGAATTAATTCCTGTCATTAAAGGACGAGGAGTTAAAACTTTCAATAAGTGGTTTGACGAGTTGAAGCTGGAATTGGAAAAACTTTCAAATGTACGTCAGATTGGTATTTCTCATGCTGAGGGATTAGAATTGGCTAATTATTTTAAAGAAGGACTGCAAAAGCTGTTTCCAGATATGGATATTCCTGTTCTGCATACTAATCCTGTTATCGCTACTCATACAGGCAAAGGTGCTTTTGCGATTATGTATTACACAAGCTAAACAGTTACACTATGGATTGAACAACGATTGGTTCTATATCAGAGCGGTTCCTTTGAACAATCCGTAGTAAAGTAGTTTGTTCTACAATTTTATAAATGAATGTTTGATGAGGCGGCTGCGATTGTTTTAGATCTCAGCCCCTTTTTTCCAATGAAAGAGGGATAAAATGAAGCGATTTTTTCAAACAAAATGGGGGCTGCTGGTACTTCCGTTCGGCGCGGCCTTTCTTACGCTGATACTGCTTTTAGTTTTTGTTCCAAAAGCCCAGCCGTATTTTAATCAAAAAACGAATGAGAATCCAAATAAGAACAACAAAGAACTTGTTAAATATGTTGCAATTGGCGACTCGTTGACTGAAGGGATTGGTGATCCAACTGCTTCAGGAGGTTTTGTACCTATTGTAGCGCGGGATATTGAGGAGCGTTATAAATTAAATGCTGTAGAGGTGGAAAATTTTGGTAAAAACGGTGACCGCAGCGATCAAATTCTAAAACGGATTAAAAAGAATGAGGCTATTCAAAAACAGTTGACTGCCGCAGATATGATTACAGTAACAGTTGGCGGTAATGATTTAATGAAGGTTATCAAAGGAGATGTTTTTAATCTAACAACGGATTCTTTTACTAAACCGCTGAAAAAATATCAGGATCAGCTGGTCTCATTATTTGATGAAATCAGAAAATATAATGAGACTGCACCAATTTATGTATTAGGGATTTATAATCCATTTTATCTATATTTCCCTGAGATTATCGAAATGCAGCAGATTGTAAATAACTGGAATGCTGGAACAGAAGAAACGGTGAGCGGATACTCAGAAATGTATTTCATTCCAATTAATGATTTGCTTTATAAAGGCGTAAACGGCGATGTAGGTGTAACCGGTGTAGAGGGCGACACCAGTGATACAGAAATAACGAATGATGCAATCTATGAAGAAGATCATTTTCATCCGAACAATCTTGGCTATCAGCTGATGGCGAATGCAGTTCGGGAAGAAATGATCAACACAAAGGATCAATGGCTGCCTAAGGAGAGTGACAACTAAGGATGACTGAGGAAAAAGAACCACAGGTTAGAAGAAAAAGAGACACGAACAAGAAAAATAAACAGAAACAGATTAACCCATGGAAAGTGGCCTTTCTATCGATTGTTGGAATCATAGTCGGCTGCCTTCTATTTATTGGCATCAGAATGACACAGGTAAGAGAACCGGATTATAAATCTTCAAAGACTGTTGAGAGATCAGGTTCACCAATTTTAAGTATTCAGTCAAATAAAGAACAGATTAATCAGCTGATTGAATTCTTTTTAGAAGATTTCCAAAAGGACTCAGATATTAGCTATGATTTTTATTTGGAGAATGAAGCTATGCTGACGGGAACGTTTAAGGTATTGGGTTACCCGATTCAGTTTAACCTGTATTTTGATCCTTACGTTATGGATGATGGAAATGTTCAATTGAAAGCCAAAAGTCTATCTGTAGGTACTTTAGGTCTGCCGATTAAAGATATTCTGCAATTTGTTCAGCGGGATTATAAGCTGCCGGAGTGGGTGGAAGTCAATCCGGATGAAAAAACGATTTTGCTTCGGCTTGATAAATTCCAAATGCAAAATGGTCTATTTATTCGGGCGGATAAAATTAATTTAATTGATGATGATATTCAAATAAGTGTATACCTTCCTGAAATAGATAAAACAAGTACTGAAGACAGTACAACCAGCACATCATCATTGGAAGAGTAGGGGGAGGAAAAGAAATGAGCGAAAAAGCAATTTTTGCCGGCGGTTGTTTCTGGTGTATGATTCAGCCCTTTGATCAACAGCCGGGGATTTATTCAGTGACTTCCGGTTATACAGGAGGACATGTAGTTAATCCGACCTATGAACAGGTAAAAAATCACACAACTGGTCATACGGAAGCCGTGGAGATTTTATTTGATCCAGAAATTATTTCGTATGCTGAGCTGGTTGAGATTTACTGGCAGCAGACAGATCCAACAGATGCGCTGGGTCAATTTGAAGACCGTGGCGACAATTATCGTCCGGTGATTTTTTACGGGAATGAAGAACAACGGCAGATTGCTGAAAAGAGCAAGGAAAGGCTGCAGAACAGCGGTCGTTTTACTAAACCGATTGTGACAACCATTGAACCAGCTGAAACTTTTTATCCTGCAGAAGATTATCATCAGGATTTTTACAAAAAAGAACCAGAGCGATATGAGCGTTCCCACGAACGGCGCGGCAGCTTTTTAAAAGAAAATTGGAAAAGAGGACTGGAATGAGAAGAAGCTTTTATCATTATTTGGTTACACTAAAAGGTCCAGCAGCAGATTATGAAACTCAATTTGCCAATGCAGCTGCTAAAGATATTCGCTTTCCAAAGCATTCAGAGGATTATCATGAAATTTCCTCCTATTTGGAAATGGAGGTAAATTATTTGCCGACAATGACAGTTTTTGATGAGCTGTGGGAAAAATATTTGGAAAATAATAAATAAAGAAAAAGGATGAAAAGCTCTTCTAAAAAATAGGAGTTTTTCATCTTTTTTATATTCTAAAAATGCAACGTAAACATTGCTGTGTTGCCTATGTTTCGGGAAAATTTACTTTTTGACTAGCCTGATTGCGAAAAGGTTGTATCATTTGTTGGACTTCATCGCTTAAATACTTCTTATTCATGAAAATGCTTGATGGGCTAGAGTAGGGAGGGAAAGAAAAAAGCCGGTTGTTTTATCAGGAAGTTCTGTGTTGTGCCCTTTTTTCATTCGCTTTTTCATGGTAAACTATAAGAATCGGTCAGCAGTATACAGAGAACCGGAAAAGGGAGCGAGACAATGAAAAAACAACGGCAGGTGCCTTATTATCAATATATAATTTCAATTATTTGTACAGCAATTATTGTCGGCGGGGGCAGTTTTATTCTGTTTAGAAGTGTTCTTCAGAGCTACATAGTTAATCAACCCTCAGAAGAAGAAAACCTAAGAGAAGTAAGCCAGCTGTATAACAGTATTCTGGAAGATTATGTAGGAAAAGTCGATAAAGAAGAGCTGGTTGAAGGGGCATTAAAAGGAATGATGGAATCCTTAGATGATCCCTACTCTTCCTATCTGGGAAAAGAGGAATCGACTGCTTTGGAAGAAGAGGTTTCCGGAAGCTTTGAAGGGATTGGTGCAACCCTTGGTTTAGAAGATGACATTCTTACTGTTATGCAGGCACCGATTGAAGGCTCTCCTGCTGAGAAAGCCGGCTTGAAAATGGAGGATCAGATTCTGAAAATTGATGGGGATGCTACAGAAGGAGCAACATTGTCTGAATCAGTTAGTAAAATTAGAGGAGAAAAAGGCAGTGATGTCCGCTTAGAAATTTTACGTGGGGAAGCGACTTTTGAATTGACGATTACCAGAGATACAATCCCTCTAACCACTGTCAGTGCAGCGTTGGATGAAATGGATAAAACAATAGGAAACATTCGCATTTCTTCTTTTGGCGGCAAGACATTTGAAGAGTTGAAAACCGCAGTAAAGGATTTGCGTAAAGAAGGTGCCGTATCATTCATTATTGATCTTCGACAAAATCCGGGCGGTTTACTGGATCAAGTGGAAAAAATGTCAAGTATGTTTTTAAAGGACGGTCAGACGATTGTCCAGTTTGAAGATAAAGCTGGTAATATAATTGAAAGCAAAGCATCCTCTGAGTTAGACGATGGTTTTAAAGTGGAGGAACCGGTTGTAGTATTAGTCGATGGCGGAAGTGCAAGCGCATCGGAAATTTTTGCAGCAGCACTGAAGGAATCGGGCAAGGTGAAAGTGATTGGAACGAAGACTTTTGGTAAAGGGACAGTCCAAACAGTTAAAGGAGTTGGACAGGAGACTAGTCTCAAGCTGTCTATTTTGAAATGGCTGACACCAGAGGGGAATTGGATTCATGAGAAGGGATTGGCCCCTACTATTGAAGCAGACTTTCCAGAGTATGCTTATCTAGCTCCAATCTCCAGAAGTAGTATTTTGAGGCAAGGGGATCAGTCAGAAATTGTTGCAAATCTGAATAAAATGCTGAAAGCTCTTGATTTTGATGTAGATGAAACAGCTGATTTTAACGAGAAAACGAAGCAAGCAGTTGAATCTATTCAGACGGATCAAGCGCTGCCGGTTTCTGGAGAAGTGGATGAAACCACAGCAGAACAAATTGAAGGGCTGCTGAAAGTAAAAATTCAAAATAATGACGGAGCCTATAACACAGCTATTGAGCAATTACAAAAGTAAATTTTTCATTGAACAGCTATTAGGTTTCTGCTATATTACAATGGAAGAAGGTCCGAAATCTATGGAGAAAAGGAAAAGTTATATAGGGTATCTCATTTCATTTATAAAACTGCTGATACCATCGCTTGTTCTTTTATTTATTGTTCGCGGTTTTATCCTGATTCCTGTGCCAATTGACGGAAGTTCTATGAAACCGAATCTTAGTCAGGGAGATATGGTGCTGATGGAAAAATTCACAGCTATTCAGCGCTTTGATGTGATTGTCTTTCAATTGCCGGATGGCGAAATTTATGTAAAACGAGTAATTGGTCTTCCGGGAGATGAAATTCGCTACGAAAAAGATCAGCTTTATATTAATGGCGAAAAAGTAGCTGAACCTTTCTTGAAAAAAGGAAGGAAAACAAAGTCGGATACAGAACCATATACTACGAACTTTAATCTTGCTGATTTAATGAATCAGGAGAATTTGAGCGGGGATAGTTATTTTGTTTTGGGTGATAATCGAAGAATGTCAAAGGATAGCCGATCATTTGGGGCTGTTGAAAGCAAGTACATCTTAGGTAAAGCAAGATTTGTATATTATCCATTTAATCATATAAAAATTATTAGTTAGATAGGTGAAAACATGACAATACAATGGTTTCCAGGTCATATGGCGAAAGCCCGGAGAGAAGTGTCGGAAAAGATAAAATTTGTAGATATTATTTTTGAACTAGTGGACGCTCGATTACCAATCTCTTCAAGAAATCCAATGATGGATCAGATTGTGCAGCAAAAGCCTCGCTTGGTTCTACTAAACAAGGGGGATTTGGCAGATCCGGATCAGAATAGAAAATGGCAGGATTATTTTAGAGAAAAAGGATTTCACACACTGATAATCAATTCTCAACAGAATCAGGGAATCAACAAGATTGTTCCAGAAGCAAAAAAGGCACTGAAGAATAAAATCGAACGGGACCGAAGCCGCGGGTTGAAGCCGCGGGCTATTCGAGCAATGTGTATAGGCATCCCCAATGTAGGCAAATCGACATTAATGAATCGGCTCGTAGGTAAGAAAATTGCTCAGACAGGGAACAAACCGGGAGTCACTAAAGGTCAGCAATGGCTAAAATCGGGTAAGGATTTAGAATTACTTGATACTCCAGGGATTTTATGGCCAAAATTTGAAGATGCAGCGATTGGAAAAAAATTGGCATTAACAGGTGCAATCAAAGATCAGCTGCTTCATTTTGATGATTTAGCTATTTATGGGCTAACCTTTTTTGCTCGTTTCTATCCTGAGCGCTTACTTGAACGCTATCAGCTTACCGAAGAAGATTTATTTTTACCTGCTCCGGAACTATTGATGCTGATTACTAAAAAAAGAGGCTTCAAGGACGACTATGATCGTGCAAGCGAGATGATTGTTCAGGAAATCCGCAGCGGCAAGCTGGGTGCATATACATTAGACCGATGGGAAGAGTTAGGAGCAGGGCTGGATGAATAAGGAATCTATCAAAGACATCAAAGAAGAACTAAAAACGATTGACCGTCGAGACGATCAACGGTTAACTTTTTGGAAGGATGATGAGAGACTTGGTGTACAGCAGGCCTTAGCTCAATGGGAAAGAAGTATGGTCAAACAGGAGAGTGAAATTGCTCAATTTAAGCAGCTCTCTATTTTTGAAGAAGAAGCAAAAAAAGCAGGGCACCGCTTAATTGCCGGCATCGATGAGGTTGGCAGAGGTCCTTTGGCTGGACCAGTAGTGGCTGCAGCTGTCATTTTACCAGAAAAGTGTGAGCTGCTTGGTCTGAATGATTCAAAACAGCTTTCTATTAAGAAGAGAGAAGCCTTATATGATCAGATTCAAAGTCAAGCAATTGCAATTGGTATCGGAATGGTTGATCATAAAGAAATCGATGAGATAAATATCTATCAGGCAAGCAAAAAAGCTATGAAAATGGCTGTAAAGGACCTTGATTTTACACCAGATTACTTATTAATTGATGCAATGGAGCTAGAGTTATCCATTCCGCAGAAAAAGCTGATTAAAGGGGATGCCCGTTCAGTTTCGATTGCTGCAGCCAGTATTGTTGCCAAGGTTTGCCGAGATCGGTTGATGGAGGATTACTCTAAGGTTTTTCCTGGATACGGCTTTGAGAGAAATGCAGGATATGGGACAAAAGAGCATCTTGAAGGAATGAAGAAACAGGGGATTTGTGCAATTCATCGGCGAACATTTGCACCAGTTAAAGATTTATGCCAATAAAATGAAAACAGCTTTCTTATGCAAATACTATCTATGTAAATCTTGTGAAAAAAACGTTGTAAGGTACAGGGTTTATAAATGATTGAGTATTTGAGAGGAAGGCTTTTTTTATGGATAAAGAGTTGAGAGAATTATTATTTCGTTTAGTGAACTGTCAGGGAATCGGGAACATAGGCATATTGAAGATTCTAAGCTTTATAATAGAAAATGATTATGTAAATTTGAGCAAGAATGAATTGCTTCAAATTGCAGAAATAAAAAAATATGCACCTCAGTTTTTAGCCTCCTGGGAACGGTTAAATCAATTAGGTGAGAAAGTAAAACAGTTTCAATCAGAGCATCAGTTTCTCACTATTCTAGATGCTCAGTTTCCGGTTCTTTTAAAAGAAATATACAATTGTCCAGCAGTTCTTTTTTACAAAGGAAATATTAACCTGCTTCAAGAAAAAGCACTGGCAGTTGTTGGTGCTCGCGATGCTTCTGCTTATGGAATAAAAGTGGTAAGAGAGTTTATACCGCCGATTGCTGCAGCCGGCTGGGTCATTGTCAGCGGCTTAGCTAAAGGAATTGATAGCAAAAGTCATGAAGCTGCCATGAATAATGCAGGCAAAACAATTGGTGTTGTTGGCACTGGCTTAGACTGCTGCTACCCTAGAGAAACAGCTGTTTTACATAGAAGAATGGCGGAAGAACAACTGATTATTAGTGAATACCCCAACGGCACTCCGCCGCGGAAGCATCATTTTCCCATGCGAAACCGAATTATTGCAGGGCTTGCCAGAGGCACATGCCTGATTGAAGCACGTAAAAACAGTGGTTCTCTCATTACAGCGCAGTCTGCCCTTGAATATGGCAGAGAGGTTTTTGTGGTTCCGGGAAATATTTTTTTGCCTCATTCAGAAGGCTGTCATACCTTACTTTACGAAGGGGCAAATAGTGTTTTTTCTCCCGAAGATATTTTGAATGAAATGAGATTTTTTTGTTAGATTGCTATATCAATCCTTGACAAACTCAAAATGAATCGATATGATGAACTACGATTTGTAAGTTTTTCACTGTATATAATAGTAGGAACAGGAAATCTGAAAGGAGCCGCACGTTTAATGGCGTATAAATACTTAGTTATTGTAGAATCACCAGCAAAAGCCAAAACGATTGAAAAATATTTAGGAAGAAACTATAAAGTCGTTGCCAGTGTTGGGCATATTCGTGATTTGCCAAAAAGTAAAATGGGTATCGATTTTGAAAATAATTATGAACCGCATTACATCTCAATTCGCGGAAAAGGCGATGTGATTAAAGGACTTAAAGCAGCCGCAAAAAAAGCAGATAAAGTTTATCTTGCAGCCGATCCGGATAGAGAGGGAGAAGCTATTGCCTGGCATCTGTCTCACTTATTAAATTTGGATATTAATGATAAAAACCGGGTCGTATTTAACGAAATCACTAAAGAAGCTGTTAAGGCAGCCTTCAAAGAACCACGGGCAATTGACGTTGATTTAGTGGATGCCCAGCAGGCACGCCGCGTATTGGATCGCATCGTTGGCTATTCTATCAGTCCGATTCTTTGGCGTAAAGTGAAAAAAGGACTTAGCGCAGGTCGAGTACAGTCTGTTGCTTTGAAAATTATTATAGACCGGGAACAGGAAATTAGAAAATTTGTTCCAGAAGAATACTGGAGTATTGACGGGAATTTCCAAAAAGGGAAAAAGAAGTTTAAAGCGAACTTTTGGGGATTAGACGGCAAAAAGAAAAAACTGCCGAATCCGGAAGCAGTAAAAGAAGTGACCAGTCGTATCAAAGGTAAAGATTATGATATTACAAAGGTTGAGAAGAAAGAGCGAAAACGCAATCCTGCGTTGCCGTTTACGACTAGTAGCCTACAACAAGAAGCTGCCAGAAAATTGAATTTTCGTACTAGAAAAACCATGATGGTTGCTCAACAGCTGTATGAAGGGATTGCACTAGGCAAGCAAGGAACTGTGGGTCTCATTACGTACATGCGTACAGACTCCACTCGATTGGCGGACTCAGCGAAAATTGAAGCTGCATCATACATTGAAGAAACTTATGGGAAAGAATACTCTGCTCACGGCGGACGCAAAGCGAAAAATGCACAGGGAGCACAGGATGCCCATGAAGCAATTCGCCCATCCAGCGTGTTAAGAACACCTGATGAGATTAAACAGTATCTTGATAAGGATCAGCTGAAGCTCTACACGCTAATTTGGTCAAGAATGGTTGCCAGTCAAATGACGCCGGCTGTCCTGGATACTATGAAGGTTACCCTTGAGCAGAATGGCGTGATTTTCATAGCAAATGGTTCCAAGGTGAAATTTAAAGGTTTTATGCAGGTGTACGTTGAAGGTCGTGATGATGGGAAGGAAGACAAAGAAAATATTCTTCCTGATATGACAGCAGGAGAAAAAGTCCAGTCTGTAGATATCGAACCAAAACAACACTTCACGCAACCGCCGGCACGTTTCAGCGAAGCGACATTAATCCGTACGCTGGAGGAAAACGGTGTAGGTCGCCCTTCTACTTATGCACCAACGCTGGAAACGATTCAACGGCGCTATTATGTGAAGCTAACGAATAAGCGCTTTGAACCAACAGAGCTTGGTGAAATTGTTAATTCGCTAATCGTTGAGTTCTTCCCTAAAATTGTGGACGTTCATTTCACTGCGTCAATGGAAGAGGATTTGGATAACATTGAAGAAGGAAAAGAAGAGTGGATTAAGGTAATTGATCAATTTTATAAACCTTTTGAAAAAGAATTGGCAACTGCAGAGGAAAAAATTGAAAAAATCCAAATCAAAGATGAACCAGCTGGTTTTGATTGTGATGTATGTGGTCATCCGATGGTCATCAAGTTAGGACGTTATGGAAAATTCTATGCCTGCAGCAACTTTCCGGATTGTCGAAATACTAAGCCAATTGTGAAGGAAATCGGTGTAGTGTGTCCAGTCTGTCATGAAGGTCAAGTAATTGAACGCAAATCGAAAAAGAACCGTCTGTTCTATGGCTGCAGCCGCTATCCTGATTGTGACTTTACATCATGGGATAAACCAATTGGCAGAAACTGTCCAAAATGTGATCAGTATCTCGTTGAGAAGAAGGTTAAAGGCGGAAAGCAAGTGGTTTGTATTAATGGCGATTATGAAGAAAATGTTCAGAAATAGCCGCTTAGCAGCAGATTCAGCTGTTGTTTCAAGATAGAAATAAACTATATATCAATGAGGTCGAGACAAAAGTGTTTAGCTCCGAGAAATAAGACGAATTATCCGAAAATTGTCAAGAAACACTACAAGGGAACCGAGTAGATGTTGATTGATACCTACCTGGAGCTTTTCATATTTTTGAGATAGTTCGGCTTATTTCCGAGAGAGCTACTTTTGGAACGCCGTTTATTCGGATTTTAGAGAAAGAAGAGTTCGGGCATTTTCTTATGTCCCAAACTCATTTTTGAAGAAAAGAGGATATAAATGACTAAAACAGTAACGGTGATTGGCGCAGGTCTTGCAGGAAGTGAGGCAGCTTGGCAAGTCGCTCAGGCTGGCGTTCCGGTAACGCTTTATGAGATGCGCCCTGTAAAGAATACTCCTGCCCATCAAACAGAAGACTTCGCCGAACTAGTATGTTCTAATTCTTTGAGAGGGAACAACCTGACAAATGCTGTCGGTGTTTTGAAGGAAGAAATGCGTCAGCTGAACTCAGTGATTATCCATTCAGCTGATGAAACTGCTGTGCCGGCAGGAGGAGCACTAGCTGTGGATCGTGATAATTTTTCAAAGTTAATCACAGAGCGAATCAAGAATCATCCGCTGATTACGGTTAAAAATGAAGAAATTACGGATATTCCTGAAGGGATTACAATTATTGCAACAGGTCCGCTAACTTCAGAAGGACTTTCAGATAAAATTAAAGAATTTAATGGTTCTGAAGGCTTTTATTTTTACGATGCTGCGGCGCCAATTATTGATCAGTCAACAATTGATATGGATAAGGTCTATTTAAAATCCCGGTATGACAAGGGAGAAGCGGCCTATTTAAATTGTCCGATGACTGAAGAAGAATTTAATCAGTTCCATCAGGCATTAATTGAAGCAGAAGTGGTTCCGCTGAAAACCTTTGAAAAAGAGAAGTTTTTTGAAGGCTGTATGCCAATTGAAGTAATGGCTAAACGTGGGATTAAAACGATGCTTTTTGGTCCAATGAAGCCTGTTGGGCTGGAAGATCCTAAAACTGGGAAACGTCCTTATGCAGTAATTCAGCTGAGACAGGATAATGCCGCTGCTTCACTTTATAATATCGTTGGATTTCAGACACATCTAAAATGGGGCGAACAAAAGCGGGTTTTCCAAATGATTCCAGGGTTGGAAAATGCTGAATTTGTCCGTTATGGTGTGATGCATCGAAATAGTTTTATGAATTCTCCTGAATTACTAGAGCCAACCTATCAAACAAAGAAACGTTCTGATTTGTTCTTTGCAGGACAAATGACTGGAGTAGAAGGTTATGTAGAGAGTGCGGCCAGTGGTCTTCTTGCCGGCATCAATGCTGCGCGTCTAGCGAAAGAAGCTGAGCCGGTTATTTTTCCAAGAGAAACAGCGATGGGGAGTATGGCATATTACATCACCCATGCAGAAGGTAAACACTTTCAACCGATGAACGCCAACTTTGGTCTGTTTCCAGAGCTGCCTGCACGTATTAAAGATAAAAAGGAACGCTATGAAGCTCTTGCTCAAAGAGCCTTATCTGTGCAAAAAGAAATGATTGAAGAGTTAAAACGATAAACAGAAAATAGAGCGAGAGACAAAGAATGTTATAAAAAGCATTCTTTGTCTTTTTTTCGTTATTAATTTAAAGAATCAAATAGCATGTTATTGTTACTTTTACCAAAAAATGTTTAGTTTTAAGAAAAAATTGAAAAAAAATTTTCGCTTGTTGTGGTAAACTATATTGTATAAAAAGAAATATTGGAGTGAGGAAGGAGCACGGAAAATGAGTGATAAAGAAAAGGAAGCGTTGGAAAGAGCCAAACGAGCTGCTAAGGAACGAAAACGGCGCGAGTTGAATGAACGGGCGGTAAAAGTACGTAAGAAAATTAATCAAGCATCTGAGTTAAAAGCCAGCTTTCAAGCAAAACAAAGCGAGCTAACCAGTGAAGTGACTCAAATAACAGCGAAAAAAAATAGTGCTTTATCTAGTCAAATTGCGAAAGAGGTACGTGTCTCCAAAGTATTTGAGGGAGTGATTGCTGAGATGCAGGCCTCTAGACTACCAGAAGGAGTGACTACCTTAGAAGAAAATATAAAAAAGGTTGAAAAGGTTATCGAAGGAATTAGTGATCAGATCAGTAAGCTTTCCAATTACCAACAGACGCAAGAGGGTATTTTATCAGGTATCATGGGTCAGCTGGCCAGCTTATAGAACAAAGGAGGAGAAAAAAATGAGTGGAAAAATTGCCGTAATTGATCAGGAATTCACACAAGTGGCAGCTGATTTAGAACGAAGCCATCAAGAGTTACTTGACGCCTATGAAAAAATTATTGAGCTTACCAAGAGTTTGAGTGCAGGAGCATTAAATACAGATGCATTAACCCCAAAAATTGATGGATTAATGGAAGGTGTTAGTTCGGATGTGATTGCCCGACTAAAGGAACTATTTACCCAAACCAAAACGGTAATTCAGGAATATGAAACCGTAATTATCAATGTAGATACAAGCTGCTAAAAGGAGGCAAACAATCAATGGGTAAGATTAATATTAATCATAGTCAAGCTAGAAGTGAGATTCAAGGAATTCAGGCACAGATAAGTGGAAGTTTACAGAGTGCTAAAAGTAGTATGAGCCAAATGAACGGCATATTACAAGAATCTGAAGGAGCCTTTGTAGATGCTTTAAAACAGCAATTTCAATCTGAAGAAGCGATTGTAACCGCTTCTGAAGCTTTTTTTTATGAGGTGTGTCAATCCTTGTTGAATGCAGTCGATGTGTACGAGGAACAAGACCAGAAACTGTCACGGAGTAGAGATCAGATTGTGTCGTAAAAGGACGAAAAATAAAAAGAGTAGGAGAATCAAGTATGAGTGTTGGAAAAGATCGCGTATTTTTATTATCTGCTATCGCAGAGTTAAAAACGGCCTATGAACAATTGTTTCAGGCGGCCAAAGAATTTAGTACAGAAGCAGAAAGTAAGGCTAAAAGCCTTCAGTCTTTACTTGGCCAAGTTCCTTCTGAGGCAAAAAGCAGTCAGCTCTCTGGAAGTATCTCCGGATTGAAATTGGAAAAGGACGAATTTCAGGAGCTGCTGGATAAGCTAACGCGTGATGTAGAAAAACTGCAGAATGACCTGCCCGCTTTGGATCAGGCAGCAGCTGCCAATGTGAATGATTTACAAAGTGCCGCAGATCAGCTGGCTAGTCTATTTAAAGAATACCAGTCTTTTATCAAGGGCGGCTTTACCGCTCAGGATGTGGATTCTTTTAAAAAATCACTCTCTAAAATGCGGATGCAAAACGGCATGCGCATGTCAGATATTGATAAGACGCTGCAGCGCGTATTAGACACATCGAAAGGGTTGGCTGTGGTCAGTGCTTATTACAGTAAAGACCCAGTAAACTTAACCACGGGTAATTTCAGTGCAGATAAAGAAGACCTGACTGTTCGCGGCGAAATACCCTTAGTATTCAAGCGCACGTATAATGTCATGGATGAGTATCGTGGGGCGTTAGGAGAACACTGGGTACATAGCTTCGAAGTACAGCTGTATCCGAAAAAAAAAGAAGGTCAGCTCAAAGTCATGATGGAAGACGGCAATGCGGTCTTTTATGAGGAACGGGAAGAAAATCACTACGTCGCTCCCTTGTTCCCTGCCCATCAATTAGTGAAGACAGCGACAGGCTATCAGTTAACGTTAGAAGACCAAACGGTCTATTCGTTTAACCTACAAGGACAATGGATTCAAAAAGAGATGGAGAATGGTCAGAAAATCCTTCTATCCTACAATAGCCAAAACCAACTGAAAAAAGTTAGCAGCTTGTCAGGATATCTGCGTTTTCGCTATCATCCAGACGGCTATTTGAGTATGGTGAAGGACCAAACGAATCGAAAGCTCCAGTTTTTCTATGCCAATGACTGTTTAATTAAAGTAATCGGTGTGACGAAAGAGACCCTGCGTTATCAGTACAATGATAAAAAGGAGTTGCTCACGCTGACGAACTCGCGGGGAATTGACTTGGTTCAAAATACGTACGATTATCTGGGACGAACCACTCGACAGGTCTTTCCTGACGGGGGCGTGATGACGTATGCGTATGAGGATGAACAGAAAACCATTACTGTGACAGAACAAAACGGCAACCAAGTCACCTATTATCGGGATAAGCAGTATCGAAATACTCGAGCGGTTTATGCAGATGGGGAAGAAGTCAGTGTCTATAACGGACAGAATCAGTTAGTAGCCTTTACGGATAAGCGGGGGAACAAGACGCAATACAGCTATGACGAACGAGGCAATCAAACGAATATCACCAACGCTTTGGGCGAAACGGTCACCCTTACGTACGATGAACAGAATCATCCAATTCAGATCAGACAAGCGAATGGCGGAACATTCCGCTTCTGCTATGAAGACAACCAACTGGTCGAGGTAAAAAATCCGTTAAATCATACTTCTAGTATCCGTTACGATGGGCAGAAACGACCAATTGAAGTACGACAGCCAGATGGCAGTCAGTTAACCTTTACCTACGATGAACGAGGGAATATCCAGACCATTGGGCAACCGAATGGCAGTCTGGCACATTATGTGTACGATGAACGCAATCAAGTCATCCAAACCACTGATCCGAACGGAAATGACAGCCAGTATAGCTATGATGAGCAAGGAAATCTGTTAACGATTACTAATGCCGCAGGAGCCACTAGAGAATACACCTATAATGGAATCAACAAAATCACACAGATAAAAGATTTTGACGGTACACTCACTATACAGGAATATAATAATTTAGGAAAAATTGAAAAAGTTGTCAACCCACGTGGCGGAATAACGGAGCTTGAGTATGATTTGATGTGGAACATTTCTAAGGTTAGACAGCCCAATGGGGCTGAGACACTTTTTCAATATAATCAACTGAATCAGTTGGTGAAAACAACTAATGCTCTCGGGCATAGTACTATGGTTACTTATGATGCAGTGGGTAACCCGTTGGAAATTGTTGGACCTAGTCAATCTACAAGAAGCTTTCGTTATGATGCATTAAATCGCCCAACTAAAGTAGTCGATGCATCGGGTCATGAAACACGCTACACGTATGATCGTTCTGGAAAAATCGCGTCAATTATGGATAGTAAAGGACAGACAACCGCTTTTCGTTATGATGCTATAGGACAGCTAGTGGAACAAGTGAACCCATTAGGACACAAGACGCGGTTTACGTATACCGCATTAGGAAAAGTGGCAGCCGTCGAGGATCCGAACGGTGGAGTGACGACCTACGACTATTATCCAGGTGGGAAGCTGAAAACCGTTCAGTACCCGGCGGGAGAGACGATTCAGTATACCTATGACAACAATGAAAATGTCATAGAAAAACAAGTAGGAATGCAAGGTCCAACCCACTACAGCTATGATCGACTCAATCAAATAACAGCTATTACAAACCCGCTTGGGCATACGAAGAAATTCAGCTATGATGAAGCTGGCAGAGTTGTTCTGTTTCAGGATGAGACAGGAGCCATTACTGAGTACGATTATCTTCCTACGGGAGAGCTAGCACAGGTTAGGGATGCATTAGGAAATGTTACCAGCTATTCTTATGATGAAGTAGGAAATCTGATTCAGATGGAACAGCCGACTATTGATAAAGACTATACAGAAGCTCAACAATTGAATCGCAGAACTATGTATCACTATGATCTTCTAGGGAATGTGACACAAGTTATTGATGCGCTCGGCAACGAAGAAAGCTATCGTTATGATGAAGAGAATCATTTAATTGAAAAGATTGACAAGGACGGGTTCCATACACGTCTTTCCTACACAGAGACAGGACGCATGAACGCCATTCGTTATGATGACGGCAAAGAGGTGCAGCTTCAATACAATGAATTGCGGCAGTTAGTAGCAGTGCAGGACTGGCTGGGCAAAACAACGATGGAACTGGATGCGTTAGGCCGAATTTTACAACTGACCACCCCGGATGACCAACAGCTTCGCTATGAATGGGACGCATTAGGGAATCGAACCAAGCTTATCTATCCGGACGGCAAAGAAGCCGCCTATACCTATGATTCTTCAAGTAAGCTAACAAGATTACGCAGTGACCAGCAAGAATATACGTATCGGTACAATGAACGTGGTCAGCTGATTGAGAAGCAGCAGCCGGCTGGGCTTACGTCTTCTTATCAGTATGATGCAGCGTATCAATTGACCGAGCTGGTTCATCAGCAGCATGGCGAGGTATTAGAGCATTATCAGTATCACTACAATGAAGCAGGGAATAAAACTCACATTGAGAAGCAGAGAAAAGGACTGTTAGAGGAAAGTGGTCAGTTCCTGTATCACTATGACCCCTTACAGCGATTGACAGAGGTTCAAAAAGACGGAGATTCTCTCAGAAGATATACGTATGATGCCTTTGGCAACCGCATTGCTAAAAGTGAAAAAGACCAAACGACACACTATACGTACAATGCGTTAAATCAATTGATACACCAAGAACAGCCAAATCAAAGTCGCACTATGCGTTATGATAAGCGGGGAAATCTAGTGGAAGAATTATTAGATAACCACCTGCATAAATCTTTTGAGTTCGATGCAACAAATATGATGACGAAGGTCATTCAACCAACGGTTGGAGAAGCCACGTATGACTATAATGGACTGCGGAATCGTGTAGGACAGACAATTGTAAAAGCAGATGAGCCGTTGAAGCAAATTCAGTATGTGTTGGATTTGACAAAGCCTTACAACAATCTATTGGAACGAAAAGTCAATGAAGACACAGAAAGCTATTTATGGGATAATCAATTATTGGCAATGGATGGGGAAGAGCAGTTTCTGCTGGATGAGCTAGGCAGTCCGTTACGTCAATTGACAGCTGGTGGCAGCCAAGAGCTGTTTGCCTATGACGAGTTTGGGGTAGCGCAGCAAAGCCAAGCGGGTGTCTTTGGTTTTACTGGTTATCAGCAGGATGAAATCAGCGGACTGAACTATGCACAGGCGAGGTATTATAATCAAGAGCAAGGGCGGTTTATTAGTGAGGATAAAATAAGTGGAATACTAACTGTGCCATCTACACTCAATGCTTTTAGTTATGTTTGGAATAACCCGATAAATCTTGTAGATAAAGATGGGAATTGGCCATCTTGGGATGATATCGGACAAGGCTTGAGTGATGTAGGAAATTGGTTAGGGGAAAATGTCTTTGGAACCAGTAATACTATTGAAGTACAAGGGCCAGAAATAGATGGTGGATTAGTTTATACGGAGTCTTCTCAATCAATGACCGAAGAATCTGGAGGGAATATTTTTGTTTTGAATAGTACAAATGGTTCTGTTGATGGATTTTCAATCAATTTACCTTCTATAGATACACCTTGGGGAAGCTTTGGCTTCGAAGGGACAAGTGTTGGCTTAAGCTGGGGAGATGGGCTATCGGTGGATGCCTCAGCGAGTGTTGAAGCATTTTCTCATGGAGTTAGTGCAAATGCAAATGTAGTGATTGGTAATGAAGATGGTATAGGGGGAGGGCTAGATATTGGTGTTCATAATGAAGATAATAAATGGGGGGCAGGACTAGATATTGGTGTATTGGGAGATACAAAGTTATTTGGATTTCATGATTTTACAGATGAAAATGGAGTAACTACTCATGTAGAGACTGGAATAAAGGTTAATACTCTTGGACTAGCTTTGGTAGTTGTATTGGCTATAGCGTTTGGACCGGCAGTTCTTGCTGCCTTAGGTACAGCAGGTGCAACTGCATTAGGAACTCTATCTACTTTTGTCGCTGCTTTATTAAGTAATCCAGGATTCGCCAATGCAGCAAATAATGCTTGCTTAAGTTAAAGTGTTTATTTTTCTAGTCAATTAAATTACTCGATTTTAATGTATGAGACATGTAAAAGCATCTGAAGTTGTTTGGTTTCATAATTAGAAAGAGATAGCCTAAGTAAATAATGGAAATCCTAAAATTATATTATCTTTAAAAAAATAGATAAACTACTCATTTTTTTGTTAACAAATAGAAATCTGCTTGATCTTATCCCGGTTAGAAAAAGAAAGGAGATATTTTTTGGTTAAAAAAAATCGAAATATCTTACTACTAGTAATTGGAACAGTTTTACTAGGTATAATTCTGTTCAAATCTTTCTATAATACTGACAATCAAAAAAATACTAATAATCCATATGGAGTTACTGATGGAGAAATCGTAGCCGAATTTTCTGATAGAGATTGGACAGACATTATAATAAAAGAAAAGCAAAATATGGAGTTTTCTTCTTTTGTCAAAAATGGAAAGAAAATGGAAATCCAAAAATCTCTATCTAGAAAAGCAAAGTATTATTTTGATTATAGTGCTCGTGAGAACGTAGAAGGAAAAAATGGTGAAACTCTTGAGAAGGCAGTGAGAGAACATTTAGCACTTTTAGCTACTTCATATAAAAATCTTGATGAAAAACCTGCTCATCAACCATATTATGGTGTAAGTATCCACGCGGAAATCGCCGATTTAACAGTTAATGGGCAGCTACCTACTGAGATTATTGAGTATAATGAAGGAAAGAATATATTTTATATCTGGTATTTCGAACATATACTACTTGATGCTAAAAACATAAAAGTAGCTCTCAAATAAAAATATGGAGCAGCTTTTCGTGTAAATCGATTAGCTGTTCCATGTTTTTATGTTTCATAATTTGATAGCTCTAAGTAGACTTGTTTGGTTAGGTGACTCTCTTAAAAAATATGCACCTAGTGTGCTTTCGACAATCGAATCGCTAAAACAGAAGAAAATGGAACAACTAACTATCAGTGCAATGCATTAAACCAGCTAAATCGATAAGAGCTTCCAGATTAAATTAAGACAATGCGTTATAAAAGATGATGGTGCGATATTTACAGGTATATTAGGAAATAATAGCGTTAGAATGATTTTAGACGAATTGATTAAAGGATTAACAAATCCAAAAATGATAATTGAGCCATTTACTGGTGAAATGTTCAAAAATCTTATTGAAAATAAAGATGCTTGTTTAGAATAATAATTTATGTCTAAAATTTTTGAAAGTCAGAGATTACAAAATGAGCAAATCTTATCTTGTATTATTGTATGGGTTAGTAATTGCTTTTACAGCAATGTCAGTGATTGGTACTATTAAAATAATTAAAAATGAAAATTTTATAAGTTATAAAAAAGCAGCACCTTCTAAGCAAAAATTGATGAAAAAGCATGAAAAAAAAGTAAATTTAGTTGTAAAAGTATTATTTTTACTTTGGATGAGTATAGTGATGTGGGGTCTAGTAGTACCTGGAATTCGAGATATACCTAATGTTTTAAATGGAGACTATAAAACAATTGAAGGAACAGCATTAACTTCGGCTGGGACAAGTAATCAGAGAGTTCCAAAAATTGTTACAATACAAGATAAACAAAAAAATGAGCAAATTCGACTAAGATTTTATTCGGCTAAATCAATTCAAAAGGGAGATTTTTTAAAAGTTGTGTATTTGCCCCATCTGAAAAGAGGTACACTATTGGAATTGGAATCTCACTAAGAAAGTTGGAAAGAAAATAATGCGTTCATATAATTTAAAAATACCTCAAGCATTGATTTTTGTACTGAAATTATTAATGTATGTTGGAATGGGATTGATTGTTTTCTCGATGCTTCCTAAATTATTCGGTCATACAGGCGGAACTTTTGGTCATGTTATGATGGGTTTGTTTATGATGTTAACGAGCTTTTTAATTATTGTGGCAGTTAAACGCTGGCAAATTCGTGTAGAAGGCGAGCAAATAACGATTAGATATTCTTTAAAAAAAGAGCGAATGTTAACGTTTGAGGATATCGATTATGCTTCTATTGGATTAAAGGATGAGTTGAGGCTTTATTCTAAAGAAAAGAAAATAGTTACAATTGATCGTTTAGTAGTTAACATAGGAGATTTTATTAAAGTTTTAAAGGAAAGAAAAATAAAAATTGAGTATCAGGAGCAAGAATAAAAAAACTTTAGGAATTTTTCTAGGAAAAAGAATATGATTTTTGCAACATTTTTTAACATACTAAGACGAATCTTTATTCAAATTATATGCAAAAAAGAGATTATGAAAAAGTCCAGTATATTAAATATTGACAATCAAAAAATACTTCTGATAAAGTAATTTATATACAGAAAAAAACTATGAAATATTTATTTTTAGGGTGGAGAAAGAACTAGAATACTAGTTTATTTCTTACACTCTTTACTAATCTACAGTAGAAATCATCTATTGGTATGGAAAAACTTATGGAATCATGGGAAATCATGAGGAGTATTGTTCGTCTATAGATTATCAAAAAAACGAAATTAGTGGACTGAACTATGGACAGGCGAGGTATTATGATCAAGAGCAAGGGCGGTTTATTAGTAAGGATATGCATTGGAATCCTGATAATATGATTTATGGTGAACAACAAATTTTTAGCGAAATACCCAATCCTTTACAAAAATTTGTTCCTGATCCATTAGCAATAGGGCAGAGTACAAATTCATATGTTTATACAATGAATAATCCGTTAACCTAAGTTGATTCAAATGGACTATGGTTACATATTGCTGTTAGTGCGGTTGTTGGTGGTGCAGTTGGACTGGTAACTCAAGTCGCTTCTGATGTTATTTCTGGAAAACCATCCTCTGTCAGTAACTATGTTTCATCAATTGCAGGAGGGGCTGTAGGAGGAGCTGCTACGGCAACACTTATAAATGGTGTAGCTGAGTTTGAGTTTTTCGGTGGCAACAAGGAGCTTTCTTGGCAAAATGTTGGTAATTTAGCATTTGATACGGTTATTAATGCTGGAATTGGAGCAGGTGTCGGAGCTGTTACTGGTTGGGCTGGTGATAAATTAAGCAATAAATTGGGTTTAACTGGACAGCATAGCTGGGAAAGTCTTGCAAGGCGAGCTAACACAAATATTAAGAGGGGGCACTGGACACTAGGGAGTTTGAGTTCACGAACGTGGGGGAAAATTTTAGGATTGGAAACGATTGGAGGAATTCCTCAAACAGTAGTTGATGTATTCGAAGGCATATTTGATTTCTTAGGTGTAATTCTAGACTGGCTTCAAAACTTAGGGTTTGAAGTTGTTGACGATACGTGTGTGCTCAATGAGTGATAAGTCAATTAAGGAGGATTCACCTTGAACGAATTATTGGCAAATTTTTATAAACAACTTTTTCTCACGTTAGTTTTTACAGGAGTATTCATCTATATAGTATATAAGAAAGTTAGATTAATTAAATGGGAAAATGCACCTAAAGAATCTAGAAAATCAATGAAAAGAAATCAAAAAAAATAACTTTTCTTGTAAATACGTTTATTGGCTTAGGTATTGCAGGCTCATGGGTTAGTCTCGCTAGTAACTATTCCCATATACAAGTTGGCAACTATGAATCTATTTCATTCCCACAATCAATTAGTAACAAAACAGCAAATTCTGATAATGAAACTGTTAACGATACTAGGGATAATGGCTTAGCGACTATTGCTATTAGAGTTGTAGCGGTTAGTGCTTCTTTAGTTATCATTCGTATAATTATGAGACGTGTATCCAATAGGAAAGTAGAAGGTGATAAAAAAGTGAAAAAAAATCTTGTCGTTTTTCCTGCCATAGTCATCTCGTTATTTAGATTCGGTGTTATATTAGGAGTGCTCACAATCATCTTCTTTTTGTATGCTTACTTTAAAATGAATGGTGGAATCTCACATATTATTTTGGGGATAGTTATATTTTTAATTCTTTCACTCCTATACTTTATGTTTAATCGTTGGAGAGTTGAAATAGAAGGAGACTCCGTTACAGTGATACCAATGCTTGGAAAGAAGAAAAAGGTTTCACTTTCGGAGATTAAGCAAATCATTAAAAAAGAGTCTGGTGCGGTAGTTCTTATAAGAACCAATGGTAAAAAATTTGTTTCGATTGAACCTCAAAGTGATGGCTTACAAAATTTTTTGAACGCTTTAAAAAAGGAAGGAATTTCTTTTTAAAATTTTAATTATATGAATCCAGTTAAACGTATAAAGAGTAGCTTTTACTTCAAAGAGTTATAACTAAAGCGAGAGAATCAATTGTCTTTTGTTTAATCGGGTTCATATAAAGTAAAACTAAAACGTACAAGGACTAGTGTGAATAATGATAATTCTATCTGTACTAAGTTCACTTTTCTTCTCAATATTATTTATATCAGGATACATTAAAATAGCTCAAAGAAAAGAACTGCTATATCCAACGAAAAAGGCAACAGAACAACAGAAAAAGAATATGCACAAACTTAATATTTTTCTGAAATTAGCACTTTTATTTCTTTCCCCATATATATGGTGGACGCTAATTATTCCTGTAGCACGAGATATTCCGAATATTGTTACAGGAAATTTGCCAGAAGTAGAAGGCAGACTATTAAAGGATGCAAATTATGGTGCTTCTCCTTCAAGAAAGAAGATAGTTGTAAAAACAGTAAATGGTGAGGAAATAAAGATTATTTTGTATTCGAATCGCATGAAAAAGGGGGATTATGTAAAAATTCAGCATCTTACTTATCAAAAATCTGGAGATACTTATTATGGTAAAATATTAACCCATAAAAAAAGTGAATAAGAATTCTCGATTGCTAAGGTATACGAAAAATATTCGGTAAATACAAACTATTAAAAGAATATATCAAGTGCCTAGGATAAAAAAAGGAAAAATAATGAATAATTATCTATATTATCGTAATTTTGTGGTTACAATAGCAACATTTATCGTATTGATTTTTCTATCAGTAAAATATTTTAGAGGTGGGGTGTTATTTACTCCTGAAAGGGCAGTTTCTTCAACGAAAGATTTTGTCAGTAAATATGGCCGAATAATGACAACAGGGGTATATCTTGTCTTTTTAGTTTTATGTTTAGTTGTTCTTTCTGGTGGTGTGAATCTAATTAAGGATTTGCCTTATGTTTTAGAAAAGAAATACATCGCTATTTCAGGACCAGCAGTTAATCAATCCACCGGAAAAGAGACAAATAAAGTACGTGCAATAAAAATTAAAGATGATAAAACTGGAGAAATTATCCATGTTAGCTTTTATGGAGATAAAACAATTCATAAAGGGGATTTTTTAGAACTCTATTATTATCCCAATTCTCATATAGGAGCTTATCAAAATTCTGAAGACTAAAGGTAAAGATGAACTAAAAGAAGAACAGATTAGTAGATTGTTTGTTCTTCTTTTTACTAGAAAACAATGTTTTTGATTAACTACTATCAATTTGAGCTTTTGATTTCAGATGTATTATAGAGTAGAAGATGTCCATATTCTTAGCAATTTTTATGATGATGACGTTCCTTCAACGATATTAACATTGATATTAGTAAGCAAATCGAAGCTGGAAAAGGAGCGCAAATGAAAACTATAATTAAAATAGCTCTTGGGACCTTAGGTGTTATTGGGTTGTTGGCAGCTGGTTATTTTTTATTGGTTTTGTATCTTTTCAATCCGGCACAAGATTCAAGAAGTGAGGAAATCTTTTCTGCCAATGATTCTCCTTCCGGGAAATATGAGCTGCTTCAAGTAAATACAGAAGATGAGGCTGAAGTGCCTGGTTATTCGTTTAATGTGTGGGAAAAGGGAAGCAAAAATACAACAATTTATGAAGCAAATGATTATTTTAGAAAGCGAGATCGTTTTATTCTTTCTTGGGGAGATAATGAAGATATCATTTGGGTGTACAGTGGTGATTTAGGTCTTTTTTATTGGACGAATGAAGGAGATAGTTGGACCAAGCATGACTTTGCTGATGAAATAATCGATAGTAATCGTATACCAGCTGAGCTTTGGAAAGATTTGCCTAATAGTTACAAGCAACAATACGGAGACTAATTTAATTAACAGATGAATCAGATTAAATTCGAAAAAACCATAAAAATTGGAGTGAAAGCATGCGTTCTTACGAATTGACAATTCCTTATGGATTAATACTTGTATTGAAAATGATGATTTATTGTGGATTAGGATTTTTTATCCTTTTCTTACTATTTAAACTATTTGGAAATCAAAGTGCTACCTATGGGCATCTGTATTTCTTTTTAATTTTTGCCTTAATAGGTTTTGTTGGTATGCTTGCAGCCAAAAGATGGCGCATCTATGTGAAAAATGAAGAAATCACGATAAGATACTCTGTAAAGAAGGAACGCCGACTGACATTTGCAGATATTGACTATGCTTCTATGGGACTAAAACATGAGCTTAGTCTCTTCTCTAATGGAAAAAAGATGGTTACTATTGATCGTCTAACCGTTAATCGAGAGCAATTCCTTGAAGACTTAAAAGAACGGCAAATAAAAATTAGCTATCAGGAATAGCTGTTATAATATCATAAATAAACAGCTTTCCTTAGAACCCTGAACAATGTTTCCGGGTTCTTTATTTTGGCAAGAAGAACCTGCTAACGTTAGAAAAAATTATGAATTGTGAACAAATTTAGAAATATTGATTAAATTCTGACAATTCATTTGTCTTTTAATTTTGGTTATGCTAAAGTTACAGTGTAATTGCTGGAGGGGGTTTCATGGATAAGAATTGGATTGAATTATTTTTCAATTATTTACTAGTTGAGAAAGGATATTCTGATAAGACAAAAATTGCTTATGAGAATGATTTAACTCATTTTCTGGCATTTCTAAAGGAATCCGGAAATGAGGATTATCTTTCAATAGATCATTTGGATGTACGTACTTATTTAGGTGTTTTGTACGATGAAGAGTACAGTAGAAATTCTGTCGGGCGTAAAGTCGCCAGCCTACGAACCTTTTATCAATTTTTACTGAAAAATGAACAAATAACTGAAAATCCGTTTTCCTATGTTCATTTGAAAAGAAAGCAGCAGAAGCTGCCTCGTTTTTTTTATGAAAAGGAAATGGACAAGCTTTTTGAAGCAGCACAGGGAGACAAGCCGCTGGAATTGAGAAATCTGGCATTGCTGGAAGTTTTATATGGTACTGGGCTTCGACTTAGTGAATGTGCGTCACTCACGTTGGAAAGAGTGGATTTTCCTATGAGCACGTTGTTTATCACGGGAAAAGGAGATAAGGACAGATATGTTCCTTTTGGTTCTTTTGCTGCAGATGCTCTGACTGTTTATCTGGAGAATGGCCGAAAACCTTTGATGGAGAAATATGGTAAGGAGCACAGCTATATCTTTGTAAATCATCGGGGAGACCCTATTACACCAACAGGGATTGAGTATGTTTTAAACCAGCTGATAAAAAAGAGTAGTCTGAATATGGATATTCACCCGCATATGCTGCGGCATACCTTTGCTACTCATCTGTTAAATAATGGAGCGGACATGCGGACGGTTCAAGAGCTTTTAGGGCATGTTAATTTATCGACTACACAAATTTATGCTCATGTCACCAGAGAAAGTCTTCAAAAAAACTACCGAAATTTTCATCCGCGGGCGTAGAGCAAATCTTAATATTATATGTTCTTTGTATGAAAATATACTTTGCCGTTCACTAGGCGGAGAGTAACTAAGGAAGCGTTCGTAAGGTTTGTTGTCATAAAAATAACATGTACGTTGTTATACTTGATGTTTGTAGTATAAGCAAGCTGAATAATTTGTCTTTGAAAAGCTTGGAGCGACAGATAATTTCAATATTAGAATAAATAGAATCTTGCATTCATTAAATTATAAAATCATCAAAAACTATGAATGAGTAACGATAACCAGGAGGATGTAGCATGGTAGAATCACAATTTCATTCAACAACCATATGTGCTGTTGAAAAAGATGGAAAATTTGCGATGGCCGGAGATGGTCAGGTAACGATGGGCGAATCTGTTGTTAT
Organism: Enterococcus sp. LJL51; assembly: GCF_049894025.1. GTDB lineage: Bacteria > Bacillota > Bacilli > Lactobacillales > Enterococcaceae > Enterococcus_L. Next base: position 312,176 of record NZ_JBNEQE010000002.1, read on the forward strand.
GAAAGGTACTGCAAAGAAAGTGCGTAGAATCTACAACGATGAGGTTGTTGTTGGTTTTGCCGGTAGTGTGGCGGATGCCTTTACTTTAGAAGAAAAATTTGAAGGAAAACTAAATGAATACAACGGCAATCTAACTAGAGCCGCAGTTGAGCTGGCTCAGGAATGGCGGACGCAGCAGTCTATGCAAAAGCTGGAAGCAATGCTGATTGTAATGAACAAAAAAGAGATGCTGCTGGTTTCCGGAACAGGAGAAGTTATTACTCCAGATGATGGGATTTTGGCTATCGGTTCGGGCGGAAATTTTGCGCTGTCTGCTGCTCGAGCAATGAAGCATTATGGAGACAAAGAGATGTCAGCTAAGGAAATTGCAGAAAATGCACTGAATATTGCTGCGGATATCTGCGTATTTACGAACCACAATATTATTGTAGAAGAAATATAAATGAGGGATAAATAGTATGAAAGAATTAAATAAAACACCAAGAGAAATCGTGAAAGAGCTGGATGAGTATATCGTTGGGCAGACAAATGCTAAAAAATCAGTGGCAGTAGCTCTTAGAAACCGTTATCGTCGGCTGCAGCTGGATGAAAAAATGCAGCAGGATGTCACACCCAAAAATCTGCTGATGATTGGACCGACTGGTGTAGGTAAGACGGAGATAGCCAGACGACTGGCGACGATTGTCAATGCGCCGTTTATTAAGGTTGAGGCAACGAAATTCACTGAGGTTGGTTATGTGGGCCGCGATGTGGAATCAATGGTTCGTGATTTAGTCGAAAATGCAATTAAAATTGTTGAAAAACAACAGTATAGTAACGTATACGCACAAGCTTTGCGAAAAGCCAATGAGCGTTTGGTTAAAGCGCTGGTTCCTGGAATCAAAAAAGAACAAAAGCAGGCAAGCGGCAATCAGTTTGATCAAATGATGAAAATGTTTAGCGCGGGACAACAGCCTGAAGAAACACAGGAAGAGGTTACTGAAGAAATCAAGGTCAATCGAAAAACCGTTTTGGATCAGTTGGAACGCGGACTTCTGGATCAGCGTGAAGTAACGATTGAAATTGATGAACCAAAGAAAACAATGCCGATGATGAATTCTGGAATGGAACAGATGGGGATTGATTTGGGTGAAACTTTAGGTGCACTGTCTCCGAGGAAAAAAGTGGACCGCACTGTTACAGTTAAGGAAGCACAGGAGCTTCTAGTTAAGGAAGAGTCTGCCAAAATTGTTAACGATGCTGATATTCATAGTGCAGCGATTAAGCTGGCAGAATCCAGCGGGATTATTTTTATCGATGAGTTTGATAAAATCACAACAAAGAATCAGCAAAATTCTGGTGAAGTATCACGAGAAGGCGTTCAAAGAGATATTTTACCAATAGTTGAAGGTTCTCAGGTGAATACAAAATACGGAGTCATTCAAACCGACCATATTTTATTCATCGCTTCTGGCGCTTTCCATTTGGCGAAGCCGAGTGACTTGATTCCAGAGCTTCAAGGGCGTTTTCCTATTAGAGTAGAGCTGGAAGACTTAACAGCAGAGGATTTTGTACGTATCCTAACGGAACCGAACAACGCTTTAATCAAGCAGTATATTGCATTGATTGGCACAGAGAATGTTACTGTAACCTTTACTAAGGAGGCGATTGAGCGAATTGCTCATATTGCGTTTACAGTAAATCGGGAAACAGATAATATCGGTGCCAGAAGACTCCACACGATTTTAGAACGTTTACTGGAAGAGCTGTTGTTTGAAGCTCCTGATATGCAGATGGGGGAAATAACCATTACAGAAGCATACGTAAACGAAAAACTAAATGACATTGCGCAAAATGAAGATTTAAGTCGTTACATCTTATAAGTATAAGCAGGAAAAGGGGTAGAATTATGGAAACTTTATTGGAACGGACACGTCAGATTAACCGCTTGCTTCAACAGAAGAATACGTTTGATTTGGAGGCTGATTTACCTTATGGTAAAATGGCAACAATTCTCGGAGATATCTTAGTGAGTAACGCCTATATTATCAGCAGCAATGGTGAATTGCTGGGCTACAATGAAAAACTAGATGTGAACAATGCCCGAGTGAAGCATATGTTTGAAGAAAAACAATTTCCTCAAAGCTATACAGATGCTGTAGGTGTCTTGCAGAAAACAGAATCAAATATTCAAATCAATAGTGATCTGACGGCCTTTCCTATTGAGTTGCGGGCAGAATATCCCAATGGCCTAACAACAATCATCCCTATTTTTGGTGCAGGCGAGCGGCTGGGAACAATCATCCTGGCGAAGATGGAAGGTTCTTTTACAGATGAGGATCTAGTATTAGCAGAATACAGCGGAACGGTTGTTGGTATGCAGATTTTGTATCAGCAGTCCCGTAGTATTGAGGCTGAGGTTCGCAGTGCAACTGCGGTTCAAATGGCAGTGAATACGTTGTCTTACAGCGAATTGAAGGCTGTCCAGGCAATATTTAAAGCTCTTGATGGAGAAGAAGGCCGCTTGACGGCATCCAGCATTGCCGATGAAATCGGTATTACTCGTTCTGTGATTGTGAACGCGCTGAGAAAACTGGAATCAGCAGGTATTATTGAATCACGTTCCCTGGGAATGAAAGGAACATACCTAAAGATTTTGAATAAGCAATTCATTAAAGAATTAGATAAAAAGCGGAAGTAGGGATGAGATATGACAATCGTCATTGAAAATGAGAAATTGAAAGCGACAATTGCTGAAGCGGGTGCTGAGCTAGTGAGTTTACAAAGCAAAGAAACCAATACAGAATATATCTGGCAGGCTGATCCTGCCTTCTGGGGTAGACACGCACCAGTTCTTTTCCCATTTGTCGGGCGACTTAAGGATGATCGGTATACCTATCAGAATAAGGTCTATCCGATGGGCCAGCATGGTTTTGCAAGAGATAAAGACTTTGAAGTCCTTGAACAAGGCGATGGTCTGGTTTCTCTTTCGTTAAAAAGCAATGACGAGACAAGAAAGGTCTATCCATTTGATTTCGAACTAGTTATCACTTACGAGCTTGAAGATAAGGGCATCAAGGTTTCTTATCAGGTAGAGAACACGGGGAAAGAAGAAATGTTGTTCTCTGTCGGGGGACATCCCGCATTTAATGTGCCTTTAGAAAAGGATTTGGATTTAACCGACTACTATTTTTCTTTGGAACCAAATGAGGACCGTATTCAAATTCCGCTTTCTGGACCTTATCTTGATTTAGAAAATAAAACATTGGGACAAACAAGTGCGGCTTTTGATTTAAGTCGGGAACTGTTTGTGAACGACGCGCTTATTTTTGAAACACCTGGAGCAAACAAGGTGATTATCCAAAGCGACAAAGGCGAGCGAGGAATTTCTTTAAGCTATACGAATATGCCTTTTGTCGGGATTTGGTCACCGTATGCTACTGAAGCACCGTTTGTCTGTATTGAACCATGGTGCGGAATTGCAGATACTGTGGAAAGCAATGGACAGCTAATTGATAAATTCGGCATCAATCGTTTAGCAGCAAACAAGTTATTTAAAACAGATTATACGATTGGTGTAAAATAATCGTTGAATAAGCAACTTTGCAACTGAGTACAATGACAATGGTTCCATGACAATTGTGTTGGCAGGACAAAAACCGAATAAACTTGTAGAGCTTGAAATAAAAATCAGAGACATTCTGGTTTTGTTTCAAGTTCTTTTTTAGAACTAGGAGGACCGCTGCCAATGATAAGCCTATAAGTTCATTATGTTTTGCCTCTATAGCTGCAGAGCTATTGGTTGCGTGTCTCCTTTTAATATTGAGAAAAAAAGACCTTGAACAAGGTAAATACGTGAACAAGAAGGATAGCAGTTGCGATACCCATAAGCCGCTCGCTGGATGTCTTTCATTTTGTTGTTCAATCTTTCTGTAACACCATCAATTTGTGGTTCTGGCCGCTTTCATTTTATCTGTTTTTGTGTTTGAACACTCAGAAAAGTGCTGATGGGTTTTCCTTTAGGAATTTCCACCAACACAAAATATTCTAGAACCAGTAAAATAAGACATAAGCAGCTGAATGTATCAAAAAACCAGAAACAAGTTATTTTAGCAGCTTGTCTCTGGTTTTTTTATAATTATTTTTCTTTTTTTGTGTTAAGCCCGAAAGGCACTCTGTTTTCTGTTCCATTCTTGATTCGGCCAATGTTGTCTTTATGGCGGATGAAAATGAAGATAGTCAAGCCAGCAGCAATGGCTGTCAGCAGCCAATCAAATTGTGGTAATATTTGTGGAAAAATATAAGGTAAAAAGATAGTTGATAAGGTAATCAATACCGCACTGACCATACTAGTGACGCTAACCATACTGGAAATGAAGAGAGAAATAACAAAAATTGCCGCAGAATAAAGGAAAAACAAAGGATTATAGGCTAGTATCATCCCTGCACTGGTTGCAACAGCTTTTCCTCCTTTAAATTTAGCAAAAATCGGAAAGGTATGTCCTAATACAGCGGCTACCCCAAATATTAATGGATTGACAGCTATCGAAAATATCATTGGCAGACTAGTAGCTAGTGTTCCTTTTAAAATATCCATTAGTAAAACAACGATTCCTGCTTTTTTTCCTAAAATCCTAAAGGTATTGGTTGTTCCTGTTCCTCCACTACCATATTCACGAATGTCTTTATTAAAAAATAATTTTCCGATCCATACCCCGGAAGGAATAGATCCTAATAAATAGGCGATGAACAGTAATAGTACCAGTTTCATGTGTACGCCCCTTTCTTTTATTCAAACTAGACTTCATTTTATCATGAAAGATTTTTCCAAACAATCATGAATTCTTAATGGCTTTCAGAAAACTGGAAGGGCTGACGATTGTAGCGGCATAGTCAATCTAACGTATAAAACAGATTTTTTTGATATTTAATGATAGAATAGAGAAAGATGAAGTAATGGAAAGGTGGATCAATCATGACATTTCAGAATCCGTCAGATGAACAAATTTTCTCTTATTTAAGAGAAGCTAAGCGAATTGCCGTTGTCGGCTTGAGCAATAAAGAAGAGCGGACCAGTTATCAAATCGCAAAACTGCTTCAGGATAAAGGGTACACAGTAGTTCCAGTTAATCCTGTTCTTGAAGGTCAGGAGATTCTCGGCGAAAAGGTTTATAAGGATTTACAGTCTGTTCCGGGAAAAATTGATATCGTAGACGTTTTCAGAAGAAGTGAATTCCTGCCAGAGGTCGCCGAAGAATTTCTGCAAACAGATGCAGGTGTTTTCTGGGCACAATTGGGCTTGGAAAGTGAAGAAGCAGCTGAACTATTGAAAAATGCTGGACGAAATGATATTATCATGAATCGATGCATTAAAATAGAGCTAGCAAAAATGTCTTCTTAATGACTTTACGTATATTATTAAGAAAGAGCTGCCTATTTAGGTGTAGCTGAAAAAGACAGTGAAATCCGAATTTTTGAGATTTTTTGTGGAAACCAAAAAGAAAGCATAGCTTATAATGGAATAAGCGAGTATTTCTGAAGCAGAGGGACAGAAAAATTTCTAAAAAAATTCGTCACTGGTATTTTTAAGCACAACCTAGGAAAGCTCTTTTTTTTTGAGAGCTTTTAGAGTATCATTGTAATGATGTGGCTGAAGCTGCGAGAAATCCAAGTATAAGGAGTTTTTTCTTTGGTGAAAAAAGTAAACAATGAATATAACGATTCTTCCATCCAAGTATTAGAAGGACTGGAAGCTGTTCGTAAGCGCCCGGGAATGTACATCGGGTCTACTGACAGTAGAGGACTACACCATTTAGTCTATGAAATTGTTGATAATGCGGTAGATGAGGCATTATCCGGATATGGTGATGAAATTAGAGTAACGATTAATAAAGATAATAGCTTGACAGTAGAAGATTCTGGACGTGGTATGCCGGTTGGTATGCATGCATCTGGTATCCCGACTGTTCAAGTGATATTTACAGTGCTCCATGCCGGCGGAAAATTCGGCCAGGGAGGATACAAAACATCTGGCGGACTTCACGGCGTAGGGGCGAGTGTGGTTAATGCACTTTCTAAATGGCTGGAGGTTCGTATTGTTCGAGACGGTGTCGAGTACATGGAACGCTTTGAAAATGGCGGAAAGCCAGTTGGCACCTTGAAAAAAATTGGAAAAACACGAAAAAAGAATGGAACGACTGTAACATTTTTACCAGATGAAAAGATTTTTTCGACTATTAAGTTCTCTTATGAAACATTGGCTGGACGCTTACGGGAATCAGCGTTTCTTTTGAAGGGTGTTAAAATCGTTCTAAAGGATTTAAGAGAAGAGGAAACAAAGGAAGAAGTCTTTCATTATGAAGAAGGAATCAAGGAATTTGTTGACTATCTAAATGAAGAAAAGGATGTCCTTACTCCAGTGGTCTATTTTTCCGGAGAGAAAGATGGTATTGAGGTAGAGCTGGCATATCAATATAATGATGGTTTTTCAGAGAACGTATTGTCCTTTGTAAATAATGTTCGAACAAAAGACGGCGGAACCCATGAGGTGGGAATGAAGACGTCTATGACGAAAGCGTATAACGAGTACGCCCGCAAGGTGGGGCTTTTGAAAGAAAAGGACAAAAATCTTGAAGGTAGTGATTTCCGTGAAGGTCTAGCAGCTGTTTTATCTATCAGAGTTCCTGAAAATCTGCTTCAGTTTGAAGGTCAGACAAAAGAAAAGCTGGGAACACCATTAGCAAGAAATGCCGTAGATACAGCAGTAGGCGAGCAGATGGTCTTCTATCTTCAGGAGAACAACGATCTAAGTCAGATGTTGATTCGTAAGGCAATTAAAGCTCGGGAGGCTCGTGAAGCTGCCCGGAAAGCCAGAGAAGAAAGCCGGAACGGTAAGAAAAAGAAAAAAGAATCACTACTTTCTGGTAAGCTAACGCCTGCTCAATCCCGCAATCCTAAAAGAAATGAATTGTATCTAGTGGAGGGAGATTCTGCTGGAGGCTCCGCTAAACAGGGACGTGACCGGAAGTTTCAGGCGATCCTGCCGCTACGCGGAAAAGTATTAAATACTGAAAAAGCCAAGATGCAGGATATTCTAAAAAATGAAGAAATTAATACAATGATTTACACCATCGGTGCAGGTGTGGGAGCAGAATTTTCAGTTGAAGACTGCAACTATGATAAGGTAATCATAATGACCGATGCGGATACGGACGGAGCCCATATTCAAGTGCTGCTGTTAACATTTTTCTACCGTTATATGAAGCAGTTGATTAAAGCCGGTAAAGTATATATTGCATTACCGCCATTGTATAAAGTATCAAAAGGTTCCGGAAAAAAAGAAATAATGGAATATGCCTGGACAGATGAAGAATTAGAATTGGCAACAAAGAAAATCGGAAAAGGCTATATGCTTCAGCGTTATAAAGGGCTGGGTGAAATGAATGCAGACCAGTTGTGGGAAACAACGATGAACCCTGAAACAAGAACCTTGATTCGAGTGAAAATCGATGAAGATGACAAAGCGGAACGTCGGGTTACTACCCTGATGGGGGATAAAGTAGCGCCAAGACGTGAGTGGATTGAGAAACATGTTCAGTTTACCTTAGAGGAGGAAGGCAGCATCCTTGATAAGCAAGAGGATGAAACAGCTATTGCAGCACAGCCTGAGCCAGCAGCGAAATCAGAAGAACCGGTTTTTGAAGAAATTTCACTAGATTTATAATCGATTGTTTTTCTGTTTAAAGATAAGGATAAACGGGTACTTACAGCGATGATAGAAGAGCTGTTGTCTTAATGGCTTCTGTGAAGTAAAAGAAGAACTAACAGCAGATTAAATGAATTGAACCAAAAATGTTTAGCATCAAAAAAACCAGTTTGACATTTGGTTTAGTTGAAAATAGAACAAAGAAAGAGACAGGAATGATGCCCAAGTCTCAAACCTTGCAAAGGAGTGACGGTTTTGGAAGAACGTCAGGAAATTCAGGAACTGACTCTTGAAGAAGTAATGGGCGACCGATTTGGCCGCTATTCCAAATATATTATTCAGGAACGTGCATTGCCGGATATTCGAGATGGGCTAAAGCCCGTACAAAGAAGAATCCTGTATTCGATGAATAAGGACGGCAATACGTTTGATAAAGGCTTTAGAAAATCAGCGAAGTCAGTAGGAAATATTATGGGGAACTATCATCCTCATGGCGACAGCAGTATTTATGAAGCCATGGTGCGCCTGAGCCAGGATTGGAAGTTAAGAGAAGTTCTTATCGAAATGCATGGGAATAACGGGAGCATGGATGGCGATCCACCTGCTGCAATGCGTTATACAGAAGCCCGCTTATCGAAGCTTAGTGGAGAAATGCTGCGGGATATTGAGAAAGAAACCGTAGATTTCGTTTGGAATTTTGATGATACAGAAAAGGAACCAACTGTTTTACCGGCGAAGTTTCCCAATCTGCTTGTGAATGGTTCAACTGGGATTTCTGCAGGATATGCAACTGAGATTCCACCTCACAATTTAATGGAAGTCATCGATGGAACAATATACCTTATTGACCATCCCAATGCTTCACTGGCAAAAATTATGGAATATATCCCTGGTCCAGATTTTCCTACTGGGGGAATTTTGCAGGGAAAAGAAGAAATTAAAAAGGCTTACGAAACGGGCAAGGGCAAAGTAATTCTCCGTTCACAAACCAGAATTGAAGATATAAAGGGTGGTAAACAGCAAATTATCATCTCTGAGATTCCTTATGAGGTAAATAAGGCTGTTTTGGTGAAAAAAATCGATGAAATCCGTTTAAGTAAAAAAATCGATGGAATTGCTGAAGTGAGAGATGAGACTGACCGGACAGGGCTGCAAATGGTAGTTGAATTAAAAAAAGATGCAAATGCAGAAGGAATTCTTAACTATCTTTTCAAAAATACTGAGCTACAGATTAACTATAACTTCAATATGGTTGCAATCGATAAGATGACGCCGCATCAGGTAGGTCTGCTGCGTATTTTAGAAAGCTACATCACACATAGAAAGCAAGTGATTACCAATCGCAGCCGTTTTGAGCTTGAGAAGGCTAAGAAACGCCAGCATATTGTTGACGGTCTAATAAAAGCCCTTTCTATTCTGGATAAGGTAATTGCTACAATTAGAGGAAGTAAAGATAAGAAAAATGCAAAAGATAATCTAGTAGAGACCTATGCATTTTCTGAAGCTCAGGCTGAAGCAATTGTCACCTTACAGCTGTATCGCTTAACAAACACAGATATTACACAGCTGGAAGCAGAAGCAAAGGAATTAAACGAGGAAATTCAGAGCTTAAATGAAATTCTGAATAATGAAAAAACCTTGTTATCTGTCATGAAAAAAGAGCTGAGAGAAGTGAAAAAACAATATACTTCCAACCGCCTGACTAAGATTGAAGATGAAATCGAAGAAATTAAGATTGAGACAGAAGTTCTGATTGCACAAGAAGATGTCGTTGTTTCAGTAACTCAGGAAGGGTATATCAAACGCAGTAGTTTACGCTCGTATGCTGCTTCTAAACCAGAAGAGCTGGGGATGAAGGAAGGTGATTTTCCAATCTTCGTCGGTGAGGTCAACACGCTGGATCATATTCTGCTGATTACGAATAAGGCTAACGTCATTTACCGTCCGATTCACGAGTTATCTGATTTGCGCTGGAAAGACATCGGCGAACATATTTCTCAAACGATTGGGGGAATGGCAATTGATGAATCCATCATTGCTGTTTATCCGTATAAAACACTAGATGAAAACGCCGCATTTGTTTTCATTACTAAAGAAGGCATGATTAAGCAGACTAAAATGACTGAGTTTGAACCTTGGCGCACGTATCGCAGCCGTCCGGTTTCCTGTATGAAACTGAAGTCAGAAGATGATGAGCTGGTGAATGTATGCAAAGTAGCTGAACCCTCTGGCTGGGATGTTTTCCTGGTTAGTCATCGCGGCTTTGGTTTGCGTTACTCGTTGTCCGAGGTACCAGTTGTTGGTGCAAAAGCTGCCGGAGTGAAATCAATTAATCTGAAAGAAAATGATTTTGTAGTAAATGGCCTGCTTGTTTATAAAAATGGAGATACGCCTATCACCATTTTAACTCAGCGAGGCAGTATGAAACGGATGCTTGCACAGGAGTTAAATCAGCTAGGTCGTGCGAAACGTGGATTAATGGTACTTAGAGAGTTGAAGAGCAATCCTCATAGAGTAGTTTATATGGGAGAAAGCACAACCGAGACCAATCAGCAGCTGTTGATTCTCACTCAAAAAGGCAACCGTATGACGATTAACTCTGCAGATGCTCCAATTAATGACCGAGTTTCAAATGGTTCATTTTTCATAAATGAAAAAGAGGAAACAGGCATCATAGAAGTTCATGAATTAGTTAGTCTGGAAATACCAGATGAAACTGTTCTATAAAAAATAGAAACAGGCTCGACTGTATTAGTACAGTTGAGCCTGTTTTTTAGAACAAAAGAAACAGATGAGAAATGATTAAAAAACTATTAAGTGAAAATGTTCACAAAATTAAAATCCTTATATATCAAGGGTTATCCATAATTATTTTATAATATACCATAAATAGATAAAATAATAACAAGTAAAGGCTTGCATAAATCAGGAGATGTGTTATACTTGTCACATAAAGCTGTTATAGTTGTTAACAGCATATTCTAAGGAGGCACAACATGGAGCAATGGAAAGGCTTTAAAGGCGAAAAATGGAAAACATCGGTTGACACTCGTGATTTTATCCAAAGAAACTATACAGAATATACAGGTGATGACAGTTTCTTAGAACCAATCGCACCGAGCACTGACAAATTGTGGACAAAACTACAGGAATTATTTGAAGTACAGCATGAGAAAAATGGCGTTTACGATATGGATAACAATATTCCTGCAACTATTACGTCACATGCACCAGGCTACTTGATTGAAGAAGAAGAAAAAATCGTTGGTCTTCAAACTGATGTACCTTTAAAACAAGCATTCATGCCTTTCGGCGGGATCAACATGGCTAATCATTCATTAACTTCTAATGGTTATGAAGTTGATGATGAAATGACAAAAATCTTTACTGAGTGGAGAAAAACACATAACCAAGGTGTATTTGATGCTTACACTCCTGAAATGAGAGCTGCTCGTAAAAATAAAATTATTACTGGACTTCCAGATGCTTATGGACGCGGACGTATCATCGGCGACTACCGTCGTATCGCTCTTTATGGTATGGATTTTCTGATTGCTGAAAAGAAAAAAGACTTAAACAACACTGGTAACAAAGTTATGACTGACGATGTTATCCGTTTGAGAGAAGAAATTTCAGAACAAATCAGAGCAATGGCTGACTTGAAAACAATGGCTGCTACTTACGGCTGTGATATTTCTAAACCAGCTGCAAATGCACAAGAAGCAATCCAATGGTTATACTTTGGTTATCTTGGTGCTATTAAATCTCAAAATGGTGCAGCTATGTCTATCGGACGTGTTTCTGCATTCCTTGATGTTTATATCCAACGTGATTTAGACAATGGTGTCATTACTGAATTTGATGCACAAGAATTGATTGATCATTTGATTATGAAATTGCGTATGGTTAAATTCGCTCGTACACCTGAATACAACCAATTATTCTCAGGATATCCAATCTGGGCAACATTATCGATTGCTGGTATGGGCTTAGACGGACGTTCATTAGTTACTAAGAGTGATTTCCGTATCCTGCATACATTAACAAACATGGGACCATCTCCAGAACCAAACTTAACAGTATTGTATTCTTCTCATTTACCAGAAGGATTCAGAACCTTTGCATCTAAGATTGCAAAACAAAGTTCTTCAATCCAATTTGAAAATGATGATTTACTACGTGCTAACTGGGGTTCTGATGACTGCGCAATTGCATGTTGTGTATCTGCAACTGTAATGGGTAAAGATATGCAGTTCTTTGGCGCACGTGCCAACCTTGCAAAAGCAGTTCTTTACGCAATCAACGGCGGGGTAGATGAAAAGACTAAAATGCAGGTTGCTCCTAAATTCCGTCCAATGACTGGCGATACTTTGGAATTTGATGACTTCATGGATAAATTCAAAGATATCATGGACTGGTTAGCTGAATTATATGTAAATACATTGAACGTTATTCATTACATGCACGATAAACATGCGTATGAAGCACCTCAATTAGCATTTATGGAAAGTGATTTACAACGTACCTTTGCTACAGGTATCGCAGGAATCTCACATGCTGCCGATTCAGTAATGGCTATCAAACATGGTAATGTTCAAGTTATCCGTGATGAAGATGGATTAGCTGTGGATTATGTTCCACAAAATGAGTTCCCAACTTACGGTAACGACAACGAAGAAGCAGATGCAATGGCAAACTGGATTCTTGAGTACTTCATGACTCAAATCAAGCGTCAGCATACTTACCGCAATGCTAAACCTACAACTTCATTGTTAACAATTACTTCAAATGTTGTTTATGGTAAAGCAACTGGTAATACTCCTGATGGACGCCGTGCAGGTAAACCATTAGCTCCAGGAGCAAACCCAAGCTACCGCGACGGTAAATTCCTAGGTGAGAAAAATGGCTTGTTGGCTTCTCTTAACTCAACTGCAAGATTAGACTACACAAGTGCATTAGATGGAATCTCTAATACACAAACAATCAATCCAAACGGACTAGGTAAAGATGATTCTACAAGAATTGACAACCTGCGTAACGTAATGGACGGATACTTTGACAACGGTGGATATCATTTGAACGTTAACGTATTCACAAACGAACTATTATTGGATGCTCAAAAGAATCCAGAAAAATATCCTAACCTTACAATCCGTGTATCTGGATATGCCGTGAAATTCCGTGATTTGACACCTGAACAACAAGCAGATGTTATTTCAAGAACTTCACATGACAAACTATAATTTAAACAATTAATTGATAACGCCCGGGACAATTTTATAATTAATTTTGTTCCGGGTTTTTAAAATGAACTGGCGAATCGACCGGCATTATTAAGAATGCTTGTGTGGTTTCGACTTTTTAAAGAAATGAGAGAAGAAATATGACTGAAGCAGTTACAGGAAGAATCCATTCTACAGAAAATTTTGGTACCGTTGACGGGCCTGGTGTCCGTTTTATTGTTTTTACTCAAGGATGCCGTATGAGATGCCAATTTTGTCATAATCCAGACACATGGAAAATTGGTTCCGGCGGTAAAGTTGTTACTACAGATGAAGTATTGCAGGAAGCACTGAAATATCGTTCGTACTGGGGTGATAAGGGCGGAATTACTGTAAGTGGAGGAGAACCTTTGCTGCAAATGGATTTTCTAATTGATTTATTTAGAAAAGCCAAGGAACAAGGAATCAATACGACATTAGATACTTGCGGTAAACCATTTACTAGGGAAGAACCATTTTTCAGCCAATTCCAGGAATTAATGAAATATACGGACTTGATTTTGTTCGATATCAAACATATTGATAATGAACAGCATAAAAAACTGACTTCCTTAGGAAATGAAAATATTTTGGAAATGGCAGAATACCTTTCTGAGATTAATCAGCCAGTTTGGATTCGCCATGTTCTAGTACCAGAACGTAGTGATTACGATGAGTATTTGATTCGCTTGGACGAATACATACAGAAGTTAAACAACGTTGATAAGGTCGAAATCTTACCTTATCATACTATGGGGAAATATAAGTGGGATGATTTAGGGCTTGATTATCCATTGGAGGGGATTAACCCGCCAACAGAGGAACGGGTAGCAAATGCTAAAAATCTTCTTCATGTCACTAACTACAAAGGTTATCTCACTCGTTGATAGCCTAGCTTAACCAGCTGCAGCTGATATGAATGCAGCTGGTTATTTTTCCGTGTCTTGAGAAGGCAGCTGGAGTTTATGATAAAGAATAGATAAAACGGTTGTTTCTTTTCAATTTTTTGTTATTATTAATAATGAATGATTATAGAAGGAGTGAGTAAACACATGTCAGAAATTTTTGTTTTTGGCCATCAAAACCCCGATACAGATGCAATTGGAGCTGCGATCAGCTTTGCATACTTACAAAAGGAATTAGGTAAAAATACAGTGCCGGTTGCTTTAGGTACACCTAGCGAAGAAACGCAATACGCACTGGACTATTTTAATGTAGATGCACCGAGAATTATTGAAAAAGCTGGTGACGAAACACAAGAGGTAATGCTGGTCGATCATAATGAATTCCAGCAAAGTGTTGCTGATATTAAGGATTTAACTATTCTTTCAGTTGTAGACCACCACAGAATTGCTAACTTTGAAACGGCTGATCCATTGTACTACCGTGCGGAGCCCGTTGGTTGTACAAGTACAATTATCTATAAAATGTTTAAGGAAAATAATGTTACCATTCCAAAGCAGATTGCTGGGATGATGGTCTCTGCAGTTATTTCTGATACATTGCTGTTTAAATCGCCTACGTGTACAGAGGAAGATATTCAGGCGGCTAATGCTTTAGCAGACATCGCTGAAATCAGTTTAGAAGGCTATGGACTAGATATGCTGAAAGCAGGAACAAACCTTAGTGGTAAGCCTGCTGAAGTATTGCTGGATCTTGATGCGAAGAGCTTTCCAATGGGAGCGAAAAGCGTCCGTATTGCTCAGGTAAATACTGTTGATTTGAACGAAGTGCTAAATCGTCAAGTGGAGTTGGAAGCGGCAATGAATGCTGAACGCGCTGCAAATCACTACGATCTTTTTGTATTGATTATTACAGATATTCTTGCAAGTGATTCAGAGCTTCTAATCGTTGGCGATTCAATGAATGAAGTTGAAAAAGCTTTTGATATTAAGCTGGAGAATAACCGAGCATTCTTGAAGGGCGTTGTTTCCCGTAAGAAGCAAATTGTACCTCAATTAACAGAAGCGTTTAGTTAATCAACATATACGGCTGAAGCGGATTGCTTCAGCCGTTAAAATGTTTACTGTACGTATTTAAGAGAGAGGATAATTTTTTATTGTCTTCCATAAAAATTACATAGGTAATGAGAGTTGGCTAGGAAAGCTTCTCCAGCTGTCATGAAAATGTTTGATTCTAATGCTTCAAAATGTATCTAAATGGTAGTAGAAATGAGTGTGAAGTGATTGACAGAAATAACTTATTATTTTCAGCATAAAAAACAAGCAAAGCTAAATAAATTAGTTAATAATCCATTATTCAATGAAGTCGTTGCTTATTTTCAGAAGCATCAACAAGAGGAGATTATTCTGCGGGATTTAAAAAAGGTTTTTTCTGATAAAAGCTTTGAGCAGTTTTTAGAGGAAATGATTGATTTTAGATTAATTTCTCGTCAAGAACGTAGATATTTTTTAACTATTTCTTTTTTTTCAGCGGAAGATTTTTCAAAAGTTTCAGAGGAAAAAATAAATGAAGTAGAGAAACGCATTAATGGCTATACTGAAATAGAGAAAGTAAACTTTTATGGTGAAATGCTTTGGGATAGCCTTTTCACAGAAGAACAGGATTATTTCTTTGGTGTGGCTTCTTCAGCAGCTCCAGTTTTTTTTGAGAAAAACACTGCTGGAAATGAGCAGTTATCCTTTGTTTCCATTCATCCTAAAAGCAGCTATCCTTTTGATTTGCCAAGCTATTTTACAGCAATTGCAGCATTAGGTACAGGTGGTATACCGAACAGCTATCAGCCGCTTCAACAGCTTATCGGTGATGTAGATAGCCATTATTTTGCTAGCCAGGCCTTTCGTGTCTTTCGTTCTGTTATTAAAAAAAGAAGAATAGCAGATAAACGCAACATCTTTTTAGAAGCACTGCTTTTAACAGGAGATTTATCTCAGGAGGATAATCAATGGGAGCTGAGCTATCCAGTTTTAAATAAGGAGAATCTAAAACCATCAGTACATTATGAGGAGTTGTCTGTTTATCAAGAGGCGGCTGATGCGCAGGAACGTGTATTTATGAAGCATGTATTTTATCAGCAATGTCTGCTTAGGTTTTTAAAAACTGGCCAACAATTAAGATATTCTATATATAGTTAACGATATTTATATTATGTAAACTAGTTTGTTGTTCAGACATAAATGAGAGAGGAGGCAAGTAGGATGATTGATTTGAATCAAGTGCTGACATTTACCGAGGCTGCTGAAAGATGGGGGTTAGCCAGCGGTAATACACTGCGGCAAGCTGTTTCCAGAGGTCGTTTTCAGGAAAATGAGATTCGAAAAAGCGGGACAGTTTGGTTGACAACTTACGAGGCAATGAGCAGAGTGTTTGGTCCTTTGCCGGAGCAAAAAGATAATCCTCCTCTTAAATTTGAGCAATCTATTCTTTATAGCATTATCCTTCACAAGGGAACTGATTCGATTGAGTTTTCTGAAATAGAAAAAGAAGCTGAAACGGCCTTCAAAGAGGGACGACAGCTTCAAATTTTCGAACGATTTTTTGGAAAAGAAATAACACTGTTTCTCTTTTCCTCGAAAAAAGAGTGGTCACAATGGCTATTACTGGCAGAGCGATCATTTATTCCCAGGACACCAGACCAAACAAAGTAGATTTCCGCTGTTTTTTTGGCGGAGGGGTTTCCCATTGCGGCGGACTATTTTCTCTTGTATACTCTGAGTTAGCGACAATCTCATCAAAAATTGATGCATACTGGTGAGCTTCCGGCTCACCTTTTTTTATTGCTAAATTGCTACTGTCAAAAACATAGACTGGTATAGCATAGTCTTCAAACCAATGTCTTATTTTCTCAAAAGAAGAGTTAGCGAAAGGAACGGCTAAGACGCCATCAATTCTTCGAGAAAGCTTAGGAAACTCATCGCTGGAAAGCTGACTGGTATTACCAAAAAGAACGCGAATATCAAAATCTTTTTCTGGTTTAAAGTCAAAGAGTGCTTCTAAAGAATAACTTCCTGTTAAAACACGCAGACCAGCAGCTTCCCAAACTGAAAAGAAAGACTTAAAAAAAGCATCATTTCTATCTGCACCTAAAACCAGCAGCTCGATATTTTTGTCACCATTTTTTGTTTCAGGATGTTTGCCTGAGGTAGAAGAACGCTGGTAGTCCAAAGCAATCAGCTCTTCCAACAGATTTTCATAGGCAACCTCACCATTCATTGTGCCAAAGGTTTTCATTCCAATATCTTCAACGATGGTTGGATAATCCTCCAGAATTTCCCGTTTGTATTTAGTCATATGTCTTACTTGAGGAGAAACAAAGACTACGTCAAAGGTTGTCCCAAAATCATACGCATTCACTGGACTTATGAAGTCGATTCCCCCATAAGCAAAGACTAAGTCATAATTCCCCTCAAACTCTTTTTTTCTACGAATGATTGTCCCTACATCCTCAAAAACAGCTGTCAAAGGGGATTTTAGAGTCTCAATCGCTCGAACAATTCGCTGGCAAAACATACTAGAGGTCATTCCGCCTGCACATCCTACATATATAAACATAAAAATCACCATCCTTGTCACCAACTCGTTACATATTTAGTTTAACAGATAATTGATGATTTGAAAAGATGCTGGATTCTTAAACAGAAAACTAGTCTAATTTTTTCTATGCCGCACACCTTTCTCTACATATAGTTTACCAATTTTCTTAAGTTTAGCGCCAATTATTATTTACTTGCATTTATCTATTTCGATTGCTTAAAACAAAAAAGTAGGGCATTGATCAGATTTTTTCTGATTAATGTCCCACTCTTCTTCTAATTTCTTTTTCTAATTTTTTTAGTCCAAAAGCCGCCGGAAATGTATTTTGGCTCATAGGAAATAATAAAAGCTCTTGGTTCAATTTCATTAATCAAATGATAAAGTTTGCGTTCATTTTTTCTGGGTGAAAGAATTTCCAAAACGATTCGTTCGCCATCTCTACCCATTGCTACACTTTCCGTAACACCATAACCGTTTTCTCTTAACCGTTCGGGAAGATTCAACTGTTTAGTTGTGGAAGGCAGGATTACAGTCACCATGATATAGCCTAAAGCTAAATAATCCT
This sequence comes from Enterococcus sp. LJL51, assembly GCF_049894025.1. Classification (GTDB taxonomy): domain Bacteria; phylum Bacillota; class Bacilli; order Lactobacillales; family Enterococcaceae; genus Enterococcus_L. The sequence goes on from NZ_JBNEQE010000002.1 coordinate 330,180, forward strand.
CAATTTTTATGCCGACACTAATCCCAACTGCATAGCCAAGAGCATAGACAAGCAGATTTAAAGGATCATCAAGTCGATTCAGCACCATGCTCAGTCCTAAAACATAAATTGTAATTTCAGCCATACTGACAATTGGAGCAAGTAGACGATAGCCCTTCATTGTTAGCATGAACCGAATCGTATTCAGCGTGATATAGGCAAAGTTGATTACAAAAATCATTAACAACATTTTTAAGTCAATCATAGCTATCCTTCTTTCAAATCAATTCATCATATCTAGCCATTATAGTACAAAGATGGGCGTATTTAAAGAAAAATGGGAAAAGTTTTTCAATCTGTTCTTGTTGTTAAAAAATAGAAAAGGTATAATAAGAAAAGGAACATATGTGCTCGTTTTTACAAAAGTTACTATTTGAGCAATTTCGTGTAAACTTAGCGATCGAGGACACTACTTTAAATAATAAAATACTGTTATTGATGAAAGAGGGAATGAGATGTTAGCAATTGTTGGAAGTATTTTGCTTGGAGGAGTTGCCGTTCTATATGTTTTATTGGCATTAGGTGCTCCTTTAGGAGAATTTGCAATGGGGGGTGCCCATAAGATTATGCCAAAGAAAATGAGAATCACCAGTGCTGTCTCTGTTTTGATACAGCTACTTGGTATTTTTGTTTTGCTTCAATTAGGAGGGATTTTTTCTGTTGGATTTCCCCAAATTGCAGCCAAATATTTGGCTTATGGGTTCGGCTTTTATTTTGGACTTAATGTATTGATGAATCTGGCTTCAAAGAGTTCCAAAGAAAGACAGGTAATGACGCCGTTAGCTTTCATAACAGCGATTAGTTTTTTATATATGGCATTTCAGGCATAATGATAGCAAAATGGAGGTAATAAATACAGATAAGACAGGAATTACAAGCAGCAGCAGCTGAAATTTTTCCAAAAGAACAGGCACAAATTCTATCTTATTATCCTGATTCGTCTATTCAGGCAGATAAGATTAAGGTTCTGATGATTAATGAGGTGACTGCAGATATTCCGGAGAATGATTTTTACAGCAAAAGCAGTGATACGCCATTTTACATGACAACGACTATTCCTTTATTTAAAAAAGCGGGAATTGAGGTGGAGACCATCGATGATATTCTTGATTTAGGAATATATATCACAAATGCTGTAAAGCTTCCGAAAAAAGAAACAACGATTAGCACAGCACGGATTAAAGAAATTGTCCCATTATTAGAGAAGGAAATTGCTTTGTTTCCAAACCTTCAAGGGGATATAGCTAAAAAGCATTTAACATGATTACAAAGCAGCAAACAGGGAAGAATGCAGTTCCTGCAACATCCACATATCGCTTACGAAACAGTGAGCTTTACTACGATAAGATTAGACTGTTTCCTGCCTATATTATGACCGGAAAAAAATCTTGATTGAAAAATCCAAAGCAGCAATGACAGCAGAGGATATCGCTAAGATGGTGGCGTATGTAAAATAAATGTATTGCTTTTTTGAATCAGTTCGGTATAATAGTGTCTGTAAATGAAATTGTTCAAAAATGAAATGAGGACTATTGATGAGTGTTTTAGGTATCTAATCTAGCAATTTAATAAACAAGTAAGTACGCTTATTTGTTATGCTTATGAGATGCCTGTCGAAATATATACGTAGATTATTCAGACGGTGGGATTTTTGCCGTCTTTTTTTGAGCAATTTTATTCGTCATTCGTCAGGTATCTTTTCTGAAAGGGATGGATATCATGGATAAAAAAATATATAACGCATTACAATTTAACTTAATTAAAGATGAAATTAAAAAATATGCCTTTAGCAGCTTTGCTAAGCAAAATATAGAAAAACGAGAACCTTCTTCTTCATTGGCTACTGTTCAAAGATGGCTGGATGAAACAGAAGAAGCCACGATTATTCTTGCCAGTGGTCAGCACGTTCCATTTATGGGGCTGACTCGAATTGAACAGCTAACCAATCAAATTACTAAAGGTCTTGTTTTAGAACCTGGTGAATTGATTGAATACGCGGACTTCTTGAGAAGCTTTCGATTAATCGCTAAGCTATTTGAGAAAAATCAGTACCAAACACCGATTCTTTATTCTTATACTAATGATTTGGCAGACTTCTCCGAGATCTCAGAAGCAATTTATGACTCTGTTCAAGGGGGCAGGGTAAAAAGTGAAAGCTCTAAGGAACTAAAACGAATCAGAAATCAAATCAGTAAGCTGGAAAAAGAAATCGATCAGCGTTTACGCAAATTTATGTCAAACAGTCAAAATCAGCAAAAGCTTCAGGATCGTCTCGTCCTTATAAAAGATGAACGTTACACAGTTCCTATTAAGACTGAGTTCAAGCAAAAGGTTGCAGGAACGATTATTGATCAGTCTTCTAAAGGAACGACTGTTTTCATTGAGCCGGATACAGTGAGAAAGTACAATGATTTACTAATTATGGAAAAAGCAGCAGAAACAGGAGAGGTTTATCAAATTCTAGCCTATCTGACTGGGCTAATTGGGGAAAAAATGACTGAACTCACATATTGTATTGATGTCATCACTGAACTCGAAGTTATCTTTGCTAGAGGAAAATATAGCCGGTCCATTAACGGTACTAAGCCTTCAGTTAATAAAGAAGAACGGATTGTTTTAAATAAGGTTCAGCATCCACTCCTGAAAGATCCTGTTCCGTTATCACTGGATTTAGGAATTGATAACCGGGCACTTGTAATTACAGGAGCAAACGCTGGCGGTAAAACGATTGTGCTAAAAACAGTTGCATTGATGTCGCTAATGACGATGTTTGGTCTTTTAATCTCAAATGGTCCTGGTACAGACATTGCCGTCTTTGACAACGTTTTTATTGATATCGGAGACCAACAAAGCCTTGAAAATTCCCTTAGTACGTTCTCTGGACACATGCAGAATTTATCCGAGATTCTAAGAAAAGCAAATCGGCATACCTTAGTGCTGCTGGATGAGATTGGAAGCGGCACAGAGCCAAATGAGGGTGCGGCATTAGCGATTGCTCTTATGGAAGAGATGTATAAAAAAGGCAGTTTGCTGATTGCTACAACGCACTTTGGAGAGATAAAAGAATTTGCCTTACAGCATGAAGACTTTATGACTGCGGGTATGGCCTTTGATGCTGAAACATTAACACCGAAATATAAATTATTGTTAGGGGAAACGGGAGAAAGCCACGCCTTCTGGATTGCTGAGAAAATGCATATTAGTCCTCTGGTATTGAAAAATGCTGAGGCTTATCTAAACCATCGTTCTTATGATTTTGGCAGAACAACATTTGAACTTGCTGCTAAACCAGTGGAACAGACAACAGCTGCTCCAATTCAAAACTTTTCCAAAGGAGACCGGGTACGAAATAACGATACTGGAAAAATCGGCTTGTTCTATGAACCAGTGGATGACTATTACGGAAAGGTTTATGTAGAAAAGGAAATGGAAGATGTCCTGCTTAAGCGTCTGACATTAATTAGTACGGCAGCAGAGCTTTATCCTCAGGATTATGATCTGGATAGTTTGTTTGAAGCCTTTGCAGAACGAAAATATAAACGAGATTTAGTTAGAGGATCGAAAAAGGCGCATAAAAAACTAAATAAAGAAATGAAAGAGCGCCGAAATGAAAATGAATTAGGTAAATGATATAAAATTATTAAGAGACTGCAGCGGTTTAATAGACTATGGAAAAGATAAATATTGCTTTTCCTCTATTAAGCTGTTAAGCAGCTCTTTTTTCTGCAGATAAATATTGATTATCTCTCAAAAAGCATTGACCTGTACCTTACTTGACAGTATAAAATTAATAGGAGAAGAACAATAATAGGGGAGGGGATATAGTGAAAAAGACCTTTTACATGATGCGTCATGGTCAGACACTATTTAATTTAAAAAGAAAAATACAAGGGGTTTGTGATTCACCGCTGACTGAGCTCGGCATTCAACAAGCTGAAATTGCAGGAAAATTCTTTGAAACGATTGAACTTGATCATGCATATAGTTCAACAGCTGAGAGAGCAAGTGATACTCTGGAAATTGTTACAAAAAATCAAATGCCTTATAAACGATTAAAAGGTCTAAAAGAAATGAATTTCGGCGTTTTTGAAGGAGAAAGTGAGGAGCTTAACCCAGAGGATAAGGAGAAGGCGAATTTCTTTGTTCAATTTGGTGGGGAATCCAAGGCAATGGTTCAGGAGCGTCTGGTTAGAACTTGCCGAGAAATCATGAGAAATGAAGATCATCAAACGGTACTTGCAGTTTCTCATGCGGGCGCTTGTGTTTATTTTCTCGATGTCTGGCAGGATATTACTGAAGAAATGAACAAGGGGGTTCCAAACTGCCTGATTTTGAAATATGAGTATGAAACAGAAGACGAGTCTTTCCGGTTGTTGGAATCCTATCGGCCAGTCTAACGAATAAGATTGACTAGAAAAAATTATCCCTCTCAGTTGGCAGAGTAGTGAACTTCTGCCAACTGAGAGGGATTTAAAAATTTGTTTTAAGTCAAATGAACCCCTTTATCGACATAAACAATATCTCCAATAATACCACTGGAGAGAGGACTAATTAAAAATGCACAGGTATTTCCCACCTCTTCAATTGTCACGCCAACCTTATCAGGTGTTCGATCATCAGAAAGCTGGATCAGTTTTTGGTAATCTTTGACACCAGTCACTGCCAAAGTTTTAATAGCACCAGCAGAAATCCCGTTCACACGAACGCCTTTAGTTGCTAGTTCAGCAGCTAAATAGCGGATAGCTGATTCCAGGGCTGCTTTAGCGATCCCCATCATATTGTAATTAGGAATAGCGCGAACCGCACCTAGATAGGACAAGCTGACAATGCTGCTGCCTTCATTCAGTACAGGCAAGGCATACTTAGCAACTGCAAGCAGCGAGTAACTGCTTATGTCCTGTGCCAATGCATAACCGTCTCGGCTAATATCTGTTACGTTTCCAGATAACTCTTCTTTATTTGCGTAAGCTACTGAGTGGACAATGCCATCAATTTTTCCAGCTTCTTTTTCAATAAGCTGAAATGCAGCAGCTAGACTATCGTCATTTGAAACATCGCATTCCACTAGTAGAGCGGAGCCGTCAACTAAGCGCTCTAGTGATTTTTTCATCCGCTCATTTTGATAGGTATAGATGATTTCTGCTCCTTGATCAATCATTGCTGAGGCACAGCCCATAGCGATGCTGCGCTTATTCGCAACACCCATAACTACAATTTTTTTACCATTTAAAAATCCCATTCAATTGTACGCTCCTTAATCAGCAATCATGTAATTGCTAAAGTTAAACTAAGTCTCTTCAATCATTTGAAGACTGTATATCTATTATTAAATAAAATACTTTGATTGTCAAAGTATTTGTGATGAAAAATATTTTTTTAGAAGAAGAAAACCCTATGATTACAGATGTTTACTGATCCTTCATGTTAAAAAAGCATAAAAAAAGTAAGTGATATTTACTTGAAATAGCTGAATAAGAATTGCCAAAGCTCCACTTCATAAACAGTGAGGTTTTTGTTTTCTTTTAAAGAAAATTGAACAGCAAAGAAGAGAAGTGTATACTTAACAGACTATATGATAAGCAAAAAGGGGAGAGCACTTGTGAATATCAATGAACATTTAGTTTTGGTCGCTATGGAGGAATGTGCTGAGATACAGCAGGCACTATCAAAGGCTCTACGGTTTGGATTTGATGATTATCGGCCTAGTACACCTGACGAGACAAATGAAGACCAAATTTTAACTGAGTATTACCAATTAACTGCAATGATTGAAGAGCTGCAGCACAAAAATATCTTAAAGTCTCTTACTGAAGTAGAAGTTATGGAAATAAAGAGCAAAAAAATCAATAAGGTTTATAAGTATGCTGAGTATTCAAAACAAAGGAAGTTGTTGGAATGATACGGTTACACTGTAAAGACAGATTAGTAATTTATATGCTGATAAAATGATAATAATTGGAAATCTTAACCTTAGATATGCTTAGTTTCGGATATTAAAATAGCTAGTTTCAATAGTCCCAGTCTCTTTGTTTACCAAAAACGAGTGTTTTTGAGAGAGGAGGGATAAGGACAAATTATTCTTCAAATTTTTATCTTTCCTTTCTCAAAACTTACATTAAAAACTATGTATCAAAAACTTCCGTTTATGGTATAATTATTGTGAGGTGAGGGCATGAATTACACATATGGCTATGCACGTGTCAGTACACAGTCACAAGAATTAAATCGACAGCTGGACATTTTAGAAAAATATAACTGCAATGAAATATTGACCGAAAAAATATCAGGAACAAAATCAAGCCGTCCGGAACTAAATAAACTTAAAGAAGTAGTTCGAGAAGGTGACACAGTTGTTGTGGAGAGTTGGAGCCGGCTGGGGAGAAGTACGAAGGATCTTATCGATCTGGTTGATTACTTTTCTTCTAAAAATGTAAAACTGATCAGCGACAAAGAAAATTTTGATACCACGACTCCACAGGGGCGATTAATGTTGACTGTGTTCCAGGCATTTGCTCAATTTGAAAGAGACTTGATTGTCGAACGAACCAAAGAGGGGCTCAAGAGTGCGAGGGCACGTGGAAGAGTCGGGGGGCGTCCGCCGGTAGATGGAAAAAAATTAGAACAAGCAATAAAGCTATATGATATGAAGCAACACTCACTTAGAGAAATAAGAGAAATGACAGGTATTGGTTCAGCAACACTATACAGATACCTCGAAAAGAGAAAATTAAGTGAGTAGAGGACGATTCTAAGCAAGTTTCAGCTTTGTTATCAAGAGAGAAGCTTATATAAGGAGGTACAGTAATGGAACGTCAAGTGTATGATCATTGGGGAGTTCCGATCAAGCGAGATTATTATCGTGGATATTTAGGAACCCCTCATTCTTGTGAGTGTGATTGTGGTGGTCGAGCAGTAAAGGAGCTTGAAGATAAAAAGATGAAATGTCCGGATTGTGGGTCACTTTATGAATTGAGAGTAGGAAGATTTGAGAAAATAAATCACTAATTTTTAAATTTAGAATCAAAAAGATCAGTAGGGGGGAAGTACCGATGATTACTATTGATATGACAAAAGAAGAAGCTGATTATTTAAGAAGTTTACTTAAGATGGAAACTGAAAAGACACAAGTTATTGAACGTAAAAATGAAGAGTTGGCAGGGTTCTTTAAGGATAACAGAAAAATGAATGGTAACCTTTGTCGAAAAATAACTAGGAGTCTCAAAAAGGATAGTAGAGACAGCACCTAACAAAAATTATTAGGTGTCATACTCTACTACTTTAGTGTTTCAAAATAAAATTTTAAGCCAATCTTCCTATCACAATTGCCGAATACATATATCCAACACCTTTTTGAGCACGACTCATAGAGTGCTGAATTTCAACTTTAAGATCGGAAGACTGTAATTCGTCAATAGCGATTTTAAGCCGCTCTTGATACTCTTTTGCATTGCTAGCTTCAACCAATTTTGTTAGGCTAATCTTTGTCATGTAATCACCTCCCTTTTCAATTATAGCAAACAATAACAATCGTTTTATAATTTGTTTACGATTTTGAGTAGTGAAATAAATTTTCAAAAAGGATCAGTAGTCAGGACCGGCAACATGATCTGTTTATATACTAGAAGTTTTTGAAAGGTTCTACGGAAAAAGCATAACTCAAAATGTAATGCTGAAAGATGATCAACTGTTATTAGAAACTCAGAATAATGATTTCTTACTAAAAAATATGATTAAAATTGAGGTGTATTCGTGAAGAATGAATTATTAAAAAAAATCAAAGAAGAAATTGAAAAATCTGGATATCCAACTGAACTAAGAACAAACAAAAAATTTCAATCAAAATATTGGCAAACAACAGAAAATTCTTATTATATTGACCAAGACGAAAATAAAGGAAGAGAAATTGATCTAGAAGCCCATAAGAGTAAGAGTAGTAAAAATTCAGATAAAATAACTGTTTGGTCAAAGTTATCCGTAGAAATAAAAAAGAGTGAGAAGCCTTGGGTCATTTTCACATCAAATAAAAAACGTTTTGATACTGGTGGATATGGGTTATTAAATCATAAGCATAATATTAATAGAGAGCTTCTTTCCTATGAGGATATAATGAAGGAACACCCGTCGAGTTCTTTTAAACGTCTAGGACGCAGTGAATTTATTCCTTTCACGAAAGGGAGTCCACAAATTTTTGATTCTCTTTTATCATCTGTAAAGTCATGTATAGAGGTTCATAGAAGTGATTCAGACCACAAAGAAGCGGCCAGCGAAAATTCTTTTGATATCATATTTTATTCTCCTTTGATCGTTGTAGATTCACGTCTATTCGAGTCTCATTTAGAAGATGATGGTGAGATAACCATTGATGAAACTGAGCATATCGTTTATAGCTTCAATTACGCTTCTCCAAACTATCAATCGAAACAATATCTTGTCGATGTGGTCACTCTTTCCGGACTTGAAAATTATTTAGAAAAACAAAACTCATGGATTGATTCTATGTTTAATATATTGAATACTAAAATTCGCTCCAAAAATCTGAATAAGTAAGACATATTATTTGTTATTTATTCTATGCGATAAGAAGATCTGAGGCGAAGCATAGTATCAGTGGAATTGAAAATAGCTTCTCAAAAAGGATCAGAAAGTGGTGGAGTAATGCCAAAAGAGTATTCAGTAGTTTTAAATTGTAGGAAGACGATTGTAGTTAAAGCTGAAGATGAAGACGAGGCAATGGAAATAGCATTAGATGAAGCTGCTGAAGTAGCTGAATTAGATTGGGAATGTGATAGTGTATCCGAGAAGGAATGATTTTCCCAAAAATGATAGTTGAAGGAAGTCTAAATAAATGTATCTTTTAAAAAATGATTTTGTTGCTGATAATTCGGATACAGTAAACAAAGTGAGATAACAAGAATTAAAGGACTGTATCAATGAGTTGGTGCTTAGTTAAGCAATAGGAAGGTAGCGAAAAACTAACTTGTCAGTTATCATATATTTTGTTAAAATTAAATTGTTATAAATAATTGGAGGGAAGTATTATGAAAAAAAGATTGTTTGTTGGAGTATTGTTTAGTGCAATGATCGTGATTGGAGGAATTGGCTTACGTAGCAATGTGCAAGCTGCAGACAAAAAAAACTCTATCAAAAGTGAAAATGTAAATTATTATTACAAGGCAGATGTAGCATTCAATAATTTTGTAGATGAACCTACAACACTAACGGTTAATCATTACGTGGATAACTATACAGGGAAATATAATTTGTACAAACAAGAACAATATTTTGATTTAAGTGGTGGCAATGGAAGTATGGATGGTGGCTTATGGTTTGATCCAAAAGAACATTACCTTGACTTCGGTTATACTGAGTGGAGTCCGACATTTTCTCACACTAATTTGGATTCAGAGGATATAATATATTTACAGGATAATCCAGAAATAAAAGTAATAAATTATTATTACAAGGCAGATGTAGCATTCAGTAATTTTGTAGATGAACATAATAAATATGAACCTACAACACTAACGGTTAATCATTACGTGGATAACTATACAGGGAACTATAGTTTGTACAAACAAGAACAGTATTTTGATTTAAGTGGTGGCAATGGAAGTATGGATGGTGGCTTATGGTTTGATCCAAAAGAACATTACCTTGACTTCAGTTATACTGAGTGGAGTCCGACATTTTCTCACACCAACTTGGATTCAGACGATATTATAGCTGTTGAATAATCAATTTGTTTTTAGGGGAAACTGGTCGGCTTTTGCAGACGGAGATCAACCAGGTAAACAGACTAAAAATATGAATAATAGTAAAGCTTCAGGAATCAATGTGATCCTGAAGTTTTTTTAGGTAATTGACCAATGATTATTTCTAAAATCATACAATCACTTTTCAAAGTAATCATTTTTCAATTGTAGCACCCTACTTGATTCAGTATCATTCTGAAAGAAAAGATGGAGAAGTGAGAGATAAGTCGCTGAAGGAACCAATGCGGACGATAGATGCTTCCAATCATTGTGGGCTAGTATCTGCGTTTATCTGTAAGCATTATGGAGGGAATTACTCCAGAGCTGACAGCTCAATGAGCCGCTGCATACAATTACGCAGGTAGATTATAATACACTTGTAACAGCTCATTTTTGAGCTGATATTAATAGAGAAAAACATATAGCAGAACTGAATGGATTCTTGTGATTTTTATGAAAAATTTTTCGAGAAAAAGGTACTTGTTTGTGCTGATATTTATAGTGTATTTGAGATAGATGGATTTCGATTAGGCTTATTTGCATATAAGAAAATGAATGAGAAGCATATCTTTGGCAGTAATTGTTTACCAAGTATTGAAGTGGAGAACCTTCAAACATTAGAAAACAAAATTAAAGATTTAGACTTGTGTTTTCCTTTAACTAAAATAGGAAATAACTGGGTAGTGGAGTTTGTTGACAGCGAAGGAAACCATATTGAATTAACAACAGAGGTTTAAAGCATGTAGATAGATCAGTGGATGAGGTGTCTCAAAAAGGATAGAAAGTGGAGAGACCTTAAATGATAAAAAAGTGGATAGAAGGCAGACAGATTAGACAATTATTTTTAGCGAAAAATGATAACATTTATTTAAGAATAAGACGTAACAAGAACAGAATAAAAAAGGCTGAACAAAGTCAATCAACTTCTTTTTAAAAGTGAAATTGAGGAACTAGAGGAAGAGAACAAACTTTTACAGTCAGAACTAGAAGTCTTTTTATAGTAATTTCAAAAATGATTAGTAGGAGGACCGCATGGAAGAGTACAAGCAAATTTACATATCTTTAGAAAATGAAATAAGGGAATTAGCCTATTCAATTACACTAAGTGAGAAACAGAAGAAAGTCTATTCTCCTAGAATTGCTGATTTAGTTGTAAGGGCTGCTGGTTTGCTAGAATCTGCTTTAAAGTATTTTTATGAGAAAAAAACTGGGGAAAAACCAACACACTACGATAATCCCAAAGTGATTTCCAAATTGAAACTAAAAGATAAAGCAATATATATTCACTGGAATTTGTATCAGTTTGACAACAGGATTTTTATACCATTTAGAAAAAATGAAGAAAAATGTAATATTAACGTGGCTGTGAATGGAAATTTAAAAATGAATTATGGTTGGAACAACGCATATCAAAATTTAAGACATGATTTTATTGATTCTATTCCTATTTTTGGGAATTTGTACTATCTATTTGAAACAATGACAGCTCTTTATTTAGTTTTAGATATAGGATATTCGTCGAGCATGTTTTGTATTCCAGTGGAAAAAGAAGATGGGGAGAGTGGTTGGTACGGATGGATTGGAAATGAGTATGGTAATGCTATAACAAGAACACTTAGTATTTCTGAAAGTGAAAGTAAACAACTGATGTCTGTAAAGTATCCTCTCAAAAAGGATCAGAAAGAAGGAACTTTAGTGGATAATACAGAGTACACAGAATATATAAAAGTAAATTTTCCGTTTTCCAAAGAAGACTATTTTAATGGGAATGGAGAAGGTTGCTGGGTATTGGTAACAAAAGATACTAAAGAGAAACATGATAGTGATGTCTTAGAGGGTATGTATCGAGGTGTATTATCAAATGATAGTTATTACTATCCGGAACTTAAGGTTGGATCTCGGGTTCTATTTAACATGAGGGGAAGTAAGCGACCAGTTGCTGATTGGGGCTTTCTCGCTGGGCTAGAAAAAATATCGGAACAAAATAAAATGGAGCTTATTGGTGCAGTTCTCAAAAAAGATAACGAATGAATGTGAAGAGGAAAAAGGAAAGAAGATGAAATTAGTGAGTAGATTAAACATGAAAAATGCTTTTATTAAACACAAAAAAAGTGGATTGGACTTATGATATTTTTAATATTAGTCTCCATGATAGCTAAATTTTCAATAGAATATGTGAAATTGGATCTTGAAAGAGAGAAATATAAGCGAATCTCTATTATGTATGAAGCATTCCTTCCAGAAAAGATGCGAACAGCGGTAACTCTAGAAGAGATTATGGTGAAATATGAAAAAAATGGAAAAGGAGTTTTTGATGTTTACACAGAATTTTTTAGAAGGTATAAAGATGACATTCCAGAGGGATATCTATATGAACCATTTGTAGATGAATATGATGCTTGGATGTGGAAAGATTTGTTGTTGCCATAGATTTGTTGGATAACGGAATCAGTCGGCGGGAAGGCAGCCGTAAGAGCAGGTAGATGTACAGAAATCAGTGAACGTGAATTTGAATGAACTATCAAAAAGGATTAGAAAGAAGATTTCCAAATGAATGATTCTGAAGCAATTGAGTTAACAAATAAAAAAGCAGAAGGGAGGTATGATTATGGGATTAAACATATGGGAAGTAACAATCGGTGTAGTACTTGCCTATAGTCTAATAATATTAACACTAGGATTGATAATCATTTTGTTAGTTTCAATTCTGTTATCAATTGTTATAATAGAGTGGAAAGAACTAGTGGTGAAAAGGATATTAAGCAAGAAGAGTATTCAAAACTGAGATTAATAAAGGAAAATTGGTCGGAGTTAGGAATGCAGATATACGGATGCAAACTGATAAAGGTTTATGTAGCTGCTTAAGGTCAAATACTAATGGATCAATGTATAAAGGATTGAAAGAGGTAAAGAGTGAAAGATAATAAGAAGAAAGAAGATTTGCCAATTGGTAAAATGATTATAGGTATGGTTATGTTAATTTTCAGCCCGGTTATCATTGGGTTAGTAGTAGTGATTGCATGGGCTATATACGCTACGTTGAGTACGAGATGGTAGTTCTCAAAAAGGATCTATTCAAATAGTTCAAACGGAAGAGAGGCTTTTGTGATCAAAATATCTGTTAAGTTTAAAACCCAAAAACAGCAGAACAGCAACAAACAACTTCATATCATATATTAGTATTTACGAAAATTTGAGAGGAAGAGTAAAATTGATAAAAAATGTACAAGAGAATATTGAAGCAAGAGTTATTGAATTAGGCGGAAAATGTCACTTTGATAATAAGTCTATGATAAGCAATTTGGAGAACATTGTTTTTTCTGAATCTTATCTTTTTGGTGATTTTGAATATTATTTACAGGATGACATTTATAAGAAATTAAAGGAAGGAAAAAATATTTCATATTCAGATATTCCATATCCTCGTATACAATATCAGACAAAATTATTTACGCCATTTAAACATGGAACAGAGGACCATAGAGAATTTGGTGATCTTGACAAGAACGTGATAAGAAAGGTTATTAATGAAGAATTTCTTGAATTTATAATAATTGGTGAGACAGACAGCTTTCCAAATTTTTATTTTGTATGTTGTGCTGATAAAGATATGAAAAACCCTGTTGTATATAGTACTGACCATGAATCTTTTTTTACTGAGATTGAGAAAGCAGGAAGGTTAGAAGATTTCTTTGCTATGCTAGTTAGTGAGAAAGAATATATTCTTAGAATAAATAAGTTATCAGGTAGCTTACAATCAGAAAAAGACTGACATTATAGTGAAGTTTTTGATTATGATGAAGGCAGCAATGGTAATCCTGGTTTCAGCATTAGTTTCTGGCTTGGCAGCAAATACAATTGTTCAAGATGAAAACTTTACACCTAGAATTTTAGAAAAATTAGTTCTCAAAAAGGATCAGTAGTTGGAACCAATCAAAATGAAGTTATTTGAATTATAGACAGTAATTAGCTGATTTAGTGCCATGATTTTGAAAATAGAAAGTAGGTAAACCAGCTAAATCGTTGTTACTAAAAAGAGGAGGGGGAAACTATTAAAAAGTTTGAACACGAGATCTTGAACTTAATAGATTCCAAAGTAGAGGGGCCATACTGGGATTTCAAAAAAATGGCATGATGATAAAGGGGCATTACTACATGATATTATGTGCATGGCAAATAATCTAGAGGACAGAGATGCATACATTATCATTGGTATTGATGAAGAATCTGATTTTAGTATAGCTTCTACGGTAAATGACAATAATCGGAGGTGTTGTCTATTTTTTAAATAAAAGTAGGAAGGTTGTCTCTAATTAAGAAGGCTTTTTTATTGTTGACTTTAATAATATTAAAGATATAATTAATATTATTAAATACATTGTTGAGGTGATTATTATAAATATTGAAGATGTACCTAATTGGTTCTCGTCTTTAGAAAGTGAAGATGCAGAATTTGTGAAAAACTTTATTTTAAAATCGGGCAATATCAAAGAGGTAGCAAAATTCTATGATGTATCATACCCTACCGTTCGTTTAAGGTTAGATAGGCTGATCCAAAAAATTCAAATCAATGATAAGAGAGATGAGCAACCATTCAGATCTTTTATTAAGGAATTAGCTGTAGATGAAAAGATTGACCTTAATATCGCAAAAATAATTATTGAAAAATATGAGAAGCAAAGCAAGGAGGAAAATGTGTGAGAACTTTAGTTGTTTTTGTTATTATTTTTTTATTGATTGCCGTTCAATATCAACTAGGTTTACATCAGAAAAAGATAGTGGGTTCTTTTTTACCTATTCTTTTCCTAGTAGTATCTGGTTGGATGTATCTTGCTGATTCAACTAATTTTTCGTTAGCAGTATTAGTTGCTCCGATAGCATTTATTGGTGTGTGGTATAAAGGATATCTGAATTCTAAAAAAGAAAATCAAAAGAGAATTGACTTGATGAAAGCTAAAGACTTGTGATGGTATCATTTGGATTTTTCGAATTTAAGCAAAGTCCGTCTTTCACAAAACGATTGTTAGAGGGAAGTAGGAAATTACCTTTTCTATTTGGAAGTAAAAAAACGCATGATTTAGTAACCGTACCATTAAAAAACTGGAAATGTAGATATCCAGTTTTTTAATGGTTATGGACACTGCGAGTATATAAATAAATATCCAGATGAGTATTTAGAAAAGATTTTTTGTATATAGTGTTCCTTAGCAGTAGGTGTATCATGCTTATTATGTAAGGATAGAAAAATTTTTGCCATCCCACTTAATAGTAATAATATCGACATTTTTGATTTTAGGTCTTTTTCGCAACATTTCTTTTGAAAACAAATACAACAATGTTTTAATAGTAAAAGCGTGAGTAACAATCAGGACGTTTGGATTATTCAAGTGAATAAAATTATCAGCTGTATCTTTGAGAAAACTTTCCAATCTATCCGTAATCATATGAAACGGTTCAACCATACCTGTTGTGTCGGATTTATAAATAATCTCATGAACTTCCGGCAGACGGAAATTAAGTTCTGCAAAATCATTTTGTATCTGTAATTCATTCATCATACTGGAAATAAATTTATCATTATTTTCTGCTTCCCAGCAGCCCAAACACCACTCACGGAGCCTTTCATCAGTAATAACTTGCAGTTCATTTTGCCCCTGTGCAGTTAATATGTTTTTTCCAGTCTGTAAAGCTCTGGATGTATCACTGGAAAATGCAGCCGAAAATTGGACATTTTTCAGTTGCAGTCCTAGTTGTGAGGCTGTTTGGATTCCTCTTTCAGTTAATGGGGAATCTGCCCAACCTTGTGCTTTATGTAAATAGTTAAGTAATGTTTCCCCATGTCGAGTAATATAGAAAGTAACTGTTGAATTCATGTTTTATCCTCCGAAATAATCCTATGTAATCGCTTCACCTTATCGGCAATAGTCGAACCAATAAATTATTAACATTGTACCAGAACCCCCCGCCCAAAACAACGCTAAAGTAAAAGCGTAACGGCGGGATATAGATATTAGAAGAAGAATATACACCTTTTGTTTCTCAACTTGGCGATGTTGAAGTAAAGCTGTCTTCAAATTCAACTGACTATGGATTTGTTCCGCTACTCTCGCTGGCTGGAAAAGAACATGTAGAACATTTGGATGTTGACTTTACAAATGAGCCTGTTGATTATGAAACACTCAAACAATATATCTAAAATTTTAGGTAAGAAAATGAAGCAATAAAAGTGGCTTTAGAAAATAATTGGGATTCTCAAAAACGATAGAAATTGATGATTCAGGTAAGAGAGTCAAAAAAAAGTTAGAAATGAGGACAAAAAGAGTGAAACAATTGAATGAAAAAATATTCATAGAAGTAAATGGGAATAAACAAGGGATGTTTATACAGAGTAAAAATATTGGAAATCCAGTATTACTGTTTTTACATGGTGGCCCTGGTTCCCCTGAAATAATGTTTACTCAAGAATATCCTACCGGCTTAGAAGATTTGTTTACGGTCTGTTGGTGGGAACAGCGAGGTAGTGGTATTTCGTACCGAAAGAATGTTAGTAGAGAGACAATGACGATTAATCAAATGATAGCTGATACACTTTTTGTGGTCAGCTACTTGCGTGAAAGATTTTCTAAAGAGAAAATCTTCATTATGGGACATTCTTGGGGAACCTTACTTGGAATATTAACTGTTCAAAAAAGTCCTGAACTTTTTCAGGCATACATTGGGATAGGCCAAATGAATCAACAAATAGAGTCAGAAAGGTTGGCCTATAAGTATATGTTAAATGAATTCCGTACTAGAGGTGATAAAAAAATGATAAAGAAGCTTGAGAAAGTACCAATCAATCAAGGGGCTAAAGTGGAGATTGCTTATTTATCTGTTAGAAATGCTGCAATGATGAAACTAGGTATAGGACTGATGCGACAATGTAGATCTGTGATGTCTATCGGAGGGATACTTATTCGTTTTAAAGGCTATAAATTAATGGACAAAGTTCGTTTCATGAAGGGAAATTCTTTCGCATTGAACTGCCTGTGGGATATAATACTACAAAAGAATCTTGAAAAGGAAGTACCTAGATTAGAAGTTCCAATTTATGTGCTACATGGTCAGTTTGATTATCAAGTTTCTTACAGTCTGTCGAAGCAGTTTGTAAAGAACATTAAAGCTCCAGTTGTTGGATTTTATACTTTTGAAAATTCGGCACATAGCCCCTGTTTTGAAGAACCAGAAAAAATGTGTCGCATTCTTCGAGAAGATGTTTTATATAATAAAACTGACTTGGCTGATAATTTATAGAAAGCCGGTATTTAGTTCTCAAAAACGATTAGTAGCTGGAACCGTTTAAGTGAAACTCAGATAGTGTTGGAAGAAGCTGCTGATGAATTAGATTAGAAATGCACAATGAACCTGTGGAGGAATGAGTTTCAAAGAAATTGATTGCATGTTCAGAAATCAAAGTATTAGGTAAGAAGATTAACATTATAAGAAATGAGGGGGAAAATTGAAAGCTTGGAAATACCAGGATGACTATTTTTGGGGGATAAAAGTAAGGTAATCGACGATATTATTAGTTATGAATATCGCAATTATATTGTTAGGCTACTGAATAAAAAAAGGTTTAAAAGAAATCTGGAAAATGATATTAAACTAAAGAGAGCTCCTTTTTTAGACGGAAAACAGAAACAAACCTCTTTTAAAGCATGGGAAGCTCTAATTATAGAAAATGAACAGCGTGTTATTCGTTTGAAACAAATGCTTGGGGATTTCAATTCGCTTTCAGTGGATGAATTAATGACAATACCTGTTGAAGTTATGGAGGTCAGAAAATATACAACTGATGTTTTTGATGTAGAGAGAAAGGAAATACCTGTAAAGAGAATAGTGGGGATCAATAGGTTTAAAGGCTACAATAATTGGGGGGATATTTTTCTGGATTTCCTTGATGGAAAGACTACTCCGACACTGAAAGTGGAAGAGAAACTCGATAAGTTAGTTAATCTATATATAAACGATTCCGAAAGTTTCGTTAAACTACTTAAAAACCCAGCTACAGAAACTCCTATTGCTAGTTATGATATAAACTCAGATAAATATTACATAACTTCAGGAGGGAGTCATAAAGCATTTTTAGCAAAATTGATTAATTTTGATACGATTACAGTCGATTTATCGCCAATCATAACAGTGGAACAAGGAGTTATGAAGTACAACTATTATAAAAGTAAAGGTTTGGTCTAAAAAATTTAAATTTGGAATTTCTCAAAAGGATAATATTGATAAATATATGGAGGAAATATGATGAATTATTGGATTTTTTTTCATAAAGCAAGTCAAAGAGAGGCTTACGTTTTTGATGAAAAAACAATTGTTTCAGATAAACTAGATGAAAAAAGCAATTGGTGTCCTTATATTTGGAGCAAACGATTCAGGGCTACAAATTGTAAAGAAAGTCATTTGATGAAAGCAAATACAAATGACATTATTTTTTATGTGATTCCTGAACCAAGACCCAAGAACATAAAAGGAACCTATGTTGGAAATTATTTTTACTGTGATTTAGTATTTATAGTAGATGAAAGACAAGAATTCGATAAAAACAATCTTCCACAAGTATTAGATGATCCTTGTTTGAATTATTTTCACTATAAATTAGGCAAAGAGCAACATAATAAACGTATTGTTAGGAATACCTTGATTGCCAAAGAATCTAGCTTTCAACCTCAGATTAATAATAAATTGGTTGACTTATTAACGTTTAAGAATCAAGGGTTGGAAGAAGAATTGAATAGTTTACATGATAAAGTGCGGAACGGTGCTCGTACTAATTTAGAAGTGGTTAACATTCAAAATGATTTTGGAGATAAGCTTTTTGAATTACTAGCAAAAAATGATGACATAGAAAAAGTAAAACCATATAATATTTTGGGAGATATAAATGAGAAAATTAGTATAAATAACCTAAGAGAGTTAAAGATATCTGATATATCAAAAATTTACAAAAAGAAGTTATCTTTTGATGCTTATGTCAAACATTGAATAAACCCGTTCAACATTAAACTGTCAAAAAAGTTAGTTCTCAAAAAGAATTAAGATGAAATATGGCTCTATTTAGAAAACCATAGGTTTAACTATAATCCATTTGATGAGTTAGAGACATATACAAATAAAATTCATGTGGAAATAGAGACGCTATTAGAAAGAATGATTATTGATTTAAATTTTTCTTTTCTTGATTAGCAACCTTTAAACAAAATATCGTTTTTTATTCATAAGTAGAGCAGCACATACAAGAAGCTTTCTTTATATGTGCTGCTTATTTTGATTGAATTAAAAATTTGGAGAGAGTGAGAGGTTGTGTTTTGAATTATTCGTTAATTATATTTTATCTAGTTTACATAATATACATTGCACATTTGAAATAAGAGCAGGGAAGACCCTACTCTTATTTTTTTTGTTTGATACGTTCTTGTATAGTGCGCAATTCCTCACTGACGGTTTCTAGATAGTTCATTAGTTCTTCTTCGCTATTCGTATCTAAATCTATTTTATTGTAAGGCGGAAAGTCAAAAAACTCTTTAACTGTTATATTTAGTCCTCGGCAAATTTGGTGTATTGTGTCAACCCTTGGCACACCTTGTCTATTTATAATAGAGCTTAAAGTAGATTGTCTGATATTTGAAAGCTGTGCTAAGCGATTTATCGTTATGTCTTTCTTTTCTAAATAGTAATATATTCTATCTTTGATTAATTCATGTTCATTTGTTTTTTCTGTATTTGACACGGAAACCGCTCCTTTCGTGTTCATTAACTTATTAAACTATATCAAATATTGATTAAAAAAGTTAGCTTTATAGCGTTGACATATAACGCAATAGTGTTATAATTTACTTGTTAACGCAAACTCGTTACTTTTTAACAAGAAAGGATATGACAAAATGAAAAAGTATAATGTTGTTTTCTGCATGCGTGATAATTGCTGGACTGGTATTGAGGGGCTTTCATTTGAAAAATGTATTGAATTTAGAAAAAAACTTGTATCGCTTCATCAGAATAAAGAGCATTGTATCGGCTTTTATATTGTTCCTTTCTCATAAAAGTTTTCTGGGAGTTTTTTGACAGTCTATTACACACTTTTAAGTGTTTAATATATATATCAATTAAGAAAGGGGAATGCTTATGTTTAAAAATACATCAAAATTAATTTATCGAGGCGTCGAGGAAAAAACAAGTAAAACAGGGAATCCGTATAAAATCGCAAGATTTGCTGACCCAGTTTCTTATCAGATTTTAGAATTTTTCTGTGACGACTCATTTGTTGCTACTGTGAAAGTAGAAGACCCTTGCACGGTCGAACTTAAGTGCGAAAAACGTGGTTATAATATGTCGTTTACTTGCCTTAGTGCTATGAGTGCTTAGTTATGAGCGAACTGAAAAAAGAAGACCTCCAGGCACTCGAAAACGATTTGAAGGCACTCAAAGAATTATACGAAAAGGAGCTTCAACGTGAAAGTTCTGAACGTACTACACAAGCTACTGAGGATTCTAAACAGTCTGAAATATCTAATACGGAGAAGGTAACGGAGAAAGAACAAGAACAGTCGTTTCGTGCTTCTGTGTTAGAAGCTCTAAGCAAAATAGAAAGTGCGGACAGTTCAGCTTCTGACGAATCATTGAATAAACTCAATGAAAATCTCGAGACCTTAATAGCGTATCAGGAAGAACAAGCACAAACAAATGTCAATCAAGATTGGTTGCTATCTTCTTTACTGGTAATTGGGCTAGTTGCTGTTTCAGGTTATGCCCTTTATAAGCTCGGTTCTTATATTGCCAGTAAAGTAATTTCAATAATTTTATATTAAAAGGAGGTTAAGCGTATGTTTGGTTTAATTGGTGCTATTACTATGCCAACTGCTCCGAAAGTTGATTTGTCTGAGCCTGTACAATGGGTTGTTGACTTTGCTTCTTCAATCTTTACGGATAATGCAATTGTTATCATTACTGCTGGTTTGGTTATTGCAGCCCTTTTTGCGGCTCCTAAAATCGCTAAGCGCTTCGGTAAATCTGCGATTAAAGGTTAATGTACTCATTTGAGGCTAGGCGAAAGCCTAGCCCTTTTCTATTTTATGAAAGGAGAAAAAAACATGATTGATCTAAAAAAAATAGGTAAGTGGATAGGTATAGTTTTTTTATTCTTGTTACTGTCTGTCATTGCGTTTTCATTTCTGCCGTTACTGTCTCTGCTGACGATTTACGGTCTGGAAATGATGTGGGTAGTGATTTATATAACGCTGATAGCGGTCTCCCTGAAAATATGCTGGATACTCCTGATTTGGGTATTCAAGGGCAAGAACCCGTTGCCGAATATGAAGAAAATCAAGAATATGCTCCCGAAGTCGTCCCGATAAGTCCGCCTTGGTTAGCCGATTCTGCGCTTTTTCAAGGTGCTGACGAGCTCGCAACGAGTGAGGACGGCTCGTCTTTGGAATCCCCTTCAATTCGTTCTAGAGTAGCCTTGGCACGAGCAACGTGGACGAATGCGTTCTTTTCGACGACACGTGGAGGACCTGCGAACGTTGCGTATATCAACGGCGCGTTTGACGGTTGGAACATCTATGCTTGGCACATGCCAAACGCTGAAAGTATTAATTTTGATTTGCTGTTGAGGGCGACAAAAAATAGTATCTTTGCGACAAATGCGAGAATAGACGACGTGAAAAACTCGACGACTAGTCGAATGAATAATATAGACGCTGGCTGGAATAATGCAGTAAAAAATTTACAGACAAATATTAATAACGTGAATTCAAAAGCGACTAGCCGAATGAATAATATTGATAGTTATTTACACAGCTCCGTAACGAGTTTACAGAATAATATTAATGCGTTGAATACGAAAGTAACTAGTCGAATGGATAATATAGACGCTGGCTGGCAAACAGCGGTTAAGAACTTGCAGAACAATATTAACGCAAATAGTACACGGATTGGAAACATGGATACATTCATGCATAGCTCTGTAACTAGTTTACAGAATAACATTAATGCATTGAATACGAAGACCTCGGAACGTATGGATAATATGGATAAATTTATGCATAGCTCTGTAACGAGTTTGCAGAATAATATTAATGCCTTAAATACGAAGACCTCCGAGCGAATGGATAATATGGACAGTTTCATGCATAGCTCTGTAACGAACTTGCAGAAAAATATTAGCGCAAACAGTGAAAGAATCGAAAATATGGATAGTTATATGCATAGCTCCGTAACGAATTTACAAAAGAACATTAGTGCGAATAGTCAACGAATGGATAATATTGATTCTTTTATTCACAGCTCTGTAACGAATTTGCAGAACAATATTAATGCGTTGGGTGTTATCTCATCCGCTAAAGATAGCGACCTTCAAAGTCAAATAGACGCGATTAAGACAAACGGTGGAACAAGTTGGTCTGACGTTGGTATTATTGCTGCTTTGCTCGCTGTTAAGGATTCTATTGACAAGTTCAAAATGTATTTTGAGGAGGACGGGGTATTTATGAAACTCCTTAAAGGACAGTTTGAAGGCTTAAAAGATTTGTTGAAGTCGCTGAGGATTTACACAGTCAATGACATAAGAGCTATTATAAATGATTACTTTTCTGCTGAGGACGGAAAGGGAACTGGAATTTTTTCAGAATTTCTTGATACGTTGTTGTACGGCATTAGGTACTCAATTGTTGAAGGATTCGGCGAAAGTTTAGATATGTTGTTGGATATTTTTCAAGCGTTAATTTCAACTATGCGGGGAATAAATGTTTTAATCGATTACGCTGAAACACTAACTAAGCTGGTCGATTTGCTAAAAGGTCGTCTGGATCTAATTCTTCAGTATCTCGTAAAGCTCATGAATAAAACATTTGATTTTGACAGACTAGAAGCATTGTTATCAAAATTGAGCTTTGGAAATATCGTAAACGAAGCTGGTTCAAACATTTGGGATTTTCTTAAAGAATTGATAGGGACATTAGGCTCTTCGCTTAAGGATATTCTTGATTTTCTAAACAATTTATTAGATAAAATCATAGCTCTAATAGTTCCCGAAAATCTTGATTTCCTTGACCATGAGTGGACGGGTGTTTCTGATAAGATTCAACTGAAATTCAGTTTCATTTTTGATTCAGTTTCAAGTATTAAAAATCTTTTCTCAGGCTCTCAAAAGTCATTTGAAGACTTAGACGTCGATTTCGGCTCTAGTCAGCTTGCTGGTAACACGATTGCGATAGGGACAGTTAAATTGCCAATGAGCCACTTGAATAAATTCCTTGCAGTTGTGAAGCCATTCGCCAACGGTGGGATATTATTATGGTTTTTAATTGACATGTATCGCTGGATACATGAAAGAAACGCGGTGGTTGAATAATGCTTTTAGAATTAGTTTTTAAGCTGATTTTTGGTTTAGTTGATATTGTTATCTCTTTAATTCCTACGTTTGATTTTGGCATAGATATGGGCATGTTGAACCCGCTTCGTGACCTGTTCGCTTTCTTAGATAATGCGGTCAGTGTTTCATTAATTTTATCGATATTGGGCTTATATATTCTAAGAGACAACTTCACGTTAATCAAAAATATTTTCTTTGCTGTCGTTCGAAAAATTCCATTTGTGAAGTAAAGAGATTCGCTCGCGAATCCTTTACTCACAATGAATTTTTAACGAATAAGAAAATTTAGGAAAGGAGAAATTGACCTTGAAAATATTTCAATTCATAAAATATAAAGCTGTCGATTCTGCTAAACGAATCAAGTTAATGCGTGCAGGCATTAAACCGTTTCAGGAATACGGCTTACGTTTGTACTCAGGCTGTCAAGGTAGCGGGAAAACGTCTAGTATGGTCGAGCAGCTCGAACGTTATAGAGCGCAATATAAAGACATATTCATAGCGACGAACTTCGGTTATCGATACGAAGATATGAGTTTAAGCACGCTGGACGATTTAGTTGACTTGCCGAAGCTGGTCAGGGAACAGGGGTATAACGGTCTTGTGATTGGCTGGGACGAGATTCAAAATGATTTTGACAATACAGTGCGTACATTTCCAGTAACGATACTGCGAACAATTACCCAGCAGAGAAAACAGGCAATTAAAATATTGGCGACAAGTCAGGTATTCACTAGAGTTGCTAAGCCTATCAGGGAACAGACTTTTGAGGTCGTTCAATGTCGTACATTGCTGGGGCGCTGGGTCTTTCAGAAATGGTATGACCCTGTCGAATATGAGTATTATATAGCGAATGCGAATAAAGATTCGAAGCTACCTGTCAAGTCAAAATATAACTATATTCAAACGGACGATATGAGAGAGTTGTATGATTCCTATGCGGTGATTGACAACTTATCTCGGCATCAGGAACAGCCGATTGAGGAACGTTTTGAGGAAGCTGTGAAAGTACGCAAACTCATTGACGATAATGAAGTTTTGTTGTTGATAGATTCATGATTACGCCTTATGATTTCGTGTATTTTGAACGGCTTTACAGCTATGAGGCGTTGAGAAATGAACGTGGATACTCGGAAGGTAGACAAGGCCGCATATTGCACGTTAGGCTACCTAAAACAAGTATGAAATTGAGCTTCATTCTTAATCATAAAATCGAACTGCCCGAACTGAAGAAAAATGCAAAGTTAGTTTTGACTGTTGACCTTTTTCACCGAGGAAAAAACAAACGAGCAGAAACGAAAATAATTGCTGTCGATTTATATGAATAATCAACGGTCAGGCGAATTGGGAAGGGACTTCCGAATTTGTCGGGCTGTTGCCTCGTCAAAGCGGTTGCGCTTGACGACTAAAACGGAGATAGGAAGGGCGGACAAAATGAAAAATTACGAGGAAATTTTCGCAAGTGGGGGGTCTAGTAACACCCCCCTACACTCTACATCTAGGAACCCTCTTGAGGCTTGCGTTGACTGGTTTTCTGTGACTTTTAAGGGAAATATTTTTTCGAATGGTTTATGCGATATGCTTCACCTGTCTGTTGACGATTTCGAATGTAAAAAACTTGCTGATTCTAACGAATATGAATATATGTATAAATTCGAGAACTTTATAACGGTTATGATTAGAAATGACAATCCGCAAGGCACAAAAAAAGCCCTGACACACTTGGACGTGAAAGGACAGGGCTGTCGGTTTTTAGAGAATAATTGGAAAGGTCTAACTTGGATTGATTTCTTTAATCTAATCAAATCAGCTTTCACAATTCATCACATAACACGTTTAGACGTAGCCATTGACGATTATGTGAATTGTTTAAATATTAACACATTACATCGTAAAATGCGACAAAAACATTTCAGAAGCAGTGCTGGCACTCGTTCATGGAGATACATTGAAAACGGAGATATGCAACATAAATCTGAAATTTCAGGACAAACTTTGTATATCGGTAAAGGTGACGTTGAATTTCGTTTTTATGATAAACTCGCACAACTCGTAAATTCTCAGGGTGTTGATTTAGACAAAAGTATTGATTTCTGGAATCGTTATGAAATCCAGTTAAGACAAGAACGGGCGCAAGTGGTCATGAATATGGTTGCTGCTGGTAACTTAGAAATAGGTGAGCTAGCTAAATCGATTATGGCGGAATACTTAGCGTTCTTAATTCCAAATAAAAGTGATTCAAATAAAAGTCGCTGGAAAGTGTGTGATTTTTGGTCTAACTTCTTAGGCGAAGTTAAAGGCGTACGTTTGACAATGCAACCGCTGGAAAAATCAGTCTATCGCACTAGAAGCTGGGTTGAAAGTCAAGTCTCGGTATCAATGGCAATTTTAGAGGATTGTTTTGGTAGTCAGTTCGTAACTAATATTGCTGAGGACGGGCGAAAAAGAATGACTAAACAGCACAAACAAATGATAAAGAGCTTTAGAGTAAATGAACAGGGAAAACTTGATTTTATTGAAAATGACAAGCTAGATCAAAAAAACAGGATACGTGAAGCATTTAATGAACGTGATTATCTAGAAAGCTTCGGTTAACTTTGATTGCTGACACCGTAGGTGACACATAAAGCCTATAGTGTCAGTATTTCATTAATTTACTAGTTTACATAATATACATTGCACATTTGAAATAAGAGCAGGGAAGACCCTACTCTTATTTTTTTTGTTTGATACGTTCTTGTATAGTGCGCAATTCCTCACTGACGGTTTCTAGATAGTTCATTAGTTCTTCTTCGCTATTCGTATCTAAATCTATTTTATTGTAAGGCGGAAAGTCAAAAAACTCTTTAACTGTTATATTTAGTCCTCGGCAAATTTGGTGTATTGTGTCAACCCTTGGCACACCTTGTCTATTTATAATAGAGCTTAAAGTAGATTGTCTGATATTTGAAAGCTGTGCTAAGCGATTTATCGTTATGTCTTTCTTTTCTAAATAGTAATATATTCTATCTTTGATTAATTCATGTTCATTTGTTTTTTCTGTATTTGACACGGAAACCGCTCCTTTCGTGTTCATTAACTTATTAAACTATATCAAATATTGATTAAAAAAGTTAGCTTTATAGCGTTGACATATAACGCAATAGTGTTATAATTTACTTGTTAACGCAAACTCGTTACTTTTTAACAAGAAAGGATATGACAAAATGAAAAAGTATAATGTTGTTTTCTGCATGCGTGATAATTGCTGGACTGGTATTGAGGGGCTTTCATTTGAAAAATGTATTGAATTTAGAAAAAAACTTGTATCGCTTCATCAGAATAAAGAGCATTGTATCGGCTTTTATATTGTTCCTTTCTCATAAAAGTTTTCTGGGAGTTTTTTGACAGTCTATTACACACTTTTAAGTGTTTAATATATATATCAATTAAGAAAGGGGAATGCTTATGTTTAAAAATACATCAAAATTAATTTATCGAGGCGTCGAGGAAAAAACAAGTAAAACAGGGAATCCGTATAAAATCGCAAGATTTGCTGACCCAGTTTCTTATCAGATTTTAGAATTTTTCTGTGACGACTCATTTGTTGCTACTGTGAAAGTAGAAGACCCTTGCACGGTCGAACTTAAGTGCGAAAAACGTGGTTATAATATGTCGTTTACTTGCCTTAGTGCTATGAGTGCTTAGTTATGAGCGAACTGAAAAAAGAAGACCTCCAGGCACTCGAAAACGATTTGAAGGCACTCAAAGAATTATACGAAAAGGAGCTTCAACGTGAAAGTTCTGAACGTACTACACAAGCTACTGAGGATTCTAAACAGTCTGAAATATCTAATACGGAGAAGGTAACGGAGAAAGAACAAGAACAGTCGTTTCGTGCTTCTGTGTTAGAAGCTCTAAGCAAAATAGAAAGTGCGGACAGTTCAGCTTCTGACGAATCATTGAATAAACTCAATGAAAATCTCGAGACCTTAATAGCGTATCAGGAAGAACAAGCACAAACAAATGTCAATCAAGATTGGTTGCTATCTTCTTTACTGGTAATTGGGCTAGTTGCTGTTTCAGGTTATGCCCTTTATAAGCTCGGTTCTTATATTGCCAGTAAAGTAATTTCAATAATTTTATATTAAAAGGAGGTTAAGCGTATGTTTGGTTTAATTGGTGCTATTACTATGCCAACTGCTCCGAAAGTTGATTTGTCTGAGCCTGTACAATGGGTTGTTGACTTTGCTTCTTCAATCTTTACGGATAATGCAATTGTTATCATTACTGCTGGTTTGGTTATTGCAGCCCTTTTTGCGGCTCCTAAAATCGCTAAGCGCTTCGGTAAATCTGCGATTAAAGGTTAATGTACTCATTTGAGGCTAGGCGAAAGCCTAGCCCTTTTCTATTTTATGAAAGGAGAAAAAAACATGATTGATCTAAAAAAAATAGGTAAGTGGATAGGTATAGTTTTTTTATTCTTGTTACTGTCTGTCATTGCGTTTTCATTTCTGCCGTTACTGTCTCTGCTGACGATTTACGGTCTGGAAATGATGTGGGTAGTGATTTATATAACGCTGATAGCGGTCTCCCTGAAAATATGCTGGATACTCCTGATTTGGGTATTCAAGGGCAAGAACCCGTTGCCGAATATGAAGAAAATCAAGAATATGCTCCCGAAGTCGTCCCGATAAGTCCGCCTTGGTTAGCCGATTCTGCGCTTTTTCAAGGTGCTGACGAGCTCGCAACGAGTGAGGACGGCTCGTCTTTGGAATCCCCTTCAATTCGTTCTAGAGTAGCCTTGGCACGAGCAACGTGGACGAATGCGTTCTTTTCGACGACACGTGGAGGACCTGCGAACGTTGCGTATATCAACGGCGCGTTTGACGGTTGGAACATCTATGCTTGGCACATGCCAAACGCTGAAAGTATTAATTTTGATTTGCTGTTGAGGGCGACAAAAAATAGTATCTTTGCGACAAATGCGAGAATAGACGACGTGAAAAACTCGACGACTAGTCGAATGAATAATATAGACGCTGGCTGGAATAATGCAGTAAAAAATTTACAGACAAATATTAATAACGTGAATTCAAAAGCGACTAGCCGAATGAATAATATTGATAGTTATTTACACAGCTCCGTAACGAGTTTACAGAATAATATTAATGCGTTGAATACGAAAGTAACTAGTCGAATGGATAATATAGACGCTGGCTGGCAAACAGCGGTTAAGAACTTGCAGAACAATATTAACGCAAATAGTACACGGATTGGAAACATGGATACATTCATGCATAGCTCTGTAACTAGTTTACAGAATAACATTAATGCATTGAATACGAAGACCTCGGAACGTATGGATAATATGGATAAATTTATGCATAGCTCTGTAACGAGTTTGCAGAATAATATTAATGCCTTAAATACGAAGACCTCCGAGCGAATGGATAATATGGACAGTTTCATGCATAGCTCTGTAACGAACTTGCAGAAAAATATTAGCGCAAACAGTGAAAGAATCGAAAATATGGATAGTTATATGCATAGCTCCGTAACGAATTTACAAAAGAACATTAGTGCGAATAGTCAACGAATGGATAATATTGATTCTTTTATTCACAGCTCTGTAACGAATTTGCAGAACAATATTAATGCGTTGGGTGTTATCTCATCCGCTAAAGATAGCGACCTTCAAAGTCAAATAGACGCGATTAAGACAAACGGTGGAACAAGTTGGTCTGACGTTGGTATTATTGCTGCTTTGCTCGCTGTTAAGGATTCTATTGACAAGTTCAAAATGTATTTTGAGGAGGACGGGGTATTTATGAAACTCCTTAAAGGACAGTTTGAAGGCTTAAAAGATTTGTTGAAGTCGCTGAGGATTTACACAGTCAATGACATAAGAGCTATTATAAATGATTACTTTTCTGCTGAGGACGGAAAGGGAACTGGAATTTTTTCAGAATTTCTTGATACGTTGTTGTACGGCATTAGGTACTCAATTGTTGAAGGATTCGGCGAAAGTTTAGATATGTTGTTGGATATTTTTCAAGCGTTAATTTCAACTATGCGGGGAATAAATGTTTTAATCGATTACGCTGAAACACTAACTAAGCTGGTCGATTTGCTAAAAGGTCGTCTGGATCTAATTCTTCAGTATCTCGTAAAGCTCATGAATAAAACATTTGATTTTGACAGACTAGAAGCATTGTTATCAAAATTGAGCTTTGGAAATATCGTAAACGAAGCTGGTTCAAACATTTGGGATTTTCTTAAAGAATTGATAGGGACATTAGGCTCTTCGCTTAAGGATATTCTTGATTTTCTAAACAATTTATTAGATAAAATCATAGCTCTAATAGTTCCCGAAAATCTTGATTTCCTTGACCATGAGTGGACGGGTGTTTCTGATAAGATTCAACTGAAATTCAGTTTCATTTTTGATTCAGTTTCAAGTATTAAAAATCTTTTCTCAGGCTCTCAAAAGTCATTTGAAGACTTAGACGTCGATTTCGGCTCTAGTCAGCTTGCTGGTAACACGATTGCGATAGGGACAGTTAAATTGCCAATGAGCCACTTGAATAAATTCCTTGCAGTTGTGAAGCCATTCGCCAACGGTGGGATATTATTATGGTTTTTAATTGACATGTATCGCTGGATACATGAAAGAAACGCGGTGGTTGAATAATGCTTTTAGAATTAGTTTTTAAGCTGATTTTTGGTTTAGTTGATATTGTTATCTCTTTAATTCCTACGTTTGATTTTGGCATAGATATGGGCATGTTGAACCCGCTTCGTGACCTGTTCGCTTTCTTAGATAATGCGGTCAGTGTTTCATTAATTTTATCGATATTGGGCTTATATATTCTAAGAGACAACTTCACGTTAATCAAAAATATTTTCTTTGCTGTCGTTCGAAAAATTCCATTTGTGAAGTAAAGAGATTCGCTCGCGAATCCTTTACTCACAATGAATTTTTAACGAATAAGAAAATTTAGGAAAGGAGAAATTGACCTTGAAAATATTTCAATTCATAAAATATAAAGCTGTCGATTCTGCTAAACGAATCAAGTTAATGCGTGCAGGCATTAAACCGTTTCAGGAATACGGCTTACGTTTGTACTCAGGCTGTCAAGGTAGCGGGAAAACGTCTAGTATGGTCGAGCAGCTCGAACGTTATAGAGCGCAATATAAAGACATATTCATAGCGACGAACTTCGGTTATCGATACGAAGATATGAGTTTAAGCACGCTGGACGATTTAGTTGACTTGCCGAAGCTGGTCAGGGAACAGGGGTATAACGGTCTTGTGATTGGCTGGGACGAGATTCAAAATGATTTTGACAATACAGTGCGTACATTTCCAGTAACGATACTGCGAACAATTACCCAGCAGAGAAAACAGGCAATTAAAATATTGGCGACAAGTCAGGTATTCACTAGAGTTGCTAAGCCTATCAGGGAACAGACTTTTGAGGTCGTTCAATGTCGTACATTGCTGGGGCGCTGGGTCTTTCAGAAATGGTATGACCCTGTCGAATATGAGTATTATATAGCGAATGCGAATAAAGATTCGAAGCTACCTGTCAAGTCAAAATATAACTATATTCAAACGGACGATATGAGAGAGTTGTATGATTCCTATGCGGTGATTGACAACTTATCTCGGCATCAGGAACAGCCGATTGAGGAACGTTTTGAGGAAGCTGTGAAAGTACGCAAACTCATTGACGATAATGAAGTTTTGTTGTTGATAGATTCATGATTACGCCTTATGATTTCGTGTATTTTGAACGGCTTTACAGCTATGAGGCGTTGAGAAATGAACGTGGATACTCGGAAGGTAGACAAGGCCGCATATTGCACGTTAGGCTACCTAAAACAAGTATGAAATTGAGCTTCATTCTTAATCATAAAATCGAACTGCCCGAACTGAAGAAAAATGCAAAGTTAGTTTTGACTGTTGACCTTTTTCACCGAGGAAAAAACAAACGAGCAGAAACGAAAATAATTGCTGTCGATTTATATGAATAATCAACGGTCAGGCGAATTGGGAAGGGACTTCCGAATTTGTCGGGCTGTTGCCTCGTCAAAGCGGTTGCGCTTGACGACTAAAACGGAGATAGGAAGGGCGGACAAAATGAAAAATTACGAGGAAATTTTCGCAAGTGGGGGGTCTAGTAACACCCCCCTACACTCTACATCTAGGAACCCTCTTGAGGCTTGCGTTGACTGGTTTTCTGTGACTTTTAAGGGAAATATTTTTTCGAATGGTTTATGCGATATGCTTCACCTGTCTGTTGACGATTTCGAATGTAAAAAACTTGCTGATTCTAACGAATATGAATATATGTATAAATTCGAGAACTTTATAACGGTTATGATTAGAAATGACAATCCGCAAGGCACAAAAAAAGCCCTGACACACTTGGACGTGAAAGGACAGGGCTGTCGGTTTTTAGAGAATAATTGGAAAGGTCTAACTTGGATTGATTTCTTTAATCTAATCAAATCAGCTTTCACAATTCATCACATAACACGTTTAGACGTAGCCATTGACGATTATGTGAATTGTTTAAATATTAACACATTACATCGTAAAATGCGACAAAAACATTTCAGAAGCAGTGCTGGCACTCGTTCATGGAGATACATTGAAAACGGAGATATGCAACATAAATCTGAAATTTCAGGACAAACTTTGTATATCGGTAAAGGTGACGTTGAATTTCGTTTTTATGATAAACTCGCACAACTCGTAAATTCTCAGGGTGTTGATTTAGACAAAAGTATTGATTTCTGGAATCGTTATGAAATCCAGTTAAGACAAGAACGGGCGCAAGTGGTCATGAATATGGTTGCTGCTGGTAACTTAGAAATAGGTGAGCTAGCTAAATCGATTATGGCGGAATACTTAGCGTTCTTAATTCCAAATAAAAGTGATTCAAATAAAAGTCGCTGGAAAGTGTGTGATTTTTGGTCTAACTTCTTAGGCGAAGTTAAAGGCGTACGTTTGACAATGCAACCGCTGGAAAAATCAGTCTATCGCACTAGAAGCTGGGTTGAAAGTCAAGTCTCGGTATCAATGGCAATTTTAGAGGATTGTTTTGGTAGTCAGTTCGTAACTAATATTGCTGAGGACGGGCGAAAAAGAATGACTAAACAGCACAAACAAATGATAAAGAGCTTTAGAGTAAATGAACAGGGAAAACTTGATTTTATTGAAAATGACAAGCTAGATCAAAAAAACAGGATACGTGAAGCATTTAATGAACGTGATTATCTAGAAAGCTTCGGTTAACTTTGATTGCTGACACCGTAGGTGACACATAAAGCCTATAGTGTCAGTATTTCATTAATTTACTAGTTTACATAATATACATT
>NZ_JBNEQE010000003.1:0-263708 GCF_049894025.1 Enterococcus sp. LJL51
GGCTCTATACTTTTTGATGTTGGTGGAATTCCACCAATATCTTTTTTATTTTCCAAAACAATAGAAAAGACACCTTGAAATCCTTTAGAATTAATTTGGCGAACCAATCCAAAAGGAGGAATCAAGATGTCTCTTACTCAGCTTATCAAAGAAACACTAGATATTCTAGACCTAAATATCACTTTCGAGGAAAATTGTTTAACAAAAGAAAAGTACAAAGGACAGATTTGCGCCATTTATCGTGGAAAACTTTCTTATTCTCCACAAGAATGCATTCATTGTGGGAATGACGTTCTTTCCAATCTAATACGTTGGGGAACAACAACCGTACGGTTGTTAATGAATGACGTCTCCGAATACCGGACGTATCTTGAACTAAAAAAACAACGCTTCAAGTGTAAGGCGTGTCAACGAACCTTTGTTGCAGATACTTCTGTGGCAGAAAAGCATTGTTCTATCAGTGAAAAAGTTCGTTGGTCAGTCGTCACTCATCTAAAGAGAAACACCTCTATGACTGAGATCGCTCGTCAAAAGAACCTATCCGTTTCTTCCATATACCGTGTCATGAAACGGTTCTATCGTCCGATGAACCCCTTTCGAATGCATCTGCCCAAAGTATTATGTTTTGATGAATTTAAGTCTGTCCGCAGTGTTGCACACGCCATGAGTTTTATCATGATGGACGGTGAGACACATCAGTTATTGGATATTGTTGAGAATCGCCAACTTCATTTTTTAGAGCGTTATTTCAGTCGTTTCTCTAGAGAAAATCGTGAAAATGTGCAGTTTATCGTGATTGATATGTATACACCCTACGTTTCACTAGTCAAAAAACTATTTCCAAATGCCCAACTTATTATTGACCGATTCCATGTTGTTCAACACATTGGAAGAACCTTTCGTAACCAGCGAACAAAAGTAACCAATCGATTGCTCCAGAGTAAAGAACCGAAACAGCATTCGATTGGGAAGCAAATGAAGCGATACTGGAAACTTCTCCAAAAAGACGAAAGCAGATTGAACGATGAAAAGCGCCTTTGG
This sequence comes from Enterococcus sp. LJL51, assembly GCF_049894025.1. Taxonomy (GTDB): domain Bacteria; phylum Bacillota; class Bacilli; order Lactobacillales; family Enterococcaceae; genus Enterococcus_L. The sequence continues at coordinate 1,042 of NZ_JBNEQE010000003.1, forward strand.
CGTCCTGGTTTTAAAAACTGTTTAACAGAAACAGAGATTGTAGATCGCTTGCTTCACGTTTCGCCTGAACTACAAACGGGTTACCAACTATACCAAGATTTGCTTTATGCAGTTAAGAAACGCGATCAAAAATACTTTGAAGAACTGCTTGCTTTTGATCCGACACTTTCAGAAAGTTATCGAACCACCTTGGAGACATTTAAAAAGTTTCTTCCACAAATCAAAAATGCTCTTCAACACACCTACTCCAATGGACCGCTGGAATGTTTAAACAACCATATCAAAGTTTTAAAACGGAATGCGTATGGCTTCCGTAGCTTTTACAATTTCAAACTGCGAATTATGATTCGCCACGGCAACGCTTTAATTGTAAACTAAAAAAGACCAAGAGAAATGTTTCCTCTTGATCTTCAAAAATTCTAAGATTTCTCTTCACCAACATTAGTTGACAAAGAGCCGTTTTTTCGTTCCAAGTTCTTCAATTTTATTCAGTTTTTGTCCTACCAACACAATTTGACGTAGAACCTGTTCTTTTCAAGAGCTTTGATTCTAAACGTCTAAAAGTTCTTTTTCTTTATCAGCAGTGATGTCATCGATTGCTTTTACACTGTCATCTGTCAGCTTCTGTACATCTTTTTCAAGATTTCTAAGCTCATCTTCTGTGATATCACCATTTTTTTGCTGTTTCTTTAAATCATCCATTGCATCACGACGGACGTTTCTCACTGCTACCTTTGCATTCTCAGCTTCTTTTTTCACGTCTTTCGTCAATTCTTTACGACGTTCCTCTGTCAACTGAGGAATAACCAGACGAATCACGTTTCCGTCATTGGTCGGACTAATTCCGATATCACTAGCCTGCAGGGCTTTATCGATATCATCAATTGAGTTTTTATCGAAAGGTGTAATCATTAAAACACGTGCTTCTGGAATAGTGATTGATGCTAATTGATTTATCGGAGTAGGTGCACCATAGTAATCTACAGTGATACGATCCAGCAGACTTGCGTTTGCTCTTCCTGCGCGGATTTGACCTAATTCACGCTGTAGGCTTTGCTCTGCTTTTTTCATTTTTTCTTTTGCAGTTTCCATTGTTTTTCCAGACATTATTATTTCCCCCTAACTGTTGTTCCAATATTTTCACCAAGACATGCTCGGCGGATATTTCCTGGCTCGTTTAGGTTAAAAACGAGTAGTGGAATATCGTTATCCATACTCAAAGAGCTTGCTGTAGAATCCATGACCTGTAGACCTTTTGAAATGACATCCAAATGTGTCAGTTCCTCATACTTTACTGCATTTGCATCAAGCTTCGGATCAGCAGAGTAAACACCGTCTACATTATTTTTTGCCATTAGAATGACATCTGCTTCAATCTCAGCTGCACGCAAAGCTGCAGTTGTGTCGGTTGAGAAATAAGGGTTTCCTGTTCCGCCGGCAAAAATAACAACACGGCCTTTTTCAAGATGGCGTTCTGCTCGTCTGCGGATATACGGCTCAGCAATTTGACGCATTTCAATCGAAGACTGTACACGTGTCGGCACGCCTAGATTTTCCAATGTGTCCTGCAACGCTAAAGCATTCATTACTGTAGCAAGCATACCCATATAATCAGCTTGTGCTCTTTCCATACCCATTTGCGCACCGATTTGTCCGCGCCAGATATTGCCACCGCCGACGACAATTGCCATTTCGATACCTAATTCGTGAACTTCTTTAATCTCTTGTACGATTTCTTTGATGACAGGAGGTTTGATTCCGAATCCATCATTTCCAGCCAAAGCTTCACCGCTTAATTTCAGTACTACACGTTGATATTTAGGTTTTACCATCTTGTCTTTTCCCTCCAGCAATTCTCTACTGTCATTTTATCATAAGACAGTTGTTTTTTCAGATAGTTCTTTGAACTTGCCTAAAAAAAGGGAGCGCATTTAACTGCGTTCCCAACTGTTACAAGTAACAGAATTATTTTTTCATTTGGCTCATTACTTCATCAGCAAAGTTATCTTCACGTTTTTCGATGCCTTCACCAACAGCAAAACGAACAAATGATTTAACAGTTGCGCCTTTTGCAGCAACATATTTTTCAACAGTCATATCAGGATCTTTAACAAACGGCTGATCTACTAATGAGATTTCAGCTTTAAATTTGTTAAGACGGCCAATAACCATTTTATCTACAATGTTAGCAGGCTTGCCTTCGTTTAATGCTTGCTCAGTAAGAACTGTTTTTTCATGTTCAAGCTCTTCTTGAGGGATTTGTGATTCATTGATATAACGAGGATTGATTGCTGCAACGTGCATAGCAACATCTTTCGCTACTTCTTCGTCTGTTGTTCCTTCTAAAACAGTCAATACAGCGATACGTCCGCCCATATGCAGGTAAGCACCGAATGCAGCGTTATCAGCTTTTTCAACTACTTCAAAACGACGGAAGCTGATTTTTTCGCCAATAACTGTTTGTGCTTCAATCAAATCTGTTTCAATGGTACCTTTTTCAGTTTTGATAGCTAGTGCATCTTCCATTGTTGCAGGACGGTTTGTTGCCATTTCCTGAGCAACGTTTTTAACTAAATCCTGGAACATTTCGTTTTTCGCAACGAAGTCTGTTTCAGAGTTGATTTCTACGATTGCAGCAAAGTTGCCGTCAGTTGCAACATTTGCCAAGCCTTCAGCAGCGATACGATCGTTTTTCTTGCCTGCTTTAGCCATTCCTTTTTCACGTAAAAAGTCAACGGCTTTATCCATGTCGCCTTCTACTTCTACCAATGCTCTTTTGGCATCCATCATACCGACACCTGTCATGTCACGTAATTCTTTTACCATTTTAGCTGAAATATCTGCCATTTCTCTATATCCTCCTCAAATAGTTAACATCATTGTTTTAAAAAAGCCATCTCAAAGGAGAAACAGGCCTATTGCGCCAGCCTTTGAGACAGCTCCGTTTTATTTTTATACGTATACTCGTATTATTCTGCAGTTTCTTCGTTAGTACCTTCAACAACTTCAACGATTTCTTCGATTGATGTTGCTTCTTCAGGTGCTGTTTCAACGAACATTTCTTCTACAGCTTGATCTTCACCTTGGTTTCCTTCGATGAACGCATCAGCCATTTTAGCTGTAATCAGCTTAACTGCACGAATCGCATCATCATTTGATGGGATAACAACATCGATCTCATCTGGATCACAGTTAGTATCAACCATAGCAACGATTGGAATGTTCAGTTTTTGAGCTTCCTGAACTGCGATACGCTCTTTGCGAGGGTCAACAATGTACATTACATCTGGAACTCTAGGCATATCAGCGATACCGCCTAAGAATTTTTCAAGACGTTCACGTTGTTTGTTCAAACCAACTACTTCTTTTTTAGGAAGAACGTCAAATGTACCGTCTTCTTCCATGCGGTTAATATCTTTCAAACGTTTGATACGTTTTTGGATAGTATCCCAGTTTGTCAACGTTCCGCCTAACCAGCGATGGTTTACATAGTATTGACCAGCACGGATTGCTTCGTCTTTAATTGCTTCTTGTGCTTGTTTTTTAGTACCTACGAACAATGCAACGCCGCCTTCTTCAGCAACATTTTTCATGTAATCGTAAGCAACGTCTACCAATTTCACTGTTTTTTGCAAATCAATGATGTAGATTCCGTTTCTTTCTGTGAAGATGTATTTTTTCATCTTCGGATTCCAGCGACGAGTTTGGTGTCCAAAATGTACGCCGGCTTCAAGTAATTGTTTCATAGAAATTACTGCCATGTTGTGTTTCCTCCAATTTGGTTTTTTTGTTTCCTCTCCTGCTCTCTTCTTCATGAAGAACCGAAAACGGCACCCCTTCACAAATCAAACACGGATGTGGATTTAGCGCTGAAAAGCAGCACCTTTGATAGTATACAATAGAAAATAAGCAAACGCAAGACAGTGACACATATTTTACTTACGTTTTTATTTATAGATATTGTCAGAGAAAGTAATTGCGGTAGAAACAGCTTTCTTCAAGTACATGAATGAAACGCAATAAGAAGAAATTTACAAAAAGAGATGAAATAAGCACATAAACCATCGCTGTTCCCTGATTCCTATTTAGTACTTCTCAAATTTTTGCTGAATTTCAACTTATTGCTATAAAATTGACTCTGTCTCATCGTTCAGATTTAGACATATCAAAAGTTTAAAACTTATTTAGGTCTCAGTCACATTTTATCTATAATTTTTCTATTTCCAACGCAGCGGAACCTGCCCACGACCTGAGAAATGATAATTTCCTTTTGTGACTGACCAGCTAAAGGGCAGGTATTTTTCTGTTCCGGTAAGATTTTCCCATTTTAGCTCTTCTGAACTGTCAGTATTCTCATCCATACCTGAAGTATACGTAATGGCTTGCCCATCAAACTGAGAAGACAAAATGATTGGATCATAGATTTGATAGCTGTCTGTCCCTTGCTTCAATGTGACTGGCGTCATAATTCCTTCTGCATAAAGAGATATCTCATTTAATTGAGGTAAATTAGATAATGCTGAGATATCAGTCAATAGTGTTCTTGTGTACATATTATCCCGATTGTCGTAATATTCTTCCTCTGTGCCATATCCAGAAAAAGAGAATCTCAACTCTTTCAAACTAGTCAAGTCTTTTAAATCAATCAGTGAGCCTTGATTACTGGCTACAACACTATAAATTTCTTCAAGCTTCGTTAATTTATTAATCGGGCGTAAATCTCCAAAAGGTGTGGTTTGTTCGCCACTTAACCTTTTTAAATTTACAGCAAATTCCAAGCCGTTTAAGCTGCTGTATGGATCTGTCCAGTCTGGTGAAATACCTTCGACGCTTGCTATGAACTTTTTATCAAACAGTTCATATTTTCGAATAAATTCATTTTCATTTTCATTATTTTTATTGTTCTCAGCAAGTGCTTGGTGATAAATATTATCCTGCTCCTCTACATCCTTATCATATTTTTCCATAGCTACTTCTCTTTGCTGATCCAACTCTTCTACTTTTTTATTCAGTTCTGCATATTTACGGTCATATTCTTCTTGAGTAATAAGACCATTGTTCAAATCAGCATCTAACTGATTGTATTGTTCATCATAATCTGCCTGTATTGCTTCAAATCTCGCTACTTCCGCATCAAAGGCGGTTTGCAGCTGTTCTTGTTTTGCTTGGTTTTCTGCCTCTATTTCTTCTCTTTTTTGATCGTACTTGTCTCTCAAATAATACTCGCTTTTATAAACCAATTCATCTCTCAGCGTCGCATCTGGAAAATGAACATAGTCCAGCTCATTTGCAGAAGCCGCTAAAGGAAATCCGAACAATAATCCTAAGCCGCCAGCAACCAATACCCGTTTCAAACAATCAATTTTTTTCATTTTTATCAATCCTTTCGTTTTTAACATAATTATTATAACACAAAGAATTGTTATTTATTTTAAAAATAATTTTTTTATAAAATATCACACAAATAATTTTATAAAACATTGCATATAGTTTAAAAAGAAACCAGCATTGATACTGACTTATTTTGTCAATAACAATACTGATTCCACTCATCTTCTGTAACATTATCCAAACTATACAAAATATTTTAAGCACACGATTTAATTGTCAAACCCGTTTCTTTTAATTAATTCTTTGTACCATATCCCGCTTTTCTTTAGCGTTCGTTTATAATGGTTCTCTAGGTCAACACGATAAAAACCGTAGCGGTTCCGATAGCCGTTTAACCATGACCAGCAGTCAACAAAGGTCCAGGCATGGTAGCCAAAGCAGTTGCTGCCTGCTGTAATTCCTTTGTGAAGCTCTGTCAGATGTTCCTGTATGAATAAAATCCGATAGTCATCCTGAATCATGCCGTTCTCATCAGCAAAGCGCTCTTCCTCCGCTACACCCATGCCATTCTCAGAAACATACCAGGGAATATTCTTGTATTCTTCTTTCATCATTACTGCAACATCATATAGTGCTTCAGGATAAATTTCCCACCCTCGATATGGATTAATCCGTTTGTTAGGTAGATCGTAAGGTAGATAAAAATCCGCTGGTGTTTGCGCTGGAACCCTGACATGCTCCGGCGCCTGTACACGCCTTGGCTGGTAATAGTTCAAACCAATAAAATCGACGGTGTTCTCACGAATCAGTTCTTTATCGCCTACCTTAATTTTTGGAAGCAAATGATGTGTACGAAAAACAGCTGTCAGCTTTTCAGGAATCACTCCATGAACAGCTGGCTCAAGAAAACTTTTGGTATTAATCAAATCAGCCAGTTCTTTCGCCTGCAGGTCTTCTTTTGAGTCACTTCTAGCATAAGCTGGAGAAATATTCAGAATAATACCTATCCTGCCGTTCTTCACTTTGGCATTTCTGAACTCTTCTACTGCTCTTGTATGAGCCATCAGCGTGTGGTAGCCGACCTGAACAGCTCTTTTGAAATCAACAACTGCTGGATAATGATACCCATATAAGTATCCGCATTCAATATGAACCAGCGGCTCGTTAAACGTAGTCCAATAGCTTACAGTGTCACCAAATAGTTCAAATGCTGTTTTTGCATAAAAAGCAAAAGCATCAACTGATTCTCTCGTTTCCCAGCCGCCTTTTTCCATCAGCCACCAGGGCATATCGAAATGAAACAGATTGATAATCGGCTCTATTCCGTTTTTCTTCAGCTCTTTAAAATATGCGCTATAGAAAGCTACGCCTTCCGGATTCACATGCTTGCCGTCTGGAAGCAGCCGAGTCCAAGCAATAGACGTCCGATAGGAATTCATTCCCAGCTCCTTCATACGCTGAATGTCTTCCGAATACATCTCATAGACGTTAGAGGTATTTTCCGGACCCTGCCCCTCATTAAACTTCTCCGGTGCTATTTTGTACCACTTATCCCAAGTAGATGGTGACTTGCCGTTTTCCAGGCTATGTCCTTCAGTTTGCGGTGCTGAGGCTGCCGCTCCCCATAAAAATGCTTGTGAGAATTCTCTCATTGCGTTAATCCCTCTATTTCTATAGTAATTTCAATTCCTGTAACAGCTTCTTGCTGATCAACTGCCGGAACAATCAGAATATTATTGTTAATTGAATAGCTCTTGCCAGATTTCAAGTTGTTGACCTCCGCTACTTTTCCAGGCAACTGGAGTTTAGCTAAGTCCAGCTTTAGGCTTTCCTGTTCCTGATTTATATGAAAGCCGTAAATTTGCTTCTTTTTAGCTGTAAAATACCAGCCGTCTAATTGATCTACATGATGTTTTCGAGTACCATAAATCCCAGTCCCATAAACTGCCAGCCATTTTCCAAGCTGACCCATCAGCTCTTGTGCCTTGTGAGGTAGAGTACCATCAGGTTTTGGCCCAACTCCCAGCAAAAGATTTCCGCCCTTCGAAACGATTTGCAAAAGCAGTGTCAAAATCTCCTCAAAGGATTTATACGTATCATTTGGAACATAGCCCCAGTTTTTCGCTAAAGGAATATTGCTCTCCCAAACTTTTTTAGGCAGCTGCTCTGGTACCTTGCGCTCTGGAGTTACATAATTCTCATACATTCCGCCAATCGTACGATCCACGATTAAAAGCTGCGGCTGCTGTTCTCTGACATCGACAGCAATTTGCTGCATATCTAAAAACTCATGGTTCTCCGTATTCACCCAGCCGCCGTCTAGCCAAAGAATATCTATTTTTCCGTAATTTGTACATAACTCATGCAGCTGATTGGAAACAAACTCTTTGTACTTCTGCCAAACCTTCGGCTTTTTTTCAGGGTCATAACTGGCGTAGCGGCCTTTGGGCCGGCTGTTGGGCTCCCAGTAATAAGGGCTTGCCCAGTCAGCTTTAGAATAGTATACGCCGACAGATAATCCTGCATTTCTAAATGCCTCTGCGGTTTCACCAAAAATGTCTTTTCGCTTACTTGTATGGAAAGGACATATTTCACTGGTCACTTTATAATTCGAATATTGCGTATCATACATTGAAAAACCGTCATGGTGCTTTGTAGTGAATATCATATAACGAAACCCGGCGTTTCGGCAGAGAAGAGCCCACTCAGTTGGATTAAAGCTACGGGGATTAAACGTTTGGCTAAGCGCCCAGTAGTCTTTTCTCAGTACAGCTAAATCTTCCCGCCATGGCTGTTTTCGTGCCCAGTTGTCTTCTTCTGAAAGCTGCCAGGATTCAACAATACCTGCTACAGCGTATAAGCCCCAATGGAAAATCACACCCAACTTGTTATTCTGAAATTGTTCCAGCTCTGAAATGACTTTTTCCGGAAGTTGACTATAACCTTCCTGTTCTGTCAAAAGATTTTCTTCTATATCTTGTCTGATTGTCATTCACTTTTCTTCCCTGTTAAAATTATCGTTGGCAGATAGAATCCCGCCATAAAATTTCATTTTCAAGCATAAACTGCTGGCCTCCGGGAATCGTAGGGTCTTTAACCCGCTCAATAATTCTTTTTGCTGCTAACGCGCCAAAGGCTGCTACCGGCTGTTTAATCACCGTCAGCTTTGGATAAAATACATCGCTTGCTTCGAAGTAATCATAGCTGGCGAAAGAAATGTCCGTCCCGATTTTCAGTTCATGCTGGTGAATACTTTCCAATGCCCCTAAAGACATATTGTAATTGCAGACGAAGACTGCAGTAATATCGCCCAATGCCAGCAGCTCCTCCATTGCCTGAAAGCCGCTTTTTCTTGAGTAGTCTCCAAATAGAATACAACGTTCATCGATTTCTTCTCCCAGTTCAGCAAAAGCTTCATAAATGCCAGCCAAACGCTCACGAGCAACATAATCGATTTGCGGTGCTGCGATGAAACCAATTTTCTGATGCCCTTGTTGAATGATTCGCTTAATTAAATCAGCTGTACTTTTACGGTTATTCAGCAAAATTGAATCTACTTTTGGAAAGCTCAAAGGCGTAATTGCTGAGATAACAGGAATATCCATAGCCGCAATCTGCTCCATTCCCGGCCAGCTTTGCTCCGCACCAAAAACAATTAAGCCATCCACTGTCCGTGACGCCAGAAACTCCAGCTTTCGTCCAATTTGCTCTGCATCATCCCGATATCCTGAAAGCAGCGTGCTGTAGCCTTCCTGCTCAAACACATCTTCAATCGTTGCAACAACAGAGGAGCTGAAATGACTTTGCATGTTATTCATTAAAACACCAATTGAATAGCTCTGATTGCTTTTAAGTCCCTTCGCCCACGGATTTTCTCTGTAGTTCATTTTCTCGATTGCTTGTCTAATACGTTCGCTGTTTTCCGGCCGCAGCTTATGCCCGTTTAGATACCGGGACACACTGCCTACCGAAACTCCCGCCGCCTTTGCAACCTCTTGTATAGTGGCCAAACACAATTCCCCCTCACCAGCACTTAGTCATCTTTAAAATGAATCTGCTGCGTTAAATCATTTACTCTGATTGTAACACTATTTGTTAAATCAAACTGCCCTTGTCTATTAAAATAGGAGAGCTCCTCAAATCCTAGCTCAAAGCAAATTTTTACTGTCTGATTTTTGGGAATAGCGACTTTTTCAAAGCCTCGGAGCATCTTTTTCCGTTGAATGACATCGCCGCCATGCAGCTGACAATACAACAAAACAGCTTCCTGACCGTCATAGCTCCCTTGATTTACTACCCTAACTTCAACTAACAACTTCTTCCCGGCTTTCATTTCCTGCTTTGTAGGAAGAGGCGTCTTGATTGTGAGCGTTTCATAGGAAAATTTCGTATAGCTTTGTCCATAGCCAAAAGGAAACAGAGGGGCTCCAGATGAATCATAGTAATGTTCATTCATTGCAATAGCCCGCTGGTAATAATAGACGGGCAGCTGACCACTTGAGCGAGGGTAGCTTAAGCTGAGTTTTCCACTTGGATTCGTCTTTCCAGATAAAATATCACTAACTGCTTCCCCGCCCTTTTGCCCAGGATACCAGGCAGTAAGAACCGCATTTGATTTCCTACACACCTGCTCCAGTTCATGAGGCCGTCCCTGAACAAGTATTGTTATAATTGGTTTTCCTAATTTGTTGAGTTTTTCCAGCAGGTCAAGCTGTCTACCTCCCAACGTTAATGAAGAAAGATCGACATTTTCTCCTGAATCCATATTGATTCCTTTGGAAGAAACAGCACCGTTACTTAAAAACTCCATATCAAAATTACGGGCGCTGGAGCCGCCAAGCACTAAAATAATCTTGTCGCTTGCCTTGGCCATCTGAACAGCTTCGCTCAACAACAGCTCTTGATTTTCCAGCTTACGGACATCACAGCCTTGAGCGAAAGTCACTTTAGATAGAGGGAATCCATCTTGAATCCCTTTAAAAATTGTTTGCTCCAGCTGTTCAGTTGTTTGCGGAGCTGTATAGTCTCCTAACTGATTATATAATTCATTGGCATTTGGACCAATTACAGCCAATTTTTCCCCGCTATCCTTTAGAGGCAGAATCCCTTCATTTTTTAACAAGGTGATGCTCTCAGCCGTCAGCTGTTGATTCTCCTTCTGGTAGCTGTAAAATCGGTCCTCATACCCCGCTTCCGGTGCTTCAACATACGGACGATCAAAAAGTCCTAGTAAAAATTTGATGCTGAGTACACGATATACAGCTCGATTCAGTAACTCTTCTGGAATAACACCCTGCCTAATACCGCTGCCTATCTGCAGATAAGTCATATCCCATAAGCTTAAATCAATGCCTGCAGCCAGTGCCTGCTTTGCAGATTCTTCCTGTGTACCATAAATGGCTGCTAATCGGTCCAGCGCTGTACCATCCGCCATAACAATTCCCTGATAGCCTAACTGGGTTCGCAAATATTTTTGAAAAAGTTCTTGATTTGTATGACAAGGGATGCCATCCAAGTCATTGTAGGCAGCCATGATTCCAACAGCATTGCCAGCACTTTTCAATAATGGATAATAAACCTCCATGAATTCCCGCTCACCAATCGTTACCGCTCCAGAATTATGCCCGCCTAACGCATCTCCCTGCGCAATACAGTGTTTCAAGACAACACCCATTTGTTCCGGTTTACGATTCGCTTCATTCACTGTCTGATGCAAAAATTGCTGCTTGTCAGAAATCAGCGTACCCTGAAACCCTGATATGATGGAACGATTAAAAGCAGCAGCCAAATATGGATCTTCTCCATAACATTCTTCGGTTCTGCCCCACCGCGGATCCCGGCTAATATCTAGTGAGGAAACCAAGGCTAGATGGACCCCCTTTTGTGCCAGCTCAGCTGCCATATTGCGGGAGGTTGCCTCAATAAGGTCGCGATTAAAAGAGTTCCCTTTACCAATATTAGTGGGATATGAGATGCTTCCTAATCCTTGATGACCATGAGGACACTCTTCCGCCAATAAAACAGGAATGCCTAGCCTTGAATGACGAATAACATAGTCCTGAATTTCGTTTGCCAGCTGCCAGCTGTCACAAGCCGGCACGCCATTTTCCTGATTTACCTTAGACCAGGGATCTGCCCGAAACACGCCATATAATGCCCCCATGCCATGTCCCCAAGCAACATGCTCCTTAAAGTAATCAGTCAGCTGAAAGGTTTGTCCTTTCTTTTCATAGGCTTTCCAGCCATAAAGATGCTGGTTCACCTGACCAACTTTCTCTTCAATTGTCATGCGTGACAATAAGTCTGTTACACGTTCATGAATTGTACATTCAGGATTTTTGTAGTCCATCATTTCCTTATCCTTTCCAATCTGTTCTATCTTACTAAATTGTTTCCAATTTATTCACTTTGTTACTCGCCATAATAAATGGAATGAATAGCAGAATATCCATAATAAACAGTAAAAATGCTAAAATAGCGGCTGGCAGATTTCCACCTGTTGCAATCCACGCTTGAAATACCGGCGGTGTAATCCAAGGGGCTGCCGCAACAGTCTTCCCAATCAACCCAATACTTGTCGCAAAGTAAGCAATAATAAGATTGATCGATGGGATTATGGCACATGGAATCATAAAGATCGGATTCATAACCACTGGTAAACCAAACATAATTGGTTCTGCAATGTTAAAACAGCTCGGCGCTAACCCTAAACGGGCAACATTTTTTTGCTCTTTTCTTTTAGAAACAATAAAGATAGCGATAATTAAAGGCAGTATACAGCCGCCGCCTCCCAATAGACCAAAGCTGCCGACAAAGGGTTCAGTTACGATGTTAGGAATTACGTTTCCTGCTTCAAAAGCTGTCATGTTTTCCTGAATTGCCGTTAACATCGGCGCAGATTTAATCGGTGATAAAATGCTTGAACCATGCATTCCAAATACCCACAATGTATCAGAGATGAACTGAATGAACAGCATACCTGGGGCCGAAAGGACAAACCCTTTCAATGGTGTTTGAATAATTGTATCAACGATATCAGGAATTGTTAGTCCAGTTGTTTTATCTAGTGTAAATACGACCACTGCAAAAATAATTATTACAAGAACTTCCGGAATCAATGAGTTAAAGGATGTTCCAACTGCAGGCGGGACATTTTCCGGCATGTTAATACGCAGTTTTTCAAATCTGGAAAAACGAACAAATAATTCTGTCCCAGCCAAAGCTGCCAGCATTGCCAGAAAAAGTCCTGACGAAGACGTTAACGACTGCAGGTATACACCACCCACTTCTGCGGTAGCTCCATCCGCTAGTGTAACTGTGCTGTTCATCGGCATCATAATGCACATCAAAGCTACACTCAAGCCGCCGGCATGAGTGGGACTAAAGCCTTTGTTGTCAATCTTGCCGGAGTTGGCATACCATGTAGCTAAATTGTAGCCAATGTTGTAGCAGACCAAAATAGCCAAAATTCCCATCGTGCCATTGTTCACAATTCCCGCCAGTCCAGCTAGAAAGCTTAAATCAATAAACTGTTGTACCCAGGCATTTGAAAAAATAACAGCATTCAGTAAGATAAAGAAGGAAGCAGCCATGATTAAAGGCATGGTAATAATAAATCCATCTCGAATAGCACTTAAATGTCGCTGATTATTGATTTTCGCCGCAATAGGCAATAATTTTTCAGATAACTTATCAATAAATTTCATTAGAACTCCTCCAAATTTTATAGTTAGTTCATCATCCTAACTAATTGATTAAAAAAATATATACTAACTTGAATCGATTCAATTTGATAATAACAGGTAAAGCTCATTTTTGCAACCGCTTTTTTGAATCGATTCAAAATTTCTTATTAATTTAGAAGAACTCTTTCAAAATGAACTAAATTCATTGCAGAATCTTGATTTCATACTCTTGTATACTTTTATCCCTCTGTTTACTTGGACGTCAAAAAAATCACAATACAAGAAGTCTGCTTTGCCCCATACAGAACAAAGCAGAGACCAGAATTTTATATAGACAGCTGATACATTAATATTCCAGCGGCTACAGCTACATTTAAAGACTCCGCCTGCCCCTTAATAGGAATATAAACATTTTGCGTCGTTTCCATTAACAATTCCTTTGCGACGCCCTGCCCTTCATTTCCCATAATTAACAAAGAGCTCTCAGATGGCTCAAGAATTGAATAGTCTATTGCCTGTTCATTCAGCTCTGTTCCATACACTGGAAGCCCTGCCGCCTTAAACTGCTGCAGATAATGACTGATTTCGCCTCGAACAATCGGCAGATGGAAATGACTTCCCTGCATCGCACGCAAAACCTTTGTACTGTAGATATCGGCCGAACCTTCACCAATAATCACTCCAGCATACCCAGCTGCATCGGCAGTCCGAACCATAGTTCCAACATTTCCAGGGTCCTGTACGTTATCCAGCGCCAGCCAATTCCCTGATTGTTCCAAGGTTTCGATTTCTTTTGGAATAGCCAGTACACCGATAATTCCTTGAGGAGCAGGTAAATCAGAGAGACTTTTCATCACTTCATCACTGACAAAAATCATCTTAGTTTGATCTTGTTCCTCCAGCCATTGTTTCCATTCCTTTAATCCTCTCTGGTCCACAATCACCCATTGGATGTCAACTAGAGATTTTGCTGCTTCTTCAATTAAATGGAAGCCCTCAACCAGATACTGACCATTTTCCTCCCGATGTTTTTTCCTTTGAAGCTTTTTCAGCTTCTTTATAAACTCATTCTTGTTAGACATAATTTCTTTCATGTTTCCACCTCAACAGCATTATATCATTTTTTTTAACACTTATTCAAAACTTGATTGAAACTAAAAAAATCGCTATCATAGTAAATAAGAAAATAAAGGAACGGGGTGCCTATTCATGAGAAAAATTCGTATGAACGTTCAAGGACGAGTACAGGGTGTGGGCTTTCGCTACACAACAAAAATGGTTGCTGATCAGTTAGGTGTTACAGGAACAGTCAGAAATGAAAACGATGGTTCTGTGTCTATTGAAGCAGTAGGCTCGTTGGAACAAATTGAAGCCTTTATTCAAAAGATTAAGGATTCTCCAACACCTTCCGGAAGAGTTACTTATACTGATATTCAAGACGATCCTTTGATTGAAGATTATTCTACTTTTAAAGTAACAAATTAACCAGCTTTACTTAGCAGGCAGCTGACTGAACTGCCATTTTTCTAGACGCTGCGCTGCTTTTATCATGTACCTCCAGTAAGTAATTCTGCTTTTAATTATTCAATAAGTTTCCTCGGCTTTTCGGAATTATTATTGAAAAATGAATGATTTTAAAGTATAGTTAAGTTTGTGCAAATTTTAGTAAAGGAAGAATTATATGAAGAAATACAATAAATGGATACTTAGTTCAGGCTTAATCACCTTAATGCTTTTTCTTTCAGGTTGTGTAAAAACCGGAAGCGATGGTCAACCTACAGGCGACGGAATTGTTTATCAATTTCTTGTTCAGCCGATGAGCAATCTTATTACTTACCTTGTAAACAACTTTAATTGGAATTACGGCTGGGCGATTGTATTTATTACTGTCATCGTTCGAATCATCATTATGCCTTTAGGCTTGAATCAGTCACGTAAAAGTATGATTCAGACTGAAAAAATGCAGGCAATCAAACCACAGATTGATGCGGCACAAGCCAAGATGAAACAGGCTGTAACACGTGAAGAACAGATGCAGGCACAAACAGAACTGAATCAGGTATACAAAGACAACAATATGAGCATGATGGGCGGAATTGGCTGTTTACCTCTGCTGATTCAAATGCCGATATTCTCTGCTTTGTTCTTTGCTGCCAGATATACAGAAGGTATTAGCGAAGCGAACTTCTTCGGCATTAACTTAGGTACGCCGAGTATTGTTTTCGTAATTTTAGCCGGAATCGCTTATTTAATTCAAGGATATATTTCAACAATCGGTATTCCTGAAGAACAGAAAAAGACTATGAAATCTATGCTGATTATCTCGCCATTGATGATTGTCTTCATGTCCTTTAGCTCTCCTGCCGGAGTAGCATTATATTGGGTTGTCGGTGGTATTTTCAGTTGTATCCAAACCTTTATTTCAAATATTCTGCTGAAACCTAGAATTAAGGCTCAAGTAGCAGAAGAACTCAAGAAAAATCCGCCAAAACAGGTAGTCAGTACCGTAAAAGATGTTACTCCTAAAGAAGTATCATTGACTAAAAGCAATGGGCATCAACCTAAGTATTCTTCTAAAGGCGGACGCAACGCCGGAAAACAGCAAAAAAATAAATAAGTAAACAAAAGCTGGTGTATGAGAAATAATCCAATTCTCACTCACCAGCTTTTTAGTAATAAAAAAACCTACACTCTATTATTAGCCAATGTAACGGTGCAAAGGCCTCTACACACGAGCAGCTATTCCCCACTTTGTCCAGGAATTTTTAACAAGGAATCTGAATGTGAAAACAGCCATCCTAATTCAGAGTTTTTCTCATTTTTATCGTTTCTTTTTCATAGCCCAACGATTCATAGAATGCGGCAGCATGAGTATTTCCAGCAAAAACATTTAAACTGATTCCTTCAAATCCCTGCTCCGCTGCCCAGCGCTCCGCTTGAGTCATCAAAGCTTTACCGACACCTTTTCCCTCCATGTCTTCCGTTGTGCAGATTCTTGAAACATAAGCTTGTTTCTCGCCAGTTAGCCAGTCTTCTTCTGCCTTCATCTCAATAAAGCCTGCACGCTGTCCATCTAAAACAGCAATCAAAAGATGAACCTGTTCCGCTTTTTCTAAATCTAAAACCATCCAATCCATCTGCTGCTTTCTAAATCCTGCATGCTCAATGCGCTGAGGAAGAGGAAAATCAGCAAAACGGCCACATAATTGAATAAGCCACTCCCGATCCTGCTCAGCGATATAATTTCTAAATTGCATCTACTCTACCTCAACTCTCTCTGATAAACTAAAAAATATTTGTTCATTAATAATTCTGCTCTACATCTGTTCTAGTAATACTGCTGACAGTTCTTCATGTGACAATAGATGAATAGGTAAAAAAGGTTCTGGTTCAGAATCACCAGTCAAAAGCTTCTTTTCAAACAAGGCAACATCATGCCAGCGGCCGCACTTGTATCCGATACTGTGATAAACACCTATTCGTTGAAAGCCAAATACTTTATGTAGTTTTTCACTTTTTTCATTAGGAACTGTAACAATGCCATAGACTGTCCTAACCCCTTGGCGTTTCAAGATTGCCAGAAGCATTTGATAAAATCGACGTCCCACTCCTCTTACTGCAGATTTCTGGTCAACATAAACTGACAGCTCGGCAGTCCATTGATAAGCTTCTCTTTCTTTATAACGATGTGCATACGCGTACCCAATAATACGGCCATCCTCTTCCCAAACTAAATAGGGATAGTCTTGACTAATTTCCTCAATCCGCTGTGAAAATTCCGTCTCTTTGGGAAGAGCACATTCAAAGGTCACTGCTGTCTCAATATATTGGGCGTAAATTTTTAATAATACCGGACCGTCCTCTACTCCTGCAAAACGTATCATGCTATTCCCCCTCAATTTCCGATAAAATCTAAAAAAAAGATAGGTTTATCATAGCATATTATCAGTCGTTCAGCTGATTATTTTGTTGCTTTTTTTAAATAATATTAGTGTTTCAAAGATATAGTCAGAATAATCTGGAAATATTAATCAGTTGACAAGTGAAAAAATCGAATGCTTCAGCAATGGATGACTCTTTTCCAGAATTTGTACGAATTATTCAACTAATAACCAAGTACGATATTCTTCACTTAAAACGTTTAGCCATCAGGCCTGTTTCTCTCCAACCAATTTTCTCTTGGCTCAGAAAGGAGCGCTTTAGCTGAAACAGGCTGGCGCTTGCTTGACTTCATTTAGGAATGGCCATAATTTTCTACCGACTTGCTTCCGGCTTCACTGCCTATTCTATTTGTCTGAAGCATGATAAACTATCTTATTTTCTTTACAACACTAGTGAAAAAATAGAAAACGCCCTAAAACAGTTTTTTCCACTGCTTTAGAACGTTTTTCCAGATTCCTATTACCCTGTTTTATAGATTATTTAACATTTAATAAATCAAGACTTGCCAGGGAAAGCACCATTTCAGCAATCCGGTTTAATTCGGCAATTCGGTTTGCTTTGATGTCTTCATCCTCTACCATGACCATCGTCTGATCAAAGTAAGCTTCAATCAACGGTTTCAAGCTCACCAAAGCTTGATAGTTTTCCGCCATTGTATTGCCTTTGAAGTTTTCCTCTACTTCATTGACAGCTTGGTGAAGAGCTTTCTCTGTCTCATTTTCAAATAACGCTTTATTGATTTTTACATCTTTCTGACCGAGTTCCTGACTCTTCTTAGCTAAATTCAATACACGAGTCAACGCTTCAATAGAAGGACGGAAATCCTCATCCTTAAGATGTTCACGAATAATCATTGCTGAAGCAAACAGCTTCATCATGTCTTTTTGTTTCGCTGAAATCACCGCGTCGATGATATCATGACGAATATTTTTAGTTAGAAGCAGCTGGCGTAATCGTGCTTTGACAAAATCAACAACTTCCTTTTGACCGCTTGTTAGCTGAATTCCAAAACGTTCTTGATCTGCATTGATTTCCTGATCAATTTCTTCCTGAAGCTCAACTAGCGGAAACTGCCAGCCCTTGTTCTCAATAATTCGAATAATCCCATAAGTCTGACGACGCAGAGCATACGGATCGTTCGAACCGCTAGGAACCATTCCTACTGTAAAGAATGTAAGGACGCTGTCCAGTTTATCAGCAATCGCCAAAACTGAACCAATTGCCGACTCCGGCAGTTCACCCTCACTGGAAATCGGCAGATAATGTTCGCGAATGGCCTGTGCAACTGCTGCTTTTTCACCTTGCAGCAGGGCATATTTTTCACCCATAATTCCCTGTAGCTCGGGAAATTCTCCAACCATATTTGTAACTAAATCAAACTTATAGATTTGTGCTGCCCGATTTAAATCTGTCAGTTCCTCGTTGTTTAAGCCAATTTTTTCTCCAATGATTTTGGCTATCGCTGCTGTACGCTGCATTTTTTCATAGATAGAGCCAATTTTTTCATGGAAGGTTACATTTTTTAGTTTATTTACACATGTATCAATCGATAATTTTTTATCTTCATTATAGAAGAACTCTGCATCTTCCAGACGGGCAATCAAAACCTTCTCATTCCCCTTAACAACATTTTCCAGATGAACATTGTTGCCGTTTCGAACTGCGATAAAATGAGGCAGCAGTAATCCTTTTTCATTGCGGACATCAAAATAGCGCTGATGTTCCTTCATCGATGTGACTAAAACTTCATCAGGAACAGAAAGATATTTTTCGTCAAATCCGCCAACAAATACTGTAGGATATTCCACTAAATTATTCACTTCTTCTAATAAATCACCAGCCAAAGCTACAGTCCACTGATTCTTTTCAGCAATAGCTTCTGCCTGTTCAACAATCATCGCTTCTCTCTTAACAGGATCAGCGATAACAAATTGCTCTAAAAGCTTTTGTTCATATTCATCTGCGTGAGCAAATGTTGCTTCATCCCCAAGGAAGCGATGCCCTCTTGATTTTCTATCTGTTGCTACATCAAGAATCGTAAATGGAATGACCTCTTCATCTAAAAGAGCGACAATCCAATGAATTGGACGAATGTATTCAAACTCATGATCCGCCCAGCGCATTGTCACAGGGAAAGTTAAGCTCAAAATAACATCCTTTAGGCCTTTCAAGACTTCTTTCGATGCTTGCCCATGAACATATTTTGTTACGTAGACATACTCAACACCATTTAATTCTCTAAAGGTAATCGCATCTGTTGTCAGCCCTTGACCTCGAACAAAGCCCTCGGCCGCTTTGGACCAGTTGCCTTCAGCGTCCTGAGCAATTTTCTTTGCAGGTCCTTTGACTTCTTCTTGCGTGTCTTCTTGTCTTTCAGGAATCGCCGTCACATAGATGGCTAAACGTCTAGGCGTAGAAAAAGTCTGAACAGATTCATAACCTAAATTATGTTCATCTAAAAAGTTTACTACTTTCTCTTCCAGCTGTTTCCGGCTTGGTGTCACCACATGAGCCGGCATTTCTTCTAAGCCAATTTCCAATAATAAATTATTCGCCATAATTATTCCGCTCCTTTCTCAGCAGCTGTTTTATTAAGCAGAGGGTAACCCAGTTTCTTTCTTTCTGCTACAAAGATTTTGGCTACTGAGCGGGCCATATTCCGAATCCGTGCCAGATAGCCGGCGCGTTCTGTAACTGATACTGCGCCGCGGGCATCCAGTAGATTGAAGGTATGACTGCATTTTAAGATATAATCATAAGCCGGGTGAACCAAATCCTCATCAATACATCGTTTCGCTTCTTTTTCAAATTTGTCAAAATTAGCTAAAAGCATTTCCTGGTCGCTAATTTCAAAAGAATATTTTGAATGCTCATATTCCGGCTGCTTAAAAATCTCACCGTACTTTACATCTTGTGTCCATTGTAAATCATAAACACTTTCAACCTCCTGAATATAAGAAGCTAATCGTTCTAAACCATAAGTGATTTCCGCTGTTACTGGCTTACACGGCAGCCCGCCTACCTGTTGAAAATACGTGAACTGTGTAATTTCCATACCATTTAACCAAACTTCCCATCCCAGACCAGCACAGCCCATTGATGGATTTTCCCAGTTATCCTCTACAAACCGGATATCATGCTCTAATGGTTCAATTCCTAATAAACGCAGACTATCCAAGTACAGCTCCTGAATGTTTTCCGGAGATGGCTTCATAACCACTTGGAACTGATGATGCTGATACAGGCGGTTGGGGTTCTCCCCATATCGTCCGTCAGCCGGCCGTCTTGAAGGTTCTACATAGGCAGCGTTCCAAGGCTCTGGACCGATTGCACGAAGAAATGTATACGGACTCATTGTTCCGGCACCCTTCTCTGTATCATATGCCTGCATCAGCATACAACCGTTTGATGACCAAAATTTCTGCAATGTCAGAATCATGTCTTGCACAGTTAATTTCTGTTTCATTTTTTCTCCTCCTATTGACTGTCTTTCTCCCCTTCAGAGTATAGGTGGCACAAGTAAAAAAAGTCCCTATGCCTCTAAAGAGACATAGGGACGAAAAGTCATTCGCGGTTCCACCCTACTTCTGATTAAAAATCAGCAGCTTCATTTACTGTACTCAAAAGCGCCCTTCGAAAGGTTCAGCTTCCGGCTTTCACTCTCCCGAAATCGCTTCTTGTCTGAAAATCTTTCTACTCTTCTTTCTCATTGTACATATTCGTTACTATTCATAATAAGCCGTTCAATTTCAGATGTCAAATTATTTTTCATTCGGATAGAAGTTTTTCGAAAAAATACTGCTCTCTTTCAAAAATCATCGACCAATCCTGATAAATTCTCGTTTCCTTCAATTTCTTCTCCTGAATACTGTCGGCTGAAAACTCATATATTTTAGCATTAGGAAAAAACAGCAGTACAGGGGAATGCGTGGCAATAATAAACTGAGAATCGGCACCAATCAAATCCTTCAGCAGTACCATAACCTGCAGCTGGGTACTCAGCGAAAGACCTGTCTCAGGTTCATCAAGCAGGTAAAAGCCTTTGCCGAAAAAACGGTTTGTTAAAAGCTCTACAAACGATTCTCCTCTCGAATAGCTATGAAGATCCCGTTCAAAAACAGACGGTCCAAAAGCATCCGTTTCCTCTATTTCAGTCATTAAATTATAAAAAGATTCTGCCCGGTAGAAATAGAAATCCTTAGGGTAGCTGGGATACCGTACTGGACGACAAGCATCAGCCAGCGAGTAGTTTTCTTCATAAGTGGAGAAGAGCTGATTCCGTGATCCGCCCTCCATATTCATCCCCATCAAACTGGCTATCATCTCAATCACGGTGGATTTCCCTGTCCCATTTTCCCCTACGAAAAAAGTCAGCGGCTGGTCAAAAACAAGGTCATTCAAATCGTTGAGCGCTGATAGATTGAAGGGAAAGTCTTGTTGCTTTGGCTTTTTATAAACAACTTTTTTTAGATAATTGCTAGTCTCCATTTCGCTGCTCCTTCAAGGTGTTCTCCCAGCTTTTCATCTGATCAATAAATTTTTTACTTTTCAAATGGATTCCCACATACTCGTCATAAAGCTCATCAATAATCTTTCTGATTTCTAGCTTTATTTCCGGCTTAACCTCTATTTTATTCAATTTATCATAGGAAACAGCTGAAAAGAGACGAATAAAGTGAATGGCTCTTGAATCCCCATGATAACGATAGGCATCCATGTGCCAATGAGCTTCACATAGTACACCATTGTATTTAGAGGAATAGTCAAACTTGCCTTTTGTCTGACCGCACACCCGGCAGCTCATCCAGTCAATGGAAATACCAAATCGATGAAGCAGCTGAATTTCATATATATTTGTAATGATTTCCGGATCTTTCCCTTCATTAATCAGCTGTAGTGCCTGTAGCGTAAAAGAGTATAAGCTAGGATCATAGATGCGGTCTTCAATTGCTGTGTCTGCAAGATTAAGAATATAGGTTGCATAAGCATTGAGGAAAATATCCTGCTGAATCGCCAGAAACGGTGTCACTTCTTTACTGCTGTTGATAAAAGATAGTCCTTCTTCTCTAAAATCACCGATGTAAACAGCTTGAGTAAACGGCATAATTGCAGGAGTTAAAGGATTATTTTTACGATGAGCCCCTTTGATAAAAAACATTTGCTTGCCAAAGGATTCTGTAAAAATCTTTACCAGCTTATCCTTTTCTTTATAATCTCTGGCAAATAAAACCAGTCCTTTGCTTTCACCTAAAGCCATTTTCTCACCTGCCTCCTCACTTTATCTATTTTATTTAGAAATCCTATATGCTAAATAGCCCTTTTTTCATGATGAAGACAAAATTATTTTTTTAAGCCTCTATCACTAACTAAATTCATATACATTTTAGCAAAAACTACTATAAAAGAACAGTTACGCATTTACATTCATTTCAGAACCCCGTATACTTTATTAGTCGCTCTATCCATCATGTCTCTACACAGAGCAAACTGAATAGACGATAAATCATTAAGGAGCTGTTTAAATGAAAATAAATATACAAAGAAATACAGGGATTGTTGGAATGGGAACTAAGATTACCTTGAAATCCAACGGAAAATTAGTTACACATTTAAAGAATAATCAACAATATCAAATCGAAAACAACGAGGAGCCCGTTCAGTTAACTGCAAATCAATGGTATTTAGGCAGTACACCCGTCACTGTTCAAGCTGGTCAGACAGTAGAAATTGTTACCAATCCCACAGCACTACTGCTTTTCTTTATCTCTATTGTAACAGTCTTTTTAGGCAGCCTGATTACTCCTGTTTTCAGTGTAGTAGGATTGCTTCTTCTTATAGGAACTATGATTTTTTCATTAAAAAACTGGTTCCGTCTAAATGTAAACTAATTAAACAAGCTAACTGAATCAGTCAGCGAATAAAGCAGCAGCCGTACGCCTTTTTGGCTCCTACAGCTACTGCTTTATTTTACATATACTTTTGTTGTATACTTACTATCCTCTAGTGAAGCTCAACAGCCGGCTTTAATAATCCTCTTCCCGATAACCGAAGTCCTGAAGATAGATTTTTTTATCTCGCCAGTCTTTCTGAACCTTTACCCAAAGCTCTAAGTACACCTTATCATCAAGTAAATGTTCTATGTCACGGCGCGCCTTTGTCCCAATCTGTTTCAGCATCTTTCCACCTTTACCGATGATGATCCCTTTTTGGCTATCCCGTTCAACGATGATTGTTGCTTGAATATGAACCTTATCATTTTCATCCCGTTTCATTGAATCCACAACAACAGCTACGGAATGAGGAATCTCGTCTCTTGTAAGAAGAAGAACCTTCTCACGAACCAGCTCAGAAACAATGAAGTATTCCGGGTGATCCGTGATTTGATCATCTGGGAAATACTGCGGTCCTTTCGGCATCCGTTCAACCAGAATTTCCATCAGACGTTCCGTATTATTTCCTTCTGTTGCAGAAATAGGAACGACCTCGGCAAATTCCATCTGGCTAGAATAATCTTCAATAATTGCCAACAAATCATTAGGATGAACCTTGTCAATCTTATTAATCACCAGAAAAACAGGCGTATTTTGTTGCTTCAGACGATCGATAATAAAATCGTCGCCTTTTCCCCGCTTTTGATCGGCACTAATCATAAAGAGAACAGCATCTACTTCTCTTAATGCGCTATACGCAGTTTCCACCATGAAATCGCCTAATCGATGCTTCGGTTTGTGAATCCCCGGGGTATCAATGAAAATCAATTGAGCCTCTGGTGTGGTGTATACTCCCTGAATCTTATTTCTAGTTGTTTGAGCCTTATCACTCATAATAGCAATTTTTTGTCCGACAATTCGATTAAGCAAGGTAGATTTCCCAACATTAGGGCGACCTACGATTGCTACAAAGCCAGATTTGTGTGTTTCAGTCATTCGTTCTCTCCTTCTATCTGTTCAGTGTCAGTGATTATAAAAAATGGATAAGCAGCTGCCATAGCTTTGGCAGAAAAATGATTGCTCCTACAAGTAAAGAGAAGCACGCTGTTAATAGAACCGCACCTGCCGCCATATCTTTGATTTTTTTTCCAATAGGATGAAAATGATAGTCCGTACACATATCAACGACATTTTCAAATGCAGTATTGATAATTTCAACAAGCAATACCAGAAAAATTGTTAATAGCAAAAAAAGCCATTCCATCGCTTTTAACTGGAAAACAAAACCAGCAATCACTGCTACTCCTCCCATCACTACATGGGTGCGCATATTCCGTTCTTCTTTGAACACTGTACGAATTCCCTGAACAGCAAATTCCAGTGAACTGATAAAATGTTTATTTTTTTCGGTTTGTTTATCTTTTAAGGCCATAAGCATCCAATATCTCTTTCTGTAAGCCGAACATCTCTCTTTCATCTTCATCCGTCATATGATCATAGCCATTTAAATGAAGAAAGCCATGAACCGCTAGAAAACCAAGCTCACGTTCAAACGTGTGTCCATACTCTTCCGCCTGCTCAGCTGTACGTTCAATCGAAATCATCAAATCGCCCAAATTGCGCGGCAGCTCCATTTCCTCATCTTCAAAAATGATTGGAATTTCTCCGTCGCCTTCCTCTTCCATCGCAAAGCTAATGACATCCGTCGCCATATCTTTGCCCCGGTAATCTCTATTGATTACACGAATACCTTCGTTATCCATGAAGGTGACAGACAGCTCCGCATCCTCGGGAATATTCAGAAAATCTGCTGCAAACTGCAGCAGATTTTCTACTTCCCTCAAATGATCAGAAGAGACTTTTTCAGTTTCATCAATAAACGTAATGTCCATTAAACATCTCTCTTTTCTTGTTCATCTTTCATTCTCTCTGCTTCGTCCTTCATTTTTGGATATTTAATCCTTGAGTGGAAGGTACTGCACAGACCATTTACTAAAGATTTTTCAACCATTCGAATTTCTTTCATTGTCAGACCGCATTCATCCAGTTGCCCGTCAGCAATACGTTCTTGAATAACAGAATGTACAAACTCTTTGATTTTTTCATTCGTCGGATTGCTCATTGCCCGCACTGCTGCTTCACAAGTATCAGCGATGTTCACAATACCAGCCTCTCTCGTCTGAGGCTTTGGACCAGGATAACGGAAATCTTCTTCCAGTGTATCCGGGTTCCGTTCCTTTTCCTTCATATAGAAAAACTTCATTAACGTCTTTCCATGATGCTGGCGGCAAATATCGATGACCATCTGCGGCATATTGTATTCCTCTAAGATTTTTGCTCCATCAATAACATGGCCAAAAATAATTTGTTTACTATCTTCCGGCAGTAAAAAGTTGTGTGGATTTTCAGCACCTGACGGCAGATTCTCCACAAAGAAATTAGCATGCTTGATTTTTCCAATATCGTGATAGTAACAAGCCACTCGTGTTAACAACGAACGCCCGCCGATTTCAGCTACAGCATTGGCACTCAAACTTGCAACCATCATGCTATGGTGATAGGTTCCAGGTGCTTCCTCCAAAAGCTGCTTCAAAAGCGGATGATTAGGGTTGCTCAGTTCATTCAGCACAATCATACTGTCATCCGTCACAATTAATTCAATATACGGATGCAGCCCCATTGTTAGTAGAAAGGCCAGCAGTTTTCCGGCAAAAGCCGAAATAAGCAGAGTCCAGGTTTTTCCGTCAACAAAGGACATCCCCTGATAGATAGTTAAAATAAGATCCATCCCTACTGGAAAAGCCACAACCCAAACCATTGCTGTCCAGCCCTGCCGGCTGATTCGTTTTCGATTCACTACAG
The DNA here is from genome assembly GCF_049894025.1 of Enterococcus sp. LJL51. Classification (GTDB taxonomy): domain Bacteria; phylum Bacillota; class Bacilli; order Lactobacillales; family Enterococcaceae; genus Enterococcus_L. The sequence continues at coordinate 26,792 of NZ_JBNEQE010000003.1, forward strand.
CTGCCAGCAATCCTGAAAATAAATAGGATACTAGAATAATAGTTAAGATATTCGTTCCAATGGAATCATAAAACACAAACAGTGCAAAGACTACCTGAAAGACTCCAGATAAAATACCAGCACGCCGGTTAACAAAATAACTAAGTACCAATGGTACAAACGCAGCTGGGAAAAACAGTGGAATATACAAAAGCTGTTCACTTTGGAAAATCTGGAAGAATTTCATCACCAGAATACTCAAGGACATTGCGCTCACATAAAATAGAACAAAGGAGCGACGTGTCTGCTCTAAGGTTATTTGCTTCGTAAAGAACAGCAGTACAGCTATCTGAAAGAGAATGGTCAGTCCCAGAGCAACAATCGGAAAAATAGACGGATTCTGATTCGTCATTCCCAGCAGCTCCAGCTTTTCGATGGCTTTTGCATCAATCTGTGTTCCTTCACGAACAATGATTTCACCTTGATAAATCATTACAGGCTGAATCGCTTCACGCGCTGTTTTTTTCAGCTCTTCGGTTTTCTTTTCATTTGTAAATTCGTTAGCAACAATACCAGCGTTCACAACGTAGCGAATCTCCTGCTGCATTAGAGAACTTACATCCAGAAATTGAATTTTATTGATTGCTTTCTGGCGAATCTCAGCTAATTCACTCTCGCGGACATGGTCCTCCATAGTATCATCAATCAGCTTCAGACTTTCGGTTTCAACGGTCGCAATCTGTTCATCCGTCAAATTGAATATATTTTGATAAAACACATTAGGAAATGACTGAAACATTGTTATTTCTTCTTGTGTCAATTTTTCAAAAGTTGCCTTTAAAGCTGCAACCCGTTCCTCATTTGTTGGCTGAGGGATCGTTTCATCTTTTTTAGCTGATGTTTTTTTATTTTCATAGTCCTTATCGATTTTAGCGTTTATTGAATTAACAAGTTCAAAGAGCTTTTCTACCCGTTCATGCTGAATTCCAGCAGTATCTTCCTGATAAATATACTCAGGTGTAACCGCCTCTTCAGCAAGCTTTTTCTTCTGCTCCGTCTCATATGTATTTTCAATATTTTTATTTGCTCTAATTGTCGTTTCAGCTAATTGTCCTTCTTTAATTTCAACTTTCTTTTCATGAACGCTGCTAAACATTATGACGAATATAAGTAATGAAAAAACAACCAGCAACACTGGAATAAACGCTTTTCCCAGTTTATCACGTATTTGTAGCAACCATATTTTCAACTAATTATCCCTCCTTTTCCAGAAGTGCTAAGAGTCTTTCTTTTGTTCTTCATATGCTTGAATGATTTCCGCCACGATTGGATGACGAACTACATCCCCAGCTTCAAAGTGGATAAATGCAATTTTCTTGATAGGTCTCAGTGTTCGTTCAGCGTGAACTAACCCGCTGACAACTCCTTTAGGCAAGTCAATCTGACTTGTATCACCATTCACAATCATCTTGGATTGATAACCAAGACGTGTTAAAAACATTTTCATCTGAGCGACAGTTGTATTCTGAGCCTCATCTAAAATGACAAAAGCATCATCCAATGTACGCCCGCGCATATAAGCCAACGGAGCAATTTCGATGACACCGCGCTCCATCAGCCGGTTGGTATGTTCTACACCGAAAATTTGATACAACGCATCATAAACCGGTCGTAGATAAGGATCAACCTTTTCTTTTAAATCACCTGGCAGAAAACCAAGATTTTCTCCTGCTTCTACCGCCGGACGTGTCAAAATAATCTTTTGAACCTGTCCCTTTTTTAAGGCTGCGATGGCCATCACTACTGCCAGATATGTTTTCCCTGTTCCGGCAGGACCTATACCAAATACAACATCATGATTCTTCACTGCATCAATATAACGTTTTTGACCAGTATTTTTTATACGGATTGAACGCCCTTGGTGGTCTTTAAGAATCTCTTCTTCATACATGGCGATAAACGAATCCAGCTGCTGGCTCCTAGCCATCTTTAAAGCAGTCACAACATCAGGTGTCCCAATCTTGATTCCTCTCTTGATTAGCTCCTGTAACGCCCGAAAGACAGACTCTACAATATGAACATTTTCTTCTAAGCCAATAATCTGAATGGTTTCTCCTCTAGTATTGATGACAACTGCACCATTCTCTTCAAGAAACTTCAAATGCTTGTCATGCGTACCAAAAAGCATACTTGCATCATCCATATCCGTTAATTTTATTTCTAAAGATGTTGCCTGATTTTCGTTTTCCGTCAAAAAATTTCCAGCTCCTTTTTTTCGTACATTCCCTACAATAATACCATATTCTTCCTCTTTAAAAAAGAAGCACTCATAATGGATTAAAAACTTTATCATTCTCTTTTAACGTTTGTTTAGAACTGTCACAGCTTAACCACATTCAAAACAGTAAACCTCGCCAGCTACCTCAGTCTTGACGATTATACTGCGCAACAGGAACCAAAAGCAACTAAATTGAGTTACAGAAACAAATGCCTATGTCCTTCTGTTTTTAAATGGCGGATATCCTCTTTTAAAAATCCCTATAGGACAACGAATAAAGAGACTGGGGATTCTAAAATCCCCAGTCTCTTTAGTTCTTGATCAGTTCTTTTGTAGTGAGTCTTTGACAATTGCATTTACCAACCCGCCATCGGCTTTGCCTCTGACTTGCGGCATTACCAGTCCCATAACTTTCCCAAACTCTGCTTGGGAGGTGGCACCAGTTTTATCGATTGCTGTCTGAACAATCTTGCGGATTTCGTCCTCAGAAAGCTGTTCAGGCAGATATTTCTCAACGATTGCCATTTCAATCTTTGCTTTTTCTGCAAGATCTTCTCGTCCCGCTTTTTCAAACTCTACCAAAGAGTCTCTTCTCTGTTTCATCTCTCGAGACAAAACAGCCAACTCTTCTCCTCCGTCCAAATCACGGCCTACTTTGATCTGCTCATTCTGAATGGCGGCTTTCAACAAGCGAAGAACACCTAAAGCACTTTTATCTTTAGCTCTCATCGCTGTTTTAATATCGTCATTCAACGTTGTCAATAATGACATACAACCAGCTCCACTTCATCAGAAACTAGAATTTTTTACGTTTTCTAGCAGCTTCTGATTTTTTCTTACGTTTTACGCTTGGTTTTTCGTAGAATTCACGTTTACGAGATTCTTGTAGAGTACCCGCTTTCGAAACGGAACGTTTGAAGCGACGAAGAGCGTCATCCAGAGATTCGTTTTTACGAACGACAGTTTTTGACATTGTAATTCCCTCCCTCCGAGCTTAAAAAGTAACCGTTTTTCTTATTTATAAATGTATTTCTTATAAATAAAATACTGTCCTTTTTACATTATATCTAATGCAGATTTTATCGTCAACCTCTCCAACGAAAATTGACAAAAATATTTTGACAATTCAATAATTTTAGACAAATTTTTCTGAAAAATTATTGGCAGTTTTCACATCTTCCTAAAATTTCAAAGCGATGTCCTTCAATACTGCAGCCATTTAGTTGTTCCTCAAAAAAGGTCATTGGGCACATATGGATTTCTTTGGTCTTGCCACATACCACACAGATAAAATGATGGTGATGCTCCATATCATGACTACAGTGGAAACGAAACTTCTTTTCTCCATTTAAGTCTGTTGTCTCCAGCAGCGCCATATCTTCAAAATCGTGAAGATTCCGATAAATCGTATCATAACTGATGCCTTTGTATTCATTGTTCATGAACTCGTAAACTTCTTTAGCAGAGATATAGCGATTGCGTTTAATGAGATAGGCAATGATCGCTTCTCTCTTTTTAGTATATTTTAATCCATGAGTTTTCATGATTTCAAGTGCTTCTGCTACTTGGGACTTCGTCTGCGCCATTTTTTATGCTCCTTCTCAAATCAAAATTATTACGAACTAACTCTTGGCTTGTATGGTATAATAAAGTCATTAAAAAATCAAGAAAGGTCGTTTTTAATGGAAAATAATGACAAAAAAACAGTCACAATATTTGTAATCTCTGATTCTGCCGGTGAAACTGCGTCAAAGCTCGCAGCGGCGATTATGGCACAATTTCCAACCGTAGATTTTTCTTTATACAGAAAAACATTTGTTAAAGAAGAGGAAAAACTAAAAGCAGCACTGGAAGATGCCAAAAATGAAAATGCAATGATTCTTCATACGATTATTAGTAAAGATTTGGTTAAAATCGCACATGAATTTTTTGAAGAGAATGCTCTTTACCATTTTGATATTCTAACTTCTCCAATTGAAGAAATTGAACGTTTCACTGGTATTCAGCGTAGCGGTGAAGCCGGAGCTTTGCATCATTTGAATGAAAATTATTTCAACCGTATTGAAGCGATGGAGTTCGCTGTAAAATATGATGATGGAAAAGATCCCCGAGGCTTCCTAGAGGCTGACGTTGTTCTCCTTGGTGTTTCCCGTACGTCAAAAACACCGTTAAGCTTATTCTTGGCTAATAAAAATCTGAAGGTAGCGAATCTGCCGTTAATTCCGGAAGCACATCTGCCAAACGAGCTTTGGGAAATTGATCCGAAAAAAGTTGTTGGTTTAACTAATGATCCAGATATCTTAAACGGTATCCGTAAAGAACGGATGCGTGCTTATGGTCTGCCTGCCGACACGTCTTATTCTGATATTGAAAAAATTCGCAAAGAATTGGAGTATGCAGCAGATTTATATAAAAAATTAGGTTGTGTAACGATTAACGTTGCTTCTCTTTCAATTGAAGAAACTGCTGCGATGATTCTAAGCGCTCTTCATCTTGAAGATCACAGCTACTTCACTACAGAAGATTAACTAAAAAAAAGAACGGATTAGATGCTTTTGCATGTTTAATTCCGTTCTTTTTATTTTTAGTGAAGTGAGTGGGACATAACTAAATATCCAAACTTTGCCTCATTTAGAATCCGAATCAACAGCGAGATACTAAAAACCCCTAAGTTAGATTTTCGGCTCTAACTTAGGGACGCACTTCATATTGAGTTATGTGCCATGTTAAAACACCTGAACCCCTTCCTGATCAACGGAAAGCAAATGAATCGAAGCGTCTTCTGAAAGCTTTTCAAGCTCTGAAATCATCGCATTCGTCTTTTCTTCCTGTGTCAGGACAAGAACAGTTGGACCAGCTCCACTGAGAAACGCACCGTATACACCGACTTTATGTGCTAGTTCGCGAATATTTGTCAAATGCGGAACAAGATGGCTGCGGTGAGATTCGTGCCAGCGGTCTTTCTCCATCATTACCCCGGCCAAAGGCAAATTGCCGTTCAGAATAGCGGCGATCATCACATTGGCAATCGCACTTGCCTGAACCGCCTGCTGATAAGGCATCATTTCAGGCAGCACACTTCTACTTTCTTGCGTTAGAAGTTCGTGATTAGGCACGTAAGCTATCACATCACACATTGGAAAATGGTGTTTCACATGGCGAACCTCTCCATCAACATAACTGGCCACTACAAAATCACCACAAATTGCCGGTGCTACATTATCTGGATGTCCTTCCATTTCAGTTGCAATCTGTACTTTATCTTTTTGAGACAGATGCATATTCCCTAATCGGTTTGCCAGTTCAATTCCCGCTACAATTACACTAGAGCTGCTGCCCAGTCCTCTTGCCAAAGGGATATCTGAAGTCATTTTTAGTTTTTTTGGTGACAGTTTCGGATTAACCTTCAGCGCCGTCTGAATTAGCAGATTTTTCTTATCTTTAGGTATATCTTCTCCTAAAGAATGATCAATCTCCCAAGCTTCAGCGTCCTTGATGATTTCAATGTACAGGTACTGAGATAAAGCAATCCCGCAGGAATCAAACCCTGGACCTAAATTAGCGCTGGTAGCCGGAACTCTTATTTTCATAAATTAGCCACTCCGTTGCGCAGATGCAGACGCATCTCTTCTAAATCACTCATTTTTGAAATCGAAACATCAACAGCCGTCATCGCTGTATCCGGATCTTTCAAGCCATTTCCTGTGAAGACAGCTACGACTGTTTCTCCTTGCTTGATTTTTCCTGATTTCACATGCTGAATCACCCCAGCAAGTGAAGCAGCAGAACCAGGTTCAATAAACACGCCGTCCTGCGCTGCCACTTTACGATAAGCATTTAAAATCTCTTCATCCGTAACACTGTCGATGTAGCCTTTAGACTCATCTCTAGCAGCTTCTGCCAGTTTCCAGCTAGCCGGATTTCCAATTCTGATTGCTGTTGCAATTGTTTCCGGCTGTTCAATCACTTCACCTTTAACAATTGCTGCTGCTCCTTCAGCTTCAAATCCGTGCATCCGCGGCAATAATGTCCCCTGTACATCATGCCATTCTTTAAAACCTTTCCAATAAGCAGAAATATTGCCGGCATTTCCTACTGGAATCGCCAGAACATCTGGTGACTTACCTAGCTGCTCACAAACTTCAAAGGCAGCCGTTTTTTGTCCTTCCAAACGGTAAGGATTTACTGAGTTTACTAAAGCAACTGCTTCCGTTTCGGCAATATCTCTCACAGCTTTTAAAGCTTCATCAAAGTTTCCTGGAATTGAAATAATATCTGCACCATAGATAATCGCCTGAGCCAGTTTCCCCATCGCAATCTTTCCATCAGGGATAATGACGTAAGCCTTGATGCCTGCTCGGGTAGCATACGCCGCAGCCGCAGCACTTGTATTACCTGTTGAGGCACAGATAATTGCTTTGGCGCCGTCTTCAACTGCTTTAGCGACAGCCATAACCATTCCGCGGTCTTTAAAAGATCCCGTCGGATTCAATCCTTCGTATTTTCCATACAAGGTAATGCCCAATTCCTTTGACAAGCTGTGTAGCGGAATCAAAGGTGTATTGCCCTCTGCTAAAGACAGCATCGGTGTCTTTTCTGTGATGGGCAGATATTCCTGATATTTTTTTAATAGTCCTTCATACATAAAATTATCCCTCCAAAACTTTCAGCGTATTCAATAATTTAAACCCAGCTATTTTCTCAATTCCAGCAGTAACCTGCTGCATCTGTGCTTTACTAATTGTATGAGTAATCGTTGCAAACTTCGCTCTTTCCCCATCCGATTTCTGCTGCAGCAGCTGGTCAAAACTCACATTGGCTTCTGCCATCAGCTGTGTTAACAATAGAATTTGACCAGGCTTGTCCGGTACTTCAATAGAAAAATAATATTTTCCAAATATATTCGCCGCATCAGTCAGTTTTGTCTCATGCTGGTAGGAATTGAACATATGACCGGTTGTTCCTAAACGCATGTTTTTAGCAATAGTAATAATATCACTGACTACGCTAGTCGCTGTCGGCTTGGCTCCAGCACCAGGGCCATAGTACATCGACTCACCCACACCTGCACTGTAGATAAATACCGCATTGAACTCGTCTCTGATAGAAGCAAGCGGGTGAGCAGCCGCTACCAGCATAGGCGCTACCTCAGCTGCAATACCGCCGTTGCTTTTTTCAGAGGAGCCAATCAGCTTAATCTCATAACCAAGATGAGAGGCCATCGCTACATCATCTGACGAAATGCCGCGAATTCCTCTTGTATCTATTTGATCGAGGCTAATGTTCATACCGAAGGCAAACTGGCTAAGAATAACCATTTTGTACGCTGCATCAATCCCGTCAACATCATTTGTCGGATCAGATTCTGCAAATCCCAGCTCCTGTGCTTCTTTTAACGCTGCATCATACGTCTTTTTCTCTGAAACCATCTTTGTCAGCATATAGTTAGTCGTTCCATTTACGATACCAAGAACTTTTTGAATATCGTCTGCTGCAAGACTATTAGCGATTGTTCGTAAAATTGGGATACCGCCCGCTACACTAGCTTCATAATAAAGGTCACAGTGATTTTTTTGAGCTAAGGCAACTAGTTCGCTGCCATGTTGTGCTAACAAATCCTTATTAGCTGTTACAACATGCTTGCCGTTTTCCAATGCTTTGGTAATAAATGTCTTTGCCGGCTCAACCTTGCCAATCAGTTCCACTACGATTTTAATTTCTTCATCGTTGATAATTTCATCTATCGATGTCGTTAAGTCAATATCAAACCGCTCAGATTGATACTGTTTTTCTGCTTCATCACGTACTAAGGCTTTACTGACAACAATCTCCATTCCGGTTACTTGGGAGATTTTTTCACTGTGCTCCTGCAGGATTGTCGGAACACCTGAACCAACTGTTCCCAAACCTAATAAGCCAATCTTCAATTTTTCCTTCATTGTGCTTCCCCCAACTAATTTTTTTATAGATGATACTAGAACCTATCAAAAAATACCAAGTGCCATTACTACTACAGCTATAGCAGAATCAGCTGTTCTTAAGAAGTAAAAGCACCACTCTTTCAGCTCCAGTGTACGAATGTATTGATGGTCTCGTTATTTTGAAAGAATATCGCTTTTAGTGAAATCACTGAGATTATCTTTCAAATACGTTATAAAATGAGAAAAATTTCATTTCATTCTCATAAAACATGTCTCTAGTATACCTAACCGTAAAACAAAAAACTAGCCTTTTCTTTTAATTTCTCACTAAATTAAAAGAAAAAGCTAGTATGAGATTATTGTATTGATGCCCTCTTAAATACCAGTTTCCTGCCATGATAAACATCGGCTATTGTCAGAAAACTGCAAATGAAGAACTAACGATGGCTAATATGTTCAAAGGTCTGGTTCAAAATATCAATCACATGATTATCATCTAGAGAATAATAGATTGTTTTTCCTTCACGTCTTGATTTAACGACGCGATTTTGTTTCAGTAGTTTTAGCTGATGAGAGACTGCTGACTGTTCCATAGCCAGTTCCCCTGCCAAAGCAGTGACATTCAGCTCCCCTTTTTTCAATACAAGAAGTATGCGAAGTCTTGTTGAATCGCTAAGAACCTTATACAGCTGACTGACTTCTTGGATTTCTTCCGTTAATTCCATATACCTCAACTCTTTCTATGGTTCTGATAAATCTATCAGATATAATTATTTTTCTACAGCACCATTAGTTGAGGATAAAGTTTTCTTCAAACTAATAGTCGTTTCAAATCCGCAGTTTTATCCTTAACTGTTTGCCTGCTTCACAGCGTCGATTAGTGCGTAGCGAAACCCGTTTTTCTCTAAAGCAGCTACTCCCTTAATTGTACTTCCGCCGGGAGAAGTAACGCCATCTTTTAACTCACCAGGATGTTTCCCGGTTTCAATGGCCAAACGAGCCGAACCTAAAACCATTTGTTCGACAATTTCATAGGCAAGTGCTCTGGGCAAACCTTCCATTACGCCGGCATCTCCTAAAGCTTCCATAAATATGTCCACAAACGCCGGACTACAGCCGGCAACTGTTCCTACTGTTGCTAACAGATGTTCTGGAACCTCTGTTACTTTGCCAAGGCTTTCCAGCAGTTCCTTTGCTGTTTCTTTTTCTGCTTCTGGAAGGTTGCTGCCGTAGACCACTCCAATCATGCCTTCATTTACGCTGACAGGTGTATTAGGTATCGCATGTACTACATATTTTTCTGACCCAAGAGCTTCCTGCGCCTGCGCAACAGTGTGACCTGCTGCAACAGAAATTACAAGACAGTCCTTTCCTAAAAAAGGAGATAGCTCCTTCAAAATAGACAAAACAATATTTGCACCAGTCGCAATAAAGACAACCTTGCATTCTTGAAATGCTGCATAGTCATCAGCAAGTTGAAATCCCAGCTTACGTTGCAGCTTTTCTGCTGTGCCGCTGGATCCTCCTTTTACATAAAGATGATTCGGTGCGACAGCTTCTGCTTTCAGCAGTCCTTCAATCATTGCACCGCCCATATGTCCTGCTCCAATAAATCCAATATTCATCCCGATTACTCCCTTCATAAAATATCGCCTATATAAATCTCACAAAAATTTAGCTGTTGTCTTATTCTCTATGCTGCAGCTTTTAATTGGCTAGACTGTACTAAAAAATAAAAGCTGACAATTTCTTGTGCACTCAAGTCATTTTACAGTATTCGTATAGAAAAGAAAAGCTGGGACAACCGTCTAAACGCCTGCCCCGCCACTTTACTTTTCTAATGATTTATTATTCAGTAATCTTGTTGATGGCTTGTTCAAAGGCAGTCAGCTTATTGTCCGATTCTTCCTGTGTTTCAGCCACTGTAGCCACATAAAACTTAATTTTCGGTTCAGTTCCTGAAGGACGAATAGCAATCCAACTGCCGTCTGCTAAATGATACTTCAGCACATCGGAAGGAGGTGTAGTCAGTGCTTCCACCTGACCATCAGCCGTACGGCTGGTCAATGCTTTAAAGTCTTCTGTTTTACTTACAGCAATTCCGGCAAATTCACTTGGTGCTTCTTTGCGGAATTTCGCCATCAGCTCTTTAATTTTTTGACTTCCTTCGATTCCGCTAAGTGTAACCGAAATCGTTTTTTCTTTGAAGTAGCCATATTCAGCGAAAATATCCTGAAGTCCATCGTATAAAGTTTTACCTTGTTTCTTATAATAAGCAGCTACTTCTGCAAGCAGAACCAGTGCTTGAATTGCATCCTTATCACGAACGAATGATTTCACCAGATAGCCGTAGCTTTCTTCAAAACCGAACATAAATGTTTGAGAATGATCCTGTTCATATTGCTCAATTTTTTCAGCAATAAATTTGAAGCCAGTCAATACATTAACCATTTTAGTCTGATACTTTTCTGCAATTGCTGTTGCCATTTCACTGGAAACAATCGATTTCAAAACAACCGCATTTTCAGGCAGCTTTCCAGCCTGTTTGTGCGCTTCTAAAATATACTGAATCATGATGGCACCTAATTGATTTCCAGTTAATACCTCATATGAACCGTTTGGCAATCTAACGGCTGCTCCTAAACGGTCAGCGTCGGGATCAGTCGCAATCAGCAAATCGGCATTTTCTTTTTCTCCCAAACGAATTGCGTATTCAAACGCTGAATGTTCCTCTGGATTAGGTGATTTCACTGTGGTAAAGTCCGGGTCAGCAACAGATTGTTCCGGCACTAGCATAAACTGCTTGAAACCAGCCTGCGTCAAAGCCTTTTCTCCCAGCATTTTGCCGGTACCATGAAGGGGCGTATAAATAAGCTTCAAGTCGCCGCCCATTTCATCAATCAGATTTTGATTAATTGTTACAGCTTTCATTTCTTTCAAATAAGCTGTATCTACTTCTTCACCGATAATAGTAATTAAGTCACTTGTTTTTGCAGCTTCTTCACTTAACACTTCTACTTTTAACGGATTCTCTACCTCACGTACATAAGCAGTCAAAGCATCTGCATCAGCTGGCGGCATTTGCCCGCCATCTTCGCCATAAACCTTATAGCCATTGTACGCAGCCGGATTATGAGAAGCAGTAATCATGATTCCTGCAAAAGCTTTAAAATATCTAACAGCAAAGGAAAGCTCCGGCGTTGGGCGTAAGCTCTCAAATACATAGGCAGGAATGCCATGCTGAGCTAATGTTTTTGCAGCCTCCATGGCAAACTCAGGAGACATATGTCGAGAATCGTAGGCGATAGCAACTCCTCTTTTTTTCGTTTCCAGATTCTGGGCATCCATAAATCTAGCTAACCCTTCTGTCGCCTGACGTATAGTAAAAATATTCATGCGGTTGATTCCAGCTCCAATGATTCCTCTCATCCCTGCTGTTCCAAACTCCAATGGTGCATAAAATGCATCTTCACATGTTTCCGGATTGTGTTTCAATTCTGCTAATTCATTTTTTAAGACTTCCGGTAAATTTTCCTCACTTACCCACTGTTCATAGACTTGCTCCCAAGACATGAATAAACACCTCTTTTGACTTTGTTTTTGACTCTCTAATAGTATAGCATTCCTCAAAGGCTTAAGAAAGTAATCCGTGAAAAAACATCTGGGACTTTCTTATTTCAGTAAACGACTTATCCGTAGTACCTGGTCACTAATTAATGCCGGTTCAGCAGCAAAATAATCAGCGAACTTTTGACTCCATTTTTTCGTTTCTCTTGCTTCGCCAAATTTTTCCATAATTTGATCATATTCTTCAATTACCAAATAACTATAAGGTAAAAATTTTTCATAATGAACAACAGCTTCTTCGGGAAGACGAGGCTTCACCGTCATTTCTACTATTGGCTTGCCAATACTTAGTCCAAACAAAGGAAACATTCCCTCAGGAAGCCCCAGCAGTTCACTGATTTCCCGACTGTGTCTTCTAATGCTGCCGACAACCACTGAGCCCAAACCTAAACTATCTGCAGCAATAACGGCATTTTCCATCGCAAGTGCGGCATCAGTTGTCGCAATCAAGACCGGCTCCACACTTTCCCCAGTATGATTTTCTACTCCATACTCCTCGCTTACCTGTCGTGTTCGAGCTAAATCACCAGTAAAAATTAGAAAAACTGAGCTATCAAGCATATGAGGATTGCCCGGATTCCATTCTACCAGCTGTCTCCTTGTTTCAAGATCCCGAATGACAAAAATACTGTAAAACTGACCATTCATCCAGCTCGGTGCCTGTCTGGCTGCATCTACTATTAACTGCAGCTCCTCTTCCGGCAATTCGTAGTTCTCATCAAAATTGCGGTGAGTCCTTCGATTTTTTAACAGTTTAATTGTTTCATTCATCTACTACCACTCCCTTCATTTCACTTTTTATTTTAGCATACCCCGTAATACTATTTATCCATCTCTCACATAAAAAGCTTATTATGCTTTTTCAGATTAAACGCTAAGCTTCTAAAATATTTTTGAAAACCTGCTCTTTTAACTAGAGTATCTCTGAAAAGTAAATTGGCATTCGGATGTTTCAGTGATTATTGTGGAAATTAAACACAACCACAAGCTAGCTCATTTCAGAGTAATCATTTTTACTACTATTGATTGAAAAATGACTTTTACTTTCGTCTGCATACCATTCTGTTAGCAGGTCTTTAGGCAAACAGAACTGGTAATGTGCCGCATAAGCGAGTCGCCAGTTCTGTTTACTTAACTTAAGTATGGTAACAGAATGGTATACACTGTTGCGATGATTATTCCTTGAAAGAAATGAGCGCCGCTTATCTTTGAGAGATAGTCTATATAGTCATTCTCCGCCTGTGTTTTCAGACACGCTCTAAAAACAACGCTGAATCATATATTTGCTGTTCGATTAGCCACTATTTTTTCAGTTACTGTTGCGATCTTTCTTTGGAAATCCGGCAGCTGAGCTTCTGATACTCTGGAAAAATTAATTCGTATACTTTCTCTTGATTCCCCAAATAAAAAGCTTGGCGCAACAAGAAGTCCTTCTTTCAGAAAAAATTGCCATTCTTTTTGACTCAGCTTTCCTCGTTTAAAGGTTGCCCATAAGTAAAAACCTCCTTGGGGACGTTCAACCTGCCAATGCGGCTGCTCTTTCATTATTCTATAGACATTGTTTTCTCTTTTTTTCAGCTCTTTTTTTAATTCAGAAAGCCGGTTGTCAAAAGCTGGATCATTCAAAGCAATAGCCGCTAATAGTTGCGGAAAGATACTTAAAGAAAAATCCATAATTTTTCGTGCCTCTGCAATCTGCCGGTTGACAGAGGGCGGTGCACTTAGCCAGCCTATTTTGGTTGTTGAACCTAATATCTTAGATAGGGAACCGATATAAAGAACATTTTCAGGGTCAAGTTTTTTGAGCGGCGGAATTTGACTGCCTGATACTTCACTAATTTGCCCAAATACATCGTCTTCTAAAATAGGAATCTGATAGCTCTGACACAGCTCAACTAATGCTTGCCTGCGTTTCAGACTCATGACCTTTCCTGTCGGATTCTGAAACGAAGGATTAACCATCACCATTTTTACCCTGTGCTGTCTGATGACCTGTTCCAAAGCCGATAGTTCAATCCCGTCTTCATCCATCGGTACACCATAAAGCCGAATCCCTGCGGCTTGAAAGATGGGCAAATCGTATAAGAAGGACGGGTCCTCTATAGCTACACTATCTCCAGACGTTAAGAGAACCTGCAAAATCAGAAATAGCGCCTGCTGCGCTCCAGAAGTAATGAGCAGACTTTCCTCCGGCACTAAAAATCCATACTGCTGCTTAATCATACGGCTAACCGCTGTTCTTAGCCCTTGATAGCCAAACTCATCCTGCTGCTCTTCTTCCAAAAATTGCTTCCACGTAAGTGAAGGAAGATCAAAGGCTGGAATTAGCTCCAATGGCAGTTCTCCAGTATAAAGATCAAGTACTTCATTATTTTCCTTAGTAAGAAGCTGCTTCATCTGCTCTATAAACGGTTCTGTTTTACTAAAGGCATTTTGCTCCAGATATCTTCGCCAGTCTGTTCTTGCCGTTGACGTAATGCCCCACTTTCCCTCAGCAACAAACGATCCGCTCCCTTGTTTTCGAAGCAGCCAGCCCATTGCCTCAAGCTCTTCTAGTGCATGAACCACAGTAGAACGATTCACCCCCAGCATATCTGCCAGCTTTCTTTCTGCCGGCAGCTTTTCACCTGGAAGCAGTTCTCCGTTTTTTATTAGACCTAAAATATGTTCAACGATTGCCTGATAAAAAGGCAGCCCATCTGTTTTTTTTATCTCCCACATATACTCACCTTCAAATAAAATTGGATGAGTTAAAAATAATCCAATTGGCTGTTTTTGTCAATGAATGACTAGGATAAAATACAACTACTTATTCATTTACTACTAAAGGGGGATAACAATGATTAAAAAAGTTCTTACTGTGGCTGGTTCTGATTCAAGTGGGGGAGCAGGCATTCAGGCAGATTTAAAAACCTTTCAGGAATATGGTACCTTTGGGTTTTCCGCTCTAACAAGCATCGTAACAATGGATCCTGATGAAGGCTGGAGCCATACCGTAACGCCAATCGATCCTGAACTTGTAGATAAGCAATTAAAAACGATTTTTGCCGGCGGTGCCTTAGACAGCATGAAAACCGGGATGCTCGGAACTGTAGAAGCTATTGAAATTACCAGAAAATATATTGATCAGTTTCACATGAATAATGTTGTAATTGATCCTGTGATGGCTTGTAAAGGAACCAGCGAGCTGCTGCAGCCGGAAAATGTAGCTGCGATGACCCGCCTGCTTCTTCCAACAGCGACCATTACTACGCCTAATCTGGTAGAAGCTGGAATTCTCTCTGAAATGGGCGATTTAACCTCTGTGGAGCAAATGAAAGAAGCGGCTAAAAAAATTCGTCTGCTTGGTCCTGACTATGTTGTCATTAAAGGCGGACATCGTTTGCAGACTGAAAAGGCGACCGACCTTTTCTATGATGGAGAAAACTTTACTTTATTAGAAAATGAAAAAATCTCGACAGACTTTAACCACGGTGCCGGCTGTACCTTTGCAGCAGCAATTGCTGCTGGATTAGCAAAAGGATTCTCTGTAGAAAAAGCTGTCCGGACGGCTAAAGCTTTTGTTGCTGCGGGAATTAAAAACGGTCAGCGAATCAATCCATTCTTAGGACATGTGTGGCATGGTGCTTACAATCAAGCAGAAAAACGAATGACTGATATTGAAGGAGTGTAAGGATGACTAAAAAGAATACCACACTTTCAATTGTGCTAATTGCCCTTTTTGCAGCGCTGACTATTATGGGAACAATGATTAAAATTCCTATGCCAACTGGTGCTTTCGCTCATTTAGGAAATTCAGTCCTGTTGCTGGCAGTCTTACTGCTAGGGTATACGAGAGGCGCCTTGGCGGGCGGTTTAGGCTTTGCCATTTTCGATTTGATGAACGGCTTTGCTGCTGAAGCACCCTACTTTTTTGTTGAAAGCTTTATTGTTGGCGGTGCGGCGGCTTTGACTATAATGGCGTTTAACAACAACATCGACAGCTTTAAAAAGCTGATTACTGTCGCCCTCATGACTGGTATTGCCAAAATCATTATGACTCAGCTAAAAAATACTGCGCTAGCTATGTTTGCCGGCAGCAGCTTTACCTTAGCCTTTTCCAGTGCCACCTCAATGCTCTTAGCCACTGTCCTAAACGTTATAACCACAATTGTCATTGTTTCATTTGCTTATTTCCCGTTAAAAAAAGCAATGACTACGATTTTCAGATAAACTAAAAAAGACGAGATAGAAACTGGCTCATTTTGAGCGCTTGAATCTTCTATTCCGTCTTTTTAACTTTTTTCTAAATTCTTGTTTTCATATTTTACTGATTTTCTAAATTACCACTTGTCTTTACTAGTAAAAATACTTTCCAGAATGCCAAATAAAATCCCTGCTACTGGATAAACAATCCAGAAAGTCGTCCAATTTCCAACTACAAACGCTTCAAAAAGTGAAATAATCACGACTATCGGCCAGTAAACTCGCTCAACGATTTGCCAAAAATATGGTTTTTTTTTACGCTTTTCTTCTTTCGCACGCGGTCCTAGCTTATCTTCGTCTGAAATAAAGTATTTGTGCTTCAACAGTTGAGTAAAGCTACCCATAATCACACCAGCATAGATGAAGAGAAAAACGCCAGCTGAAACAATCAGACATGTTAAACCTAACCCCAGCATAGTATATCGATCCGAATCACTGTATGCCGAAAGGGCTACTACTGGGGTTGCAGAGATAATACAAAATACCACCCCAGCTGAAATACTAAACACATAAGAACGCTGGAAGCTCTTTTTTTTCTTTTCAACCAGTCGCTTCACTTGAATTGGAATCAGACGATCATCTAATTCTTTGCGATTATTTCCCATACTTGTTCCTGCAGTGATAAATAGCGGAACTCCTGCAGCGACACCTAAAAATAAGAAGATAATCCCAAACATCTCTCCAACCCTTTCACCATACCAACCTGAAATTCCAAAAAATATAGCTGAACCAATTAAAATAAGAGCAACGCCAATTCCAATAAATAGAGCTCCTTTTTTCTGAACGTTTAAAAATGTTTCTGCTTCTTCAATAGTAATCTCATCTACATCATGGCCAATTTCATCCCGATATTCTTTTTTTAGATTCATTTCTTCCAGAAGCTCATCAATATTTCCAAATTCAGAAATAACGGCTCCAATTGCTTCATTTTCTGTTTTCCCCTGGTTCTTCAAATCTTCATATCGATCCTCCGCCCCTGCAAGCAAATCCTCTTTTAGTTTTAACACTTGTGGTGTTCCTTCAATCCCTAAAAATAGGCTTTCTATGTACTCTCGAATTGTTTTCATCATTTTTCCTCCTTGATAAAGCGTTCAACGACTTTCTTGGTCAGTCGCCATTCTTCTTTTTTTTCTTCCAGATAAATTTTGCCAGATTCTGTGATTTTATAATAGGTTCGTTTTTTACCATGAGTGACCTGTCCTGGATAAGACTCAATGAATTTATTTTTTTCCAAACGGGTAAATGCTGAGTACAACGTCGTTTCTTTTATCGAGTATTTCTCTTCTGAAACCTCCATGATACGTTTAGATACCTCGTAACCATACGAATCACCTTCTAAAAGAATCGTCAAGATGAACGTGTCATTGTATCCTCTGATTGCATCACTGCCAATCATTGAATCACCTCCTAAATTACTTCATCTAACGTACTACGTCTGTCGTTGTAATTATAATAGCACAATTACTACGACAGGTAAAGTAAAAAAAGAAAAGAAAATAGAAAAACAGCAACCTGTCAAAAAAAGACAAATTACTGTTTAATAGTTAATATTTTATTAGATTGTATCTCCATTAAAAATAGAGTTTTTAACAATAACATAGTCCACTTTGCGAATGGATTCTAAATCTTTTCCGCCGGCATAAGAGATAGAGGATTGTAAATCTTGGCGCATCTCAACTAAGGTATCTTCTAGTTTGCCTTTGTAGCGCAGCCAGATTTTTTTCCCTTCTACGTTCTTCTTTTCTCCTTTTTGGAACTCAGAAGCACTACCGAAATATTCTTTGTAGACAACACCGTTCTCTACCTTGGTTTCTCCCGGAGATTCTTCGTGGCCTGCAAATAGAGAACCAATCATGACCATCGTCGCCCCAAAACGAACGGATTTAGCGATATCTCCATGTGTACGAATACCGCCATCTGCAATAATCGGTTTACGTGCTGCCTTTGCACACCAGCGCAGTGCTGCTAACTGCCAGCCACCAGTACCAAAGCCAGTCTTGATTTTTGTGATGCAGACCTTACCAGGACCAATCCCGACCTTTGTCGCATCTGCACCAGCATTTTCAAGCTCGCGAACCGCCTCAGGAGTCCCCACATTTCCCGCAATCACAAAGGTATCCGGAATATGTTTTTTCAAATGCTGAATCATCCGAATCACTGCATTGGAATGCCCATGGGCAATATCAATTGTTACGTAATCAGGAATCAACTGCTGTTTAGCTAGTTCTTCAACAAAAGCATATTCCCCTTCTTTAACACCCACACTAATGGATGTAATCAGATTCTTTTCCTTCATTCGTTTGATAAAAGGAATACGTGCTTCCTCATCAAAACGGTGCATAATATAGAAATAACCTTTTTCTGCTAAAAATTCTGCTATTTTTTCATCAACGATTGTCTGCATATTTGCAGGAACCACCGGCATTTTAAACTGATGCTTACCTAACTGCACTGTTGTGTCGCATTCAGAGCGGCTGTCTACAATACATTTATTCGGAATTAACTGCACATCTTCATAATCAAAAACTTTCATTCTACTATCTCCTAGCATTTTTAATAGTTTTTTAGGCTTAAAATACGTAAAAAGAACAGCAATTATAAAATAATTGTTCGTCTTTTTTTGCGCCCATGATAATTTACATCATTTTGAGAGCTTTGTCAAAGGAATTCTTTAAATCCTTGCTTTTTTCTTCCAGTCCTTAAGATTTTTTAGTACCGAACTTTGTCCCTCGCTAAAAAGTTGTTGTATAATTAAAGCTGAGACTACGAAAAAGAAAGGTTCTGATTTTTTTATGTTGAAAATTGAACAAATTAAAACAGGTATCATTGAAGAAAACTGTTACCTTATTTATAACGACAAATCGCTGCTGATTGTAGACCCAGGTGCGCAGGCACAAAAGCTGCTTGATGCCATTAGTAAAATCAACAAAACGCCTCTAGCTATCCTTTTGACGCATACTCACTACGATCATATCGGTGCTGTTGAAGAATTACGAAAAACATTTGATATTCCAGTTTACGTCAGCCCATTAGAGCAAGACTGGTTATCTAACCCGCAAATGAATCTATCTGGTTTAGCACGTCATGACGATTTGCCTGATATCGTCGTTCAGCCTGCTGAATATGAATTTGAAATGAAAGACTACACCATCGGCGGCATGTCCTTCACCGTTGTGCCGACACCCGGTCATTCAATTGGCAGCGTTAGTTTTATCTTTGATGATTTTGTAGTGACTGGGGATGCGTTATTCCGAGGCAGTATTGGCCGTACTGATTTGCCGACCGGCAATCAGGAACAGCTCCTGCATAGCATTAGAACCTATCTGTTTACTTTACCAGATGAATTTCCAGCGTATTCAGGGCATGGTGAAGCAACAACTATTGGTCATGAGAAGAAAACAAATCCCTTTTTTCAGTAAACGATATAAATGAGGTGAACGTATGACAGAAACAAAGCTTTATATCATCCGCCACGGAAAAACAATGTTTAACACAATTGGGAGAACTCAGGGCTGGTCAGACACCCCTCTGACTGCAGAAGGAGAAGAAGTAATTCATCAATTGGGAGTTGGATTGAAGGGCGTAGCTTTTGAAGAGGCCTACTCCAGCGACAGCGGACGTGCTATGCAGACAGCGCGAATTATTCTACAAGAGCATACTCACGGCGAGCAGCTTCCCTACCGTACAGACAAGCGGATTCGTGAATGGTGCTTTGGTTCACTGGACGGCGGCTATGATGGGGAATTATGGGGCGTAGTTCCTCGAATTTTAGCGTTTAAAAATTATGAAGATATGATGTCCAAATCCATTACGTATGAAGAATTAGCCAGCGCTATCATGGCAGCTGATACGGCTGACTGGGCAGAACCTTACGAAAAGATTCGTGAACGCACATGGAACGGCTTTGAGGATATTGCACACCGCCGTGAAAAAAACGGTGGGGGCAACGTTATGATCGTTTCTCACGGGTTAACAATCTCCTTTTTGCTTTCCCTCATCGACGACTCTCTTCCTATGCAGATGGGATTGGAAAACGGCAGCGTTACGACGCTTCTTTATAATAACGGGAGCTTTACGATTGATAAAATCAATGATTTGAGCTACATCGAAGCTGGAAAAAAAGAACTAACCGAAAAAAATCTTCTATAAGTTAAATATCGTAGAACTTGGAGCAAAAATTAACTGGCTTTGTTTCAAATTCTTCTTGTAAAAGAGTGTAGAACCGAAATAAAAAGACGATAAGAGGATGTTCCCTTCTCCTCCTATCGCCTTTTTGTCTTGTTCTATTTGTTATTGTTTCAGCTGACCAACCGTTTTTCTGGACTGCTGAATATGTTCCAACGTCTCATCATAATTACTGGATGCATAAAGGAAAAACAAAACATCAACTACATACATCTGTGCAATCAGTGAAACCGTCGCCGCACTTCTCAGCGGTGCCTCCTCGCCTTTGGCTGTTAGCAAGACAATATCGCTGTATTTCGCAACCGTTGACTGCTCATTTTGAGTTATTCCTATGGTAGGGATACCATTTTCAGCAGCAATACTCAATAGAGAAATCAGTTCCCTTGTCTCTCCAGAATTGGATACCGCAATAAATAGACTTTTTCCCTTTGTCGTTCCCATAGCTGAAGCAAATAAATGATGATCCAGTGTACAGAATACATTTTTTCCAAGTCTGGTAAACTTTTGATGAATATCCTGAGCGACTAAAGAAGACGCGCCTAAACCATAAACAAAAATCAGTTCGGCCTGTTCAATCAGCTCAAACACTTCAGTTATATTCCTTTCATCTAAAAGATCTGCTGTGCGCTCCACTGCATGAACAAAACGAACGTTCAGCTTCTGTTTGATTGCCTCTACAGATTCATCCTTTTCCACTTCTGTATACATATCTGTTGCCATTGAGCCCAAATTTGCAGAAAGCAGAAGTTTCAATTCGGTAAACCCATTAACATTTATCGAGTGACAAAATCGAATGATAGCCGCAGGACTAGAAGCTGCTTTTTTTGCCAGCTCCTGCGCACTTAAAGTGATCACTTCATTCGTATTATCCAAAATATAGTCTGCAATCTTCTGTTCTGACTTCGGCAGCTGTGCTCGATAATCTTTAATTGACAAAATAATATTCTGCTTCATTCTAATCACTCCCCATTCTTTTTTTCATTAAATGATGTATTCCACATTCTCTATTATAATATATATTTTTGCTTCTTTAACAAAAAAGACAAGAAAATTTTTCTCGTCTTTTTCTGCTATTTATTTCATATCCTTTGGAATCCCAAAGAAGAGCGTCGCTGCAAAACCGCCAGCGTATGCAGCCAGCAAACCTAAAACATAAGCCAGCCATTGATTATTAGCAATCAGCGGAATTAATGCAGCACCACTTGGTCCAATAGCAATTGCTCCAACATTGCCAAATGCCCCGATTACAGCTCCGCCAATTCCTCCGCCTATACAGGCTGTGATAAAAGGACGACCTAATGGTAATGTCACACCGTAAATTAGCGGCTCACCAATTCCCAGAATACCGACGGGAAGTGCTCCTTTAATCATTTCTACAAGCTTCGTATCTTTTCTGCAGCGTATCCATAACGCAATTGCTGCACCTACTTGCCCAGCACCAGCCATAGCCAGAATTGGCAGCAGTAAAGTTTGTCCAGTTTGAGTAATCATCTCCATATGAATCGGTGTTAGAATTTGATGTAGACCAAACATAACCATTGGCAGGAAAGTCAGCCCCAGCACGAAACCAGCAAATGCTCCGCCAGTTTGCAAAACAGTATTAATAATTCCAACTAGACTATTTGAGATAAAACCAGCAATCGGCATAATTAGAAAGATAGTAGTCAAACCGATAACGAGCAACGTAATCGTTGGAGTAATAATAATATCAATTGAATCCGGAATTACCTTATGCAGTTGTTTTTCCAATAAAGAAAGCAACCAAACCGCAAAGATAACACCAATAATGCCCCCTTGACCTGCTGACAACGTCCCACCAGTAAATAAGTTCGGCAATGGTGCATCAGGATTCATCCCTGTCAGCATTGTTACGCCGCCGATAACTCCGCCAAGAGCTGGAGTAGCGCCGAACTCGCTGGCACTATTAATCCCTGTATATAAAACCAGATAAGCAAAAATTCCGTTTTTGATGATATTCAGTACATCCACATACTGCTGCCACGAAGCAGCTAAGTCTCCTGCAACAATCAGGTTGGACATAACCGCAGCAATGCCGCCAATAATTCCGGCGCCTACAAATGCTGGAATTAGCGGAACAAAAATATTAGAAATAGATTTTAAAATGGCTTTAAATGGAGAATTACTTTTGTGCTTTTCTTTTTGTTCAGCCTTCATTTGTGCTGCTTTTTCTTCAACAAGTTCTTTTCCTGATTTTCCGGAGATAGCTTCTGTCTGTTCAGAAGCAGGAAATTCCTCTCCCAGCTTTACGCCGGCAATGTCCACCATTTCCTGTGCAACCTTATTGACTGTTCCTGGTCCAATAACTACTTGTAATGTGTCGTCTTCAACAACCCCCATAACGCCGTCAATCGCCTTCAACTTTTCCAAATCGACTTTATCATAGTCCCGAATATCCATCCGGACACGCGTCATACAATGCCGCAGCTTTTCCACATTACCCATTCCGCCTACTTCTTCATAGATTTCTCTGGCGATTCGTTGAATTTTTTCCTCTGCCATTCTCTTTTCCTCCTTGATTAAGAAATTGTATTTTTAATAAAATGATTGCCCTTAATTAATTTTTCCTCTGCCTCTTCTTTTGAAGAGTTAGTTAAAATCATTACAATTGCCAACTTGACATTCTTATCGGCTTTATTAAAGTAATCAGCAGCTTCCTCATATTTACAGCCAGTTGCTTCCATAATTATCCGCTTAGAACGTTCCACTAGCTTTTCATTGGTTGGCTTGACATCAACCATCAGATTACCGTAAACCTTACCAATTCCGATCATCGAAACCGTTGACAGCATATTCAAAATCAACTTTTGAGCAGTACCAGATTTCAAACGAGTCGAGCCAGTCAAAAATTCCGGTCCAGCATCAACCTCAATAATTGACTGTGCATA
Source organism: Enterococcus sp. LJL51 (assembly GCF_049894025.1). Lineage (GTDB taxonomy): Bacteria > Bacillota > Bacilli > Lactobacillales > Enterococcaceae > Enterococcus_L. The sequence continues at coordinate 49,933 of NZ_JBNEQE010000003.1, forward strand.
TTGGCTGATTTCAGCATGCTTATTGCAGGCTAACGAAGCTGTTCCTGCACCAACTTCATTGGCATATTCTAGTGCGCCAATGACATACGGTGTCCGTCCGCTGGCAGCAATACCTACTACATAATCCTCTGCTGTCAAATGAAGATTGATTAGATCCTGCCTGCCAAGCTCTTGAGAATCCTCTGCGCCTTCAACGGCAAGAGTCATCGCTTGTTCACCACCAGCAATTAGTCCCTGAACCATTTCTGGTGAAACACCAAAAGTCGGTACGCATTCCGCTGCATCTAAAACACCTAGTCTACCACTTGTTCCTGCACCAAGATAAACAAGACGGCCGCCTTTTTTAAAGCTTTGAATAATTTTTTCTACCACTACTTCAATAGCAGGTAATGCTTCTTTGACTGCCAAAGCTACCTTTTGATCCTCTTCGTTCATTTTGAGTAACGCTTCTTTCACTGTTAGCTCATCTAAGTTCATCGTATTTGTATTTCTTCGCTCAGTTGTCAAGTTTTCTAAGTTCATTTGTTAAAAATCCTTTCTTAACTAATTTAAATTTCACGCCGCCTTTAATTTGACTAACTAACGACTTATCCAAAGCAGCAATCTCAGCGGCAATATTCACTTTCTCGTCTTTCGGAAGATACTTCCGAATGATTTGTATTTCCCCCATATATCGACCATATTTTTTATTGTCTACAGTTACTAGTCCTAATGTCCGTTCTCTAATAATTTCAGGCTCAATTACAGGGATTTGTCTAAAACGCGCAGCTGCACTGCGAATCACATCTCTTGCTGCATCCAGCCGATTGGTGTGTTCGCCTAAAACATATTCATAAAAACGGCTGCCTACATCTTCTGTTTCCAAAATCAGCTGTTTTTGACTCAGATAACCTTCAAATTGTCGAATCGTTCGGAAATCAATCTCTGGATCGCCAATATAAACTGCATCAACTGCCAGTTCTTTTAATTGGAGTGCAGCAGCCAACGGATTGAGTCCCCGGTGTTCTTCTAAAGTCGGTAGTCCTTCAAACAGAGGACCGCGCAATTCTCTATTTCCCGGAACAAACGCAAAAATTTCAAAACCATTTTCACTCAACCAACGATTTTTTTCTACAAACATTGTTTTATCTAAACCTGTTTCTGGTCGGGGATAATAATTGTGCCAAGCTTCAAAGCTGGAAAAATCTGCCTCATATTTCTTTAGTTCAGCAATATCCTCAGCAGTAATGGTACTGGCATTCAAACCAACAGTTAGCTGATGAGATAGTTCAGCAATCTCTTTATTAGAGATTGCGTAGTCCATTCGCAACCCAGTTACTCCCAGCGCTAAAATTTCATTGACTCGATTAGTGGATAAACCAGCCCGTTCCAACGCAGCCCCGGATATGTCCACCATTAATTTCATTCCTTCAGAAGCTGCAACCCTGCCAAGAGCTTTGAGTCTTTCCAGGTATAATGAAGCATCATCTTCGGGAATATGAAGTGATGTAAAAATTCCTCTAAAACCAATCTCACGTAACTCTTGAATATACTTAATCTTCTGTTCTGTCAGACCCTCTCCTAAAAATATAGAGATTCCATACATAAACTGCTGCCTCCTCTTTAATACGCTTACATTATATATCGATTGAAATAAAATTTCAAGTATAATCAGAAAAATAATCTTATTAGTAAAATTAAATTTCACAAAAATAAAAATAGAAAAGCACTTGCCAAATTGACCAGTGCTCCACTCTCGCTATTTGAATAAATGATTAGTTAAACTATGGAATAGTGTAATCATTAAAATCATCCGGTTTCTTTGATTATCGTTTCAATCTGATTAGTCTACAGTAAATCCATCCATTCTATGTATTTGGTTTTTATCAATCAATGATTTCTCCTATTTTTTCTCCAACCTTTACTTTACCAGACTTTTTCATGACAAACTTTTTTGCTTCGTCATTTGATGTAATCGCAACAATCATATCTGTTTCTTTTCCAAACTCCTTCAACTCATCGAGATTCACCTCTGCGACAACCATTTGAGGCGTTACTAATTCCCCTACGGTGACTTTCAAATCAAAAGGAAATCCCTGTAATTCCCACGTATCAATTCCCATATGAAGCAAAATCTCCACATCATTATCCATTCGTAAATTCATTGCATGTTTGGTCTTATAGATACTAATGATTCTGCCGAAAACAGGCGCATGAATGATGCCGTTTTCCGGAAAAACGGCATAGCCGTCCCCTAATAATTTTTGTGAAAACACTGGATCTGCCACTTCATTAATCTTTACTGCTGTTCCGTCAGCAACAGCATAAAATGAGTTTCTCGCGTCTGCTGCATTTTTTGATAATGGTCTATACATTTCTATTCCTCCAGTATAGCCCCCCTTGTTTCTAGTATAGAAAAACATCTGCAAAAACACAATTAAAACAAATTACTTAAAATTTTAATACATGTAATCTATAGTTGGTTGGTTTTTTTTCCACTTAACGGTATACTATACATGTATCTATTTTTATATAGAAAGGAATGAACTCATGTTATCTAATTTATGGAAAGCAATTATTCTTGGAATTATCGAGGGTATCACTGAATGGCTTCCAATCAGCAGCACAGGACATCTTATTCTAACCGATGAATTTATCAAAATGAACCTTAGTGCTGATTTTATGGAAATGTTCAATGTTGTTATCCAATTAGGTGCTATTATGGCCGTTGTTGTCTTGTATTTTCATAAGCTAAATCCTTTTGCCAAAACAAAAACCGAAGAAGAAAAACAAGACACTTGGGAACTTTGGAAGAAAGTTCTGGTTGCCTGTGTACCGGCAGGCGTGATAGGCATTCTGATGGATGACTGGCTGGATGCCCATTTTCATAACTTTGTAACTGTGTCTATTATGCTGATTGTTTATGGTATCGGATTTATTCTTGTTGAGAGACAAAATAAAAACAAAAAGCCAAAATGTACCAGCTTAAACCAATTCACTTATAAAGCAGCAATTATTGTCGGTTTCTTTCAGGTATTATCTTTAGTTCCTGGAACTTCACGTTCCGGTGCTACAATCTTAGGAGCCATTATGATTGGTGCTTCCCGTTATGTTGCAGCTGAATTCTCCTTTTTCTTGGGAATTCCTGTTATGTTTGGAGCCAGCTTCCTAAAAATTGTTAAGTATTTAATGAAGGGAAATCTGTTTAACTTCTCAGAATTCTTTATTCTGTTAGTAGGGGCAGCTGTTGCTTTCCTAGTTTCAGTTGTCGTCATTAAATTCCTGCTTAACTATATTCGAAAACATGACTTTACTGTTTTTGGCTGGTATCGAATTGTTTTAGGGGTACTTTTAATCAGCTACTGGTTATTCTCGTAAACAAAGAAGAGTCGAAGGATTGCCGTCCTTCAGACTCTTTTTTTGTCGTATTTTGTATTTATTTAGATAGAAGGCAAATAGAGTGGCTGTACTACGCTTCTCTTTATGAACCCATATCTTTGATTTTAATCAAACGCGTAATTTCTCCACGTTCATTTTCTTCCAGCTTCATCTTGATGTAATAGATGGTTTCTTCCAGCTGAGGAATGGTCATATACTCCAGAGCATTTACCCGTCTACGGGTCTTTTCAATCTCCTCTGCCATTAACTGACACGTTTTTTCTACTTCGGCCAGCTCTAAAAGCTTAGGCAAAACAGAAGAAATTTTGTCAAAGGAACGATCCAGCTCTGCATTAGAATTTAGATAACCATAATTTAACGGCGCATCGACAATTTCCTCATCATAATGAAAATTCATAATAGGAACAGCCACACTCATCACATTTTTCTCAATGATGTCCATTGTGACATCACTTGCCGGGATGGAAACCAGTTCCTCAATGAAGGCTTCATTCAGCGTGCTACTGGACAAAACAAAGCTGGACAGGGCTCCGCTTAATTCTTCTTCTACTTCAAGACGAAGTTCATTATTTTTCCTTACCAGCAGAATAAAACGGCGAATCAGTTCATCCTGCTTGTCTTTCAACAGCTTGTGTCCGCGACTGGCAGTGCCCAGCTGCTTTTTCAGACGGGTAAGCTCCATACGTGTAGGATTCACATTCAATCTAGCCATTGTGCTCACTCTCCCTTAGTCAAATAAGCATCCAGCATATCATCCTTGATACGTTTTAATTCAGTTCTCGGCAGCATAGCTAACAATTCCCAGCCAAGATCCAGTGTTTCCTCAATTGAACGATTTTCATAAAATCCTTGATTGATATACTCATTCTCAAAGCGATCTGCAAATTTCGCGTAGATTTTATCTACATCAGATAAAGCCGATTCCCCTAGAACAACTGCTAATTCTTTGGCCTGCTTCCCTTGAGCATAAGCAGCAAACAACTGATTCATCGTTGCCGCATGGTCTCCTCTGGTTTTACCTTCCCCAGTTCCTTTATCCTTCAAACGAGAAAGCGAAGGTAAAACATCAATCGGCGGCTGAATCCCCTTCTTATCAAGCTCTCTTGACAAGATAATCTGCCCTTCAGTAATATAGCCAGTCAAATCGGGAATTGGATGCGTTTTATCATCCTCTGGCATAGTCAAAATAGGAATCTGCGTTACCGAACCTTTTAAACCACGAATACGGCCGGCGCGTTCATACAAAGTTGCCAAATTGGTATACAGATAGCCTGGATAGCCGCGACGCCCTGGTACTTCCCGGCGGGCCGCAGAGATTTCACGCAGCGCTTCACAATAGTTTGTCATATCCGTCATGATAACCAGCACATGCATCCCTTTTTCATAAGCAAGATATTCTGCAGCAGTTAAAGCCATTCTTGGTGTAGCAATCCGTTCAATCGCCGGATCGTTCGCCAGATTCATAAACAGCACCGAACGGTCGATAGCACCTGTTTGACGGAAATCCTCCATAAAGAACTCCGCTTCTTCAAACGTAATACCGATTGCCGCAAAAACAACAGCGAAATCATCTTCACTATTCAGCACGTTGGCCTGACGGGCAATTTGTGCTGCTAAATCTTTATGAGGCAGACCTGAACCGGAAAATACCGGCAGCTTCTGACCACGAACCAGTGTATTCAGATGATCAATTGCAGAGATTCCAGTCTGAATAAATTCATCGGGATAATCTCTACTGACAGGATTGATTACTTCACCATTTATATCCAGACGTTTCTCAGGAAGAATATCAACACCATTATCTTTCGGACGACCTAAGCCATCAAATATCCGGCCAACCATATCTTCCGAAACACCTAGTTCAAGTGGATGACCTAGGAAACGGACTTTTGAATCACGAATATTAATTCCGCTCGTTCCTTCAAAAATCTGAACCATGGCTTTATCACCATTGACTTCAAGCACTTGCCCCCGTCTAATATCGCCGTTTTGCATCCGAACCTCAATCAGTTCCTCATACTTTACGCCTTCAACCTTTTCAACAATCATTAAGGGTCCAACAACTTCATTAATCGTACGGTACTCTTTAATCATTTGTCATCCCCCCATCAGCAACAATTTGTTTCATCGTAGTCTTAATTACTTCTACAAGTTCATCCAGACGGTCAATTTCTTCCTCTGGTACATATTTGCTTCGGGCAATGCGATCACGGATTTCACCTGTTCCATTAATAATCTCAGAGAAGTATGCGTTGAGCTCCAATGCTTTCTTTCCTTCTTCAAAGAAAGTCAAAATCAGTTTCAACATTTTAAACTGTTTGTCTCTTGAGGTAAACGTATCTACGTCGTCAAACGCATTTTGCTGCAAATAATCTTCTCTCAATGATTTTGCGACTTCCAAAGTTAAACGGTCTTTATCAGATAAAGAATCAATTCCGACTAAACGAACAATTTCTTCCAACTGAGATTCTTCCTGTAAAATTCTCATCCCTTCGGCAACCATACCAGACCAGTCGTTTTGCAGCTGCTGATCCAAATACTTCCCGACCTCTGTGCTGTATAGCGAGTAGCTTTGAAGCCAGTTAATCGATGGAAAATGACGTTTTTGAGCGAGGATTGAATCCAATCCCCAGAAGACTTTCACTACGCGCAGCGTGTTTTGCGTCACCGGTTCCGAGACATCTCCACCGGATGGAGAAACCGCACTGATTGCAGTAATACTTCCTTCTCGATGATCTTTTCCAAGTGCCACAACATGACCTGCCCGCTCATAATATTCAGCTAAACGGCTGCCTAGATAAGCTGGATAACCTTCATCTCCGGGCATCTCTTCCAAACGTCCGCTCATTTCCCGTAAGGCTTCTGCCCAACGAGAGGTAGAATCGGCCATGATAGCTACCGAATAGCCCATATCACGGAAGTATTCAGCAATTGTAATACCTGTATAAATTGATGCTTCCCGTGCTGCTACCGGCATGTTTGATGTATTGGCGATAAGCACCGTTCGTTCCATCAATGATTTACCTGTATTTGGGTCAATCAGCTCTGGAAACTCATTCAGAACATCCGTCATTTCATTTCCCCGTTCACCACAGCCCACATACACAACTAAATCCACATCCGCCCACTTGGCGATTTGGTGCTGCACAACTGTTTTCCCAGCGCCAAAAGGCCCTGGTACTGCTGCTGCTCCGCCTTTTGTCACAGGAAAGAATGTATCAATAACCCGTTGACCAGTAATCATAGGTGCTTCCGGATTCATTTTTTCATAAATTGGACGCCCCTTACGAACCGGCCATTTTTGCATCATAGTAAATTCTTTCTCTCCCTGCTCGGTTTCCAAAGTATAAACGGTCTCTTCTATCGTGAATTCTCCGCTTTTCACTTCCTTCACAGTTCCTGATATACCTACAGGAACCATAATTCGATGCTGGATAACATCAGTTTCCTGAACAGTACCAATGATATCCCCAGCAGTAACTTCTGTTCCTACAGTGACAGATGGCTCAAACAGCCATTTTTTCTCACGGTTTAAAGCGGGAATTTTAACACCTCTACCTAAAAAGTTACTGGCAGTTACTTCCGCAAATGTATCCAGCGGACGCTGAATCCCATCAAACATTTGTGAAACTAGCCCTGGAGCTAACTCCACAGAAAGCGCTTCTCCAGTTGAAGTTACGTGTTCTCCTGGTCCAATTCCAGTTGTTTCTTCATATACCTGAATTGAGGCAACGTCTTTGCGCATCTCAATAATTTCTCCGATTACGCCTAAATCTCCTACATGACAAATATCCTGAACACTTGCATCAGACATATTATCTGCCATGATCAGAGGACCAGATACTTTGACAATTTTTCCTTTTTGCACTATCTTTCCTCCTGTTCCGAGAATGAAGCTGAGACAGTTCCAGTCAACCAATCTTTTTAAGTAATAGTCCATTAGAACTATTACTTATTAAAAGAATAAAAAATTAGCTGAACAATAATCATACAGAAATTTCTGTCTCGAACTTTATCATCTGAGAAAGCCGTTATCCCCGCTTTCTCATTGTCTAATTCAATTTAAATTTATAGTATATTCTGTCCAATTGCCTTTTCGACATTTTCCTGAACAGCCTTTCGTCCAATTCCAGTGGTTCCATCATGACTTGGTATCAGGATGATTGCCGGCTTCATTTTGCTCTTATAGCGGTCAATCGTTTCTGTCACTTGTTCAGAAGCCTGTTCAGTGATAAAAATCACGCCATAGTCTTCTTCTGCCATCTGTTCAATACTTTCTCTAATCTGTCTTCCAGACATACCGTAGCGAACATCAAAGCCAAAAAGCTTAAAAGGCATCACAGAATACTTGTCTCCAATTACTCCAATTTTATGAGCCATTGACTGATCGCATCCTTTCCTTCAGTTGTTCTGCCGGGAAATGATTTTTCTTACCGACTACAAGCAAACGTAGATTTTTCCACTCAACTTCTTTAGCATTAAGATAAGAGAGCAGCGGTAGTGGACCAAAGGCTACCACATTTGATTTATTAAAAATATTTGTCAGATAATCATCCTTAACCCTTTCAAAAGCAACTAAATCAAGCTCATGGGTTTCCGAATCAATTAACGGTGTTAAGATATCTCCATATTTTGTAGCTGCAGCAAATGTCGAAAAAACTTCTAATGTGCTTTCAGCGTACGGCAGATAGTCACTTTTCGGAATACTTCCAGAGCTGGAAAGAACCGTAGATAAGAAAGTCTCCGTCTGCTTCTGAACAATGCCTCTCGCCATGATTGAAATATTGGTTAAATCGATGAAACTCATCACTTCAGCCAAAACATCTGCATAGCCGAGCTTTTCAGCTAGCTGTCGTTGAAAGGTAAGAAATGTCCGGTCATAAATAATATCTATAGCCTGCAGTACAGTTGATTCTTCCAAATAATTAAGCACTTCTCGAATTGCCTCCATCAGAATCTCAGGCAGCTCACTAGATACTCTAGTATGAATAGCGCTTTTCACCGCTTCTAACGTATAACGCCCGTCTTCAACAAACAAATGATCCAGATTCTGTCCAGTGACCTCGGCCTTCGTCAGCACCTTCAGGTTATGAAAGGTGAAACGCGAAGTATAAATAGAAATAATTTCAGGCTCAGGCGCCATCTGATATAGCCATTCGTAAAGCTTGCCCTGTTCTTTGGAATAAATGTACTCAAAGTTATCCTCAAAGTCTTCCTGCAAGTAATTGCCATAGACTGTATTTTTCAGCAAATCTCTCATGTCATCGATGCTTTCTGCTGCTAAAAGCTGATCATACTGTCCGGCAGTTAAAAGCTCCGTTTCTTTCAAACGAATTAGAGGATTAATTTGATTGTATGCTGTTTCTTTCATCGTTATCCTCTCCTATCTGAATAACATCTCAGCAATTTTGTAGCTTTCCGCCGTTTGAATTTCCTGTACTAGTGTTGAAAACAGAAAATTATACTCGATACCGTCCTTTGCAAGAACAAAGCCGCTTTCTTTCCTGATTAGCTGATCAGACAACGTTAGCTTTAAGTCTGTCGTGTTAAATGTCTGCAGCCATTCTTGACTAATTTTATCCTGAGAAAACTCTCCAACACTTACTTCAACTTCACCAGCCAACTCCAAATTTGCTAGAATACCTGATGCAAACTGTTGAAACGTAGTCAAATCCCAATGATTCATCTTTTCAACGGTCTCTTTAAATAGTCTGGATAAAAGCTCTTGTTTGTCATTCAATGTAGTTTGTTTTACCTCAAGCTGCTGACGGTTCTGCTTTTGCTTGAATGCTTTTTTCATCTGTTCATCGTTTTTTTTGATTTGCTTCTTTTCCTGAATCTCTACAGCAGCGGCTTGCTCAGCAAATTCATTTTCGATTCGCTCTTTTTCTACTGTCTTGTAGGCCGCCGCTTCCTCTTTTCCTTTTTCGAGGATTTGCTCGACGATTTTTTCAATTGCATCCATAATTAGCCTCCTCTTACTTCACATTCAGTACAAGTAAGAAGGAAATAACGAATCCTAAAATCGCATACGTTTCTACCATTGCTGCATAAATAATCCCTTTTGTGGAATGCTCAGGTTTTTTAGCTAAAATCTGAATACCAGCCGCTGCTACACGACCTTGGGCAATTCCAGAGAACAATCCTGCAAAAGCAATTGGCAGAGATGCAACGAAGTAATCCAACCCTTGAACCATTGTCATACCATTATCCAAATTAATAAAAATTAGAAACGCAATAACGAACCCATACAAGCCTTGTGTTCCGGGCAGCAGCTGTAGAATCAATGCCTGACCAAACTTTTCCGGCTGTTCTGTTGTCAATGCAGCAGCCGCTTCACCAGTGAAGCCAACCCCTTTAGCCGAACCAATCCCTGAAAGAATTGTTGCCATTGCCATTCCTAAAACTGCAAAAATTATACCGCCGTTCTCATTTATTAAATAATCAATCATCTTCTATTCCTCCACTATTTCTTCAATTTCGTCTTTTCAATATTTAAATATTTTTCTTCTGTTTTCAAAGGCTGAAAGGCTCTGCCGCCTCCGGTGTAAAATTTCCCAAAGAACTCCACATATTGTAAACGTGCACCATGTACATAAGCACTCAGCAGACTTAAAAATAGATTCAGTGCATGAAGCGCAATGATTAGCAGAATTCCTACTGTAAAACGTGCAACAGGAGGCATAAATTCCACCAGCATATTAAATGCTGCCGCAATACTCCCGCCGGAAATTCCTAACGCCATCAGACGTGTATAGCTGACTAAATCACCAATGTAGCCTGTTAAGTTGTAAAGCTCGTAAAGTCCTTTAGCCAGACCCTTCGCTTTCGATTTTGTCTGAATAACAGGTACAGCTACAATAGAAAGCGCCGAAATCACTGCAATTACAATGCCCGTAAGGAAAAAGCCGTTGTTTTTCAACACAATTGTTCCCAGTACCGCAATTAAAATCCCCAGCAGCAAGCCCTGCCAAGCAAAGCTAGAGCCAATACTTTCCAGATACTGTTTCCGTTTAGTTAACTCGATTCCGTTAACAATTAGACCGGTCATCAGCTGGATAAACCCAAATGCTACAGACAACAGAAGAATCGTATTTACGTCTTCTGAGGTCGAAAGGATTGGGAACGGCAGCTGAATGCCAAACAAGCTTTCCGGGAAAGACGCTCCGAAAAAGGAACCATAGATAAAGCCCCAAATAATCGTAGGAAAGGATAAGATGAAAAAGAAATCTGCGAAACGCTTCATCCCTCTTGGTAAAATCATCGTTTTCCTTACAACCAGCGTTGCCAGAAGCATCAACAATCCATAACCTAAATCCGCCACCATCATTCCAAAGAAGACCATATAAAAAGGTGTCATAACCGGTGTTGGATCAATCTCATCATATTTTGGCAGGCTGTACATTTCGGTCAACATTTCAAAGGGAGCAACCACCTTATTATTTTTCAGCTGAACCGGCATATCCCCGGCAATTTCTTCCGTTGTCGGCTGTTCAAACACGCTGTATATTTCTGATTTTGGTACCGCATCATACAGCACATCAAGAAACACTTGTTTTTCATCCGATGGAATCCAGCCCTGAATTAAAGAAAAATAGGCAGTATTTAACAAATGAGCCTTTGCTTCTTCACGGTAAATCAATGCGTAAATCATCTCTTCACCGGTATATAAATCATCTAAATGTTCCCGATAAGCTGCCAGTTCATATTTAATCTGCTTCTCTTCGTCAACTAACACAGCGAGTTCTTTTTTAGTTGCCTCATATGCTTCTCGAGGCAATACATCGAAAGAATAATTCAGCTTGTCAAAGCTGACCCGGTTTAACAAATCACTAATCAGCGCTTCACTCTCTTTTAAATAAATTAAACTGTAGTAGACATGATTCGTACTGTGATACAGCTCTTCAGCATAGACAAACGAAAGCTCTTCCATAGCAGTTAAAAAATCCTGATTGTTCGCTGCGTTTACCGAGCCCGAAACAAGAACTGCATCATTTAGGGAAACCGTCTGTGGAACTACATCAAGAGACTGCCACCGCGCCAGCCAATCTTCATCCGTCAACAGCTTTTTACGCTGTGTTTCCACATAATTTAAACGGCTTTTCAACTGTTCAATACCTTCCAAGTATTCAGTTACTTTCTTTTTATTAAAAGAAGCTTCCAAGGATTCCAAGCTTTGAATTCTACGCTTAAATCCTCTTCTTTTTCCGTCGTTAGTTGAAAAATGTTCGATAAACAATAAGGCATCCTGAATTCTCAAAAGCAGCTCTTCGTAAAATTTCTTTTCCGCTTTTTCTTCGCCGACCCGATTTGAAGCAAAATAATTTTCAATATATGATTGATCGACGCTTGCATGGTGAAAATCTTTAATCTCAATTGTCTGCAAACCCTGTATTGCTTGGAGGATTACTTCTTCTTTCTCAGCAGCCGCTATTAGCGTAACCTTTTCCATTTTATTGACTGCCATAAAGCTCATTCACCCTCTCTATGATATAATCAATCATCTGTTCTTTGTTCGCATCATATTTTTCGTGAAACAGCTTCATCTGCTCTTGGGCATCCTTCAGCAATTCCTCTTTTTCTTTTTGAAGATGTTCCTGTTGGAAGTGTTCCGTTTCCTGAAGCAGTTTTTTTACTTTTTCCTGGCTGTTCTTTTGAGCCGCCAGAACTTCTTGTTCCTTTCCTCGCCCGTAATCAGCCATTTCCTTTTGTACGTCCTGTTTCATCTTCTGCACCTGATTTTCAGCTTGACGAATTTGCTCTAACGCATTCAGAACCATCATTTCACCTCCAGTTAAATCTATGTTTTATGACTGCCTTCCAACAGTCATGCGGAAGGCTTCTTTCAATAGAACCTGTACCTTCCTAATAAAATAATACAGAAAAAAGACCGAACTCAACAAACCATCCTTCTCACCCCTTGAAGAACATGATCCTTGAAGCTTCCGCCCAACCATTTTTCTTATTCACATAACAATCATTGTATCAAAAAGCCGACAGAAATTCAATTGCTATCCAAACATTTTCTGTCAGCTAGCAGTTAATTTTTTAGACGGATATTTTTATAATCCTGAGCATTTCCACCGACAATAATGTCTTTAATATCCTCAACGATTAGCCAGTCATCCATGTTCTTTTGGCGGTCATAGGTCATCGGTTCAATTGCTTCTGGATTCTCAATCGTCACTAGGCAAAGTACCTTTTTTCCATACCAGCGCTTTTTCTGTGCTGCAGAGAGCTGCAGCTGTTCTTGCTTGCTTTCTAAAATAGCCGTTGATTCATCTTCCGTCATTTTTTCCGAGTTAAAAACATCTTTAACTACAGCTTTAGCTTTTATCTGACATGAACCATCATTTTCGACAAAGTATAATGTTTCTCCTTTAAACACTCTACTGTGAGGCATTTTCCGGCCGGCAGCTCCCCTGACTATCATAGTTTTTTCTCCTGACAAAATCTTATCAAGAACATTGGATTTTTTATCTGTATACACTAAATGTTCCATAACATACGCTCCTCTCTTTTTTCTGCTTAACAAGCAGTTCTAATTAAGTTTATCATAATTTTCGCTTTCTATTAAAAAAAGAACGAAACAAAACGAATTATTCGTTTTGTTTCGTTCTTCAAGTTCGCATAGGCTCTAAGACAAACGCACTTGCAGCGGTAAAATACTTTGACCGAAGCCTTTTTTCTTAAGATACGGTTTTATTCTTCCTCTGTAACAACCAGCACATCACAAGCGGCATGATTGACCACATAGGAAGTAGTTGAACCAACTAACACACGCTGAATTGCATTTAAACCAGTTTTTCCGATAATAACTAAATCAATTGTTTCTTCCGACTCAGAAAAACCTGCCAACAAAGTTTTAGGATAACCATACAGTACATATGTGGCAACATCATCCAGTCCACCTGCATAAGCTAAGTCAGCTCTTTGCTGCATCTTCTCTTCTTCTTTCACTCTAAGGTCTTCCATCGCATTGGTGACTGAAACTGTCAACTCACCAAAATAATTACTGATTTCTTCAATTATATAGACAATATGAAGTTTGGCCTGATTTCGTTTGGCAATTTCCAATGCTTTATCAAACGCCTTTTCAGCCTGGGGTGAACCGTCTACTGCAACTAAAATATTTTGATATTTATAATCCATGATGAATCCCTCCCTACACTTTCATTCTACTATGAATAGAGTAAAACGGAAAGCAATTCTCTCAGATTCTAAAAGCCCTTTTTCACTGGCAAGCAGCAAATTGTCTTTTCATAAAAAATATGCTATACTAACTACAGAATTTCGTTATCATACATCGTTGCCTTTCATAATTAACACGAAAGGAGAATGATCACTATGACATTCAAAACAAACACTATTAGTTACCGTGTAGCATTTGATACAAAGAACAACGTGTTTATGGTCTATGATGCAAACGACCATAACAAAGTCGCATACGGTGTTACTATCGAACGAGCTATACAGCAACTAAAACAAACTGCTTAAGGAGCTAAACAATCCAATGGATGATTTGTGTAGTACCTCTAGAACAGAATAAAAAGGTATCAGAACAGGAATAAACCTCTCTGATACCTTTTTTGTTTTCACTGCTAATTGATTATTTATCCCACAACCGTCTTTTGCCTATTTTTTAAAGAAGCCTTTTACTTGATCTGCAATCCCGTTAATATCCATATTATCTGGAAGAGATTTCATCAGTTTCGTATATTGCTCTCCAATCTCATCCTTATGTTCTTCCAAGAATTTTTTAGCTTTTTCAAAATTCCCTTCTCCAATCAAATCCGTAGCTTTCTTAATCAATTCGTCCTTATTCATAGTCCGTTCAACTCCCCAATTTCTTTTAAAAATTTATTTTACCTTATTTTATTGCAGAAGAAAACTGTTAATTTCATCAAACAGATATTATTCATTTTATAGCTTTTCCAACAGTATTTTTAGCAATAAAAAAATAAGCTGCAGCATCTCCCCAGACACCACAGCCTATCTTTGCACTTTCCAACTTATTTTTTTCTTTTAGTTGTTTGTTGTTCTTACCTTTTTGTTCTTTCGCACTTACTTGTTTAGCCGATTCGCACTATCGACCTTTAAAATCTTTTTTCGTAAAAACTAGTTATCATACACCCCCCTGTATTACTAAAGTTGTAATAAGAGTTACAGTTACAATTGCTAGACCTGTCATCATAAACCTCCTTATTGCTATTTAAGAAAAATATACTAATGGATAATTTATTTTTCTAGGTAAAGAATAACAAACAAATATGAAGAAATAAAGAGCAACAACTTGTATTTGCATTATTTGCAAAAATTATTCAATTTTTTATAATAAATAAGTTAAATATAGAAGAAATCACACTCTTTTATGTTATAATAGCAAACAAAGGGAGGATTACCTATGAATATCGGGGATACTTTGCGTTTTTTTCGCTCAAAACTAAATTATACTCAAAAAGAAATGCTATCAAATCATAGTGATCCATCTTCATACTCTCGTATTGAAAATGGCAAGCAAGCTATACGAATCAATGAACTTGAGCAAATTCTTGATCGTTTGTCAGTAACAACAGAAGAATTTTTAAGCTTCTCTTCTCAAGATGATGAGCAACAAATTTTTCGAGAACTTTTTTATTATTGTGCACTTCATTTAGAAAATAAAGTCAAAAAGAAGAAGCTTTTAGATTATTATGAACTATTAAAAAGAAATAACACTCGATCATTAAGAGAACTTTCAAACTATATGGGAATTAAGAATTATTTCCATCAACGTTGGGAAGAAGTAGATCCCATTTCTGATCAAGAAATCACCCTTGTCTTCAACTACCTGATAGCCAAATCATATTATATTCAATATGATTTTGTTTTGATGTCGAATACAATGCATTTGTTTAACAGCAAACAAGTTGATTTATTATTTAATCGTGTATATCCCATTAAAGATGAAGAAAAACGGGACACTACTACTAAAAAGTTCGCCTATAATGTAATTTTGAATGTTATATCTATGAAACTATATGAACGTGATTATAATGCAGCAGAAAAATTTATTTTATTAGCAAAAAAATTAGATCGATCTAGTAAAAATTACAGTTATCGCATGAATCTTCAATATCTCAATAACTTACTAAATTATTTAAAAACAGGTGATCTTGCCTACATAAACAAAGTCTACCAATTTATCAATTTATTAGAAGACATAGGTGATAACTTTCATGCTTCACAGATTAATGCAGAAGTAAAAGTTCTTATTTATGATATTAACGATATTAAATCTTCCGATTATAAAGTCGGTTTAATTAAAGACAACTAAAAACAAGCCAGAATAATATTATTTTGGCTTGTTTTTTTCTCTTTACCCTCTTCCTCTTAGCTTACTAATAAACTCACGTGTATGCTTCAGCAGCATATACCCTTTGTATTTAGTCGGGTTGATAATTAGCTTAAAGGTACCGATTTTTTCTTCTGCATATCCGTTAAATGCCTGTTTAAACTTCAGTATTCCGTCCGAACCATCGAAAACACCTTCGATTCCATAAAAATTATATACGGGAATATTTTCGGCAACAGAGTACTTAAGCATTTTGTCTTGAATTAAAAATGGTGCATATAATTTTTTGTATTTCTCTTCTGTACCGGAAAAAAGATATACAGTTTCGTGAGGACACGTTAAAAACAAGGCACAAGCTAAGGACACATGCTCTCCGTTTTCCTTCAGCATCTGCTCACCATCAAGTATCCGCTTTTCGAAGGTTGACAGTTCATCAGAGAACTCGCGTTTTTGATTATTCTTTTTACGGCTGTTAGGATTTACTTCAAGAAACGCTTCAACATCCAGCAGCTTTTGTTCAAGCTTTTTCTTTTGCTCGCTTAAACTATCTAAGTATGTTTGAAAATTGATTTCCGCAACAACAAACTTAGCCCGCTCTCCGTAGGCTTGAAAAACTGTTTGATAGTACTCCAACGTTTTATCCGTAAAATTTCTTCGAACGCTGGTTCGTTCAGTAATTTCTTTAAAAAGTCCAAGCTCTTCATAAGCCAATTCCCGTGTTCTAATACCAAAGCTGCCAGCTTTATTTAAACTGTATTTCGCATCTTTACCATACGATTTCAACAAATCCGACTCTGAGTAACCCGCAAGATCTTTCTTATAAATCCATTGTGGATTCCCGTCAGCAGCATAGCCTTGATAAAAACCTTCATGAGCAAAACCAGAATTTACAAATGTACGCATCAACGCTTCATTTTTTTCACTTAAAGGATTTCCCCGATAATCATAGGTGCTGTATGGTGCGTTAGGTGTGACTGTTAAATACAAGCCCGCTTCATCTTTTGCATGTTTTTTTAGCTTTTCAAAAAACTCTGAAAGCAGTGCTTCGTTCTCCTTTGGAACTTCCAGTCCATCGATATCAAATACATAACCAACACCCAGCTTGGTTTTAGTCATCAGTGCTGCTATTACAACATTATTCTGTTCATCTTTCAGAGCTGGAAAAGACACACTGGCGCCTCGTTGTGTTTTTAGTCTGCCCATCTCTTTCGTTTGAAGGTAGTTTCCATGTTCAGCTTGATTAACATAGCTCTCAAATTCACTTTCATTTAATAAACAAAATATATACATTCAATGTGCTCCTCAATCTTTAACTATTTCCATTAAATTATACCTTACACGAAGTTGGAATTCATCTTATTTTTCTAATGGTCTTTGACTATTATACCTATTCTTAATCTAGGAAAGCAATCAATTTCCATTAAAAGATAATTGCTGTTTTTTATTCTTTAATAATTTTTAACAGTGTCTTATGCAGTCTATGTTAATAGCTGGATACTATTCAATAACAAATAATGAGTAAAATTTTCTAATAGCTTTCAAATAAAAAGCTGTCTTTCTTAATAGTAGGTTTCTACTCTACTTTTAAGAAAAATCAGCTTAATTCTTTTGGATTATTTTTTTGCTGTTCAGGTACGTCTCTCTTTTTTTATAAAGTTGAGTTCCCGAACTATATATCCGCAGCTTCACTGCTTTCCATTTCAGAATTACCTTCCATTCCAGGTGGGCCATCTTCTGGACGATCTCCGTCATTTGGCAGCTCTCCATCCATTGGCTGACGCTCTCTCATGTTTTCCATGCTTGGCTGAGATATCAGCTTATAGCCAAAAAAGCCGATGATTCCTACTGATAGAATGCTGACTACAATGATGCTAATCATCCATTTATTCACAGATTTCTTCATAAAATATTTCTCCTCTCTGACAAAACAAGCATACGCCAGCTTGCTTAAACAGAGCTTAAACAGAAAACAAATATAAATCATACTTTATTAAAAAAATAAAAGATCAGCCCCCAAGCTGATCTTTCTCTATTGGTAATTTTTCATTTTACTTTGCTTCACCATAGCAGCAGCTTTCCAACAAACCATCCAACACTGCTGTTTTTGTGTCAACAAACTCCTTTTTTGATGCTGATCAATAAAAACTATGTCATTTTATCAATCTGTTAAAACGTTCTGAACTCTCTTAGCTTCAGTATGTACTTCACTCCTGCTGTCAGCCCTGTCAAAGCTGAACTTGAAAACATACCTAACAAGTCACCTGTTTTCATTTATCCTCTCCCTTCTTCTGTATTAAAATAATAACATAATTTTTTCCTTGTTTGCACATCTAAAAACAAGTTTTTTTATCACATTTTTTCATTTTTATGCCATTTTTTGATATATAACTATTGTTATTTTATAAACGTTATATTTTCGGATAACAGCACTGAAAGTCAGCTCTCTTCACCCTGGTACTCGTTTAAACCATCCTTCTCTCTTTTACTCATTACATTCTATTTTTCATTTATGCTTTAAACTATTGTTTTTTTACCTGTATTGTTTTGAGTTTTCACCTCCACCATATAGCCTATTTGAACAGTATTTATACTTGGTGATTAGGTTCAGACTTTAGTCTCATTTGCTTTAACTCAGCTTTCTGCTATAGTTAAGTCAGAGGTGTTGTACATGAAAAAAATCTATGGATGGGCAATTAATGTATTGTCCGAGATTATTCTTTGCTTGTTTTTTGAAACTTCCTAATAATTAGGAAGTTTTTTTATTTTATTAGTAAAAACAGTTTTAATATCTTCGTCTTACTTCAAAGTCTTGAATTTTCTGTTCACTCACTCTTCCTCACAATCAACCTTGGTTAAAAAAAGGAGACAATTTTATCCTAAACTCGTAGTATTGAAACTATTACTTGTACTGAGTCGCTAAAAAATTTCAGGTAAAAGCCTTTCCAATGTTTTGATTCCTGTTTTTATTATCTTTTTTTACGTTTTAATTCTATTTTTTTGTATCATTTTCATATTTACTTATGATTTAGTAAACAGTATAATGCGAACAACCTATATTTGGAGGATGTTTTGTGAAGAAATTTAATGTTGGTGAGTTAGTTTTAATAAAAAAAGGAAGATGGTAAAAAGATGTGGGTAGTCATTACAGCGGCTTCTCAAAAAATATTTAGCGGTTCTATATTTGGATGTAATAGCTTAATTATCTCGGAAGTAACGTTCTTAGAAGAAGATATTGTCACTACAATTTCTTCTTTTGAATAGCATCATTCTAGCAAATCCACGTTTAACAAGGGGATTCTTTCTGATATACTTAACTCAATAGCTAAAAGGGGTTGGGAATTATGATGAAAGCTGATGTCTGTCAATACTGTGGTGGTCTGGAAACAGTCCGGGCCAAACAAGTTCATGAAGGGAAAGTTATCCCTGAAAATGCGTTATTAATGATTTCTGGCGAGACCTTACATCATGTAATTTGTAAAGATTGTGGAACGGTTATTCGGTCATTTGTTACTAGTACAGATATATTTAAAGAAGATTAATACAAAAGAGCGGGCAACCAAGAGCGTATTTTAGATTATTGAATAATTTTATAGAAAAAGTCCTACCGTCATTTTCTGATAGTAGGTCTTTTTTGCTGACAACGCTTTAATATTAAACTGCGATTCATTCTTGTTCTCTATCTTTCTGACCATGAGTTTCACTCTATTATTACAGAAAAAATCTAGAATTTTCCAGTTTTTTTTAAGTGCTGCATCCTCTATTCATTATAGTATTTCTCTAACTTCTCTGATATCATTAGCATAAAATTATCCTAACTAAAAAGAGGTTATTTATGAATTATTCCAAAGAGACGCTTAAACATGCACATATTTATTGTACTGGTAATAAAAAGTATTTTGACTATACGGATACATGCGGCTGTTTCTATTGTTTAAAAATATTCTCTCCTATTGAAATCACTTTTTATCTGAATGAAGAGATTGGAGATACAGCGATTTGTCCTTATTGTTCAATTGATTCAGTTTTACCTAACATGAAAGCTCTCAAAATTTCAAATGATTTCCTTACTGCAATGTATGACTATTGGTTTAGCATAAGTTAGTGGAAAAGAGGTGTGTTAAATGAATACTACAATAAATCTATTTATATCCTTAATATTACTTGCTTATCCAATCTGCTCATTTCCTGGAATTTTACGTTCTAAAAGAGAAAAAGGAAAATATTTTTCTGATTCCAGATTTTTGATTACTAAATATCAAGGAAATGGAAACAGCCTGAATATGCACAATGTCCTCGGCTTTTCTTTAACTCTGCTATTGGGACTGACATTTCTAATTACATGCTTAATCGATCTATTCTCTTAAATAATATTTAGTAGTCAAGTGGTGAAGTATATACTTTTTTCAAGTTTAACATATATGCTTAAACAAAAAGGCAGCAGAAACATTATATAAATGCTGATGTTAAGATATCTATTTTTGATGAAAAAGAAAATCGAGCTCTTTTATTGGTTGTTTGTTTGGAGATAACCTCATTGAGCTAAAACTAAAAGAAGAAACTTTTAGGAGCATTCACTACAAAAGATTGGATTTAACAATTAAGTATATCTAGTTTCCTGATAAGTGCTTTTATATTTTTATGGTATATACTTTATTCATTAGAGTAGTTTGGAGGGATTCTTATGTTCAAAAAAGAATTTGATGCTTTTAAAAAAATGATTATCCCCGCAAGTAATCAGCGTTATCTGAGTACACCTAAAAAGAACTATGAACCATTTGGAAAAACGATTGAACGATCACCTGATAACCCATTTAAAACTTCAGATGGTCAGTATATTTATGACTTCTTTGCTTTATTCGAAGGTACTAAGCCTGATATTCTTTTTTCTGAAAAATTGATGCAGCTTGGTGAATGGCACAACTATGGTTCAAAGATTTATCGACTTAACACAACTCATCCAGCAGATGAAGTGAAATCGCTACTTGTTAGTGAGTTAGGAATTAATGATAAAGATGTTTTGATAAGCTCATCTAGTAATGGTAAATGGCATCATTCAAGTTAGAGGTTGTGACAAAAGTGTCCAGCTCCAAGAACCAAGTAGGTACTGTTTAACATCAGCTCGTCCCTCACTGTATTTCACAGCAATAATAAGAATAATCCGAAAATTGTCAAGAAACACTACGAGGGGACCGAGTAACTATTGATTGATCCCCACTTGGAGCTTCTCATATTTTTGATATTATTCGGCTTATTTTCGAGAAAGCTGTTTTTGTAATACTGTTTATTCGGTTTTAAGGATGCCAAAAGTCTGGGATTTTGTTTATGTCTCAGACTCTTTTTCTGTTCTATTATTTGTCCTCCTTAAATCGGTCAATAATTAAATATATATGTTTGCCTTTTTAACTTTTTAGTATTTCAAATAGTGTTGCAGCTACCCTTGCACTGGATAGCAATAAACATTTATGCACATGTCACAAAAAAGACTGCTGAGCCATTCACAAATTATACTGGAATGTGGCTGGCATTTAACGTAAATAATAGACAGCAGAAACACTGTACAACGCATTTCTACTGTCTATTATTAAATCTCTTATGGAGACGGCGGGATTAGAAAATTCGATTTCATACGCCTTAATTATGTGTCAGTATCAATAAAACTAAATACTTTCACTTATCTAAAGTATCATCAAGTTTCATATATTTTAAACTGTCTCGTATTCAATATCGTATTCAATAAAATTCTCATAAGCGTGGGGCGCTTACTATATACTTCTATTCAATTGAGTATCTCAATACATCTTCTACTATTTTACAAATATATATTTTCTTTTTGTTTATTCGATAAATGTATCTTCCTACAGTGAGCGCATATATAGTAACAGTTATAAAAAAAGCGCTACTAGCTTTTAACATTTCAAAGCTAAACAATGGCGAGATTGTTGCAAGTATACTTAAAATACCAAATATATAATACCCTGAAAAAAAATTAAAAGAATTACTATTATAGTTTCTAATATGTATTAACGCAATTTTTTTCTGACTAGGGTCTAACTTTTTCACTCCTGAATCTAGTTTTTTTATGAAATCAACATTATTTCCTCTTACTCCTTCACCTAGATAGATACCTTTTATAAAATCATTTGGAAATGAAAAGTCAAATTTCGAAGCCTCCCCTTCATATTCTTGCAATAAAGAATCTAGTTTTCTCCATTCTTTTGTATAAATCTTATAAGTAAATATAAACATTTGAATCACGCCGTAGATTGCAATAAAGAGATTTACCCATTCAAAAATCCAATAATAATTTTTATGAAATTCTGGAAAAGAAACACGAATTAATGCTATTACGATTTGCATTATAATCATTTGTAATGCTACTTTGTATAGATGTAAAGCTTCCTCGACTCCTTCTTTTATTCCTGAAATAATTATTTTTAATTTTTCAAATAATTTCAACAACTTTCTATTCATCTTAATCACCTCAAATTGATTGTAACATCAAACATAAAGAATTGAAATGCAACCTATTAACTACATCTGTAATTACCTTCTCAATCACAATCCAGTCTGAAGTAACTTACTCAAAAAATGTTGAAGTACTCTTTTTGATTTACTCTATTTTTACAACAATCCATGAGTGCGTAATTATTGTGCTACAAAAGCCTATGAGTAAACTTCTTTATTTGGTATAGTTTCAGTAATATCAAAGGGAGGAGTATAACAGCTATGGGCGAAAAGAGATTTCGAAAAGTCTATGTTTTAAAGTTGAAAGACAAAACATTTTATGTAGGACATACTTCAAGAGATATAGATAAAGTGTTTAATTATCATTTAAGGGGAGATTTTTCATTGACAAGAAATAATCCTCCAATAAAAATACTCGAAGTGCATGATATTGGACTGACGAGCCATTATGAAGGGAATATATATGTTACTAATAAAGTTATTGAGTATATGCTGGAGAACGGAATTGAAAATGTTAGAGGCGGACATTTAACAATTGCTGATAAAAAGCATCATATTGAAGGTGTAGCTTTAGTCAGCATAAATGATAGCTATGTGAACCGAGAAGGATTAAGGCAGTTGGTAGAAGTATATAGTGACGTTTACCCACTTGTTAAAAACATTTATACAAGAGAAGATAGGTATCAACAGCAAATGAAAAAAGATTAGATCGCTTATGCTTCTTTTTTTATTACATAAAAGAAGATGGGCTTATGGCTGTATTAGATAATCAGAAACATGAAAAATTTGTTCAGTTCCTAATCAAAGCTTATATAGAAGATTTCGGTAATTCTATTAGATGGAAAGATTAAACTGTGGATAATAAGCCAATAAAATTTTTAGAAAAAATGTGATTTTGGCTAGGTTCAAGGATTTGCAAGAAATTTCTCGAGATGAAGTGATAATGATAAGAAAGCAAAGGATGGTAAAGCTTTCTGAAATAGCCAAGAATGATGAATATCCAGGCAATCAAATTAAAGCTACAGATACTTTAAATAAAATGGATGCGATTATATCAAGAAAATTAAGTAATCAGGAGAAATAAAATCCTTGGGAAAGTAAGTCGGAGAAAAATAAAGTTAATGTAATTAAGTTTTATGTTACTGATGAATAGTAGCAGTAGGGTATCGAATGCTAACAGTGGTGAGCAGAGACTCCCCCCACCTAGAAAGTAAGTATGTGAAGTCGCAGGAGAACGGTGCAGTCCTTCCCTCGTAGAATTACCGCTTTTCAACTTTTTTATCATATAACTTTTTTTTACAAGCTTTTTTGATATATATATACGATTAATCAACAAAAAGGCTCTCATAATTGAGCAGCCTTTTCTCCATTTTTTCAAATTATAGTACCCATCAATTCAGTAATGAGCATCAGGTGTTCCCTAAGCTTCACTACTTTCAAATTGTTAACATGTTCTGCCCCACCTAATCCTAAAAGAGGAACATAGCCAAAACATTCGTCAAACTTAGGCTTAACATGCATCTCGATAGCGCAAAGATACGGAGACCACTTTAAAACCTCTGCTCTGAAGTCTTTATCAGATAAATCTTCAAAGAAAAATTTAAAACCAGATATTACCGTATCAGTCTTACCATATCTAAATCTTAATATTCTTACAAAACTTCCTTCCCAAATAATTAAGTCCCCCATTGCAGTTGCGAACAAGACAATTCCATCATGGAATCGTTGACTGCCTTCAACCAGTAATTCTTTAAAGTTATCAGGGTTTACAGATTTCATGAATCCGTTTAAAAATGTACCAAATCCGTATTCTTTCCAAAGTAATAACATTTCTTCTGGGATTCTGCCTTGATACATTTTAATTAATTCTTTATTGACTTTCTGCTCTATTATAAAATCATCAAATAATTGATTCATAAACAGTCTCCTTTTCTACCTAGTTAAATCAACTTAACATTCAAATCATTATTGAGCAGTCAAAGCGTTTTGTTTTATCCTTCGATTTCTTTTTTTACTTCGTCAAACCATTTGTCAAAAATATCGGAAGCATCTTTATAGTCAGAATCCGAATATTTAAGATCATAGCTTAAATTTGAGTTGAATTTTCCACTGTTAATGTCATATATCATTTTGAACTCTGTCGGAACTTCTCTATTATCTTCTTTAAATAATTTCATCAGACTTTGTAAATCTTCTGAAAATAGTCCCAGCATTCTATACTGCATTTCATCGCCCATGTTAATATTGCTAAAGTCATTTAATTTAGATAACTCATGCTTTTTAAAGATTCTTTTCCCTACTTGATAAAACACATCACCTGTCACAACGCCTTCTTCTATTGAACCATAAACAAAGGCTTTATCTGCTTTTTTATTAACAAATTCAACGGCTACACTAACCATAGCAAACTGTAAATCCATGAATTTATTGTCAAATGTTTCTGTCATTTCGGCACCTCGCTAAAAATTTTGATTTAATAAAGTTACTGTTTTAATTTCGCCATCTATTTTAGATTTAATATCAAATGATGAAGGTCGTAAAGCGTTATCAGTGTAGTTCACTTTAATTTCTACTGATACATTTTTGCCTTCTGCTATGGCTTGTTTCCATTTCGTTTCCAGTTTATAATAAGATTTTTTATTAACATCTTTTGCTTGTGAAACTATAAAATTTGATTTAAAGTTAGTAGTAGACCTAGAATTGAAGCTACAATTGCAATAAAACCTGTAATGATTTTATTAATAAAAGATAACTTTGCTTTTAAGATATCATTGTTATTTTCACCTTCATCTACTATCCAATTTTTAACTTTTTTTATCTTATCAATAATTTTATCAAATATCAGACAGACTAATTTCGTCAACATAAAGGAAATTGTGTAGACATCCAATAGAAACACCAAAAAAAATAAGCCACTTAAATCCTCTTCTTTAGTTTTGACAATTTCGATAAAATCTAATCCTGCTAGTATATTCAGCATAGCTATTCCTATCACAAAAATTATAAAAAATATTGTTAAGATTGGCATTTTTTTTATACTCGCTTTATACATGAAATATGCGTCCAAACACAATATAGGAATAGCTAACAGTAATCCTGAAATCTGTAATCCAGATTTTATTTCCTCGTGATTAGTAATATTATTAGCGATATTAGCAATTATGTAATAAAACATTATAAAAAGAGGGATTGCTATGATTGTTGATACTACAAATATAAGCCAATTGTTTTCAACAACTTTTTTGATGGGAACAAACTTTATTTTTATTCTTTCAAAAAAACCTTTTTTTTCTTGAGTCACCGATCTTTCATTTTGGTACTCATTCATCTTGTTTACCCATTCACCCACAATTTTCATATTATTAATGTACACTCCTTTTTGTTCAATCATACCAAAAGAAAAAATAAAACACCATATTATATTATTTTATTTTACAATTAGAACTATCACCCTTGGCATTCCTCCTCGATTCGTTGACAAATGTTGACATTTTTATATCTCTTAGCTGATTACAAAAATGACATATACGCTATTGCCTTATTCCTATAAAGGCTAACAATGGTTAACTACTGTACATAAAAAAACGCTCCTTTAGAAAAGGAACTTTCCATAAAATGCTTTGTATAACAACATTTCATTTATGCTCATGTCACTAAGGATACCAAAGAAAAGACCACAAAATTATTCGCTAATTATGTTGGCATTTAAGCTAATCGTATTCAATCTCGTATTCAAAATAATAATAGACAGCAGAAACACTGTACAACGCATTTCTACTGTCTATTATTAAATCTCTTATGGAGACGGCGGGAGTCGAACCCGCGTCCAAACATATTGTCACTTAAACCTCTACGTCCATAGTCAACTCATTTAGGGTTTCGCTTTACAGCTTGCCGAGTGACAGACATTCTGTATTGCTAGTCTGATAAGCTCTTCTAAATTTTACAGACGGAAAAATTTAGCGTATCCCACTTAGTTTGAGACCCTTACTCGAGCACATGGGCGATGCCGAGAGGATCTTCACCCGCTGTTTTTACGCAGCTAGAGCGAAAGTTTTGTTTTCGTTTTTAGCAGTTATATTTAACTGTAACGTTTTTACGTAGACGTAACCTACGAAACGCAATTCAAGCTCAACTATGCCTGTCGAATCCGTAACGCCCCCATGAAAAATTGGTGCTAGAATAGTATAACATAATTATACCATTAAATAAAGCGAGCAGCTCATTCATTTAATATAGTCTTTTCCCGCCTTTAAAACGTTTTTACATATCAGAAAAACATCTACGCAAAATATTTCTCATTTTCTCCATAACAAATCAGCTATGAATCCAATCAG
Organism: Enterococcus sp. LJL51; assembly: GCF_049894025.1. Taxonomy (GTDB): domain Bacteria; phylum Bacillota; class Bacilli; order Lactobacillales; family Enterococcaceae; genus Enterococcus_L. Next base: position 76,447 of record NZ_JBNEQE010000003.1, read on the forward strand.
TTTCGCCAAAATCGACCAACTCATTTTTGCGGTTTCAAAGAAGCAGCCGATACTCCTGAGCAGGAACATCAGCTGCTTTTTAATAATTCAACTGGTCAATAGCAAAGGCTGGTCCTAATTGTTCTCTCCTTCCGCATAATAAGAGAACATCCAATTGATGCCGAACTTATCTGTCAGCATCCCATATTTCTTCGACCAAAATGTTGGTCCTAAAGGCATTTCAACAGTTCCACCTTCTGCTAAACGGTTGAATTGACGGTCTATTTTTTCTTCATCATCCGTACTTACGACTAACGAAATATTATTTCCTACGGTCAATGGCTTCCCCATTCCATCCGGCACATCAGAAATCATGACATATGTACCTTCGATAACCATACTGGCATTCAATATTAAATCCTTTATATCTTCTGAAACTGGGTGCTCCGGATCTTCCGGCATATCACCAAAGGTCATAACATTCGCCGAAGGCGTATCGAAAACCTCTTCATAGAATTTGATAACCGCTGCTGCTTCATTTTTAAAATTCAAATAGACTTCCATGACGTTGACATCTCCCTTGTTGTTTTCTATGATTATCTCACAGAAAAGGGCTTTGAACGAAACATCTGCCTACCATTTCTCCACAAGTTAAAACTCAGAATTTTTAAGAAGAATATCTGCAAATTTCTCCAGATATTCCTGATCTATTTCATCATAGCCGGAAGTCACTCCTGCATCAATATCTAAAACACCAATCAATTCGCCTGCTTTTACCATCGGCACAACAATTTCTGATTGGGCTGCAGAATCACAGGAAATATAATTTTCATGCTTTTTCACATCATCAACAATTAATGTTTGACGTTTTTCTGCAGACTCTCCGCACACACCTTTTCCCATTTTAATTCTTGTACAGGAAACTTTTCCTTGAAATGGACCTAAAACCAACTCATCTCCATTGTACAAATAGTATCCAGCAAACACCGTCTCTGGTAAAGCATCAGCTAAGAGTGCTGAAGAATTTGCTAAATTCGCTATTCCATCATGTTCAATTTCTGTCAATCCAGTCAACTGCTGCAGCATTAACTCATAGGCATCTCTTTTTTGTTTATCATCTTTCCACATCTATTTCTTTCCCTTCAGTTTTTTTACCTATCTTATCTTATTTTCCTAAAAAATAAAAGACAGAGAAAACCGCACCATTTTGACGTTCTACTCTATCTAAATAATTGCCCTAAAGTTTTTATCCCCAGAAACGCTATTCCCACAGCGAAGTTTTTGCCAACCTTCAATGTTCTCCTAATTTAAGCTGATCGTCATAAATAATTTTATCTGAAAAACGTTCAGTTTTCTTCAAAGCCTCAATAAGCCCCTGCTTTTGTTTCTTCGTCATAAGATAAATTCTGGACCCGGAAGAAAAATCCTCAGAAATAATCTCGATACTTTTAGTGCCTACTTTGACTAAACGAATGTTTTCCAGCAAAAGTTCTTTTTTATGAAAGGGTAAAAAATAATGAATATACAGACTTGTTGCAGTCAGCTTAAAATAGCGGTTAAATCCTAAATAAGCAAAGATAAAAAAGACGACCATCACTAGATTACTAACAAGATAAGGTCTTGTATACTCTAATGATAAGATTAAACTCATAAATAATATGGCGAACGTGCAGGACCAGTATATAACAGCCGTTGACAATTCTGGTTGCCAGAAATATTTTTTTTGTTTCATACAACGACTCCTTACCTAAAATTTCATATGGTACAATAGTAACACACTTAGACTTTAAACAGAAAATATAAAGGAGAAAATCATGTTACGAATTTATGTAGATGCTGCTACTAAGGGAAATCCCGGACCAAGCGGCGGTGGAATCGTCGTCACAGGGGAGCAAATCCATGAACAGCTCCATTTCTCTTTAGGTGAATGTTCCAACCACGAAGCAGAATTCAAAATCCTTATCCTTGCTTTGGAATGGCTGATTAATCACCAGTTTACCACAACCAGCATTTTTCTTCATTCAGACAGTAAAACCGTCGTACAGACGATTGATAAAAATTATACGGGTAATCCTGTTTTTCAGCCGTATCTCAAACGATTCCAACAATTAGAGTCTCATTTCACACTTTTGCTGATTCAGTGGATCCCTGAAAATAAAAACAAAGGGGCTGACAATCTTGCCCGGCAGGCACTCCAGAAATCATTAAAAGGAAAGTAGTTATTTTTTCAACTGCTTCCTTTTTTTAGAATGTAGATTCATAAAGTAATATCCACGATTTTAGCTCTTGTAAGAGCTGCAATATCCTTTGGTGCAAGCTCAAACTGAAGACCACGCTGACCTGCGGAAACAATAATGGCGGGGTATTGCTCTGCCTCCAATCCGATATAGGTTGGAAACAGCTTCTTCATCCCTATAGGGGAACAGCCGCCGCGAATATAACCAGTTGTCTCTTCCAGCTCTCTCAAATGAAGCATATCAACTTTTTTGTTGCCGCTGACTTTCGCCAATTTTTTTAAATCCAATTCGGTATTTCCCGGAATCACGGCAACAATTGGTCCAGTCTTATTTCCAACAGCTACTAAGGTTTTAAATATTCGCTTTTCTTCAACTCCTAACAGCTCGGATACGCTATCTGTCCCTAAATGTTCTTCACTCCAAGGAAATTCGTACTGCTTGTATGGCAGCTTCTTTTGCTCCACAATTCTCATTGCATTGGTTTTATGAACTTTTGATTTTTTTGCCATTTTAATCACCCCATTATTAAATGTTCACCTAAAACAAAAAGCAGGTCCCTATACAGTCTCTGCTTTTTGAATCTTTATTATTCCCTTAAATCAACTACTGTATGTCGCTTTTTATCATATAGCTATTTTTTTATAGTTAAGAACAATACTTTTAAATAATTTCCCTCAGGAAAATCTTCACTTACTTTAAAATCTCCCGGAAGCTGATAGATAGTTTCTATCGTGTATGAGGAAATACTTTTTTCTTTCAATGCGTCTTTTACTAATTTTGTAAAACGTTCCAGCGAAAGATTCGCTGCATTTGTTGACGCAATGATTTGTCCCTGCTCTGCCAGTATATCAATCGATTGTTCAATCAACTCACCATAATTTTTTCCTACAGTAAAGACTTTTTTCTTATTTCTTGCAAAACTTGGCGGATCAAGAATGATACAGTCAAAAATCAGGTCTTTTCTTTTAGCATACTTGAAGTACTCAAACACATCCATCACAACGATTTTCTGCTGTGCAAGCGGCAGCTGATTTACTTCAAACTGCTCCGTTGTTTTTGCCAGACTCCTTTTAGCCAAATCTACACTTGTTGTACTAATTGCACCGCCCATCGCTGCCGCCACAGAAAAAGCACCTGTATAGCTAAACATGTTCAAGACTGTTTTCCCTGCTGCATAGCCATTTATCAACTCACCACGTACTTCCTTTTGATCCAGAAAAATCCCTGTCATCAGCCCTTCATTCAAGTAGACTGCGTAGGAGACGCCGTTTTCAGTAACCAACAGAGGTTCTTCTGCCTGCTTTCCGTACAAATGCTGAGATTCTGGATAAGAAGAAGTAAATCGAACCTTTTCATATGCGCCGGTTATTTCGTCAAAAACTTTTTTGAAACTTTGGATAATGGCTTCACGCTTCTCATAAATCGTTTCATTATACCAGGAGAACACGACGAAATCGTTGTAGCAGTCAATCGTTACTCCGCCTAAACCATCACCTTCTCCGTTAAATAACCGATAGGCAGAGGTACTACTGTCATTCGCATAAACACTTCTTTCCAGCTTTGCTTTTTTAAATAGCCTTTCAAAAAACGGTACAGATATTTTCTCGTCCCAGCTCAACAGCCAGCCAAGTCCTTTATTCTGTTCTGCCAAATAACCATAAGCGACAAATTTACCAGCCGGATCAGTAAACTCTATCCAGTCTGTAGGCAGCTGACTAGGGCGCTGCTGTAAATCTTCCTCTTTTACCAGCGGGTATCCTTGACGAAACTTATTGGCTGCTTGTTTTTTTACTTGTATTTTCACTTTTTCACCTTATTCTTCTTTTTATTGATTCACAATCAACTGTCCAAAAAAGTATATCAAAAAAAGCCTGTCCTGTCTTTAATTCTATAGATTATTAAAGTTTCTCAAAATTCTTGACAAAACGCTAGAATAATCGTAGGAATAATTGACAGTCTTCGGCGGAAAAGGTAAAATTACATGTATGCAAATCACAATTTTCATGAAAACACATCTAAGTTTTTTCGAACTTAGGGTTGGAAAGGAATTATCATGTTAAATAGAATAAAAAAAATTAAATTACCTGAATTTTTGAATACGCGATTAGGTCTTTTCACAACGGTTGCAGTCCTGTTATGGCTGAAGAATTTACTGGCTTATGTCACGGACTTTCACCTAAGGCTCGAAAATATCAACGAGTACATCATTCTTGTAATTAATCCAATCGCTACGACCTTTTTCCTTTTGGCGATTGCTTTATATGTCCGTAAAACCAGACGCGCTTATATTACGATGATGGTTGTCTTTTTCCTCATGACGCTGTTGCTGTTTTCAAATATTGTCTACTATAGAGAGTTCACCGACTTTATTACAGTCAATACAATGATGGGTGCCGGCAAAGTTGCCAGCGGACTTGGAGAGAGTGCTCTGCGCTTATTCCGTCCTTACGATGTTATTTACTGGATTGACTTTATTATTGTAGGCGGTTTGCTCCTTACTAAAAAAATTAAAATGGAAGACCGGCCAGTCAGAGCTCGGGTGGCTGTTTCAATTAGCTTAGTTTCAGCGTTATTCTTCCTGTTTAATCTATTTCTTGCTGAAACGGAAAGACCTCAGCTGTTAGGCAGAGAGTTTTCTCGTGACTATATTGTAAAATTCTTAGGATTAAATGCCTTCACTGTCTATGACGGAGTGAAGACCTACCAGACAAACCAAGTACGGGCGGAAGCCAGTGCCAATGACATGAAAGATGTTGAAAGTTATGTCGACAGCCATTATGCAGCTCCCAATGATGAAACCTTTGGCATTGCTAAGGGAAAAAATGTCATTTATATTCATTTAGAAAGCTTCCAGCAGTTTCTTGTTGATTACAAGCTGAAAGACGAAAATGGTGTTGAGCATGAAGTAACACCATTTATCAATAGCCTTTTCCATAATCAAAGTACATTCAGCTTTGATAATTTCTTCCATCAGGTTGGACAGGGAAAAACTAGTGATGCTGAAACCTTGTTTGAAAATTCTTTATTCGGACTAAGTCAAGGATCATTATTCACGCAAATCGGCGGTAAGAATACCTTTGAAGCGGCTCCTGCAATTCTCGATCAAACACAGGGATATACAAGTGCTGTTTTCCATGGAAATGCCGGCAATTTCTGGAATAGAAATGAAACTTACAAGCATTTAGGCTATGATTATTTCTTTGATGCCAGCTACTATGATGTCAACGATGATAATTCATTCCAATACGGACTGCATGACAAACCATTTTTCCAACAGTCCGCACAGTATTTGGAACACTTACAGCAGCCGTTTTATTCAAAATTCCTAGCCGTATCTAATCACTATCCTTACTCTCAGTTCACAAATGATGAAGCAGGATTCCCGATTGCGGATACTGGTGATGAAACAATTAACGGCTACTTTGCTACAGCAAACTATCTGGATAAATCAGTTGAAGAATTTTTCAACTACTTGAAGTCCTCTGGATTATATGAAAATTCTGTAATTGTTCTTTACGGAGATCACTATGGTATTTCCTCTTCAAGAAATCAGAATTTAGCTGAACTGTTAGGTAAATCAAAGGCTTCATGGAATGACTTTGACACTGCTCAACTGCAGCGCGTACCATACATGATTCATGTTCCTGGTCAGGAAAACGGCGGTATCAACCACACATATGGCGGACAAGTTGATGCACTGCCTACACTGATGCATTTGCTGGGTGTAGATACAAAAGACTACATCATGCTTGGACAGGATTTATTCTCAAAAGAAAATGAGCAAATCGTTGCTTTCAGAAATGGAAACTATGTTTCACCAAAATATACAATGTTAGGCTCCAACATTTATGAAACAGGAACTGGCAGACTAATTGTTTCCCCTACTGAGGAAATTCAACAGGAAGCTGAAGCAATGAAAGAAAAAGCCAATACTCAACTGGAAATATCTGACCAGATTAATACTGGCGACCTGTTGCGCTTCTATCAAGGCAGCGGCTTGAAATCAATAGATGTATCTCAATATAGCTACAAGGATCAGTTGAAACAACTGGAAGAAATCGAGAAAGATAAAGGCGCTGATTCAACTAGCGTTTACAGTAAAAACGATAATAAGTCCACTGTTGATGAGTATAAAACAAACACTTATCAAGGCTACGAAAAATAAACATACAATAAATACAAAAAGGCTTACGGTTTTTTAAATACCGTAGGCTTTTTTGCTACTTTTTCATAATTAATTCATATTCTTTCTATATACTTTTACTGTAAGTAATTAAAGAGGTGAGTATTATTGAAAAGCCTTCACTATGCTTTTGCAGACTTGCATTATTATAAAAAGTCAACACTTTCAAGTATCGTTTCCGGTTCGTTCTTTCTTGTATTTCTAACAGCACTACTAAATATGTTGGATATCAACAGAATCTGGACAAAGGAACTGCTCACTCTTTCACCTGATAAGGAGACAATTGCAGCTTCCTTAAACTGGAATACCATTTATCTATTGATTTACGTTATTGCAGCTCTTCTATACACAGCTGCTGCTGGAATTATGGCTTATCGTGAAATAGCACAACGGAAAGCAGTTATTCAAAAATGGCGCCTACTTGGTTTTTCAGATTTTTACATTATTAAGCAGTCACTACTCGAAACGATATTGGTTCTTATTAGCGTTTTACTGATAAGCAGTATGTTTTTGCTGGTTTTTCAAAATTCATATGAGTCCTTACTTTTGAAAATACATTCGCTTGTGGGAACGACAGATTTTCGTTTAAGTATTCATGCCTTACAGGATGTTGATAATGTTCCTGCAACTACCAGCAGCTCTATTTATGAATCTGTAGGTGTTTTCGCTGTTAATCACCACAGTCTGTCCTTAACGACAATCTTTAAACGGCTTTTGCAGAACACAGTTTTATTAACTCTAATCAGCAGCAACTGCGCTTTGATTTTTACTATTTTAGGTACGCGTCAATCAAAACTTTTTCTTAGGAAGTGATTATTTGGATACAGTAATTGATTATCGGGAAATCATTAGAAAAATAAACGACACTAGCGACTCAAAGCTTTTTGCTGTTCTAGAAAATGAACAGCAGCTGGAAGCAGAGTTGCCCCACTTCATCCATTTTGCGCTATCACAGGAGCAGAACAAAAGCTTCGGACTGATCTTAGAAGAGTTCACCTTTCTTCCCTATTTATCCGTGATAGATAATTTGTTTGTCTGCAGTGCAACAAAGGAAAATGAACGTAAACGCATTTTACGGGAATGGTCAGCTATCTTTGATCTTCCCATGACAGTTTTCTCTTCTCCCTTTGAACAGCTTTCGCCTTTTGAACAGCTAAAGCTCCAGTTGATGCAGCTAATCTTATCAGAAAAGAAAACAATTATTTTAACAAATGATTTATCAGAGCTGAGCATTCATGAAAAACAGCAGCTGCTCCCATTACTAAAGACCCTGACAAAAAAAGCTTCTGTCAGCCTTTGGCTAATTACTAACGATGAAAAACTGGCAGCCAGCCCCTACATTGATGCTTCACCATCTATCAGTAGATCCTATACATAAGTCTAAGTCAGAAGCATTCTGTCCTTTAGGTTAAATTGAAGAAGCTGAAAAAAGAGTTTAGGAATGATTATTCCTAAACTCTTTTTCTACACTCTTTTATTCTTCAATTTCAACATCAGGGAACGTGATGATAAACGTGGTCCCCTTATCTGGTTCACTTTCTACATCGATTTTTCCTTTATGCAGACGAACGAGCTGCTGCACAATCGGCAGACCTAAGCCGGATTCTCCATATTTAGTATTTTTTCTAGAAGGATCAGCTTTATAGTAGCGGTCCCAGATATTTTTCAGCTGCTCTTCCGACATTCCAATGCCAGTATCAGAAATTTTAACAATTGTTTCCAGATAGCCTTTTTCCAATTGAACATGAATCTCTCCATCGGTTGTAAACTGAATCGCATTCTGCAAAATGTTCACTACAATCTGCACAAAACGGTCGTAATCAGCAAAAACATCAATTGATTCTTCCGTATCAAGATAGAGCTTATCTCCTGCTGCATCTGCTTTAGCTTCCAGCTGGGTGAAGATATTCTTGATGGTTTCAGTAGCATCAAATTTTTTCACAACAATACTAATTTGATTGGTTCTGATTTTTTCATAATCAAGATTTTCATTAACCAGCCGAATTAATCGAGCCGTTTCATTCTGCATCAGCTTAATTGCATTTTCTTTCTGGTTTTCCGGAATCGCATTGTATTCCAACCCTTCCAGCAGACCATTAATTGTCGTCAGCGGTGTTCTCATTTCATGAGAGGCATCTGCCATAAACTGACGCCGCCTTTCCTCTTGACGCTCAATCTCTTCCTGAGACTCAGCCAGAGACTCAGCCATGCGGTTGAAGTCCTCTGCTAAATCATCAAACTCATCTTTGTCATGGACAGCTAGCTTAATATCGAAGTTCCCACTGGTAATTTCCTTCGTAGCCTTACGCATTCGATTAATTCGTTTCACCTGTAAAGTGGCGAAACCATAACTAACAAAAACAGCTACTACACTGGAAATCACAAAGCCTTTAAATAAGTTTGAGGTAACGGAGGTTACACTGTTCGATACATTTTTAGCCGGCTGCGTAATCGTTAAATAACCGACAATCGTTTCAATGCCTAAATTGGTCAATTCAACCTTAACAGGAACCGTCACGTAAGAGGTCGCTCTCGTATGACCAAAAATATCCTTGTCAATCGTCTTATCAACCCGATCGCCTTCGGCCAGGCGATCCAGTTCCTGACTGGAAATTGAAAAATCAAGCTGTTCATTATTTATTTCCGGAAACAGCCGATTCATTTCCACATCAGTATAGACAAACTGAGCCCCCTGATTACTCAATATTTCCTGAGTCATCTCCAAAGCGGCATTCAGTTTTTGTTGTTCACTCCAGCCAACCTGATTGTCAAAATATTTTTTTACATTTAAAGCAGATTTTGCGTATCCGTTGAGCTGGTCATAATTTTCAGCCTGCATCGTCTGTTTCGTAAACTGCGTAAATGATGTCCCAACAATAATAATAATCAAGACAATCAATCCCCAAAAAGCTAAGAGCTGCTGATACAAGTATTTCATGAAGCCACTCCGGAATCATCAAATTTGTACCCAACTCCCCAAACAGTCTGAATAACCTGAGGACCCACCTTTTCAATTTTCTGTCTCAGCTTTTTGATATGAGCGTCCACTGTCCGCTCATCGCCGAAATATTGGTAATCCCAAACCATTTCCAACAGCTGCTCTCTTGAAAAGACCTGCCGCGGCTTTTTCGCTAATGTATACAGCAAATCAAATTCTTTTGGCGTCAATCCTTCAATCAGCTGATCGTCAAGATAGGCTTCTCTGGTTTTCGTATTCATTTTGAAATGCTGTGTCACCACATCAAAGGTCTCATCGCTATTTTCATCGCCGCCTACGTGCTCTACTAATTCAGAACGTCTATGCAGAGCTTTCATTCTTGCGATTAAAGTCAACGGGCTAAACGGTTTAGTCACGTAGTCATCTGCACCCATCTCTAAACCAATTACCTGATCACTTTCCGAATCACGTGCAGTCAGCATAATAATCGGTACTGAGTGGGAAACCTTTCGGATTTCCCGGCAAACAGCCATACCATCCATTGAGGGCAAATTTAAATCAAGCGTCACCATATCCCATTTTTCAGGATTTTCCAAAAACGTGTCCAAGCCTTTTTTTCCATCATACTCAAAAACAGCTTCCCAGCCTTCATTTAAAAAGAACATCTGCATCATTTCCGAAACGGATTCATTATCTTCTATCATTAATACATTCATACGTTTATCATTCCTTTACCAACAGTAGTTATCTCTTTATTAGTATACTCTAAAAACCCTGCAGCTCCAATAAATTCTATATTTCTTCAAGAAAGGTTTGTTAATTATTCATTAATTTTGAGAGACTCTTCCATACTATCCCCATATTCCTCTCTTTTCTGCTTAAAGAGACTTCGTCAAAATAATCATGTGACAATTGTTGCCGTAGACATTCGGCTGAATACCAATGACTTGAAAGCCCCAATCCAGCAGCCAAGAATAATCAATACGTGTTGTTTCCAGGCTGTTCATTGCAGCTGCAACATCTGTGATTTTCTCTCCATTTATCGTAAAATCAACAGTGCTCATTCCCGTTCTCAGCATGGTATACCCTTTGCTCCTTGCATAATTCTCTGCTTGTTCGAACAGCTTTTCCAGTTTATGCTCCAGCTTAAATACACCCTGATCATCATAACCGCAGCATTCCAGTTCCAATGTATTATACGCCTTTAGTTCTCTAAACAACACCCAGCCAGTTGGCTGCTTCTGATCATTTTCCAGATACCAGCCGACAGTATCGATACTTGCCTGAACATCTGTCAGCTGAGCTAAACCATCATGAGCTGTCGGCCACCACTCAGGCTTTATCCGATTCATGAAAGAAGCCACTAACGGAGCATTCTCTTCATTTAAATTGATAACTCTTTCCATTTGTTTCTCCTGACCTATGACCATATTTTATTTTTTCTTTTCAATTAAAAAAATAATGTAAGGTTTCTCCAAAACTATATAAAAATTTCTTACCTCTGTCAATTCTTGTTTAATTGTAGGATTTTTTTGCAGAATTTATAATGTTAGATAGATTAGAAAAGCTGATGGCTCATTCGCCATCCAATCAATAGGTCCCGCATTCAGACGCATGATGCTCTTTATCATAAGGTGGATTCCCTTATTGTTGAAGATAGCTTGCTCATGTAGAGTCTAAATTTCCAGACTTTTGTCACAGTGGATGAGACAGAAGCGCTAAACTTTGAGAAAAGTCGACTTTTTTCCGAAAACTTCAACTCTTAGTGCTTTTAGCACTTAGAAATTGATGCTATCTGAACGAAGTGTAGTAAGTTGTTTTTGTCTCACCGTTTATCGGATTTTAGAAAGGGCAGCGTTTGGACATGTAGTTATGTTCCAAACGCTATATTCATAGATAATTTATAGTCTCTCTACCAACAAAAAAATCCTGACTTCTATTTAGAAGTCGGGATTTCTTTCTTCTTCTTTGTCTGATAAAAGCAGATAATGCTGCCTGTCACCTGTACCAGCAATAACGTTAATAATAAGCCGCTCAGAAAATAATGTTCTCGAAGAATTGCCCTTCGAAGTAAAACCAATACAATCAAGCTACTTGCCGAATACAGCGACCATTGTTTATCCATGCCCAAAGACCCCTTTGTTTTGTTACGTCAAGCATAGGACTTTCATATAGAAAAATCAAGTATCTTTCGGATGAAGGCGGATTCCATTAGAAAATTCTCATTATATCTAAATAGACTTCTTTCATTTGAATCTGCCGCTAAAAATGGTACACTATTTTTGGTATATATCACATTATTTATCGAGGTATTCTATGGAAAAACAATTGGATACAAATATCCAGCTATTATTTGATATCTGTCTGACTGCTGGAAAAATTATGATGGAAAATGGTTCTGAGGTTTACCGGACTGAAGACACAATGAACAGGATTGCCCGAAATGCCGGCTATCCTGATAGTGTTACCCATGTTACTGTTACCGGCATTTTTATGAGCTTTCGTTCCCTACCCTATACTCAACTGGAAAATATTACTGAGCGCAGGATGAATATGGAGAAAGTCGCTGCAGTTAACCATCTTTCCCGCAAATATGAAGAAAAGCAACTATCTCTTGCAGAGCTTCAACAGCAGTTGAAAGCTGTAGATACACAAACGCCTTCTTTTTCTGTTGCTTTACAGATTTTTGCGGCTGGCATTGTCAGTTGTACTTTAATGTACGTATTTGGAGGCTCTTGGATGGATTTTTTACCAGCCTTCTTTATTGGGATGCTGGGTTTCGCAGTCTCTTTCTATATTAAAAAATTCTTGAAACTAAAATTTCTTGATGACTTTGCAGCTGCTGTAGTTATCGGCTTAAGTGCCTATCTGTTGGTTACATTTCATTTGGCTGAAAACATGGATAGTATTATCATTGGTTCAGTAATGCCGCTGGTTCCCGGTGTAGCTATTACAAATGCCTTTAGAGATATTCTTGCAGGTCATCTAATCAGTGGAATGGCACGGGCTACAGAAGCGATTTTTGTTGCCGGATCTATTGGCATTGGCATTGCTATGGTATTTATTTTATTTTTGTAGGAGTGAACAAATGGACGTTATTATTCATCTTTTATTTAGTTATTTAAGTACTGTGGCTTTCGGCATTATCACCAATGTTCCCAGAAAAGCGCTAAATGCCTGCGGGTTAACGGGGGCTGCCGGCTGGGGGATTTTTATGCTGACCAGACATTTAGAGACAGGAGAGGTTTTCGCCAACTTCTTCAGTGCAGTTTGTATTGGACTGCTAAGCATTTTCTTTTCCCGGAAGAAAAAAATGCCGACCATTATCTTTAACATTCCTAGCTTGGTTCCTCTAGTACCTGGTGGTCCAGCTTATCAGGCAATGCGAAGCTTTGTGCTGGACAACTATATCTCTGGTCTGCACCTTACTATGACTGTAATTATGACTGCTGGAGCTATTGCTGCTGGTTTCATGATAACTAATTTGGTTGAACGAATACTCAAACGTTTAAGCACAAGAAAACAGCAGACAAACAACCAGCTTTGATTCATTCAACATACTTTCCTTTTTACGAGAAGATGATTTCACTAAAATAATGGGACAAGCATGGATAAGAGCCACTGCTCTATCACTGCTTATCCCATTATTCATATTTCCTATGCACTAAAACTTGTACAAGAGTCCATATCCAAATAAAGCATTGCTCTTATTCTGTTTCTTCTAGCTGCTGTTGAAGCTCTTTGGCTCGTTCCTTTATCCTCTCCGGTTTTACAGAATAGGTCTTTCCAACAGCAGCCGCTTTAAGCTTCTGCAATACATAATACCAGCCTGCCAAATCTAAATAAAGATTGGGAAAGGTTAAAGGTAGTGTTTCAAAGAAGCGCAGCTTTGTTTCTCCAGTGGTTGTTTCACTTATTGACAATATCACTCTGCCATCCGCCCATGAAAAACCTAACAAGCTTTCTTCCTCATATTCAAAAACAGCCAACTGTTCGCTGAATCCCTCACTTTCGAAGTTCAATACCCGTTCTGCTAATAAACAATCTGCCTTAATCTCGGGAAACCACTGAGAAAATCCTTTGGTGGTTGTTATCAGCTGCCAAATAGCTTGCTTTGGCGCCTGAATCAACAGCTCATTTTCATACTCTATCCGATCACTTTTTTTAATAGGTTTAATGAGGATTCACCTTCCTTGTAGTTCGTTTATCTGTGAGAGCCTGCCGCAAAATAGATTGAGAATTCTGCCGCAGGTTTCTGGCATCTTTGCCTTGATAAGATAATTATAACAGGAGCCGCTGTTTCTATTAAAGATCACGGCTCAACGTCTGACAAGGTACACCATCCTCGTAGTATACTTCAGAAATAAGCTGATAGCCAATTTTTTCATAGAATGGGACTGCTTCTGCTTCTGCATGAATCAAGGTCTTTTTTATATCTAATTGCTTGGCATATTCTTCAAGCCCACGAACAATTTGGGTACCAAGCTGTTGACCTCTATAGTCTGATAATGTAGCAATTCGGGTAAGTCTGGCTATATCGTCAGTTTCTTTGATAAATCGTCCAGTAGCAATTGGCTGATATCCAGCAGAAATAACAGCATACACCGTATCCGGCAAATCAAATGCATCAAATTCCAGCTCCGGCTGCATTCCTTTTTCTAAAACAAATACATTCATCCGCACAAAGCAGCTTGCTGCACGCTGCCACGGCTGACTGCCTAACGTCAGCACCATTTCTTCACCCATCTTTACCTCTCCTTCCTCTTTCAGAACAAAACGATTTAAGTAATCTGTTTTATGAATTTTGCTGCTCATATAACTACTCAGGTATCTTTCCTTGCCGCCATTTTGATACTTTTGACAAATCGGTTCTTCTTCTTAGCCGCAATACCTTCTTCTTATTTTTTAAGATGAATACAGCCTTATAAATACGCCCGTGTCTGACGTTTCGCCCTTTCCAATCAAACTTATGGGAAACCAGCTCATCTTTATCAAGGATAAATGATGGCAAACTAAGCAGATAATGCCGGGTAAAATATAGTTCTTCCAGCCATATAGCCGGCTGATTCATTTCGCCATTTAATAATTCCAACAGCTCTTCCTGTTTTTCTTTGGTTCCATCTTCAAGATATTTCCTAAGTTGATAGTAGGTAAACAGTAACGGGATAAGCTGAAATGAACTAACGAGCAGGAACACGAACAATGATAGAATAAAACTTACTAAAACCAGCTCTCCAAATGAAGTCTCTGATTCCTGTGTTTGTCCAAATACTAAAACCAGCCCCATTATGACTGCTAAAGACCCGCCAGAGAAAATTCCCAGCAGAAGGCCAACACGAATTACTTTTTTTGTATAGTCCCTTAATATTATCATGTTACTCCTTTAACGTTTTTTTCTGGTAGATTAACAGTCTGGTGTATAGTCTGATTGCAGCAAGCAATACTCATTTAAGTCACGCAATTCCCCATAAATCAGCTTATCTTGTTTGCGGATTCCCACCAATGAAAATCCGCATTTTTCAGCAACGGCATTGCTACCTGTGTTTTCAGTATCTGCAATTATTGTAAGCTTATTCAGGTTTAGCATACTAAAGGCGTATCTACATAGCGTCTTAACCGCTTTCTGGGTAATACCCATTTTTGTATAGGATGAATGCAGCCAGTAGCCGATTTCAGCTTTCCGGTCAGATGAATTGATAAAATGGAAGTCAATACAGCCAATGATTTTTGTACCCATCGCTATGAAAAATAACTTATCTGTTCCTTCAGCTGCTCCTTTTAGCTTCAGCTTGATATAATTTTCCTGACTTTTGCAATCGACTACATCATCAACAAAATCTAAGAACTGACGCAAATGTGTTCGGTCAGAATCAATTAATCGAAAGACTTCTTCGGCCATTTGAAGCTCCGGATAGATAAGACATAGCTCATCTTCAATGACTAATGAGAAATAACTATTCATATATCCTCATCCCTTCTTATTTCTTTACGTGATTATAACAAAGAATACATCTTCTTGAAAGGTCGTTTCCATAATCTAGTATTTTATAAAACTAGATACCTGTGAAAGCCAGCCGCTCAGATAACTTATAAAAAAAGCATTTTTTCAACCAATTTTCAGGTTGAAAAAATGCCTTTGTCTTATATCAACTATTACTCTGCTTTTTTCTTTTTCTTAGAAGCTTTTTCACGTTCATTTTTATTCAGAATTTGCTTTCTCAAACGAATACTTTCCGGCGTTACTTCACAGTACTCATCATCATTCAGGAATTCCAAAGATTCTTCTAAAGTCAACTTTTTAGGTTTCTTAATAACTGAAGTTTGATCCTTTGTTGCTGAACGAACATTCGTCATTTGTTTTGCTTTTGTAATATTTACCGTCAAGTCATTATCCCGGTTATTTTCACCAACAATCATGCCTTCGTAAACTTCTGTAGTTGGTTCTACAAAAACCGTTCCGCGTTCTTCAATACTCATGATACTATAAGTCGTTGCTTTTCCAGTATCAATAGAAACCAGTGCGCCCTGATGACGTCCGCCAATTGTTCCCTGAATCATCGGTAGGTATTGATCAAACGTATGGTGCATGATTCCGTATCCTCTAGTCATAGACAGGAATTCAGTTGTGTAGCCGATTAGACCACGAGCAGGCGCTAAGAAAATCAGACGAATCTGACCGTTTCCAGTATGAATCATATCCTGCATTTCGCCTTTACGCTGACTCAGGGATTCGATAATACTTCCCATATATTCTTCAGGTGTATCAATTTGAACTCGTTCAAACGGTTCACACTTCACACCTTCGATTTCTCGTTCGATTACCTCTGGACGCGATACTTGCAATTCATAACCTTCACGACGCATATTTTCAATAAGGATAGATAAATGAAGCTCTCCACGACCTGAAACAGTCCATGCATCTGGTGAAGCAGTAGGATCTACTCTCAAAGATACATCTGTTTGCAGCTGAGACATCAATCTTTCTTCAATTTTACGTGCAGTTACAAACTTCCCTTCACGTCCGGCAAAAGGAGAGTTGTTTACTAAAAAGGTCATTTGAAGAGTTGGTTCATCGATATGCAGAATTGGCAGTCCATCCTGATGATCCACTGGAGTAACTGTTTCTCCAACAAAGATATCTTCCATACCAGATACAGCAATCAAGTCGCCAGCTTTCGCCTGCTCGATTTCTAAACGCTGTAAACCGAAGAAACCAAATAATTTTGTCACCCGGAATTTCTTCACAGAGCCATCCAGCTTCAGCAGGGCAACCTGATCGCCTACGCTGATTGTTCCGCGGAAAACACGGCCAATCCCAATACGTCCCACATAATCGTTATAATCAAGTAGAGAGACTTGGAATTGCAGTGGCTCATCACTATTGTCGACAGGAGCAGGAATATGTTCGATAATCGTATCAAAAATCGGTGCCATAGTTGCTTCCTGATTCGCAGGATCATCTGAAAGACTAGATGTTCCGTTGATCGCTGAAGTATAAATAACCGGGAATTCCAACTGGTCTTCATCCGCACCTAATTCGATAAATAATTCCAGCACTTCATCAACTACATGCTCTGGACGTGCAGAAGGCTTGTCAATTTTATTTACAACTACAATTGGCGTCAAATGTTGTTCTAAGGCTTTTTTCAATACAAAACGAGTTTGAGGCATTGTTCCTTCATAAGCATCTACAACAAGCAATACGCCGTCAACCATTTTCATGATACGTTCTACTTCACCACCGAAGTCCGCGTGCCCAGGTGTATCCATGATATTCACTCGCGTACCGTTGTAATCAACCGCTGTGTTTTTAGCTAGAATTGTAATACCACGCTCTTTTTCAATTGCGTTCGAGTCCATTGCCCGTTCCTGCAGCTGTGTATGTCCATCTAAAGTTTGTGATTGTTTCAGCAGTTCATCCACCAGTGTTGTTTTTCCATGATCGACGTGGGCGATGATTGCTACGTTACGAATATCTTCTCTATATTTCACCATTAATTTGTTTACTCCATTCTCTTAACTTCTGACTTGAATAAAAATCCGACTGTTTATTATAACAAATTTTTTTCATGAAATATAGTCTAAAGTTTTCAGAAATCATGAAAACTTTAGACTATCTGCCCTTTTCTCTCATTATTCAGAGCATTTTAACGCTAATCAGCTGTATTTTCATGAAAAACAGCCATGATTTCTTGATGTGCTTCCGGCGGTGCCGCCACAAAATACTCTCTGCCGTCAAAGGACAGCTGTTCACCGAAAATCGTCGTTGCTTTATAATCAAATGCTTCGATAAGCGCCATTCCAGGTGCGTAATCCCATGGTGCAAGATTGGAAACATAGCCAACATGATTCCCTTTCAGTAAAGCAATCATCTCTAGACCGGCACAACCGCTTACTCGAACACCCATGCTTTTATTTGCAACAGCTTTAGCGCCATGAATATTTTCTCCATACATATAAGCATTAAAACCCAGCAGTCCAGCTCCCAATTCTGTTGTCTGAGGCTTAGACAATTTTTCTTCATTTCGGAAAACACCAGTCTCTTTGCCGCCCCAATACAACTCATTACGCATGACATCATAGATGAATCCTAGTTTACCAATACCGTCTTCAAAGATCCCCAGCATGATGCAGAAATTTTCCTGCTCCATCACAAAGTTCATCGTTCCGTCAATCGGGTCAATAATCCAAACACGTCCGTCCATAGAATCCAGGGTGTTATAGCCTTCTTCCTCACCAAGAATTTTATCCTTCGGGTACACCTGCTGAATTTTGCTAATCAGCAGCTGCTGCGTTTCCTCATCAATATTCGTTACTAAATCTGTACGATTGGATTTCTCCTTGACCTTCAGCGTATTATTCAAGCTACTTTTGATGAATTCTCCTGCTTCCGTCAGCCAGTTTTTGACTTCTTCAACATTAATCATCTGCATCTTTTCTTATCCCCCTACCTTTAATCTGCCTGTCCCCTTTTTCTTGGCTTCTTGTACGGTTCGATACAGCGAATAGCCGGAGACTCGTTCAAACTCATGGCCTAGACGTTTCTCTTCGCCGATACTCCGCACAACCTGTTTGAATTTTTGATAAGCATCAAGAAAGACTTCTACTGCAATTCCTGATTCATTCGCTTGTTCCAAAGCAGACCACAGATTTGTCACACTAACCATTTCATCCGTTGTCCAGTCTAAATCTAGTGGATACTGATAATCCTTCATAGTTTCACCTCATCTACCTCAGTGTAGCACATCTGGAAATTCGCTGAAAGTATTCCCGTCGATTATCTATCATCTTTTTTTTGACTCCAGTTTTCATAGAGCGGGAAAAACAGCTTGCCTTTTCCAGCACCTACCTCCTGAGCTCCATAAATCCCAGTATTTCCAGAGCACATATAGCTGATAATGCAAATCATTAAAAGAAAAACTGCACCCTCACTTCCAAACAGCTCTACGCCCATAATGAAGCAAGCGATCGGTGTATTGGTTGCTCCTGAGAAAACACCAATAAAGCCTAACGCCGCCAAAAAAGGAACGGAAACGTGAAGGACCTGAGCCAGACTACTTCCCATTGTCGCACCAATTTCAAATAAAGGCGTGACTTCTCCCCCTTGATAACCCGCACCTAGAGATAAAACGGTAAACAGCAGTTTTCCGACAAAATCGAATAGCTGACCAGTCCCTTCAAACGCATCTGTCAGCAACGGTAAACTTAAACCAAGATAACGGCTGGTCCCTAAAAGCAAAACAGCTGCAACCACTACTGCTCCCCCTATAAAGTTACGCAGAACCGGATTGGAAAACCAATTACTGTACATCTTTTTCAGAAAAACAATCGACCGGCTAAAAAACCAGCCCATCAGACCAAAACAAATGCCCGCCAATAACAATTTCATAAATAAAGCCACTGACCATTCTGGAATTGTTCCCATTGCATAATGAGTATGAGTAACACCATACATTTCCGTCACTGTGTTCGCAAAAAAAGCAGCAAAAAAACTAGGGAAAATTGCTTCAGAACGGAGCTTTCCTAAAGCCAGTACCTCTAAGCCAAAAATAGTACCTGCAAGAGGTGTACCAAAGACAGAGCTAAACCCTGCACTAATTCCGCTTATTAAGACAATTTCACGTTCATAGCCACTTAACCTGAATATTTTGCCAACTGCATCTGCTATAGCACCGCCCATTTGAACGGCTGTTCCTTCCCGCCCAACAGAACCACCAAAAAGGTGTGTAGTCACTGTGCCAAAAAATGTTAGCGGAATCAGACGCAGCGGCACTTCTTCTTCTCCTCCGTTCGCCTGACGAATGATTAGATTATTACCTCCGGCAGCATTTTTTCCGTATTTTGAATAAAGAAATGCAAAAACTGCACCGCTAAACGGAAGCAGGTAGAGTAAATACGGATGACTTTCGCGAGATGAAGTTACCAGAGTCAGACTGTTTAGAAATAGAGCAGAGAGACTTCCCATTATCAATCCAATAATTACTGTAATCAAAAGCCATTTAACCATGTATATTCCTATAAAAACACCTTTATGTTCTATTTTTTTCAACTCACTCACTCCAGTATCAGTAATTTAGAAAAGCAAAAAAAGCCTACCAAATAAGGGACTCATCCCTTGGTTTGGTAGGCGTCATTAATTTATTTCTTTTCAAAAATAAATGCTTATCGGCGAACACCATCGCCATCATCTTCTGTTTTTCTGTACATAACTTATCATATTATTTTCATTAACGCAAGTGATAGCACTAAAGGATTGGAATACAGATATCAGTTAAACTTCTATTATTTATTCATTTTCATTCTAAAGATTTAGAATGTTCATAACACCAATCTTGATTAAATAGCTGCTCTTTAACTTTTTTTAATTCCGCCAAAGTATAGCTTCTATCCATTATCGGAGTGCATCACAAAAGTGCAGTGGTTATACTGGTGGAACGCCAATTAAAATCGATTATTCTCTTGAACCAGAAGGATAGAAGACGAAAGACATTGAGGCGAAATTAAGCAAATAGTTTAAAACTATCCTTAGCAATCTATTCAAAATGATAACGTTTGATTGCGGAAAAGAAATATAATTACTACCCAATTCTTCGCCTCTATCAATAAATCTGCTACTGGTATAGAAAATATCACATCATCTTCATTTTCTTTTCCTTAAAAGAACTACTAAGTAAATGTATAGTTTCTGCATTTAAATATTCTTTTTGATAGTCCTCCAGATTATTGTTAATCCATAATTGACCTTGTTCTTTTCTAAATAATTGTCGATCGCCAATTTCAAGAAAAAGTGCACTAGTACTTTTTTCTAGTAACATACCCATCAGTTGTAAAGCCTCTAAAATCCCTTTATCAAAGGTTTTATTATAAACCTCAATTGAAAAATATGTGTTTACATTTATCTGATAATTATCTGATACAAAATCAATATCTGATTGCTCATCCAGTTCTATTGAAAAAGAGAATTTATCCATTCCCATATAAACACTTTCTTCTGTCTGGATTATATTCATTTCTTTATTGAAAAAGAGCTTAAAACTCCTTTCGACTTCCTTAAGTAATTCTTCGTAGGTCAGTTTTGTATAAATAAATAACTCATATTCCATCATTACTCCCTCCAAAATACCTGATTCACTTGTCTATCTTTGACAAAAATTACCTCTTTTAACCGCTTTAAATCTTGATTTGGATTTGCTTTTCTATGAATAGCTTCAATTAAATTATCAACTACTTGTTGATCAAAACCATCCAAATTTAGAACTAATCTTTCAGATTGCTTTTTAGTCTTACCTTTCATTTCTCGTATTATATTATCTATACTCTTTCCATTACTAGAAGCATAGCAATCAAAAACTTCATTTTCTATCAGCCAATGTCAGTGTAGTTAGCTCATCAATCGCCGTATGAGCCGCACCATTTCCTGTCACGGTTGTTCGGGTATCCTTTGTAATCATACGTGACTGACTAATCCCTTGAACCCCTTCACTAATACCTGTGGCCAACTGACCAGCAACAGCTGCGTTTGAAAATACAGTCTCCATATTCATCCACTCATTTATTTTAGCAAACTTAACATATTTAAAATTATCAATTTTTAAAAAAAATACAGATAAAATGATAAAATAACTAATTTAAAGACATAGATTGATAACAGCTTAGAGCGCACTTATTCTTTGAGATTCAAACAAACAAAAAAGCCATCTGAGCAATGCCCAGATGGCTTTATACTTGTTATTTCATTTTTTGCTAGTATTACCTATTATTACCAGTAGATGTCATGGTTTTACTGAACAGGTTCCTGATTACGGCTAAAGTATTGAGCCCATTTGCCTTTTACAGCGGAAACAAAAGGAATAGACGCTTCCTTTATTGCACAATATTTATCCACCATTGTCACAATATAGCTTTCTTTATATTTCGGAGGCGCAATCGTTGCCCCCCACATGTGCTTAATAATGATATCACGTTCAAGATCAGATAATTCCGTAATTTTTTCAGCATTTCTTGCTGCAATCCGCGGATGCATATATGCGTGCGAACCTTCGTCGAACTTGGTTGTACGCCAGTCGTAATAAAATAAATCATGAAGCAGACCCGCTCTAGCAGTAGCTCGGGCATCACCATTCCATTTTTTTGCCAGCTTATAGCTGTAGTACGACACGCTGATTGAATGTTCTAAACGAGTTGAGTTTACATGCTGAATGTAATTCCCTAGTCTCTGCACTTCTTCAGTTGCTAATAAATCCTCTACATAAGACATATACTCTTTATCTTCAGTCCATTTTTCCGTCATAGATATGGGTGCCACCTTTATATGTAGTTAAGCTCTTAAGCTTGTGAAAATTATAGCACCCTTTTTTCAAAAATACTAGATTATTTAAACACCGTAAACAAAGCTTAATATTTGTCATCAAAGGGCTTGACAGGGATACCGACCACCCAACAAAGACATCTGTTATTTATTCAACCACAGCCATTTCAAGGCTTCCTTTTCAACTTTCTTCACAAACTCATCCTTGTAATCTCCATAGCTTTCAATATCTTCAGGATAAGCAGCTGCAGCTGTCTGTTTTATTTCACCATACGTTGAAGCTATTTCCCGATGATTGCGCAGAAAATCTCTAAACGCTATGTGCCGGCCAATTTCACTTAAATTATCAAACTGATAGGCATGGATATGATGACTGCGCTGATCTCCCCCTTTAGGAAAGTATCTTCTACCAGGCAATCCATAGGCTCCCCAGCTTTCATAGCCTATTTCAGCCATTACTTCCTGATATTTGTCCAGTTCAGCTATATCTTCTACAATCAAGCAAATATCAATAATCGGTTTTGCCGCCAGTCTCGGAACTGAAGTGCTGCCGATGTGAACTACACTGACAACCAGTTCATCCGGCAGAGCTTGCTTTAAGCACGCCTTCTCCTCTTCAAACAAATGCGGCCATGCTGGATTATAAGGAACCACTTCAATTTTTCTGCTCATTTTCTTTCCTTCTTTCTTCAAATATAAAGTCTTTGCCTAAAAATGTACTCCATCCTTTTCAATTCTTTCCATTGATAGTTTGTGTTAGTAAAAACTCTTTAAGAAAAAATCGCCAATACTTTTAAGAATTCCTGCATAAAAGAACAACTAACCGTAAACTGAATTTTTTTAATGTTACAGTTTATCAGAAAGCTAGTCATCTCATAGATAGAATACCGAAATTCTACTTAAACCTATAGCTCTCTTCTTTGGAAAAAAGGATTGTGTAGGGAATGATAAATAACCTAGCATCATACGTTTTTTGATGTAGAGCTTTTAAATCAATCATAGTTTATCAAGAGTAAAAACCGGACAACTATGCTACAGCACAATTATCCGGTTCTAGCTATTTACTTCTACTTAGCTTCTACATTTCATCTGGTGCATGCAAACCTAGCAAACGCAAATCCTCTTTTAACAGCGTAGCCATGCTGTAAACTAGTGCCAGACGAGCATCCCGCTGTTCGTCCTCAACTAGAATTTTTACATGAGCATAATATTTATTAAAAGCTTGTGCTAGTTGAATAGCATGCTTCGCAATAACAGATGGCTCATATTTTTCAGCAGCCAACAGAACTGTATCTGGGAATTTCTGCAGCAGCTTGATAATTTCCCAGCTTTCCGAATCATCCAAAACATATGTTGCTTTTTCATCCGGTGTAAATTCTGCTTTTCTTAAGATACTCATCGCCCGAGCATGTGTATACTGAACATATGGACCTGTTTCTCCCTCGAAACGAACCACTTCATCAAGAACAAAATCGAAGTTGTTCAGACGATCATTTTTCAAATCGTGGAAAATAACTGCGCCGATCCCAACCTGTTTTGCAACCTCTTCACGATTGTTCAAATCAGGATTTTTCTCCATAATCTGCTGTTCAGCCGATTGAACCGCTTCGTTCAGCACTTCTTCTAATAAAACAATCTTCCCTTTACGAGTAGAAAGCTTCTTCCCGCCTTGTGTAATCAAACCAAAGGGAATATGGTGCATATCATCTGACCAATCAAAGCCCATCTCCTTGAGTACAGCTTTCAACTGCTTAAAGTGGTTTGACTGTTCATTACCAACCGCATAAATAGACTGGGCAAAATCATAAGTCCGTTTACGATACAAGGCTGCAGCCAAATCTCTGGTAATGTACAGCGTTGCTCCATCTGATTTCCGAATTAGCGCCGGATTCAAATTATAGGCTGTTAAATCAACAATATCTGCTCCCTGATTTTGTTTTAGCAAGTGCTTCTCTTCCAGCATAGTAATAACTTCATCCATTTTATCATTGAAGAACGCTTCTCCATTGAATGAATCAAAGGTTACACCAAGCATATCGTAAATCTTATTGAATTCCTGTAAAGACTCATCTCTGAACCATTGCCACAGCTGGATGGCATCTTCATCGCCTTCCTCCAGCTTTTTGAACCAGGCTCTTGCTTCATCTTCCAGCTCCGGCTCTTCTTCTGCCACTTCATGGAAATGTACGTATAGACGCAGCAGTTCGCTAATCGGCTCTTTTTTAACAGCTTCTTCTGAACCCCATTTTTTGTATGCCACAATCAACTTACCAAACTGTGTGCCCCAATCGCCTAAGTGATTGATTTTAATCGGCTGGTAGCCAATCTTAGCCATAATATACGCCAGTGAATTACCGATTACTGTAGAACGTAAATGCCCCATAGAAATTGGTTTTGCGATGTTTGGTGAAGACATATCGATGGTTACATTTCTATCGTTCCCCACGGACGCGTCGCCATAATGTGCTTTTTCTTCAACGACAGCTTTGATGACTGCCCCGCTGACCATTTTTTTATCCATGAAGAAATTCAAATACGGTCCGACTACTTCAATTTTTTCAAATGAGGTTTTATCAATTTGATCAGCCAAATCTGCGGCTATCTGCTGAGGAGCTTTTCTAAAGATTTTAGCTAGTGAAAATGCTGGAAAGGCCACATCCCCATGATCAGCTGACTTAGGATTTTCTAAGAGCTGAACAATTTGTTCAAATGTCAGGTCATCTTTTACAACGGCAAAAATTGCTTCTGCAACGAGTTGTTTGTTATTCATATTCTGCCTCCTATAAATTAAAATAAAAAACGTCCCTAACCACCCGACAACCGGATGATTAGAGACGAGAAATTCCCGCGGTACCACTCTACTTATTTGCTGTCTAGCCAGCAAATCTGCTTCACTCTGATAACGGTTGATTAACCGGTCGCTATACGACAGTAGTAAAGTGCGCTTCCCGCTATCTGCTCATTTTCGGCTCCCATCGCCCCGAAATTGCTGTGATGATTTAAATAGGGTACTCTCTTTACTTTTGTACTTACTTCCCGAAGTATATCAAAAATTTTTGTATTTGACTAGTGGTTTTCTTATTTTCAGCAGCTTTTGCAGAAAATTGCTTTTGCAGCTCCCTTAATCTGCTGCCTCAATATATATTAACTGACTTGCGTAGTCTCCCCATGCTTCTGTATCAATATAGAGTCCAATATTCATTAGTTCGTCGCCGCCCACAACTTTGTCCTTAATCCGATAGCTTTTCTCAGGATTCAACCCTGTTAGCTTCAACACATGGAAAGGAGCAGAGGCTTCTGCCAGTACTCTGCTGTAAAAGACCAGCGCTTCTGATTGATCAGGAGCAACAAACTGCCAGGAAACTTCATTCCCTTCAAACGGACTCTTCAAACGATAGTATGTGCCGTATTGAATCAGTTGCCGATGACTTTTATAAAAGTTTGTTTGCTCCTTCAGCTCCTCCCTTTCTCCATCAGAAAGATGCGTCAAGTCCAGCTCATAGCCGAAAAGTCCAGACATCGCCACATTCCCTCTTGTTTCCAAGCTAGTAGTACGACCGGTCTGATGATTAGGGACTGCTGCAACATGAGCGCCTATTGTTGAAACTGGATAAACCAAGCTAGTGCCATATTGAATTGCCATTCGTGATACAGCATCTGTATTATCGCTCGCCCAAACTTGAGGCATGTAGTAAAGCATCCCCGGATCAAAGCGGCCGCCCCCTCCTGAACAGCTTTCAAAAAGAATGTCAGGATATTCTGTGGTCATTCGTTCAAGAAATTCGTACAACCCTAAAATATAACGATGAGCGGTTTCACCTTGTTGTTCTTTTTTTAGAAGTACCGAATAGACATCCGTCATATTACGGTTCATATCCCATTTAATGTAATCCACTTGAACGTGATCTAAAATAGCCTTCATTTGCTGATAAACAGTTTCCCGAACATCCGCTCTGGAAAAATCAAGAACAAACTGACCGCGCCCAATCGTTTTTTCACGTCCTGGAACATGAAATGCCCAGTCTGGGTGTTTTTTATAAAGTTCGCTTTGTTCTGATATCATTTCCGGCTCAAACCACAAGCCAAAGGACAAGCCGAGTCCATGAATCTCTTTTGACAACTGAGCCAAACCTCTTGAAAGCTTACCTTCATATTCATACCAGTCACCTAAGGAAGAATTATCTGCATCTCGTTTTCCAAACCAGCCGTCATCCAAAACAAAAAGCTCTGCCCCCAGTTCTTTCGCTTCCTTCGCAATCTCCATAATCTTTTCTTCGTTAAAATCAAAAAAGGTTGCTTCCCAATTATTCGCCAGAACAGGACGCGGTTCATACTTAAATCTTCCCCGGATTAGATGGTGTTGAAATAGATAGTGAAAGCTTTGAGACATGCCGTTTAATCCTTCATCAGAGTATACCAGTACTGCTTCTGGCGTATAAAAATCATTGCCTGCTTCAAGACTCCAAGAGAACTGCTGAGAATTAATGCCCATTGTGACTCTTGTTTGCTCATAAGGATCACGTTCAATAGTCGTCTCATGATTGCCGCTATACACAAGAGAAAAGCCATAGGCTTCTCCCGCTGCTTCCGTCGTCTCAGGTGCTACTAATGCTGCAAAAGGGTTTTCGTGATGGCTGCTTGATCCTCTTCTACTACTTAAAGCTTTTGTACCTGGAGCAACCACTTCCCGCTGAATCATTCGTTCTCGTGACCATGAGCCGCTAAGATGAACCAGTTCAAAAGAACTGCTGGCAAAATCCAAAGACAGGCTAGCTAATTTTTGAATAGCAAGCGTTTCTGCCGACTCATTCCTCAGTCGGCTGGAGCGCACAAGAACGGCTTGATTGTCAAAAACAGTGTAAAATAAATCCAGATAAATGTCATAAAGCTGGTCTTTTAATGTAATAATCAGAGTGCTTGCTTCTTTTTCCATAGCATATGTAGCCGGCAGTCCGGGAATGGATTTTTTCCCTTGAATGATTTCATAATCTTCAAAACGAAAGTCACTCACACTGCTGCCGGATTCGTGTAGAAGCTCAAGCGCAGGCACTCGAAAGTCTCCAGGATTTCCGGGTAATTCCTGCAGCACAGTATCAAAAGAAAATAACCGATCCTTTGCCAATGGTGGATTGGGAGAAAAAGAACGGTCTGCTCTAGGATAACGAAATTGTCCGTGATAGCTCTGGACTGCTTTCCCAAAATAGAGGTGAGCCAGCAGACCGCCGTCCTCCACTTGAATCAAGTAGCTGATTTTATTTGTTGACAGATGGAAAACCTGCTGTTTTTCATCGTAAGTTATCATTTTCATTTTTTTCAGAACCCTTCTTTCCAAAAACTGAAGCAGACAGTATCCTAGTTTTACTACAAACGTAGGTTCTGCTGTTCTTTTTTGTTCAATAAATATATAGTTAATCTTTTTAGTAGAGTGGAAGCATATTAACAAAAAAGGGATGCAACATTCATTAAAAAAGCAATGCGACATCCCTGAAAAGCATCTTCCAAGTTAAATCCTTTAAAATCTGCTTCTTTCTCTTTAATCGACTAGATGAGTCTATTTAATTGGAACACATACCAATCAGCTGCGATTCAAAATAAGCCTTTAGTCGCTTTCATCTGCCAAGTCATCCGCAGCTTTTCTAACCCAAACAAATAATAAGTAAACCAAAATCTTTTGAGGCTATCGTACTTCATTTTTCGCTTATGATATAGACTCTTCTAAGAGACCCATTTATTCATTATTCCTTTATTTTATTTAACAGAACCATTTGTCATACCTGAGATGATGTTCTTTTGGAAAATCAGATATACAATCAAGATAACCAAAATCCCTACAACATAGGAAGCAAAAGAAGGACCAAAATCGTTAAAGTATTGTCCAGAGTAATTGTACTGGAACAGCGGCAGCGACCAATTAGATGAATCCTTATTCAAAATCAAAAGCGGCAACAGGAAATCATTCCAAATCCAAAGTGCGTTAATGATTAATGTTGTTGCATGCATTGGCTTCATCAATGGAAAAATAATTTGAAAATACATCCGCAGCTTCCCTGCGCCATCAATTTCAGCAGCTTCGTCAATTTCTTCTGGAATCGTATTTTTGATGAATCCGACATATAAAAACAACGTCTGCGGAATGGCGTAGGCTAAGTATAAAAGAATCAGCCCAGGTATATTAGACATATTCAGCTTGCTCATTAAGCTGGTAATTGGAATCATGATTACTTGAAAAGGAACAAAAATCCCTAAAATCAGCAAGCTGTACATAATACCAAATGCTTTCTTCCTCGAAATATTTCTAGCAATAGAATAAGCTGCCATTGGAACAAAAATCGTGATTAAAAAAATTGAACAAACGGTGATAATAACTGAATTTTGAAAATATTGACCAATCCCATCATCCAGTAGACGGGTAAAGTTCTCACCTATGAAAGGTGCTGGTATACCTAGAAAATCTCTAGTAATCTGCTTCGTTTCTTTAAAGGCGCTGATAAATGTGTAAAACAGCGGAATAAAAATCAGAACCAGTCCAATCATTAAGCCAAGATATTTAAAAACAGCTGACTGCTTTTTCATGATGTTTTCCCCTCTCTACACTTCATATTTCCGTGACGTACGGATTTGCAGAACTGATATCAGACCAATAACCAGAAACAGAATAACTGCAATCGCGTTTGCATAACCAAACTTATTACTCTTGAATGCATAATTGTAGACCAACAAACCAACCGAGGTTGTTTTTCCACCTGGACCACCACCCGTTAGAGAGTAAAGAAGATCAAAAGCAGTCAGTCCGTTCTTCAATGCCAGGATAAAGACCATGCTGATTGAAGGCAGCAGAAACGGAACCTCTACATTCCAGAAGCGCTGTCCCGCTGAAGCACCGTCAATCTCAGCAGCTTCCATTACATCTTTTGGAATACTTTGTAATCCAGAAAGGAAAATCACCACGGGAATAGCGATTCCCTGCCACAAAGCGACAAACAAAACGCCCAAAACCGCTGTTTTTTCATTTGCAATTAAATTTTCCTGCAGAAACGGAATATTCAAGGCCTCACCAATCTGGGGCAGCCCGTAATTAAATATCTGTTTAAAAATCAATCCTAATGTAACCGTACTCAATACTGCCGGAAAAAAGTAAACAGTTCTAAAAAAACCAGAACCCTTCAATTTGCTGTTCAGCAATCTGGCAATAAAAATACCGATGACAATTTCTCCTACAATCAGGCCCACCGTGAACAATACGGTGAACCAGATTGAAGAGCGCAGCTTTTCATCAGCCAAAATTTCCTTGAAGTTGTCTGCGCCGATAAAATTGTAATTTGATGTTAGACCTGTCCAGTCCGTCAAACTATAAAAGAACCCCTGCAGCATTGGAAAATAGAAGAAAACCAGCTGCAAAACGATAGGGATGATCAAGAATGAATACGCCCAGCCAAGATTGAGGACACCCTTCTTTTTCATTTGATCGTTACCCTCTTTCTATAATAAAGTTATTATTTCATGCTGTTGAAGAATGTGTTCAAATTTTTGGCCAGCTGACTACGGTCGCCGCTGACAATATAGTCAACTGTGGCATACCAGAAATCCGCCTCTGAATCCCATTCATTATGCAGCCAGATAATTTGCTTATCTGTTCCTACTAGTTTAGAAACTTCTTCAATTTCAGGGAACTTATCAGCAGTATCTACTGATGTAACAAATGTTGGCGAACCGTCTACATCATAATACTTCTGCATTGCTTTTTCACTGGCCAGATAGCTGACAAATTTCTCAGCAGCTTCTTTATTTTTTGTCGTTTTACTGATGGATACAGCCAAATCAGCAGCTCCTGCTGTCAGCTCTTCCCCAGCTTCTTTACCCGGATAAGCGAACATGCCAACTTCAAAATCGGGCTCCTGACTTTGAATAGCAGGCAATGCCCAGATACCATTAGGGAAAATTAAAGCTTCTCCTGTAGCGAAAGCTGCAACTGCGTCATCATAGGTCGCGCCATTTGCATTTTTCTGAGTATTTTCGTGCATGATATCCAATTCATCAGCAACTTGTTCAAAGGTTGAATCATCTACCTTGATAGCATCCTTAGGACTGCGAAGTAGGTAGTCATTGGCTTGTTCATGTCCACCGGTTAGTGTTGCCCAGGCTAATTGATGGAAGCCATTTAAGAAGCCTGCCGCATCCGTTGTCAACGCAGCAGAAAAAGGTGTTTGGCCGTCTTTCTTAATAGCAGCAACTGTTTTTTCAAACTCTGCCCAGGTTTTAGGTGCTTCCAAGCCTAATTTTTCAAAAGCTGTCTTGTTGTAGAAAAAGCCGTAAGCATTGTTGGTCAAAGGAACCGAATAAACCTTATCATCTACAGCATACGATTCAGGTACACCTTCCTTGATATCTTTCAAGATGTCGCTGTCTGTCAGATCCTCAAACATATCGTTTTTTGACCATTCAACAAAATCCGGTAAGGCTGGAAAAGCGTGAACAACATCTGGAACATCATCACTTGCCATCCGTGTTTTTAAAACAGTCAACCCATCGGGAACATTCGTCAGATTGACCTTAATATCAGGATTTTCTTTCTCGAAATCTTTAATGATTTCCTTCATCGTCGGCACCATTTCCTGCTTTTGGAAAAAGAACTCAATTTCCTTCTGTTTACCGCTATCCGCAGCTCCCTCCTTTTTACTTCCACAGGCGGTCAAAATCCCTCCTAATGTTAATGCAGCTGTCAGTAACACTAATTTCTTCATCGGTTTCATTTCTGTTACCCCTTTCATCATTTTGAAAAAGCGTTTCCACTAACTATGTGCACACATTACTGTTTACTAAAATTCTTGTCAATACTTTTGTTCACTTTCCCGAATAATTATTTCACCCGGAATGACACAGCGAATTGGATAGCTTCTCACTCCATCTATTTTCTCTTTGGCAAAGCGAATTGCCTGTTTTCCCAGTTCCATTGTCCGCAGCTCTACAGTAGACAGCGGCGGCGTCAAATATTCCGCTACCTCAATATTGTCAAAAGAAACTAGCGAGATATCTTTCGGAATCTTGACCTCCGCTTTCTGCAACGCCCGATAAACCCCTACAGCCATCGGATCGCTGGCAACCATTATTGCCGTGGGCAAATCGCCTTTTTGCTCCTCAATCAGCTCTTCTGCCAGTTTCATACCATTTTGTGTATTCCATTCACCTAGCTTCATAACAATATTTGCTTCCAATCCACGTTCAGCCATCCATTTTTTATAAGTAACTGCCCGAACATCTGCATCATCCTTCACCGTGACTCCCTCAGGGCGATGGCTTGTATGAACCCCGCCGATAAAAGCAATCCGCCGATGACCATTTTTATATAAGCGGTCAAGATTCTGCCTAGCTGCTCCTTCAATATCAGAATAAACCGTATCGTATTTTTCCGAAGTAAACGGGTCGTCAACAACCAGCAGCTCATTATTGTGCTGATAAATTTCCTCTAGAAAAGACTCTTCCAAATGCCCAAGAATAATCAGGCAGCCAAAGGCTTCCAGCTCTTCCAGTTTGACTCCGCTATCTAAACGAAAGAAGCGGTTAGCAGCTATCTTCTGTTTCTTTGCCTCTTCAAAAATCCCTAGGCGAATTGACCGGAAATACGGATCATCAATCTCTTCAGCTTCCGATACAGTAGTGATGATAGCAATTGAAGCTGTTCTGGAACGCGTACTTTGCCCCTTTTTATAATCCAGCTCCTTCACTGCCTCTTCAATTCTTTTTTTCGTTTCATTTGTAATGGACAGCTTTACATCTTCATTCAAAAAGCGTGAAACGGTTGTGGGCGATACGCCAGCCCTTCTTGCTACATCTCTAATTCCTGCCATATTCTTTTCCTCCTACTATAAGTAATCAACTATTTTTGTTTACTGTTTACCGTAACTATAAATCTAATTATTGTTTTTTTCAAGAGAAAACACAAAAAAAGTAAACAGCATGTTCACCTGTTTACTTAATTGCTTTTTTATTCCTTATTTCACTTCATCCAGCCATTTAGCCATATCCTCAGGCCATGATTGAATACGAGGTAAAATCATATCACGTTCTGGTGATTTCGTTTCTTCTGTTCCCAAAGATAAGCCGTGAGGTCCCTTAGGATATAAATGGAACTCACAGAAAATTTTTTTCTTCACCAACTGTTCAACTAACAATAAACTGTTTTGAACAGGAACTACCTGATCTTCAAGTGTATGCCAGATAAAAGTCGGTGGAAACGCTGCTGTGACTTGTTGTTCAATGGATAATTGATCTCGCAGGGTTTCCAGCCGATCTCCTAAAAGTTTCTTAAAGCTGGAGACATGCACATGACTACCGCCTGAAATGACAGGATAACATAATATCAAGCCTGCTGGTCGAAGTTGCTCTGAATCATTTGTCAAATCCGACAACAGCTTATCCTGCCAAAATGCACCCAAACTAGCCGCCAGATGCCCACCTGCTGAAAAACCCATCACGAAAATTCGCTGATGGTCAATCCCATGAACTGCTGCCAGGTCTTTGATGCAAAGTAGTGCCTTACCCAGCTGTCTTAGAGCTGTTGGGTATTCTGCCGGTGCGACACTATACTTCAAAACCGCCGCGTGGAAGCCTAATGCAAGCATTCTTAACGCCACCGGCTCCCCTTCCCTGTCGGAAAGATTTTCATAGCCGCCCCCGGGACAAATTAGAATCAGCGGCCGTTTTCGTTTTGGATCTATCCCTGCAAAGTTGTCTTGAATGTAGAGACTTAATTCAGCAGTCCAGCCCTCTTCTAAAATTTCTTGCTTGGCATAAAACATAATTAGCCCTCTTTTCTGTAGGGAATTTTTAAGCTCTGACTGGCTGTTAGGGTATACTCATGGTCATAAACCACAATCCTCTTTGGTTCATTTCCCTCTGTTGTTAGAATAATTTCCTGCTTTCCAGCAGCAACCTTTATTGGACTGCCCTGATAATTAACCGTGAAATGTAGTGCGTGCCATTTTTTAGGTAGTCTTGGATTCAATGCTAAGTGGTCTTTTCGAATCCGTAATCCGGCAAAACCAAAAACCAATCCTAAATAGGTTCCTCCCATGTTCGCAGCATGAATACCGTCCTGCGTATTGCCATGAGAATTTGTAATATCAATTTTAGAGGACTCGTCAAAATAGTGATAAGCCTTCTCTACGTCGCCGATTTGATTTGCGACAATACTAAAGATACAGGAGGACAGAGAAGAATCATGAGTCGTCAGCTTCTCATAATAATCGTATCCTCGTTTCATCTCTTCTTTATTAAATGCTTGATCATGTAGAAAATAAGCCAAAACTAAATCAGCCTGCTTACAAACCTGATGACGGTATAAGAATAATGGATGGTAGTTAAGCAGCAGCGGGAACTTCTCTTTAGGCAGCTCCTCAATCGGCAGTACTGGTTTAGCCAAAAAGCTATCATCCTGCGCTTGTATCTGCAATTCCTCAGAATAAGGCAAATACATAGCTTCAGATGCTTTTCGATAGTCTGCTATTTCTTCGTCAGTTACACCGAGACGGTCTAAAAAAGGCGCCTGTTTTTCTTTCAGCAGTGGATAGTGATCCGCTAGCCAAGACAGTTGGTACTGTACAGATATATTTGTATAGTAATTATTATTAACGACACAGGTGTATTCATCCGGACCAGTCATACAGTTCAGCTTAAAACTGCCGTTTTCGTAGCTGCCTGCGTCCAGCCAGAGGCGGCTTGTTTCAATCAGGATTTCTCCACCGTAAGAGAGTAGTGTCTCCAAATCTCCAGTTGCCTGATAATACTGAATAATAGAATACGCAATGTCGCTGTTGATATGGTATTGGGCAGTACCAGAAGGGTAATAGCCGGAACATTCCATACCGCTGATTGTCCTCCAGGGGAACAAAGCACCTTGCTTATGCCCAAGAACAGCCGCATTTTCTTTAGCCGATTCCAATATATTGTAGCGAAATTCGATTAGCTTCTTAGCAATCTCAGGATGAGTCAAAGTAAAGAATGGCAGCATATAGATTTCAGTATCCCAAAAATAATGTCCTTCGTATCCTTCTCCACTCAATCCTTTTGCCGCAATATTAGAAATACCGTCTTTGCCAGCAGATTGAAGTAGACTGTATAAGCTGTAATTCAACGAGTCATTCAACAGCGGATCCCCCTCAACAGAGACGGAAGATTGATTCCAAAAAGCAGCTAAATATTCTTTTTGCTTCCGATACCAGCCCTCCAGCGGCTGTTTTTTCACCTCTTTAGCCAGAAGGCTGGCATCTGTTTTTAAATCATATCGGCGTGAGTCTAAAAATAGGCTATACTTATTCAGACTGATTGTTTCTCCCTCAGTTATTTCACCGTCAAAAACAGTCGTTATTCCTTCGTGTTCTTCAATAGCCCCTAATTCCAAGCTGTCGGATACTTCATGAAAAACCACTGTTTGTACACGTAAGTTGGAGTTGGTTGTTTCTGCGGTAATAGAAGACATCTGCTTTTCCTCGTCATATACGCACTCCTTAACGGTTAGATACTTCTCTGCTTCAGCAGCCATTCTGGGATCATCAGGATTCACAAAGTTTTCAGCAGTCCCGAAATGCTCGGAGACAATTGAGACTTTCCCGGAAAAATCTCTAGATTTCACTTCAACCTCAATCGTAAACAAGGGCAATAATACCAGTGAAGTCATTCTACGGTAGCTAATCTCAACCTCTTTGCCCTGTTTGCTTTTCCAGACAAAGCTGCGCAGCGCTAAACCATTCTCCATATCTAAAACTCTGGTTAACCCGTGTATCCTATCGGTAAAAACTGTCACTTCCTCTTCATCCAGATAAAGGTGAATGCTCTGAGTATCTGCAACGTTTAGCAGCACCTGCTTCTTATTAGGAAAACCATATAGCTGTTCCGCCTGTTTCATATCAGCAATATCATAAAATCCATTGATGTATTGGCCTCTGCTGGAAACAAAACTCTCTGGATACCCCTCTTCAAAATTTCCACGAACACCAATATAGCCATTTGCAGTATGAAATAGTGTCTCTTGCAAAAGAAGTTCTTCATTTGTTAAGGAAAAATCTTTACGAACCATTTTTTTACTCATGCTGAACGCTCCTCTCATTTGGCTTTAGTTTATCATTGATGCTGGTTTTATTTCTCCTCGATTCCTCTTTTATTTATGTTGATTTCTTATTTTCATTTGATATTCTTTTGGCGTCAGCTGATATTTTTTCTTAAAGCCCTGAATGTAGGAATGAATACTGGAAAAGCCGTTTTCTATTGCGATATCAGTCACTGTTTTATTGGCGTAGTGCAGCTCCTTTAATGTTTTATTTAAACGAAACTCTATCAAATATTGATAAAAACTTATTTTCATTGTTTCTGTAAAAATTTTTGAAAAATAAGAAACTGAATAACCAGAGGCTTTGGCAGCCTGCTCCAAACTTAATGGATTTTGATAGCTCTTTTCAACTAAACTCAACACGGGAGAAAGCCGCTCTTTAATCTCCAACTGACTTTCCGCTGCAGTAGCTGCCGCCCAAGTATTTCGGTAAAGCTGAACCAGTAAATCCAGCAGCAGTGAACCAATTTCTCCTTCATAGTACGCTTCTTCACTTTGGTAAAGACGTCCGATTTCTTCAACAATCGGATAGAAAAGATGCTGTTTGCTCTGTACAGCCAGTTGGTTAAAGCGACCTTGATCATAATAAGGAAACCAGCTTTGGACAAAATCTGATGGAATCAACAAGGTAACACCTTCCATTTTATCCTCAGCAGCAACTGAAAAAATCTGATGGGTATCCCCACTATTAATGACTATTAGTTCTTTTTCTTGTAGTATTTGCTGCTTGCCTTCTATTTCTATGCCAACTCGCCCCGAAGCGATGAGTAGTATTTCAAGACTCCTGTGCCAGTGAACAGGAGAAGAAAGCTCAGGACCACTCAGCCTCTGATTCCATATTTTTAAAGGCAGCAGCGGGTTCTCACTGCGAACGACTTCATGTATCAACATTTCAACTTCCTCACTTCCAGCAACAGCTGTTACTGTTGCTTATTATACCCTACGACACAGCACAAAACTTTCGACAGCTCTCTTATACTTATCTAAACAAACATCACCAGCGACAAGCTCTGCTAACTATTGCTTGTCAAAAATGTTCTTTTAATGATGCTAAAAAGAGTTTGGACAAAAATAAATACTCATCCTTTTCTTTAAAAGACAATAAAACGGCGTTCCAGCAATCGTTTATTACACTACGCTTCGATAGCATCAACTTCTAATGTACGAAAGCACTAAGAGTTGCAGTTTTCGGAAATCAACCGAACCATTCCAAAAATACGGGAAGCTCCAGCTGGGCAACAATCAACAGCTACTCGATTTCCTCGTAGCATTTCTTGACAATTCTCGGATAACTTGTCTTGTTGCTGAGAAACACAGTGAAGGACGAGCTTTGAGAACCGCACCTTCCTGGT
Source organism: Enterococcus sp. LJL51 (assembly GCF_049894025.1). Classification (GTDB taxonomy): domain Bacteria; phylum Bacillota; class Bacilli; order Lactobacillales; family Enterococcaceae; genus Enterococcus_L. The sequence goes on from NZ_JBNEQE010000003.1 coordinate 113,046, forward strand.
TCTCAAAGCTAAACACTTTTGTCTCGCCCTCAAACGCCTACCTACTATACCACAAATAAAAAACAATTTAAAACGCTTTCTATTTTCCTCTTGAGTTTATTTAGTAAATATTTTATAATATATTTACTAAATAAATTACGAGGTGATTTTGTGAAGGCAAAGCTGCAAGAACTCTATAAAAATCGTTTTAACTCTGAAAATGGTCAGTTTTATTTTGCTCCCGGCCGCATTAACTTAATTGGTGAACACACAGACTACAACGGCGGACATGTTTTTCCAGCAGCAATTTCCATAGGCACGTATGGTTTAGCTGAAAAAAGGACAGACAGAAAAATTTGTCTCTACTCAGAAAACTTTCCTCAGCTAGGTGTTATTGAGTTCAGCTTAGATGACTTGGATTATCGTAAAGAGGACGATTGGACTAACTACCCTAAAGGCGTTATTCGCTATTTAATTGAAGATGGAGCCGTTATCAATCATGGCGTGAATATCCTTTTCTACGGTACGATTCCTAACGGTGCCGGCCTTTCTTCTTCCGCTTCTATCGAACTACTGACGGGCGTAATTCTGACTGATTTGTTCGACTTAGATGCAAATACACTTGACCTAATCCGAATTGGAAAGCTTGTTGAGAACAAATTTATCGGCGTAAATTCAGGCATTATGGATCAGTTTGCCATTGGCATGGGTAAAAAGGACCACGCTATTCTATTGGATACCAACACGATGTTTTATGAGCTGGTTCCCGCTGCCTTTGGAGAATACGCTGTGGTTATTATGAACACCAACAAACGCAGAGAGCTGGCCGATTCTAAATATAATGAACGCCGGGCAGAGTGCGAAGAAGCGTTAAAAAGACTTCAAGAAGCTTTAGATATTGATTCTTTAGGTGAATTAGACGAAGAAACCTTTGAAGCAAATACTCATCTGATCAAAGACGAAACCTTAATCCGTCGGGCAAAACATGCAGTTACTGAAAATCAGCGGACATTAAAGGCCAGACAAGCACTAAAAGAAAATGATTTGATTACCTTTGGAAAGCTGCTAAATGCTTCCCATTACTCCCTACAGTTTGATTATGAAGTAACAGGTATCGAACTCGACACACTGGTAGAAGCGGCACAGAAACAGCCGGATGTTCTTGGAGCTAGAATGACTGGAGCCGGATTTGGCGGCTGCAGCATTGCCTTGGTGAAGGAGCAGTCTATCCCTACCTTCACTCAGGCTGTTGGCACAGCCTACAAAGATAAAATTGGTTATGAAGCAGACTTTTATACAGCTCATATCAGTGATGGTGCCAGAAAATTAGACATAGAGGAAGCATTCTAAGGAGGAAAAATAATGGGTATTTTAGTATTAGGCGGAGCCGGTTATATTGGTTCCCATGCAGTCGATCAGTTAATTACTGCAGGTGAAGAAGTGATTGTCATTGACAATTTATTGACCGGACATAGAAAAGCAGTCCATCCAAAAGCAGTCTTTTATGAAGGCGATATCCGCGATAAAGAATTCATGGAAAAGATTTTTGAAAAAGAAAATATTGAAAGCGTCCTTCATTTTGCTGCCAGCTCTCTGGTGGGCGAATCGATGGAGAATCCTTTGAAATACTTTAACAACAACGTTTACGGTATGGAAATCCTATTAGAGGTTATGGCTGCTTATCAGGTGAAGCACATTGTCTTTTCCAGCAGTGCCGCAGTCTACGGGGAACCAGAAACCTCTATTATTACAGAAGAACTGCTTCCTAACCCTAAGAATCCCTATGGAGAAAGCAAGCTGATTATGGAAAAAATGATGAAGTGGTGCAGTCAAGCCTACGGCATTCAGTTCGTTGCTCTCCGTTACTTTAATGTTGCCGGAGCTAAGTCTGACGCTTCAATTGGAGAAGATCATACGCCTGAGACTCATTTGGTACCGATTATTCTGCAAACTGCATTAGGACAAAGAAAAGAGCTGGCCATTTTTGGTGATGACTATGCTACACCTGACGGCACCTGCATTCGGGATTATGTCCATGTGGAGGATTTGATTGCTGCTCATCTTTTAGCTTTGAAGTACCTGAAATCAGGAAACAACAGTGCCGTTTTCAACTTAGGCAGCAGTCGAGGCTATTCAGTTAAGGAAATGCTGGAGGCTGCCAGAGAAGTCACAGGCAAAGAGATTCCTGCTGTTGTAGCGCCAAGAAGAGCTGGCGACCCAGCGGTTTTAGTCGCATCCAGTGAAAAAGCAAAAGCAATTTTAGGCTGGACACCTGCCTACACGACAATCAAAGATATTATTAAAACTGCCTGGGATTGGCATGTAAGTCATCCAGAAGGCTATCAGGAATAGGAGCATACACTTATGACAACGAGTCAGACAATTAAAGCATTTGCCGCTGCCGCTATCCAAAGCGGCGGCTGGCAAGAGCTGGACCGGATTTACTTGGAGAATCGAGTGTTGGCATTGATTGGGGAAGCAGGTTTAGAGGATGAGACAGCTGCTGCAACCGTTCTATCCCCTCTCCAGTTAACTGAACAGCTGATGAAGCTGGCAAAGAAAAATCAAGTCATTGGTGAACTACAGGCGGATTATGACATGCTTGAGGCTCAGCTCACTGATTTATTAACCCCTTCTCCTTCTCAAGTTAATCAGCTGTTTAATGAAAAATATGCAGAAAATCCAGTAGCTGCCACAGATTATTTTTATCAGCTAAGCCAAAATAATAATTACATTAAAACAAAAGCAATTGCTCAAAATATTGTTTTTCCAGCTAAATCAGAATATGGTACACTGGAAATAACAATTAATCTTTCCAAGCCGGAAAAAGATCCGAAGCAAATTGCAGCAGAAAAAGAATCGCCAAGCAGTAATTATCCAAAGTGTCTGTTGTGCATGGAAAATGAAGGCTATAAAGGACGGATAAATGCACCTGCCCGCACCAATCACAGGATTATCCGAATGAAGCTTGGCGAAGAAGACTGGGGATTCCAATACTCCCCCTACGCCTATTACAATGAACATGCGATTGTTTTAGCTGAGGAACACCGGCCAATGAAAATCACCCGACAGACCTTTCAGAGACTGCTGGAGATAATTCAAGTCCTTCCTCACTATTTTGTTGGTTCAAATGCTGACTTACCTATTGTGGGCGGCTCTATTCTTTCCCATGATCATTATCAAGCTGGACGCCATACCTTTGCCATGGAAAAAGCTGAGATTGAAAAGAGCTTTACGCTGACTGATTTTCCTGCGGTAAACGCCGGAATCGTCAAATGGCCGATGTCTGTTATTCGACTACAAGGAACTGAAACGACAGTACTAACAGAAGCTGCTGCTATGATTTTACAGAAGTGGCAGACCTACTCCGACTTAACTGTTTCAGTTAAAGCCCACTCTGAAGACGGGACACCCCATCATACTATTACACCGATTGCCCGTAGAAAAGGCGACTTGTTTGAATTGGATTTAGTTCTCCGTGATAATAATGTTTCAGCAGAATTTCCAGATGGTATTTTCCATCCTCACAAAGATGTACATCATATAAAAAAAGAAAACATCGGTTTAATCGAAGTTATGGGACTGGCTGTTCTGCCGCCAAGGCTGGCAGCTGAGCTTAAGGAAACAGAGGCTTACCTGCTGGAGCAGGAGAACAATCTGGCTGTGTATCACAAGGCCTGGGCGGATAAGCTCAAAAAAACAAAAATAATTACTAAAGAAAATGTAACAGAGGTTGTTCAGCAAGCTGTCGGCAAAGTATTCGAACGGGTGTTGGAAGATGCGGGAGTTTTCAAACGAAACCAGCAGGGACAGGACGCCTTTCATAAATTTATCAATTATTTAAATTCTGCTGAATAATTCTCTGCTGTCTAAAAAAAGTGAATCTATTTTCGTTTTAGCAGAATTTATAGATTTTAGTTAAGAGAAGGTGATGATTATCGCAACAATTAAAGATATTGCTCAGCTGGCAGGTGTTTCCCCTGCTACTGTTTCCCGCGTTTTGAATTACGATCAGGGACTATCCGTAGGTGATGAGACAAAGAAAAAAATATTTGAAGCTGCTGAAGAATTGAGCTATACAAAGCATAAAAGAAATCAGCCTCAAGGAAAGCACACTCTTCGGTTGGTACAATGGTATAACGATCAGGAAGAGCTTGCAGATATTTACTATTTATCCATTCGGTTAGGAATCGAGCGCAAAGCTGAAGAATTAGGTATTTTCTTATTAAAAGAGCCCTTGGATGCACTATCTGAAACTAAAACTGACGGTACTATTGCCCTCGGTAAATTTGATGAAAAGCAAACTACAGCTCTAGGCTCATTAGGAGGCAAATTACTGTTTGTCGATTTTGATGCTTCGGCTGCTGGATATGATTCACTAGTTGTCGATTTCTCACAGGGGATTGACTTAGTTTTAAACAAGTTTATTACAGATGGACATCAGAAAATTGGCATTCTGGCAGGAGTCGAACATACTAAAGGCTCTGGCACAAAGCTGGCTGACCCTCGATACCAATTATTTAAACAAAAAACAATGCAAAAAAAGCTGTTTTCCGAAGACTTTGTTATCGAAGCAAATTTTTCAGTAGAAAACGGTTATGAAAAGACTAAAGAATTTCTTGATAATAGACAACCTTTACCAGAAGCACTTTTTGCTTCCAGTGATGCCTTAGCAGTTGGTGCAATCAAAGCAATCCAAGAGCATGGTCTTCAAATCCCTGAAGATATTTCTGTGATTGGCTTTAACGATGTCAGCGTTGCGAAATATCTCTCACCGCCGCTTACCACTGTAAAAGTCCACACTGAATGGATGGGCGAACTGGCGATCGATACTATTCTTGAACTGATGAAAGAAAACGCACCAGTTCCAAGAAAAGTAATGATTGGCACAGAGCTAATTGAGCGAACCTCTACCCGCAACAAGCAATCGTTCAATTAGCTTGTTGTTAAATGGTATTGGCTGGAGAAAAATTAAATAAAACCCTAGAACTTGGAACAGCAAGCAGAAAAAGTCTGGCTTTGTTCCAAGTTCTATTATTTGAAAAAGAACTTCGCCAATGATTTGAATAATCAGTTGGCATTAATCTGACATTCTCTTTTCTTGAAAATAATTTCTAGTTAAAAATCCTAGCTGGCACCCTACGCTGCTTTTATATATAATAGTTTATATAACACTAGCTGCAGCAGCGATATTTTTACTTTATCCCTCTTACTCTATTAGAGGACGGCAGCTATTTTTATCTATGAGTATGCGCACAGATTTTATAAGGAATAACTGTTATATCATGCTCATTTCCGATGTTAAAAAGGAGCGAACCATTGGAATTACTATCGAAGAATAACATCTTTAACGATTAAAAGGAGGCAAATAAATGAGCGAACCTTTGTTGTTCAACACCCGTGATACATTTAGAGAGTGGTTGACAAAAAATGCCGAAACTAGTGATGGCGTCTGGCTAACCTTTGGTAAAACAAAGGCACTACCCACATTAAAAGCCGGTGAAGCACTAGAAGAAGCCCTTTGTTTTGGCTGGATTGATGGTTTAATGAAACGGGTAGACGACCAGTCTTACATTAAATATTTTTCTCAACGTAGAAAAGATAGTAAATGGTCAAAAAAGAATAAAGAGCTGGCACTTCAGCTGGAAGAAAAAGGGCTGATGACCGATTTAGGCAGAAGAAAAATAGACGAAGCAAAGAAAAACGGAAAATGGGCGAGTGCCTCTTCCCCTTCCACTGTGACAGAGGAACAAGTGGCACAGGTTCGTCAGCTGTTGAAAGCAAATGAGGCAGCTTATCTAAATTTCACAAATATGTCTCCTTCTGTGAAACGGACATATACCAGAGCCTATTTCGATGCTAAAACAGAAAGCGGACGTACAAAACGCCTAGCATGGATGCTGGAACGGCTAGAGCAAAATTTGAAACCTATGTAGATAACAGTCAAGGAAATCAAAAAGGATGGAACACATATTACATGTGCCTCATCCTTTTTTGATTATTGAGTCCGTTTTTTCATTGATAAAAATTCTATGAACGCAGGTAGGACTGGTGATCGATAATCACAGCTTTTGCCTAAATCAGCTAGTAAAGCTCAGCCCGGGAACAGCATTTAGACGATAGTCGGCAAGATGCCCTTTCTCTAATTCAATAAAAGCAGCGGCGCCAATCATTGCTGCGTTATCTCCACAAAGCTTCAATGGCGGAACAATCAACGTGACGTCAGGAAGCTCTTGCGCGACAGCTTTTTCCAACGCTTCCCGCAATCCTTTATTGGCCGCCACACCGCCTGCAACAATCAGCTGCTTCACAGGATATTCCCGACAGGCACGCAGTGTTTTGGATACAAGAACTTCTACTACACTTGCTTGAAAGCTGGCAGCTAAGTCTTCTTTACTGAGCGCTTCTTCCCGCTGCTGTGCATTATGAACAGTATTGATAAAGGCACTTTTCAACCCGCTGAAGCTAAAATCGTAGTTGTCTTCTTTGATCATCGCCCGCGGAAAATCAAAGGTATCCCTGCCGAGATGAGCTAGCACATCAATTTCCTTCCCACTGGGATAGCTTAGACCCAATACACGGCCAACCTTATCATAGGCTTCGCCTGCAGCATCATCCCGAGTTTCACCGATAATTTGATACGAACCATCTTCCTCCATATACACCAACTCTGTATGACCACCACTGACCAGCAGCGTCATCAAAGGGAACACCAATGGCTGAACTAGTTTTGCTGCATAAATATGGCCAGCCATATGATTTACCGGAATCAAGGGTAAATCATTCGCCCAAGCAAATGCCTTGGCTGCAGATACTCCAATGAGCAATGCTCCAACTAGGCCAGGACCATAGGTTACCCCAACAGCGGTTAAATCATCCGCTTCTATACCTGCTTCTTCCAGCGCTTCTTCCATGCATATTGTAATTTGTTCTACATGATGACGACTGGCAACCTCTGGTACAACACCGCCAAAACGCTGATGGCTTTTTATTTGAGAGGCTATTATATTAGAAAGCACTTCAGTACCGTTTCGAATGACCGCGGCACTTGTTTCATCACAGCTGCTTTCAATTGCCAATATTAAGCATTCTTCTTGTTTTAAATCCGACATTTAATCCCCTTCTTCTATTCTCAGTTCCATCACTAAGCCGTCTTCCTGAGGGTGATGGTAATAATTCTTTCTTCGATGGATACATTGGAAACCAAGCTTATTATAGACCTTTTGTGCAGAAAGGTTTGAAGCCCGAACTTCTAAAAAAACTTTCTGCAACCTGTTCTCCTGCCATATTCTGAAAGTATTCAGCAGCATATCTTTCCCATACCCCTGATTTTGACTATTCTTTTCAATTACAACATGAGTTATATCTGCTTCATCTAATACTTGCTGATAGCTGACAAAGCCAATCAGCTGCTCTTCATCAGTGTAAAGTAAATAATGGCTGCTCTCTCTCATCACATCTTCTTGAAACTGTGCAGCTGACCAGGGAGAACCGTGTGGATAGCTATCCACACACAGCTGCCAAAGTTTTTCTGCCCAGCTGGAATAGTCTGTACTCTTTATTTTTTTCAGCTTCTCTAAACTAGCCATTGCTCAAATCCAGAATCATTTCTAATGCATCTTCCCCGTCATCGTAATATCCTTCAGTGATTTTACTTGAGGTAAAGCCGATTTTTCGATAAACACTTTGCGCATGCTTATTTATCAGCTTAACCTCCAATGACATTTGGGTACAGCCTTGTGCAGAAGCAAATTGAATTGCTTCGTTCAGAAGATAACTGCCAATCCCCTGTCCCTGTGCTGATTTTCCAACCGCAACATTCGTAATGTGCCCGTCATGCTCAATCACCCGACAGCCAATAAATCCCACGGTCTTTTCTTCTTTCAGGATTAGGATATAGAGATGAGGATTTTTCGAATGAATTTCTGATAGAAAAGCAGAACGAGTCCAAGGCAGTTCGCCATTGTATACCTCTCGTTCAATGGTCAGAAGATCCTTGATATCACTTTCCACAATCCCTCTTACTGTATACTCTTTATCTTCAATAGTGACTGTTTTACGGTCAAAAGCCTGCCAATTCGACTTTTTTTTAAACAGTCTGCGAAGCGACTCAAATTTTTTCAACGTAACTCTCATCCCCCATTGAATGTTCTTTCAGCCAATTTTCTTCCGCCTCTACTCTTTTCAAGTAGTCAGGCAAAAATGTATGTATCTCTTCCACAGGTTCTTCTACCGCTCCTAAAAAGGCGGCAGCTGCACTGGAAGGAATCTGCCACTGCGGATAAGTATTAAGGGAACTGTCCGGCAGTTCCTGTTCTATTTGTTCACGAAATTTTTCGATATCTTCTCCAACAAAATAAACAGCGGGATAGCTTTGGAGCTGTTTTAGCCAGTCACTCATAGAAATATGCCGGTCAGAAATAATAGTTTCCCATGCTTCTGTCTCTTTATTAAACGTATAAGCTCCTGTATAAACATTGTTTCTGCGAGCGTCAAACACAGGGACAATCAGTCCTGAAATATTTATGCAGTTGGCTGCCAGCACTTTTAAACTGGATATGCCCACAAGCTCCTTTTTCAATGTATAGGCCAACGTCTTTGCTGTAGTAACACCGATTCGTAAGCCAGTGTAGGATCCAGGTCCTTGAGCAACTACAATCCGATCCAGCTCCTGAGGCTTCAACTGACAAACAGTCATCAGCTCTGTAATCGCCGGCATCAGAGTAATGCTATGATTTTTCTTTACAGTACTTGTAAATTCTCCCAGTATTTTGTTATCTTCGCATACTGCAACGGATAATGTTTGATTTGATGTATCTATAGCTAAAATACGCACAAAAACCAGCCTTTCCATCTCTTTGTCGATTTATTGTAGCACATTTTCTCATTAAGGTAAAAAGTAGAAAAAGACTTACTCTTTTTAATCATTATAAAAAGCAACAAAATACTTAATTTTTTGTTTTTTCATACAGTATAAGTTTCTGAAACATCTGAGATTTTTTTCATTAAAAAAACTAAACATAAAACAGGGTTATATTTTCTTGGAATCCCCTATGGTATAATTAATACGTTTACAAGTATTTTGAAGGAGGAATCGTAATGGGTATTATTAAAGCAGCAATTGGCGCTGTCGGCGGAGGCTTAGCTGATCAGTGGGTCGAGGCGATTGAGCCGGCTGACATGTCAGACACGACTGTTATGACAAAGGGTGTATTTGTACGAAAAGATGACCGTAGAGGTTCGAATAAAAAAGGAACGGCAGATGTTTTAACTGATGGTTCTGTTGTCCATGTTTATCCTAATATGATGATGATCTTGGTCGACGGCGGAAAAATTATCGATTATACCGCCGAAGAAGGCTACTATGTAGTAAAAAATGATTCCGCTCCATCCATGTTCAACGGTAGCTTGAAGGACGCTGTAGCTGAGACCTTCAATCGTTTCAAATTTGGTGGTGTAACACCACAGAAGCAGCAGGTTTATTACATTAATCTGCAGGAAATCAAAGGCATTAAGTTTGGAACAGCTTCGCCAATCAATTACTTTGATAATTTTTATAATGCAGAGCTGTTTCTCAGAGCACATGGCACGTACTCAATTAAAATCACTGACCCGTTATTGTTCTTCTCAAATGCCATTCCGAGAAATAAAGAACAGGTTGAAATTAATGACATTAATGAACAGTATTTATCTGAGTTCTTAACTGCTTTACAGGCTGCCATTAATAAGATGTCAGCTGATGGGGAAAGAATTTCCTATGTACCATCAAAAAGCATGGAACTAAGCAGCTACCTTAGCTCTATTCTTGATGATAACTGGCGGGAGCTTCGCGGAATGGAAATAGTTTCAGCAGCGGTTGCCAGTATTTCTTATACTGATGATTCTACAAAATTGATTAACATGAGAAATCAAGGTGCAATGCTGGGAGATCCAGGAGTTCGTGAAGGTTATGTACAAGGTTCCCTTGCCCGCGGCATGGAGGAAGCTGGTAAAAATCCGAATGGGTCAATGAGCGGCTTCATGGGTGTCGGTATGGGGATGAATACCAGCGGCAACTATTTCAATCAGGCTTCGCAGACCAACCAGCAGCAAATGCAGCAAAATCAACAACAGCAGGAGCAGCAGAAACAATCAGCGGCGGATTCTTGGACCTGTCCTCAGTGTGGCGTAGAAAATCAAGGTAAATTCTGCTCAAACTGCGGCACACCAAAACCAACGAATGAAGTACCAAAGCTGGAAATGAAGTGCAGCGAATGCCACGAAATCGTTGATCTTGCCAACGGTATTCCGAAGTTCTGCCCTCATTGCGGCAAGCCGTTTCAAGGAGTTCCTTTATAAAATAATAAAAGTAGTCAATATTAAGCGTGGTATTGCAGCTTGATATTGACTACTTTTGGAAAATAAAAAAACAGAGGAAATAATCATGCCTATACACACATATCATTGTCCCAATTGTGGTGCTCCGCTATCTTCTAATTTTGATTCAGAAGCTTCTTCGTCAACTTGTGCTTTTTGTCTAAGTACAATATACATTAAGCAAGATGATAAACCTCTCCAGGATGAATCAGATCAAACAGTAGTAGTTATTACATCTGAAACACAAGATGATGACTTACTCGTACCAGAAGAAGAGGCTTTAGAAGAACCACTCTATATGTATTGTTGTCCAGAATGCGATTTTCATATGTTGCTTACAGATAAGGAATCTAGCTCTTTCTGCTTCTCATGCAGCAAAAATCTAATATTTGAAGGGTTGGCCGAAGCTGAACAAATCCCTCACAGGCTCATCCCTTTCTCCCTATCTAAAGAGGAAGCAATCACAGCAATTCAAAAAGAGCTAAAAAAAATTCCAAGCCTAGAGTCGGACTTTTTTTCAAACAACCATCTACAAACAATCAAAGCTGTCTATTTCCCCAACTGGGAGATGAATTTTCAAATGAATAGTGAAGTAATTTCTATTAATAAAAAGAAGCAAAAATTTAAATATACTGGTCAGATATTATTTCGTAATTTATTTAAATCTAGCCCTAACCTAAAGCAAAATATACGTATTTTCTGTGATTCAGTTAAACCATTCAATAGAGATGCAGTTCAACCAATCTCTATTGAAATGCTTGAAAACCATCAAACACTTATGGACAACTTAACAACAAAAGACTTAAGAGCCTCTATTTTACCAGAATTAACTGATTCTGCTTCTAAATTAGTAAAAGCAAAGCTTTTTCCAAAAAAGGGTGAGAAATTGCTCTCTGATACGGTTTCTTTGTCTAAAGAGTCATACGTACAGACACTCCTGCCGGTTTGGGTTCTTTGCGAAAAAGATACTTCCTATTTTATTTCTGTCAATGGTCAAACAGGTAAAGTCTCTGGTTGCTATCCGGCTAAGCCTTTTTCTAAAGGGATTCGTTTCGTTCTAACTAGTGTCCTCACCTTTTCGACTGTATTATTCGTGCTATATTTTTGGAGAATTATTTTATGAAAAAAATTATAATTTTTTTGAGTTTATTTGTTTTCTTATCATTTCTAATCATGGCTACTTCTAATAGAAGCAGTTCTTCGCCATTGAATGACTATGCTGGACAATTTACTTCTGATCAAAAAGAAATCTTAGAAGAAAAGTTAAGGTCATTCAAATATAAAACCGACATTCCAATAAAATTAATAACTACAAGCGAGAATGATGGAAAATCAACCGAAGAATTATTGAATGATAACTATGACGCTTTTCTGAGCAACAAGCGTTTTAAAGGTAACGGGATTCTCATACTCTTTGATAGAGATGCTCAAATTCATATGATTAAAGCAGAAGGTATTATTGAATCAATTGTTACTGAAGAAGAAATTCTGGCATCAAATAATTACGCATTCAACGCTGGATTGCTTTTCTCAGGAAGCGTAGGTACCATTGAGTTTCTAACTAAAAAAGCAACAGCTTATTTTGAAGCCAATCCACAATTACGTCCTTCACCTGGACTTCAAGATACCGATTATTTGTGGGCTCTTGTTCTAACCGTTATTGTTGCAGGATGGGGTATGGGTGGCTCTAGTTTATACTCACCTGCCTATCAAAAAAACAATACTGTCTCTAACGACTTTGGAACTTACACTCTAATCAATAAACAAGAGATCTCTGATTAATATATTTTAGAAAGGAGTACTTATGGAAAGTTCATTTACACACAAGTGTCCCAACTGTGACGGACCACTCTTTTTTGATCCGAAGGATCAGAAATTTCACTGTGAATATTGCTTAAGTATTTTCACTGAAGAAGAGGTAACCGCCTACGAGAAAAATCAAAAGGAAGCACGGCTTCAAAAAACACCTGATGAAGCTGCACAGGAGACAGATACTTCAGCAGCAGAAAAAATGACAAGTGAAGCTCAAACAAGCAGCGGTGACTTGGAACTGTTTACCTGTGCCAGCTGCGGCGCAGAAATTGTAACGGATGCAACTACTGCAGCGACCTACTGTTATTATTGCCATAATCCGGTTGTATTATCTGGTCGAATCAGCGGGAAATTTCTCCCGGATAAAGTTCTCCCTTTTAAAATTGAGAAGGAAGAAGCGGTCAATAGATTCCTTGACTGGACTAGAAAAAAGAAATTTATTCCAAAAGATTTTTTTAATGCCTCGCAAATTGAAAAGATGACTGGGGTTTATTTTCCCTACTGGTCGGTTGACTCTGATATTACTGGTCAGCTGAACGCCACTGGGACAACGGTTCGTGTTTGGCGCGTAGGAGATATTGAACATACTGAAACAAAACAGTTTGCTGTCGGACGAAAAGGAAAGCTTTCCTTTAAGGAACTAGTAAAAAATGCGTTATCAAAGAACACCCAGCAAAAAATGGTCGAGGTTGTTCAACCGTTCCCACTGGAACAGGCGGTTCCTTTCAAAAGCCAGTATCTATCAGGTTTTCAGGCTGAAAAACGAGACATTGAATTTGAAGCACTTAAGGCGGACATTGAGCAGGAGCTAAAAGGATATTCTAATCAATTGTTGAAAAATTCCGCTTCCGGCTACACAACTTTAACAGGCGTGAATACGGACATCCGTATCGACCGGCAGCAGCAGGATTATATTTTATTACCTGTCTGGCTAGTTACTTATAATAACCGTTCAGGTGATGATAAAATATATTATTACGCGATGAACGGTGTTACTGGAGAAACGCACGGTGAACTGCCGATTAGCTTCAAACGCCTTCTTTTCGCAGGGTTTGGCATTTTTGCAGTCCTCTTTATCCTCTTTATGATTGGGGGATATATGATATGAGAAAATATCGGATAATAGCTGCAATTCTTTTAGGCTTTTTACTTTCTTTCCCTCTATATGGGGAAGCCTCATCAGTAACAGTGGATGACCAAGCGGGTCTTCTAACGACTGAACAGGCACAGCAGTTAAATGAAAAAGCAAATGAAATTGAACGAAAGGCAAAGGCCTCTGTTTTCATTGTAACCAATACAGATAATACGGTAGACTCCACCCGCTTTGCCGATCAGTACATGCTTGATAAAATTGGAAAAAATCAGAACGGTATTACTTTGTACATCGATATGAATCAAAGAAAATTTATCATCTCTACATCTGGAAATATGATTGACTACATGACAGACAGTCGGATTGAAAACACGCTGGACAACATGGAATCTTATATGAGTGATGGCCAATATTTTCAGGCAGCTGACAGCTTTTTAGGCAATGTCAGCACCTACTTTGACGACGGCGTTCCCAAAGGGCACTATCGCGTAGACTCAGAAACCGGTAAAATCACGTATTATAAAGTATTGACCCCTTTTGAAATTGCTGTTGCTTTCATCGCAGCACTCGCGATTAGTGCTTTATTCGTTTGGCTGACAATGTCTAAATATAGACTAAAATCCGCAAAGCATAGCTATCCGGTTTATGAGAAATCCTCATTACAATTAACTGAAAAAGAAGACCGCATGACCAACTCCTTTATTACGACACGTAAGATACCACGAAACACATCTGGTAGTGGCGGCGGTGGAACTAGAGGCGGTGGCGGCAGTACTACACATACCACTGGCGGCGGTACCTTTGGCGGCGGCGGACGCAGCTTTTAATTAAAAAGAACGAATGTTTATTGGAAAGAAAGTAAATTTCCAATAAACATTCGTTTTTTTTATATTTCCGGGAAATGCTTTAATACATAATCCTCCGCCTCTTTGGACCAAATTCCCTGATTGTCAGCTAGGATTTCTGCTAAGGCTTTATCCAGCTGTGCTATTTCGTTCAGAGCTGTACGTTCAAAGCTTTTATGAGTGTAGACCAGCTTTTTCCCGCCGCCAATTTCAGGTTGGGTCAAAGTCGTTTCTCCAACTGCATTCAATCCTAAAATATGGGTTACTACATTAGCTACATGAACTTTTCCATTTTCAATCAGTTGAACTGCTTTTCGCATATCATCTGTATTGCCGCCGGAAGTACCTACATAATGAGTAAATGAATAGTGTAAATCATAAAAATTAATTGGTGCAGCAAACTCCTTATTCTGCGGTCCTGCAAAAAAGTTCAAACAGCCATCGGGATTCAATAAAGCTGAAGCCTCCTCTAACACTTTAGCAACCGGAATCATAACAAAAATATCATCAAATTTTCCATTAATAGTTTTTTCTAAATGCTCTGCCTGATTTTCCACATTTCCTACATTTACATAAAAAACTTCAATACCATCCTGACTCGGATATAATCGCGCTGCCCGCTCGAGCTTTTCGTCGTTGACATCCGTTACAACAATTCTTTTCGGCTTTCTTTCCCCGTGTAACGCATAATCTATTGCCAGCAGTCCCATCGGACCAGTCCCGCCCATAATCAATAAATCTCCGTCTTTTTTTATCCCCATCTGATGCTCATAACTATTCTCAATCAAATGAAAATTTGCTTCAAAAGCACCAATTACACAAGATAATGGTTCAATTAACGAACCTTCGAAATACGTTTCTCCATTATATGGAATCAGACAATTCTGTTCCATAACATCTTTTGAAAGAATGATATAAGTTGCATCTCCTCCAGTATAAGGGTAGGAATATCCTGGACAATCTGGACGATCCGGCAGCTGCAAGTTGGCTTGAACAACATATTTTTCACCAGCTTTAAAGCGATTATGCCAGTTTGCACCAACTTCTAGCAGCTCTCCACAAAATTCGTGACCAATAATAATTGGATTTTCAGCGAGATTATCTGGTGCCTTTTTGTGATCTGCTCCTTGATTCGCCAGTTTCCAGGTGGACATACAAATACTATCTGTGATAACCGAAGCCAGGATTTCATCCTCGGTAATTTTTGGCAGCTCAAATTCTTCCAGCCGAAGATCCTTTTTTCCATATAAGCGTATTGCTTTTGTTCTCATCTTTTTTCTTCCCCTTCTCTACTGTAAAATTCCCAATCCATACCCGGCAATTCCAACTGCAAATAAAATAAAAATTAACAAAATTGGACTAATTTTCTTCTTCAACAGTTTCATCATTAACAAAGTTAAACCTAAAGCTAATAGTCCAGGTATTAAATCGTCCAGAATATTCTGTACAGTAGTTACAATTATTTCTCCATCGGCTCCCGGTGTTTCAGAAACAACAAGAGGAACATTGATGGTTGTCCATTTTGTAACCAAAACGCCCATTATGAATAATCCTAAAATCGTTGCTCCTTCAGTCAATTTCTGCAGCAAATTTCCAGACAGGTCTTGAACAATATCCAACCCTTTCCTAAAACCGTAAGTCAGACCAAACCATTTCATTGCTAAACGAATAAGATTAAAGACTAGAAAGAAAAATACCGGTCCCAACAAATTACCAGTCAATGCTAAAGAAGCGCCTACTGCTGCTGTAATCGGGCGCAGCGTACCCCAAACCAATGGATCGCCAACTCCTGCCAACGGTCCCATCAATCCGACCTTTAGGCTGTTAATCGTTCCATCATCAATCTCTGCTCCGCTAGCTTTTGCTTCCTCCATAGCAATCGTTACGCCAATAACGGGTCCACATACTGCTGGTGTCGTATTAAAAAATGTCAAATGACGCTTCAAGGCTTCTGCCTGCTCCTCTTTTGTTTTATAGACTCTTTTAATTGTCGGAATCATATCTACGCAAAATGCCAGCGCATGAATTCGCTCATAATTAAACGAGGCCTGTTGAAAATTTGAAAAAACAAACGTTGTCATTAAATCCTTTTTGGTAATCAGAGATTGCTCCTTTTTTTCTACTGGAGCCGTTGTATCCGTTGCTTCCATTTTTTCTCCTCCTTAATCTTCCAGTTCATCATCTGCAACTGCTGACACACTGCCGGCAACCGCTGGCTCTCCTAGCTCAGTGCCCTGCTTCTTGAACTCTGGATTCAGTTGAACATAAATTAGCGCAGTTATCAGACCAACTACTCCAAATGACAGTAAACTGAATTCTAAATAACCGCCCAATACGAACCCTAAATAGAAAAACGGCATTAAGTACTTAACACTCATCATGTTCAAGACCATAGCATACCCAACAACTACAATAAAACCACCGGCAACAGCCAACCCGCCAGTTACTATATCGGGAATCGCAGAAAGCATGGTATTAACCATCTCAGCACTGACAAAGGTTGCTATTATAACAGCTGGAATCGCAACCCGCAGAGCTTGAACAAAAAGAGCGCTGAAGTGAAGAAAAATAATTTTATTAAATGCTGCTTTTTCTGCTTCTTTATCTGCTGCATGCTGGAAAGCGACTGTAATTGTTCGGGCAATCACGGTTAGTACTTGGCCGGCAGCTGCAACTGGCAAAGCGATAGCGATGCCTGCTTGAATATCCTGTTGACCAACAACAACTAAAATCGTAGAAATGATACTAGCTAAAGCTGAATCCGGTGATTGGGCGGCACCGATATTCATCCAGCCAAGTGCAATAAGCTCCAAAGTGCCTCCCAGAATAATCCCGGTTGTCAAATCACCAAGAATTAAGCCAATTACTGTACAAGCGATTAATGGTCTGTGGGTCTGAAACTCATCTAAAACACTACCCATTCCTGAAATAGCTGAGAAAATAAAAATAAGAATAATCTGAATGACTGAAAGTTCCATAGTATAACCTCCTTTTAAACTACTGCTTCCTTAAGTTTCGCTTCAAAATCAATTTTTGAATCAGTTGCAACTACCCTGCAATCTAATTCCACACCGGCAGCTTTTAATCCTCTAAACGCTGCTACATCCTCTGGGCTTACAGAAATAGCTTTAGTAATTTGCGTCTTACCATTCCTAAACTGCATACCGCCGATATTAATCGATGCCAATGGCACTCCTTGTTGCACCAGCTCCAATACCTCTGTCGGATTAGTAAATAGATAAAAGACTGTTTCCTTCTCATATTTGGGATTTTGAAAAACCTTTACTGCTTTTTCTACATCAACTATATTTACTTTTATTCCTGGAGGTGCTGCTTGCTTGACCAGTGTTTTCCGTATACTGTCCTCATTCACTTCTTTACTTACTACGATAATTCGTGAGGCTCCTGCTTCTTTTGCCCAAACCGTTGCAACCTGTCCATGAATTAAACGATCATCAATTCTAGCTAAACGTATCTCCATCTATAATTCCTCCTCGTCTTCAACCTCATCCTTCGAAAATAATTTAACTGTCTCAGGGATCATCTCTTTAATCTTGCATACGATTTCATTTATTGGCATTATCTTCAACTGACCTGCAATTTCCAGTACCATTGGCAGTGACATACCTGAGAGAACCTGTATATTCTGTGTTGACTCCTTCATTGCCAGACTACAACTTGCATTAAATGGAGTGCCACAATATAAATCTGTTATAATCAGTGCCGTTTCTGCATCTGCCAACGCATACCTAAGCTTTTCTTCCAGACTATCCAAACCATCCTCTGTATTAAACACTACCGGAAAAAAATCATCTGCTTTTCCAAAAATCATTTCCAGTGAGTTTTTCATTTCTACCGCTAAGCAGCCATGTGCTACTAAAATTACTTTTGTCATAGTCTTTCTCCTATCCCCTAGTCTTTCCTCCTGCAACATTCAATGTTACACCACTTATGTAGCTGGCTTTATCTGAAATAAGATAAGCGACTGTATCAGCAACTTCGGATAGCTTTCCACTTCGCCCTAGCGGGATAGTTGCCGTCTGACTATACCCTTCTCGAATAGCCTCTACCGTTTTCCCTCTAGTGTAAGCTAGCGCTGTCTCGTAAGCTAAAGTTCGAAGACCAGTTTCTTCCATAATTCCGGGTGCAATCCCTACAACTCGAATCCCTTCCTTTCCTAACTCTTTCGACCACGAACGGGTGAAACTGTTAACTGCTGCTTTAGTTGCAGCATAGCAGCTTTGTCCCTCCGACCCTTCTAAACCTGCTTCCGATGACATATTGATAATGACCCCTGAATGCTGCTTTAACATAATCTTGCTGACTAACTGACTAGCAAGATAAACACCTTTTTGATTAATCATAGTCATCTTATCAAATAGATCATCTGTTAATTCATAATCACTGACATTCCTTTTATCTGACAACAACGCCGGAACATTTACTCCCGCATTATTTACCAGAGCATCTACTCTACCGAATTTATCAATAGTAAAATCAACCATCTGCTTCACAGATTCTCTCAATGCTACATTGGTCTGAACAAAGAAATAATTACTATGCGTGAATGCTCCTTCATTAATATCTGCATTAACAACAAATGCACCTAAGTTACATAGCTCTTTTGCAATGGCTTCCCCAATTCCTGAAGAAGCTCCTGTTACGATAACAACTTTATTCTCAATATTTAACCAGCTCATTTTTCTCCCTCACTCACATTTGATATTTTACATTAACATTTGTGATATCACAAATTCATTATATGTATATGCTTTCACAATGTCAATACTTTTTTCACGTTTGATATACAGAAATCACGTTTGTTATTCTTACGAAAACTAAAAAACAGGCAGTCTGTTAACAAACTACCTGTTTTTGTTGCTAAATTATTTATTTTAATGCTACTATTTTTCTTGCGGTTTCTTCAGTTGTTATCAAGGTTGTTAGCAGATGTCCTTTTAATGCAGCACGAATACCGGCAGCCTTTTCTAAAGATTCAGCTATCCCAATCCGTTCAGGAACATTTTGCAGCTGCTCCATTGAGATACCGATAATCCGACCATCCAAGTTGCTCCTTACCTGTCGTCCTTCTTTGTCAAAGAAGCGGGATACAATATCACCGGCAATTCCTTTTGTTTCCAGCTCTTTTAAAACCTCTTCTCCATAGAAGCCCTTCCAAACATCATTTTCACTTAAGATTGGACTACCGATTCCGAATACAGCAATATCCAGTTCCTGCCAAAGCTGCAGCAACTCTTGGTTAAACGAACCATTCATCAGGCCATCTCTTAATTCACTAGTTTCAGTAATTGCTGGAGAATCAATCATTAAAGCGTCACCAGTAATTTTTTTTGAAACAGCATAAGCAATCGTATTTACATGATACTCACTCGCCAGCTTTCCGGAAGGTCCTCCTATCATTGGTACACAAAGGATATTTTCAAAGGCTCTTGAAGGCATTTCTTCAGCCATCGCGGCAAGAGAGTGTCCCCATGAAAAACCAATCTTTAATTGATTTTTTAGATAAGAGAGAAAGCATTCGCCGGCAGCTTTACCTAATATATGTTCCTTCTGCTGTCTGGTTAAATCAGCAGCTACAGGAACAACAACTGCCTTGTTTAACCCAAATTGCTGTGTTAGCTCTTGTTCCAGTGAATAGCTAGTTGATTTGTCATAATTGATTGTAATTTGAACAATTCCTTCTTCTCTTGATTTTTTCAACAGGCGACTAATCGTCGTCCGATGAATATTCAACTCTTTCGCAATCTGACTTTGATTTTTGTCTTCTTGGTAATACATCTCCGCGATTCTCATCAGTAATTTTTCTTCATCCATAGCTTTGCTCCTTTTTCATCTGAACAAACTATATCATACAATGCACAATCGTGAAAGAGTAATATCATTTGTAAGCCACTCTTAGCTCCTTTTTAATTTTTTTACCAATTTCTCTTTACTCTAAACCTGCTTCATAGTTTATTATTAGAATATCAATTGATAAGCAACGAAAGGAGTACCAATGAATATTGCGCAATTTTCAAAAATCAGCGGTGTATCCGTCAGTACACTGCACTACTACGATCGACAGGGCCTTTTTTCTCCTAGCGGACGAATAGCTCAAAACGGCTACCGAACTTATTCAGCTGAACAATTACCTGAGCTGAATCAGCTGCTGGTTTTAAAGGATTCCGGCTTTAAACTTGCGGAGATTAAAGAGCTTTTAACGGACAGCCAAGCCTCTGCTACATTGAGTCAGCGGCTTGCCGAAAATATTACAGCATTGGAAAATGATATCTCTCAAAAAAAACAGATGATTCGCAGAATACAAACTAATTTATTTTTACTACAGAATGGAGGAATCCCCGTAATGAATGAGATTATTATAAAAACAGTTGAACCTATTTTAGGCGCCAGTATTCGACGGAGCTTTAAAAAGAAAAATCCAAAACAAACCTTTGATGCATTTTCAGAAGAAGTCTGGCATGAACTGGAAACTGCCATTCAAACATGTGGAGGGCAGGTGACTACTCCCTGTCTAACCATTTACCGTGAAGGCTTGTTCTTGAAACAGGAAAGCCCAATTATTGACCAGGAAATCATCGAGCCTTTGGTTAAAGAGTTGAAGCTTCCGCCAAACAGTGATGTAACACTGACAACTTTACCGGCAGAGCAGGTTGTTTCTGCTATTCATGAAGGAAAATTGAACAGTATTGGCGAAACTTATACTCAGATGTTGGACTGGATTGAACAAACTGGGCTGACTATCAGCGGATTTATCAGGGAGATTTATCATCAGGAAAACATCACCGAGCTTCAAATTCCAGTCAATGCTAAATCGTTAGAAAAATTTTAGCAGTTAACTAAAAAGAATGATCCAATCCTTTGAGTGAACGAGGATTGGATCATTTTTTTATTCATATTAAAAATCAAGAAAAAATTTTTTCACAGATTATCAAATCTACAACCAGAGACCGAATAATCAGCACTGAAAAGTCAGACCGAAGCAGGATGAAGAAAAAGCGTTAATTCTATAGAATAAGAGTAAGAGAGAAAGAAGAATGGAGGAAATAGAAATGAGAAGAGGAAGTAAAATTGTCGTAGGTGTCGCACTAATTGGAGTCATTTGTCTCATTGGTTTTTCTAAAGGGGCTATTTTCTATTCAAATGATTGGCAGAAAGAGACACGTTCACAGCTGGATAAGACTGCAAAAGAAATGAAAAAAGAGGCAAAAAATTTCCGTTCATCCTTAAAAAAGACATGGAAAGAAACTTCTGAAGATATTAAAGAAGAATGGATACATATTGATTAACCATGCATAGTTAAATCCTTTAGAAGCTTCTATATACAAAGCAGCCTCTTTTGTTTAAGAGCGGCTTTGATAACAGCCTTTGTTTAAATTTAATACAAAAAGAGAATTTGAGCCATAAGGGATGGTCAAATTCTCTTTTTTTGCGCAAAGCTGCATAACTGTTGGAACAGACTCAGCTTTTCCAAATATTTCTATGACTGTTTCAGCAGCTGAGAAGGCTGCTGATCGCTTTCAAGTAAATACAGTTCTGACATCGCCCGTGTACAGCCCACATACAAGAGATTTTTATCTAAGTTGGAATGATAGTTTTCCTCTGTAATATATGGAAGAATCACAACATCGAACTCCAAGCCTTTTGCTAGCGTGAAGGTTGTCAAATTAATGCCTCTTTTGAACTGCTTGCTGTTTTCATCTAAAACGTGCAGCTCCCTTTCTTTAAAAAAATTCTTGATTTCAGCAATTTCTTTCGAGTTCTTGCAAATGACACCGCATAGCTGACTGCCTGATGCAGAAAAACGGATGAACAATTCCTCTAGCTGTTTCATCTGATCAGTCAGATTTTTATAACGCTTTACTTCCGGTAATTTTCCGTGGCGCTCCACTGGAATCAGTTTTTGATCCGAAAGGAATCGCCGAGCGTATTGAATGATTTCGTATGAGGAGCGATAGCTTTTATTTAGCTCTACCGTTCTTCCGTCGGAGAAATATTTACTGATTTCTCGGCTGTTTAGTCCTTGCTCTAGTGAAATATTTTGAGAAACATCTCCTAAAATTGTTTTACTACAGCTGAACAGCCTGCTGATTACCTCGTATTGAATTTCTGAATAGTCCTGCATTTCATCAATAATCAGATGCTTGACGTTTTTGATTTCTTCCTGTCCCTCCCAACTAAATTTACAAAGAAGTAGCGGAAAAATATCTGAATAGCTGAGTGCTTCTTTGTTTTTGCTGCTGAACATCAGTCCTGTTTTGGAACAAAAATCTTTATAAATTGAAAGCGGGCTCTGATGTATCAATCTTTTTAAGAGCAGCTGGTGGATTTGCTTTTGAGTTAAGCTCTTTGCAGTCTGCTGCTCTTCCCTTTGACGAAGAAACAGTTGCTTCGCTAGTTCATCTACTCTGTCATACACGGAAGCGGAGCTGCTGCATAAGGCAAATAAATTGTTTAATGCCTCTTTTGACAGCTGCAGAGTTCCAGCCTCGATTCCTTTTTCAAAGGGAGCTTTAGCTACCTCCTCTAAGTAATTCTGCAGTTTTTTAGTGAATCCTTTTCGATTAATTTCTCTACAGCGTTTTGCTTGTTGGCTGTTGGGAAAAGCACTAAGATTATTTGTTTCTTTTAGGTAAGATGAATCAATCGTCAGTTGAGGTAAAAACGGCTGGAGAATAGTCCCTAACTCTTGTTGAATCAGCTCCTCTTCCCCAAGCTCCGGCAGTACGCCTGCGATAAAATCAGAAAATACAGCATTAGGCGAGAGAATCAGAACCTCAGAAGCCCGCAGACTCGTTCGCTTGTTGTAAAGCAGATAGGCGATACGATGCAGTGCAATCGATGTTTTTCCCGACCCTGCTACTCCTTGAATAATTAAATGCTTTGTTTGCTGATCTCGAATAATCTGATTTTGCTCTTTTTGAATCGTATGAATGATTGTCTTCATTTGTTCACTGGAAGAGTTCGTTAGTTCCTCCATCAAAACCTCGTCATGAAGAGCTTGATCGGTATCAACTACATATTGAAGGAGCCCATCTTCAACTTTAATTTGTCTTTTCTTTGTCAGCTCCCCTGAAAAGCAGCCGCTATCTGTTTGATATTCAGCAGTTCCTGGACCAAAATCATAATATAATGAAGCAACCGGGGCTCGCCAATCGTAAATCAAACTGTCTCCCGCAGCCTGGGAAAAACCAAAGCGCCCAATATAAAAACGCTCTGCTTCACTCTCATCATCATAGCAAAAGTCAATTCGTGCAAAGTAGGGACTGGATAAGGCATACCGCAGCTTTTGCTGACTCTGACGTTCTGCGCCGACCTGACGATCCATCGAAGCTAAGCTCTTCTGGTAGTCATAAACTTCGTATTTGTCCAGCTCATGGTGATAATCTACCGTATATTTTTTTAGTTCCATATAGCCGGCATCTGTTTTCTGTTCCTTGCCAAGAGAAATTTGAAATGCTTTCTCAAGCGTTTCTAGTGTTTTAGTCAAATGCTTTTGTTCTTCTGTCGAAATCGTCATTTTATCATCCACTCCTTTTCTGATAATAAAAACGGCTGTTAAAAATCAACAAATCTGCCATAGAAAAGAAGCATACCACCAATCAAAACCTTGGTGGTATAGTGGAGGGTTTTTAGTTAAACGTTCTGTTCATTTCTTGAAGTTTTTTCTTAACAAGCTTAGCATTTTTCTCAGCCAGTTCTAAAGAATCAATTAAGGTATCGCAGACACTAATGATTTCTTCATCAGCTGCTGGTGTATTAAGAAGTCCTGTGATTGCTGCTGCCGGCAGCGGATTATCTATAGTATTCAATAAGCGCAGGATTGCTTCAAGGGAATAGTTGGCATTGCGCAGAATCCGGATGATTCTTAGCCGGTTGATATCTTCTGCGGTATAGATTCGATAGTTATTATCCCGCCGTTTAACTAATAACAAGCCATTAAGCTCCCAATTACGTAATGCGTCTACTGTGATTGCCAGATAGTCAGCTGTTTCCTTGCGTTTCATCGGTTTTAGCTGTTCATTTTTCCCTGATAAAAGCGCCTCTACAGCTGTAATCGCTTCACGAGCCTGCTGTTGTTCTTTTTGAATTTGCTGGAGGTAGTCATCTGCCAGCTGACTGGCCTGTTCAAAATCTTTCTTTGCTGCCGACTGAATAACTCCAACCATTTTCTTCCGAAGTCCCTTCTGCAGCACCTCCACCTGAAAAGCAGTCTGAGCTAGTTGAATCATTGCAATATGAAAGTCGGTAAACCGCCGATAGCCGTTTTCTTCACGCTCAGCCTGCGGAATTAGTCCCCATTCTTCATAACGGCGAACTGTATTTGGATGCAGGCCCACGATTTTTGCTACTTCTGATGTTCTGTAGATGTTAACTGTCAGCCCCTCCTTTCTTCCATACAAACCTTGTAAAAAACAGCCTCACAACAATGCCAAGGACCAGCAGTATTTCCTATGAAATATTTTCTCAAAAGATCGAAATAAATTGTTTATTTAAATGAGTTGTGAAGCTGATTTTTGATGAACTTATAGAATTTTAGTCTACAAAGTTTATTTAGCGATTGTTTGTCCTTTTACCCAGCTGAATTTTCTAGTACTTCTGAAAGAAATTATACAGGTAGAAACCCTTACCAGTCAAAGGAATGAATATTAAAAAGCAGCAAATAACTGCCCGCTAAACAGCTTATCTGCTGAGAAGCTTTGTCTCCAATTTTTCAATGAAAGCAACCAGCTGATTCATTATTTTAGAAGAAAACAAACCACGATAAATAAGTATACCTACAACTATCGCCAATAATCCTCCTGCTACCACATCTGATGGATAATGAACCCCTACAAAAATTCTGCTGATTCCAACTAGCAGTGCACTAAAGAAGCAAAGAACTTTTCCTTTTATACCGCTATATAAAAATAATGGTGTTAAAATGCTAAAGAACAAAACTGTATGGTCACTGGGAAAACTATTATTCACTTCTTTTTCAATCAGCTGATTTACCTCTGGAAGAACCGCAAAGGGCTGTAAATGTTCATAGAGCTGTCCTAAACCTTTCGCCAGTATTTCGGCAACGATAAAGGTTAATAGAGACAGTATCAGAACTTTTCTGTAAGAGCTGTCCTGCCTTTTATAGAACCATTGAAAAATCAGAAAGGCTGCCAGAATGAAAATCGTATACTTACTAATAAAAATTCCTAGATAATCTAGAACATCGTTCCTTCCTGCTAAATTATTAATGCTTCGAAAAACTTCATTGTCTATTGTTGTCATTTTTTTCTCCTTTACAACTTTTTTATTTGAAAAATTTCATTCATGTAAATCCTAAAAATAAATCATAATTATAAATCCTTTGCAGAATTTATATTAAAAAAATCAACTAATCCTTTCATATTTTTTTCTCCTCTTTTGAGGATTTTTTTACTTTTCCGTTTTCTCGATTATTAACTTCTTCCAGGCAAAGTCCAAGAATCTTTTCGTCACATACAAAAAAACCTTTGACACTTTCCGTGTCAAAGGTTGGTATTAAAGGCTTTCCCCTATTTATTTGCTTTAAATAAAAGAAAGGCTTTTATTATAAAAATCAAAAACAGATAGACAATCACATAAGGATGTCTTGCCATTGCGAAAAATAAAATGACCAGTGAATGGAAAAATAGCGACCAAATTCGACTATATCTTAACAGCTTATCCTTTTTCCAAAAATATAAAATTAATTCTATGATACCCGTCACAATCATCAGCAACAGTAAAATCAAAAAAAACGATTTATCAATTACAGATTCATTAAACTCAATCAAGGAAACTAACCGAATCATTTGTCCAGCTGATTGACCATAGAAGGGCAGGAAAATACAGACCAAGGTGAGTATATCCAGCAGTCCATAAATCAGCGTATATAAACGATTCTCCTGCTGCTGTTTTTCTTCTCTTCTTTCAACCTGCTCCATCTCTTCACCTGATAATAAGTCATCAATTGACACAGAGAACAACTGAGAGATATTTTTCAGAGATTCAATATTCGGGTATCCTTTGCCGCTCTCCCATTTTGAGACCGCAGTCCGGGAAATAAATAGTTTTTCTGCTAATTTTTCCTGAGTTAAATCATGTTCTTTTCTAAGCTGTTTCAGCTTCTCACCTAATTCCACACACGTCATCCTCATTTTTCTACTTCTCTTGCTTGGTACAGCTTTGTCAAAATCTGCCGCCCTCTTTTGATAGTATAATACATAATCCAAAGACCTTGAACCCTCTTCGCTTTTCTTTGAAAAAAATTTAGTCATTCAACAAGCTTGCGAATGATTCTTTTCTCTACCAAACATTTTCTATATCTAGTCCAAAAAAGAACTTGAAACAAAACCAGCAATTTTCTGCTGTTTGTTCCAAGCTCTTCGCGTTCCTTCAGTGTTTTATTACTAAGACAATTTAAGTTAACGCCTTTATTATTTAATGCGGTTGGCAAGATGGTCATGTCCTAACGCCTTCATCACTAGGATAGGAGTCAAAAGGCAGACAAGAAATACTAACAGCAGGGAGCCGCTGACCTCGAGTAAGGGTAAGCTGAAAACTGCAAAAGTGGCGGAATTTTTTACAACTAGAAACAAACCATATGTCAAACACATTCCCAGTGTCAATACAAGAACAGCCGTTATCCCGCCATAGTAAAGACCTTCATAAGCCAGCATTTTATTGGTTTGTCTGCGTGTCATGCCAATACTCTCTAAGGTTGCCAGCTCCTGTTTTCTAGAGATAATACTGGTGGTAATTACATTAATAAAATTCAATAGTCCAATAGCAGCTAAAATTACTGCTAGTGCATTTCCCAAGATTCGCATCGTCATCGTTCCTGTACGTGCTGCTTCAATCTGCTCTTTCTTGGACATCAAATGAAAGTAGGGGCGTTGTTTTACCAGCTCTGTCATGAGCTTAACGCCAGCCTCTTCCTCTTCATCAGAAAAATTCATTCTTATTTCTAAAATCGTTGCTTTAGGGATTATTTGTTTCATATAATTTTTTGAAATCAGAATGGTTGGTGCGCCGTCACTTTGCTGCTCAAGATAAGCTATTGGAAAATAACCGCCGATTGGCAAGTTAAGCTTCTGCTGTGTTTCAAGGACAGTAAAATCCAGATTAGGAATAGCTTTAAAGTCTTCTGGTGTATCCGATTGAACCAGACAGAGTTCACCAACTTCAAATGCCTCTTCATCGAAAGAACGGTGGTTTGCCTCCATCACTGTACGGATTTCCTCAGTGTCCATACCAATTATCTGGCTAAAGAAGTTTTCTTTATTCAGGTTTTCTTCTTTATGCGTGCCATATTTAAATGTTTTATTATAGTTCTTTATATAATCAGAGAATTTGCCTTTTTCAAAATCTACTAGGATTCTACTCGATAAATAAATGTGCAGCTCTTCAATACCAGAGAATTGATTCATTTGCTGCAGTAGCTCCTGATCCTCTTCCCAACGGTTGGAAGCTGGTATCTCCTTTTGGGAAACCGATAAGTCCTCCGACATTTCACTGGTCACAAAATTTTCCAAATCCATACTTTCCAAGGCTGTATTTGTAGCAATAAACAAAGAAATTCCTAAAAATAAGGATAAAATCACAACTAATGCCCGTTTCTTATCTCTAAAAATATTGCGCCATGCCATAGCATACAGCTTTCCACCGGAATGTCCGCGGACCTTCTGTTTTTTAGGGGCACTTTCTGTAAATCTAATCGCTTGAATAGCCGGAACCTTAGCAGCAATTCGGGCAGGCTTAATAGAGCTGACTAGGGTTACAAATAGTGCAAAGACGGCAGCAGATATATAAATCCAAGGATTGACAGAAGTTACTTTTGTATCAGCAAAGGTTGAAATATTCAAGGCAAAAGGAACCGCTATTGTAGAGACCAAACTGCCTAAAATAAGACCAATAGGAATACCAATCAAGGATAAAATCAGAGCCTGACGTAAAATGATGCTTCGAATTTGCTTTCCTGTCGTCCCTAAGGCTTTTAGCAAGCCATAGAAACGGATATCATTTGCAATCGAAATATATAACACATTGTAGATTAACAAGCCTCCGGATAACAAAATAATCAAAATAAACGCACCAACACCCAAAAACAGAGTCATAGAGCTGCCCCCGCTTTCACGGACAGTTGTTTTTATTTCCTGATTTTCAGTCAGGGCCAATGATTTGGCCAGCTCGTCATTTTGCTTTCCAATCCCTTGACTGTTTTTATATTTAATCGAAACTGTATTTTTTCCTTCTAAATCCGGATACTCTGCTGCAAAGGCAGAAGATACCAAGAGATAGCTCATATTCGAAACCCGCTGTGTCACATACTCCTTAAAGTAACCAGATAAAGTAAAAGACTGAGTGATTGTCTGATTCTGATAAGTAAAGGTTAATGGAATCTCCATGCCAATTTTCGGATGCTCAATTCCTAAAATCGTCAGCGCTGACAAAGGGATTAGAACTTCGTCTTTTTTCTTGGGAAACTGCCCTTCAATATCAGTAACTGTGGGTACTCTTAGATTCAGCCATTCAGATTCATCGTACCAGTGCAGAATGAGCTCAGCATCTTTCTTCTTCTGACTGACTGGATTAATCATGCCAATGGTTCGCTGCGTTCCATAAGCTTCAACGCCTTCATTCTCCGACAGCTTTTTATATTGAGCAGCCGTCAGATTATTCATGTTGGCATCAGCCATCGTACCCAAAATTCTTCTCTGCTGCTGCTCATTCGATTCAAGAAAGCTCATTCCTAAACTGACAACCGAAGTCAGCAGCACGGTTGTTAGAATAATCGCAATACTGACAAAAATATTTCGACGTTTATTGGCTCGAAAGCTCTTGATTCCGATTGAGCGAATAATCTTTTTTTGTGTTTTCATGAGAAGTCACCTTCTTCAGATAAACGACCATCTTCAATTCGAATAACCCGGTCTGCCAGCTGAGCAATATGATCATTATGCGTAATCATAATAACTGTCTGATGAAATTTTTTAGCAGTCATCTTCAATAAGCCCAGCACATCCTGGCTGGTGTGGCTGTCCAGATTTCCAGTTGGCTCATCAGCTAGAATAATAGCTGGCTTTGAAGCCAGTGCTCTGGCAATCGCAACCCGCTGCTGTTGTCCGCCGGATAATGCATTAGGCAGTTCATTTTCCCGCCCTGACAAGCCCAAGGTCTCAATAATCTGAGCTACAAAGTCCTCATCAATCTTGTTTCCATCCAATTGAATTGGTAATACAATGTTTTCATAAACACTTAAAATCGGCACTAAATTATAATTTTGAAAAATAAAACCTACATTACGGCGGCGAAAAATCGTTAATTCTTCTTCTGTCATTGCAGACAAGTCTTTCCCGTCAACAAATAGTTCACCGCTAGTTGGCTGATCCAGTCCCCCCAGCAGATTAAGCAGGGTACTTTTTCCAGAACCTGAAGTACCAACTATTGTTACAAACTGCTTAGCAGAAATTGTTAAGCTGACATCATTTACTGCATGAACCTGATTTTCTCCCTGCCCGTAGGTTTTCATCAAATGTTTGACTGTTACGATTTCCATAGTAGACGCCTCCTTTGTTAATCTAAGTGTAGCAAGGCGTTCTTACTCCCCGCTGACAATCCAGACTTCTTTTCTGTCAGTTTAGTAAGAATAGAGAAAATACAGTCTCCTCTGATGTCTCCTTAGCAAGAATATAACCGCCTTGTCTTTCCAAAATCAGCTTGGTCAGATGAAGACCGATACCCGCACCGGACATATCTCCAGCATTTTCTCCCCGATAATATTTTTGAAAAATCAATCGCATTTCGTCAGGCAGGATACCTATTCCTGAATTACAAATGTCAATTCGCGTATAAGAAAGAAGCCGTTTGACAGTTATGCTTATTTCAGTTTTTGGATTTGCATACTTCACTGCATTCTCAATAACGTTGCTAAAGGCCTCTGCTGTCCATTTGGAGTCATGCATAAGCGGATTCACCTCTTGAAATACCAGTTGAATAGTTATCCCCTTCTGATTGGCCGCTTCACGATTTTCTGCTATTGCCTGCTGAAGGGTTTGGTTGATATCCAGCAACTCCGGCTGTAAATCAATCGTTTCCGTTTCAAATCGAGTCATAACAATAAATTCAGAAGCTAACCACATGAGCCGCTCAGAGCTAACCTCGATTCTGGCTAGAAACTCCTTTGCCTCATGTTCTGACAATCCGGTCATCTGCATTAATTCAGTGTACATCATAATACTGGATAACGGTGTTCGCATCTGATGGGAAATATCCGCAATCAGCTCTTGAATCCGCTGATGTTCAAGCTCTACCGTTTGTTTGCGGTCCTCTGCAATCTCCGCAATTCGCTGAGCTTTAAAAATGACCTTAGCTAACTGCCCCTCCTCATACTTCACCTCATTTGGATCAAACGAGCTAAAAATCACTTGATCAAAGATTGCTTCCAGCTTCTCCAGTTCTGCCTCCTGCTTTAGCTTTAGCTGGCGGATATAGAGCCCTCCAACTAAGCAACAGCAGCTAAGTATTATCCCTATCCAAATACTCATGATTTCCTCCGCTTCTTCCACACATAACCTACTCCACGTATTGTCTGAATAAACTCCGGCTGCTGAGGATCAGCTTCAATTTTCACTCGAATTCTTCTAATATTAACTGATAATGTGTTTTCATCGACAAATTTTCCCTGAGTATCCCATAATACATCAAGGAGTTGTTCCTTTTCCAAAACAGTTCCAGCATTTTTGAGCAGATAATGAACCAGTCGATATTCTGTTGAACTTAGGGCTATTTCCTGTCCATCTCTAAAAAGACGGTTGGCAGACACATCTAATAGAAACGGCGGTACAGAAAGCTCTGTTCCATAGGTTTCCAGCCGGCGCAGAGTAGCGATGATTTTTGCCTTTAAAATAGCCAAGGAGAAGGGCTTAATAATATAATCATCCGCCCCTACGGACAAACCGGCAACAACATCGGTCTCCATGTCTAAAGCCGTCAAAAAGAAAATAGGCGTCTTGGTTATTTTACGAATAGCCATGCAAAGATCTAAACCATTCCCATCAGGTAAATTAATATCTAAAATAATCAAGTCCGGCTGTTCCTGCTTAATTTTTTCGACTGTTCCAGCCATTTTTTCTGCTGTAACTACTCGGTAGCTTTCCTGTTCCAAGGCAAAGGTAATTCCCCGACGCAGCTGTTCATCATCCTCAACTAAAAAAATCTTTTTCATTCACTTCGCTCCTTTACGTTTCGGCTTTCATTTTATCTTACTATTAATTGGATATTTTTACATTACTTTTTAGAAATAGCTAAATAACAGCAAGATTAGGCTGCTCTGTTTAAATCGTAAAGCTCTTAAAATCAAACCGTTCTCCCCTCCATGATAGTGGTTTGTACAAAAGAACTTTTTTAATCCAGTCACAGAAGTATGTGTAATGAAGGGCTTGATTGTCTTAACACACTATAAATCGACTCAAATAAACAGACTAGGATGGAAAATACCAATCTAGTCTGCTTCAATCGTTCCTCTTAAATTATTTTTTTAATGCACATATCAGATTAGACTGCTCACACATTCTCTAGCGCCTTTTCTGCTTTTTTCAGTTGTTCTAAAAACAGATGATGTTCTTCTTCTGAAAAAGTGCTGCAAAGCTCTTCATTCAAATGCTGGAAGATTTCTTCAATTTTTATGACCATCTGTTTCCCTTGCTCCGTCAAATAAATATTTTTTTGCCGTTCATTCTCTTTAGGAATTTCTCTGTAAATCAACTGCTTTTCTTCCAAAATTTTTAGAATGTTTGTTACCGTTGCCTGCTTTTTTCCTAAATAGTTAGCTAGTCCACGCTGAATAGTAGCCGGATGTTTGTACACATAGGTTAGACTCCGTGCCTGTAGACTATTTAGCTGTAGCGTTCTCAAATGCTCCCCAACATAGCTTTGCTGAAGAACACTTAATGTATAAATTTTTTCTGTGATATCCTCTTTGTTGAAAGTCACTAGCCTCACCTCTTCTCCGTTAGTTTAATTTAAAATACTCTAATTGACAACTGTTTCATAATAAAGTATTATTCATATAGTTAAATTTACAACTATTAATTTTTTAACATTAAAAACCAAAGAAAGAAGCGATTATCATGTCTTTAACCTCTAATCAGATGCTGCAGACACAAGAGGAATTTCAAAAAAATCTAGTCCTCTCCGGCTTGTCTCTCTCAGAAATCGCACGAGATTTAAAAACAAGTATTTCAGTTATCGAAAACACCCTTCAGCTTCAAACTACTCGCATTGAAGATCCCTGGGTTTTAAAAAATTATTTAGAAGAACAAATCATTGCTCAAAATAAGCAGCCCATCCCCTTCACTGCCTTGGTTGGCAACTACCAGCAATACTGGTTTTTAAATTCGAAGCGGATTAAAAACAAGCGAATAGGCTGATATAGTTAGTTACATTTTAAACAAAACCAATACTTTCACGAGTATGCCGCAACAGAACCGTTCTCCTCCGAGAGATCAACTAGACAAACAAAGCTAAATCCCTTTCACTTATACTCTAAAAATCCAACAAAAGAGCCGCCAACATGAAGTGTCCACACTTCTATGTTAGCGGCTCTGCGTCTGGGCGTCTGGCTCTTTTATTTGTTCAATTTCAGCAGCTGCCACATTAATCAAAAACTCTCTCTTACATTTGGGACAATACAGAGGAAAATTTTTCAGCTCGCTGTCTTTTCTAATTTTGGTTCTCGTCTTACCAGTACAAACCGGACAAAGTATCCAAAAGCTCTCATTCTCCAGCATATTACTCCTCCTGTTCTTACAATTAAATTTTTACATAACTTTCATCTAGAACCTGTTCATAAACCAGCTTTAATTCCTGACCAATTTCACTGATACTTCTCCTTACAGCTGTTTGATAGCCTCTTTCTACGGTATCCGGCAGCTGCTTGTCAACAATCTTTTGAATATGCTGCTTAAACCCAGCATTATCGGAAGCCATGTAGCAGTTTATCCCTGATTCAAGCCAGTCATGATAGACAGGAATATCACGAGTCAAAACCTTTTGCTTGCTGGCTAACGCTTCTAAAACAACAATTCCTTCGGTTTCCTCGTATGAAGGAAAGAAAAACAAATCAGCGCCTGAATAAGCTCCTTCGATAATTTCTCCCTTGATATATCCCGGAAAAAGAACGTTGTCTGGATGCTTCTTTTTAACAATCTCCCGAATCTCTTTGGGAATACTCAACATATTGACATGACCAAACCAGATAAAGGTGTAGTCAGGCATTGATTTAGCAATTTCTACAAAATCAATCAGTCCCTTTCGTTTAAAAAACAAACCAACACAGATAACAACCTTTTGCTCTGGCGCCAATTTGAAGTATTCTCTAAAAAGAGTTTCCTTACGGGTATCCGGACGATACTTTTCTAAATCAATTCCATTGGAAATCGCTGCAATCGGCTGCTTCATCCCGTAGCCTTCCAGTATTTCTTTTGAATAGACTGTTGGTGTGATTAAGCAGTCAGCTTTAGAATAATGAGAGATTAAGTAGCGTTTAAACAAGGGTGCCACCTGATTAGAACCAATAAATGAATTTCTAAAATCTTCTTCCGTAGAATGTGTATGATAAATGACCTTCTTTCCCATTCGCCTGGCCTTGGCAATCATCCGATAACTGCCAATCCCATAAGTATTAATATGCAGAATATCATAATCTATACAGTTCGGATCCAGTGTATACTCAATTCCTGCGGCCGCTAATGCCCGTTTCTGATGCTCCAGTGCGCGGCCAATACCAGATTTTGCTAATATTCTTTTACCTTCAAAATACAATAATATCTTCATTGAAAATCCTCCTTCATCTAATAAAATGATTGTCTTAGCCGCTTTTCTAACATGTGTAAACAGCTAATACGCATCAATATAAAGTTTATAAACGCTCTTATTCAAACCAGTTCAATTACAGGACTTACTGGCTTATATAACCAGTTTTGTCTTCACACATCAATCAGATAATGGGTGTTTTGGGACCTATACCGCCCATGAACTCAGCTAAAAACAAGGCTGCTACTATAATCAGCAGCAACGCTCCATAAAAACGAATACCTTTAAGTCCAGCTGCCTTTCTTAAAAACAGCACGTATAGTATAACTTTCCAGATGAGTGCACCGAAAAAGACTATATTAACAAATAAGCCCCATAAAAAATTTTCCGACATATGATTGTAATTGGACTCGATAATAAACATAAGAGGAATTAAAACACTAAATATCATTGTAGGAAACAAGGTAAATGCCCACTGAGTCAAAAACCAGCTAAGTTTCTGTCGGTTGCCGAATATCCAGCAAACCGCAAATAACAATAAGCAAAATAAACTATATTCAATTAGGCTCAGTAGAAAAATCTTTAACAGATTAATAATCGTAAATGATGTCCCCATTATCAGCGGGTCGAAAGCTGTAACGATTAGCGCAGTAAATGAAACGAACAGCAGTGAAATCACCTTATCCTGTTTATTAAAAGACCCTACTGGATCATTCAGGATTTCAAAAATTTTTTTCATTAGAACACATCCCTTCTCATTCAAATAGTTTTAAAATAAATTCTGTGTAGTCATTTCCAAAAGCAAGTGCACAGATAACCGCCTGTACAGCTGAGAAGGAAAAGGCAAAACGATAAGGCCGATTCACAATGAAGTCTTTCAACCGTTGTTTGCGGGAACGAGTAGTTGTTATCTTGACTTCACTTTGGATAGCTGCCAGCATCCGCTGTTTTTGAATTGAACTTGGAAATATTTCTTTATCTGATGCTAATTCTTCTAGCGACTGCTTGATAAAGTCATCATTTTTTGTTTTCATTTCTGTATTCCTCCTGTCCAAGATTCAGATATTCCTTGATATACGCCTGCTTTGCACGATAAAGCACACTTTCCACAGATTTTGTCGTTTTTCCTAATAGTTCGGCCATATGCTTAACTGATGAGTCATCTAAGTATTTCATTGTCAAAATCAGCTGATAATACGGCGAAAGGCT
Source organism: Enterococcus sp. LJL51 (assembly GCF_049894025.1). Taxonomy (GTDB): domain Bacteria; phylum Bacillota; class Bacilli; order Lactobacillales; family Enterococcaceae; genus Enterococcus_L. Next base: position 148,170 of record NZ_JBNEQE010000003.1, read on the forward strand.
ATTTAAGCACGTACGGATCAGCTGCTTATCATATTCTTTGATGAGTTCAAGCTCTATATCCTGTGAAGAGTCCGGGATCGTCTGAAGCTCTTCATTATTTATATCGGTATTTTCCGAAAAATGCTTATATTGTTTTCGATAATAATCATTTAAGCGGTTGCGGACAATTTTAAACAGCCAGGTTCGCTCAGAGGACAAACCTTTAAATGTTTTCAGAGATTTATATACCTCAAGAAAAATATCCTGCGTAACATCTTCCGCCAGCTGCTGATTTAAACCCGTACGCAGATAAACGAATTTATAGACTTCATCAACATAGGAATGATAGAGCTGAATAAATTTTTCTTCATACTTTTTTTCTGCCATTGCTCACACTCCTTCGCCCTTCCCTAGTCTCCCAACAACTATTTTCCGCTGCTGGTTATTTACTTTTCTTCAGTATACCAGTGATTAAGTAGTTTAAGGATAGGTCACTAAATGCTACTCTTTCTTATTTATATACTGTTGTAAAAAAATCATTTTGGCTAATACACGCTTTCTTTCCCTTCTAAAAAAGTGGTGTACATTAAGGTAGTCGCAGAAAAAGGAAAAATCATTCGCAAAAATTCAAATTTTTTGTAAGCTGGCTGAAAAATTTTTTTTAAATGGATATTTGACCATCTCTATATTTTCCACAAAAAAAGAGTGGAGCCCGAATCGGTCCACTCTATAAAGCTAACTAACCTAGCCACAGCCATACTGACTTCCTTTCTTTAAGGAAATCTAACGCTGCTGCTTCTTTAATTTTTCCTATACGAGTATATGTGTAGTTTGTCTCAAAGCTTTCATAAAAAATCACTAGGCAATCTGAACCGAACAACAGCACATCTCCCTTTTCAATCTGGACTATTCTTTGTGGAGCTGTCGGTAAGGCTTTTGATAGGTAGGCATATTTTTCATTTTGGTTTAGGTCTTCCAGCTCTAAAGAGAGAGGAAACTGAGCAGTCAACTCCTCTACAGTCTCATTTTCTTCCAGCTCAAGCTGAAAGTCTTGATTATCCAGCTTCAGTTTCACTATACGTAGACTTTCCTTTCCATCTATTTGATTGCTGCTTTTGGGAGCCGCTGACAACTGATCCTCTGATTCAATAGCTGAAATTGGCACAGCAGCTTCCTTGGGGGAACAGCCGGAAAGAAAAAACATTGCTAATCCTATCACATAAAACAGCCGGTAAACTCTTTTCAGCTTTCTATCAAGCATAGCATCTTCACCTTTCAACTTCTTTTCTTTTTCCATTCAAGAAGGAAGCTTCTTCATCACCCTTGCCGGACTGCCGGCTACAACGGTATTATCAGGAACATCTTTAGTAACTGTTGAATCAGCTGCCACAACTGCATTTTTTCCTACGGTTATTCCCGGCAGAATTGTAACATTCCCTCCAAGCCAGGCATTCTCCTTGATTAAAATGGGAGCCGCTCGGATTCCTCGCCTTTTTTCAGGCTCAATCAAATGATTGACTGTAATCAACCTTGAATCCGGACCAATCAAAACATGGTCTTCAATTGTAATACCCCCTAAATCTACAAAAGTGACGTTCTTATTGATGAAAACATCCTCTCCTAATTCAATGTGTCCCCCAAAGTCACTATAAAAGGGCTGCGAAACTGTTGTTGAAGGAGCTAAGCTGCGACCGGTTATTTTTTCAAGATACGAGAGCATTTCCATATTTGTATGGTAGCTTGTATTCATTTCTACTAGTAATTGTTCGTTTGCTTCCTTAACTAAATGAATCTCTTTAAATAATGGTGACCCAGCAACTATGTCTTGATTTTGGATTTTTTTCAGCAAATTTAATTTCTTCATCTTTCTTCTCCTTATTCTGAATTTCTTACCTTTATTGTACGCAAATGAGTTATACTTAACCAATACTTATATTGAATAGCTAATTATAACTATTTTCTATATGAAGGAGGAATAAAAATGGAATTAAGAGTACTGAATTATTTTTTAACTGTGGCTAAAGAAAAAACCATCAGTAAAGCAGCTGAAGTGCTGCATCTTTCTCAGCCGACCTTATCGAAGCAGCTTAAAGATTTAGAGGATGAGCTGGGTGTTACACTTTTTAAACGGGGCAACCGAGGGATCGTCTTAACCGAAGAAGGCCTCTATTTGGCTAATAAAGGCAAAGAAATTTTGTCCCTTGTTCATTCAACAACCTCAAATCTACTTCCTGATGGACAAATTAGCGGTGAAATCGCCATTGGCGGCGGGGAGACAAAAGCATTTGAATTCGTCGCTGTTCTTTTACAGGAGTTGAGAATACAGTATCCCAAGATAACCATCCGGTTATATAGTGGGAATGCGGACGATGTACTGGAAAAAGTTGATAAAGGGCTGTTAGATTTTGGTCTTGTTATTGATCCGGTTGAAAAACAAAAATATGAATATAAGCGCCTGCCGTTATCTGACCACTGGGGAATTTTGGTAAATCATACACATCCGTTAGCAAAAAAACAAACGGTCGCACCTAATGAAATTGCCGGTACGCCGTTATTAATTTCTAATCAGTCCTCTGTTGACAACCAGCTGGCTGATTGGCTGGGCAGCAATCTGGAACATTTCAATGTAGTGGGTACATATAACCTGCTTTACAATGCCTCACTCCTGGTAAAACATAATATTGCAAGTGCACTGTGTATTGATGGTGTTCTTTCTACGGAAAATTCAGATTTAGCTTTTATTCCTTTTTCACCGCCATTAACTGCCTCTGTTAGTATTATCTGGAAAAAGGATCAGTTTTTTTCTAATGCAGCGAAAGCTTTTTTACAGCTGCTAAAAAAGGTTGACTAACGACAAAAACTGCCAACGCCTCTGCTGAAAAGCTATATCGTGCCAAACAGCAGCGCCCTCAGCAATCCTCTCTCGTGAATAAGACAAAGTGTGCGGTCGTTGCGATTTCGTAAAAACAGGGTTGGATGCAGCCCTGTTTTTCAAGTAGTCGGGGAGCAGCAGGACTTGAACTATAGCTATTTTCCTGTCACATTTCGTTTTTTCATAACAATCTTCTCCCTGATTCTGATGCTTAATCAGCTAGTCAAAAATTTCCTTCGCCATTGAAAAAGCAGTCCAAGCCTTAGGCCAGCCTGCATAAAAAGCCAGATGAGTAATCAGTGCCGTAATTTCCTGCTTAGTCACACCATTTTCCTTTGCGATTTTTAGATGAGCTTCAAGCTGAGGAGCGCCTAGCGCCAGTAAAGCAGAACAAGTAATCATACTTCTGTCATGCAGTGAAAGCTCTTCTTCCTTTGCCCATACCTCTCCAAATAACACATCATCATTCAAGGCCGCAAACTGCGGCGCAAATTCGCCCAATTGGTTTCTTCCTGCTGTCTGTTTTCTCATATCATATTACCTCCCTATTGTTTTAAACTGTTGTACCAGTCATCATTTACTGCTTCCAGCCATTCAGGTGTTCCAGCGGTAATGGCCAGATGTTCAAACCAGCTGTCCTTCGCAGCGCCATGCCAATGCTTCACCCCATCATGAGTTACAACCACATCTCCTGCTTTGAGAAATCGAGCCGGCTGTCCTTCTTCCTGATACCAGCCTTCACCACCAGTAACAAGCAATAGCTGAAAACCGTCCCGATGAACATGCCAGTTATTCCGACAGCCAGGTTCAAAAGTGACATTACCAACTCCCACACTTATGGCTGGGTCAGCAACCAAGCTTTGTAAATAGCTTTGTCCAATAAAGTATTGTGCAAATGCCTGATTCTTTTCACCCACGGGGAAAATCACTCCGTTTTTTACTTCTTCATGCTTCGTCATCCTCTATTCCTCCATTATTTTTTATTTATGCTACCTTCTAAAAAGAAAGCAGCCAGTTTTTTATCGCTGTATCCGACAGCTCAGTACGCGAACCGCGGATGGGTAAACCGGTTTTAATCTCTGCGCCGGCACAGGCTTTTTCTAAATCCTGCATACTTGATCCAAAAGCACTGCCTTCATGTGTGCAAAAAGGAAAAATAATCTTGTTTTCCCAATTCATATCCTCTAAAAATGTCCCGACTACTCTAGGAAAGCTGCCCCACCAGTTGGGAAATCCAAGAAAGACATGCGTTACATCCTTAAAATTAACGGGCAAATTCTCATAGCAAATTCGCAGCGACTGCTGTTTTTCCTCTGCGGCTAGCTGAACCACTTCCTCATAGTCTTTCGGGTAGGGTGTAACTGGCAGTAAAGGATACGCTGGAATCTTCAATTTAGCACTTATCTTTCTTGCGACAACCTCAGTGTGTCCGACTAAAATATATTGTTTTTTTCCTTTAACAAAATTTTCTCCAGCCCGTGAGAAAAAAATAATGACCGCTGTCATAAGCATCCCTCCAAAAAAATGAGCGGTACAATAAACACATGTTTATCGTACCGCTCATTTTATTCTATGTCTAATACCTATTATTACATAAGACTATAGTTGAAAAGCATAGTTAAACCGATTAATCAACTCTTGAACAGCAGGTGTCTGAACTCTTTTCTTCCATACTAGAACACAGCTCGTTTTGACTGATGGGCTCAGCGGAACAAATAGTGTCTCTGCTGAATTTCTATTGGAAACAGCCCCTTCAATTGTTAACGCTGCACCAACCTTATTTTCAACTAAAGAAAATACATTAAAAATCAAATTAAAATGACCGACAATATTTAAGTTGGTAATGGGTACGCCCGACCAGTCACTCAATAGACGCTGTACCTCTTCTCGATTGGAGCATAGAATAGGCAAACCAAGCATATCTTCTGGTGTCAGCTGCTTCTTTTGAGCGATAAACAGCTCTTTTGATAAAAGAAATCCCCAAGTTTCTTCTCTGGGTAGTCTTAGCATTTCAACTTCATGTAAAGAGACTGGCTCCAGCAAAATCGCTAAATCAAGAATTCCTTTTTCTAAGCGCTCGGCAATATCTTCACTTGTTCCAGTGACAAGATTAAATCGAATTTGCGGGTAGTCACTTATCAGCTCCTCCAGCAGCATAGCTAAGGTATCCGAGTTGTCTGCCTCAACACAGCCGATAGTAACACAGCCGCTTAAGGGCTTCTTCCGCTGCTCTGAGAAAGCATGTTCTAATTTCTCATCCAACAGCAATATTTCCTCAGCACGTTCTTTCAAAAAAAATCCGTCTTGAGTCAAAGTCAGCCTATTTTTTACTCTATGAAATAAAGGTACCCCTATGCTTTCTTCAAGCTCTTTTATTTGCCGGCTCAGTGTTGGCTGTGTAATATTCAATAATCTTGAAGCTTTCGAAATATTCCCTTCCTGAGCAACTGTCCAAAAATAACGTAAAAGTCTGATTTCCATAAGCATCCTCTTTGCTTTTTTCTTTAACTATACCAGATTTACAACTTTTCGTCCGAAAAATAAAGATTGCTTAGCCTCTCAGTCTACTTCATGTATTCGTCATTCCTTTGTAAATCTACAGCAGTACGCTATTAATCAACATCAATCATCAAATCTGCTTATAGAAAGGTCACTATTAATTGGAAAGGTAATCACTGCTATTCCCCTGCTTTTAACAGTTCAAATGATTAGTGAAATCTCATACACTGGTAGAAAAAAGCTTAGAATAAAACCAGAAAGTTCCTGATTTTAATTCCAAGCTTTATGATTTTATTCAGTTTTTGTCCTACCAGCATAGCTTAACATATCCTTAAAAAAAGCTCCCCGCTTAAACCTTTTCAGCAGGGCTTTGTCTCAACTTATGAAGCTTGCTGCTGTTCAAATAAATTAGTCCGCCCAAAATGGATGGAGCGAGTAAATACCCAAACTGTGGTTTCAAAAGCATAAAACCTAGGATAATTATCAGCAGTAAACTGTTGAGTCCCGTTACATACCATTTTCTAAGTGCATAGTAAAGACTGATTTTGTAAATCTCTTTTCTGCGAGCCAGTGGATTTTTAAGCTGAAAATAAACAGTATTCAGAAAGACCCCCAACCCCAGCACTCCAATAATAAAGAACAAAGGACTAATCCATTGAAACCATGGAGTTGCTACAAAGAACCACAAATCTGCTCCAATGATAATCATACAAAGTATTGCAGCCAGCCAATAGCCGGTTCCTTTTAACCAGCCTTTACGGACTTGACGAAAGAACACCTTGAAGGGCTCGCTTTCTTTTTCCTGAATAAACTGCTCCAGCGATCCCAACAGCGCAGCAAACGCGCCGCCAAAGGGTAGAGCTGCTATGAGAAAAAAAACAGGTTGCGCAAATCAATGGCTAACAGATTGAATGCTAAGAATAAAGGCAGGTTCAACAATGTAAATAAGAGATTGAACGTCAGTAAACAATACGCCCAGTGAAATGCTTTCATATAGATATTATTTTCAAATGTACGCATCGACTTCATCCTGCTCACCTAGCCTTTCATTCCTGAAGTTGCAATTCCTTCCACAAAGTATTTCTGCATAGCGAGGAACACAATAGCTACCGGCAAAATAGATAGAACCGATGCTGCCATAATCAGCGCATATTCTGCATCGTACAGACCAACAAACATTTTCAGTCCCAATTGAATCGTTTTATTCTCAGTCGAGGTCAAATAGATGAACGGTCCCATATAGTCATTCCATGTATTAACAAATGTAATAATTGTCAAGCTGGCAATGGCTGGTTTGGTTAACGGCAGAATAATTTTTCGGTAAATGCCCCATTCAGATAATCCGTCAATTCGAGCGCTTTCACACAACTCATCCGGGATACTGCTGTAATATTGCTTAAGCAGGAAGACACCGAATGCACTAAAGGCCTGCAACAGAACTAACGACCATAAAGTATCAGTTAATCCCAGCTTACGCATCATAATAAACTGCGGAATCATGTAAGATTGCCACGGAACAGCAATCGTTGCAATATAGGCTAGAAACAGTACATCTCTGCCCTTAAAGTACATCTTGGAAAAACCATAAGCAGCAAAGCTGCTGGTAAACAGTTGGATCAAAGTAATCAGTACGCTTAAAATACCTGTATTCTTAAAGAAGGTCATTAAAGGGACCCGCTCCCAAATGGTTGCATAGTTTTCCGGATGCCATTCCTTAGGAATCCATTGGATTGGAACGGTATAAACATCATTATTCGCCTTAAAGGATGCTGAAACCATCCAGATAAACGGAACCAGCGTTATTAATCCCAAAATAGTCAGGATTACGATTAAAACTCCTCGTTTGACCGCGCCGCTTTTCTTTTTCATTTTTTTCTCTGGTGCATCCAATAGTTTGGTTTTTGCAGTCATCTGCATCTCGCTCCTCTCCTTTCGCTAAGCTCTTTCCTGAATCTGATTCCATTTAAATTGAACAACCGTAATCATCAGAACGATAATAAACAGTACCAGTGCAATTGCTGAAGCATAGCCGAAATTAAATTTAACAAAGGCTTCATTATAAATGGTATAAACCAGTACGTTTGTAGACCTGCCTGGACCGCCGGCTGTCATAACCTGAACTAAATCAAAGATTTTAAAGCAGTTGATTACCAGCATAATTGTGACAAAAAAGGTGGTTGGCTTTAGCGAAGGCAACGTAACATTCATAAACTGCTTCCACTTATTGGCTCCATCCATAGATGCTGCCTCATACAATTCTTTAGGAATACTTTGTAGACCAGCTAAATATAAAATCATATAATAACCCATACCACGCCAAACACTAACAATAATAATTGCGAATAATGCCCATTGAGAGCTAGATGTCCAGCCCGGTGGATTATCAATAATCACTTTCAGAAACTGATTAATCGGTCCCATGGTTGGATGAAACAGCATATTCCAGACAACAGCGATAGCTACCAGCGACGTTACATAAGGGAAAAAGAATGCTGTTCGAAAGAATTTCATCCCTTTAACTTTCTGATTTAACAAAATGGCTAAGCCCAATGAAAAAATCAGCGTCAGCGGCACCACGCCAACTGTATACAATATGGTATTTTTAAAAGAAATCCAGAACGTTTCATTATTCATCATTTTGATAAAATTATTTAATCCGACAAACTTTGGTGTTGAGAACGAATCCCATTCCATAAATGCTAGAATTAGCGAAAAAACAACCGGAATTAATGTAAAGATGAAAAATCCGATAAAGTTTGGTGCGATAAATGAATAAGCAGTCAATAAATTTTTTCTTTTCAAGCTTTTTGAACGACGCTGTTTAACAGACTCCATTATTTCCCATGCCCGAGCCAAGTGCTCAAGACATGTCCCCCCTTACTAAAGTTCATTTTTTATTTGTTCAGCTTTGATAAACCCATAGTATTCTCCATAAACTGTTACCTGTTCCGCCAGCTGCCATTCACTGTCAGAATAATTAATTACCTGATACCGCTGTCCTTCTGCTTCCAGAATAAAGCGGTCATTTTTTTTGACTGACTGTCCATCATCATTATCTGTGACCGTAATGACACCGCTGAGCTGAATAAGAGTATTCGGAGGTACATCGCCATTTTGAAAAGCCTCCGCAGAATAGTGCTTATAGATTGCCGCTGTTTCTTCTTCCACCTGATGGTCAAAAGAATGCAGGCGCTCCTGCTCTCCACAGGAAGAGAGGAAAATAATAGTAAAAAAAAGCAAGAATAACAGATATTTTTTCATCGTATTTCCCCCTCATCTGTAGACTAAGACACGATTACCAAAGATCCATTTCAGTTTCCTTTAGCTTCAGCAAAGCTTCAATCAAAAAGTAATCTGCATAAACCAAGCCAACGTTTTTGCCTTCTTTCCCGTGGTAGTCAACTGCTCCACCGCTTACTAAACCATCCGTTTCAACTGAAAAATCCGTATAGCCTTCCAACACTGCTGTCAGCATTTTTTCTGCTGCAGCTTTATAGATTTTCCCTTGTTCCTTCGGCAATAACCGGCTTAGCTCCAGCAAACCGCAGGCGGCAATCATTCCTGCACTCGTATCTGTGTCTTCTTCAATCGCTGGCGCCTTAAAGTCGACTGCTGGTACATCATTCGTTTGCGAAATATTTGCTAAAAAGTAATTGGCAACCTGAATCGCTGTATTTAAATAGTCATCATTATTCGTATGCCTATAGCTCAACGCAAAGCCATAGATTGCCCATGCCTGTCCTCGTGACCAGGCAGAATCACTGCTAAAGCCCTGTCCGCCAATCCATTCAATGAAATCTCCGCTTTCCGGATTAAAGCTGCCAATGTGAGCTGATGAGCCATCCTTGCGAATAAGATACTGTTGAACCGTATCCGCATGAGCAATAGCAAACTGCTTAAAGCGCGGATCATTGAGTTCTGCGGATGCCCAATGCAGCAGCGGAATATTCATCATGCTGTCAATGATAATCCAGCCGGTTTTATCTTCATTCCATGCTCGAATGAACTGCCCCTTACTATTAAAACGACTAGCCAAAACAGAAGCTGCCTTTAACCCTCGAACTCTGGATTTCTCATTCCCAGTTGCACGATAGTTAGCTACCGCTGTGTGAAGCCACATAAAACCTACATCGTGATGCAGCTCAACGAACTCATCCAATGCCTGATCCAGTCTCACTTCAATACGTTCTGCATGAGATTTGAAGGCTTCTTTCCCAGTATGGTGATAGAGCTGCCAGAGTAGTCCTCCAAAAAAGCCATTGGTCCACCAGGCAATATCTTCCTGCCCCATATCTGTATAGCGCCCATTTTCCGGAATATAAGGAATGCCCTCTGCTATTCTGGCTGATTCGCTTAAAACCTTCGTTGCGATTTTATCCAAGTAGTCATCAATTTTTTCCATCGTCTTCTCCTCTACTCCTTAAATGAACGGTAAATCGATTGTTTTTTGCTCTTGTCCCACAGTTAGAACTGCCTTGTTATCAGAAACAACGGCCTTCGGTAAGTCTTGGATCTCGCTGCTCTTCTTTTGACCATCTCCTAAGAAAGCATTACAGATGATTGTCTCTCCTTTAGAAATATCCTGATTCAGATAAGGAAATACAACGTTGTTGTATAAAACATTGACATTCGCTAAACGAGCTGAAATGCCTGTCTGTCCTTGACCAGAGAGATTAACGACACCAGAGACCCCGATGGCTGAATCTAAAAAGCTGCGTGTTTCTGTCTGTTGGATTTGTACAGTTTCTGCCCCATCATAAGGAACCGAAAATCCGCCGTCACGAATATTCAATGCCCTTTCGCTATTGATTTTGTGGATGCGGAAATGCCATTGTCCAAACGGAATAATACAGGATTGAATAACCACATCAGCCCAAGGCTGCCAAGTAACAGCCACATGTGTATTTTCCGTATGGTAGCTTTCAAAGGCTGTACGGACACGATAAAAGTTGTCGCGTTCTGAAACAGCCAGCACATTGTCAAAGCCGCCTTTTTCATAACCAACCAGCCCTTTAGATACATTGAAGCCGAATAATGTAGAGTATACGAACTTTCCATATTTTGCTTCCCCATGTGTATGCAGCTCGACAAACTGACCCACAGGAAAGGCTTGAACCTCTTTGCCGTCAGAGCTTTTTTTCAACAGCATTCTGGCTTCCTTTATCAGGGTTGGCGCTGTGTCCGCTGATGATTCTGAACAAGCAGCAGGCAATGACCAAGTTGAATCATCTTCCGGCAACGCCAGAACCAGAAACGCCTTTAATGACCAGTAGGGAGAGCCGGGAGCATTATACTCCTCCGACATCACCAGATCATCATAGCAGTAGCCGACTCGCAGCAAGCCTTCTGGAGAAAAGATATCCTGTGAAAGCCAGAAAGCCAAATTTTTACTTAATAAGCTTTTGGATTTCTCCGGAGCGAATCCCTCCACCTTAGCAAACAGCATCGCTGACCAGAAAGAGCTTTGGGCAAAACGGTAGGTTAAGCTCCTTCCAAAAGGAATTCCCCGTCCCTCATCATCAAACCAGTGCTGAAATGTCTGCGCGAATTCTGCAGCCCGTTCCTTCAAAATTCTGCTGCGTTGAGGATCTTCTGCTTCAAATAGAACGGAATACAGTAAAGAATAGTAATGAATTGCAAAGGAAATGTAGTAATCAATCTGAACCTTCACCCCATCGTAATACCAGCCGTTTCCTAAATAGAAGGTCTCAATCTTGGCGAAATCCTTTTCAATTTGAACGAAGGTATCCATTCCGTAATTTTTATGAAGGCAAACATTCACCAGAACCCTGAAGAACAACCAGTTATTTTGCGCCGTATCAAATGAATTAATTTGGTTCATCCATTCAACTAAGTAGTGGTGCTGTCTTTCCGACAGTCGTGAGTCAACCTTTTCTTTATTCATCACAAGAAAAACTGCCAAAGGAGCCATCTCCACCATTAGCTGATCTACGTGACCAATTTTTCCCCAGTAATCTGGAGAGTCTGGATTGACTCCCTCACAGATGCCCTTCAACAGCTTATCAAAGGTTTCATCTGCTGACTGCTGACTATAGAAGGGGCCGTAGCCCCACAGTAGCCGTAAAAAACCTTCTGCCTCTCTTGTTTTTTTACTGTAAATTGCTCCAGCAGAACCGATATCCAGCAGCCCCGGATGCCGTTCATCCAATGCTTGCACAGCCGGCTGTGCAATTTTTTGAAAAGCTGTAGTAAATTCTTCTTTCGTTTTCATGACTGAGTAGCTAACTGAATTCATCATTTCCTCCTCAATTATCTTCTTCCAACACTTCCTTCGCACGCTTATTCAATGCGTCAATTCCTTTTTTCACAGAGTTATCTTCTACCATAATTAAATCGTATTCTTCATTAATGATTGAGTTAATTTCTGCACTCTTTGGATCCGGCAGCATTTCCCAGCCGTTTTTATCTGGATTCAAAGCACGCTTACTTTCTTCATCCTGCGGCATGCCTTCAAGATTATAAAGGACATCCATCACTTCCTCTGACTGATAAGCTGGCGTCATCCCAATCCCGGCAACTGCTTTCGCACCTTCCTCACCTGAACAGAAGCTAACGAATTTTTTAGCTAGCTCCGGATTTTTCGATCCTTTGTTAACAGCAAATCCAGAAGGGCCGCCATACGTACTAACACTTCCTTTTTCGTTCTGCGGCATCGAAGTAATTCCCCATTCAACAGTCGTACGGTTTTCTTTGGCAGCGTTCAACAGTTTGCCTAGATAAAAACTGCCCATCGGCATCATAGCAGTCTTCTCTGTTTCAAATTGCGAAGCATAAGTTACACTCGCTGTTTTTATGGATGAATAGTCCATTGCATACCCTTCATCCTGCATGCGGATCCAGCGATCCAGATATTCTTTTGTAAAGCCATAATCTCCATCCAGCAGTGAGCTGTCCGTTTGATTAGCTGCTGTACATAACAGAATCGGATACCAAGTATGATGATACGTGCCATAGATTTTTTCTCCGTCTTTATCAGTCGTCAGCTGTTTCGCCAGTTCTTCATACTCATCCCAAGTCAGTTCCTCTGGATAAGCGACATTGTTGTCATCAAAGATTTTTTTATTATAAAAAAGCATATAAATATCTTTTCTAAATGGTAATGCATAATATTTACCGTCCAGTTTGTATCCTTCCAAATTGCCCTTGAAATTGTCCGGATTTTTGATATTGTCTGCATCCTCTGAAAGATCCAGCAGCTGTCCTTTAGTTGCATAGTTGACGTAGCTTCCTACTCCTTTAATTGCCAGCACATCTGTCGAATCACCAGCTGAAAGCATCGTTGTTACTTTGTCTTCATATTGATCAGCAGCAATATCAACGATTTTAATTTTTACACCATCGTTCTCCTTTTCAAAGGCTTCCACCATCGCTTTGAATTCAGGGTTGGCATCATATGCCCAGGCTGCGACAGACAATTCATTCGACTCTTTTCCCCCGCTTTCTTCCCCGCCTTTACCACAGGCAGCTAATCCAGATAAGATGCCGACAAACAAGGTAGACAATACTGCGAGCTTTAGAAATTTTTTCATCTTAATAATCCCCTTCTTGATCAAAGAGCTGGTGAAAAACTCTTTGACTTTTCTTTTTTTTACCTTACAATGTGATTATAATATGAATTAAAAGCGCTTTCTTTGCGTTTGTAAACATAAAAACATGCAAAAACAAACTTATAGAGGAGTGTTATTCATGGAATATCTTATTGAGCATTTCCACAAAAAGATTGACTGCTATTACAATATTAATATCCCGAAAATCAAATTGCATCTTCATAATCACTTGGAGCTATTTCTCTTTATCAGAGGAGACGTCCGCTATTTCATCGATGGAAAAGCAATTGAGCTGAAGCCAGGGCACCTGCTTTTTATCAACAATAACCAAATTCATGGTCCAAACCTTTTATCTGATGCCTTGTACGAACGAATTTCCGTTCACTTTTCCAATAAATTTGCTGAAGTGCTGTCCACAGAAAAAACATCTCTTTTGAAAACCTTTAATGAACGGGTCTCATTAATCCAGCTTTCTGACAACCAACTTCAGCATATGATTAATCTAATGAAGGAACTAACCAATGAATACAACGCTCCTTCTGCTTATGGTCATGATTTAGAGATGTCCTCTATGCTGATTCGAATCCTACTCTATGCCAACCGCTGCGCAGCGAACAGCGAAGAAGCAGTCTTGGACAGTCATTTACCAGAGCTGGTTAAAAATATGCTGATTTTCATTCAGGAAAATTTGGATTCTTCAGAGCTGTCTGTTGATATGCTGGCTCAAAAGTTTTCTCACAACGGCATCTATCTAAACCGTATTTTCAAAAAAGAACTCAGCAGCAGCATCTATCACTATATTTTGCTGAGCCGGATTTCCGCAGCCAAAAAGCATTTGGAAAACGGCAAGGATGTTTTAAACACCTGCTACCTTTCCGGTTTCAATGACTACTCCAACTTCATTCGTACCTTTAAGAAAATTACCGGCGTTACACCCAAACAATATGCCAAGAAATTCAGGGAGCATAATTAAAAAAGCGAGACAATCAACTGAAATACTCTTTGCTGATTGTCTCGCTCTCTTCTTGATAAACTGCAAAACGAAATTCGTTTTGAATCCTGAATCAAAGCTATTCTTTTTTTAGTCAACATTATTTTCTCTATCTTAATAATGCTCAATGATAATTTGCAGCGACATATTTTTGTTGTCTGTATCAACTACCTGCTACAAAAAAACTATTGGTTATATCAAACGGTCCTTAATTTTTTCCTGACGCTTTTGGTGAAGATAACCGATGGCTACAACAATTAAGGTTCCAGCCAGATTGACCATGATGTCTTCCATCGTATCGCCTAACGCTTCATGTCCCGAAAGAATCTCTCCCTCTACTGTCATAAATTTCTGCATGTTGGTCTGTAGAATATGATCTGCTAAATATTCATAAACTTCCCAAAGCACACCACAGGTTGTCGCAAAACAAAGAGCAAACAGACTAACGAAGAACGGACTGAGATGGACATTGGTTCTTTTACTTCTACTGATTAAATCAACAATTAGAAAACCTAGTGCACTGAGCATACCAGCACTAAAGCCGTGTAGAATCATATCCCAAAATGGAATCTTGTAGTAAAAATTCTGAACCTCACCTAAATAAATCGCGCAAAAAAGAAAAATAAAGTAGATGATTTCCATCAAATCGGGAATATCAATTCCGTATATTTTTTCTACTCGATAGGGAATAAAAATGACGATCATTCCAACAACACATTGCAGAATCATTAGAACATAATCACTTTTAACTAGTTCATACTCTTTATTTGAACTGCCTGAAGGGGCACTCTGCAGCATTATCACTGCATAAACAACAGATGCTGCCAATAAACAAAAGACAATAATAAAGATTAGATTCTTCCGTTTATCCAACTTTGATTTCTTCTCGATGATTCGTTCACTCCTTTTTAGCTGTCTTTTCTTAGCGGAACATAGATAGCCTTGAATCTTTTTCCAAGTATCCCTCAAAAACGGCTGCTATTCCATTTTTTTCTGCTGCAGCTGATTAATAATCTCTAACGCCTCTTGATAGTCTTCATTTTTACTGCCGTCTATATTTTCAGGAACTATTTTATAACCCAATCGTTCATACAGCTTGACCGCTGGATGGCTCCACGTTTGTGTATGTAAATAAATATCTTCATTTGGCTCAAGCTCAGCCAAACGCACTGTCACCCCTGCTGCTAAAGCCGCTGCCAGCCCTCTCTTTTGAAACTTCGGCTTAACCGCTAACCAATGAAGCAGCGGTTTCGTTTTACCATCCACTTCTTTCCACCACGCTGTACAGGTTGCGGTTTTTTCTCCGGTTTCATCTTCAATAAACAGCATTCGTTGCGAAAGCGCCTGTGGAAATGGTGCGAAAGCTCGGCTAAAATAATCCAGGGCTTCCTCCTCATCTGAAAATTCGAATACTGAGGTTTCAATTTTTGCCCATTCAGCCTCATCTCCCTCTTGATAGAAAGCAAAATGAAACCCTTCAGGTAAATTGATTGCTGGCACTGGTTCTTCCTTTGACCGAACCATCCATATTTCACGGTAAGGTATACTCTTATCCAGCATCTTATATTCTCTCCTCATCTGTAAGCTTTGCAATTCAGTTCATGCTTATTATACCATTGATTTCTAACTTTATAGAGAATTTCCCTAACCGCCTAAATTAAAAATGAACTGAAGCCCTTGAATTCCCAAGGGTTTCAGTCCATTTAATGTTGCTGTTATAAATTGTTTGATTTTAAACTTATACAGTCAACGAGCAATTTTATTTTGCTGCTTTCATTGCATCGATGATTGCTTGTAGATAACCTGCTGTATCAGAGAATGTTGCTCCTGTTACTACATCTGCTGGACTATCATCTTCTCCTAGACCATCTAATTCCTTAACTGTGTCTTCCAATTCAGAAGTTGTTTTGCCTAAAGCAAATTTGATTACTGCAGACATATTATCTGCGTAAGGATTAGTTGCTCCGCCTTTGTCTGCCATCATTGCTGAATAGGCATCATTATTAGCTTCTTTTGAAGATAATACTAGGCCTTCTTGAACATCTGCTCCGAAATCAGCATTAGAATTTGGTACACCACCAAAATCAGCTGGATCAACATATTGGAACTCATCTAATGAAGCTGCTGCTAATTTATCTCCATCTAAAGCAACTGTTGTAACAGAGAATGATTTATCTCCATGAGGTGCGCCTAATACTTGTGTTTCCTTCAAGTCTTCTGTAGAGGTTTTGATGCCTTCTGAAATCATACCAGTGTTTGCTGTATCGATGATTGACTGCAGGTAGCCGCTAGTATCAGAGAATGTTGCTCCTGTTACTACATCAGCCGGATTGCCGTCTTCACCTAAGTCGTCTAATTCTTTAACAGTGTCTTCCAGTTCTTTCGCTGTTTTGCCTACAGCAAAAGCTGCGATTGCATCCATGCTGTCAGCCCAGCCTTGAGAAGCGCCGCCTTTATCTGCCATCATTGCCGAATAGGCTTTGTCGTTGCCGCGTTTGCTGGATAATACTGTATCGGTTGGATAGTTTTCACCAAATGCACCATCAGAATTCGGTACGCCTGTGAAGTCATCAGGAGACACATATTGGAATTCATCCAATTGCACTGCTAAAATCTTATCTCCGTTCATTGTTACATTGACTACAGCAAATGATTTTGTTCCATGAGGTGCTGTAAGCAGTTGTCTCATGTACACAGTTCCTTCAGCAGGTGCTGAATCTTTGGTACTGCCGTCCGCAATTGTGATATCTGCTGCTGCCGCTGAACTGCTGCTTTCTGTAGTTACTGAGCTGCTTTGTGCAGTAGAAGAACTTTCTGCAGTTTTCTTGTCATCAGAAGAACATCCTGTAGCTGTTAGTAATGCCAATAAAATAGCCGTTGTTAATGTAATCTTTTTCATATAATTGCCCCCTAAAATAATTGTTTTACCCGTTGCTCATTATATCACATTAATATGGCTGGCTCTACCTTATTTAAAGCGTTTTCGTTCATTAAAAAGAGTTTTCTGTTAACAGAATAATTAACTGAATTTTCTGTTATTTTTACTTTCTTTATAGGTGTGCTTGTTGTTCTTCTTTTTATCTTTGAAAGTTGATTAACTTTCTGAATACTCTCTGCTTTTTTTATAAATGAAAAGCTGCACAAACAGAATATCAGCAAGCTGTTGGTACCGTATAAAATTTCCCTTCATTCCTCATATAAAAAAGCGAGCGGCACTGCTTGTTTCGCAGTTGCCGCTCGCTTTTTTTCCTTTACCAACTAACTGCCTCGTATCATTGATAATGTTCTTCCAAATATTGAACAACTCCGCCAGCTTTTTCTGTAGCTGTACCGTTTTCTCTTGAGTTTTCAGACATAATAAGCCCCATGAAATTACGATTATCCACATCGAAAAACAATAAAAAGCTGTTCTCTGTACCTAATGTATCCTGCTTTTCTTTTATTTCAGCAGTTCCTGTTTTAGCAGCCAATGTAAAATTGGGATTGTTTAAGCTATATACATATCCTTCCGGCGAGGCAACACTGTCAATTAAATCATTTAATACAGTATTAGCCGCGTTAGCACTGACAACTTCGTTTTTACTTTTTATTTCTTGATCCTTAACAATTTGAGGATACACAAGAGCCCCGTCATTCATAAATACACTGTACATTGTCAGTTGAGAAATCGGTGAAATCATTAATTCACCTTGTCCATAAGCTGTATCGGCCAAAAGAATTTCAGAGTGAAAAGTTTCTTCATTAGAAATACTTGCAGGTTCAATATAGATGGGTAAATCCAATTCTTCACCAAAAATGAACTTATTCAACCCGCTGCGAAAAACCTCCTCCCCCATTTCCAAACTCTTTTGCGCAAAGAAAATATTATCTGAAAAGACCAATGCTTTTTTTAAATCAACCACAGGTGTTTCTTTCACCCGTGTCGTCCAAAAACCGCCCCAGCTTGCATCCTTTTGCCATTTCAAACCATTAATTTCCCGTTCTTCTGTTGTATTAATGTGCCCTGAATCCAAACCAATAGCTGCAGTAATTGTTTTAAAAGTTGAACCTGGTGCATAGCGATTGGCATAGCGAGCCATGAATGGCAGATTTGTATCATCTGCATAGACTTTATACTCTTCTTCAGAAATTCCCAAAACCATTTTATTGGGATTATAAGATGGCGCACCTGTCGCCACCAGCAGTTCACCTGTTTTAGGACTTGAAATAACAGCCGTAGACGGCTTACCTGCTAAAGACTCGTAGGCAATTTTCTGTGCGTCGCTATCAATTGTCAATGTGATATCTGCTGGCTGAATCTTTTCAACCGCTAGCAAGTTCTTCTTAACTTGTCCATTCTTATCTAAGATATCAACACTTACACCGTTTTTACCTCTTAGCTTCTCGTCGAAAGCCGCCTCTAAACCAGCTTTTCCGATATAGTCATTTTCCGATAACGCAGGATTTTCCTCAATATCCTCTGCACTGACTTTACCCACATAACCTAATAAATGTGCTGTCGCTTCCCCATAAGGATAATGTCTCTGATTGATTTTACCAATCGATGCTCCCTGAGGAAGCGCTGCTATTTCCTCAAAGCTGATACTGCTTTCCAGTGTTTTAAGAGGGACAAACAAATCATCCTTCACCCATGTTTGATTTAATTTTTCATTGATTATTTCTGTCGAAATAGCGAACTTCTCACTAATCGCCTGTATGTGCTGGGCCCGTTGTTCGCCCTCACCTAATTGACCAGGAGTTATTCCCAGCTGCTGATAATCATAGTTCTCTGCGATTTTCTTGCCATTTCTGTCGAGGATTTCCCCTCGTGTTACCTCATCATTAGCCACACTGACTGTATCCTCAGCACTCATTTCCGGAAATAGTAAAGAAGGTTGCCACTCAAATGAATAAGCTTCGTCTGTTTTTTTCATCGTTACTTGATATTTTTCTGTAGAGATTTCACCAAACTCTGTGTCCAGCTTTAAGGTATAGGATAGTTGATAATGATTCTTTTCCTTCTCGGTTGTTGAGAGATTCTCCACCTTAACATTTTTTACACCAATCCCCGAAAAGATTGACTCATACCTTTGGATCGTTTCATCCTTAGAGGTTGAATATTCAGCAAAGGATTTTTCTGTAAATAATTCATTGTATTTTGAAAAATCCTGCTTTGCTAGTGCCTCTGTATACTTATTAACCGCACTAGCAACATCCTTTTTTTCCTGTTGATTTTTTAAAATGAAAAAACCTGCTGCCGAACAAACCACCACGCCAGCAGCCAACGCACCAATAAGCAGCCTATTCCTCTTTTGCTTAGTCATTGTTTCCCTCCCAAACTGTTGTTATACCGATAGTAAAAATAAAATCGTTCTTACTGCATTTTATAATGTCGTTTCAAGTAAGCATAGATACTTTTGTAAAAGTTATTATTTATTTATCAGATTCTTAATAGTTTATCTTCATAAAATTTAGCAACAAGTATAGCCCGTCAATGAAAGAGAGCATCGTTAAAAAAGAGATACCCTTTCATTACTATACTCTTCATAAACCATTAAATCCTCAAAAATCTCAAAGACAGCTAAACCTATTTCAGTTAGCATCCAGCAAATTTTATGCCGCAAACTTAATAAGATTTTCATACAAAACTTAGCTACTTCCAACTATCACATGATGATTGATCTTTGACGCCTACCAAACTAGTCCGGTTCTTTATGAGGTTCTCTTTAAATCAAAAACTTTAGTTTTTCTTTTGAAATATTTAAGGATTCACTAGCGACTAAGGTAAAAAAATAACTCTACCTCATAAGAAGTAGAGTATATCAATAAAGGGTCTAACACTGTGGGTTGTTAAACACGATATAATAATATAATATACATATTTCCAAAATAAATCAAAACAAATGTTGTACAATCAAACAATTAAACTAGCTTCATCAACCTTTATTTGTTAGAATGATTTAGTTTTATCTTTTTCATCAATAAATTAGCAACCTATCATGCTTGATTAAAGTTGCTTTTACTCATCTAATTTTCTTATATCTGAGCAGAAAAATAGAATATTTTTATCAAATTTATTGTAAAAAATCTTTATACGCAGTTACAACTGCTTCAGTAGTAAAGCCATATTCTTCAATAATTTTATCTCCAGGAGCACTGGCTCCAAAACAATCGATTGATATTGCCTTCCCAGCCTTGCCTACATAGCGATCCCAGCCAAAACTTGAACCAAGCTCTATAGAAATACGTCTTTTTACAGCTTCAGGCAGTACCTGTTCTTTATATTCCTCTGATTGTTCTTCAAACAAATCAAAACTAGGCATTGAAACAACGGAAACCTCAATTCCTTCTTTTGATAACTCCTGTTGTGACTGAACTGCCAATTGCACTTCTGATCCCGAAGCAATCAGAATCCCATCTAAAGACTCGCCATTTTGCGGGGAAATAACATAGCCGCCTTTCGCAACTTTCTCATCAGCCAATTGCTTCGTCCCCTTAATAACAGGCAGATTTTGACGGCTCAATACTAGAACCGTTGGCTTATCTTTTGTTTCCATTGCAATTTTCCATGCAGCTCTCATTTCATTTCCATCAGCTGGACGAATAACTTGGACATTTGGCATACAACGCAAGCTTGCTAGATGTTCAACCGGTTCGTGGGTAGGTCCGTCTTCACCCACAGCAACAGAATCATGTGTAAGTATATAAATTACTGGTGTTTTTTGGATAGCTGCTAAGCGAATCGCTGGACGTAAGTAATCTGCAAATACAAAGAAGGTACCACCATATACTTTTGTCCCGCCATGTAATTGAATACCATTCATAGCAGCTGCCATCGCAAACTCGCGAACGCCAAACCAAATATTGCGCCCTTCATATTGATTAGGTTCAAAGTCCAGCTCATCCGCTATCATTGTATTGTTAGAGCCAGATAAATCAGCTGAACCACCCCAAAGATAAGGAACTGTTCTAGATGATGCCTGAATCATCTCTTGACTCGATACCCGGCTTGCCTGACTTGAACCAACATCATAAGAAGGTAATTCAGCAGCCCAATTTTCTGGTAATTCTCCTGCAAATGCTTGCTTGAATTGCTCAGCCAATACAGGATAAGTACTCGCATATGTTGAAAATAAGCGGTTCCATTCATCTTCTGCTTTTTGACCATCTTCAATCATTGTTTTTCTAAATCGACGGCTTACTTCGACTGGTACTGTAAATTCAGGATAGTCCCAGCCATATACAGCTCTAGCTGCTGAAATACCAGCTTTCCCTAAAGGTGCACCATGAACAGCTGATGTTCCTTGATTAGGAGCTCCATAGCCAATAACCGTTTTTACCTCAATCAATGTTGGTTTTGTTGTTTCTAATTTTGCTTGCTCTATTGCTTTAGCAACGTCATCCAAATCATTTCCATCATTAACTAGGATATGCTGCCAGCCGTAAGCTTCAAATCTTTGCCCCACGTTTTCTGTAAAAGCCTTTGCTGTGGGTCCGTCTAAAGAAATATCATTTGAATCATACAGCACAATTAACTTTCCTAATTTCATATGTCCAGCCATTGAGGCCGCTTCTTGTGATACACCCTCCATTAAATCGCCGTCTCCGCAAAGCGAATAAGTATAATGGTCAATTACATTGTATTCCGCTCTATTAAATGTTGCCGAAAGGTGGGCTTCTGCCATCGCCATTCCTACTGCCATCGCAATCCCTTGACCCAAAGGACCCGTAGTCGCCTCTACCCCATCGGTATGATGGACTTCCGGATGTCCGGGAGTTTTACTTTGCCACTGACGGAAATTTTTCAAATCATTAATGCTTACCTCATATCCAGAACAATGCAGCAAGCTGTATAGCAGTGCCGATCCATGCCCGGCAGATAAAATAAACCGATCACGATTAATCCACTTTGTTGAAGTTTTTGGGTTTACTTTCAAATACTTTGTCCATAGGACATAAGCCATTGGAGCAGCGCCCAGAGGTAATCCAGGATGACCTGAATTGGCCGATTGAATAGATTCAATACTTAATGTCCGCAGTGTGTTAACTCCTAATTCATCAATTTTATCAAACATTCTTTTCCCTCCAAGAAAGGGTTCGGGACAACGTAATATGCCCAAACCCTTTTTCTCTAAAATCTAAATAAACGGTGAGACATCAGAACAAGAACTTTTTTGTCATCGTAGTGACTTACAACCTCCGGCTACACAAGGAGGTCGGGATATGAATCAATTTCCAGATTTTTAGTACACCTAAATCCGAATAATCGTTGGAACAGAAACAATTAGCTCATATTAATAAACCCTAATTTACCCAAATGATTAAATAAGTTCTTTTGAATTTTATCTTACAGCCGAGGAAATAGCTGCTGTCTTAACTTTAAATTTCTGATGGCATTTTCTTTCCAGTCATCTCTTCGTAATCAGTACTCATAATTTTCCAGGCTTTTTCAATATCTTCATCTAGTCCAAATAACCCGCTTCTTCCGACAATATAAATGTCTGGTCCTGCTGCATCAATCCGTTTAAATGATTTACGATTTGACGATCCATCCATTTCGATTACATAATTATAGCCCTTTTCTTTACGTAATTTGCGTAAATCAACAATTTTATCAAGGGTACTTTCAATAAATCTTTGTCCCGCAAAGCCTGGGTCAATTGTCATGATTGTGATTTTATCCAGTAAATCAATATAAGGGAAAATTGATTCAATTGGTGTTTCAGGATTAATGACAATTCCCGCTTTGAGGCCTGCATCATGAATCTGATCAATTAAACGAAAAGCCAAACCATCTAAAACCTCTGCATGCATACATATCCATTCACATTTAATATCCACAAGCTGCTGAACCCAAAAGCTTGGGTCTGTCACCATTAGATGAGCAGACATTGGCAAATCTGAAATTTTTCTTAACTCCTCAATAAACCATGGGGATAAGGTAATGTTTGGTACGTAATGACCGTCCATTATGTCTATATGATAGGAAGCAACACGAGTATTCAAAAAAGTAATCTGCTGCTTAAACTTGTCCAAATCCATCGTCATTAATGATGGAGAAAATTCAACTTTACTCACTCTAGCTCTCAACTCTTTCTTTATACTATTTTATAACTTTGCTATTCTTTCATAACTAGCCATTCTTCTGTGTGTGAATGGCGTCTAAAAAAAATCGGGACAGCTAAAAGTACCCAATCTGTGCCTCCGCTAACCCAGCCCTTTTACAATGTTTACGTTTGATTGTCTCAAGATTGCTGTTTTTTTAGCTTGCCTATTTGCTTTCTAGAAAATTTGAATATCATCCAAACTAATTTCATCTTCTTCCTTTTCTACTAGTGAGGCTGCATCTTTTTCAGATACATCTTTCTTAATAACTGCTAAGACTAAACCAGTGACTACTGCATTTACAACGATTGCAATGACACCAGCCAGCGGTTTACTCATCGTCGGAATCATCAAGACTCCACCAAATGGTACTGTGGCATCTGCGCCTAAAATCATTGTTGTTGCTCCACCGACAAAACCACCGATTGCTGTGGCTATAACTCCCCGGACAATGTCATTCATGACTAAAGGAATGACTCCTTCAACGATATTAATAACCCCCATTGGAACAGCTGATTTTAACGTTTCAACCTCTAATTTTGTATAGATATTTTTTCTCAATAACTTGGCAAAAAAGAAAGCCAGACCAAATCCTATAGGTGTTGCTGTGTTAACCAATTGTAACGCGGTAATTGGGCCGTTTAAGCCTTCTGCCTGCATCGTTAAAACAAATGCAAAAACTGTTTTGTTAATCGGTCCGCCATAATCTACACCACTCAATAAGCCAGTTACGCCGCCAAAAATCAAAAGAGAAGAGTTGCCTAGACTATCTAAAAAGTTGGTTAATAGTGAAGTTAATGCGGTAATTGGCGTACCGATAATATACACCATGATTAATCCGCCTATAATCGAAGTCAAAAATGGAATAATTAAAGTCGGCATTAATCCTTTCGCCCAATTCGGTAATTTTACATAGTTCAAAATTGCTACTACGAGATATCCTGCTAAGTAGCCGCCCAAGATACCACCGATAAAGCCGGCGCCGATTGCATTCGCTGTTAATCCGATAATGAAGCCAGGAGCAATTCCTGGTTTCCCAGCGATTGAAAAAGAAATGCCTGTGGCTATAACAACAGGCAGTAAGCCTAATCCAGCGCCCCCCATAGTTGCTAAAGCGTCCCAAATAGAAAATTCTCCTGGAACAAGGGTCCCTTGACTTGATCCGCCAAAGCCCATACCAATCGCTATCAAAAAGCCGGCGCCGCAAACAATCGGGATTAAATACGAGATGGCAGTTAATAAATGACCTTTAAGATTGAGTTCTTTTATTTTCTTCATTTTTATCCTCCTAAACAATACTTTTATTTTTTTGAAGCTTCTCTGCTCCAACCCTTAAGAAGTTTTCGCAGCAAGTTATTTTTGTGGTTGTATTAAGAGAAAGCTTTTACTACATCCTCTGCTGATTTAGACTGAATAAGTTCTGCAACTATTTCATCATTTCCAAGCTTTCTGGCAAACAAAGACAATAGTTTGAGATGGCTGGTTGCTCCATCATTGTCGTCCCCAACTGCAAAAAGAATAATTCCTTTTACACCATTTCCATCCAAAGATTCCCAGGGTATTTCGTTGTTGTTAATGCCAATAGCTACACCAATCGTATTTACATACGAGCTTTTTCCGTGTGGAATAGCTATATAGTTTCCTATACCAGTTTGCCCTTCTGCTTCTCTGGCATAAATATCTTTTATAAATCCATCAATCTCGGAAATATTTCCATTTTTAAGCAAAAGATCAGCTAATTCCCTTAATGCTTCATCTTTCGTTTTTGCATTCATATTTGTTTTTACTGTGTTCAAATCAACAATATCTTTTACTTCCATCATAATTCCTCCTAAGAGTTTACTTATCCTGCGCAATAACTTCCTGCGCTTTTTCAATCAATTTATTAGGTGATTTTACAGCAACCTCTGTGGGAACCTGAATGATTCTTTTTCCTTCAAAACGCTCTCTTCCCGAAATTTTTACATCAATTGCTAAAATCACAATATCCGCTTCCTTAATCTGCTCTTCGGTTAACTCATTTTCAATTCCGATAGTGCCTTGCGTTTCCACGTGAATGTCATGCCCTGCTTTTTTGGCAGCATTCTCCAATTTTTCTTGTGCAATATAGGTATGGGCAATCCCAACAGTACATGCTGCTACGCCTACTATTTTCATCTTTTTTCCTCCTAAAATTCTTGAATTTCTTTATAAAAATCGGTTTCTGTTTCCATAATCAGCAACTTTTCCAAAAATTGCTCATCTGCCAATTTCTTAGTAAATTCGCTGATTTTCTTTTTTTCTTCAATCGTCTCATCTTTCTTTAGTAAGATGGCAATGATTAATTTTATATTTCGAATATCTTTCGTCCATTCGGTAATTTCTTCTTTTAAACGAATTAAATAGACTTCACTTTTTCCTAACAGAGAACTTTCCAAATGGGGCAATACAACCTGTTCCGCAATCTGGGTATTTCCAACCTTTTCTCTCTCAACTAAAGAATGAACAATCTGCTTCTTCTCTTCAATTCCTAAAAATGGAACAGCTGTATCAGCAATGAATTGATAGACTTGCTCTTTAGAAATTGATGCTTGATTTAGGAAAACCTGATATAAAGGGTTAGCGTTCATGGTATATCTCCTCGATCTTCCTCTGAAGTCTGTGCTGATCGTCCACAGTAAACATTGCACTCACTAATAAAGATTTAATAGATAGGCTGTCCTGCAAGTGAATGGTTGTGAGAATCAATTCAATATCAGAATGTTTTTTTAAAGACTTTGCTACATTTCGAGTAGCAACAACATCGACAATTTGTAGTTCAGGAAATTTTTTCTCAACTTTTACTCTGAGTAACTCAGAAGTACCTACCCCAGTTGTACACATAATCAACGTTCGAATAGGCAGCTGGTTGGTTTCAATAATTCGAGCAAAGTATAGCGTAATGAAGCCATTTTCATCTTCATTGATGACTGGTAATTGATATTTTTCACTCACTGCATCCGATACATCTGTTATTTTGCTAAAAATCATTTCATAAGTCATTTTTATTTGGTCCAGCAAACTATTTTTTACTCGTATGCCATTTTCAAGTCGATTCAGCATTGGCTTAATATGATTAGCCAGCTCTAGAAAAATCGTATCATTGGCAATTAAAATCTTAAGGTGCGTACTCATCTCATCTAAATAAAACTGAGTAATTTGCATAACTCTAGGAGAAAAGTTGGTTGCTTTACTGAATGAGCCCTGCATTCTGGAAGAAACTAAGTATTGATATAGATAGTACGCTTCTATTTTGGGAAGTTGTTTATTCAAATAATTTTCGATATTTTGAATGGTTGCTTGAGCAACTTCCTTAAGTGCTAAATCCTTTTTTAGTTCTGTTTTTTCCTCGTTAGATAATTTTGATTTTTCAGAAACAACAACTTTTCGCGAACGGCTAATTAAGATATACAAATGCGAAAATATATTTACGTTGTATGGATATGGAATCATAATATCCAGCTTCTTTTCGATAATTCTTAATTGATCCAATACGAAAAGTACATCATAGTTATTAAAATTCAGCTCTTTAGTGGTTCGAAGATCATCAATATCAATAATATTCAGCATCTGGATTCTGTCAGATATAGCTTTTCTAATAGCCCCTTCTTCGCCAATAACAGCCAATGTCCGGTTTTTACGCCTGAGAGTCAAATCATACCTTTTTAATTCTTCCGCTAACCGTTGTTCATCACTGAAAATCACTGAATCTCCAACATAATATTCTTCAAACAACTCATAAACATTTTTAGGTTTGGGAGCAGACAACAATAATTCCTCTAAAATTCGACTACGCCGTTCTTTTGGTGAAAAACTGCTTTTTTTATCAAATGACTGATGGTTTTGCTTCATATATCTTTCGTAGTCTAACTTGTATCCCCGTCCTTTCTCAGATAATATGAGAGAACCCTCTAAGACTTCATCGTTAATCTTTTTTATTAAACGATAAACAGTCTTAGAAGAGGCATTTAGCGCTGCTGCCAATTCTTCTGCGGTCATATAATCTTGTTTTTTCGAGAGAAGCAACAATAACTTTTGCTCACGTTCTTTTTTCGAACTCATAGCAACCCCTCCTTGATATATTTATCATAACTCATTTAATAGAAAACGCTTCCCTAATTTTTGTCCCTTACAATGGTCACTTTTGTGAACCATTAGAACTGTTACGGAAAATCATTTAGGCTTCCAGCTAAAGTGTATCTGAAAAGTAGAGCGGCAGCTAAATTTTTCAAGGATTATTGTGAAAATCAAGAAAAACATAGCTTGTGTGGTGCATCAGCGAGCCGCCAGTTCTGTTTACTTTAGTATCTTAACAGAATGATAAGCGCTGTTTCGATAAATTTTCTTTGAAATAAACAAGTACCACTTATCTTCGAGAGATAGTTATATAAAGATTCACTGTTAAAATTTTCGGACACGCTCTAAATATAACAGGCTGCTTTTATATGTTGTTGTAATAAATAACTAATAAAAACAAAAAAACCTCTTGATAATCAAGAGGTTTTCGTATAGACAATAACGAATTATTATCTTCTGATTTCTTTGATACGAGCTGCTTTTCCGTGTAATGCACGCAAGTAGTACAGTTTTGCACGACGTACTTTACCGTAACGAACAACTTCAATTTGAGCGACACGTGGTGTATGTACAGGGAATGTACGTTCCACACCTACACCGTTAGAAATTTTACGTACTGTGTAAGTTTCGCTGATTCCAGCTCCGCGGCGTTTGATTACTACACCTTCAAAAATCTGGATACGTTCGCGTGTTCCTTCGACTACTTTCGCGTGAACACGAACTGTGTCCCCAGGGCGAAATGCAGGAATATCTGCACGCAGTTGTTCTTTTGTTAATTCTTCGATCAATGGATTCATTTTATCCTTCTCCTTATACCGAATATTCTTATGAGCATACTCGTCACAGCGGAATACCGTAATAGTTGAGCACTTTTGCACTCACCAATGAATTTTACCACAGCACCTAATGTCTGTAAAGATTTTTTTCTTTACAAGTATCAAGGAAACCCGCCAACTCAAAGATAGTTTCTTTTTTTGATAGCTGCAGCTTTATTTAAAATCACTAGTGTTTCAAAGAAAATAAGACGGTTCATCATGTTTCAGACTAATAGAATAAGCAGTGAGCCGGAAGCAACTCGGTAGAAGATCATGGCCGATTTCATTCCTAAATGAAGTCAAACAAGCTGTAGCTGAACTTGAAAAACAGCTTGTAATTCCTCATTTGCTTTTAACACTGCTTGTTCTTGGTTCTGAAGCATAGCTATCCATAGACAAAAAAGTCCTTTATGCTACTCTTGGCAGAATCTAACCATAAAACAGCTGTATTTTCGTAGCGAGCATGGGGCAAAGAATCAAGTAATTATTGCACTGATCCCCTCACTATTAACCTACTTGATCAAGAGAGAACTGCGAACAAGAGCCAGCCTGTTTCAGCTAAAGCGCTCCTTTCATTATCTGAAGTTTGAGCCAGCAGAAAATTGGTTGGAGAGAAACAGGCCTGATGGCTAAACATTTCAAGTGAAGGATATCGCACTTGGTTTTAGTTAAATAGTTCGTACAAATTCTAAAAAAGAGTCATCCATTGCTTAAGCATTCGAATTTTCACCTTGTTCACAGATTAATATTTTCAGATTATATCTCTACAACTCTAATGATTTAAAATACCTTGAATCAATTCAACAGTAAGAAAATCAATGCTAAAGCGGCAATTGTTTGAAAGCCGCCCACTGAAATACCGTAAATCATAAAACGCGGGCCTTCCTTCAAGAACTTTTTCAAATTTAGTCTAAGCCCAATCGCTGCTAGAGCAGTTGTTTCAAACCAGGTGCTGACAAAGTGGGCAGAGTCAGAGATCAATGTGGGCAGCTGAAATAGACTATTTATAATACAGACAACTAAAAATCCTGTAACATACCAAGGCAGCGATTGTTTCTTTTTTTTCACTGAAACAGATGCTTCCGCTGTTGATAATACGCTTCCTCGATTAGCCCATTTTTCAAAAACAAATACAACCACCACCAGCATCATAATACGCAAAATCTTGAACAGCATTGCAAACTGAACCACATCCTGATTAATTAGACTGGCACCAGCTACGACCTGACCTACGGATTGAAGGGTACCGCCTAGCAGAGCGCTTTTAGGAATCAGCTCTGAAAAGAGCTGCTGACCAAGAAAGGGCAGTGTCAGCATCATTACTGTTCCTAATAGATTAACCAAAGTGATAATTTGTCCCTTTTCTTCATCCTTTGCACCAATTGCTGGTGCAATTGAGGCGATGGCAGAAGAACCACAAACTGCATTGCCTCCTGCCATCATTAAAGACATTGATTGATTAAAGCCTAGTTTTTTTCCTATCCAGTAGGTAAAAACAATTGTTCCAGCCATTAGTAGTAGAACAAACAGCACACCCATAACTCCCATTTCTGCGATGGTTTGAAAAGTTACGGTTGCTCCTAGTAATACGACTGAGAACTCCAACAGCTTGCTTTCAGCGAATTTTGTACCTGCATCCAGCTGGTCTTGATGTCCTATTGTGTTGCCCAAAACGATTCCTAAGAGAATCGCAATTGTAGCACCACCCAGCTGCGGTAAAAAAACAGCCAAGCCTTTACTAATCACAGCAACAATTACTGCCAATGACAGTCCCAGTAGAATAGGACTTTTTCTCAAATTATTAATCCATTGTTTTATCTTCATGTTATTTTCCCCTCACATTTCTTCATCATTATACCTCGTCTTTATCATTCATATGATGAATTATCATGATAGGTACTATTACGAAACTCAATGAAAACTATTACATATAAATAAAATCAACATTTTCATTATACAAAAGAAAATGTTGATTTAGAAAAAATTCTGTTCTTGAAAATTCTCTTTTCAGGAAGCAGATAGTTATTTAAATTTTTGACCGTAATGCAAATTGATTATTTTCAGGATCTATAAACAGTGCATTGCGATATCCCCATGGCTGATCTTGAGGCGGAGCAATGACTGGCACATCCATTTTTATTAGCCGTTGAAACTCCTGATCCACATTCTCTACATCAAATACCAATGCAACAACTGGCGACGGTACAGCTGCTTTATCTGGATTTTTTAGAATCGCCAAGGTCATTCCTTCACATAGAATATCCTGATGAATGTCATCTCCCTTGCCTGCAACTTGAAGTAGCTGACAATAAAAATTACTTAACGCCGGCACATCCTCTGCCAAAAGACAGATACCGCTAAATTTCATTCCTCAATCTCCTTTGCAGCCTCACGCGTCTCTTTTTCAATCTCATCAAGCAGCTTTTTCATTTGTTCCGTCAATTCTAGTTTGTCCAACATGTCCGGCCGTCTTAAAAAAGTTCTCCGCAGTGATTCTTTTAGCTGCCATTCCTCAATCAGTTTATGGTTGCCGTTCATCAGTACTTCAGGAACCATCATCCCTTGGAATTCAGCAGGACGTGTATATTGAGGATGCTCAAGCAAACCTGTTGAATGAGAATCCGTTTGAGCGGATAAATTATTGCCCAGCACTTCTGGAAGCAAACGTACCGTGGCATCCACCATAACCATTGCGCCCAGCTCACCGCCAGTCAGCACGTAATCCCCTAGAGAAACTTCGTCGGTTACCAAGGTTCGAATCCGTTCATCGTACCCTTCGTAATGACCACAGATAAATACCAAATGTTCTTCTCCAGCAAATTCTTCCGCCGTTTTCTGATCAAACTGCTTGCCAGCCGGATCCAACAGAATCACTCGTTTTTTTGTCTCCGGTGTCCGTTCATTGATAGCAGCAATTGTGGAAAAAATAGGCTGTGCTTTTAACAGCATTCCTGCGCCGCCGCCATAGGGATAGTCGTCCACCATTTGGTGCTTATTATCAGAGTAATCTCTAAAATTATGCACTTGAATCTGCAGCAGTTCTTTTTCCACTGCTTTGCCAATAATCGATTCTCCCAGCGGCCCTTCAAACATCCTAGGAAACAAAGTTAAGATATCAATCTTCATCGTCAATCAAACCTTCCGGAATCTCCACTGTGATTTCACCCTTCTCAATATCAACCTTCTTAACAACCGATTCAATGTAGGGAATCAAGGCATCTTTTTTCTTCACACGCTGTACTACCCAGACATCATTCGCTCCAGGAGATAGAATTTCTTTTACCTTACCGATTTCTGTTCCGGCTTCATCAATGACCTTCGAGCCAATAATCTCATGGTAATAGAATTCGTCTTCATTTAACGTGTTTAATTGATCCTTAGCAACTTTCAAAATACCATCCCGATATTTTTCTACATCATTAATCGATGGATGTCCCTCAAAGCTTACAATATCGAAATTTTTATGCTTGCGATGACTTTTAATCGTCAATTCTACCGGATTTTTTCTTTCCTGAAATAACAGTAAGACTGCCCCTTTTTTATAGCGAAGCTCTGGAAAATCCGTCTGAGAAATCACACGAACCTCTCCTTTAAGTCCTTGAGTATTTACAATTTTGCCAACGTTTAGATAGTCTGTCACTCGTAGCCCTCTTTTCATTCATAATCCTTTATAGTTTATCACTTTTAGCGATTGAATACCACGAACAATTATATGCCAGGGTAAATAACCAAGTCCTTCTGCCGCTTTTATTCTACATCTCAGGATGTAGGCGATAATCGGACCATAACTTTTTATTCTTTCGGGCTAAAGTTTGATGTACATCCTTTTAAAATACACTATAATAATTATAGAAATGCTTCCTTACAACTTTGTTATTCAATTTTGTTATGGATTGATGTTAAAATAGAAATATCTTAAAAAGCTTAACTAGCAAAACCATTACAAGGAGCTGAGAAAAATGAGTATTGCCCTTTCCAGAAAAATTATCCAGATGATCTCATTCATTGGCATCATCGCTACTATAATCGTGACTATTTACTTTTTAAAACTGGGTGTTTTCCAGGATACTAATGCCTTGAGAGGATTAGTGGGCGATTCCGTCATTCTCGGTCCTGTAATTTTTATGCTCATTCAGATTATTCAGGTAGTTATTCCAGTTATTCCAGGTGGAATTAGCTGTGCGGCAGGCGTTTTAATCTTTGGTCCAGTTGCCGGCTTCATCTATAACTATGTGGGAATTGCAATAGGTTCAGTCATTATTTTCATCTTGAGTCAAAAATATGGAAAACCGCTGATTCTTAGTCTGATTAGCGACAAGACTTATAATAAATACATTGGCTGGCTGGATAACGAAAAACGCTTTGAACGATTGTTTGCCTTCGCCATTTTCTTCCCGGTTGCTCCTGATGATGCACTTTGTTTGATGGCTGGTCTGACAAAAATGTCTTTAAGAAAATTTACGATGATTATTATTTTTGCGAAGCCATTCTCTATTGCAGTATACAGCTTAGCGCTGATGTATGGAGGAACGTTCCTGAACTCTTTATTAGGCTTTTAAGCAGAAAAATTTTATACTATAATTACAGAGGACGAGGGAGAAGTATTCAGCTGCTTTAAAAGAGCTGCTTCTGTCTCGTTCTTTTATGCTAATGATTTATTTTCCAGAGAGCACTTAGCTGCAACTCGGAAAGATGCTAACACAGATAGGATGACGAACAATGAACTATTTAAAAAACAGTCTAATTAATATTGTTGATTTTCTAAAAAGCACGACCGCCTATTTCCGGGATGTTCTTCTTCTTCACGGATTTATGCTTTTTATTCTGCTCCCTTCTTTATCAAGCTTGACCAAATTTATCCTGCGTCGGGGCAATATTGATTATCTGTCCTACGACTCTATCGGAATTATTCTAAAAGAGCATCCGGCTGTTTTAATCTCTCTCCTGCTGGTACTAACCGCCATCGTGATCAGTGTCTTTTTTGAATTTACGTTCTTATTGTTAAGTGTATTTTTTATCAAAAAGAAAGAACCGATTTCTTTAAAACAGCTCTTAGCTGGTACCTTTAGCCAAATCAAAAAGATTAAGCCCAGCACATTCTTATTCTTTTTATTCTACTTCTTTCTTATTTTGCCTGTTAGCGGTTTAAATTTTAACTCTGATTTACTTGCTAAGATTAAAATTCCAGCGTTCATTTTGGACTATATTTTTGCTAATCGGGTGATTATTATCGCCGCAGTAATTATTGCTTATCTGCTGTTGATTTACCTATCTATCCGTTTAATATTTGCACTGCCGGAAATGATTTTAAGAGATCGGAAATTCAAAGAAGCTGTTGCAGAAAGCTGGCAGCTGACCAAAAACCGTTTCTTTAAAATTATTGGTCAATTTATTGCCATCGGCGGAACGATTCTTCTGATCTCTATCATTGGCTATACAGCCATTTTCATTTTTCAATCCTTTATGGAAGCTCAGTTTCCCACTTATGCGCTGCAAAGTGCGGTAGCAGCTATGACGCTGCTGCAGCTGATGTTTCTGCTGAATATTATCTTTTCTACTGTAGGTATTTTTTATATCACGATTGATTTTATGGATGATGAGGGCTTCCTGCCGACGTTACCTTCGTGGTTTGAAAAGGAAGAAAATGCACCTGCTGCCCCTTGGACCTTTACTAAAGTAATGCTGTTTGCTGTCGCTGCGGCTCTTTTCGGTATGGGTGTTGGGACATATAATACCAATTATCTAAGTAATTATTCAATCAAAGAACCTTTGACCATTTCCCATCGAGGCGTTGATGACACAAACGGTGTTCAGAACAGTCTGGAAGCTATGAGAAAAACCAGTCAGCTTAAGCCTTCTTATATCGAAATGGATATTCAGGAAACCAAAGATCACCAGTTTGTGGTGATGCATGATTTTAATCTTAAAAATCTGACTGGTGTGAATAAACGGCCGAATCAGCTGACCTTAGCTGAATTGGAAAAACTGAAAGCGAAAGAAAACGGGCAGGAAGCTTCGGTTGTATCCTTTGATGCTTATCTGGCAGAAGCGAAAAAACTGAACCAGCCGCTGCTCATCGAAATAAAAGCCACTCCTCAGGATAGTCCAGATATGCTGAACAACTTTATTAAACGCTATAAGGATATCATCATAAAGGAAAAGCATATTATTCATACACTAACCTTTGATATTGCAGAAAACCTAAAGGAAAAAGAACCAGATTTTCAAGTGGGCTACATTTTACCATTTAATATTATCGGTCCGCCTATTTCTAAGGTAGATTTTTTTACAATGGAGTACACCACCTTGAACCGAAACTTTATCGATGCCGCTCATAATGACGGCAAAAAGGTCTATGCCTGGACAGTCAACGATGAAGATACAATGACTCGGATGATGTTCTACGGCGTAGACGGACTTATCACAGACCAGATGGAGCTTTTAAAAGAGACTATCAAGACAGATTTAAAAGAACCCACCTACTCTGATAAGCTTTTCTATTTCGTTACAGGGATTGGTTAAAAAAGAAGCCCGAAAGCCTGAGAGATTCTCTCACGCGCTTTCGGGCTTCTTTCGTTTACTAACACTCTTTAGCTTCAGACTTTGCTTAAAATATTAAGCTTTTGCTCTCATTCGCTCTTTCCCATCCTGACACATGTACAACAATGGGCATACCTCACATTTGGGATTTCTAGCCAGACAATGGTAGCGGCCAAAAAAGATCATTGTATGATGGGTTTTGACCCACAGCTCCTTGGGAACCTTCTTCATCAATGTTTCTTCAACCTCAGTCACGTTTGCATCCAGCTTGCAAATCCGCAGCCGCTTGGATACACGTTCGACATGAGTATCCACCGCAATCGCCGGTTCTCCAAACGCATCTCCCATGACGACATTTGCTGTCTTTCTGCCAACTCCCGGAAGAGAAATCAATTCTTCTCTTGTTTTAGGCACAGTGCCGTTAAAGCGCTCCAGCAGTTGAGCTGCACAGGCTTTGATGTTTTTGGCTTTATTTCTGTACAAGCCAATCGTTTTAATCTTGCTGATAATATCATCCACCGGCGCTTCTGCCAACGCTTCAGGAGTTGGATATGCAGCAAATAAAGCAGGAGTCGCCTTATTTACCGATACATCGGTTGCTTGTGCACTAAGAATAACCGCTATCAACAGCTCAAAAGGATTCTTATGCTGAAGCTCCCCAACTGCTTCCGGGAACATGTCATACATAATCTGAATGGCTTCCATTGTTTTTGCTTTTGAAATCATTACCTTCCTCCTATTCGCTGTCTTCAGGATTCAGCCAATTGTGCAGTGTTACCTTAGGCAGCGGCTCCTGTACGCTGCTCTCTGCTTCAATTTCTTTTTGCTGCAGCGCCTGCTTGCGCCGCTTCTGATCTTCGGCTATCTGTTCCTTTGTAGTTAAATTCTTTCTTTCCCATGCCAGTAATATCCGGTCAATATATTTTAAGCTATATGCCTGATTCAAAACGGCTTCTCTAAGGGCTAATCGGATGACCTCCGGTTTATAACCATCTGTTTCCAGCCACTGCCCAATCATTTCCAGTTCAATAGGCGAGAGCGGACGTGAAAATTCTTTTTCAAAATCCTGATAAAGTGTTTTCACTGCATTTTCCTCTGACTGCTGTTCCTTTTGAATCAATTGTTTCTTCTGCAAACCGGCAATCTTATCAAATATCGGCAGCAAATCGTAGGTATCCATCATCTGACCCTGCTCATTTTGCTTTGTATCAATTCGAATATATCCTCTGGAAACCAGCTCGTTCAACAGCTGATAAACCTTCTCCTTCGGTTTTTCTAGCATCTCGCTAATTGCCAGCAGGTCGGGGAAAAGGTCCCCTTTTTTTTGGGAACGGTAAAGCTGCAGCCAAAACAGAAATTCTTCATCACTCAATCCGATTTTCCGATAATTTTCGATAACAAGATTAGAAACGACGGTTTCCCCGGCTTGTAAATAATCATTAATGGATAACACAGCTGTCCATCCCCTTCTTATCTATAAAAATAGTTCTAAGCAGCTCTCAGCAGCATTCAAAATGAGCTTGTTTTATCTATTTTAGCATAAAATAGTTTAGAACAAACACTCTCTATGACCTATTTTTCAACTTGATAAACATCAAAATAAACAGACTTCATATAATCAAGTAAATAAGAGGCCTTCAGCTCTTCTCCAGTAGCACCGACAATCAGCTCATTCGGCTTTTTCGAAGCCCCGTAACGATGGATTTTCTCTGTCATCCAGTTATAAATTGGTGAATAATCATCTGAAAGAAGGACCTCATCAACGGCAACCTCCTGCTGCAGCGCATGATTCAGCTGGGCAGCGTACATATAACCTAACGCATACGATGGAAAATAGCCAAAGCTCCCGCCAGACCAGTGAACATCCTGCAAGACTCCTTCTAAATCATTCTGCGGGCGAATCCCTAAATATTCTTCATACTTGTCTGCCCAAATAGCAGGCAGCTGTTCCAAATCAACAGCATCATTGAAAATCATTTTTTCTATTTCATAACGAATAATGATATGCAGAGGATACGTAAGACTGTCCGCTTCAATCCGAATTAAGCTGGATTTAGTTTCTTTTAACCCTTTATAGAATGTATCAAAATCAATATCGTCAAAGGTTCCCTCTGTACATTTCTGGAACAGCGGATATTGTTTCTGCCAAAAATTCCGATTGCTGCCTAAAATGATTTCATTAAACAAAGACTGTGACTCATGAATACCCATTGAAGCCCCTGTTGACAATGGCGTGTAATCATATTTTGAATCGATGTTTTGCTCGTAAATACCATGTCCGGCTTCATGAATAACACCAAACACAGCCATTGAGAAGTTTTGCTCATCCCAGCGGGTAGTAATCCGGGCATCGTTGCGGTTCAAATCAAGCATGAAGGGATGAACCGTATCATCCAAACGTCCTTTAGAAAAATCGTAGCCCAGCTGTTCAGCAACCCTTGTTACAAATGTCCGCTGCTGCTCCTTTGAAACCTTTCTATTCAGAAAATCTGTCCGCGGCGGTGTTCCTTTTTCTGCCAATTCTTTTCTTAGTTCAATAATGCCGGTTTTCAGCTCAGCAAAAAGCTGATCCAGTTTTTCCACTGTTAACCCCGGTTCATACTGATTTAAAAGAACATCATAGGGGGTCTTTTCATCCTTTTGCCAATAGGGAATAAATTCTCTTAAATAGGAAACAAGACGGCTGATAGATGGTTTCATGCCCGCAAAATCCTGATCTGCTCTAGCCTGCAGCCAGGCAGCATGAGCGTTAGAAATCTCGCCGTGATACGCCTGCATGCGCTCAGCGGGGATGCGGTGGTTTCGCTCGAATTCTTCCTTAATCTCCTTGAAAACCTCCCCGCCAACCTCTGAAAGCTTCTCAGGATGCTCAGAAAAAAAGGTTACTGCTTCCTGAATAATTGGTCCTGTACTTTTTTCAAATGCCAGCTTGTTAATATAACCGACAACTTCTCCACGAAATTCATTGGAGCCTTCCGGCATACCAGTCTGGCTATCCCATTCAAGCAAGCCTAATGACTGGTTCAGTAAATCAATTTCTTTTACTTCCTTCAGAAACTGTTGTTCATTCATGCCTATCCCTCTTTCTCCTCATTTCTTGGCTTCCTAGGCGGACGTTCTCCCCAAAATTGAAACAGATCCGTTCTCAATGCACCATTATACAGTTTTCTTTTCTTCGTCGCCTTCGCTCCATAATATTGCTCAAAGGTTAAATCACTAGTCAGAATGTATTTACTCCAAGTTTTTAATGGACGGAAGACCTCGCCCATTTCTTTATAAAGCTCCCGAACCGTCTCCTCTTCGCCCAAACGCTCACCGTACGGAGGATTGGCAACAATTACTCCATACTCTTTATCTGTAGAAAAATCCTTCACTGCCAGTTGCTTAAACTGGATAGAATCACCTAAACCAATCTCTGCCGCATTTGCCTTGGCTATCTCAATCATCCGCCCGTTGATATCTGAACCGGCAATATCAAGCACTGCATCATAGTCAGCCTGCGCTTCTGCCTCTGCTCTCACTTTTTCAGTTACTGCTGAATCAAACCAATCCCAAGCTTCAAAAGCAAATTCCCGGTTAAAGCCTGGAGCAATATTGTGGCCAATCAAAGCAGCCTCAATACACAAGGTTCCTGAACCGCAAACAGGATCATAAAATGGCCGGTCCTTGCGCCAGTTCGTCAGCATCACCAAAGCCGCCGCCATATTTTCTTTCAGCGGTGCGCCGCCCTTATCCAAGCGGTACCCCCGTTTAAATAAGCTAGGACCTGTCGTATCCAATGTCACAATCACATGATCCTTCAACAGTGCAACCTCTAGCTGAAAAAATGCGCCTGTCTCTGGCAGCGGTACACTAGCAGGACGGTGGTATACCTCTCTTAAACGATTAACAATCGCCCGTTTCGTAATTGCCTGACAGTCTGGTGTACTGTAAAGCTTGGATTTTATTGATTTACCTGCTACTGGAAACTCTGCATCAAAGGGTAAAAAATCTTCCCAGGGCAAAGCTTTCACCTGTTCAAAAAGCTCATCAAACGTAAAAGCATCAAACTCACCCACGATGATTTTCACTCGGTCTGCTGTACGCAGCCAAAGATTAGCCGTAGCAATCGTCTCCATCGTTCCTTCAAACCTTGCCCGTCCATTTTCAACTTCACAAGGAATCCCTAAGTCTCTCAGTTCTTTTCCTACTAATGCTTCTAGACCGCTGGCTGCTGTTGCTACCAGCTGATATGTTTTATTTGCCATGTTATGCGCCTTCTTTCTATTATAGTGCTGCTTTGTTTACTGTTCATGCTCCAAATCAACCGTAATTTGCTCTTTCTTCTGCAAATCTGCTGTTTGTCATCGGATTTTTTTAATCAACCCAGAATCTGGATGAAAAATTCGTTTCTGCTGCATTTTTCAAACAAGTCCTAGTCTTTTTCGAAAAAAAAGCCTTCACAACAACGTTGGAAGGTCAGCCTGATTGCCTGTAATTTTCTGTAAGCCATGTTCTGTATCAAATCCTCTCAGGTAAAAGAATCTGATGGTTACCATCTATCTGCAGATATTTCTGCCTCTTCTACTCGTTCATTTCCTTTAGAAGAGTGCCCCTACCATTGTTTGGGTTGCTCGCTCGAGGGGTTTACCGCGTTCCACCAGCGTCGTTTCCCACGCTGCTTCGTCACTGTGGCACTTTCAAGGATACTCAGGCATAGCCGAAGCCTTAGCCCTTTTTCCTGCCGTTATTCTCAAAGGAATACCTTAGCTTATGGTTTCGCTAAGCACGAACACTACAGACATCTCAGTCTGTGCGAGCATGGACTTTCCTCAGCCTGATTTAATCAAACCGCGGTAACCCGAAAATTACAGGATCATGATAGTTTTAGAATTGACGTGTTTCTGTGTTGTCGATTGGTGTTTGCGGTGCCGGTTCGTAAACTGGCGCTGCATGGTGTGTTGGCGCCGCAGCTGGTGTATCATCCAGCTTCTTGCCAAAAACCTCACGCTCCAAATTAGAGAGACGTTTCAGAATATCAAAGTTAGTTACGGCTGCACTCTTAGGCGCATCTGGAACTACTGAGCTTCTGCCCGGCATAGACGGCTGCACTTTAGCTGCCTGATCAGCCTTTGCGGAAAGTCTGCTGTTTTCTTCCTGTAAAGCAAGGATTTCTTTGTTGTATGCTTCATAATCCTTGATGACGTTATCCAAAAATTCATCCACTTCAATCGGATCATAACCACGCATTTTTGATTTAAACTCTTTTTGTAAAATTTCCTTTGGGCTGTATATCAAGTTTGCCATATCTACACCTCATATTTATATTTCTGTACTCGAATTCACAATTCAACATTTTCATTGTATCTAAAAACAGGCGGAAAATCAAACAGATTCTCTATTCTAATGCAAAATTTTGTAAATCATCCATGGAAATCATCCGTTTTTCATAGAAATGGGTTTCGGAAAACTGTTCTGCTTCCTTCTCAAAAAACAACGTCTTCCCTGGATATTCTTTATCATATATAAGCAGACAGCCTTGTGTATGATCTAAAATGAATGCAGTATGACTCTTGAGCTGTGCCGGCGATTGATACGGCTGCCGGCTGACATAATCAACGTAGTCGGCATTTGCCTCGATTTTTTCAAGCAGCTCTTTATTTTTTTCATTCCAGTTTTCACCGAACCCCATAAATGGATAAATCACACCCAGATTGACTTCATATTCTTCTTTCAGCTCCAGCACAATTTCTCCTGCCCAAAGCTCTACACCCAAATTTCCGGCAATTAAAAACCACTGAACTCCCTCTTCCAGAAAGTTAATCAGTTCACTTTTTAACACTTTTTTAATAACCCCGACTTTCGGGTCATTTTCCTGAAATACATTGAGTTCAAAGCTTCTATAGCCCGTAACAAAGACAGTTTTTATTACTTCCATAAGAGTTTCCTTTTCTTTCGTTCACATTTTTTGCTATAATATTCGCTAGGAGTGTGATATAAATGGTTTTCCATTATCCAAATGGTACTCCCTTCAATAATAATGAAGCAAACAATCAAAAAAAACAAGAGAAAAAGAAACCTGTCGACTTTGCTAAACGGGGCATGAATTTTGAAGACGAGATTAATCTAAGTAATACTTATTACCTAAACCGTCGTCTTGCTGTGATTCATAAGAAACCCACCCCTATTCAAATCGTTAAGGTTGACTATCCTCGGAGAAGTGCTGCTGTCATCAAGGAAGCTTACTTCAGACAAGCTTCCACCACAGATTATAATGGTGTATATAAAGGGTATTATCTAGATTTTGAAGCAAAAGAAACCAAGAACAAAACATCTTTTCCTTTTAAAAACTTTCACCAGCATCAGATTGATCATATGGCACAATGCCTTGAGCAACAAGGAATCTGCTTCGTGCTATTATGGTTTTCTTCACTGAACCGCTGCTTTTTTCTAAGTGCTGAAACGCTCATCCATTATTGGACAGAACAGCAGACAGGAAAAAAATCCCTGCCACTGAAAGTACTTGAAACCGAAGGAATAGAAATCAAGCTGGGGCTAGCACCCAGAGTGCCGTATTTAGATGCAGTCGCGCGCTATCTTGAAAAGAAGACTGACTGATTTTTGTTAAGATAAAGGAGTAGGTAGTATATGTCAAGCGAATTAGGGACACGTTCACAGAAACATTCCCATTTCTCAGCTGGTTCAGCCCCGACTGGTTCAGGGTCAAACGGCCAGCCGAAAAAAAAGAAAAATATTTTTATTCGAATATTAATTGTTTTAGTCTCATTAGGCTTTACAGCACTTTTAGGCGGTGCCATTCTTTTTTGGTTCTACGCAAAGGATGCGCCAGATTTAGATGACGACCGGCTAAGCGATACAGTTTCTTCAAAGCTTTATGATATCAATAATAACGTTTTTGAAGAACTAGGGTCTGAAAAGCGGGAGCTGATTCAGCCGAATGACGTGCCTCAGCTGCTGAAAGACGCAGTTGTCTCTGTAGAGGACAAGCGCTTTTATAAGCACAACGGGGTTGATCCTATTCGGATTATTGGTTCTGCCTTTTCAAATTTCAAAACCGGCGGACTCCAAGGAGGTAGTACCTTGACTCAGCAGCTGATTAAGCTTTCCTTCTTTTCAACAAAGGAATCTGATCAGACATTGAAACGGAAGGCTCAGGAAGCCTGGATGGCCGTCAAGCTGGAAAGAGAAAAATCAAAAGACGAGATTCTTACCTATTATATCAACAAGGTATACATGGCAAACGGTCTTTACGGGATGCAAACAGCAGCTGAAACTTATTTTGGCAAACCTTTGTCAGAACTGAACCTGCCGCAGACAGCGATGCTTGCCGGGATGCCCCAAGCACCTAATGACTATGACCCTTATGTCCATCCTGATCTAGCGAAAGAACGGCGCGATGTTGTTCTTTATACGATGAAAGAAAATGATAAAATTAGCACTGCTGAATATGAACAGGCGAAAGCAGCGCCGATTGAAGATGGTCTGCTGCCTCAAAGTGAATCAAGCGATGAAAGAAAAATCGTTGATAATTACGTTACAGCAGTAATTGCTGAAGTAGAAGAAAAAACTGGTAAAAATGTTTATACTGACGGCCTTGATATCTACACAAATCTTGATATGGAGGCGCAAAAGAAATTATTCGACATCATTAACACTGAGGAATACGTTGCTTACCCAGATGAGAATATGCAGGTTGCTTCTACTGTCGTTGATGTTCAGACTGGCCAGGTACGCGCTCAGATTGGCCGACGGAATGTCCCTGATGATGTTCAGCGAGCGGAAAATCTAGCGACAAATAATCGGCGAGACATGGCGTCTACGATGAAACCATTGATTGACTATGGACCAGCGATTGAATACTTGGATTATTCTACTGGTAAAATTATGTACGATCAGCCAACGACTTATACAGATAAAACACCTGTTTATAACGCCGATTTACAATATTATGGCGCACTCACTATGAGACGGGCGATTATGGGTTCACGAAATACCACAGCTGTTCAAACATTTAACGCAGTTGGAAAAGATAAGGCTGGAGAATTTCTTAAAAATCTAGGCATTGAATTCAAGACCTTAAATGAAGCAAATGCGATTTCCAGTAATATGAACGAGGGCGAAGATGCTAAAGAATATGGCGTTTCTTCCTTAAAACTGGCTTCTGCTTATGCCGCTTTTGCAAATGGCGGAATGTACAACAAGCCTTCGTATATTCACAAGGTGGTCTATCAAGACGATTCTGAAGAAGAATTTGCTCCTGAAAGTAAACGGGCAATGAAAGAATCAACTGCCTATATGATGACAGATATGCTTAAGGATGTTATTAACGGCGGAACAGCATTTAACGCCGGCATTGACGGCTTGATTCAAGCTGGCAAAACTGGAACAGCCAACTATACAGATGCTGACCTTGAAAAAATTGGTATTTATTCAAATATTGCACCAGACAGCACATTTGTTGGCTACACTACGCATTATGCTGTTTCAGTATGGACCGGCTACGACGACCGTTTGACACCGATTCATTCAGAATACTGGGGAACTGCATCAGATGTATACCGTGAAATGATGACTTACCTATCTCAGAATGTTTCAAACGATGACTGGGTTATGCCGGACGATGTTGTTCGAATTGGTGCTGAGCTTTATGTTAAAGGTGCAACCAATCAACAGGCTCCTGTATACACCTCCAGCTATTCGACTGAAAGCAGCACGACAAGTGAATCCAGCAGTACAACGGATTCTACTTCAAGTACATCTACATCAGAAGCACCTGTCGTTCCGCCAACAGAAACATCGACACAAGAACCACCAACTCAAACGTCAGAACCAACGCCGCCAACAACTGACAGCAGCGACGTCACACCACCTGTTACTCCTGGCGGCGGTGATGGCGAAAATGCCGAGAATGATAACCCCGCTGCACCAGGCTGATTACAATTAGGAAAGTGAGTGGGACATAAGTACATGCCTGAACTCTTATTTCTCTAAAATCCGAATAAACGGCGTTCCAGTCTTTGTATGCTTCGAGGATTGCAACAGAGTGAGAACCGTAGACGCAAAAGTAGCTCTCTCAAACAATAAGGCGAGTCAGAAACATGATGTTCTTTATCATGAGACTGACTCGCCTTACTGCTGAAGTAAGCTTGCTCGTAAAGCCAAACATTGGCAAAATACTTTTCTGTGTAGCCTTTACAGGATACCTAGATAGCTTATTCCCCTTTATCAATAAAAAAGCATCTGAGCCAAAAAACTCAGATGCTTTTCTCTATTTTTAAGTACTAATTACTTTGACTATTTTTAAGAGCCGCTCCGACAAATCCCTGAATCAATTTTTGCGGACGGTTCGGACGGGAAATCAATTCCGGATGGAACTGACAGCCCACAAAGAATTTCTTCTCTGGAATTTCAACAATTTCAACCAGACGGTTATCTGGAGATACACCAGAAAAGACTAGACCATTTTCTTCGAAAATCTGACGGTATTTATTGTTAAATTCATAGCGGTGACGATGGCGTTCCTGAACAACCTCTTGATTGTCATAGGCCGCTGCCGTGACGCTGCCTTTTTTTAGTTTGCAAGGGTACAGTCCTAAGCGGAGAGTTCCACCCAGATTCTCTACATTTTCCTGATCTGCCATTAAATCAATAATATTATTGGTAATATCCGGATTGGTTTCTGCTGATCCGGCATCTTCTAAGCCAACCACATTACGGGCAAATTCCACGCAAGCCATCTGCATACCAAGACAGATTCCTAAAAATGGTACATCACTTTCACGAGCATAGCGAATTGCTTCAATTTTCCCTTCAATCCCGCGATCACCAAAGCCTCCTGGAACCAAAATCCCATCTGCTCCGCTAAGTAATTCACCAACATTTTCAGCCGTTACTGCTTGTGAATCTACCCAGTCAATTTCAATTTCTGAATCAAATGAAAAGCCTGCATGCTTCAAGGACTCTACTACTGAAATATACGCATCTGGTAGTTCAACATATTTTCCAACAAGAGCAATTTTGGTTTTCTTTTTCAGGTTTAATACTTTTTCTTCCAATGCACGCCATTCGGTCATATCTGCAGCAGGAGCATCAATCTTCAAATGGTCACAGACAATCTGATCCATGTTTTGTGCTTGTAAAGCCAATGGAATTGAGTAAAGCGTTTCTACATCTCTTGATTCAATAACTGCTTCCGGTTCTACATCGCAGAATTGCGCCAATTTATTTTTAGTTCCTTGAGAAACAGGTAATTCCGTTCTAACGACTAAGATATTTGGCTGGATACCCAGACCACGCAGTTCTTTCACACTATGCTGTGTCGGCTTGGTTTTCATTTCTCCAGCAGCCTTTAGATAAGGAATTAGGGTTGTATGGATATACATCACATTGTCTGTTCCTACATCAGCT
Source organism: Enterococcus sp. LJL51 (assembly GCF_049894025.1). Lineage (GTDB taxonomy): Bacteria > Bacillota > Bacilli > Lactobacillales > Enterococcaceae > Enterococcus_L. The sequence continues at coordinate 193,020 of NZ_JBNEQE010000003.1, forward strand.
TTCATCTGACGCAAAGCTTCCAGAAACGGCAGAGACTCAATATCCCCTACTGTTCCGCCGACTTCTGTAATGATGATATCAGAATCGGTCATTTTCGCTGCACGCATAATCTTGTCTTTGATTTCATTGGTAATATGAGGAATAACCTGAACAGTTGCCCCTAGATACTCCCCCTTACGTTCTTTTCTAAGAACTTCGGAATAAATTTTTCCTGTGGTAACATTTGAATACTTGTTTAAATTGATATCAATAAAGCGTTCATAATGTCCTAAATCCAAATCTGTTTCGGCACCATCATCTGTAACGAATACTTCTCCATGCTGATAGGGACTCATTGTTCCCGGATCCACATTAATGTAAGGATCAAATTTTTGAATCGTCACCTTTAAACCGCGATTTTTAAGTAAGCGTCCGAGAGAGGCAGCTACAATTCCTTTTCCGATTGAGGAAACAACGCCACCGGTAACAAAAATATATTTTGTCATAATTACAAAAACCCCTTCTTTTCTTATGATAATTTTGGAGAGGATATTGAACAGCTTTTATTCAGACATATCTAGCTAGGAAATTAACGAATCTTCACCGACATACCAAATAAAAAAAGAAAACGCCCCTATCCAAAAAGAATAGGGAGCGGATAATGTTCAATTTCTGACCTTCTCAAAGGTGCCCAAGTAGTATAATACAAGCAAAATCGCTCAAGGTCAAGTATTAATGAACAGATCTTATATTGGCTCTTTAAAACATAAAGAATTCAAGTTTATGTCAACAATGTGTTTAGATTAAAACTTTGAAGGAGGCACACAAAGTGCTACACGTTCAATATTCACATTACACTATGTTTAGATTAAAACCCTGACTCTGTTCCGTTTCTATGCTTAATGTATGCAATTCACATTACACCATGTTTAGATTAAAACAACTTGCTGAATAAAGCAAAAGAACTAAAGAAAGATATTCACATTACACTATGTTTAGATTAAAACACCAACAACCGAGCAGATAGGCATTGATTTTGACGAATTCACATTACACTATGTTTAGATTAAAACCGAAAATAATGTGTAATCATGTTCATACCATGCAACATTCACATTACACTATGTTTAGATTAAAACAGGGATAAAGCCGAGTGCCTGCTCCGAGAAGAGCGTATTCACATTACACTATGTTTAGATTAAAACTTAATCGCAGATTTACCGAAGCGTTTAGCGATTTTATTCACATTACACTATGTTTAGATTAAAACTGGTCCTTTTCTTCCTGTAGAAGCAATATGAAAAGCTATTCACATTACACTATGTTTAGATTAAAACTCGAACTTGTTTTATATGATGAATTTCAGGCTGATGAAATTCACATTACACTATGTTTAGATTAAAACGATAGAAGGTATTCAGAAAGCCGTCTCAGGTTCGTCATTCACATTACACTATGTTTAGATTAAAACGTCTACTCCATAGCCACCGTAACGAGCGATAATTTCATTCACATTACACTATGTTTAGATTAAAACCGGCTCTTGTTTAGCCCTTGCTATGACTGAGCTGAACAGGGCATTTCTGTCGACCTCGCTTTTTTTTGCTCTTTATTTATAGATTTTAGAGCACTTTTAACAAGAAGTCAATAATATCAAGGTTTTCGTCTGCTGTCGATCCCCCGTTCTTTTTACAGTATTGACGGTCGACAGATAAAAAACTCGCTGAAATCTTCTATCGAGTAGAAGTTCAACGAGTTTTCTTCATTCATATATCTTACATCAGGCTTTGATAAAGAGAAATAATCTCTTCCACTGAAGCATCTCTTGGATTGCCTGGTGTACAGACATCTTTAAAGGCATCAGCAGCAATCTGTGGAATGTCTTCAGCTTTCACGCCCAGTTCAGAAATGGTAGCTGGGATTCCTACATCCTTGCTCAACTGATCAATCCCTTCACAGGCTGCATCACGCACCGCTTCGATGGACAATGTTTCTGCGTCTTTAATCCCTAATGCTAGGGCGATATCCCGATACTTTTCTCCGGTAAAATCCTTATTAAATTTCATAACCGTTGGCAATAAAGAAGCGCAGGCCACACCATGAGGAATGTTATACCAAGCACTCAATGGATGGGCCATCCCGTGAACTAGTCCCAATCCTACATTGGAAAAGCCCATACCGGCAATATATTGTCCCAGCGCCATGGCTTCCCGTCCAGCCTGATGACCAGCGACAGAGTCTTTTAGCGAACGACCGATGATTTCAATCGCTTTGATATGAAGCATATCCGTCATTTCCCAGGCACCTTTGGTAATATAGCCTTCAATCGCATGCGTCATGGCGTCCATGCCTGTAGCGGCAGCCAGTGCCTTCGGCATTCCCATCATCATATCACTGTCTACAAAAGCCACAATTGGAATATCATGAGGGTCGACACAAACAAACTTACGATGGTTCTCTTCATCTGTTATTACGTAGTTAATTGTTACTTCCGCTGCAGTACCTGAAGTGGTTGGCACGGCTAAGATAGGCAAGCAAGGCTGCTTGGTTGCCGCCACGCCCTCCAAGCTGCGGACATCAGCGAACTCTGGATTGTTTACAATAATCCCGATTGCTTTCGCTGTATCAATAGGAGAGCCGCCGCCAATCGCAATAATGCAGTCTGCTCCGGCCTCCTTGACTGCCTCTACGCCATCTTTGACATTCTGAATTGTAGGATTTGGAACAATTCCGTCATAGACACTATAGCTAATACTTGCTTCATCCAACAGAGCCGTAACCTTTGTTGCAACTTCAAACTGCACCAAGTCCTTGTCGGTAATCACAACCGCTTTTTTAAAGCCTCTTTTTTGGAATTCTCCCGGCACTTCTGCAATTGCCCCTTTTCCAAAATACGATGTTTCGTTTAATACCATTCTGTTTGCCATTTCCTATTTCCTCCTCATGTGTTATTTTTCACAAGTTTATCTAAAAGAGAGACGGTTCCAAGCCGCAGCTCTTCATTTCTGCGCAAAAGTAAACGTTTCCCAATTACCCTTACCATGCCTTCCGCTGCAAAAAATCCTTGAAGAAAAAGAAGCTGAAACAGAATCCTCTTTTTCTTCAATCTATTCCATTATAATTCAAATACTGGCAACAGGTCCTCTGCAACTGGCGAGTTATCTGGATTGGTTTCCATAATATCTGCCATGTAATCCCACCATTTGCGGTTAATAGCTGTTGCTGCTGTTTTTCCCCACAGCAGTTCATCTTTTATCTCCAGATAAGCAAAAAGTGTACTTGTTTCCGAATCCAAAAAGATTGAATAGCTCACTGCGCCGTATTCTTTAAGCATTTGTTTCATTTCCGGCCATAGCTCATCGTGCCGTTGCTTATATTCTTCATGCTTATCAGGATATACTTTCATTTTCACTGCTTTTTTAATCATCTAAGCACTCCTATTTTTCTTTCAAATAACCTGCTTTTGGTTCTACACCAAAGGCATCAGCTAACGCCCAGAGATTTTCATCGGTAATTGTCTGTCTCACTCCACCTTGCGCGCAGACGTACGTATAGATTTCCGCTGCTTTTTCCGCTGTTTCAATCAATCCAAAAACCTCATCCATATCTTTACCAGCTCCATAAATCCCATGCTGCGGCCATAAAACAAGGCGCGTTTCTTTCATTTTTGCTGCAGTTGCTTCACCGATTTCATTGGTTCCAGGTACTAGCCAAGGAATAATAGAAACGCCTTCCGGGAAAACAACTAAGCATTCTGTACACATTTGCCATAAGGTGCGGGTAAATGCTTTTTCATCCAGCTCATGTGTAAAGCTCATAGCCAACAAATGGCTGGCATGGTTGTGCATGATAATCCGATTGTCAGGATCAACTTCCAAACGAGCGATATGGCTCATGAAATGGCTGGGAAGCTCACTGGTTGGTACAGCATTGTTCTCTAAACCCCATAAGAGCTCTACAGCACTTCCGTCCTTGCTTACGCGCACCACACCTAAGTTTTCAGCAGGAGCATCGCAAACATTCTTGAAGTATTTCCCTGAACCTGTCACGATAAAATATTTGCCCGCCAGCTTACTGCCGTCAAAAATCATTGGGATTGTTCTAAGCACATTTTCCGGATTAAGAAAGGGTAGGATTTCTTCTTCTGTTAGCAGATAAGAAATATTTCCTCCGTTCCGTTCATCCCAGCCTAAGCGGTAAAGATTTGCCGTAGTTTTTGTCATTTCCTGCACAAAAGGTGCATGTAGCATATCCATTTTTTTCATCATTCTGTTTGTCTCTCCTTCGATTTTCCATTAATAAGCTTTTTTCTACGAAAAACGGCAGCTTTCTTTACCATTACCAGTCATTCTTTGACTCAATACGTCTTTTTCATACTGCTTAACTTCAGCAAGCCAGTCTAAATTTACAGGTACTCCATTTATTTCACAGTAATAATTCCAGACATCAGCGAATGGAAAATCCTTTAGTTCTTCAATCATCGCTAAACGAGTTGTATAATCTCCTGAATTTTCGATAGCCTTCAGCTCTTCGGTTGGTTCAAGCATTGCCTTCATAATCGCTTTTTGAGTATTTCTTGTACCAATCACCCAAGCTGCTATCCGGTTAATCGTTGCATCAAAGAAATCCAAGCCAATATTTGTTATTGGCAGCAAGTCGTTGCGAACCAGCTCTCTACCGATTTCCTGTAACTCGTCGTCCATAATGACCACATGATCACTGTCCCAGCGAATCGGACGGCTCACATGTAGAAGAATCCCTTTACTAAATAGAGACAAGGAAGACAGTTTATTGGAAATCACTTCCGTTGGATGGAAATGACCAGCATCCAAACAGACAAGCTTGTTTCTAGTTAACCCATAGCCCATATAAAATTCATGAGAACCAACCGTATAGGCTTCTGAACCAATCCCGAACAGTTTGCTTTCAACCGCATCCAGCGTATACTCTGTGCTTAGCTCTTCTGAAAAAATCTCATCAAGAGACTCCATCAATCTTCTTCTTGGCGCCAAACGGTCGATAGGGTTGTCTTTAAAGCCATCAGGAACCCAGAAATTATTTACACAAACCTGTCCCAGCTCTTTTCCAAAATATTCAGCAACCCTTCTTGAACGTTTTCCATGTTCAATCCAAAAATCGCGAACTTCCTTATCTGGTGATGCTAGAGTAAATCCATCCTTGTACATTGGATGAGAGAAAAAGGTCGGGTTAAAGTCCAATCCCAGCTTTTGCTCTTTAGCCCAAGAGACCCATTTTTCAAAATGCTTCGGCTCAATTTCATTTAAATCAACTGCTTCATCTGTATCAAGATAAATCGCATGCAGGTTTAGTTTATGATTCCCAGGAATCAGTCCATAAGCTTTTTCCAAATCCTGTCTCAGCTCATCCGGTGTACGTGCTGCCCCTGGATAGTTGCCGGTAACAGATATTCCTCCGGAGAGCTCCTCGTCACTTAGAAACCCTTTAACATCATCCCCCTGCCAAACATGCATGGAAATTTTTACGTCGTTCATTTTCTTCATTACTGCATCCGTGTCCACACCAACAGCAGCATATCGTTTCTTAGCATCTTCGTATCGTTGTTTTACATCAGTCATTTACTTTTTTGCTCCTTCTATCATAGATTTATATGCTTCAATAATTTGATTATCAAATGGCTCCGGCTGATGAATAGAAAAATCAAAGGATTTTTGAATCACCTTGCGGGCTTCTTCAAGATTGTTAAAAATTCCGGTAGCAATCATCTGCATTAGAATATTGCCAATGGCTGTTGCTTCGCCAGGGCCTGCTTCAACTGGAATGCCTGCTGCATTAGCAGTCAGCTGATTAAGAAATAGATTATTTGCACCGCCCCCGACAATATGAAGCTTATTGATTTTTTCTCCAGTTCCAGTCAAGCCTTCCATTTTTTCCAGCTCTACAGCATAGCAAAGGGCTAGATTATCGTAGATACATCTGGCCAATTCGCCGGCTGTTTCTGGAACCTTTTGATTCGTATTGCGGCAATAGCTTTGTAATGCTTCAATCATATTATCTGGATTTAGAAATACTGGGTCATTCACATCAATGAACTGCTGAAATCCAGGAGCCGCAGCAGCCTGCTCGGCAAGCTCCGCATAGCTATACTGATATTTCTGCATTCTTGCAACCTCCTGAATCAGCCACATTCCCATAATATTTTTCAAAAAGCGAATCGTGTTATGGGCGCCCCATTCATTTGTGTAGTTTTCAAAAAATGCTTGTCGGGAAACATTAAACAACGTTGTCTCGATTCCTAGAAGAGACCAGGTACCGCTGCTAATATATGCCCAGTTTTCCCCGCAGCCTGGAGTTCCGATGACTGCAGAAGCTGTGTCGTGTGTTGCTACAGTAATAAATGTGGCTTCCGGCAAATCCCTTGTTGGGAATTTTTCTTGCAAAAGAGTACCCAGTACTGTCCCAGCTTCTACTAATGGGGGCAGCTGTTCTTCTCTAAGACCAACCAGCTTTAACAATTCACCATCCCAATTTTTGCTTTCCGGATTTAAGAGCTGCATGGTTGAAGCGTTTGTCTTTTCTGTTACTGCCTTCCCAGTAAACACGTAGCCTATATAATCAGGAATCAGCAGCAGCTGGTGTGCCTCCCTCAGTTTTTGCTGGTCTTCTGCCAGCAGCTGAAAAATAGTGTTGAAGGGCTGAATCTGAATGCCGGTTTTCTCATAAAGCTTTTCTAAGGAATAGTGTCTGGTAAATTCCTGTACAGCGCCTTTCGTCCGATCATCCCGATAAGAAATAGGCGCCTCTTTTAAGCAGCCGTGCTTATCAATTAAACAATAATCAACCGCCCAAGTATCAATTCCCACATAGCATTTCTCTATACCGGATTGTTTGACTTTTTCCAACCCGTTAATTATTTCCTCTATCAGACGGTTGATTTCCCAGCGATCATGCCCATCTTTTTGGGAAAAGCCATTTTTAAAGCGATGAACCTCTTCTAAAGTAATCCGATCATCTAGCTCATAATTACTTTTCATCAGCCGACCGCTGGAAGCACCAATATCGACGGCAATATATGCTTCTTTCATTCTTCCACCTTCTATTACACTTTTTTGATATAAAAATAAAGCGATGTCATTTTTAGCAAAAATAGTTTATTTATTTGTTTACAAAGTAATAATAGTATCAAATCAATTCTTTTACATCACACAATTTTGATATATAATTGCACTATCTTGGTATATACATTTAAAGGAGGGAAATTAGCTATGTCCTATTGGGAAAATGCGAATCATTCATGGAGCCCTGACTCTACTCGATACATTAATACACCTGATCAGAAAAGCCGCGAGCTCTTCTATTATATTCAAGAAATCGGTCACTTTAAGGCTCATCAGCCCTACTTTACTGAACGAGCAAATCTCCCGTCTTTTTTAGTCAAATTTACACATTCTGGGGAAGGAAAACTAATCTATAAGAATCAACATTATATTTTGAAAAAGGGTGACGTTTTCTTTATCGACTGCCGTGAGTATCAGCACTATCAGACAACCAGCGACGAACCTTGGGAAATGGATTGGATTCATTTTTTTGGCGGAAATGCAGAGGCCTTCTATCAGGAATTTATGAAAAATGGCACAAATGTTTTTCACACAGAAATGACCACACTAACTAATCCTATTCATTTGATTATCAATCAGATGCTGCTAATACAAGAAAATCAGCACGCCCAGACGGATTATCAGGTTTCGGTTTTACTTCATCAGCTGTTAAACGAGCTTTTGCTTCAGAAAAATCAACTGGATTTTACCTATGAAGAAATTCCTGATCACGTACTTGCTATGAAGGATTTTCTGGATCAGTATTTTAAAGAGTTCATTTCCATGGAACAGCTGGAAAAGCTATTTCATGTCAACAAATACCAGTTGAACAAAGATTTTTCCCGCTATATTGGCCAACCGCCTATTAGCTATCAGATTAATAAGAAAATCTCTTATGCGAAAGATTTACTTCGCTATTCCAAGCAGTCCATCAAAGAAATTGCAATGGAAGTTGGCTTGGAAAACTTTGCTTATTTCAGTCGTTTGTTTAAAAAAAGAACTGGTCTTTCCCCCAGTAGCTACAGAAAAATCGGCTAGCGTTAAATGCTTTACCAGTTTCTCTATTATTTAAGGTTCTTATTTTTCGCAGTATTAGAGGAAGGTATCTTTCCAGTCACACTGACAAGGTAGAAAGAATCAGTTACTTTCAATCAGCCACCTAGATGACTCATATCGTTTCTTTTAATCAAAAAAGAGCTTAAAACAAAATCGGATTTTTGTTTTAAGCTCTACGCTGTTATTTAATTTTTAGTCTTACAAGCAGCTTTGATGTAAAACAGTTATTCAAACTAATACACTTATTTTCTTTCATTCATTAAAGCCTTTAAGGTCATTCCTCCACCAGCACCTATCAATACCATAATCAAGATATAAACATAAAGCGGTGTTGCCATTAAGCGAATATGCACGCTAGTAATAATACTAAAGACGATTAGAACAACACCTAAACCCATCAATAGCTTAGCTATCACCGATTTCATATTATAGAAAAACAAAACAATCCCGGCAATTAGCGGAATAACTACCAATCCGTTAGAAAAACCATACCGGCCAAATCTGAAAAAGTTCGTGCTATACCAAGAAGAACTTACATAGACTCGGTTAAACAGCATAAACAAACCAATCCCTAAAAGAATAATTCCGAAAAAAAAATTGCCGGTTTCATCTTTTTTTCTTTTTCCCACACTATTTTTCTTTTTCATTTTTACTCCTCCAACTCGATAACAAGAACCTCTTTATAAAATTAATATAGCATAGGCTATTTTTAAAGTAAACGAGGTTCCAGTTGGAAGTACGACAAAAGTATGAAACTAACTCTCTTGATTATAGATACTTAGTCAAGGGCAAAACAGAAATCCGGAGACCGCACTAATGAATTGAAACAGCTAGCCGGAAGCGACTCAGCTAAAATCGTGCCTATTCCATTCCTAAATAGCGTCAAACTCGCTGTATTCCTTATACTAACAGCGAGTAATTCCCTATTGCTTCTACAGCTGCTTCAATTCTTTACTGGCTCCTTCCTATTGGAGACAATCCTGTACTCGATAGAGATAAATCATTCCCATGACTCGACAAATGGTGTCTTTTGAAGGAACACCATTTTCCAAACTAATAAAGTGTTTCAAAATCGTTTTATTACGCAAAGCGAAAAAATGACTTTCTTCCCATTCGTTACAATTTACCAAGTAGCAAAAAAACAATCATCACACTAGCTGATAATGAATGAACCACCTTGCGTGCTTGACGAGAATCAGTGACTTGAGATGAAAAACAAAGAGGACCTTCATGAAAAAAGTGCCCTTCTACATTGAATTGATAGTTTCAGTCTAGTTCATTACTACCAACAGGAAAACAGATTCTTTCAATTTTCTCACTTTCTTTTTCCTTCATGAGTATGTCCTGGGTCGGAAGTTCGTTCGTCTAATGCTGAGCTATAATTTTTTACATTAGACTTCTCTATGAACTTTCTTTTTTGCCAAAATAAATCGACTACTATTAAAAACGTTTATCTGATCTAGTCCCTAGATATTTTTGAAGAGACTTTATTACTTGATTACACTGTAATTTATTTAAATTTGGCTATTAATTCTCTAGCTCTACTGATTTTCTCATTTTTTGTTTCTTCCAAAACAATATTTATCAAAGGTTTATGAGTATTAATAATCTCCAACATCCCTTCGATGTCCATCAAGCCTTCTCCTACAGCTGCTGGAATAACCTTTCCAGCTTCAATAACAAAATCTTTCAGGTGAATTGCAGCAATTTTTTCACCAAACAGCTCAAATGCCTGTTTTAAAATAGTGGTTTGCTGCTGATAGTTTGCAGCGGTAATCAAATTGGTCGCATCCAAAACAACACCCAAATAATCAGAATCAATTCGTTGTATCAGCTGATTCATACGCTCAACAGAGTAAATCGGATGGTTTAAACCCGGCTCGATTCCTACTAAAATACCGTACTTTTCTCCACACTTCACCAGCCGCTGAATCGATTCAACGGCTAATTCAAAAGCTTCTTCTGTAAAATTCTGTTCCGTAAAGACAATTTCTGGTAAGACATTCCCAGTTTCAGAAGCTACCATAGAAGCACCAAAGTATTTTGCATACTGTACGTAAGCTTCAAATTTCTGCAGAAGCTCCTCCCTTGTATCTTGATTAGGATGAATCATATTGATATAGCAGCTCAAAATGGCAATTTGAACACCACTTTTCATAAATTCATTTTTTATAAATGTTCCAAATCCTGGAGATAAGTTTTCCTTGCCGCTTGCTAATTTCGGAAACGACATACCTAATGCCAGTTGAACATTTTCTATGCCAGCTTCTTTAATTTTTGCCGGCAAATCTGTTATAGAGTACCCTCCTGTTAAATCATGGCCTCGAACTGTTAAATTATACAAATTAGTACCCTCACTTTATTAGTAAATTCTTTTATTGATTGCTTCATATACTTGAAAGCCTTGCATCACACGTAAAATAAAATTCGTGTTACCCAGAAAATAACCAGCGGGCATTATTTTAAATTGTCCACTGCTATAAATAAGAAACAGAGGATGTGACAGTTGCATGTCGCCATCCCCTAAAACAGTATTTCAGAAGCAGACTCTTTGGAAAAAAATCGAGTCCTATTGAAAATATGAAAAGCTCTACATAAGTCTCAATCATCCGCTACTCGATTCCCACGCAGCGTTTCTTGTTTTTTTACTCTCCATATCCTAATACTCCTGTCCAAACCTTTGCTTATTTTACAATTCAGATAATGCTTGCTCCCCCCTTCAATCTATAAAAACTGCCTTCTCTGGTTGTTTGTTGGTTTATCCAATCAAAAATTTGGGGTGATTAATTAGATAAACAGTGGTGAATGTGATTAAGAAGCGAGATTTGGCAGCCACATAACAACTTGCGGGAAATAGGTAATCAAGAAGAGTACCGCTAAAATTGCTAGATAAAATGGAATAAGCGGCTTGAGCATTTTTTCAGCCTTAACCCCGCCGACACTGGCTCCAACATACAGGCCGGTTCCTACAGGCGGTGTGATTGAGCCGACACACAGATTCATGATGGCAAAAAGTCCAAAATGAACAGGATCTACGCCAACACTGGTTACAACCGGCAGAAAAATTGGTGTGAAAATCAAGATTGCCGGACCTACATCCATAAACATTCCAACTAATAACAATACAATATTTACCAGCAGCAGTACTAACAGTTTATTTGTTGTCAGACCTAAAATCGCTGCACTAATTGCTTGAGGAATGCCGGTAAAAGCCATTGCAAAAGACATCATTGAAGATGTTGCCAATAAGAAAGCAATCGTTCCTGTTGTTAACACCGCATCCTTTAGCATTTTAGGAATGTCTTTCACCGTTACTGTTTTGTAGAAAAACATCGCAATGAGTAATGAATAGGCAACCGCAATTGCTGACGCTTCGATTGCTGTAAACAAACCTGTTAGGATTCCGCCGATAATAATAACAATCAGCATCACACTTGGCAGCGCTTCTTTCAGCACTGTGCCAACTGCTCCAATTTCAGAACGAGTAACTGTTTTATAGTTGTTTTTCTTAGCATGGATAAATGCAACAATCATAATTCCGATGCACCATAGAGCACCTACCAGATAACCGCCGAGAAACAATGAGGAAATCGATGCACCACTGGCAACCAGTGAATACATGATAAATGCTGTACTGGGCGGGATAACCATGCCTGTTGGTGCAGAAGCAATGTTCACTGCTGTTGCAAACTTCCGGTCATACCCAGCCTTTACCTGCTGAGGAATCAACACTCCGCCAATGGCTGTTGAAGCAGCAATCGCTGAGCTTGACATTGAACCGAACAACGCATTCCCTAAAACATTCGTATGTGCTAAACCTCCTGGCACCCGACCGACAAACAACATGGCAAAATTAACGAGCTTTTCCGCTATTCCGCCACCATTCATAATAATTCCCGAGAGAACAAAGAACGGTATTGCGACCAACGAAAAGCTATTTAGACTGGACACCATTTTTTGAGCAGAAGTAAATACTGCAATATCAAATGGAACAACTAACAATAATGTGGCTATAGAAGAAACGGCGATACTGATTGCAATCGGCATTCCTAATATCAGCAGTATGGCAAAAACGATAAATAGTATTAAACCAGCTTCCAACGCCATCTTTTATTCCCCCTCCTGAACACTTTCTTCTACTGGTTTTTCCAGTAGATTCAATAAGCTGTAAATAAACATAATCACTCCCGATATTGGAACTGCCAGATAGACATAGCCCATCGGAATAGAAAGCGATGGCGAAATTTGTCCCATAGTTACTGTTACAGCTTTCCAGCCGCCGAATACCATGATAACTGCAGCAAACAACAAGAATAAAATTTGTACAACAATTTCTAAAAGACGTTTGTTGCCGCCCTTCAAATGATCACTTAGCAGCGTTACTGCTAAATGACTTCTTTTTCCCACTACATAAGCAGAGGCCAGCATCGACAGCCAAACTAGACCAAATCGAACAAACTCTTCGGTAATTGTATTAGGATTATTCAGTACAGTTCTGGCAAATACTTGATAGAGAACGACTAAAATCATAACTGCCAGCAGCACAGCTCCGAAAACCTCTAAACATTTATCTAAAATATTCCTTACCGTTTTCATAGTGACCTCCTAGTTCATTTCGTCTGCTACAGCACGAATTTTCTCGTATAAATCGCTGTAGTTTTTATCATTTTTGAATTGATCATGAAGCGGCTGAACGGCTTCCTGGAAAGGCGCACTGTCTACATCGTTATAAACCACACCATACTCTTCCTCGGCAATTTTTTTCTCTTCCTCAACCGCCTTTTTAAATACTTCTTTTTCAAATTCAGTGGATTCTTTAGCAGCCTCAACAACTGCTTCATACTGCGCATCTGTAAGACGTTCTTTCACATCATCATTCATGATTACAATATCCGGTACGCGAGTATGCTCATCATAAGAGTAATACTTCGCAACGCCGCCGTGTCCTGCCGTATATAGTACGAACTCATTATTTTCGGCGCCATTAATTAAGTTTGACTGCAATGAAGTATAAACTTCCGAACTGCCCATAGGAACGGGTGATCCGCCTAAGAGCTCCACCATCTTAATCGCTGTTTCACTTTGCATCACTCGAATCTTTTTCCCTTTTAAATCCTCAGGTGTATTCACAGGACCGCCTGTCATATAAAAGCTTCGCTGACCAGAGTCATAGTAGGTTAGACCAATGAATCCTAAGTCTTCAGTTGAGTGATAAATCTCATCCATGATTTCCTGATTCTCCATCACTTCAAAAAAGTGCTCTTCATTATCAAAGATGTAAGGTACAGCAAAGATTGAATAATCCTTTGAAAAGCTTTCCAGTGCAGAACCGCTAACCTTTGTAAAATCAATTCCGCCCGTTTGAGTCAGTTCAATCAGCTCAGTTTCCCCACCTAGCTGGCCATCGGGAAAATACTCAATACTTACTTCTCCGTTTGTTTTTTCTTCAACTAAGCGGCCAAATTCCTGCATAGAATCGATAACCGGCTGGCTGTTACTGGCATAAGCATACCGCAGCACAACCTTTCCATCGTCAGCTGCTTCGGATTGACTACAGCCGCTTAATGCTATCAGACCAGCTGTTGACAGCAGCAGCCCCGTAATAAGATGTTTCATTTTCATCATTTTTCCTCCTGTTTTTAGCAATAAGAAACAAGCAGTTCTGTCAGACACAGAATCGTCAATGACTGTCCATAAGGCATTGCTGTCATACCAATGTTGCGGTAGAAGTCCAAATCATCACCCATCCCTGTTCCGATTGAAACATGCTGAACTTCTCCTTTTTCATCAATCTCTTCTAATAGACCAGCCATCGCTTTATAAGCAACCGCTTCATAGTCACTGCTGATATAGCGTTTATGAACAGCTTTCAAAATACCATATGCAAAGCCGGCAGTCGCAGAGGATTCCAGATACGAATCAGGATCATTCAGCAATGTATGCCACAGTCCTGACTCATGCTGGTAGTCTGCAAGAGATGCTACCTGAGCGTTTAGTGTATTAATTAGGAAGGCTCTTAATCCATCTCCTTCAGGAAGCTCTAAAATTTCAATAATTTCAGGAATTGCAATCGTAATCCAGCAGTTACCTCTGGCCCACAATGCTTCGGCATAGTTATGATTGCCTTCAAAAGTCCATCCGTGATACCAAAGGCCAGTCTTTTTATCCATCAAATATTTGATGTGAATCAGAAACTGGTGCCTTGCCTCTTCCAAATAATGAGGGCGATTTAAGAGCTTACCAATTTTCGCCAGCGGCAGAACAGTCATCATCAACGTATCATCCCAAAGCTGATTAGTATTTGGGGGACCATAAGTCGCATGCTGCAGTCCGTTTTCGTTTGTTCTAGGCATATCATGCATGACCCATTCCGCCCATTGCTCCAAGTAAGGAACGTATTTAGGATCTTTCGTATCCTCATAGAGATAAGCCATCGTCAGCAGCGGAGCCATTGTGTTGACATTTTTAGGCGGTGCTCCTTCTTTCATGCGGGCATCAAACCAATCATTTACAACTTGTAAAGCCTTTTCATTTTTAGTAATCCGATAGTTCTTATACATCCCATACAAACCGACACCTTGAGGCCAGTTCCAAATTGTCCAGCTCTTATCGTCAACCTTCAATCCATCAAAATCCAATAGGAATTCTCCACTGTTATCTTTAATAGTTGTCAGATTTTCAATCATCAAATCAATTTTTTCTTCAACCGTTTCTTTCGGTACAAATAATTCCTGTTTAATAATCATCGCTGCATTAACTCCTTTTCGATTCTTTATTCTATTATTACTCGAGTTTTTTCAAAGCGCTTTCAACACTAGGTATGTACTTAGTTTAACAAGTCAGTAAAATTATTTATATAATAAAAATTGCTAAATTACTGTCAAAAATTGCATATAAAGCCTTTTCAGTGTATTTTTAGTGTATTATAGAAGCGGATACATTTTTGAAATAAGGGGGAGTTCATTTTGACAGACTCTAAATTGCTCAATACTTCACTAGTAAATTCGATGATTTCCAATGACTATGAAGTCTTTCATGTTAAGGATTTTGTCATCCAAGAGAAAACGCTTTATCATTACCATGATTTTTATGAGATTCATTGTACCTTAATGGGTACAGCCGAATTTTATTTGGATGGTCAACAGTATCTTTTAAAACCAGGTTCGGTAATTTTTATCCATAACCTGGACCTTCACCGCATCGTCAAACAGAACTCTGATTTTTTTGAAAGAGTTTATATGTTTATTACGCCAAGCTTTCTAAAAAAACGCTCTAGTAAATATACGAATTTGGAGCGCTGTTTTCATCCAACTGGCCGTACAAAGAGCAAAATTATTCAGACTGATCCGGAAAAGCTGCGTTATTATCTTTCACTGATTGAAGCACCAGCAGATAAGAAAGAATATGGATTAGATTTAATGTATGAACAACAGTTTGTAAACTTTCTCGTTTATTTGAACAAGCTGGTAATGAATGAGGAAAAAGAGGTTCAACCAAAACAGGCCACGGAGAATACCTTGATTGAAGACTTAATGAATTATGTCTCAGAAAATCTCAGCGAGCCTCTAACCTTGGACGATGTAGCAAAAGAATTTTTTGTCAGTAAATATTATATTTCCCGTACCTTTAAAAGCAGCACAGGTTTCACCTTTCATAATTATGTCTTAAAAAAGAAATTGCTCTATGCCAAGCAATTGTTAGTGACTTATAAGAATTCTAATGAGATTTATCTGCAGTGCGGCTTCAAATCTTATCCTCATTTTCTTAAATGCTTCAAAAAAGAATTTGGTATGACACCAAAAGAATTTTTGAAAAAGCATCATACTCAGGAAGTTGTGTTTTTTGATCATCATCAAGCATAATTAAGGTTAAAACAAGAGATTGCTTTCGGCATATATGAAAGTCTCTGTGAATAGGAAGGATCGTTTTAGATAAATAAAAAGAATTCATAGAAATGATTGCTCAGATTTCTGTGAATCCCTTTTATTTTGTTGTGGAGTCTGTTTCTTCATTTATACGTTTACTTAGCTTCTTAATGGATAAAAAATTTACTGCTGCTGCTCTTTTTTAGACAGAATATCTATCTAAAGGAGTAGTTCTATAAAAAAACAGAGCTGTTTATTCCCTTCATTCACGCATATGAAAGGACAGCTCTGTCGATTTTATTTACTTAGGAATTTTTTTAGTTTCAGAAACATATTACTTAGAAAACCATTCATACATATTTTCTTTTACTTAGGTGATTAAAAGCTGATTATGGTTGTTTACCAATGTAAGCTAGAATACCGCCGTCTACATACAAAATGTGTCCGTTAACAAAGTCAGAGGCTTTCGATGCTAGGAATACAGCAGGCCCCGCAAGATCATCTGGTGTACCCCAGCGAGCTGCCGGCGTCCGGCCAACGATAAATTGGTCGAAAGGATGACGAGAACCATCCGCTTGCTCCTCACGCAACGGTGCTGTTTGCGGTGTTGCAATATAGCCTGGACCAATGCCGTTACATTGAATATTATACTCACCATACTCAGAAGCAATATTCTTTGTCAACATTTTCAGGCCGCCTTTAGCAGCTGCATACGCACTAACTGTTTCCCGACCTAACTCACTCATCATTGAGCAGATGTTGATAATCTTGCCGCTGTTTTGCTCCATCATTCCTGGAAGAACAGCTTTAGACATAATGAAAGGACCATTCAAATCAATATCAATGACTTGACGAAAATCTGCAGCTTCCATTTCATGCATTGGTGTACGCTTAATGATACCAGCGTTGTTTACCAGAATATCGATAACGCCAACTTCTTCTTTAATTTGTTTAACCATTGCCTGAACCTGTTCTTCATTGGTTACATCGCAAACATAACCTTTTGCATCGATTCCGACTTTTTTATAATTTTCAATCCCGTCATTAACTGATTTTTCATCAATATTGTTAAACACGATTGTAGCACCTGCTGCAGCTAAAGAGCTGGCAATCTCAAACCCGATACCATATACTGCCCCAGTAACTAAAGCAATTTTCCCATCTAATCTGAAGCTGTCCATCTTAAAATCCATAATTTCATCTGCCTCTTTTCTTTTTTATTAAAGGGAGCAAACTAAGTGCTCCATTATTTCTATCTGTTTAAAACTTTAAATACATTGCTTTAGCAGCCAGTTGACTATTTTAATTGATCCATCGGCACCATATCCATGTCAGTATATGTGATATTTTCGCCACACATTGCCCAAATAAATGAATAGTTACTAGTTCCAACACCAGAATGAATAGACCAGCTTGGTGAAATTGCTGCCTGCTCATTGTCCATCACTAAATGTTTTGTTTCATCTGGTTTGCCCATCATATGAAAGACACGTGTGTCCTGCTCCATATCAAAATACACATAAGCTTCCATCCGTCTTTCATGGGTATGACACGGCATTGTATTCCAAGAACTACCTGGTTCTAAAATCGTATACCCCATTTGAAGCTGACAGCTTTCGCAGACATTTGGGTGAATGTATTGATAAATTTTACGTTCATTTAGTGTTAGCGGCTCACCAGTTTCCATTGGTTTAATGTCATCAATACTAATTTTCACATTAGGATATTTGTGATGTGCCGGTACACAGCTGATATAGAATTTTGCAGGATTGGCAGCATCCTCAGAAGAAAAGACAACATGGCGAGTTTCTTTTCCAATATAATAGCCATCTTGTTTCTTCATTGATTCTTTTGCGCCATCGATTTCAATAAAACCTGGTCCGCCAATATTGATTACCCCTAATTCACGGCGTTCAAGAAAATAATCCACGCCTAGCTCTTTATCCAGTTTAATTTCCAAAGCTGCATTCGTTGGCGTTACTCCACCAAAAATCATTCGGTCATTATGGGTATAAGTCAGACTGATTTCACCAGGAACAAACACCTTCTCTACTAAAAATTCATCTCTCAGCTGTTCAGTAGAATAATGACGAATATCCTCCGGGCTATGAGTATAACGAGTTTCCATATTTTGCATGTTTCATGCTCCTTCCTTTAATTAGCAGCATTCAATCTTTTGAAAGAAAAAATGCTTAGTTATTTTATCGAACAATTTTACCTGAACCTGCCGCAAGAAAGCTTTCAACCTCTTCACAGCTAAATTGATTGCAGTCGCCGTGAACCGTATGCTTCAATGCTGAAGCAGCTGTAGCAAAACGAATCACCTGCTGATAGTCGTAGCTGCTTAGCAGCCCATGGAGAACCCCGCCTGCAAAAGCATCTCCTCCACCAACCCGATCGATAATTGGATTGATTTGGTGGCATTGGGATTCATAGTAGGTTCCAGCTGCCCAAAGAGTTCCTATCAACTCGTTGGCACTTGCTGAATGGACTTTTCGTCTGGTGGAATAAAAAACAGAAATGTTGGGATATTTTTCCTGCATACTTCGATAGTAGTAAATGGTTTCTTCCTCATCAGCAGTTTTATCATATGCTGGAATTTCCAGAAAATGCTGAGCATCCAGATTCCCGGCAGAACAATAATCTACATATGGCAGGATTTGACGAATCGTTTCACCAGCTTCTTCTCTGCTCCACAGCTTTCCTCGATAATTCACATCAAAGCTAATTTTACAACCAGCATTTTTAGCACTAGTAATTAGTTCAAGAGTTAATTGCTTCCATGAATCAGAAAGTGCAGGCGTAATGCCTGATACATGAAAAATGTCTACACCATCAAACAATTTCTGCAAATCCCATTCACTGGTTTCCATCGTTGCGAAGCTCGACCCGGCACGATCGTAAATCACACTGGCAGCCCGTTCTCCTGCTCCTGATTCTAAGTAGTAGGTTCCCAGTCGGGCACCACCGCTCAGTAATGCCGAGGTATCTACTCCATAACGATTAAGGTGTTTTTTTACTGCTTCACCCAGTCCATTTGCCGGAACTTTGCTGGCAAATGAAACCTGATGTCCATAATTAGCCAATGAAACAGCAACATTCGCTTCTCCGCCACCATAATGAGCAGAAAATCCTTCGCTTTGTGCGATGCGAATCCCACCATCAGTAGACAAGCGCAGCATGATTTCTCCTAGGGTTACAACTTTTCCCATAGCTATGCTCCTTTGATTTCGTGATATTTCGCCATATACTCAGCAGCAACTTCTGTTACCTTTTCAAAATCACCTGTCGCAGCTGGTGCCAGCAAATTACCGCCAACCCCTACTGTCACTACTCCAGCCTTAAACCAGTCTGCCATATTCTCAAGACTAACTCCGCCTGTCGGCATGATATTAAGATGAGGCATTGGTGCCTTAAATGCAGAAATGATACTCGGTCCATAAGCACTTCCAGGAAACAGCTTGATAATATCTACACCGCTCTTCAGGGCTTCCTTCATTTCGGTAATTGTCATGCAGCCTGGCAAATAAGGGATTTGATAAAGATTACAGATTTCTGCAGTCTCGCGGTCAAAAGAGGGGCTTACAATATAGTCAGCTCCAGCCATGATTGCCAAGCGGGCAGTTACCGCATCAAGAACCGTTCCAGCTCCAATCACAACCTTTGGCGAATCCTTATAATGGTCTGACAGCTCTCTAATCACTTCATCTGCACGTGGAACAGTAAAGGTCAGCTCCAAACCGTACATACCACCTTTGACAATTGCGTGACTTGCTTTAATTGCTTCTTCTTTTGTCTTTCCTCGAACAACAGCAATTACACCTGCATTTTCTAAACGTTGAAGAATGTTAACTCTTTTCAAAACAACCACTCTTTTCTTATTTGGAAATTATATTTTATTATTAGGAAATTCTTACTTTCATTATACATAGAAAAAAAGAAAATGCAAACGTTTTTTATACAGATTTCTTATAAAAAATTTTTATCCCGCTATTTTACAGCTGCTTAAAAACAATAAAATAGAGAGGGAGATTTTGACGTCTCTCCCTCTCTATACTCTATTTTCCTTTTAACACTCGCTCCAAGGCATCCTTTGTTTGTAAAACTGCTTGAATAATCATTTGTTTTGCTTCTTCATTTAAGCGGTATTTCGGCATACTAACACTGAAGGCTCCGATAATCTGCTGCTCCTTTTCAAGAGAAGCACCAATACAAAAAATATCCATTTCCATTTCTTCATCATCAAAAGCGATACCTGAACGCCGAACCTCATCCAGCTCTTTCACTAATCTTAAAGGATTAGTAATTGTATTTTCCGTATATGGCGTCAGTACATGATCAGACAAATAGCTTTGAAAGTCCTCATCGGAAAATTTCGCCAGTACTGCTTTCCCCATTGCTGAGCTGTACAACGGACGAGTAATCCCGACTTTAGAAGACATGCGAATCGTTTGATGCTTAGGCTCCAGCTTGTTGATATATAATATCTCATTATCATTTAGTATCCCTAAATGAATCGTTTCATCAATTGTCGCCTGCAGCTTTTCAAGATAAGGCAAAGTGATTTCTGCCAGATCCAGCTGCTCCAATCTTTGGTTTGCATAGCGTATCAGCTTAGAACCTAGACGATAGCTTTTATCTTCATTTTTCTGAACATAACCAATCAGCACTAGGGTATCTAATATTTTGATTGTTGTTGAAGCTGTCATTTCAGTATTTTTGGCAATTTCCTGCAGTGAGTGATTGGGATTTTCTGCCAGATAATCCATAATTTTTGCCGCTTTAATCAGTACAGTTCCATAAGGTTTCGCTTCGCTCATCAGCCTCACCCTTTCTATATAAGAAATTATATAATATAAATAGGAAAATGCAACTATTTATTTTTTTATTATAAACGCCCGCTCTTTTAAACCTCGTTTTGCTAAAAAAAGACTAGAACAATAGTCATGCTGACTATGCTCCAGTCCTTAAAAGCTGAATAAACGATACTACTATTTAGCGTATGAATAAAACTCAATCATCCACAAGCGACAAGTCGAAACGTCCTTCAAGTAAAGAATAAACATCTAACTTCGCTTTATTCTTCCTCTTCAGGATATTCGTCTTCTTCCTCATCATCAAAATCACTGTCTACATCTTCATCATCGATGATTGTCAGATCTTCTTCAATACTGGATAAGTCATCATCTGCATCCTCATCCGCTCCGATTTCCTGAAGATCACTATTGTAGGCTTTGATTTCTTCATCGTCCTCTTCTTCTTCATCCTCATATAAAATATCGATATCATCATCGTCATCTGCAGTTAATTCCGCATCTTCCGGATCGTCATCATTATAGTCGATGGCATCTTCATCATTTGTATCCATGATAAATGCATTGACTTTCTTGCGTTTTCTACGACGTGGTTTATCTTCCTCATCTTCATCCAAGCCATGTGTTACTTCTTCATCGATTGAATCAATTGGATACCATGAACGAAGACCCCATTGGTTGTCGCCTAGAGAGATGAAACTTCCATCAATATTCAAGTCAGTATAAAATTGCGCAAGAGAATCACGAATATCGCTATCAGACTTTTCAAGATAGTTTTGGATTTCATTAGCCAAGTCGGAAAAATCCATGACATCTCCTTTTTGTTCCAAAATTGCGTGAGCAACTTCAATCATGGACAACTCGTTTTTATTCAATCCTTCAAATACATTAATTTCCAAGCGGTACACGTCCTTTCACAGTCTACTCTTTATCATACAAAAACAAGCAAAAAAAAGCAATTGATTCTTTAAGAATTACGCAGTAAATTCCAATTCTAAATGATACTCGCCAATTTTTGCATTTTGAGAAGATAAATCATAGTCAATAACAATTGAACCGGAAATTGGCTGGTCCTTTAAGCTGAACCTCAAATTATGCGTATAAGTCGTAATTTGGAATAGTCCGTACGGGGTACGATAAGCTGTTTCTAAATGTTCACGATAGCCGAATTTCAAACGCATGCGCAAGTCTCCAGCGCGAATCAGCTGGATTTTGCCATCTGGTTCTACTTTGATTGTCACAGGGACTTGCTCGCCATCCTCTTGTTCTTCCTTATAACGGATATAAAGCGTATCACCAATTTTAACCATTTGACCAGTTAAATCAAAGTAAAAATTCTTTTTTTCCCCTTCCTGGGTTACCTCTGTTTTCAATTGAATCGAAATATCTGTTCCTTGCTTTAAATCCATAAGAAACACTCCTCCAGTACGATGATTAAGCATATTATTTCTTAAGCAGATAGGTTTGAGACTCTTGAACTTGCTTATCTGCCTTACTAAAGCGTGCTTTCAAACTGATAGACTCTAGCTTCAGCCCACTTAGTTCTTTACACAAGAAACACCTTAATCTCTAAATTTTATAAAATCAATCATTTTATGCGTATATTTATTTTATAACCAGAACAAAGTAAAATGCAACTTTTTCTCTACGACAACAGTAATTCAGCGGTGGTCTGATTAGTTACTAATATTGAACAGTAGTTTCCGATTAACAAAGGACGAATACTCTCGGCTTTTTCCTTTCCGCTTCCGATGACCATCACCCGAGAAATATTAGCCAAATCCTCGACCTTGATGCCAAGCATCCGCTCGCTAATAGTATTGTTCACTGTCTGACCATTTTTGTCAAATAAGGAGGCTACTGCATCTCCCTTGACGCCGTCTTCTGTTATCTTATTGATATCCTCTTTGGTGAAATATCCCAGCTGATTCCAAGTAGAATGCTTAATCGGATTGCCCACACCGATAATCGCCAAGTCTACTTTTTTGGCAAAATCCATTGCGGTGTTCAGCAGCCTGCTCTGATTCAGACTTTCTGCCAGTTCTCTGCTTTCTGCTAAAGCCGGGATATAGGCATACTGACAGCGGCTGTTCAGCTTTTCCGATAGCTGGAAAGCCAAGTGATTGGTGTCATAGTATAAATGCTCGCTGGAGACACCTCCAACTAGTGGACAAACGTTCACTGTAGGAAAAGAATAGAAGGGCAGCGCATCAATCATATCTGCCAGCGTCGTTCCCCAAGACAGCCCAATCGACATGTGCTCTGTCAAGATGCTTCCCAGATAATCAGCGGCTGCTTCACTAACCTTCTGCTTTATTTTAAGTGCAGGAGTGTATTCGTTATCCGGCACCACAATAACCTCATCCAAGCCGTAGTATTCCTCCAGCTTCAAACTAAGCTTGACAGCATAGGCAGAATCATCTCGAATTGAGATTTTTATCATTCCCTCTTCTCTTGCCTGCTGCAGCATTTTAGAAATAACCGGTCGTGAGATTGCCATCTTTTTTGCAATCTCCGCTTGCGTTAAACCAGAATCATAATACAGCGTGACAATCTTCAACAGTTTCCTGCGGTCTTCACTAAGTTTCATTCGATTCCGCCGCTTTCCTTCATCATTTTCTGAATTTCATTTACCAAGGTTTCCACTTGGGGAACAGCTCTTTGTTCCAGCTTCTGCTGTGCAGGCATTGGCACAAACTCGCCGCCTAAGCGGACAATAGGATAAAGCAACTCACGGCTGATTTTTGACTCGGCAATAACGGCGGTGAGTTCCGCACTAAAACCGCTGTTTTTCACAGCCTCTGTTACAACCAGTACACGGCGTGTTTTCATAACTGAAGAAAGAATCGTTTCTTTATCCAATGGTACCAAAGTTCTCGGATCAACGACCTCGATTTGAATCCCTTCCTTAGCCAGCTGTTCTGCGGCTGTCAGGGCCTTATCCACCATGATTCCTGTTGCAACTACAGTCACATCCTGTCCTTGCCTCTTAACATCTGCTACGCCAATCGGCAGGCTGTACTTTTGTTTTGGCACAGCCATGGCTGTTTTATACAATAATTTATGTTCATAAAACATCACTGGATTATTGTCTTCAATCGCTGCGTGAAGCAGTCCTTTTGCATCATACGCATTAGAAGGCTGAATCACTTTTAAGCCAGGAATATGTGCCATCCAGTTTTCCAGACTTTGCGAGTGTTGTGCTGCCGCTCCTGTACCTGAACCGCCTGCTGTCCTCATCACCATAGGTACAGAGGCTTTACCGCCATACATATAATGAATTTTAGCAGCCTGATTGACCAGCTGATCAATTGCCACTGTGATGAAATCAGAGAACTGCAGCTCCATTACTGGACGCATGCCAGTCATTGCAGCACCGACAGCGGCTCCTGCGATGGCACTCTCAGAAATAGGTGTATCCCGCACTCGTTCAGGTCCGTATTTTTCCTGAAGTCCCTTGGTCGCTCCAAATCCGCCACCGTATACGCCAATGTCTTCTCCCAGAAGAAATACTGTTTCATCCAGCGCTAACGCTTCATCCAACGCTTCATTGACAGCATCAAGATAGGTTATCTCTCTCATTTTCCAATCGTTCCTTCCTGATAGACGTCTTGCCATAACTCATTCAAGTCAGGCTCTGGATCTGCTGCTACTGAACGAATCATCTCATCCGTCTCCTTTTGCACCGAAGCTTGAATCCCGCGTAATTCAGCTAGACTAGCTGCTTTCTCTTTTAATAAATAGTTTTCCATCCGTAAAATCGGATCGTGATTTTCCATCCAATAGCGGCATTCTTCTTCTGAACGGTAAACAAGCTTATCTGATTTAGAATGCCCTTTATAGCGATAGGTAATCGCTTCAATTAAGGTCGGTCCCTTGCCGCTACGGGCCTTTTCAATTGCGCTTTTAACTGTCCGGCTCACTTCAAATAAGTCGTTCCCATTAATCGTGAGTCCCTCTATTCCGTAACTTTCTGCACGTGCTGACAATCTGTCTACATTTACCATTTGCTTAATAGAGCTGCTCATTCCATATTGATTGTTTTCAATTAGATAAATAACCGGCAGATTCCAAATAGAGGCTAGATTCAGTGCTTCATGAAAGCTGCCTTCATTTGTGGCACCGTCACCAGCGTAGCATAGAACAACTTGGTTAGTTTTATTCATCACAGCACTAAGAGCCGCCCCGGCTGCAATCGGAAAATTCCCTCCGACGATTCCGTTTGAGCCAAGATTTCCCACCGCTAAATCAGCGATATGCATACTGCCGCCTTTTCCGTTATTTGTCCCAGTTGCTTTCCCCAGCATTTCGGCCAACATTGCACGGCGGTCCGTTCCTTTGGCAATAGCATGTCCATGATTGCGGTGAGTAGAAAGCATCCAGTCATCCTGACGTAAGATACCGGCACCGCCAACGGCGGTGGCCTCCTGACCGATACAAAGATGCATCGTACCATACATCTGTCCGCTGTCAAAAAGCTGTTGAACAGCCTCCTCAAATATTCGTATCTCCCACATCTTCCGATAGCTTTCTAAACTGCCGTTTGAAAGAACTGTTGATGTTTCTGACTGATCGATTGGATGAATCATACCTATCCCCTTATTCTTTATGTATTTTATTTATCTGAATTTTTGCAAAGATCTTCATTTTATGAGCAGCGGCTTTTGTCCATAGCCTAAACAAAGAAACGCATTCTTAATACAACTCCTTTATGGAATGTATACATGCCTGAATAACAGCCATTGCTCTTTTAGCTGACGCTTAGCTATTAACCACATCTTTACATTTGTTCTAGAGTAAATCATATGTAAACAGTTTAGCTGTTTCTCACTATTCTGGCAAGACTACTGGAAAAATTCTCTATTTATCTTAAGAAAAATAAAAGTTTCTTTATACTTTTACTACAAGACTTTTGCTATAAATAGTTTATAATAGAAATCGGGGGTGGAAACAATGTTGTTTCATGATGAAGAAGCAATGCTCTTCTGTATGCATTGCCAAAAAGAAACACTCCATGACATCCAATACCTGAATGAAGTCATTTCCAGTATTGAATGCGAAGAGTGTCACAATAAAATGAGTATTGATATTGATGCAATGAAAGAGTTCTATCATTATTTATATGAACGTCTGGTTTCCAAACCTGGACGGCTAACAGAGGAAGCTCGTAAAGATTTCAGCCGCTTCTTATCCTCTATGCCGATGCGGCTGCTCAGCAAACCAGTCAGATTCAGCAATGAGTATTCACAGATGAATAAAGAAGTAAAAAAATACGTTTCAAAAACACAACAGGATGATGACACTTATGACTAATTTGAACCGGCTTCTTTTCAGCCAGCCAGTTGCTCTGCTTGATCAGAATATTCTTTCTTCTAGAGATACACTGGTTCCTTTCGCTTTGACAGATACATTAACCGCTTTTGCCGAAAAGCAGCAAAAACCAATTCTACATTTTTGGCAGTTCAGTCAGACCATGATTTTAGGGATGAAGGACACTAGAGTCCCTCATTTTTCCGAGGGAATAGCTGCATTAATGAAGCATAATTATCAACCAGTAATCAGAAATTCCGGCGGTCTGGGCGTTATTGCCGATCAAGGTGTTTTAAATCTCTCTTTGATTCTGCCGAATCCCCCAGAACACAAATTGACCATCGATAGAGCCTATCTCATCATGTCTGACTGGATTGCTTCAGCCTTTCAGACAAAAGAAAAGCGCATTGAAGCGTACGAAATAAGCTCTTCATACTGCCCTGGAACTTTTGATTTAAGTATTGAAGGGAAAAAATTTGCCGGGCTTGCTCAGCGGCGTGTAAAAAACGGTATTGCTGTTATGGCCTACCTAAGTGTTGAAGGAAATCAACTGATGCGTGGTGAAGTCGTTCGTCAATTTTACCAAGCCGCTTTGAAAGATGGTTTTGGACAAAACGGCTATCCGGCTGTTGATCCAACAGTCATGGAAAATCTTGGTACTTTAATTGGGGAGGAATTAACTGTTGCAGAAGTCAAAAACAGACTTTTATTTTCCTTTGAAGAACACTTTGGAAAATCTTTACATGAAGAGCCGCTTGAATCGTGGACGGCACTCGCTGAGTTTTCAGAGGATTATCACAAGCAGCTTGAAAAAATGGTCCAGCGCAATCAACAACTAAAGGAGGAAACGAATGCCTTATTCTTATAAAAATCAATATCTGCCTATTGAAAAGGTCTTTCGAGATCCTGTACATAGCTATATTCATGTACAGCATCAAGTCATATTAGATTTGATTGATTCCAGTGAATTTCAGAGACTGCGCCGCATTAAGCAGCTGGGAACTTCCTCTCTGACCTTCCATGGAGCAGAACACAGCCGTTTCTCTCACTCCTTAGGTGTTTATGAAATTACGCGCCGAATTTGTGATATTTTTCAGCGGAATTACTCTGTTGAACAAATCGGTGAAGATGGCTGGAATGATGAAGAACGTTTGGTTGCCTTATGTGCCGCCTTGCTTCATGATGTAGGACACGGTCCGTATTCCCATACTTTTGAACATATTTTTCAGACGGATCATGAAAAGTTTACAGTTGATATCATTACTTCTCCTGAAACAGAAGTATTTCAGATTTTAAACCGTGTTTCAGCGGATTTTCCAGAAAAGGTGGCTAGCGTCATTACGAAGGAATATCCGAATCCTCAGGTTGTTCAAATGATTTCCAGTCAGATTGATGCTGATCGAATGGACTATCTGCTTCGAGACGCCTATTTTACAGGAACAGAATACGGAACTTTTGATTTAACTCGTATCCTTCGAGTAATTCGTCCCTATAAAGGCGGAATTGCCTATACGATGAACGGCATGCATGCTGTTGAAGATTATATTGTCAGCCGCTATCAAATGTACGTTCAGGTCTATTTCCATCCTGTTTCTAGAGGGATGGAGGTTATACTGGATCATCTGCTGCATCGGGCGAAGGAGCTCTACGAAGAGCAGCCAGAGGACTATCTCTTACATTCCCGCCTGCTTGTTCCTTTTTTCAAAGGTGATTATACCCTGCAGGAATACCTAAAACTGGATGACGGCGTACTAAGTACGTATTTTACTCAGTGGAGCGAGCTGGGGGACTCGGTTTTAACTGATTTAACTAACCGTTTTCTGAAAAGAAAACCGTTGAAATCTGCTACTTTTTCAGCTGGAACAGCTGATCAGACAATTGAACATCTAAAGAACTTGATAGAAAAAGTCGGGTTTAATCCCAAATACTATACAGCTATTAATTCCAGCTATGATTTACCTTATGATTTTTATCGCCCTGAAAAAAACAGTCACCGGACTCAGATAGAAATTATTCAAAAAGACGGCACACTTATCGAACTATCAAAGGTTAGCCAGCTGGTTGCAGCGTTAGCCGGACAAGGTCAAGGGGATCACCGCTTTTATTTCCCTAAAGAAATGCTTCAGCCTGCAAAACAACAGCATCTGGATTTATTTGAAGAGACATACCATGAATTCCAATCCTTTATACACAATGGTGCAATTATTGAAAAGAACTAAATACTCAGGAGGACACTATGACTATTAAACTTGTAGCAATTGACATTGACGGGACACTATTGAACTCTAATCGCGAGATTACTCCTCGTGTAAAAGAAGCAATAAAAAAAGCCAACGATCAGGGTGTTTACATTGTATTATGTACGGGCCGCCCAATTCCTGGAGTGGAAAATTTTTTACAGGAGCTGGATCTTTACAAAGAAAATGATTATGTCATTACGTATAATGGCTCTCTGGTACAAGCGACAAAATCAAAAGAAGTAATCTCGGAATATTCTCTTCCCTACGAAGATTTTCTTGAGATTGAGCTTATGGCGAGAAAACTCAATGTTCATCTTCATATGAGCGATGAGCAGTCCATCTATACCTTTAACCGTGATATTGGAAAATACACGGTACATGAAGCTTATCTAGTCGATATGCCTCTACGCTACCGTTCAGTTGAAGAAATCACACCGGAAATCAAAGCTATAAAGATGATGATGATTGATGAACCTGAAATACTTGATGAAGCAATCAGTAAAATTCCTGAATGCTTTAAAGAAAAATACACAACTGTGAAAAGCACTGAATTCTACTACGAAATTTTAAATAAAGAAGCCAGCAAAGGGAACGCATTGAAAAAATTAGCTGCTCATTTGAATATTCCTATCGAAGAAACTATGGCGATTGGAGATAATGAAAATGATCTTTCCATGATTGAAGCTGCTGGTATTGGTGTGGCCATGGGTAATGCAACTGACTCCGTTAAAGCGGCGGCTCAAGTTGAAACGGCCTCTAATGACGAAGATGGTGTTGCAGAAATTTTATTTAAATACTTGGATTAAGAAAAAGTAGGATTTCCTAAAAAATTTTCATTCTATAAGTCCTTCTTTACTTTTAGAAAACCTTACGAACACAGCTGGTCTTTGTGAGTTTGGGCCAAAAGTGTTTTGCTTCAAGCAATAAGCCGTATTATATTGAAAATGTAGCATTTTCGTATAGTACGGCTTATTTCTGAAGAAGGACCTTTTATTGGGATTTAGACATGTAAAGCGTCTGGAAATTGATTGTTGTCCTATATTCATAACCAATTAAAAAGGCGTATGCACGAACTCCTGTCTATTTGACTAGAATTCAGACATACGCTCAGCTATTTTGCTTGAATCTTATTCTTGGTTTTGCTTTTGCCACTCTTTTACTGCCCATTTGTGGCTTCCGCGTTTTAAAAGCTCCGTGCCTTCTGTAATAGAAACCCAGCGAATCGTATTGCATTTTTCCAGTGGTTCACTCAGCTGCTGCCATTGAGCTGCTACATAAAAATACCCCGGATTATAATAATCTGTACTACGATGGCGGGAATGGAAATACTCATCCGCCTGACCTAAGTACTTTTCGATTTCAACTTTAATCCCTAACTCTTCAAGCATCTCTCGATCAATCGCCTGTTCTTTTGTTTCCCCTTCCTCTATCTCTCCCCCAGGAAGGAAATAAGCCCCGTTCGGCGCCTGAATCAGCACCATTTCTTTTTCTTCATTTCTAGTGACAATAATATAAGCCCCTAATCTTGTTTTATACTCCCGCTGATTTAATTTTTCTCCAAAAGTGGGAATTTTCATAGAAACAACTCCTTTTAATCCCTTTAATTTTACATGAGAAATTTCTAATGAACAAGCAAAAACTTATCATTTTTAGTGGTCTATGCTAGTATTGAAGAGAAGGACTACCTATTTATTCGTTTTATATAGAAAGGATGATTTATCAATGAAAATGGCACATACCTGTGTTCGTGTGAAGGATTTGGATGCTTCACTAGCATTTTATAAAGAAGCTTTTGGCTTTGAAGAAAGCCGCCGACGTGATTTCCCCGAACATAAATTTGCTTTGGTCTACTTAACCTTACCAGGCGATGATTATGAACTTGAGCTAACGTATAACTATGACCACGAAGCTTATGATCTTGGAAACGGCTATGGACATATTGCTATCAGTACAGATGACATTGAAGCACTTCATGAAAAACAAAAAGCTGCTGGCTTTAACGTAACAGATATGAAGGGTTTACCTGGAACACCTCCTTCTTACTTCTTTATTACTGATCCAGATGGATACAAAGTTGAAGTTATCCGTACGAAATATTAAGCCAATTACAGCTATTTTTTGAGTCTATGACAAAAAACTTAATGCCGAGACGTTCGACTTATCTTTGAAAAAACTATTCTTGCTGCTACCTCGCTGCAGTTTAGTACTGGTAAATCCTTTTGTCTCACTATTTTGTTCAGATTAATAGAGAGCCGGCAGAAATAGAAGCCGGTTCTCTATTTCTTTTAGACTAAAAAATAAATAACTGATTGCTGAGTAAAAATAAATCAATGCTGGTTGTTTTTGCCTGTCTTCTTTTATACTTTTTCTGAAACAAATCTCATTGTCCTTGGGATTGAGACGCTTCAATAGCCTTTTCAGAAAAAAATGATAGAATAAGAAATAGAAAGAATAAAGGAGTGATAAGATGACAAAACCAATAATCGGAATTGCTGGAAACCAGCTGATTCATGCTGCTGACGTTTTTCATGGCAATCAGGTATCCTACACCCCACAGGGATTTGTTGCTGGTGTTCAACAAACCGGCGGGTTGCCCTTCGTGTTGCCAATCGGAACACCTGAATCAGCTTCCGCATATATTGAAAAAATCGATAAACTCTTACTAGCTGGCGGTCAAGATGTTTCTCCCGAATTTTACGGTGAAGAACCACATCCCAAGCTTGAGGAAACAAATAAAAATAGAGACAAATTTGAATTAGCACTTATTTCAGAAGCAATAAAGCAGAAAAAGCCCATTTTTACCGTATGCCGAGGAACACAGCTGCTGAATGTTGCTCTGGGCGGAACTTTATATCAAGATCTTTCTCAGTATTCAGACTGGAAAGTTAAACACAGCCAAGAACCAACGGCTCCTGAATTTCCTACACATTCTATTACAACTGAAAAAGGCAGTATATTGAGCCGCTTATTAGGAGAGCATTATCAAGTTAACTCTTATCATCATCAGGCGATTCATACATTGGCTCCTGATTTAACTGTCACCGCCCGAGCTGCTGACGGAATTATTGAAGGTGTGGAAGGAAAACAAGCGGATTCCCGCATACTGGGCGTTCAATGGCATCCTGAATTGATTTTTCATAAAGAACCAAAAGAACTAGGACTTTTCGACTATTTCGTTAATGAACTATAAAATAGTTCTACATTTAATTGCTTTTATAGAATTAAAAAACTGAATGAAACCTTAAAACTTGAAACAAAACCAGCTGTTTTTGTTTTAAGTTTTTTTATTTTTGGAAAAGTCTTTTTTTGATTCCCACTTGTTTTTGACGATTTTATTTTATCAATCAGTTATTTAATTTTTTTGTTTTTAACTATTCAAAAAGATGTCGGCAATTTTTTTTTGCTGACACAACATAGTAAAATAGAGAAAAACAGCTGGCTATGATTCGCCAGCTGTTCTTTAATTAAAAGTTAAAATTATCTGGATCAGCACCTAGTCGTTCATTACTGTTTAATCCGTCAATTTTCTTCATATCTGCTTCACTTAATTCAAAATCAAACACATCAAAGTTTTCTTTGATCCGGTCTTCATGAACAGATTTAGGAATCACAATAATATCACTTTGCAGATGCCAGCGGATAATTACCTGCGCTGCTGTTTTTCCGTATTTTTCTCCAATTTCAATTAAATCAGCATTTTTTAAAATTGTTCCTTGACCCAGAGGAGACCATGCTTCAACAGCAATGCCTTCCTCTTTCAAAAATGCCCGCAAGGGTTCTTGCGTCAAGGTTGGATGCAGTTCAATCTGATCAACCATCGGCTTAACCTTCGCACTAGTCATTAAGTCTTCAATATGGTGCTGATGGAAGTTAGAGACACCGATGGCTTTTGCGCGACCACTGGCATAGATTTCCTCCATTGCCCGCCACGAGTCCTTATATTTATCTTTCACAGGCCAGTGAATTAGATATAAATCCACATAATCCAGACCTAATTTTTTCAAGCTTTCATCAAATGCTTTTAGTGCTGATTCATAGCCTTGATCGGCATTCCACAGCTTGGTTGTAACGAAGATTTCTTCTCTTGGAACACCAGATTGGCGAATCCCTTCTCCTACACCCTCTTCATTTTTATAAACAGCTGCTGTGTCAATCAAGCGATACCCTGCTTTTAATGCCCACTTCACAGAATCAATCACTTGATTTCCATCTTCTACTCGCCAGACACCTAGTCCAAGCCGAGGAATTTTATTGCCGTTTGCCAGTTCTTTGGTTTTTTCAAAAGTCATAATATTAATCCTTCCTTTCTAAAAATCCACTACATACTTATTATACGCTATAAACGGCAAAGTTTGAAAAAATTAGTTTACCTATTTCTTATGTGACTGAAGCTATCTGAAAGCAGCCTTCATTCTACACTTAATTGATTGGGATAAAAATCTTTAGGCACAATATAAGTATGGGTGTCCGCATTTACTTTATCTATTATTCGATAGGAGACTACATTCAAACCGATTACGTTCATTTCAGAAAGCAAGATGCTGCCATTTTCGTAGACATGCTCTACGAAAGCAACGTGCCCATAAACAGCATCTGCCCCAGCAGCTCCTGGTTGAAAGCTGACCACAGTTCCAGCAGCTGGATGAGGGGAAACTTCATAACCTCTTACAGCTCCAGTCTGCCCCCAATCCATGCCGTTTCCCATGTCTACATCCAGATGCCCTCCTAACTGTTTCACCCGATTATAGGCATACTGCGTACAATTACCAAACGCATAGTATTCTGCTCCATCATAGTTTTCACCAAAATACTGTATAAAATCACTGTCCACACTTTCTTCTGATACAATTCTGCCAAAATCTGTTATCACTGATTCCGGTAAATCATAGTTCATTAACTCGTAAGCTTCTATTAGAGCAATTAATTTTTGATCATAGAGAATGTCTGTCGCATAGACTCCTGTTAACGCTTTTGCTGCTTCTTGATAGCTCAGTGCAGAATCTTTCCATGCTTGCTGATAGATAAAAGGGTTCCAGTCAGTCCCCTCTTTTAAAAGTACTGCATAATCCTGAAAAGATTCCTCATAACCTGGATAGCGTTTGAATGCAGCTTCTATCTGATACCAACTGCCATAGCCATCGTCTTCATAGGTAGGAAATGCAACAAAGCTTCCATTGTAAGCTCCCTTCACTCCAAACAAGTTATAATAAGGGCTTTGACTAAGCTGACTATTCCCAGATCCGCTCTCCAAAATTGCCTGTGCAATCATCACTGAACTGTATAATCCATATTCCTGACCTATTTTACGTGCCTGCTCGCCGATTTCTTGAATAAATACTTCAGTTTCATTCGTTCTTTCAATGGTAATTATCTCAGGTAACCATTGATTTTCCTCATAATTTAATATACTGCTTCCCGCTGTTTCATCTTCTGTAGTTTTTGTCTCCTCTTCAATAACTGACGACTCAATTGCTTCTGGCTCTACTGCTACTCCTGACTCTACCCCATCAGAAAATTCATTGGTAGGACTTAAAGATTGCTCTACAATCAGTTCATTCGTAGTATCAGTATAAACGGTTCCACTCTCCCCATTAGAACTTGGGATTTCCATTTCCTTTGAACTCTCTATCCCACTTTCCATACCATGCACAATAGGAACATTTCCTGCCATCCCCATTAAAATTATCAATAGTACCATTAGTTGTTTTTTTATCATTGCTGTTTTCCTCCAATCATTTCGCTACTTTAATTTTTCATACAAAAAAGGCTTCGTCATTAATATACGAAGTCTTTCTGGTTTTTATTTTTTTAGGTGAACGATATTGGGGTTATATTTACAACATTCCCTCTCCTGCTTTCTTAAAAACAACATATACAAATAACTATTTATAATAAAGGCTGATTTCAACACCGCCGCCTTTCATATCAGTATAAGAAGTCACTTCACCCCAGCTTCGTTTGAATATAATGGCTGTAGCAGTCTTCTCATAAGGTTTTCCAAGCTGTTCTTCCAACCAAGTATCATGGCTCAACCGCTTTAACCGATTGCGTTCATTTGACCAGTCAGCATAACTATTTTGAAGATTTTTATCTGCATTAGATAAATTGATTCCTTTGAGCGTATCTTCCTTAAATACAGCAGTAAACCAAAAGAATAATCCTGAAATGAGAACTGGCTGATTCAACATTTTCACACCAGAATAATTATCTTCTCTTAACGGCTCCTTAAACAGCTGGATAAAATGTTGCTCTTCCATAAATGGATAAATCCGTATATCTCCAATCAAAATACTACCATCTTCATTATTCATATTTTTTGCCCCTCTTTGTCCTGAATCAGAAAATATAGATTTAATATCCGTAATATTTAATTTAATTATTTTGCTATATTAATGCTAATCTAGACCGTCTGATTTTTTCCCTTCACTCGCTAGAATGTTTCAAGTAATACTTCAATTTGTTTTTTCTCTATGCCATAGTTCACTGGAAAAACAGCCATGATTTCTTCAAAAAAAGTGAATCCTGCGGTCAAAAGAACGCTTAAAAAAAGCTGTTCCGGTAATACCCACTTGCTTTTTTCTTTTCCTTCTTTAGTAAAAAGAAGCTGCTTTCCAGGTAGCTTTTTAAAGCTGATTCTAATTGGCTGATCCGGAAAATAAGTTTCTGCCTGTCCCTCTTTTAAATATCCTTCTACCATATCGATTAGATAGCACCACAGCTGATCAAGCAAATCCCATTCTTCAAAGGACAATAGCTCTTCATCAAAATACTTCAGGATAATTGCACCCTCTAATGTATTTGTATTTACTTTTGTTTTAATTTTTAGAAGCTTTGCTTGATCTCCAATCGAAATAAAATAATCTTTTTTATTTTTGAAAGAAACAGCCTTTGGATCAAGAAGATAGGAGCCACAGAGAATCCCCGATTGATAAAACTGATTATTTACTACTACCACCACAACACTTTTCCTTCCTCTAAACTTATTTTATAAAAAGCTTTCCAAATAGCTCAAAGCTGCTTCATATTTTTCAAGTCTTTTGAAATCCTCTTCTTTTGGCTGAGGAATCCGGCTGAGATCCATATTTTGTTTTAAATCAGCCATTTTCACTATCCAGGCACTATTATCCATTTTTACAGCAGAAAGATACTCTTCATAAGAAATTGTTTTATCTTTTGTAAGAGTTACAATCGATTGAATGATTCGTTCTGTAAACCCGTTTTCTCTTAAAAACGCCTCCGTTACAAAGGTGTCTTCAATACTATCATGGAGCAATGCAACAATTTTTTGTTCGGTACTTCCTACCATATTGGCTACGGCCAGAGGGTGCTTGATATAAGGCTGACCTCCCTTATCGACTTGCCCCGCATGTGCTTTTGCTGCAAGCTGTTCAGCCAGCCCGTGTAATAACTTTAACCTTTCCCGCTGTTCGCTTAAAAGCTGGAATGCCGCAGTTTCGCTTATTTCCTCATATTCATCAAATAGTTCATCCTCGGGCCATTGGTATCTAATCATAATACCGGTTTTGACCCACTTTTCTAAACCAAAATAATAACGATAAGAATAGGTATTTGTATCTTTGATTACTTCATTAAAATTCAATTTGTCTGTTAATCTGTAATATTTCATTACATCCTCCTTGCTATTTCTTAAAACAAAAGTCAGCACCATAAAGGCTAGTTTAGCTATTTAATGATGCTCTATAGAAATATGAACCTTATCTCCCAACTTAACCTTATGAAAGTCAGCTGATTTATATAAACTAAGTCCTAAATTTACCTGCTCAATTATAGAGGTCGCAATTTCACTTTTTTTTACTTTAAATCTGTATTCATGCCCCTCAGACTGAATAATAATTTCTTTTTCCTCTAGATACAAGCCTTTTAAATTATCAATAGAATAGTCTGAAGCCAATCCGCCAGCAATTCGCTGCTCTCCATCTTTTTCCATCTTAAAACCAACCGACATAATATATTTTAGTATCATTGTGTTTCCTTCCTGATTTGACGATTCACTTATTCATATCAAAAATCATTGCAACTGTTTTCTTATCTTCCTAACTTCAACTTCTGATTTTGGAACTTCTTTTTCATAAAAGTATTTATCGGTTCTTAAAAATCCGTATTCCTCAGCAATATCTGCTAAGCTGGTTCCAATGACATAATTCCCATTTTTTTCATTTGGACGCAAATAAAATTCAAACTCTTTGTACTTCGCCATCAGTTCGATTGAATAGTACTCACTCAATTCACTCTTCTCTATTTTCTTTGTATAAACACCGCTATTATATGTATCTTCAAAGCTATCATCGATTATTCCCTTATTCTCAGTAAGTAGTAACGTATTTCCATCCATGTCTCCAATTATTTCATATTCATTTTCATGATAGATGCCATAATTCCCTGATTTCATCACGTGTTCTCTCCTCGTTCATTTACCAGCTTCTACACAACTAATTACGAATTCTACGTCATTTCTAATAAAGGAACTTCTAAATTATCTGGTGCTGTTTCTATAAAGCCCGCTTCGGTTTCAAATAATTGGCGCTTATATTCCTTTAAAGTCCAATAATTTATTCTACGAAGTATTTCTGCTTGCTGGAATGAGGTTAATTGACAATAATCATCCGTCTTCTTATCTTTTACTGACAATAGTAATATCCAATAAACTTCATCTCTGAAATCTGCAATATTGCATTTAATCACACAGCTAGCGTCTTCATACATCAGATTATCATGTTCTTTTGGCGTAGTTATTATAGAAAAATTTTTGTTAGTCATCATTTCATCACCTTTTTTATAGGGTTCACATATGAATACTTTTCAACAGCCATTTGTCTCATGAAATAATCTCAGTCTTCAATCTGCCATTAAAAATTAAGAGGTAATACTCAGATTATAAGCTACTCTTGATTTAACACTGTAGTTGGTTTCAACTAGTTTATACGGAACAGTTTCTAACATTTCGTTATACACCATCACATCATTTTTTAGTCGCTCTATTTCTTTATCATCTATATCTAAGATAATCTGATTAATTAACAGTAGTCTTTCATGGATAAAATCAGCAAGTTCACTTCGCTGTAAGCTCTCTATACCTATTCGAATAAAATAAGAATATTGAATAAAAGGATTCCTATTTATTCTTCTATAGTCTTCTTCAATTATCTCCAGAACTGCTTGCAGCACTGTCATTCCATCACTATCTATATACTCTTCAAAATCAAACTGCACAGCTTCCCTAATTTTTTCATAGTCTAAGTCTACATAGTCCTTCATTTTATCCCCTATTCTTCTTTTCTTCATCGAATTAAAGTTTTAAAGCAGATGCTTTAAGTTCAATAAATAATTGATTCTTTCACTATCTCCAGCGTTGATTATTTTATAATTTTTTGCCTTTTCATATCTTTTGTATATCTCTATATCCTCTTTTAACAATTTAATTTCTTTATCTCTAATAACCAGTGCTCGTACTTTTACGTTCGAAAGCCGCTTGTGTAAAAAATCAGCAATCTCTTTTCTTTGTAAACTCTCAATACCTAGACGAATAAAATAAGAATACCGTATGAATTGATTTTTATTAACATTTCGCCAAAACTCTTCAATTACATTTGCAGTTGCCTGATCTACTGAATAACCATGCTCATCAATATATTCTTCAAAGCTAAGCCGGACATCTTCTTTGATAATCTCATATGTTATTTTTTCCACCTGAAATCTCCTATACTTCCTTTGTTCATTTTCCACACTATTGATTTAAGATATACTGTAATCTAGACTTTCCCTCATCACTTATCTTATAACATTCATAGTCCTTTTCTTTCTGTAATTGTTTATATTCTTTGAAATCATTTTTTAGTTTTTCTATTTCTGCGTGTTTTATTTTAGAAATTTTCTTTTCAGCTTTACATAGCTGCTCATATAAAAAATCTATTAAATATCCTCTGTTCATACCTTCAATTGCTAAACGAATAAAATAAGTGTACCTTATAAACAAACTCTGATTGATTATTCTATAATCTTCTTCAATTATCCTGCTAGTTGCTCCCGCTACTGTTAAGCCCTCTTCGCCAATCTAATCCTCAAAATCAATTTGAATACCCTCATTTATGAACTTATATGTTATTTTTTCATCCATAATCATTCTCCTACCCCAACTAAAAATTCTTTTAATCAATAAAATATTCGATTGATTTATCCTTTTCCAAAATATTATTTTAAATATATCTTCTTTTCATTTTTAAGTTATCATTCACATAAAAATCTATTAACACTATCTGTTATAACATTTTGACTATTATTATTCTCTGCCATCAACATCTTTTATTCTTATCTGTAAGAGTTCTGATAATCTAATTCAACTGTCTAGACAATTAAAAAACACCACAACTATTGTAGTGTTCTCATTTGTTGAAGCCTTTTAGAATCAATTTTCTTTTAACTTTTCAGATAAAAAAACAAGCATATAACTAACGCAATAACTACAACAATAAAATTAATTATCTGCCATTTTGTTTTCCAAACATAGTCTGGCGGCGTATGTTTATATGTAGGATTGATGGATTTCGTTTGATACTCCAAACTACTGCCAAAAAATACATCGGAAGGAATCATAAAAATTACCATAATTCCATAAATTATTGTGATAGTTAAGAAGAAAGGTGTCTTGAGCCATAAGTGTACTATAAAGCCAAGACTTATTGGTATTACAACATGAAGAAGACAAACAAATAAATTTTTCTTTGATGACTCAGCCAACATTCTAATCAGCCTTTCTATACATTAAAATTTTTTTTTATCAGATACTTTTTTACAGCCTCAATTTTCACTTCACTCTTCAAAACTTCTTTTTCGTAAAAATATTTATCTGTTCTTAAAAACTGATTTTTTGCTGCTATAGCAGCACTATCCGTTCCTAAAATAATATTGTTCCTATTCATACTATCCCTTACCCAGTATTTTTCTCCGTGGTATTCGGCGAGATATTCCACAGTATAAAATTCTTCTAATTCCTCCCATTTAACTATTTTAATATATATGATTGGCAGTTCCCCTACATTCAAATAATTATCTGGATAAATCTTTTTTTTAAATCCTAATGCCTCATCTCGTTTGTCATAAGAAACTAGCCTTACCTGGTTTTCATCCCATTGGCTAGCAAAATATTCTTTTTCATTATAGGTTGCGTATGAACCATTTCGCATAACAGTATTCCTTCTCTTCCATAATTTTGCTAAAATGATGACTATTTTAAAACTATCTTATCCTATTCTATTTCTAATAAAAGTGTTTCTAAATCATATGGTGGTTCCTCGATAAAACCTAGTTCATCGACATATACTTGTTTGTTTGACTTTTTCATTGACAGATAATTGATTCTTCGATAAACCTCTTCTTTTTGTTTTACTGTTAATCCTATTTTTTCTCCGTCTTTTTCAGCTTTTAATAGGATAGTCCAATAAACATTATCACGAAAATCTGCGACATTACAGTATACTTCACACGATAAATCTTTATAAATCAGATTACTTTTTTCAGAAGAGTTAATTACTATAGTAAATCTTTCTTTGCCTCTCATTTTATCATCTCCTTGTATTAACGACAGTTACGCTTGAATTAATCTTGAAGTATACAAGTTTTGCTAAAATAATTACTATTTACTCAAAAGGTAAATTACTCATTTTTATGTTAGCAAGCAATCTTCATAATCTATTGTTATATTTAAAGAACGATTGGAGGTATTTCAATTCATTCTCCAAATACTTTTTTAGCCAGCTCAGCTTTTTTCAAAAACACGCCTTCAGCCTCCTCAGCTGAACTATAATCATTCGAACTAGTTATTGCTGCTCTTTCTCCTGACACATAGACTGTCCATTTCTCTAGCTCCCTATTGTAAATAATCCCAACCTCATATTCTCTAGGGAGTCTGTCTTCATACAATTTAACCCTATTTGTACCTCTTTTTGATGAATATTTTAGCAATTCGTTTTTCTTCATTTATTCACCTAATCATCTTTAAAAATATACCTACTAAGCTTTCCTTCTTCTATTTTTTTCAGAACTCCTATTTTCTGATTTTCTCAAGCAGCAACTGGTCTTATCTTATTATTATCGTCCAAGACTATAAAAATTATCTATTAAAATACTCTTCTAATTGCTTGTTAATCTTTAATCTTTCGATAAAATCTTCTAACGCATCACTTTCGTTATCATATTCTCTTACTCCAGATTTTACTGCACGTTCATTCGTGACAAATACTTCCCAAATATCTGATTTTTTTGTTATAACAGTCTTGTTTTCACCAATATGTTTATTTTCAAACATAACAAAATTTGCCAGATTTTCTGTTCTTATGATTTCTTTTGCTTTCTCTTCAGTCATGCGTTATTTCCCATGCCTTCCTTTTTTTTATTAATTCTAAAACTTTCGATACTAATTTTATTCGCCATTTTTCTACTAATAATCAGTATAAACAACTACTCCATTTCTAACAGTGGAGACTTTAAGTCATACGGTGGTTCCTCGATAAAACCCAAGCTTTCTTCATAAACTTGTTTGTTCATCTTTTTTATAGTCATATAGTTAATACGTTTAAATAATTCGGTATTTTGTTTAGAACTTAATTTCACGTTTTTTTTAGTTAATCTACTTTCTACATAACTTAGGTCTACCCAAAGTACTTCATCTCGAAAATCTACAACCTTACAGTATGCAATACAAGATAAGTCCTCATACAATAAGTTAATCTTTTCGTTGTATTTCGTTGTTACATTAAAATTTTCATTTGACATATTTCCTCATCACCTTATATTTATCTGAATCCTATCTGAATTCACAACCAGTAATATTAATTCTATTTTATTATAACATTTTGGCTGCAATTATTTGGGGAAATCCAAGGATTTTATAGCTATTCACTTACATCTTTTATGCCAGCAAAAAACACCCCGAACATGACTTAACTCTTGAAAGTTAGCTTATGGTCTAACTTTTTAGGGAGATCAAATTCCGAGGTGTTTCACTACCTTAAGTATTAAACCAATCCTCTGGTTTAATACTTAAAATGTAGTCTACTCTGTATTTTGTATCAAGGCTGGTCTCTACAATCTTATACTCTTTTTTCGCCAATAATTGTTTGTAAACTAGAACATCTGCCTTTAGCAAATCAAGCTCTGGATTTTCAAGACTTGGGATAACTTCATCAATATTACTCAGCTTTTCAAGTAAATAATCAGCTATTTGTTCTCTGTTCAAGCTCTCAATACCCATTCGAATAAAATGAGCATACATGACAAATGTATTCAAATTTATTAATCCAGTGTAATCATCAATTGATTTTGAAGTAGCCTGAACAACAGTCCAATTCATTTCATCAATATATTCTTCAAAATTGAAATATACGTTACCTTTTATTTCTTCGTAATTCATATTCTCTGTTCTACCCATATTATTAATTACTCATCCTCTAGTATTTCAGGTGTTATCCTGACACAATTCATAACTTTAAATAAAAGCTCATTGAATGAGTTTGCTTCATAATCTACAACAAAGCTATCATTACACCCATAAAAGCTTCCATCCTCAGCAATAAATACATCTGTCGGTTCCTGAGGTATTTCCCCAACTATTAACAATTTCTTTCCTAAATGTTTTTCATAGTCTCTTACTAAATTTATGTCATATTCTCTAGCAAATTTTTGCGTACGAATGGATAAAGAACGTCTATCCTTTTTATCATATAGAGACTCGAAATCGATTGTAAAACCTTCAAATTCTATCAAAAAATTTTGTTGGATAGTATTAATTTGATATCCTAGTTTGTTTAGATTCACAACTAATTCACTATTACTTGTGGAATTATCCAGTTCCTCTTTACTTTTTAAAATAATCTCTTCGATTAATTTCTTAGTATATTTCATGTAAACTCCTCAAAGTTAATTATAATAAGTCTAAAAAAATCTGAGCCTCTGACACAAGTTCTTATTTCTCTAATGCTTCTTTCAATTTTTTGATATACTCAAGATCAGAAGCACTTGGTTGCATTTTTTCATCGACAACCTTCCCGTTTTCATCATAACAAGTATAATTTAAGGCCACTCCCAACTCGTATTCTCCTTCTTCTTCAAGTTTTCCATCTGGAAAATATTTGGTCATCTTTCCATGAACAACGCCTCTTTTCTTATTCATGATAGTTTTTACCTTTCCATCTGGATAAAAAAGAACAAATTGACCGTCTTCTACGCCATCTTTGTACCAAGAATAATTGGCAATTCTGCCATTCTCAAACATTTCATAGGCAAGACCATTAAATAAATCTCTACCATCTTCTGAAGTAGTCAGATAATCTCCATAGGGCGGCTGAGCCCCCAAGCCATTATCTGAATCTACTCCGTGATTTTTTACGTACTCTTCATCCAAAATTTTATCGTTCATTTTTATGATTCTCTCCAAAGTTCGCTCAATTTTAAAAGATATCTATCTGAATCCTATTACTCTTTCGATCTTTTTTTCGTAAAATAATCCAAAACTATTTTATTAGACCGAATCCTTTGTATAAAACTATCTAAAGCCTTCTCTTCTGTGGCAAACTCCTCGATTCCTTCCGGTGTTGCTCTTTCACTTGTGAAAAAAACACACCAATTCTGATTCTTTTTGCATATAACAATTTCATTTTCTTTGACTGGATGTTCTTCAAATAAATTGTAATTCGTTAGGTTTTCTTCTGATATTATTTTTTTTGCTTTTTTTCTATCCATCATTATCCCTGCCTTTTAATGAGGTTTACATGAATTATTTGATTATGTTTGTTCGAACTTCTTCAATAATCACTTCATTTTTAGGTACTTCTTTTTCATAAAAATACTTATCTGTTCTCTTAAAACCTAATTCATTTACTAATTGAGCATCTGACGAACCTAATACTACGTTTTCTTTATTTAAGCTAGACCGAACAGAAAACTTTTGATTTTTATAGATGGCATAATATTCCGCCCTATATAATTCGGTTAGTTCACTTTTATCAACTATTTTCTCGTATATATCGGGTAAAATATCTCTGTTTTCAAACTCTTTAGGAAAAATATACTTGGTGAAACCCAATTTTTCAGTTTCCTTTTTCCTCGAAACTAATGTCACGGTTTTACTAGTTATATCATTTGCTTGATACACTTCATTTTTGAAAACTGCATAATCTCCAACAGATAATTCCATTTTTTCTCCTATCTTTTCTTTCTCAGTCAACACAAGTATTTCAATCCATTTCTAACAAAGGCTTATTTAAGCTATGGGGTGGTTCCTCGATAAAACCTGCTTCAGTTTCAACAATTTAAGTATTCATTTTTTTGATAGTTAAGTAATTTATTCTACGAAGCACTTCTTGATGTTGAGGTAAAGTTAATTGACTATCATTATTATTTCTTTTATCTTTTACTGACAATATTAAAATCCAATAGACCTCATCTCTGAAATCTGCAATGTTACAATTAATTACACAGCTAACATCTTCATAAATTAAATTATCACGCTCATTTTGCCTCGTATGTATAGAAAAATTTTCGCTGTTCATCAGTTCACCTCATATTTTAAGATTATTTATAGACAATTGATAGTTTCACTTCACCGTTTTTCATGTCGATGTAGGATGTTGCCTCTCCCCATTCTCTTTTAACTATAAGAACTGTTTCTTCTTCCTCTTCAGGTTCTCCA
This sequence comes from Enterococcus sp. LJL51, assembly GCF_049894025.1. Classification (GTDB taxonomy): domain Bacteria; phylum Bacillota; class Bacilli; order Lactobacillales; family Enterococcaceae; genus Enterococcus_L. The sequence goes on from NZ_JBNEQE010000003.1 coordinate 237,063, forward strand.
AACTGTTCAATGAGCCACTTATCATGACTTTCTCGTTTCCTTCTGTTTCTATCATTTGACCAGTCTTGATATGTGTTTACTAATCCCGAATCGGCATTTTCTAAATTTAATCCAATAAGCTTATTCTCTTTAAAATAGAACCATATCCAAAATTTTATATGCCCATTTTTTAAAGGCATAGAATTTTCAAAAACATTATCATTTATTTCAAACTCTTCTAAGTTTTCATTAAACTCTTGAATAAAATCCATTTTACTCATATTTGGTATAATGGTACTTTTGCCAAATATCAATTTTCCTGTTCTATTATTCATAAATAGCCACCTCTATTTTTTATGGTTCCCTAGACTAGAGTTCTGCATCATTCGGAAGATTTGTTGTATTTTACTATCAGACCTAAGAAAAATAAATCCTACGGCTACAGTCATATCAGACTAGTATTATAAAAAAAGTTCTCTTTGTTCTGATTATCACGAATCGGTTCATATTTAACACTATTAATTATAACATTTTGAAAGTGATTATTTGGGAAAACCTGATATTTTATGGCTATCTCTCACCTCCTTTATTCCATCAAAAAACACCTCGAACATGACTTAACTCTTGAAAGTTAGCTTATGGTCTAACTTTTTAGGGAAGTCAAATTCCGAGGTGTTTCACTGTTTTAAGTATTAAACCAGTCCTCTGGTTTAATACTTAAAATGTAGTCTACTCTATATTTTGTATCAAGGCTGGTCTCTACAATCTCATACTCTTTTTTCTCCAATAATTGTTTGTATACTAGAACATCTGCCTTTAGCAAATCAAGCTCTGGATTTTCAAGATTTGAGATAACTTCATCAATATTACTCAGCTTTTCAAGTAAATAATCAGCTATTTGCCCTCTGTTCAAGCTTTCAATACCTAATCTCACAAAATAAGAATAGGTGATAAAGGGACTTAGATTGATAAATCCCGTAAAGTTATCAATTGTTTTTGATGTTGTTTGAGCGACAGTCCAACCTGCTTCATCCATGTACTCTTCAAAGCTAAAAAAAACATTATCTGTTATTCTTTCATAATTCATATTCTCCACTTATTTTCCTCCTTATATTTTAGAAAATTCTTTAATCATTTCACTTGTTACAACATTCAATTTAATATTAGGGTATTTTCTTCTGAATTCTAATATAAGATTACTACAGCTTTGACAACAATTTTTTTTAGAAAATAAAGTAATCTCACCATGTATTTTTGAATCTTTTATTTGTGAAGCAATATCTTCTAAAATTTTTGCTTCAGTATCATTATATCTCACATAATCATCTACTTTAACATAACTTTTTAAAAGTCTTTGTTCTTCACTCATAGCTGTTGAAAATCCTTCAACATAACCTAAAGAATCTTTCGAATGAATTCTGCTGTGAGCTTTAAGTTCTAATTTTACATCAGGAACATCTACCTTAGCTGTAGCAACATTAGAACTTTTTATGGTATCGAATTTGTACTCAATCCTTTTTCTTTGAGTATTTGATAAGTTTAAATACTCCTCAGATTTTCTATAATCATTAATAAAATCATCCATATTCTTTTCAATTTTTATAGACTTAGCTTCTAAATCTTTAGCAATTTTATAAAATGCTTTCTTTTGTTTAGCAATAGCTGTTATTTCCTTATACTTCCCTCGGCTAGAGTTCTGCATCATCTTCACGATATGCTGCGTCTTAGTATCAGAGACACCCTTCACTAGATTCACATTCTTACTAAATGAAGTCAGTCCTTTCACGCCACCGACAACTCCGATTGTACCAAACACACCTCTCGTCCAGCGTTCTCCTGTACCAAGCTCACGTCCGCTGACAAAATCCTTACCAAATCCTGCACAGGCTAATTCGTAGGCACCAAATGCCGCACCAAGGGCGAAACCTGCTGGTGGAAATACAAAACCGACAGCCACTGTCACAACAGTAGAAACAATATTGAATATCAGTTCTTTCTTGTTCTGCTTGTCTCGAATCGATTCATACTCAAACGCACCTGAATGAATTGCACTGCTTTTATAATCGGCATAAGTCAGCTCAGTGTCTGGATTCGAAGCTTTATAGTTGGCCCATTCTGTCGACATCATATCTGAAACCGGATTGGTGCCGTTAAAAATATCGTTTAGACTGATACTGCCTTTTTCGAATAACTGTTCTTCTGCCATACTGGAAGAAACCTGCACGATACGCTTTTCTTTAATCCCCAGCGTATTTTTGGTAGTGTAGCTGTCAATATTCAGCCCTTCCATTGTTTCTACGTAGTCATCGATCTGCTTATAAAATTCATCATCAATTTCGTCGCATAGGACTTGATTTACTTTACTTGTAAATGTTTTTAATACATTGAATTTTTCTGCAATCTCACTGTATTTTGATGTGTAGCTCGTATGAGAAAAGCTGATAATTCCATCCTCATCATAGGTATCGATGTCAGATTCGGCCTTTTCAAGATTCTTGGTGACATCTGTCAGCTCATCTGTAACACCTCGACCCCAACCGGAGCCTATCAAGGTACCGATGGTTGTGCCCATCTTTTCCCAACTGCTTTCAGTATACTTTACATCTGCCATTTATTCACCCCTTTTCTACGGTCTCACCGGTCCTATTTGTTTCGCCAGTGTTCCATCAGCTTCTGCCATCGTTACCCAAGTCATCTGCAGTAGTTGACCCAGGCGAGTATAATGCTCAACTGCGGCATTATATTTTCCCGGCACATTTGCTAATGCTTTCACCGCACTATCTGCCTGTCCGTCTTTATAAAAATTTAGCTCACCAATTTTAACTGCTTCCTGTGTTGCTTTCTCCAGCAAAGCTGCGATTTCTGATAACTCATTAAAGAAACCTTCAATTTCGCTTTTATCAAAGCTTATCTTTTCAGACATTTTGCTCACCTGCCCCATATGGAATTTCTAAGCTGTCAAACAGCTCTTTCATCAGCCAATACTGACTTGCCCGATAATAGCTTTCATCTTCAACGGATACACTATATAGCTTGTCTTCCTCTACAAAACAAAGCCAAGCACTTTTCTCATTTTTCTCAATGCTATAAACTTCTAAAGACAGCGCATTATCTGGTATGTCCTTATCAAGAAAGCTTCTTCTTTCACGATTACGCGCCTTTTTCAAGACAAACTCTGTTTCATCTGCCAACGGTTCTCTTTTTACAATTGCCAAATGGTCAAATAGCTCTTTCATTACTAGATATTTGTCAATCACACGTAGTATATAATATTCCTGAGGCTCAATTTCAGTGAGTACAATGCACATATCTTCTTCAAGCTCACTAAAGGCAATCATTAGATTATTAATCTGAACATATTTTCTGGAAGCCGCATATTCCTCAATGGATTTAATAATTAAGTAGCCGCCGTCCGTTAGATGACCTGCTTCATCCAAGATTCCTTTTTCCTGAATCTTTGCTTTTGCTTCGTCTAAATAATTTCGATCCATCATGCCATAAAGTGAACGGTCAGGCAGTCCAAACAATGCTTTCGCCTGAATCGCATCACTTAATAAAAAGAGTTCAGTTACATGGAAAACGTCTTGCGTATTTAAGCCTTCAACCATTGTACTCATAGGCTTTTCACCTTTGCGACTTCAGCGTTGCTTCCGTAGCTGCTAATCCCTTTCGTGATTTCCTTCAATGCTATTTTCTGCTTTTTACTCGCACTGTACAAATCTGCATGATATTCCTGAAGGAGGGTTAGATAGGCTGTAAATGATTTTTCAGCGTCTCCTTCCCAGCCGGAGCCCTTTACTTTGCTAAGCAGTGTCTTTGCCTTCTGACTCGATTCTTGTAAATAGGTGGTCATATTTTCAGCATAACCAATTGCTGTTGTTACTTCTGCTTCTGTGATTTCCAGTTTCGACAGTCCCATACTATGCCCTCTCCTTCATGCGCTCTTCTCGTTCTTTCGCTTCTTTTCTAGCTTTGGCTTCCTTTGCAGCTCTCTCCTGCGCCACTTCGGTATTTACTTTATCGATATAATAGTTTTTACGCTCTAAGGCTTTACTTTTGGCTGTCGCCAAGCTCTCTCTCTTCTCCGACTCTTTTGCGATATAGTCACTAAGCTTACCTGTCAGCTCTTCTCTTTTTGGATCGAAATCATTAGAAGGTATTTTGCTATTGGAAAAATTAGAAACATTGCTTTTGTAGGTATTAAAAATTGATTTGGCTTCGCCTATTTTTTCATCATGCTTTGAAAGTCTTTTCGTCAACTTGTCATACAGCTTTTCATACTGATTTGCTTTTCTTTCACTTTCTCTCGTAACTATCCAATACATACAGTTACCCCTTTCTTTTAATCAAAAAGACACGCCAAAGAAGTCTTTGACGTGCCCCAAAAGATTACAACTTATTATTTACTTCACTCAACCTTTTTATCCAACGTCAACCTATTATTTTTGCTTTCTTTTCTATCTACTCCCAAGATTTGAAAAGCTGCTTCAATCGATTCAGCCTATTTCGGTGTGATATAGGTCATGATATCAGCTGTATTTTTATCCAATAGACGGAAGGAAACCATTCCCAAACCCGCTACATTCATTTCGGAAATTAGGATTGAACCATCCTCATAGACATGCTCCACAAAAGCTACGTGACCATAGGTACTGTCTGCTCCAGCTACTCCAGGCTGGAAACAAAGAGCAGTCCCGGCTTTTGGTTCATGGGATACTTCATAGCCTCTGGCTTTACCAGTTGCACCCCAGTCCATACCGTTCCCCATATTCACATCTACGTAACCATCTAGTTGAATGATTCGATTATAAACATATTGCGTACAGTTACCAGCTGCATAATACTCCGCTCCTGAATAGCTCTCACCTGCATAATCCTTAAAATCACTATCTGGATGATTATCCGTAATAATGATTCCTGATGCAGCTGCTGAAGGCTCAGCCTTGTCGTATTCAGTCAGTTCATATTCCTCAATAAAAGCTATTAATTTTTGATCATATTGCGTATCCGTTGCGTAAACTCCAGTTAAGGCCTTAGCGGCTTCCTGATAGCTGACTGCATGTTCCTTCCAGGTGCCTTCATAAATCGTTGGATTCCACTCTGTTCCTTCTTTAAGAAGCTTGGCATAATCTTCAAAGGATTCTGTATAGCCTGGATATTGTTTAAAGGTCGAATTGATTTGATACCAGTTGCCTGATCCGTCGTCTTCATAAGTCGGAAACGTCACTGATTGCCCTTCATAATCTCCCTTGATACCGAATAAGTTGAAGTACGGTTCCTGACTCAGCTGACTGCCGCCTGAACCTGTTTCCAAGATTGCTTGAGCAATCATTACCGAAGCATACAGCTCAAATTCCTGTCCAATTCTTCTAGCCTTTTCACCAATTCGACGAACAAAGCTCTCTGTTGTTTCATCCCGATTGACATTGATTGGACTCGGCAAATTCAAAATTGGATCCACTCCAGCTCCCGTATAGTTTGGTGCTGGACTAACTGGAGCAGGCGCTGCCGGTTGAGCAGGTGCAGGTGCCGCAGGCTGTGCAGGTGTATCCGGTACTGGTGCCGGTGTTTCTACCGGCGGTGTTGGCTCTGCCGACACACTTGGTTCAGTACTTGAATCTGTCGTCCCAGTCTCTCCCGGATTACTCTCTTCTGTTGTATCAGAAGTATCTGTACTTTCTTCCGTACTGCTGTCTGTCGTTTCGGTAGACTCTTCTACCGGATTTGCATTTCCAAGCTCTGATCCAAAAACCAGAACAGGATTAAAGGCGCTGCTTACTATAATTGCTAATGCACCTGCCATAAGTATCTTTCGCTTCATAATTGTCTAATTACTCCTTTTGTCTTCGCATTTTTTTATGAATATCTTACAATAAGTACACGTTTATTCTTACTAATCTTTTTATGTAGCTTCTTTTGAAAATACATAGTTTTTGATAGTTGTTTAATTACAATTATTTTTAATCATCCAATCCAACAACTTTCGAATCTCTTCCCATTCAACTATTATCTTTTTTAGTTTCAACGTTTTTATACAAATAGGGGGATATAATTCGTCAGCTTCAATGAGACCTTCAAACATATCAGAAATAGTAGCATACTCTTTTTCAATTTCTAAAAGAACTCGTTCGTTGCCAATTGCTTCAAAACTACTTTGCTTCTTTTCTACTTTCACAATTTTTTGCATAATATCAGTCAATGAAATCAAAGAACTATCAATATTAAGCAAATCCTCTAGTCCAATATACGCTGGATTTTCAAAAACGATTACAGGTCGTTTTTTGAACCCTTCAACATCAAAAATTTCATAGCTAATTTTCATTTATCGCTCCTGTATTTCCCACCTAAATCACTTGATACATTCCATTAAAATCAAATGATTTTAATGGTTTCAGTGCTGAAAAGAAGCCTCTTTCCTGCAACTCTTTAATTGTTTTAATAATGTCTTCTTCCTGACACTCATTGACTAAGATGAGGTTAGGAACCATTTCATAAAAGCCGTAATCCTTTATTTCTAATTCAAAGTCTTGTTTTAAGCGAATCATTGTATAAACATTTAATTGATAAGCTTTGTTTTCAATAACTACAAATACATCTTCTCGATAACCCTTATTAAAACTTTCATAGGTCATTACCTCTGAATTATTTTCAAAATAGACAATCATTTACTTCCTCTTACTCACATAAAATCTAAAATAGCTTCAATACTTTCTTTTATTCCTTCTGAAAAGTCTGAAGAGTTAGTTTCCAACCTTTCAACTATCTCTTGAAATTTAGCTTCGAGAACTTTTTCTTTTTTATCTGTTAAATCCAAATCTAACAACTGAATGAGATTTAAATAATCTGTTAAAACTTCTCTATTTTGCTTTATTTCTTCATTTCTATCTTGAACAATATATTTGCTTTCTGGCAATACATGTCGGCTCGAATTTCTTAATAAAAAACCAAGTAGTTGATTTTCTCTAAGAACAAAAGAACACTACTTCCAATGAGTAATTAAGTGAATGTTGTTTTTATTTCAATTCAGTAATTTAGGACATTTTTCTACTAAACGACCTATCATAAAAATCTATTTCTTATTACAATTTCTCGAAAAACTTGCCATCCTGATTCATTATTACACTTTTAGGATATTCTTTTTTTAAACCAGAATAAAACTTTTGTACCAATACTTCACTTTGTTCATCGCTTCCTACTTCAACATCTAAAATATAGTTAATTTTCAGTTGATATTCAGAAAGAATTTCAGCATTTTCAGATGCATAATAGTCTAAATCAGAATCAAATTCCGCATAATTAACCCAGATTGTCGCTTCACCATCTTGAATAGTATAGTGACCGTTACTTGTCTCATATCCTTCTAAATGATTTACAATCGAATCCATTTTTTCTTTTGAAATATGCTCTTCTAAAAAAATTTGATAGCTCTTACTCATTTAAAACTCCATATTATTTTTGGTGTAATTGTGACTATTTTTTAACAATACTATTAATACCTTCGAAAATGACATCACGTAATACTTCGTTGTAAGTATCATAGTTTTTGTCAGCTTTAATCTTGTCAAATACTTGTTTTATTACACCATCCACCATTATGGTTAATCCTTCAACCTGTTCCTCAGAACCTTCTTTATTAAATAATTCGTTCATGATTGTCAAATTATTATCGCTCATTTGTCCATCTCCTCAAACTTTCTTTTTTCTTGATTAAACTTTTTTGAAATTAAATCAATATCATTATCCATCCAGTATTGATTTGACTTCTCTATATACTTAGCAATTCCTTCTGTTTTTCCTTTCCAGCCATCAGGAACATATTTTTCATAAGGAACAGCTTCTGGATACTCAGAAATTAGCTCATTATTTATAAAATCTACGTATAAACTTGGCTGTAATGACAAAATAGTATCATCATAGTGATTGTTCAAAACCCATTCATTTAAAACCTCTGTTTCAATAGAAAAAGATTCATAAGGTTGTAGGTATTTTTGGTAATTATCTTCATCAACTACTGCTATATTATTTCTCAAAGATAAAATATAGTCTAAATCTACATCATAACCCACGTTTTTATAAGCCTTTTGATACTTATAAATATCTAAAATCCATATATCTTGAGGAGTTAAATACCAACGGAAGCCATTCAAACTGTTCACACCAACAATTATATTTTCAGCATATTTTGGTTGTAATATCTTCATCATCTCCTATACTTATTCCAGTATTTTAGCAGAATGTGCATATTCTTCAAGCCATTCTATCCAAGGATCCGAAGGAAGTTCATAGCTTACTCCAGGTGTTGTAGGATCAACCAGTTTAGGTGCCATTCCTCCTTGATTTTTCGGATTTGTTTTATAGCCGTATTGATCAACCATGTTTTCTTTAATAATATCATCTAGTTCTTTTGGAACTTGAAATTCAACAATTTCTCCACCAGGTCTAGCAGTATCTCTAAAATATTGAGCATGTTCTAAATCATAAGCACTAACATTTAAATCCGCTGTTTTATTTGGAATAGAAATTGTTCCATCAGCATTTACTTTTATCCTGTATTGGCTTGTTTTCCCTCCAGAACCTCCGCCTTGAACTCTATAGTATTTAACAGTTTCATCTGCGTTACTTACTCTACTAAAATTACTAACTTTATTCTTCACATAATTTGTCGCACTTTTGACATTCGTCTTAACCGTATTATACCCGTTTTTAAGTTTTGCTGGTATCGATGTCAATGCATTTTTAAAGTTGGTAATGCGTGTTTTCGCCATATTTTTAGCCGCCAAGGTCATATCTGATAGATGCTCCAGCTTACTGGCACCACCTTTAAACGCATACTTCATAGCATTGGCTTGCTGAGTTGCCTTACTAAAGGAACGCAGCGCAGATACATCAAAGGCGATACTGACAACGGAAAGGGCTCCTCGTGTCCAGCGCTCCCCTGTATCCAGCTCTCTGCCGCTAATCCAGTCCTTCCCCGTCAGGGCGCTTCCCAGTTCAGCAGATGCCAATGCAATGCCCAGAACTGCACCGGCTGGTGGACAAACCAGACCGACTACTAGGGTCACAGCGGCCAGTCCCAAATTGACCCACATTTCTTTTTCCATTTGCTGATCTTTAATTGATTTATAGTCGAAAGCACCTGTATTTAAGGAGGCAGTTCTAAAATCACTGTAGTTGTCGATCATATCATCTTTATCGCCAGTGTAGTTCACCTTGTATTTATCAAAATCGGCTTTCAGCTGCTTACCCAAAACAGTGTCTTCTGCAAACAAATCATCTGCTGTGATACTGTCTTTTTTCTTTGTAGATGTTTCAAAATTGTAGCCATCCTTAGTTGTCACAACTATTTCTGTTGAACCAATAGTATTATCGGTAGAATAATTATTAATCGATAAAGCTTCCATTGCTTCTACATAGCTGTCAATATCCACATGAAAAGGATCATCAATGTGTTCATCAACAAGGTCATGCGCTTTCCCGCTGTATGTATGGAGCACATCCAACTTGTCGAAAAGATCATTCAGCTTGCTTTTTTTACTAGTATGGGAAAATGAAATCACACCATCGACATCTTTTTCTCTGATTTTTTCTTCTGCTTCTTCCATGTATTTGTTGATATCTTTCAAATCATCAAATACTCCGTCTCCTGCGAACCAGCCTGTACCAATCAGGTTTCCCAGTCCGCTTCTCATTTTCTCCCAGCCGCCAGAGCTGGTTTTTACATCAACCATGTAACGTTTCACCTCCGCTATCCTTGTCCGTATCTGTTCATGATTGCCTGAGCCAGACCTTCGTCTGTTTCAACTGCTTTTTCTATCGTTTTCGTTACCAAACCTGATGCGCGGTAATAATGTCCAATAATCTCTTCTGTCTTTCCAGTCACCTGTTCCAAAGTTTTACAGGCATCTTTAGCTTTTCCATTGATATAAAAATTTGATTGAGCAACTTTTTCTGCTGCGGGAACGATTGTCTCTGTAAACTCAGTTAAAATCTCTTCGAGTCCATCAACAATATCCAGCATTCCCTCGATATCAAATTTCACCATTCCTGCTCCGCCAAGTGCACCAGCTACTGCTCCAACTATTTTGTTCAGCCCGCCTTTCGTACCAGCAATTCCAGCCGCAACGGCAGCTGCTGCGGCGCCTCCTGCCGCTACAGCACCAGCGGCTGCTTCTCTGGCTACTGGGTTCGCATGAGCAGATGTCCATACCGGTTGGGGCATACTACCATAATATGGAATAGACTGATAACTGCCTCCTGACGGATAATTTTGATAGCCTCCACTTGATTGCGAAGTATAACCTCCTGAACCTTGATTAACTGGTCGAAGGCCAGAAGCGGAGCCAGAAGCGGAGCCTGACGCTTGTCCTCCTGGGCGATAGATAGGGTTGGCCTCAAGTGTTTGTCCGCTTGAGCCAGGACGAGTCATTTTATCCGTTGGAACTGCTTGACCACCGGGCCGATCGAATGTATCGGCCTCGAAGGTCTGTCCGGTCGGCCGCTGCATTTTATCCGTTTTTACATTTTGTCCTGCCCCTTCAGTTACATTATGTGCTTCTAAGGTTTGCCAGGTTTGTTTGGATTCAAATGTCTGCCCGCCGGGCCGATACATTCTATCAGCAATTCCTTGATTTATTGGTTCTTGACGAACATATTTGGCTTCAAGAGTCTTTGCACCATTAGTAGAAGCCGACCCTTTTTTAATATAGCTAAAGCTGTTTTCTTTCACATTCCCTTTATAAATCAATGGATTTAAACCGTTCTGCGTACCTGAACCAGTCTGATTAGACTGATATAACGGTCGCTTTAAATCTAATGTCTGTGCAGGCCGCTTATTGATTGATGATAAAATATCCTGTCGGTTATGCCCTGTACTCGGTCGGCTAAAACCAAAATTCTGAGCAGGACGTTTCCCACCATAAAGCATTCCCTGAATATTTTGCCGGTCACTTGAACCAAACGGCTTATGCATTGTTGCTGTAGAGCCTTTACTTATCCCTTTATATTCGACTGTTGCTCCTTTAATGACCTTTGTCATAATGAATTCCCACCCTTCTATTTTTGATTTTTGACAACCTCTTCTATGGAGATATGCAGCGCCTCAAAAACTGTTTTCAAAAAATAGTATTGGCTGAACTGATAATATTTCTCTTTGGTCACATCAATCCCAATCAGCTTTTCTTCTTTTTCAAAAAATAGCCATTGAACATGCTTTTCTTCATTTTGAATATCTTCCTCTTTGAAGATTTCCAGATTAAATATGTCTTCCGAAAACAACTCTTTTTCCCATTCACGCCTTGTTGCATTACGCAATCGTTTAGTACTATACTCCATGTCTTCCGGCAATGGTTCTCTGTTTATCATAGGAACTGTTTCATACATCTCTTTAATAAAAGACAGCTGATCATAAACAATCAATTTATATTCTTTGGTACTTTCGATTTCAGATAGCACAATTAGGTGTTTTTTATCATTGGAGAAGGCAATCATTATATTGTTAATTCTAAGATACTCTGTGCTGACACAATATTCCTCCAAAGCCTTAACTACGTAAAATCCGCCTTCGGTTAATCGGCTTTCTTCACTTAAAATTTTCTTTTCTTTTAATCTTTTTTCAGCTTCCGAGGCAAAAGCAGAATCAAAAAGCATCTCTGATTTTTTATCCGGCATGCCAAAAATAACTTCTACTTCAAAAGCCTCCGCCAGTAAACTTAACTCTGCAAATGAAAATGTTTGATTATTCATTTTATAGACTCCTTACTTTAGAAGGCTCTGAAAGATTATCAAAAGAAGAAATATTATTTTTTAAATTTTTCACTGCTGTTTTTTGAGCTTTCATTGCTTTATTCAAATCTTCATGGTACTGATAAATTAAATCCAGATAGGCAACAAATGCTTTTTTATTTTTTCCAGTCCATTCTGTAGCCTCTACTTTTGCCTTTAAGCTTTTGGCTTTCGTCAGTGTGTCTCCAATTCCTTTTTTCATCGTTTTAGCTGCTTCAATAACCTCTTCCAGTTCGTTACCTCGAATTTCAATTTTAGACATACTACCAACTCCTTCTTATTTTCCAGCCGCTGCTTGCTTTCTTTTTTCCTGCTCTTCTTTTTTCTTTTTCTCTTCTTTGGCTTTGCGATCTCGTTCCTCTGTAATCGCCAGCTGTTTATATTTCTCATATTGTTCTTTAGCTTTATTTTTTGCTGTCACTAAATCCTTCTTTTTTTCCTTTTCACCCTTGATATAGTCATCCAGCTTTTCTGTATACTCCTCACGCTTCTGATCAAAATATTGCGAGGGAACTTTCGAATTAGACAAATTGGGAACTGCCGATTTATACGTACTAATACTTGATTCAGCTGTCGCTATTTTGGACTCAACCTTTGATTGATAGCTTTTCAACGAGTTATAAAGCGACTGATAGGTATCTCTCTTTTCCTCAGTAGGTGTCTTGCTAAACCATCCGAACATAATTATTTCCTCCTTTATTCCTATACAACTAGCTTTCCTATCTTCTAAGTATTTATCTATCTGCGAATCTGTTATTCACTTGGCTAAAGATAAAGGCCATAGTGCCTTTGCCACAAACTTTTCAAAAACGGTTTTTCTTTGCAGGAAGAAGGAGCTGAAAACATTCAAATTTTCAAGCTACTGCCTTCTCCGTTTGTTCCTATGTATGGGGTGAGTCTCTAAAGAGATTCACCCTATTTTTTTACTTTATAGACAACGATATTTTCAATTTATCAGCAAATTCGCTTTCTACCAGATAGCCTTCTGTATCATCTGGCGCCGGCTCTTTATAGCCAAGATTAGAAGCTTTCAGCTGAGACTGATCTGCAACTTTTCCAAGAACAATTCCTTTGTCGAAAGATTTCAGAAGCTTGCTTAAATCGTCGTAACCGTTCACTGCATTAAAGACTGAACCATACAAGAGATACACGCCGACCTGGGCGCCATTTTGTATGATTTGAATAAATAACTTCTCTGCTTCCTTATCAATATCTGCAAGGAAATAGGAGATGTTAGGGATAACGAGAACCAAAGGTTTTACTTTTAGGAGGAACTCCTTCAGATTTGCAACCTCGCCGCTGTCCTTCATATCCTCATAATCATCTTCTCTGTCTTCAATAAATTCGATGATTTTTTGACACATTGACAGGAAGTTTTCTTTTTCAGAGCTGTAGCCAAAAGCTGTTTCCTGATATTCTGCCAGATTTTCTTCCTGATCATCAAAAATCATATAATCATAATGATTTGATTCAGCGATAAAGCCTTGCAGACTATGCATACAGTTCACTAAACGCTCATACTTTGGTGCGAAAACTGGCAAATGCTTGTAAGCTGCAAAAGAGACAGTGATCGGTTCTACTGTTTCATAATGCAGACCAATCGGCATATGACCTTCTGAAATAAGCTGTTGTACACGTTTTTTCTGCTTGAATTCTTCAAAATAAAGAACTTCCGGCACCATTGGTATTTCTTCAGGGCGTTCACCTGTCCAGTAGGCATCCATTTCCGCAACTTCGTCTTGAATGGCTTCAATGATTTGTAGTGTATCCTCCCCTGCAGCCGGTAGAGCTGTTTGGAATAGCTCAGGTTCTTCCAGCTTAATCAGTCCACGCCCTGGCAGGTCGTCGATAGTCAATGTTGTACGTCCCACAATTGAGCGCGGCTCTGCATCATCAATCAGCTTCAACGCAATCTGCAGCTTGATGTTGCTTGAAAGGTTCATCCGCATAGAATTTTGACGTCCAGCCGACAATACCAGATGAAGGCCGATACCGGCTCCTTCACGGGCAACCTGTGTAATCACTTTGTCCAGAAGCTCTTCAAACTTAGCTCCCTTCATCCCTTCGTATCCATCCAACAGGATTAGGATAATCGGCTCTTCTTTGCCGCTGGCTTTTTCGTACATTTCCAGACTGGCTACAGAAAACTCACTTAGCAATTTCTTACGGCGTTTCAGCTCATCGCTAATTCTTCGTGCGAATTTAGCAATTTTTTCTTCTTCATCAATGCTCATCGTATCTGCTACATGAGGCAGCTTCTTCAAAGGTAATAGTCCATTGGTTCCAAAGTCCAATAGATAAACGTTCAGGCGTTCCGGATTGTGCGTACGAGCAAGGTCCATAACCACCGTCTGCATAAAGGTACTTTTTCCATAGCCTGGACTACTGAATACAGCAATATGTCCTTCGTGTGTCATGTTCACGTTTAAGGTTTCCTGCGCCTGCATACTTGGAATATCAACTACACCAAGGGTAGGTTCTAACTGTTGTTTCTCTGTTACCCAAGCTTCCTTGAAATTCGTTGGATGCAGCTCGCTGACAATAATTCTTTCTTCCAGCGGCGGCAGCCATGGTCTTGGCAGCGGCGTAATATTTTCCTGATTTGCTACATCATGAATTCCATCGATAATTGCATCCAATTCAGTTGGAATCTGTTTGACATCTTCTGCATTTTCCAGTCCGCTTAAATCTTCGCTTAGGATTTCGTACTGTCCCAGCTCATTGACTAGATAAATCGTATGATCCTCAATCTGCTGATCGTCTTTATCCGGCTGATAGTCCGCCCCGCTCCATGCACTTTGGAACAACTCATAAATTTCGTTATTCCCAACTTGAAGATAAGAACGTCCTGCCTGTGTGATTTCAGCGGCATCTGCTGTTTTCAGCATTTCCATACTATCTGATTTGTCGGCAACCTTCAGACATAGCTTGAATTTCGAGTTACTCCAGATTTGATCATTTACTACCCCAGAAGGCTTCTGAGTTGCTAAGATTAAGTGAATTCCCAAAGAACGACCGATACGGGCTGTTGAAACCAGCTCCTTCATAAATTCCGGCTGTTCTGATTTCAGTTCGGCGAACTCATCACTAATCAGGAATAAGTGAGGCATTGGTTCATCGACATCACCGTTTTTGTATAGCTTCTGGTACTGGTTAATATGGTTTACGTTGTTCTCTGAGAATAAACGCTGGCGTCTTTTTAACTCGGCATTGATAGAAATCAAGGCCCGCATACTTTGTGCGCCATCCAGATTGGTAATGCTTCCCAGCAAATGAGGCAGGTTTCTAAAGAGATTGGCCATCCCCCCGCCCTTATAGTCAATCAGTAGAAAGGCAACATCATACGGGTGAAAATTCACAGCTAAACTTAGGATATAGCTTTGAACAATTTCCGATTTACCTGAACCTGTCGTCCCGGCAACTAGTCCGTGTGGTCCATGCGCTTTTTCATGGAGATTCAGATAAACAATATCATCCTTCCCGCGAAGTCCCAGTGGTACCGCCAGTGTTTTATGCGGTGAATTTTGTGCCCAGCGCTGCGTTACATTGAACTCATCGAAGGTTTCAATCCCATACATTTCTAAGAAAGTAACAGATTCCGGAATGCTGGATTTTAGATTTTGTAAATGATTCAATGGCGCTAGTAAACGAGGCAGAGCCTCCTTATCAAACCCTGGCGGGAAATGATCCAGCTTAAATGCCGTGTTCATCAATTTTCCTTGTTCCAGCAAAAGAACTCCGGTATTTCGGTCGCGGATATCAATAACTGTCTTGATATTATCTGATAAGCTGCTCATAACATCTTCTACAAAAATCACGCTGCAGCCTAATGCACTAGGGTCCTCATTAAAGAATTCCATAATGACATGGTCAAGAATTAGCTTCTCATCCGTAATCATAACTACATAGTGCGGAGTGAAAATTGTACTATCGCGACTTCCTTTGTTTTCTTCCATCGCATTTTTACGATTTTTCAGAATCTGATTCAGACTGTTTAGTACCTGATCCCGACTTCGCTGATTATAAACAAATCCACGAACATTAACGTCCTGCAGCTTCGCATGAGGCAGCCAGCGCATCCACTCCCACTGGTCCTTCTCAGCCTCAGGAAAAATCGAAATAAACTGTAAGTCATGGTAGCTGTGGAATAACGACAGCTGATTTACCAACAGATGAAGCTGCTCCAACACAAGATTTCTCGGGCCAATGTAGCCTACTGGTCCGTGAACCAGATTAGCCAGAATCGGCATATCCTCCAATTGAAGACTTTTGAGATACAACTCATAGCCCAGCTTTTCAAGTGCATCTGTTTCTTTCCCACGCTCACGGTTGGAGTAGTCAATGTTGCTTGTACTATCTACTCGTCCTAAACCAAGACGATAGTATAGAAAATCAAAATGCAGTGCTGTTTTTTCATAAATTCTCGGGCTATATGTTTTTCCCATTTCCAAAATCTCTGAAACATTCGGATAATGGTAGTGCTGACCTTGCCGCTGTTTTTCATTCAGCTGATACATTTCAACTGACTTATCGACTAGGTATTGGTTGTATTTGACCTCACGATCAATCAAGCTTTGCTTATGTTCCCTTTTATTTTTAAAATAGTTCTGAACAGAAAAGATAATCGTCATCAATGTAGTAGCCGCACTGGCAATGACCAGCATCCCGCTGGAACGCATGAATGCCATTACCCCAGTTACCGCCAGCATAGCAAGAGGCGGAACAATGATTTTTATTAGTTGTTCTTTGGGTTCTTCTTTTGGATCGCTAGGCGCATTAATAATGACCTTTTCTTCTGGTTCCCTGTAGATAATCCGCGGCGAGCGGTGAAAATCAGGATACTCATCATACATTTCATAACGGGAACGATAAATTTCACAAAAATTAGAATTTAGTACAGTTCCCTGCGTTGCATGAATTTCATGTGCGTAGACTTTCAAGGTATGTCTGTCAAATGACAACTCGTCCCCTTTTTCCAGCAAGTATTCTGTACCCGTTATCAGCTGATTGTTCAACGTAATCGTGCCGCCCAGCAAGGTCATTTTCCATTTTTCGCCGGATTTTTCTAAAACTGCTGAAAACTCAGAGTCAGCAATCGTTAGTGATGCTCCTTTTTCATTTCCGATAATAATTTCTTTTTTATCCAACAAATCAAAAATCTTCATTTTTTCAGCGGCTGTCAGTAGAATCGTTAGTTCTTTCCCACTATTCAGCGAAATTTGATGACGCTCATTTTTTGATACTGCTTGTTCAGTATCACCATTTTTCAACAACCATTCACCATCGTAGCGTAGAGAAAGCTGCTCCTCTTCCGACAGCGGCAAGTGAAGATCGGCCTGATTATCATTAGAAAGCAAAAACTCTTTCTCTTGATCGAGTAGGAGCTGATAGCGATAGCCTTCAAAATAGATGACCGCTTGCATTTTTCCCATCTAATTGCCCTCCTGCTGCGTGCTTTCCGTTGTCTGTTCGGCTTCTTCTACACCTAGGTCACGTTTTTCACGATATTTTTGATAATCATCTTCCAGTTTAGAAATTGTTTCTTCTTTTTCAGTTCCTGACATAGCAGCATCATTACGAACTTGTTCAATTTTCTGTGTAATACCATAAAGAATCAAATCAGAATCCTCTAACTTTTTCGCTACGTCCAATGCTTCATCCAAATTTCCCCGGCCATTTTCAATCCAGTAATCCAGATAATTTTCATCTGAGCGCAGGGTAATATTGTTTAAAACAACTGTTTTCTGTTTATCCTGTAAAGCTTCTCCCTGGACAAAACTGTATGCTAGTTCATATTTTTGCGTATAAGGAATAGCATCTGTTTTTACCGGCTCCAACGTTGTAATAACTGCTTCATAGTCATTTTTCAAAAAGGCGGTATCTGTGTCCTGCATCCGATCTAAAAACGGCATCCGGAAAAACAACAGATAAATCAGCGGAATAGCCAATGCAACAGCTAAAATAGGCAACCAAATCGACAGCTGTTTCATCACTGTAAAACGTGTCTTACTGACTTTCCGCGTCGTTTTCTCTGTATGCATCACTGTTTGGTCATAATTTTCAATCAGGTACTGTCTGATTTCTTCAAAACTGCCCAAATTAATGACTGTTTGAATAAATTTTGACCCTTTTTTGATATCCAGCTGTCCTTCATACAGCTTAGAAAAATCTTGATTCCCTTCAAATAGAGTAATAATCAAGCTTTTGTACTGACGCAGCAACAACTCTTCATTAATTACTTGAGGCGGCATCTTCCCTTCCAACCCCCGGTAAGCAATAACCGGCATTAAATTGTAATCAAAAAGAATATTTTCTGGATGGATAAAAAATGTCAGCGGTAATTCCAACAGCTGCTTCACTGTTGCCACATTGACCATTGCCCGTAACTTATCTTCCTTTGAATGAGAAGTCAGCTCAGAAAAAGTGATTTTTTCCTTTGGCAGCTGATAAGTAAACGACACCGCATCCTCTTCCCAATGAATCTCTGTTGCCATCAATAAAGGATGGGCCACCTTTAATAAGGCTAAATCTTTTTCTTCATGCACCTGTACCTCTGATTTGCGCAGCGTAAGCAGCCAGCTTGCCGCGTTCTTTGTATATTCATACGTATGATTCTCAATCGTTATTGCTGCCAATGTTTCTTTAGCTGATTCCATGTACTTGCTCCTCCAACACTTCTATAATATCCCCGTCCGTAATCGGGAAATCCTTAAGCCTTTTTTCTTCATCTAAAAGTATTCCTTTATTAGAAACCTTCAACTGATACTTTTTCAACTCTTTATTTCTCCCAAATATCTGGTTTAGCTCTCTGATAAAACGATAAACCGTAATATTATTGGGAATACGTAAATCAACCATTTTCTCTTTATTATCGTTATAAACTAATGTGATATTAATATGCTCTTTGCTATCTGCCATCTGCTTTTCCTCTTTTTCTTGAATGATACAAAAACAGTGCTGCACCAGTCAGTATCGCTGTTCCTATAAGTAGCGGAAGCAGCGAAGGCGGAGCAGCAGCGAGTGTTCCCGCTGTCTCCTGCTTTGCCAGTTTCACTGTTTCCCCATCGGCAAACAGCTCCTCTGTATCAAACTCTTTCACTGCCGGCGCCTCAACTAAAAAGTATTCAGCCTTTTCCTGTTCTTTTGCTTGTGCCTGCACTTCTTCTGCATGCTTCACTCGTTCTATCATTTCTGCATCAAATAGACGGTCTTCAGCAATGAAGCTTTGTGTCTTATTATCTGCTCCCTGCTCTTTGTTAAGACGGTCTGTTTTTAAATCCAGCTCATTATCCAGCAGCGTTTCTTTAGCTGCAGCAGTTTGCGAAAAGGTTCCCAAACCAATAATCGAAATTGCTAAAATCAGCCATTTTTTCATTTCTTAGCCACTTCCTTTGCCTTTTTCCGAGGCTTCCAGATGAAGATGTTAAACGCTACTAAGGCAGCAATAACCAGTACATATAAAATGATTTTCATAACATCCAACGGATTATTGGATAGGATATCTGCCAGATTATTTTCACCTATCGACAGCGGATTAATCTGTCGGATAAACCCAACCATCGGATTGTTTTCCTTACTCTTACCAATCGCATTCGTGACAAACACGTAGCTGATAAATAAGAAGAGACTCAATCCGAAACCAGCAACATGGAATTGTTTCAATGCATAATGGTTCATCAGTGAGAAAATCAGCATGAAAATCATCACCATCATAATCCAAACAATCTGTGCCTCCTTGGTAATAGCAAGCTCACCAATGCTTAACAGCGCCAGTATCAGTCCAACTAAAACAGCACTTGTACTCAACAAGATAGTTTCCATAATATTGTCTTTGAACCATAGCTGATCACGCTTGAATCTATCTTTAATTCGACGGACAACCGGCTGTGTAGCAAAGAGATAAGCAATAAATAAGCTCAAGGTGAACATTATCAAAATCCACGTAAACGGCTGATTAACTTCCGTTGTCTGAATGGTTGCCTCTGCATTACCAGTAACTGGATTGGCAATAAACTGCAGCAATGTGTTGTTCGGTACACCGTCTTCATACGCATTGTTTAATACTTTGACAAAGGCATCTACAAAGCTGGAATTATTTTCCAGTTCTTTATTCAGATCCTCCATGATTAAATCGGCATTGTTCGACAAATCTTCACTATTTTTCTGTGCATTAGCAACCTCTTTGTTAAAGCCGTCAAAGACGCTTTTCACGCCATTTGCTTCTTCCACATTTTGCTGAGAAGATTCTTTAACCATTTCTGATTGTGCCAAAATGGCTTTTAATGTGTCATTAATCGAATCGATTTCAGTATCCGTTTGATCGTTCATTGATTTGACTAGATCTTCGCTGGATTTTAATGATTCAGAAGTTTCCTGCCATGTACTCAACAATTCCAACTGTGTAGCTACTGAAGAATTTAGGGTACTTGTATTACTTTGAATTTCTCCAAGGGTTTTATTAATTTGCTCATTTTTTGTTTCCATAGATACAGCAAGATCTTTTAAGGTATGCAGCTGCGTCCATTGCTTTTCAAAATCACCTTCACTGTTCATAAATGACTGATTCAACACAGACTTGAAAACGTCAGTTAGCTTCATATCAAGGAAGGTATGGAAAGTGATAAATGGATAATCTGAATATTCTTTTAGTTCTTCATCTACCGTTTTATAGAGCTCTAAAATTTTTCCAATTTCTTCAGAGTATTCGCGTTTGGCATTTTGATACTCTGTCGAAAGAAAGACAGATGTGTCTAGGGATTGCTCCCATTCAACATAATAACCAGCCTGAGCTCTCGTCAATGCATCTGCTGAATGAGGAGCTATATCTTCAAGAGATTCTGTGCTATCTCCTGTTTCAGTTTCATTCTCTGCTTCATTCTCACTAACTGAGCTCTCATCGGTTAAAAGGTCCGTTGATTCTTCAGACATTTCTTCAAGTGAGTCATCCGTGACTCCCTCAATTTCATCTGAGTTCGTCGTATTCATTGGCTGAATAAGTATGTTTTGCTCATCTTGAACTATTTCATATCTAACTGGTTCTACTGACCCTCCATTATCATCCACTTTTGACTGTACAGCCTTGATGGTCATAGTTGGGTCTTGTACAGATTCATCATACGCAGTTTCAAATTTATAATTAACTTTAAGCTCTCTCTTTGTTCCTTTAGTTACTATATATTTCTGTGGAATAACTCCGTCAGCCGTCATTCTTTTGGCATTATCAACTGACATGACATCCACACCAACTGGAGGATTAATATACAGGTAAGAATTTTCTCCGACATTTCTCCAAGTGATTTTAAAAGAACGGTTGTATTGAGAACGAGTAGATATATTCTCTCTAAGATTCAGTAGAGCATCATGTTTCTTCTTCAACTCACTATAGTAACTACCATATCCTGTGTCCACATCCGCATTATCTGCAGAAAAATCTAATAATGGCACTGCAATATAAGGATCAAGATCCTTCCACTGATCAACGCCATAATACTTATCATTTTCAGCAATAATCTGTGCATTGATATCATTGATTTTTTCATTAATTTTTCCTGTACCGTTTAAGTAACTTTCAATTTCAGTTAACGGATTTCCTAAGCCGCTAGTCGAATTCCAGTATGGAGCATTATCATAGTGGAAAATCGATGCAAAGGCATCAAACTCAGCAGTATTCCGAACTGGAAGTAAGTTTAATCGATCCTGCATTTTTTTAACATATTTTGTATTGAACTCAGAAATGTTTTTAAAGGCATCAGTTGATTCATTATTTTCTAAATCAGGATCAGAGTTATCATTTTTCTTCAGTACATCCCTCAACGTAATTTCCGGATACGTTTCTCCTTCTATAGGAGCTTTGTAGCCAAAGGAAAGATAAAACTGCTCTTCATAGGTTCCAAAGAAATTGTCCCTTAATTTATTCAATGCTTCAATTTGTTCTTCAATATCTAATTTGGATTGTTCGAAGTCTCCTGTCAGACCAGCCATCTGCTGGAAATACTCCCCTTCTTCCATTGAAATAAAATTATTCGTAAAGAATTCATTTACCTTGTCTACTTGTCCAAACAGCTGATTCGTTTCAGAATTTAAAATACTACTGTCTAATGAAAGCAATATCTCTACAAACTCTTCATATGTCAGTTTGCCATCTGCTCGCTGCTGCAGCAGCTGTTCCAGAATAGAAGAATAATCTTTATGGCTATCCACTAATGAAGTCGTTGTATCTGTAAAGCTCGTTAATAAATCAGCCAACAAATTATTGGACTGTAAAGCACTATCTGATTGACTAGTGATTGCTGGTAAATAGTTTTTAAAATCAATTGTCGGCTGATACAAGATATTCTGGAACTCGTCAACCGAAGCCGTCTGATTGGTATAAACCTTTTCAATATTTTTTTGTGCAGTAAACAAATTATCAATAATACTGACAACATACATATCTACCAGCTGCTGATTCAGTCCGCTGACAATCCGACGCCCGACGCTCTTAGATTCATTCTCCAATGCACTATTGCCATTGGAATTAATTTTGTAATTGATTTGAACCTTCTCTGGAGAAGTACTGTCTAACTCAAGTAATTTATCAGAAAAACTGCTGGGAATCGTTACTAATAAATTATATGTACCATTCTTTAGACCGCTCTCGCCTATTCCCCGAGATACTGTATACCAGTTATGATCGGTATCCTTCTCAATCTTCTTCACATAGTCAGCACCTAAATGATAGGTTCTGCCATTACGTGTTACCCCTACATCCTCATTAACTAAGGCTATGTTCAGTCTGGTTTCTTCTTCCTGTTCTTTTTTTGCAGAAATATCGGTGAAATCACGATTCATAAATATAAGGGTAATAAGAAGGATCACTACCATCCAAACAGACCTTAAAATATAATAAAGTTTCTTATTATTCATCTCCACTCTCCTAAAAATAAAATAAAAACTATTTATAACTAAAAATATAATTACATAAAGAACTAAATAAACTTCTATTAAAAAGATAAACTATTTTTTGGATAACAAAAAAGAATAGGGGGAGGTTGAACCCCCGCTCTATTCCTTCTGCGTTACTTTCATTCGTTACAAAAGTAACCGTTGTTTTTATTGTAAACCGTAAACTTTTGAAAGCTGTTCATCAGTTTCTCTCATGATTCTAGCGCTTTCGTTCAGTTGTGAATTGATATCTCTTAATAATTCAGCAAACTGTTGTACTTTTGGTGACAGTTCTTGGAATTGAGCATCAAATTGTCTCGCAGCTTCACCTTCCCAGATACCAAGGATTACTTGCTGCTCGCTTGTTAAGTTTTGTAGTACTTGATCGATATCGTCAGCACCTGTACCATATTTCTTTGCTGAATCTTCTAAAGCACCAAAATCCATTTTCATATTACCAGCCATTTTACATTCCTCCAATTATAATTAATATTTATATAGAAAGTTTCTTATTCTTTCTAACAGAGTAATTTTACCATACTTCTTTATTCATAGTATCTAAATGTAAAAACTTGCAGTTTATAAGTAAAAAATAGCATATTATACAAATTTAATCATTTCGTTCAATTTGTTCGTTAGACGTTCTAAATTACTTTTTATTTTCACTAAAAAAACAAAAAAAGCAGTACATTTTTTCTAGTATCGAAAAAACTATACTGCCCTTTTTGATTTCTATTAAATAAATAGAAAACTACTTTATTGATTTTACTCTTCTTTGATTTACAAAAAAAGCATATTTTGATTTCAAATCCTCTTTAAAGGTTCTGCTAATAGAAATAGCTGCCTCGCTTATCCCAGTTTCACTTTTCGTTCGAACGAATACCTCACCATTGACCACTTTTGTCACATAGTTAAGATTGACTACATAGCTGCCGTGAATCCGGATAAACAAATCAGGATTTAATTTATTCATAATTTCAGACATTGTTAAATAACTCTTATAGATTTCATTTTCTGTGTGGATATAGGCAATTCTGCCTGACTTTCCAATATATGAAATATCATTCATTGAAAGAAGAAAGTTTCTTTTCTTAAAGGAAAACTCAAAATAAGGATGAATGGTATTAAAATATCTACGGGCCCGTTCAACTGTTTCTTTTAGCGTTTCAAATAGAACTGGCTTTAGCAGGTAGTCAAAGGTTTGAAATTTGAATACCGATGCCATCTTCTCCATATCCTCTGATAGAAAAATAATTAACGCTTCAAGATTACTCTCTCTTATAGCCTCAGCAGCTTCTATCCCTGAGAGCTGTTTTCCTTCAACTGCTAAAAAATAAATATCAAACCTTTCTTCCTCTGCTCCTATTGCCTTTAACAAGTCTAGCCCACTATCAAATGTAGCCAGTTCATGCTCTTGACTCGCCAGCGACAATAACAGAGATTGTAAAAGATTCAAATCATCAACATTTTCATCAAATAATGCAATTCTCATTTCCCTCTCCTCCAGCAACCTTTTTCACCTTTTTTAATTAGAGCTCCAACATGCTCTATATAGTTATAATACCACAAAAAGCCGAGAATTATTCTCAAAAAATGAAATCATTATCTTTTTACTTCGTTTATTTCACCTACAAAGGAAATAAAAAACAGTCTGAAGAAATTTTCTTTAGACTGTTGCAGTGATTTCATGTTTATAAAATAAAAAATATCTTATATCTTTTCAATCCAGCCTGCTGGTGCTTCCACATCACCAAACTGAATTCCCGTTAGTTCATCATACAATTTTTGCGTAACTGGACCTACCTCAGTTTCACTATAAAAAACATGGAAAGAATCAAATGTCTGGATGCCGCCTATTGGTGAGATAACAGCAGCTGTTCCACAGGCTCCAGCCTCTGAATATTGATCCAGCTGATCCAAATACACATCCCCTTCTAAAACTTCCATCCCCAGCCGATGCTCAGCCAGATAAAGCAAAGAATACTTGGTAATGCTTGGTAAAATCGACGGCGATAGCGGCGTTACAAAACGATTGTCCGCAGTAATACCAAAGAAGTTTGCCGAGCCCACCTCTTCAATCTTTGTATGTGTTTCAGGATCAAGATAGATACAGTCAGAGAATTTTCGTTCATGAGCCTGCTCTCCCGGGTACAAGCTAGCAGCATAATTCCCGCCAACTTTCACTGCCCCTGTTCCTTGCGGGGCTGCTCGATCATAATCAGAGACGATAAAGTTCGTTGGTGTCAACCCACCCTTAAAGTAGGCACCAACTGGCATACAGAAGACCGTGAATAAATACTCTGGCGCAGGGTTTACACCAATCCCAGGACCAATCCCAATCAACAAAGGGCGAATATATAATGTCGCACCTGTCCCGTAAGGTGGAACATAATCACTATTTGCTCGTACCACCTCTTTTACCGCTTGAACAAACTTCTCTTCCGGCACTTTAGCCATCAATAAACGTTCTGCACTACGATTCATTCTCCTTGCATTTTCTTCCACCCGAAACAAGTTGATAGAACCATCTTTACATCGATAGGCTTTAAGACCTTCAAAGCTCTGCTGTCCGTAATGGAGAGCGGCTGATCCTTCATGAAGGTGCAGTGTATTGTCCTCCGTTAGTTGTCCTTCATCCCATTCGCCATCTTTCCAGATAGACAGATAACGGAATGGTGTTTTGATATAGTCAAAGCCCAAGTTTTCCCAATCGATCATTAATATTCCCCCTCATTTTTCAGAATATTGTAACATATTCTCTTATTGATTGTTAGATTTTTCTGAAAATTTTACTGAGAAAGCCAACAAAGCTGGCAGGTTTTCAACTTTTTGGGTAAAATAGAGAAAGTGTCATATTAAAGGAGGAAACACTATGTTTCTACTTCAACAAAGAACAACGTTACAGAGTACCACAGATTCATCAGGTCTATACATAACAGAAGAAACCGTAAAAAAAGTCAATGCTTTCCAACGGTACTGGCAGTCCATTGACTGGGATAAGATTACCGCAGTCATCATTGAAAAAGTCATTTATATTGCCTTTCTCATCCTTTTATTCTTATTAATTAATCGAATAGGTAAAGCCTTAATCAATCATTTATATAAAAATCAGATTGGTAAAAAGCAATCACTCAGCAATAGCCGTGTTAATACGCTGCATTTATTAACAAGAAATGCTTTTCAATACACACTGTTTTTCTTTTTTATCTACTCCTTGTTAAGTGTCATTGGCGTACCGATTGGATCGCTGCTGGCTGGAGCAGGTATCGCCGGTGTCGCCATTGGTTTAGGAGCTCAAGGCTTTATGAATGATATTATTACTGGCTTTTTCATCATCCTTGAACAACAGATGGATGTAGGAGATTATATTCGTCTGCTAGCCTTGGATATTGAAGGAACGGTCACTTCTATTGGTCTGAGGACAACCCAGCTAAAGTCATTGGATGGTACCGTCCATTTTATTCCCAACCGCAGCATCGTAACAATCAGCAATCTCTCACGCTCCAATATTCAAGTTATGATTGATGTTCGCATTGTGCCGGAAGAAGGGATTGAGCAAATCCAGCAAACAATCACTGAAGTAAATGAACGGCTTGCTGCCAAGCACGAAGAAGATATTCAGAATGGACCAACACTTTTTGGTATGGTTGATTTAGGCAACGGCAACTTTGCCATTCGTACGATTATGTATGTTCTCAATGGTAAACAGGCTTCCATTAAAGAAGATTTTCTTTCTCAATATGTCGTTGCTTTATCCGAAGCAGGCTTCAGTATTCCTAATAGCCCAATTACGATAAAATAAAAAAACTACCCATTGAAAAGTGGGTAGTTTTTTCGGCTCTATACTTTTTGATGTTGGTGGAATTCCACCAATATCTTTTTTATTTTCCAAAACAATAGAAAAGACACCTTGAAATCCTTTAGAATTAATTTGGCGAACCAATCCAAAAGGAGGAATCAAGA
>NZ_JBNEQE010000004.1:0-261463 GCF_049894025.1 Enterococcus sp. LJL51
GTTTTCAAAGGTCTACATCATTGCCTCGCAGCAACTTTTATATCTTATCAAATCTCCGATAAGATGTCAACTCTTTTTTTGAAAAAGTTTTAAGTTGATGGAACTCGGCAATCCGTTGTTGTGTTTCATAACAACTGTTTCAGTTTATCAGCTTCTTTGTTATTTGTCAACAACTTTTTTGCTGATTCAACAAGTTTTTTCTTCTCTCTGGATGTTATTCTATCCAGCTGTCTGAAAGTCATTGTCTCGTCTTGCGACATGTAATAATATATCAAGTTTCAACGCTTAGGTCAATCAAAATATTGCATTTTTTTCAACTTTTTTCATTACCGATTGTTCGTTATATTTCTTTCTTTATCGTTCGCATTTTCATCTCATTTTTCAGTTTTGTTTCTATTTATAATCGACATTCTAAGGAAAATGCTTTTCACCTACTAAAGTCTTTAACAGCTCTTTTTAATTTAAGATAACCAATCTATATATTTTACTATTTTGGCTTGTCCCAGTTTCGTTATAAAAATAAGGAACTGTGACAAAGTCTACTTTGACCGTCACAATTCCTAAGTTCCATTGCAGCTAATCACTTCTGAAATTAGCAGATTTTTGATTTTTTAACGCATCGTCGGGAATAGAAGTACATCTCTAATTGACTGAGCATCTGTCAACAGCATTACCAAGCGGTCAATACCGATTCCCAGTCCACCGGTTGGCGGCAGGCCATACTCCAAAGCCTCAATGAAGTCTTCATCCACACCATGAGCTTCGTCATTCCCTTGTTCACGCTCTTTTTCCTGATCTTCAAAGCGTTCTCTTTGATCAATCGGATCATTTAGTTCTGTAAACGCGTTGGCAAATTCTTTACCAACAATAAACAGCTCGAAACGGTCAGTAAAGCGAGCATCCTCAGGATTTTTCTTTGCAAGAGGTGATACTTCTACTGGATGACCGTAAATAAATGTAGGCTGCAGCAGTGTTTCTTCTACAAATGTTTCAAAGAACTCATTTAAGATATGACCGACAGTCATATTATCGTTAATTTCTACTTTGTGTTCTTTAGCAAAAGCACGAGCCTCTTCCACGGTCATTTCCTGCCAGAAATCTACACCTGTTTGCGCCTTGATAGCATCTACCATGTGAACACGACGGAACTCGGAGCCTAAGTCTACTTCTTTTCCATCATAGGTAATTGTTGTAGTCTTCAAAACCTTTTCTGCGGCATTCCGAATAATACCTTCAGTTAAATTCATGATGTCTTTAAAATCAGCATAAGCAGTATAAGCTTCCAGCATTGTAAATTCAGGATTATGAGTTGTATCGATTCCTTCATTACGGAATACACGTCCAATTTCATAGACCTTTTCCATTCCCCCAACAATCAGCCGTTTTAAGTGAAGCTCCAAAGCAATACGTAAGTATAAATCTATATCTAGAGCATTATGATGTGTAATAAACGGACGGGCAGCTGCTCCGCCTGCTTCATTATGCAGGACAGGTGTTTCAACTTCTACAAATCCCTGACCGTCTAAATAACGGCGGATTTCACTGATAATTTGACTGCGCTGCATAAAGCGGTCAAAGCTCTCTTTATTGCTAATCAGATCCAAATAGCGTTGGCGGTATCTTTGTTCGATATTCGTTAAACCATGGTATTTATCTGGAAGCGGACGTAAGGATTTAGTCAACAGGACAATTGTCTTCGCCTTAACAGTTACCTCGCCAGTATCTGTTTTCATAATTTGACCTGTCACGCCGAAGAAATCCCCTAAATCAGCATGTTTGAATAGTTCATAGGCCTCATCACCTACTTGGTCTTTTCTTACATAGATTTGAATCTGACCTTCACGATCCTGCAGATGGGCAAACCCGGCCTTACCCTTTCCACGCTTTGTCATCATACGGCCAGCAACGCTTGCTGACAGTTCTTTTTCGTTTAGTTCTTCTTTCGTTTGGGCATCAAATGCTTCATGAAGTTCAGCAGAATTATGGGTACGGTCAAAACGTTTACCGAATGGATCGATTCCTTCTTCACGTAGTTTTTCCATTTTTTCGCGCCGCACAAGCATTTGATCATTCAAATCTGCGACTTGAGATTGTTCTTCAGCCACTTTGTTTCCTCCATTCTTAAATAAACATATACTTATAATGCCACAGCAATTCCAAAAAAAGCAAGCCGAATTTTATATTCGGCTTGAATTAATCGGTTAGACAACTTCTTCAGTTTTTTCTTTATCGATTTTTCCAATAAATGCATCCATCAGATCTACGATTTCTTTTTGTGTATCCGCCTGATTAATGGCTACTTTCACTTTAGCTGCTCTCGGAATCCCTTTTAGGTAATAGGAGGCATGCTGCCTAAATTCTCTGGCCGCTACAAACTCGCCTTTCAAATCAACTAGTCTTTGCAAATGAACCTTGGCGGTTTCTACTTTATCAAACGGCGTTGGTTCTGGAATCAGCTCACCAGTTTCCAAATAATGCTGCGTCCGATGAATCATCCACGGATTGCCTAAAGCAGCTCTGCCTATCATTACCCCATCTGCACCAACGTATTCAAGCATTTTTTTTGCATCTTCCGGCGTACGGACATCCCCATTCCCCATAAAAGGAATCGTCAACTGACTTTTAACTTCCTTAAGAACATCCCAATCTGCTTTTCCTTCGTACATCTGAACACGGGTTCTGCCGTGCATCGCAATAGCCGAAGCACCGCCTTTTTCAGCTGCCAATGCATTATCTACAGCAAAAAGATGCTGCTCATCCCAGCCGGTTCTCATCTTAACAGTTACCGGTAAATCAACAGCTGAAGAAACGGCATGAACCATTTCATAAACCTTATCCGGATCCAGCAGCCAGCGGGCACCTGCTTCGGCTTTAATCACTTTATTCACGGGACAGCCCATATTAATATCAATAATGTCAGCTTCCGTATTCTCTTGGACAAACTGAGCCGCTTCCACCAGCGTCTCTTTATCTCCGCCGAATATTTGTAGGCTTAACGGATGCTCTCTTTCATCTATATACAGCATTTCCAATGTTTTTTTATTTCTAAAATGAATTCCTTTATCACTAATCATCTCACAAACGACTAGTCCTGCACCAAATTCCTTCACAGTAACCCTAAAGGCAGCATTACTGATACCAGCCATTGGTGCAACGACCACTCGGTTAGGAATTTCTACATTTCCGATTTTCCACATCGCTATTCCCCCTGATTGTTCTGTGTATTCCTAATTGCTTCTTCTTTAAGCTCAATTAAATCCTCTTCACTATAATGGTACTTATTTCCACAAAATTGACAAACTGCTTCTGCTCCATGATCTTCTTCAATCATTGCATTGATTTCTTCAAGCCCTACTGCAATAATTGCTGTTCCAAACTTCTCTTTTGAACAATCACATTTGAATTGGACCGGCATTTTTTCGAGAATATCAACCTCGCCTTCTCCTAGTAAGCGTTCAAGAATCTGCTCTGGTGCTTCTCCTTCTTCAAGAAGGCGGGAAATCATCGGAACCTCCGTTAAACGCTGTTCAATAAGGTCAATAGTTTTCTCATCAGCTCCAGGCATTACCTGAATCATAAAACCGCCGGCTGCTTTCACCTGTTCATCGGTATCTACTAGCACACTTAATCCAATAGCTGAGGGTATTTGCTCTGACACAGCCATAAAGTATGTAAAATCCTCACCAATTTCTCCAGATACAATCGGTGTTTGTCCAGAAAAAGTCTCCTTTAAGCCTAAATCCTTAATGACAGTAAAAATCCCTTCAGTCCCGACAGCTCCACGCACATCAATTTTGCCATTGTTATTTAGAGGCAGACTAATATGAGGATTCTTGATATACCCCTTAACATCGCCGCTGCCATTACTATCTACAATAATAGATCCTGCTGGTCCATTTCCCTGAACCTTAACAGTCAATTTATCTTCACCTTTGAGTGTTGCACCCAATAAAAGCGCACCAACCATTGTTCTACCAAGCGCTGCCGTTGAAGCACTCCATGAATCATGTCTTTTCTGCGCCTCTGCAATTGTGTTTGTTGCACAAAGTGCATAGGCTCTAATTGAACCTTTATAACACAGGGCTTTAACTAAATAATCTTCCATTGTTTTACTTCCTCATCTCTTGTGCGTTTTCATTCATTAACAGATAATACTAGGATTTATTCTTTTTTTCAACTAAAGAATTCTAACATTGTAATTATTGAATGCTAGTTTGGAGCACAAACGAAGGCTTAAACGTTTTTTCACGAGTACTCGATTGTGCAGCGAGGTCAAAATAGTTTTTCTAATCTCTTTGCCAACAAAAAGACAGCCGCAGAGGAGCACCTCCGCAGCCGTCTTCCTTCATTCCAGCATAATCTCATTTAATCGTTTACTGATTATCATCCGTATCATCAGAAGATTGATTTTCATCTTTTTTATCAAGCTGAACTTTCTTTTCTGCTTCATCGGCTGCAGTTTTCACTTCTTTCGATTCAGCATCCAGTTCTTGTTTATCTTCATTCACTGCCAGCTTCTCTTCTGCTTGTTTTTGTGCATCTTTTTCTTCCAATGCACGTTTTGCTTCTTCAAAAGTTTGAGCTTTTTCGCTTGGAAACTCAGAAGGTGTTCCAGCAGGCATTTCCCCTGTTTCAAACAATGATTTAATTGCCTTAGCATCCAGAGTTTCATACTCAAGCAGCATTTCAGCAATTAGTTTATGTTTGTCACGATGCGTCTCGATGATTTCGCGCGCTTTTTCGTGGGCTTCAAACAAGATCTTGCGTACTTCCTGATCAATTTCAAAGGCAACTTGTTCAGAGTAAGCTTTTGTCTGACCGTAATCACGACCAACAAAGACCTGATGGTTCCCTTCGTATTGAACTGGGCCAAGCTTGTCGCTCATTCCATATTCAGTAACCATGCTGCGAGCTAAGCCTGTTGCTTGCTCAAAGTCATTAGATGCGCCTGTTGACTGAACATTAAAGACGATTTCTTCTGCTGTACGTCCGCCAAGCAAACCAACTAACTGCTCAAACATATCTTCTTTTGTCATTAGGAATTGATCTTCTTTTGGAAGAGCAATCATGTATCCGCCTGCACGACCGCGAGGGATAATCGTTACCTTATGCACAACACGGGCACGGCTTAGGACTAAACCAACGATTGTATGTCCAGCTTCGTGGTAAGCCACCATTTCCCGTTCTCTCTTGCTGATAACACGGTCCTTTTTAGCAGGTCCGGCGATTACACGATCTTCTGCTTCATCGATATCGGAAGCATCAATCTTCTTCTTGTTTCTACGTGCAGCAACTAGGGCTGCTTCATTCAATACGTTTTCTAAATCTGCACCGGCAAAGCCTGGTGTTTGTTGTGCAACGACTTTCAAATCTACATCATCTGCCAAAGGCTTATTACGAGCATGTACCCGTAAAATAGCTTCACGTCCTTTAACATCCGGACGGCCAACTAAAATCTGGCGGTCAAAACGACCTGGACGAAGCAGTGCTGAATCCAGTACATCTGAACGGTTCGTTGCTGCAATGACGATAACTCCTTCATTGCCGTCAAAACCATCCATTTCTACTAGCAACTGGTTCAGCGTTTGTTCACGTTCATCGTGTCCGCCGCCCATACCAGCTCCACGCTGACGACCAACAGCATCAATTTCATCAATGAAGATAATTGCAGGTGCATTTTTCTTCGCAGTTTCAAATAAATCACGTACACGGCTGGCACCGACCCCTACAAACATCTCTACAAATTCAGAACCAGAGATAGAGTAGAACGGTACACCTGCTTCCCCAGCTACAGCCTTAGCAAGCAAGGTTTTACCAGTTCCGGGAGGTCCTTCCAGCAGAACGCCTGCCGGAATACGTGCACCTAGTTCAACAAATCGGCGCGGATCTTTAAGAAATTCAACAACTTCTACAAGCTCTTGTTTTTCTTCTTCTGCACCGGCTACATCAGTAAAGCGTACACGGCTGGCTGTTTTATCCGCTTCTTTGGCTTTTGACTTACCGAAGTTCATTACTCGGCCGCCGCCACCTCCACCGCCGCCTTGTTGTCCCATCATCATATAGAACATAAAGAACAATAAAATGATTGGCAGGAAGCTAAAGATTAGAGAAATCCATGTTCCGCTTGTTGACTGTTCCTTAACAGTCAGTTTTACTTCTTTTTGCTGCGCAGCATTTTGAATCTCCGTTAAAGTTGTATCTGTCGGCAATACGATGGTTGAGAATCTCTTGGTTGTCACACCAGAAGAGCCCCACAAAGATAAACCGCCTTCGTTTTCAACTTTCTGTTCTTTTTTGTATTCTCCGACTACTTTAAACACACCATTTGTCGGCTGAATTGTCATTGTTTTAATGTCTCCGTCGTTTAACTGCTGATTAAAAGTGGAGTATTCGATATCAGGGGATTGAGAGCCGTTGTTTCCAAAAATAAAGCTTCCAACCATGATCATCGCTAAAATGACTAATACATAATATAGGCCGTTTTTCATGCCGCCACCTTTTTTATTCATGCCTGTCCTCCTAGCATCATTTGTTAACAATTATTAACATGTCTTAGTTTTATCAATTCTGACCTTTATATTGTAACATACCCGTTTCAAAGAGAGATATTAATTTGATTCATAAATTTCCGGTTTAAGAACACCAACGTATGGCAGGTTCCGATATGCCTCAGCATAATCAAGTCCGTAACCGACAACAAACTCATTAGGAATGTTAAAACCGACATAATCTGCGTCGATATCAACAACGCGTCCTTCAGGTTTATCCAAGAACGTAACAATTTTTACAGAAGCCGCTTTTCTATATTTGAATAAATCAACTAGATACGCTAACGTACGTCCGCTGTCAATGATATCTTCCACGATTAAAATGTGGCGACCTTCAACGTTTGTATCCAAATCCTTAACAATTTTCACTTCGCCGGATGAAACAGTTGCATTTCCATAGCTGGAAACATCCATGAAATCCATTTCTAGATTAATATCCATTTCACGAACGACATCAGCAAGGAATGGTACTGCGCCTTTCAGAATACCTACAACTAAAGGTGTTTTTTCTTTGTAGTCCTCTGTCAGCTTTTTCCCAAGCTCAGCTGTTTTTTCAGTGATTTGTTCTTTTGTAATCAAAATATTCTTAATATCCTTCTCTAGCATGATGCTCTCCTCTCAATTTACTCCTTTGTTATGTAAAGGAGCCTGTAGTGTATTTTATCAGTTTCTTGTGGAATACTCAAATAGGAATTTGCAAAACCAGGCACCCAAATCAGCTCCTGATGATTGTTAAAAATCAGCCATGCTTTTTCTCTGAGACTATCGGGAACCTTACGATCGATAAACAAACGGTTTACACGTTTTGTCAGCTTCTCGGTCAATGCAATCCGGTCGCCATTTTTTCTCCGGCGGATGGTCAGCGGGCCCGTTAGCTGACTTGAGACAGCCAGCTCCTTCGTCTGCCATTCTTTGACCTTTTTCGGAAACTCCAACAGCTCATCCGGTGTCTCAAATCCCAGCCATTCAGTTTCAGAAAGGAAGATGCCTTGTCCTTTTTCAAGAAAATAAACCTCTTCTGCAGCTTTCACCTGTGTTCTTTTCCGTAGATAGCCTTGACTATACTCTTTAATAAACAGCCAGTCATTTTCAAACGACAGTTGTTTTTGCGGCGCCTGCCCTGAAACTAAATCAACTAACCTCTCCAGCTGCTCATGCTTTATCTCAACTTTTTCTGGAATTAACGTTTGCTGCAGCAGATTTTGAAAAAAGAAATACTTAAAAGCGCGGCTTTTGTTTTCGAGCATCTTCAGGTCGAACCGCCAGCCATCTTGAATTTCTTGGACACCCTGAGCGTAAACTCCTTTTACAACTTCCTCAATCAGTTCAGCTGCATACTGCACCTGACAGCTGAAATCAGCCGTATGCTTAAGAAATCCGGCATTTTCTTCTTTTAACTTGGGTATTACCTGATGGCGAATCCTATTTCTAAAATACCAGTCAGAAAAATTTGTACTATCTTCAAAATACACAATTCTCCGTTCTTTTGCGATCAGTTTCAGCTCATCTTTAGAAAAAATCAATAAAGGTCGAACTAAACGCCCTTTACCAAAAGACCGGCTGGATTTAATACCAGACATATTCAGTAAGCTGCTTCCCCGTGTTAATTTCATAATAATCGTCTCGGCCAAATCATCTCCATGAT
The DNA here is from genome assembly GCF_049894025.1 of Enterococcus sp. LJL51. Taxonomy (GTDB): domain Bacteria; phylum Bacillota; class Bacilli; order Lactobacillales; family Enterococcaceae; genus Enterococcus_L. The sequence goes on from NZ_JBNEQE010000004.1 coordinate 8,194, forward strand.
GAGCCGTCATTAGCATAGAATACTTGTCACTTCTCATAACCTCTTCAAAAAAATTATATCTGAATGCTCTCGCCTCAGCTTCCATTCCCTGAACAGGCGTTTTGATACCCCACCTTTTACTATAGAAAGGAATCTTTTTTTCTTCGCAAAACCGGCTCAGCCATTCTTCCTCGTCAAAGGATTCTGGTCGAAGCTGATGATTGACATGAGCTACACCGATTACACAGCCGCTTTTTTCAGCTGCTGCCAGCATCAGATGCAGCAATACCATTGAGTCAACGCCTCCTGAAACAGCCAACAGAATCCGTTCGCCCGAATGCCAGAAGCCTTGTTTCAGACCTTCCTGATAAAATCCATCCAGCATCATCCTTCCTCCTCCTGTAATTGGTTCTCTATTTTCCAACATAAAACAAAAGAGCCGGGAAAAATTCCAGACTCTTCTGTCTCAAACAACATAATCGAAATCAGGCAAGTGGATATAAACACTGCTTTTTTTCGAATGATTGCTGTTTTTTCTTCAAAACAGCTGTTTCACAAATTTTTTTTGCTCATTGTCAGATTAATTGCGGCGTCCGCCTCGTCCGCCTCGTTTTCCTTCAGTGTTTCTACGCAAGGAAGACAAACGATCATCACTATCCTTTAAAAAGGAGCTCATCAGCGTGTCAAAATCCTGTTTGCTGTTGTTATTGAAATTATTATTATTCATCGGCTTGTTAAATTGTTTTTTAGGTGCAGAATGATGCCCTCTGTCCTGATTTTCCTGATGATTGCGACGTTGAAAATTACTCTTAGGTGCTTCAGCGTTTTCCTGCGCTTTACGAATAGACAAGCCAATCTTGCCATCGTCTCCTACAGAAGTAACCTTTACTGTCACTTCATCTCCAACAGTTAATATATCATTGATATCTTTAACGAATCCGTTTGATACCTCACTGATATGGACTAAACCAGTCTTCCCTTCACCTAAATCGATAAAGGCCCCAAAATTAGTAATTCCTGACACTTTTCCCGGCAGCTTTGCTCCTACTTCGATTGACATAAAAAATGTGTTCCTCCTATTTTCACCCTATATAATTATATATTCAGCCGTCATCTGATTATTCTTCAGATGATTGAGGCTGTGATTGACTGCTTTCTGCAGTAGACTGCGTTGTCTCTTTGTCTTTATCTCCGCTGAGTGCTGAATTAAATTCCAGACCAGGGTAGATTTGTTCACCTTCTTTAGATAGAAGATAACGGTTTCTGGCTAGCTTAGCAACATAATTTGGATCCTTCAGTAAGGCAACATCCTGATCCAGGCGTCCCAGCTTTTTATCCATTTCTGCTGACTCTGCTGCAACTTCAGATTTTTGCTCTTTAAAAGCATTCAACTCATGATAATCCTTAAGCAGCTCAAAACCGGAAATCGAGAACACTACGACGGCTAATAGAAAAATAACCGCAAGTCGGCGACGTTTAAAAATCAGCTGTTTCTGCTGTTTTTGGAATTCAGCAAACTGTTCTTTGGTATAATCATTGTCCAGCGCAGCAATTTTATTGACGTTTTTATCCTTTTTCTTCATGTTTTCCGCTCACTTTCGTATGTCCGCTTTATTATACCAACATCTTCAAAGGTTGTCTAATCTAAATCGCTGGAATTATCAACTCTTGTTTCAGAAACGATTGTGTACATTTTATCAGCATCTTCTTTTTTCGTTGAATCATGGAGTTCTTTGACTGCAACCTCAAGAATTTTGTTGCCAAAACGAATTTTCACCTGATCGCCTATCTTAACACTACTGGAGGATTTTGCCAAAATCCCATTAATTTGGATTCGGCCTTTATCTGCAACTTCTTTTGCAACTGACCTTCTTTTAATGATACGTGATACTTTCAGAAATTTATCTAAACGCATATTACTCCCTCTTCTTCGTTCTTAAAATTTTCTTGCCAAATGGCAGCATCAGCCATTCACGAACGGTGAACAGCCGCAGCTGAATGACAGCAAACACAAATACTGCCGCGCCCAGCCCAACGCCAATTAGCGCATATAGTAACGCTTGTCCCCGATGATCTGCTACACCAAAGAACAAATTAAGCAGTCCTTGATAACTAATCAGAACTATACTCATTATACCTAAGCTTGCCAATAATTTCTTCAAAAAGTTTCGTTCTGTCCAAAATTGATTCAAGCTGTTGTCAGCTAAAAGAAACAAACAGAACAATGTTCCAGCTAAAGAAAGAATTGTAGAAAGACTAGCTCCCGCCGTTCCCAGCCTTTCTGTCAGACTGGCAGTCGTCAGAAATTTAATCAAAATTCCCAATCCAGCCGCCAGAAACGAGGATTTGAAGCTATTCCGACTTTGCATAATGCTTTGATATGCTTGAATAACCGCCATAAAAACTAATGAAAAAATGTAAATGCCTAATACACCATTTCCTTGATAGTCTTTAAATAGGGCAAAATTGATATACGGCAGCAGTAATACCAGCCCTATGGCTGCAGCCGCAGCAACCGTTGTCGTCAGACGCAAAAACATCTTCGCTGCCTCGACAAACTGCTGCTCCTTTTTAGCAACAAAATATTTAGTTAGCGCTGGTAAAAAAGTTGAGCTTAAAGCCAGTGCCACGACAAGACCAAGTTGTACGAGAGGCTGCCCACGATCATAAACGCCTTTATCAACCTTGGCCGCATGATTAGACAGCCCAGACAGCACTAATGCATTCTTTACAAAAAAGGAATCTGCCAGTTGAAAAATGATTAACAGCGCACTATAAATGGAAACTAGACCACCTTCAATAAATAGACGCTCAAGTAGTTTTTTTCCTTTTGAATCAAGCCGCCAGCGATAGAAATAGTCTGAGCTGCCCGGCTGAATTTTCCGGTCGTAATACCATAGAATAGCTGCCGCTGCAGCACCACCTAAAATTGCACCACCCATTGCGGCTGTTCCTGTTTTATAAATATCCCATGCCAGCATTTTGTAGCAGGCCGCTGCAGCTAAAATGACACCGACGCGAATCAGCTGTTCCAGCACCTGAGAAACAGCACTGGGCGTCATAAGCAGATGCCCCTGAAAGTTTCCCCGATAAAAAGAAAGCACTGGAACCAACACAAAGGTTACCGACACCACTCGGATAAGTGAACCCAGCTGCTTGTCACCCATTAGTCCCGCCAGCCAATCACTGCCGAAGAAAAAGAAGGCAAATGCCAAGAGGCTAAGGACCAGGACATACGGGAACAGCCGCTGAAGTACAGAGCGTTTTTCACTAACGTCCTCCTGCTCTGCAACCACTTTGGAAATAAACTGCGGCAGTCCAGTTAAAGCTAACGTCATCGCTATTCCATAGATTGGATAGACCTGCTGATAGACGTAAAAGCCTTCATCTCCAACTAGATTTTGGAAAGGTACTCGGTAAACCGCACTTAGCAGCTTAGCAATAAAAGACGCAACTGTAAGCATAAGCGCTCCTTGAAGCATCGTACGAATCTCTTTATGAGCCATTCGTTTCCCTCCCTGCTCAATCCTCTTCCAGCATATTTCTCTTTTTATATTTTTCCTGACGCAGCGCTGCAACAAATGCTGATACTTCCTGCAGCCACGCCGCTGATTTCATTCCTTTGTAAAGCTTCAAACGAATACTCATCTTTTCATTGTCAACAGCTAAATCCGCCTTCAGAGAGGTTGCTGACAGAGCTTCAAAAATTTGTTCCACTGTATATGCTTTTGTCCCCGCTTTACTAAGGGTAAAGGTGATATCCTGCTGATGTTTGCGAATCGTTTCCAGCAGTGCCCGGTCGCCGTCCATTTTAATTAGTCCTGTCGTTAGCAGGTAGGCTACTTCATCTGGATACTCGCCAAAGCGATCTAGTAAATCCCCTTCCAGCTCTTCGTACATTTCCATATTTTCCAGTTGTCGAATCCGTTTATAGATTTCAATTTTCTGACGTTCATCCGAGATATACTCATTTGGAAGATACGCATCAATTCCTAAATCAATTTCTACAGATGTTCTCTGATCCACTACTTTCTTTCCTTGCTTTCTGGCCACGGCTTCTTCCAGCATTTGTGAATACATGTCAAACCCAACTGAATCGATAAATCCATGCTGTTGTGCTCCAAGCAAATTCCCGGCTCCTCGAATTGATAAATCCCGCATAGCGATTTTAAACCCTGAGCCCAGCTCAGTAAAGTCCTTAATTGCTTCCAACCGCTTCTCACTGACTTCGTTTAGAATCTTTTGAGGCTCGTACATGAAGTAAGCATAGGCTACCCGATTGCTTCGTCCGACCCGTCCGCGCAGCTGGTATAAGGTAGAAAGTCCCATATAATCCGCGTTTTCTACAAAAAGAGTGTTTGCATTAGGAATGTCTACACCTGTCTCTATAATCGTCGTAGTAACTAAAATATCATATTGTCTCTCGATAAAATCAAACAAGGTGTTCTCCAGTTGAATTTCTGTCATTTGCCCATGAGCATACGCGATTCTGGCCTGCGGCACTAATGCCTGCAGCTCCTCCACCTTCTTTTCAATAGTGTCTACCCTGTTATAGAGATAAAATACCTGTCCGCCGCGTGCCAGCTCCCGCTCTATCCCCTCTCGAATAGCACCTGGATTGCTTTCCATTACATAGGTTTGAATCGGGTAGCGGTTTTCCGGCGGTGTTTCGATAACAGATAAATCCCGGACACCCAGCATAGACATATGGAGTGTTCGGGGAATAGGCGTGGCCGTCAATGTCAATACGTCCACCTGAGCACGAAGCTGCTTCAGCCGTTCCTTATGCTTAACACCAAACCGCTGCTCTTCGTCAATAATCAGTAGTCCTAAATCACTAAAAGCAACATCCTTGGACAAAATCCGATGGGTTCCTACTAAAATATCTACCTGTCCTTTTCTCGCCTGTTCTATCGTTTCATTCTGCTGCTTTTTCGTTCGAAAACGGCTGAGCAGGCCCACTTCTACAGGAAAGCCTTCAAAACGATCTTGAATTGTCTCATAATGCTGCTGTGCCAGAATAGTTGTCGGAACTAGAAATGCAACCTGTTTTCCTGCTGCTATTGCTTTAAACGCTGCCCGCAGTGCTACCTCGGTTTTTCCAAAGCCCACATCCCCTACTAGCAGACGGTCCATCGGCCGACTTTTTTCCATGTCATGCTTGATTTCTGCAGTACTGCGCAGCTGATCTTCTGTTTCAGAGTATGGAAAAGCATCTTCAAATTCCTTTTGATAGCCGTCATCCGGTGGAAAAGCAAATCCTTTTTCTGATTCTCTCACTGCATACAGCTGAATTAAATCGTCTGCAATATCTTCAATTTTAGCAGATACCTTACGTTTCGTTTTCGTCCATTCACTACCGCCAAGCTTGTTGATTTTCGGCGTTTTAGATTCTGCTGCCACAAACTTCTGGATTAGATTCAGCTGTGTAACAGGAATAAACAGCTTGTCATCATTTTGGTATAAAATTGTGATGTAGTCCTGATGAACACCATCGACTTCCAACGTCTCCATACCGATATATTTCCCGATTCCGTGATTCACATGAACAACGTAGTCGCCTTTTTTCAAATCACTGTAGCTCTTTAAGCGTTCTGCATTAGAAATTGTCTGACGGCGAGCCCGCTTTTTAGTAACCGTATGGAAGATTTCCTTTTCCGTGATAACTACCAGCTTTTCCGAAGGCAGTTCAAAGCCGGACTGCAGCTCTCCCAAGACCAGCTGAATACGTCCATCCAGCAGCTGATCTCCGCCAACTGCAGTACTGGAAATATCAAAATCCCGAAACAGACTTTCTACTTTCTGAGCCCGCTCCTTTGTTGGTACAAATACTAACACTGTCTGCTCCTGCTTTTGCCAGCGGTCCATCTCCGCTTTTAGCAAGGGCATTTGCCCGAAAAACTGTTGCATGGACCGATATTGAAAGTTGTGAATCGCCTGAAACCGGAGATTCCCCATTCCTTTTTGGAATAACGAAAAAAAGGTCGCTGCAAACCGCTGCTTACGCAGCTGATCATGGGCGTTGATTCCAAAAGTTTGTTCTGCAAATACCCGATTTTCTTCCAGTTTCAGTGTGTGCCACTCTGCTTCTTCACGACTAATCTCTCTTTCTGTTTCCAGAATCCGAGCATAGTCATCAACTACCAGCAAGCTGTCTTCCGGCAGGTAGTCAAGGATTGTAACTGGCTCCTGATAGAGCATATCTACGTAGTAACGCGCCTGCTCAGTCGGTATTCCAGCTTCCCAGGATGAAATTATTTGACCAAAATACTCTTCTATAAATGTCTTGTCCGTTTGCTCTTTGGTCACAGATAAGCGTTTTTCCAATGCTTCCTGCAGCCGGACAATTCCAGCTTCCAAATCTTCTGCTGAAAAGATAGTATCGGTAACAGGAGATAAAACCACTGATTCTATTGTCTCTACCGAGCGCTGCGTATCTGCTTCAAAATATCTTAAAGAATCAATCTCTACATCAAAAAGCTCAGCCCTGACAGGATACTGAGTATTTAGCGGATATACATCGACAATACTGCCCCGAATACTAAATTCTCCTGGCTTTCCAACTAGAGACTGACGTTCGTAGCCCATTAGCACTAATTCCTGAGCCAGCTTTTCCAGTTCTATTTCTGTTCCTATCTCCCAATGAAGCTGAGCTTCTCTCCATGTCTTCTTGGAGGGTAAATATTTTCTTAGACCAGCAACCGGCACTACCACTATTCCTATTTCATCAGAGGATAAAAAATTCAAGCTTTCGATTCGATCTGCTCTTGCTTCCGGTGATGAAAAAGCCATCTCTGCAGACAGCACTTCATCAACTGGGAATAAATGGACCTCTTCATCTACAAGGAAATTTCTTAAATCTTCTACTAATTGATTCGCATAATATAAATTGGGAACAGCAACGAGCATTTTCTTTTTCTTCTCTTGATATCCACTGACCATCAGCAGCGTTTTAGCTGAACCAGCCAATCCGGTAATCAGCTGCCGCTGATTGCCATCCAGCTTTTCAAACCATTCCTTCACAAGACTGCTTCCGCTTATTCGCTTGATAATATTCATCTCGTTGACCACCTCATTGTTTACTTTCCATTAAATTGGTTCATTGTGTCGACAAAGGTATGTCCTTCGCTAGCATAAATTGCTGCATCTGCCGCTTTTTTGACAGCAATCAAAATATCTTCATGAACAGCTTTGGGGAATTTACTCAGTACATGCTGAACCACCGTTTCATTTCCCTGAGGACGCCCGATTCCGATTTTGATTCGGGAAAATTCATTCGTACCTAAATGAGCAATCAGACTTTTCATCCCGTTATGTCCACCTGGACCGCCTTTTTCCCGCAAACGAATCTTGCCTATTTCTAAATCAAGGTCATCATAAATTACAATTAATTCCTGATTTTCAATACCAAAATAGGTCATCAAAGGTCCTACTGAACGTCCGGATTCATTCATAAACGTCAATGGCTTAACCAGCATGATCTTCTCTGTTCCTATAAAAAATTCTGCAATATCTGCTTCAAATTGATTTTTTTTAAAGACCGCGTTGTAGCGGCTGGCAATTTCATCTACCGTAATAAAACCTACATTATGCTTGGTTTCCTGATATTTACTGCCTGGATTGCCCAATCCTACAATCATTTTCATTCTCTCTATCTCCTTTATCGCTATAAGTGAAGCTGCATGCCAAAAGACGCAGCTACAAACAACGCATGGTTAATTTTTACTTTTTAGTCGTTCAAGAAACGGAGTCTGGGATATAACTAAATTCCCAAACTTTTAGTATGCTTAAAACCGAATAAACGGTGAGAATAGAAACAACTTCTTCGGCAATAAGCAGGTATTTAACAACAATTTGTGGAGCACCAGGTAGGAATCAGTCAACATCGAATGATTTACCTTCGTGTTTCCTGTCATTTTCATAAATCCCTGCTTATTGCTTGAAGCTAACCGTTTCTGTCTCAACCTCAACACAAAATAGCCGAGCAGCATATTTGCGGCTCAGGTTCTGTCTCAATAGTATAACACAGATTTTGCTGTTCCAATATATATGAAAGTTTAAAAAAACAATAAACCTATCCTTCAAGAGACCAAACCTTTGAAAAAACTTAAAAAAACAAGAATAGTGAAATACCGAGCATGTAAGAGCTTGCAATTATAACAGCGATAAAAACTGTACTATTTTAAAGTTAAAATGCGTGACAAAGTTCTTAGACGGTGGTACTATCATTGTAATAAACAAACCTACGAAAGGAATGGTACACATGACTGCAGCTGCAGATAGAAAAGATCACCAAAAAGTTATTTTAGTAGGGGACGGTGCTGTCGGTTCCAGCTATGCTTTTGCTCTTGTTACTCAAAACATCGCTCAGGAAGTTGGTATCATCGATATCAATACGAAAAAGACTGAAGGAGATGCAATGGATCTTTCTCATGCTTTAGCTTTTACTTCTCCTAAAAAGATCTACGCTGCTACGTATGACGACTGTCATGATGCAGATCTTGTTGTACTAACAGCGGGTGCTCCACAAAAACCAGGAGAAACAAGAATTGATTTGGTTCATAAAAACCTGAAAATCAATAAAGAGATTGTAACCCAAATTGTTGACTCTGGTTTTAATGGTATTTTCCTAGTCGCTGCAAATCCAGTAGATATTTTAACTTATTCTACATGGAAGTTCTCAGGTTTTCCAAAAGAACGCGTTATCGGTTCAGGAACTTCACTAGATTCAGCCCGTTTCCGTCAGGCTATCGCTGAACTAGTTGATGTTGATGCACGTAATGTGCATGCCTACATCTTAGGAGAACATGGCGATACAGAATTTCCTGTTTGGTCTCATGCCAATGTTGCCGGTTTGCAAATTTACGAATGGGTGAAAAACAATCCAGATGTCGACGAAGAAGCAATGGTTAATCTGTTTTTCAGTGTTCGTGATGCTGCCTATTCTATTATTGATAAAAAAGGAGCAACCTTCTATGGGATTGCCGTTGCACTAGCACGTATTACTAAAGCAATTTTGGATGACGAAAACTCTGTCTTCCCATTATCCGTGTATTTGGATGGTGAATACGGACAAAATGATATTTTCATCGGTGCTCCAGCAGTCATTAATCGTCAAGGAATTAAACAAGTCATTGAAATTCCGTTGACAGATTCTGAAAAAGACCGGATGAACGCTTCTGCATCAGCACTAAAAGAAGTTATTCAATCCGCTTTTGAAAAGTTTGAAGCTGAAGAAAAATAAACAAAAAAAGTACGCCGGCTGGCGTACTTTTTTCTATTTATTTCACTAAGTATTCCAACATAACATCCATATCTTCTACTGCTACATTTCCTGCATAATTTGGCGTAATTAGAGAAATTCCCCCATTGTTATTATAAAAAACATACATATTCCCTTCAAGATTGATACCATTTCCATCTTCTACCTTTGTTCCCATCACTAGTTCTGTATTCACACTTACCGTACGAATTCCATTTGCACCTTCACTAAAAATTCTAATTGTCTTTGTAGGTATTTGTTGATAGGCTGCTGAATAGACTGTAGTGAACATTGCATCTGGGTTGGCCTGCTCAAAAGTGATTTTCCCATTAGATTCATTGGTAAAATTTACGCCTATCGTTTGCGGAACATTCATTCCTCCATTTGCAAACACAATATTTTGAATAGCTGTAACGGGAACAGTATAAGGATAATCAGCATCAACACTTGAAGCGTCACTTGTAACAGATTCACTTCCTGAAATTGTCTCATCTGTAGCTTTACTAGCTGTTTCTTTCGTAGTAGACCTACTTACAGAGCTGCTATTACTACTTTCTGTTTTTGTCGATTCAGTTTCTTTACTCTTTCCTGAACATCCAGCTAGCAAAACTACAGCAATGCCTATTAATACAAATTTCTTTTTCATTCTTTTGCACCTCCTAATTTTAACCCTTCATCTTCTGTAATGATATTGTAACACAAAAGAAACTCAACAGCAATGTTTTTGTAACATTTTTATTGTATTTTACCACAAAAAAAGAAGGAAGGTGTTTCCTTCCTCCTTCATTTCATAAATAATATGAGTTATAGCTATTTTTAACTTCTTACTTTCAAAGGAATATACATCTCAGTCAAATACTCATTTGGCGGCTGACTTTCATCATTTAAATAATGATAATAAATACCACCTGTTGTTATAAAGTCTTGTTCCGTTATCCAGCTCATCAGCGCTTCCAATGTTGGATCCTGCGCTTCATAGGGACCTCGGTCAATGGTCACTGCCACTGTCTGAACTGGTAAAACAGCAAACACAGCTTCTCCTTTTGCGGAAATAGGGGCAGAAATCTCAAAGCCTATTTCTAAATCGAGTGCACTCAAATCGACATTATGAAAACAGACAATCGGACCGCTGGCAGGCAGTAAACCAGCTTGTTGAATCTGCTTCATCAATTCTTTGATTGTTTCCCCCATAAATTCCGCATATTCTCCAAAAAAGTCAATCGTGCGGCGAATCGCCAGCATCTTTCTTTCCGGCAGCTGTTTCAATGTAATTTCAGCAATTTGCGTCATAGTCATGTACCTCCAAGTATTCTTAATAGCTATACTTTAGCATATGTCCAGCTGCACTATTTGACCGGGAATGCTCTTTTTTAGAATGCTCTGAATGATTCCTTAACGTACTACTCTGTAATTTTATAAATCGTTGTTGAACGAAACGGGACATTCGGCTGAATTTCAATGGTCCCAAAATCTTCAAAGCGTTCTGAACCAGGTGCGGTCTGAGTTTCAAAGGTAATTCCGCCGTGATCTGTTAATTTCTTTCCACGAATCACAGGACCTGCACCATTGAAATTCGCAGTAAATACAACAACTGCTGGGCAATCCGTCAATACCTCTACCTGAACCGCTTCATCTGGACTTGTCAACACTGCGCTAACATGTTCAATCGAAGGTTTATTCAAGAAAAATGGATGGTCAAATCCGCCTACAGCCTTTACTTGATCATCTTGACTATTGAAACTTGTTTCCAGCTTTCTAGCCTTTCTAAAATCAAATGCTGTATCTGTGACTGAGCGCTTTTCTCCCGTTGTAATCACTGCCTCATCAATGCAGGCAAATTGATCAGAATCAATAAACAGCTTATGGTCGTCAATTGCTTGCTCTACATCCCCTGAAAGATTGAAATATACATGATTCGTTGGATTAAACAACGTTAGCTGGTCAGTATGTGCTTCATAATCCACACACCATTCATTGTCTTCTGTTAACGTATAAGAAACTGAAACCATCAATTCACCTGGAAAGCCATGCTCGCCAGCTTTACTTTTTAGAGAGAAAATCACAGTACTTTTCTTTTCCGACTCTTCCAGCTTCGCATCCCAGAGCTTTGCCTCAAAGGAAGGTGCTCCTCCGTGAAGCGTATGCAGCTCATGATCATTTTTATCCGTCTGATAAGTCTGACCACCCAGTGTAAAAGTTCCATCTTTAATCCGCCCAGCTACTCTGCCGATTGTTGCTCCAATATACATATCCTGTGCCAAATATTCCTCAACAGAATCAAACCCTAAGACAATATTTCGTTTTTCTTTTTTTGTAGGTACAAACAAATTAACGATTCTAGCACCAAAATTGGTTACTTCCAGTTGAACACCATTTTCATTTTTTAATGAATACAGAGTTGCTCCCTGTCCAAAGTCTCTTTGTGTAATTTTCATATGTTTTCCTCCTTAATCTGATTCTTTCAAGCCCCTTATTCTCTTTTGGCCAACAGAGAAAGCAGCTCTATATAGCATTCTGATAGCTTCTCTTAGTCAATCACAAGAGATGTAAGCAGTTACACTTTCGATAAATATTTTACTAAATTTTTTACTCAAGAGCAAGGATTGTTCTGTTTTCCTTAAATTGTTTGCTCTACAAAAAGTATGCAGACTGCGCAATTGGCAGCCTGCATACTTTTTATTTAACTATACAGTCCATCTGTCTCATCTTTTGTGACAATATAGATATTCTTCATTTGAGTATAGGCATCCAGCATCGATTTATGCGTCTCCCTGCCGATACCAGATTTCTTATACCCGCCAAATGGTGCACCAGCAGGAAGCTGATTGTATGTGTTGACCCACATCCGGCCTGTCCGTACGCCCCGGGCAACTCTTAGTGCGGTATTAATGTTTTGAGAGAATACTGCGCCGCCTAGACCATAATCAGATTGATTGGCCAGATTGATGACTTCCTCTTCCGTTTTAAATTTGATGACTGTTGCAACAGGACCAAAGATTTCTTCCTGAGCAATACACATAGAGTTAACCGCATCTGCCAATAAAGTTGGCTCTAAAAAGGCGCCCTTATCCAGACCGTCACGTGTTACACGTTTCCCTCCAGTAAGAAGTGTCGCACCTTCCTTTACACCTATATCTACATATTTTAAAATACCTTCCAGCTGATGCTCATTAACCTGAGCACCCATCTGCGTATCTTCTTCCCAAGGAAAACCAACTTTGATTTTTTCAAACTTTGCTTTTAGCTCAGCAACAAAACGGTCATAAATTCCTTCCTGTACAAATACCCGGGAACCTGCACAGCAAACCTGCCCCTGATTAAATAGAATTCCCAGCTGCACACCCTCTAGCGCTCGTTCCCAATTTGCGTCATCAAAGATAATATTGGCCGATTTTCCACCTAGCTCTAATGTCGCAGGAATCAAGCGGTTAGCTGCAGCTTTAGCTACTGTATAACCCACCTCTGTAGATCCTGTAAAGGCTAGCTTGTCAAAGCCCTCATGATCCAGCATGTAATTGCCTGAATCAGAGCCTTTACCTGTAATCAAATTGACTACCCCTTTAGGCAGCACCTGATCGAATAATTTAAATAGTTCCAACAAACTTAATGATGTGGTAGATGATGGATGGATAACTACTGTATTTCCTGCTGCCAAAGCAGGCGCCAGCTTCCACGCGCCCATCAGCAATGGGAAATTCCATGGAATAATTTGACCAACCACACCAATTGGCTCCTTAATAACCAAGGATAACGTATCCTTATCAAACTCTTTAAGGGTTCCTTCTTCTGCACGAATCACACCTGCAAAATAACGGAAGTGATCTGCACTTAGGGGAACATCAATGTTTCTCGTTTCATTGATTGGCTTGCCGTTATCCAATGTTTCAGCCAATGCCAGCCGCTCACTGTTGGCATCAATCAAATCAGCAATTTTCAACAAAAGGCTACTTCTAGTCGCTACATCAACATCCTTCCACGTGGTGAAGGCTTCTTGCGCTGCTGCTACGGCCTGATCTACATCCTCATGTGTTGCATCAACGAATTCTGCCAATGACTCCCCGTTACTTGGGTTATAACTGGTGAGCTTTCTATCTCCCGAACCAGCTGTCCACACACCATTAATGTATAACTGATAATTAGCATCTACTGCTTCCCGAATGTCTATTGTCTTACCCAAAAAAATCCCACCTTTCTTTTTTTGTTTACGCTTTCAATTATAAAGGACTAAATAAAAAAGTAAAGGAAATCTCTAAAAACAGTACATTTCTATCTGTTCTACACATAATTGGTATAGTCTGATTAAACATGAATCCGTAAACAAAAAAATGGGAGAGGTAATTAAATATCCAGACTCTGACTTCTTTAAAATCTGAATAAATGAGAGGTCAGAAGCAACTTTCTCATCATTTCCTATTTTTTTGTAATTGTCTATGACTTTTAATCGCTGTCTGCTGCTCTTTAAATTCTATAAAATAGAAAAATAGCCCGCCTCCTCCAAAAAATAAAACTGCTAGAAAGCTGAGTACTTTATTTCCTGTAAAAATTAACATCAGTGCAGAAGCAGCTGCTAAAATCAGACAAATGACTAAAACAAAGATATCTGAAACTAATTTTCTATAAAGAGAAAAGGCTGTTGGTTCTTTGATACCTTTAGCAGCTTCACTCGTTACCACCGGTGTATCTAAGCTATCAACCAGCGATTCATATTTTGCCGATAAGCTTTCCGAAGAATGATGTGACCACCGATCTCCTCCAATAGTCGTTCCTAGAGGATCATTTTTATCTATCCAGGTAGTTTTTTCACATGAAGAAATTGAATCAAATAGTACTTGAATCTCATTATAGACCTCTGATGCAGAGGTAAAAAAGTTAAGATATTCTATATAGGAAATTTCAATCATTTCATGCTTTTGTGCTTCTTTTTTTATTATCAGTTTAAAATCTTCATATAGCGGCAGCAGTTCAGGATAAAGCTTAGATACGTAGACGGTATGATGGTCAAGATTTTTTTGATACTCATTAAATGACATTCGGGTTACTGCTTGAAACTCCCCGTCTGTCTGCTGCTTTTGGAAAATACTTTCCAACTGCTGATGAATAAGCGGCAACTGGGCATTGCTTAAGCCCATCAGCCAGAATACAGGAAAGGAATTATTTGATTCAAAAATTTGTGTTGCTTCCGAGTTCAAATAACAGCGATTTCCCATACAAATCACCCCACTCACTTTTTGGTAAAGGAAACACCATACGTACTTTCCTGCACCTGATAGTTCAACTCCTCCATCTGCGCAGTATAGCTGTCTATATATTTTTTAAAGAGCTGTTTCAGCTCTAAATAATCCTGCTCTTCCTTGCAAAAAACATCACAGCCCCGGTCATCGTATACATGTAAAAGAATTTTCTTCGTTTCATTCACAAGGATAATTTGATTATCCAGTCTAGTAAAGGTATCGCTATAGGGTTTGAAGTCCTGATAGATTCTTCCCATAACCAGCTTATGGAGCAGCCCAATATTCTCTATCTTGCAGGTTAATATTCTCAAAAAACGCTCTTCAACAGGCAAATTTACATAGTAGTCGTCGCTTATAGCTGTTTTTTTTATGAATTTCATTAGCTGACCTGGCTGATTGATATATTGAATGATTCCTGCTCTGCTCTCATTTTTGAAGACTTCATCCACTAAACGATTCGCTACATTTATTGTTTTCTTTAGCGTTTGCTCATTAATTCTTTTGTAAAAATAGGATAAATTCATTCTAAAATGATAACACTGCTCACCGTTTAATTTTAAGTAAGGCTTTCCATTTGCATACTGAGAGATGTAATTTTCCTGCAGCTGCGTGACTACCTCTTGATAAAGTTCTTTCATACTTATCCGTCCTATCTACGCTTCAATCCATAAGCTTTCTATTGATTTTTCAAAAATAAGGAGATGTGACAACCCTATGTCTCCATCTCCCAAAACCGATTAAACGATCTGCCAACAATCCTGAACGCTGCCATCACAGCCTCTCGTTCTCAATTGTGAATTTCGTATACAGTATGAAAAATACTCAATACTTGTCTAGCAACGTTTCTAAAAACATCTGATTGATAAACAGCCCCGCAGTCCGCTAGATTCAGCTGCTTAGAATCAGTTTTTGCCTGATTAATTCTGATAGAGAATTCCTTTACGTGCCAGCTCTTCCTTGACAGCCTCCACCATTTGCTGGTTTTCACAGCGAATGGTGTGCAGATGAATCCCGCCAGTCAGCTCCGACAATAGGGAGGCACGGCTTTTTTTATAGGCTTTAATAAAATCCCCAACATCTTTCTGCGATTTAATCCGCAGATTGCCCGTCAGTTCCCCGTATATCGGATGCTCCACA
The DNA here is from genome assembly GCF_049894025.1 of Enterococcus sp. LJL51. Taxonomy (GTDB): domain Bacteria; phylum Bacillota; class Bacilli; order Lactobacillales; family Enterococcaceae; genus Enterococcus_L. The sequence continues at coordinate 23,803 of NZ_JBNEQE010000004.1, forward strand.
ATTACATCCAGTACTTCGCCGCCTAATTCAACAATGGCAGTCAGCTCTTCCTCTGTCTGTTCCGGCTGATGCTGACAGGCAATCTTTACTACTAGCCCATTATCATCCTGCTGCTCCAAAAGATAGCCTCTTGCTGTTGCAGTTACCTCCAAACCAGCCGCTCTTAATAAAGCAATATCTCCGACTATAATTTGGCGACTGACCGAAAAACGCTTCGCCAATCGACTGGCACTGACTGGCTTCTCCGCTGTTTTCAGCACTTCCAGAATTTCTGAACGTCTTGTCCCACCGTCCATAGCTTTCACCTCATTTACTACTTGTTAATTTTCCCAGTCTGATACTCTTTGGAAACCGCCATAATTTGCTGATAGGTCTTCAACAAAGCCTCTTTGTACTCTTCCTTTTTCACATAAGAACCGATTTTTTTCAGCACTTCCTGCTCTCTTTTTTCATCCAAAACTGCAGTCCCTTGTTCTTTCTTGATTTCAGCAATTTTCTCTACTGCCTGCATTCGTTTTTCCAGCAGCTCCACCATTTCTCTATCAATAGAATCAATCGCTTTACGCTGTTCTTCCAGACTATTCTGCTTTGTTTCCTCTTCATCAATCCGCTTAATGATTTTAGCAGGATTTCCTCCTACGACACAGTTGTCCGGAACCGATTTAGTAACAACCGCTCCCGCTGCCACAACGACATTATTTCCTAATTCAACACCGGGAACAATCACCACGCCTCCGCCCAGCCAGACATTATCGCCAATGGTAATTGGTTTGCCAAATTCCAACCCGCTGTTCCGTTTGCCTGGATTTAACGGATGAGAAGCTGTGTACAATTGCACATTGGGTCCAAACATACAGTTATCACCAATACGAATTGGACAAATATCGAGGAAAATACTGTTAAAATTCACATAGAAGTTTTTACCAACATGAATATTGAACCCATAATCAAAACTGATTGACGGCTCTACATAAACACTTGTACCCGCTGAACCGAAGGTTTCTTCCACCAGCTGTCTCCTAACTTGACGATCTGTCTCGTTATTAATCAGCTTCATTTGATCTCGTGCATGTCTACGGGCAGCACTTAATTCAGGATCTGCTGCAAAATACAATTCCCCATCAATCATTTTCTGTTTTTCTGATTTAAATGTTTCCATGCTATCCATCCTTTACTTTCCTTCAATTTTATTAAACACATTCATCGCATCGGTTTCTATATAAAAATATTCTCCTCTTAGTCTTACCGGTGTTTGGTTAATCACCAGCAACTTGGCATCGGGGCGAGCATACGCAGCCAAATCACAAAATGGATGTACCTGAAAGCTGGTACCTACAACTACAAGCAGCTCTGCAGCAACTACAGCCTTCACAGCTGCAGAAATCGTCTGATCATCGAAGCCTTCTTCATAAAGGACAATCCCCGGCCTCAGTTGGCCTCCACATCCTTCATGCCTGTCGTTGACTAAATATTGTTCAGCCGATACATGCTGCTTACAACGTTCGCACCAGCAGTCATATAAATTGCCATGGAAATCAATCCGATTCCTGCTGCCGGCTTTTTGGTGCAGCCCATCGATATTTTGCGAGACCACCCAAACTTCTTTTTGTTTCTCCATATCAGCCATCGCCAAATGAATCCGATTAGGCTCTGCATTAGGATGATACAGCCGCTTTACAAAGTCATAAAACTTTTCCGGTTCACGCAGCAGGCAGCTTCGGCTTAATAAATACTCTGGCGCTTCTATTCCTTGATATACGCCTGATAAAGAACGATAATCCGGGATGCCTGAGGCAGTTGAGACCCCTGCACCAGTTAAAAAGGTGATTGCCTTTGATTCTTTCATTATTTGAATGCCGTCTTCCGGGCTAATAATCTTCATAGTTTCCAACTCCTATGCTTTCTATTATAGACGATAATGTCTATTCAATACCAGACTGCAGAGTCATTTGCTCAGTCATTAATAGCTAAAATGACTTGAATATAGTACCTGATAATTCTAACGATCCTAAGCAGCTCACAACTGATTTCCCAGCTGAAAATAGATGACAGCTCACGTTAGCAGTATCCACTCCCACCAGGGGAAGTGGGACTGGCGCTCAAAGACTTGATAGCCAGCATTACACTTTTTGCATTGAACCCGATAATAATCGACATAGGAACTATCAGGGTAAGCCACTGTTTCCAGCAGAAAGACATTTCCGTTTTTTTGCTCATCAACAGGGTTGGACAGCTCATCAAATAAGCAGCAGGAACAGCTCTTGTTTTCCTGATAAAAGCTGATTGTTTTAATCGCTTTATCAACGAAGCGCTGGTTTGGTGCCAGATATCCGCCTAGAGCAACACCCCTTGTTCCTTTTTTTATTTTATCTAAAAAGGGAAGCAGCTTGTTGATTACCTCTTCATCCTGCCCAAAAGAAATGATGGCACAGCTGGCCGCCCAAACCTTTTGAGGATCTTTTGACAGTATATCTTCTAAAATTTCCTGAACCGTTTTTGTACTTTTAATCATTAGTAGATTCCCTCCCTTTTTAGCTTGTATCGAATCGCTCAAAATGAACAGCTTCAATTTCTATTTTAGAAATTTCATTCTCTTGTCTTTAAATCATACCATTTTTCAGTAACATTAGACGCTCTTTTTTTAGCTAGCCTCGCTAAAAGAACGGGGGAAATAAAAAAGGAGCAGCAGGATTTTTTTCCTTCTGCTCCTGATATCGTTAGCCATCATAAAAGCCAAGGACGGCAATTCCAATCATAATCACCAAAATTACAGTGTACTGTTTAACACTAAGCTTTTCCTTTAGAAAAATCCGGCCAAGCAGCACCGAAACAATGCTGTAGGAAGCAATCATCGGTGCTACTATAATTGCATTAGAGGCAATTGCTCCAACATAGAAAAACTGACCTAGCGTTTCAAACAATGCTGCGAGTCCCTTATCTTTTTCTTTAAAGACTAAGACATGTTCTTTTTTTATCAGCTCCAGATAGCCCCACAAGACTAAAGCGACTATCAAGAAGGTTAACTCATAGCTCATATTGGCCTGATCTTCAGGCATAATTTGCTTATACTCCAAATAATAACCATCAAGAAAGGTACCCAATCCGTCAATCACGCAATATAAAATGGGAAAGATAATAGCAGCCGCTCCGATTCGATACTTCTTTTCCACTATGGTTCCCTCTTCTTTGAGTTCTTCATCAAACTCCTGCTTTTCAATAATAGAGAGAAGTAGGATTCCTAGTGAAATTGCTGCAATTGCTCCAAACTGTACCCCATCCATTCTGCCTCCCAACAAAAAATAAGTCAGCAGAGCAGAAACCGCACCAGAAGAATTGCTCACGGGCGAGGATATCGATAATTCAATATAGCGCAGCCCAAAATAGCCAACTGCCATTGACAGGATATACATGAAAGAAACAGGCAGATACAAAAACAGATTTCGCCAATCGTAAGCAATGCCAGCATAAATCACATAATAAAACAAAACGTGAAGCCCCATCACTAAACCAACAATAATCGTTGTCTTGGTTGCACTAAAGCGGTCCTTGACGTTGTTTCCTTTTTTATAAAATAAATCCGCCGATCCCCATGCCAACACAGTAATCAACGCTGGTAAAAACCACATAAAAATCCTCTCCAATCAAACAAACTATCTGAACTCTGCCGCCTTTTTCATTCCCTGACAGCATACTGAGCATAACACCATTACTTTTACAAAATTGACATATCTTAATAAACGTACAGGAAAGAAGTTAAAAGGTCAACGGTGAACCCATTCTTCACATAATAAATAACAACTATTGGAGCTTCAACGGATTGGTTACTGTTGAAAATGACTAGATACGATTTTTCCAAAATAATGCTACCATCTTCTTTCGTATATATTATCCATTAAAGACAAGTCCTATTCAGTGATTCAAAAATTTATCAGCAGACTTTGGATCAGATTCCTCCTTCGTTTAAAAATATTTGAAAAATACCATGATAAAATACGAGCTATCTTATAGATTGAGAAGATATTTGACACCTTTTACGATTCATAGAGAAATCATATTGAGCTTTTTCAGGACTTTGACAAGTAATATAACTATTGAGAATCTATATAAACTTGACGAAAATGCTACTTAACAGCATAAGCAGTTTCAGATAAAAAACTATAAAATCAATACATTCACTACTTCCCTTAAATATTTAGACGGTATTATTGTTGAGAAAAATTCCAAGCAAAAGAAAAAGCTCAGCAGATTTACGTAATGAGTCATTGATAAATTAGTTTTTTACAAAGGAAATAGTACCTATAACTTTTATTCATCTAGCGTTTCAAAGATTCTACCGACAGATGAACATTCAAAAAAATCATAGACTTGCTAATGATTGACCTATAGCAAAGACCATAATTAAAGTATTTATAAAAACAAATTTTATTCATTCTTATTGTCTACCTACTCATTCTTATGATAAGATTTTATCAAAATAAAAAAAGGAGGTCAGTATTATAATGAATGGAGTATCAAGTGATTCAATTGTTGCTAGACAACTAGCAACAGCAATTGCCAGCTCGTTGGATGGTGCCAATAGTGGGGATGCGATTCTCACAGACACAAAAACAACAGTTGCTGGGAATACAAATGCGCAAGACGCAATTCAATCCATGCTAAGTGCTCAAAATAAAATTATCCAAGCAATCGGACAAGCTTCAACTAATCTTCAAACAGTTGCCAGTGAGTTTGAGGCAGCCGATCGAGCAACAAGGCAGTTAATGGCTGCCCACTCTCTCCCATCTCCAATGGGAGGTGAAAAAAAATGACGAATACACTAGAAAAGATCCAACAAGAAGAGTTACAATTAGAACGTGACTTGGAGCAGCTTGAAGATGAAGAAAAGCGGTTAAAACAGCTTGAAGAAGAGTATCATAATTTTTTCCATCACACGTCTTCAATCTATGCTGAAATGGAAGAACAATTTCTTACGAATGACTTTGGTTGGCAGTTAAGATACCAGTCGGAGACTTTACGACAACATAATTTCACTATCTTTTCTGAGTTAGAAGAGGAGCAACAGCGAAAAAGCTTCATTGGAAGATAAACAAAATGATCTTTTCTATCAACGTAAGACTTTGCTTGCTAACGAGGAGGACCAAGCAGATGGGCATTGATATGTTTGTTGGTTCGTCTCAAAGCCAAGCAAGTAGCACCTTAGCAAAAAGTCAATCTGATCAACAGGCTTACCAAACAATGATTCAAGCTTTGCAGCAGTTTGTTGGTGAAAATCGTCTTAATTCTACTGCTTACAACAATGGAAAGGCATTCTACAACACTGTCTTAATTCCACTAGTAAAAGCTGGAATTTTGTTGTCAGAAGCAGTTGGAGAAGCCTGCCAAAAGTTTGTAAAGGATTATCAATCAACTGTAGATAGCGGCGATTTAAAGTCCGATGAGCTTGAGGAAAGAATTCGGCAGCTTGAGTCCCAAATCAACAACTTAGACGTCATTCGTTCTACGATTGAGAGTAAAGATATCGCCGATAATTTTAAAATACGACAACTAAATCAGAATAGTCGTGCTAGAGAACTACTGGTCGATTCAAAAAAAGTTTTACAAGATAAATTGGAAAAACTAAAAACATTTCATGCTAATTCTCCTGAAATTTTTTCTTCTATTTCAGAATTGGAATCTATCGTAAATCAAGGGGCAAGCCAAGCGGGAGCTGCCTGGACAGGCAGCAGCTTTTCGATTCCCAAAGACCTCAGATGGACAACCACCGTTTCAGAAAAATGGCAAATTAGAGCGGATAATATCAAGCAAAAAGAAAAAGAATTTCATGAGAAAAAAATCAAAGAACTTGAGAAATACACTATCTATGCTTGGCCATATGAAGACCCTGTCACAAAAGAAATAAAAGTGAATTGGTTCATTGATAAAGATGGTGTCCGTGTTTTTGATGATGAACTTCAGAATTATGTTGAAAAATACGGCAAAAAATTAGAAGGTATGTATGAAGTTGTAGGCTGGGAAAAAATTTATGAATTAGATTTAGCTGCTCGGCGAAAAGGTAACGGTAAAAACTACTTAACAAAACATCAAGTACCCAAAGGCTGGGAATGGTACAGTCAAGCTGGTGCTCACGTAGAATCTGCTTATTGGATGGCGAATAAGACTGGATTATTAGATTTAGCCTTGCTTGCTGGACTAACCTATGCGGCAAGTAAATCACAAACCAAAGTAACGACCTCCACTAATGTGGCAAATGTTATGGATGACTTAGATGATTTAGCCATTAAGAAAGCCAATAGAAGTAATGTTCCAAAACTTTCTACTTTAACTGAGGCAGAGCAGTTGAAGCTAGCCAATCAATATAAGAAAAAATCTCCAATAAATATTCCAGAAAATGCAAATATAAAAGCTCAATCTAAAAATGGGTATGAACAAATATCTTATAAGTGGAAAGAAAATGGAGAGACAATTGAAGTGCGTTGGCATACTAGAACACCAGGAGCACCAGAAGGACAAGGAAATACATTTGTTGTTGAGAAAAAAATCCATGGAACTCCAGATGGTAAACAAAAGGTACAACAGATAATGGTTGGCAAAGATAAGTGGGTTAGCAAAAATGAGTGGCAAAAAGCAATAACTGATAGAAAAAATGGTGTCAGTACACCTGAACAAGATAAAATGTTAACAGATGGTCACTGGAAAGAATAGAAAGGAATACGATATATGGATAATTATTATGAAGGATTTGAGGGAAACCCTGAAATTGATATTTATACTTTTTCAGAAAATGAAAAAGTGGGTATCGAAATGTGGGATGGATATTTTGATGAAATAATGAGAGCGATACAACCTGTGGATGGTAAATGGCAGTCTTTAGCATATTATTATAATTTAGATGAGGGTTGGTATGATGAAAGTCCTTGGGAAATCCCAAACAATCAAGAAGCATTAAAACAATTTGAATCAATTGATAAATCAACGTTAGGCAAAGTTTCCCAAGATATATTGACAAAAATAATAGAATTATTAAAAAACAATTCAAGTAACAGTATTTTTATAGAATACACATAAAATAAAAAAGGCACTTTACTATCTGATTGACGTCAGTTAGTAAAGCCTAGACTAGTAAGTTAGAACTCACTAATCAAGTTGCCAGTAGCTAACAAAAAACTATCTATAATATATGATACAAAAATCCAAAGAAGTCTCCTACTAAAATGTATAATTTAGATCTCTAAATATGAATTAAAAAACGGTATTAGTGAATGTTCAATCATTGATACCGTTTTTTTGTCTATCATGATAAAATTTAGTGAGGAAACATATACCTATTGAAAGAATGGCTTAGCTACACAGGCTGGGAATGGTACAGTCAAGCTGGTGCTCATGTAGAATCTGCTTATTGGATGGCGAATAAGACTGGATTATTAGATTTAGCCTTGCTTGCTGGACTAACTTATACGGCAAGGAAATCTCAAACCAAAGTAACGACCTCCACTAATGTGGCAAATGTTATGGACGACTTAGATGATTTAGCCATTAAGAAAGCCAATGGGGCTAAATCTAATCCTAAAGAAATTAATATCCATGGAAAACTTAATACAGAGTTAGATGAAGTGGATTTAGTTAACAAAGTTATTTATGAAGATAAGTCTGCTGCTAAACTATACATGGAAAATCCTGATTTTCCTCAAACTGAAAAACAGTGGGCTCAGAAGCATATATTTAAGAAGGGTTCTAACAGATTAGATGCTTTAAACCAAAAAGATATTAGTATATCCGGAGGCGATAGTGGATTGGTTTCTTCCGTTGATGAAATAAAGAATATAAAGGATTATACATTTAGAATTGACGCGGATACTCCAGCACTACGTGAAGCTGTTCAAGAGCAAATTAGCATTTTACAAAAGAAATATCCTGATTATAATTTTAGTGCAATATATGGAGGTAAGAAATAATGTCAGTAGGGCTATTTAAATACGATGGTGATATTTACAACGAAAATTCCAAAGTGATATTGAGTGAGAATATCTCTTCTGAATCTTTTTATGAAAAGTTTTGGGAGAAAGCTATAGCAGAATTAAATATTAAGTATATACAAGACGGAGCAGAATTTAATAAAACTAGTCTAGATATTGTTTTAAAAGAATTGGGTTTATTAAAAGAATGGGCTATAGCGAATCTTCATGGGGAAGACAGAGAATATATGAGAAGTAGGATAGAGAATCTAGAAAAAGTAATTCCAACTGCATTTACTTCAGAACAAGATATATTATATATTTTTTAGAAAATAAAAAGGCACTCAATCACAAGACTGGTAATAAAGTGATCGAGTCTTGATAGTAAGGATTAATCTCACTAATCAAGTTGCCAGTAGCTAACAAAAGCTATAGTTGATAGAATTACATTTATAAAATAGAAGAGTGATTTAATCGTGAAAATAAAATGTTTATGTGGAAATGTGCTTAATGATGAGAATTTGGAAACAACGAATCCTTTAATTATTTTTCCAGAGAACGAGTATTATGATGTGTTAGAGTCAAATCCGAAAACCGTAGAAGAACTTGTGGATAATATGCCTTTAGGGTCAATGTGGGAGTGCAGAGTTTGTGAAAGACTTTTCTATTTTAAAGAAGGAAAATTTAATATTTATAGTTTAGAAAAAGAAGCGTTTGACAGTAATTAAAGATTACTAGATAAATTAAAAAGGCACTCTATCATTCAACGGGAATCGAAAAGATAGAGCCTTGACTAGTAAGCTCGAACTCACTAATCAAGTTGCCAGTAGCTAACAAAAGCTGTCGCTACAGATTGAGAACAAAAATACTTGTGCTGGACATATCTTTTTGTAATCCTGACGAATAGAAGCTACAGATATTCAAACTTTTTTTCATTACCTTTTCATGACAAAGAATAAAGAACGTGATAGAATACTACTGAACAAAGTGAGGTGAAAATTGTGGTCGCATTTATTATTTATTGGGCAGCAATCCTAGTATGTATTGCATGGGGTGTGTTGAGTCTTGGTTTTTCTGTTTTTTATCTATCGCGCAAGGAAAACGGAAATCTTTGGGCTTTTGCTCTATTCAACGTATTAGCAGGTATCGTATTAGCTATTGTATTAGTTATTTATAAAACTTGGGATTTCGATATCACAACGTATTCAAGTCTGATTTATGCTGTTCTAGCATCATATGGTGTGTTAACAGTCCTGCAGGCTATCTTAGGTCGTGAACCGAAAGCACCTGCAAAAGCTTAATAGCAACAAAGAGATTGAGAGGGGTCACTGAAATTGAGTGCCCCCTCTCATTTTTTACTTAGCAAGACTGCTAAACTCCTTTTTCTAATCTATATATTCGTCTTTTTTCCCTTTTATTGTCCATATCTGGTGCGTTCGATTTCATAGATGAATTCCAGATTGTCGTTAACAGCTGCTTTTAACTCAATACCGTGTCCTTGACCATAGGTGTAATCCTCGTTTGTAATCATTACGATACTATCTAAATTCAAATCATAAACAAAGCTTGTTTTCAGAGTTGTTCCATCAGAGTAGATAACCCGGTGCTGCTCCAATTTATTGGTATAATCAGGATGCTCAACCAGCAGCCATTCTTCCGACTCTAGATAAGCTGCCCCGCCCTTCATTTGCTCAAAAAGGGTTATTTCTTCCAAACTAAGCTCAGCCTTTCTTCTGTTGACATAGTAAGGCCCCGGTTCAAAGAGCAGGCCATAGCTGTCAGCCTCAGCTTGAACCTCATCGTGACTGCTATTATGATTTTCTACCATAGTTGTTGTCGGTGCTTCATAGTATAACCCCGGCGGCAGACCTTCTTCTTCAGATGCTTTATCCTGCATCTCCTGATATTTTTCCAGATAGCTAAAGTTATAATCTCCTATTTTTTCAACTGAATTATTAGGTTGTCCTTCTTGTCTCTGTTCCTCTTTACTTGGTTCCGTCGCATTATTTCCCGCTGAGCTAACAGTACTACTTTGTGTCGTGTCATTTTTTTGATTAGCTAAGGAACTTGCAGATGCATACTTGGTAATAAGCATCACACCTGTTCCCCCAACAACAATAATTGAAGCGATATTCAGCAATATACTTCTTTTATTTTTCTTCAATAGGATTTCGATCCTTTCTTTTATAGGATTTTTGGAAAAATGAGGGTGAACCCGCATCATTTTTGCTTCTGAACGATTCCACTTAATGAGTGTATGCGCATACTTCTTTTTAAAATTGTTTCCTAATTTAGCTAGTGTAACTTTGTCACACACGATTTCTAAATCACAGCTATAAAAATAATACATCAGCCAAACCAGCGGATTGAACCAATGCAGCCACAAAACAAACAGCAGACAAATCTTCCTTAAGTTATCCCAGCGCTGAATGTGCACCATTTCATGTGTTAGAACAAGCAGTATGCTCTCTTCATCTGAATACTCAAAGTCAGAAGGAAGCAATATTTTGGGTGAAAGTATTCCTGATGTCATAGGAGAATAAATTCGATCCGATTGCTGAATTTTTAGCGAACGAAACAGTTGCTTCTTATATTTTTTTTCTAAATTACCAATCCTAAGTCCTCCTATAGGAAGAGCTTGCTTAGCAATCTTTTGGCTTCTATAGTAGCCAATGAGAATCAGTAACCCAAAAATTATCAGACCGAGTAAATATAAGCCAAGCAGTAGATGATTCGACGTGATTGCGGTCTTTAATACTGGTTGAGAAACCGCTGCCTGTGTGTGCGTTTTAACTAGCTGAATCGGCTGATTAATTACCTGTCGGATAAGTACAGTCTCCTTGATTGGATTAGCAACGGGCTGGGGAATGCTTACTGTTATAGGAAAAATCAACACAAGGCAGGCTCCTTCCCACAGCATCAAAATAATTTCTCTCGTCATTCGGTTAGCAAGAAATTTTCTGAAGAGCAGGATTAAAAGAATCAGGACTGAGCCATTGATTGTCATAGATAAAATTTTATCCAAAATAATCATTGGTCTTCCTCATCTTTATACTCATTAATCAATTTTTCTAAAAAGTGAACATTCTCCTCAGATAATTTTTTTCCTGACACAAATGCTGCAAAGAAATTATCAATAGATCCATCAAACACATCTTTAATCAGCTCATCTGCTTTTTCCCGTTGAACCTCTTCCTTAGAAATTAACGGAACACAGATATAATGCGGGTCTTTTTTCATTACAATTCCTTTTGAAATGCATTTCTTTATTACTGTATAGGTTGTTGTTTTTTTCCAGCCGACCTTTTCTTCTAAAATCATGGCTATTTCTTTTGCAGTTAGCTCCCCCTCTTGCCAAAGAAGCTTTAGTATCTGCATTTCAGATTCAAATAGCTGCAAGATAACCCCTCCTTTTTATTCTATTGCAATAGAATAATTTCATTCTACTACGATAGAACAAAGTTGTCTACTGAATTTTTCAGCTAATTGCTATAACTCTAAAAATATGCTTCTATGTATCTCTCAAAGACACTCTTCTTCCCTTACTTAACTTTCTCTTAGCAAAACATCTGTCTAAATAGCAAACAAAAAAAGACAAATCCGGCTGTATCAGCGAATTTGTCTTTTTTTCCTGTTTAGTTGCTTCATTTCTTAGTTGTTTTTTATTATCTCCGAGTAGAAACTTTTCCACCTGACAACCAACGGAAAATAACGTAGATGATTGCACATGGGATAAGTAACTTAATTGCAAAGCCGATTAGATTTCCTAAAACACCTAGTAACGAGATACCAATAATAATTACCAGTGCGATAACAAAAATATTTTTAATTGTACTATTGTTTTTATTCATTTTCCTGTCCTCCGTCTATTTGAATTAATCTTACCAGTTTTTCTAATGCCTGACGTCCATCGGAGGTCTGATTATTCTTGGACTTTAGACTGATATCGCATGCTGATGTATTCTCTTTATTTATTGGAATCACATCTTCATTCACTGCAAATAAATATTAATTTAACACCTGCTGATAAGCATAACGTTCACCGTCAGGAACATCCAGTAAAATATTTCCCCGCCATTCAAAGCCCGCCTGCTGAATGACCTTCTGCATAATTTTATTTTGGGGATGGGTATCAATACGGATATCCGTAAACCCTTGAAGTCTGGCGGCTGTGATTAGAAAACGGATAAGACTGACAGCGAAAGCTTTTCCCTGATGCTGGTCACTGACTGCTATTCGATGAATTGACACATAGCGGGGTGCTGTAGTATCCCAGCCTCCTTCCTGAATTTCTTCATACGCCGGATCTTCAGCAGTTAAAAGTGCACCGGTACCAACAATCTCGTCCTCCAACATCAGTACATAACTGACTGTGTCTGACATATCTTTTTTTACTATTTCGCTATTTGGTCCAGTTCCATCCTGCCATTGAGGAATTCCTTGTAACGCTAGGCCCCTTCGTGCGCCTTCAATAATCGCCATGATTTCATCTAAATCAGCGGCTGCTGCCTGTCTCATATACAATTTCATTGCCCATCTCAGCTCCTCTTGTTTATACAGTTTTATTTTACTATACATCCAATCAAAAGAAGTCCGTTTTGCTATTTTTTAGCTCCTAAAATCAATCTAAACTTTAAGGGAGACTTTTCTCTTTAAGTAAAAAAACAAGTATAAGAGAACGCTAACCTGCGTTTTCCTATACTTGCTTTTTGCAGACCAGCGATTAAACAGCTTCCGATGGTTCATCGTTGTCGCTTTCCCCTTGTCCCTGCTGGTTATTATTGTTGCCATATTGCTGAGCTCCGCTAAGATTCCCTAGACTTACATCTAGATAAACGGTAAAGTTCAGCGGAAGGTATTGATTGCGGGCACTCATATCCACCACAGTTCCTTTGGCTTCCGCTGAATCCACATAACGGATTTGGTAATTAATGTTTGCTCCTTTTGACTGAAATTCATCATAAAAAAGTTTTTGTAGATCACCTTCCACAGTACCCCGTAAATCTTTGAGATAAGGCTGTCCGGCAGAGTAAACTACTTTGACAGCAGCTTCATCCTTACTGGTCAGCTCTGTTCCGGCAGCAACACTTTGGGAAACAAGTTGCCCGTAAGACATGTTTTCTGTATAGAGTGTTTTTACTTGAATATTCAGCCCTTCTAACGCAGTGGCTGCATCTTCAAGAGTGTATTGAGCAAAGTCCGGTACAATCATCCCTTTGCCAAGAGAGACCGTTACAGTCATTTTATCTTTTTTAGCAATTTTTTCGTCTTTGGCGATATTCTGAGAAATGACTGTATCCAGTGGAACATCATTCGAGCTGACTTCTTCAAAGATCAAGTCAATCTCATTATTTTTTGCCCAGTTCTCTACCTCCGATTTAGTCTTTTTCGTAAAGTCTGGAACTGTAATGCTCTTTGTATATGTCTCTTTTCCTTTAGAATAATAAAGCTTCAGCTTATCCTTACGACGGTAATTTTCCTTTGTCACTTCACCATTGGTAAATTCCATCCGTAAAGCTTTCCCTGCCGCTTCGGTTTCATGATACTCTTCAATAATCGAGATATTATCTGTTAGCTGCTCTTTGATCCATTTCTCAGCTTCAGACTTAGACATTGCCATAAAATTCGGCAGCGCCAGCTGTTCCTCCGGGTCTGCTCCTAAGCTGGTTGTTAGTTTAAGCTTAGAGCCTTTTTTCACTTTGGCATTTGGTTTAGGATTTTGACCCAGCACCTGATTGGCTGCTGTTTTATTGTCATATTTTTGCTCCAGCTCTATCTTCATACCATTCTCATTAGCCCAGCTTCTGGCTTCTGCAGCTTCCTTACCTGTAAAGTCAGGCAACTTGATATGAGTCATTTGATAGTAGAAAAAAAATCCTAAACCACAGAGGATAATACTTCCCAGAATAATCATCCGTTTTTTCTTATTTTGTTTCTTTTTATAAGTGGGATCAAATTCAGTTTCTTCCTCTTTGCGCCGGCTCCCTACATTTGGTACTGACGGTGGCGGCGATGATCGTTCACTTGATTGAAGCTCCTTTGTTACCCGCTCCCGCAAGGTTGACTGATCAGACGACTGATTTTTTTGCTGACTTCCCGGCTGCTGCTTCCTGTTTGTCTCGGCCCCGTTTCTATTTGCTTCTGGTTTTCTTTCAGAAGCGGTTGACTGCGGTGCTTCTGCAGATCTTTTTTTCTTTTCCGGATCATAATTATCCTTATTGAAGCTTGACAGAAAATCACTCATGCAGCATCAACTCGCCTTGCTTTAAATATAAGGTTTGGTCTGAATGTTTGGCGATTTCATTGGAGTGAGTGACTACTATTACACATTTATTATGAACCTTAGCCAAATCTTTGAAAATATCGATAATTTCCCGTTCCATCCCCTCATCAAGATTTCCCGTAGGCTCATCGGCTAGAATAATATCTACATTAGTCGCTAATGCTCTAGCAATTGCTACACGCTGCTGTTCCCCACCGGAAAGCTGGTTAACCAAACGGTCAGCTTTGGATTTTGTAATGCCAATATAATCCAACAAATTATAGGCAACATCCTTTGGAGAATCCGGCAGCTGATTATCAGTCACTGACATCGCCACCATCACATTTTCCAGAGCAGTCAGATAAGGAACCAAATTGTAGCTTTGGAAAATAATACTGATATCGTCTCTGCGGTAATTTTCGTAGCCAATCTCCTTGATGTTTTTGCCCTTATAAAGAATTTCTCCTGATTTTGGTTCGTCCAATGCACTAATCAGTGATAAAAAAGTCGTTTTTCCTGAACCTGATTGTCCTAAAATTGTATAGAAACGCCCTTGTTCAAATGATGTTGAGGTTTCTTCTAAAATTTTTCTTCTGCGGTCGCCGTCCTGATAAAAATAAGTTACTGCTTTCGTTTCTAAAATTGCCATCGTCATTTCCTCCTACATCATGATTTTCTTGGGATTCAAGCGTAAAATATACATCAGCGGAAGAACTGCAGATGCTAATATGGTTGCCAGTCCTGCTACCAGGAAAGTCACGATATAGCTTAGAGAGAACTTCACTGCATAAGCTTCTGTAATGTCTTCCAGACTGATTGACGGTGTGTTGCCCATTCCCGCAATGTAGACCATGCCGCCATTCGCTGATGAGTTAGCCGTATCGCCCAGCATGTCGCTGCTCAATAATGAATTGGATACCATATCGCCAAGCAGATTGCCCGTAATCAATGAAATGCCCATGGCCAGTATACTGATTGCCAATAATTCGATGACTACTTGAGAAAGAACCCGGTTTCTTCTTTCGCCAAGCGAAAGATAAATACCAAATTCATGTCTCCGGTCTCTAAGGAATAAGACCACAATTAGAGAAATGATGACTAATGTAGCCACAATTGCAATAATAACAACATAGCTTGAAATTTCAGAAAGCTTTTTCATACTTCCGCCAACTTGCTCATATTCATCGGTAGAGGCACTTAGTTTAAAGAATTCAGGAATCAGCGGTTCTGTTTCCTCTTTAAACGCATCTACATCATCTGGATTTTTTAAGATGTAGGTTGGTGTAGCGGCATTCATTGTTTCTTCTGTGTAATCCTCCGTGTAATTGTCCGGAACCAAACGTTTTCCAGAAGCATATTCTAGTGAATTAATCGCTTTAACTGCATTGTTCGGCATATAAATAGTGTTGAACTGATCGGTTGCCATAATTTCACTGTTAATATCCTTTTTCGAGCCGTCATCATTAGCTTTTTTCTCAACCGTTTCAGGCTTAAACAGACCGATAATCTCTACAGGATGATCGTCGCCTTTCATCGCTTCCGACATTCCGCCGTCATCTGTATAGGAATAGTGGTTACCGTCCAACACCATTTGATCGCCCACGCCTACACCATTTTTCTCAGCCAGCTCTTCAGAAATAATAGCAACCGGTTTGTCCCCTTCAATCTCTTCTTTTGTAAAAGTCCGTCCTTCTGTTAGCTTCAGCTTTTTACTGGAGAAATCCGGTGGCGTCTCTAAGTTTGTCCCTTTTAAAAGCACGGCTTTCGGAGCGTTGATTGAAAAAGAGCCGCCCTCCATCTCTAACTCATAGGTCTTTAGATTTTTCACCTGAATGTAACCGCCTGTACTATAGTCATATTCCTTAACATATGGAGAGCTGCCGATTTTTTTTATCTCTTCTTCAGACAGTCCTGTTGGCGCCTGAAAAGAATTACCGGGGTTCTCAGCCATAATTTTTTCGTAATCCAAATCGACAGTTGCGGTTGCCCCTAATTCGCTCTTAATTTTCTTTTCCACATTCTGAGTAGACTGCTGAATCGCAATCGCTCCTGCAATTACATTTCCTAATATGAAAATAACTGCAAATAAAATAATTGATTTTCCTTTTCTTCTGGTGACACTTCGAATGGCACGCTGGAAATAATTCATACGGATTCTCCTTTTTATCTTGACTTGATAAAAGAAAGTCTCCCACGATTTAATCCCCAAACCTCATCTGCATATTTTCCTAAAAACTGTTCCTCTGTCAAAATAACGATACACACATCTTCTTCATCCGCCTGTGTTCTTAAATAGTCCATTAGGCATTCTTGTCTAGGAAAGCCTACTCCTGAAAATAAATGATCCAATACTAAAAGCTTGGGTCTGCAAGCCATTGCTTTTGCAAGGCAATACTTTTTCTGAATAAACAGACTACTTTTTACGAGAGGAATTCCCGCTGACTTTTTGTCAATTCCAAAAGCGGCAAGATAGCTTAGGCACTCTTTTTTTCTTTTTGGCTGCTTGATTATCTGCTGATAGTAGTAAATATTTTCCAGCGGTGAAAATTCAGGAATAAAGTTATCCTGTTGAAACACCGTACCAATCTGATCTACAGCTAGTTCGCCATCGTTCAACAACAGAGAATGATAGCGAAGTTCGCCAGAGGTTGGCTTTTCTAAACCAGCCAATACAGCAGCAAATCCACTTTTTTCTATACCTGAGTCGCTTAAGATTAAATAGACACTGCCGCTTTCCAGCTGAATTGTGATCCTTTCAAATAACGCTTCTGCTTTCTCTGCTAATTGATAGCTCACTTCGGTCATTTTTACAATTTCCATCACTTCAGCTCCCCTTTCAACAGTCGATTCCGCAGTTGAAAACGGCCGATTGTATATAGTCCATAGCCACAGGAAAGCATCAAAGCTGCTAAAAAGAACCAGATTTTTTCTGCTGCAATGGAAACTAGGATCACAGCTTCACTGATTGGTTCATCAACATCTGTGTAAACAACCATCTCTGTACTTAGTGAGAAGCTGCTGCTTCCAGATGCAGCTTTTCCAGCAGCGCTGGTTAACAACAGGTCGCCTATAACAGGTGCTAAAAATAGAGAAAGGACTGTACTGATTAATGCAGCTGCAAGTACCAGTAAAAAATTTTCAACTACGCAAGCAATCAATTGCTTTGCTTTTTTCACTCTCAAGGTAGTCAAGTAGCCAACGGCTGACTGCCGTTTATTTTTCTCCAGCAGTGTCAGCCAATAAAGGCTGATTCCGCCAAATATCGATAAGGTCAATAGATAGCTCTTTGCTTGCTGCAGTCCCTGTTTCAGCCAAACTACTTCGTTGTTGTAGGCTTCTGCGTTGCTTTCTACCAAATATTGATCAGACAAACCTTTTTTCTTCAGTTCAGCTGTAAAATCGGAGAGCTGATTCTTATCCTTCAATAGGTAGACCGCACTCCACTGAACCTCTTTTGAGAGCTGCTGGCTAATTTGAGTCAAAGCCTCTGTTGTTGTGTAGATTTCCTCAATTGCGTAGAGGTTTTCTAATTGTTCATAAATCCCCTTAACAGTCAGTAAAATCTCATGGCCATTGGATTGAAAAACAGCCGTATCGCCTATAGACAGCTTGTTCATCTTACTATAATTGCTGCTGATTAAACACTCATTGTTGCTTAATAAATATGTACCTGCTGTCAGCTTGTTTTTCAATTCCTGTTCCAGCTGTTTTGATTCAAAGCCTAAAAGATTTACTGAATTATACTCGGAAACTACTGTTTCTGCTGGAGTTGTTTCGTTCTCTATGTCTTGTGTAGGTCCAAAGAAAATATTGCCTTCAACCGCAACAGAGGATAAGTAATTCGATTCACCAAACCTTTTCAGCTCTTTAATTGTCAGCTGATTAGCTGCTTCTTTTGTTTTTGGAATGATTAATACCTGTTTGCTATAAGAGCTTCTGCTAACTTCAATTTCTCTATCGAAGCTTTTAAGACTGTCGATAAGACTAAATGCTGCTGTTAAAAGAAAAACCAAAAATAAAAATTTACCAAGTGTGTGTATTTTATTTAGTTTTAGGTTGAAGTATGCATGTTTAAGACTTTGCATAATCGAGGGGTACTCCTTTCTGACTCTTACTTTATCAAATTGATTGTTAACTGAATGTTAACTGTAGAAAAATAGTTCCGGTGAATCACAAGGACTCACCGGTAACGGATGGAAAACTCAAATAGAATGTTGACCCCTGATCTCTTAGGCTCTCAACATAGACTGAACCTCTGCACAAGCTGCAAACATGTTTTACAACAGACAAGCCGATACCGTAACCATCCTGCTTCAGACCGTTCACTCGATACTTATGCTCAAAAATCTGCTGCCTTTTTTCTTCATCTAAGCCATAACCATGATCTTCGATAGCAACAACTATACTATTTTTTTCAGCAGAAACTGAAACATTAACGGCTTGGTTGCAGCCATATTTCACCGCATTATCCAGCAGGTTGGACAGCGCTCGATACAACCAGCGTTCTTTACCGAGAATCTCAAGGGGCTGATCCTCTGCAAATGTAAAATGTAAATCTGGATAAAATTTACGATAGGTGTCGCAAACCTCCGCACAAATCAACGAAACATCCACGATTCCGACTGCTTCATCTTCACTTCCGGCCAAGGTCAGAATATCATCCACCCCATCCGTCAGTCGTGAAAGAAGACGCAAATCATCTTCTGTATCCTCCTGTTGTTCCAGATTTGTTTTTAATACTGCAATTGTATTTTTCTGATCATGGGTCATGTAGCTGCTCAATCGTTTGTAGTCCTCCAGACTAGCTGCATAGTTTTCCCGCAGCGTATCTAGAGCTTTTTGGATGCCATTGTCCAAGTTTTTCAATTGAGAATCTCCATCAATCATCCTCAGCTCTTCAATAATCGAAATGGTCTGTTTGGTTTGAATTCGCTTCAAAATCATCCATAAAATCATTGTGGACAGAATCAATATACCGCAGATAACCCCAACGATTATCGGCAGATTCTGAGAAAAAGACTGAATATAAAAATCATTTAACTCAGCAGTACTGATAATAGATGCCGCATTGACATCTATTACTTCATTTTCTAGTGCACTCACCTGTTCCTGATTACTCATCACATACACGCTGCTCCCTAAAGCCGTTCCTGTGTCTACTGAATTTAAGGATTCCCGCCACATATAAAAGCCGCCGACAATCGCCCCTGTGATAACTAGTGAAAATATACCAATGACTATTCCTATTTTCATGTTCATTCGCATAATTGATACCCCTTCGCTCGAATTGTTTTCAATAATTCCTTACCGGCAGATGCTGCCAGTTGTTTCTTTAGCCTGGCCATATGAACCCGTAGAACAGAGGAAAAGGGATCGAAACTCTCATCATAGATATGCTCGGCAATTTCCTCCATCGAAACAACTGCTGGTGATTTCTGTGCAATATATAATAGAATATCAAACTCTTTTGGCTTCAGTACGACTGTATTGCCCTTAAAGGAAACCTCCCGTTTTACTGTATTGACTAAGAGACCGCCAATTGAAATATTTGGTGACGTTCGGCCGTGAAAACGCCGAACAACTGCCCGGATACGCGCCATCAGCTCTACGAGTTCAAACGGCTTTACTAAATAATCATCTGCTCCGTTATCCAGTCCCTTTGCCCGTTCTTCAATCTCGTGACGGGCAGTGACGATAATAACAGGCGTCTCAACACCTGCTTCCCGTAGAAAAGACAAAACAGACAGTCCATCTTTTCCAGGTAAATTCAAGTCCAGTAAAATGGCATCATATTCTGTAATATAAGCTTTCTCTTCTCCTTCTTCACCTGTAAATGCTAAATCTACTGAAATGTTTTCCTTCACCAAACTTTTTTTTACTGACAGCGCCAGTTCTCGATTATCCTCAACAATTAGAACCCTCATTATAGATTCCTCCCCTAGTTTACTCACATTCATTTAACCAAAAATTAAAAGTGTTTTGTGCCTTTTTACACAAAATCTCTTGATTATTCACAAAAAAATTACAATTACATACTATAGCCAGCAGTCTATAAAACAGTTATTAAAGTATTTCATTTTTTGACAGCAACGTCAATGCATCCTTCTGTTCAAACCTCGAATCTGAAGGTTTATTCCTGATTATCTAAATAAGATAATCAGGAATACAGAGGTTTCAGCAGCAAAAATATTAATAACCCTGCTATTTTTATTTTTCTTTAGTTTTCAGCTTGACACATGAACGTATATTCATATATAATAAGCATGAAGATATGAACGATTATTCATGTAAGTGTAATCATTACTATTTATTAACTGAAAGGATGAGGAATCATGGAACACACACATACAAAAGAACATACACATGAACAAGGCGGCTGCGATCACGAACATAGTCATGGCAATATGCCTGTTGTATTATTTTTTGCAGGATTGGCTGCCTACTTGGCTGCCTTCTTAATTCCTGAAGAAAACCTGCTGCGGACTCTTTTATATATTTTCTCTATGTTGTCAGCGGGGCAGCATGTCATCATCGAAGGCTTTGGCGATACTGTGAAAGACAGCTTGAAGCAGAAGAAGTTTCTGCCTAATGTGCACATCCTTATGACACTTGCTGCGCTGGGGGCATCAATCATTGGGGACTTTGATGAAGGAGCTTTATTAATTTTGATTTTCGCCGGCGCTCATTTCCTTGAAGATTATGCCGAAGGAAAAAGCAAACGGGAAATTACTAACCTTTTAAAGATGAATCCAACTGAAGCACGCCTGATTCAAAAGGATGGGACAACCATTTCCGTTGCTGTGGATACATTAAAAATCGGTGACACGCTTCAGGTCCTGAACGGCGATCAGATTCCAACCGATGGCGTAATTGTTTCAGGAACTTCAGTTGTTGACGAGTCATCCATCAACGGAGAGAGTATACCAAAAGAAAAATCAGCTGGAGACTTCGTATTCGGCAGCACGATAAACGGCAACGGCTCTTTTACAATGGAAGTTACTAAAGATAGTCAAGACACTGTTTTTGCAAAAATTATTCAATTGGTGAAGCAATCTCAAAATAATATGTCTAAAACAGCTACTAAAATCAAGCTATTGGAGCCTAAATATGTCACTGCTGTTTTGATTATTGTTCCTTTATTCATTCTGACAGCACCTTTCATTTTAGGCTGGAGCTGGGAATTAAGCTTTTATCGCGGCATGGTGCTTCTCATTTCAGCTTCTCCCTGTGCACTAGCTGCTAGTGCTGTACCAGCAACACTTTCTGGTATTTCCAATTTAGCAAAGCGCGGGGTACTTTTTAAAGGCGGTTCCTACTTGGCTAATTTAGCAGATATCAAAGCTGTGGCTTTTGATAAAACTGGTACGTTAACTGAAGGAAAACCAGTGGTTACAGATTACTATTTCCATACGGAAAATGCTCAGGTAGAAAAGGACTGGATCCAAATACTCTCTTCTATGGAAAAAACAGCGAACCATCCCTTGGCCGCTGCGATATTGGCTAAATTCCCAGCTGGGAATGATTTATCATTGGAGGTCTCTAATGAAATCGGTAAAGGTTTAACTGCTGAGTATGCTGGTCAAACCTTTAGAGTGGGTAAGCCTGAATTGTTCGAAAATACTCCTGTGATTATCGAAAGAAAAAAAGAACAGTATGCGTTGGAAGGAAAAACCGTTGTCTACTTTGCTGAAAATGCAGAGGTCGTCGGACTGATTGCTATGATGGACGTGCCAAATCAGCAGGCTGAAGAAGTCATTAACTATCTGAAGGCACAAAATATCCATACTACAATGATTACTGGTGATGCAGAAAAAACAGGACAAGCTGTAGGCAAACTTATCGGTATTGATGAAGTTGTCGGCAATGTACTTCCAGAAAACAAATCACAGATTATTAAAGAACAGCAGCAGCAATATGGTATGACTGCCATGCTGGGAGACGGCGTCAATGATGCTCCCGCCCTAGTCGCCGCTGATATCGGCTTTGCGATGGGAGACGGCACTGATATTGCAATTGACGTGGCTGATGCAGTATTAATGAAAAATGATTTGAAAAAGTTCAGCTATGCGCACAAAGTAGCAAAGCGTCTAAATAAAATTGTCTGGCAAAATATCATCTTTTCAATGTTGATTGTTGCCATGCTGGTCATTTTGAATCTTCTAGGAAAGATGGATATCGCTATTGGTGTTATTGCCCATGAAGGCAGTACCTTGCTAGTCATCCTAAATGGTCTGCGCTTGTTGCTTCCAGTAAAAGAATAGAAAAAGCTAAAGAGCCAAACAAAACGGATGATTCGTTTTGTTTGGTTCTTTTCATTCAAATAAACACTACAGAGAAAGTACTGCTTATTGGGTCTCACCTCAACTTAGCTTTTCAGTATAGTATGCTTATTTCCAAGAATATCAACTCTTCGTACTTTATTACCTAACCATTGCAGATAGCTAAACATCACGTAAAGGGCTGCGGTTTGGACAGCTACCGACTTAGAAGCTATTCAATACTTTCAGTATTTCATAACGGTTTTATCTTCGATGACCACCGGTTCTATGACCGCCGCCATGGTTCATTCCATGACCATAGCCTTGTCCCTGAGTAGCTGTTGCCCCTGCTTCAGTGTTGCTGTTTGACTGATCCGTCGTGTTCGGCTGGTTCTGTCCCCAGTTAATACAGGTTCCGTCACAACGGTTGTTATAGTGACCGGTTCCATCACACAAGCCTGCACCTTGAACGTTATTAGCCCAGCCATTCGTTTGCGCTCCTCCGTCATTGACACATGAACCGTCACAGATACCATTTTGATGCAGACTACCATTACAATTTCCTACAGAATTTACGGTTGCTTCAACTGGAATAGTCGCTGTTTGTTCTTCGTCAACTGCACGGCTGCGGGTAAGCGTAACACCTACCTGTTCTCTACAATAAGAAGCTTTTCCAGCCTGAGGTCCTTGCTTCGTTACTCTCCGGATTGTTCCACAGTGCCATTCAGAAATACCCGCTTCAACGACATTGGAAACAGCTTCTGTTTTTGTGGGGATACCACCGGCAATCCCAACTATCAGCATACCCAATATGCCTGAAATCAAGACTTTCTTCCAAAGCTTTTTCACTTTTTTTCACCTCGTTTCTTTCTCTTTTATTAAGTATAAAAAGAAAGTATGGCAAAAATGTGACAAAGTTCCTTTTTCTGACAAATTCGCTGCTACTCTTTTATCGGCAGCCAAATAGTTACCGTCACCTTATTTCCCCCATGAGGGTTCAACTCAATTTGTCCATGATGCCTGAGGACAATTTGTTGACAAATAGCTAAACCTAAGCCAGTTCCCTCTTCCGGCTTTCTATTGCCTCTGTGAAAAGCTTGGAACAGCTCCTCTTTCTTTAAAGCAATATCTGAATTACTTGTTTGATTTTCAAACCTAAAACAAAGCATGTTTTCTTCAGTGCTAATTGATACCTCTATGCTAGAATCTTTTTTCCCGTATTTATGTGCATTATCCAATAAATTCTTAAACAGCTGGACTAAGCGGATGTGATCTCCTTCAAGATAAACTGGCGTTTTCAATCGATTATCTACTACCAGCTGCTGGTTTTTCTCTGCCATTTTTCTGCGGTAGCCTCGAATACTATCTTCAATAACTTCAAGAGGATCAACTATTTCAAAGGTCAAGGAGAATTCAACAGACTGCAAGCGGCTCAATTCCAGCAAATCATTAACTAAATGCTCTAGATAGCCCGCTTCCTTCAATAGCTGGCTGTGATACATTTGTTGTTCCTTCGGAGAAGTTATCAGTTCGTCTGCCAATGCTTCTAAAGAGCTTTTCATCACAGTAACCGGTGTCCGCAATTCATGGGAGATTTGTGAAAGAAATTCTTTTTCACTTTGTTCTTTGTCCTTACGTTCCTGTTCGGCTTTCTCTAACCTTTGACTTAAAATAGACAGCTTATCTGCCAACTCATTTAATTCATCCCCAGTTTTGATTGTCAGCGGCGCGGGATACTCCTCTGCAATTAGTTGCCCTGTGTAATGCTCCATTTCTTTTATGGGAGAAACGAAGCGTTTTGCGAGCTGAACGGATAACAGAATACTTGCTGCTAGAGCAATTAACAAGCTAAACAATAAAATTAAATAGCCATTTATTTGATTTTGATGAATATTGGCAACATCTGAGACAACAACCACTACACCAGCAAGCTGGTTATTTACAAGAATTGGAAACGCACTAGCTACAGATTTCAACTGGAAAAAACCGCCGCTTTTGACTACCTGCTGCTGCTTATCTTGAAGAACCTTTTCGGCCAACGCCCTACTTTCCGGCGACAGCTCTTTCTCAGCAGCTGCACTATTATGATGACCACTACTAGTCAAGCTGTTAAGCTCTGCATCCAAAACCCAGACACTATCACCAGCAATTTGATTGATAAAATTAAGGTAGGCACCATATCCCATCATGGCACCATGCTGATTCCTTCGATTTCCTGTAGATTGGTTGCTCTGATTCTCAGAAAAATAGTCCGTCATTGTTTGCTGAATGATTTCGCCCCTGTGGGTGACCTCTTCTACATGAAGATCTTCTGTCTGCTTTGAAAAAATGACGCTGAATAAAATACCAATAATCACAGTCATCATAATCAGTAGAAAAGAAAACAAGAGCACTAGACGCTTGAAAATTTTCTTTTTCATTGCTCCACCTCTAATGCATAGCCTGCACCCCAAATTGTCTTTATCCGACAAGAGGATGTCCCCTCATTCAGCTTAACCCGCAATCGTTTGATATGACTGTCAACTGTTCGGGGATCACCGAAATAATCCAACCCCCAAACGCTGTCCAATAGATTTTCTCTTGAAAAGACCTTCTTGGGAAATTTAACAAATAACACAAGCAGCTCAAATTCCTTTTTCGTTAATCTCAACCTCTGTTGGCCTATGAAAACTGTCTTTGTATCCAAATCTATCGTAATATTGCCGTAGCAGATTTGTACTTCCTTACTCCCTTTTTCAAAATCAATTCTGCGCAGCAGTGCGTTAATCCGGGCGATGACTTCCTTTGGTGAAAACGGCTTAACAATATAATCATCTGCCCCAATTTCCAGACCTAAAATCCGATCAGCATCTTCTGTTTTTGCGGTAATCATAATAATCGGAGTAATAGATGTCTCCCTTATTTTTTTACAGATACTGTAGCCGTCAACATTAGGCAGCATAATATCCAAAAGGACCAGCTCAAACGTATCCGAATGAAATGCCGCTAGCGCCTCAGCGCCATCATATACATGAACACAGCCGTACCCGGCCTGTGTCAGATACTTTTCCAGTACATCAACAATTTGACGATTGTCCTCAATGATTAATACTTTCTGCATAAATTCTCCTTTAATTGCAAACTTCTCATGCTTTAATTTTTTTTCATCTTATCTAAGTATATAAGAAAGTTCAGCAACTATCAGCACTTTCCCACAAGAAATAGTTTTCATCTCAATTTTTGTACCTTGACTTTCTTATCAAAATAAGGTAACCTTCTACCGACAGACAGTCTATGAAGGAGGCACTCATTATGCGAGTTGTTAAGGATCCAGAAATACGAAAAAATGAAATTTTAGATGCTGCCGAAGAACTTTTTGAAACCCAGGGATTTGATGGAACCAGCACAAATCAGATATTAGAAAAAGTAGGAATTGCCCGCGGTACCCTTTATTATCACTTTAAATCAAAAGAAGATATTATGGATGGGCTGATTCAGCGTTACAACACCCGAATTATGGATAAAGCAAAAAAAGCTGCCGGCGATAAGAAACAGCCTGTTTTTCAGCGAATCCTTCAAGTTATTTTAGCATTAAACGTGAATCAGGATGGTGTCAGGGAACACCTTCACAAACCTCAAAATGCTCTGATGCATCAGAAAATCCAGAAAATGCTGATTAGCAGTGTCACACCAATTCTCGCTGAATTGGCTGAGGAAGGAATTAGCCAGAAGGTGATGGAGAATCCTTACCCATACGAAACGATGGAAATGGTTTTGGTCTACGCCAGCGCTGCCTTTGACGACGATGATACAGTAGCTATGACTGAGGAAGAACGGCTAGTTCGTGCCCATGCGATGGTCTTTAATATCGAACGCCTTTTTGCTGTAAAAGATGAACAGCTCAGTAAGCTTTTAATGCAGATTTTCACTAAATAAACAAGCATAAAGGATGGGATAAGATGAAAACAGCAGTAATTACCAGTAGTGTAGACTTGACAGAGGGCGGCTGTAACGCCTGCGGTATCGTAGAATGTGTTTCCTACACACTTACAATTGATGGCCGGGAAATTCCTTTAGATGAGCTTTCTGTCAGTTCCTTAGTTATGACCGTCGTTTTAAAAAACGGCTTTAAGCAGGAAATGAAAATGGATGTGCTGGATGACTACCTTTCGTTTACTAAAGAAGGTTTTGAAGTGAGTCTATTTGAGGAATACGATGAGTTAACTTATAAAGGACCAGAAAAAGAAATTCGCACACCTGATAGAATCGAAGATACCAAAAAGCTGACGGAAAGAGTCAACGAAATTCTCAAAACTATTTTCCAATTAGATGAGTTAAGCTTTGAGTATTAATCTCACTGACTGAATAAATGAAAAAAGAGCGCACATGTTTTTGTCGGTATACGGGAAAAGCCGGCGGTGACAACTAGGAAAAGGTTTAAAAAATTATTTTTGTTTTTATCCTTATTTCGAAAAGCACTGCTTCTATCCTCTATCGTCCATTCACCTATAAAAAAATAGATGTTCGGAATTTTAATCATGAGGATGGGACAGAAGTGTTTAGTCCCCAGAAATAAGGAAAAATTTACGGAATTGACAGGAAACACGAATGTGAGCCAGTCGATATTGACTGATTCTACCTGGTGTTCTTCAAATTTTGTGACTTTCGGCTTATTTCCGAAGGTCTTGCTCCTGCGGTTACTCGTCGCAGCTAAGTGCTTGGCGCGTGCTACTGCGGTTACTGTATGTGCTACTGCTCCCACCGCTTATCCTACTCACTATACAACTCTTGTTAAAAATTTTATTCCTCACCTGTTCCACTGCTTCGAATTTCTAATTTTATTTTCCCGTTCAGCTGGTGCAAAAGCATATAGCTACATATTGATCCTTATTTCAATGCGATTTTTTGAAAGATTTGCTCACGCTTTTCAGTAAGATGACTGACAGACCAAATTCTTATGATTTTTTGAAAATGAGCAGAAGCCGTCAAACCAGCGGTGCCGCATCATGGTAAGCTTGTTTTAAGGAGGTGCTGATTATGCACGCATGGGAAGCCATACAAAAAACTGTTGACTACATTGAGAAGAATTTGACAACCTCACTGCCTATTGAAGAACTGTCTGAAATAGCTAATCTCTCGCCCTTTTACTATCAGCGGCTTTTTTCCAGACTTGTAAGAAAACCAGTAAAAGAATATATCAAATACCGGCGTTTAGCTGGTGCGGAAAAAATGCTCAAAAACAAACAACTGAGAATCATTGACGTTGCTTTAGAGCTAGGATTTAACAATCATGAAACCTTTACCAGAGCATTTAAAGAAGCTTATAATATGACTCCTGAAGCATACAGAGAGAATCCTGTAATGCTAAACCAGTTTGATAAACCGGATCTTGTCTTGAACTATGTGATGGTTGATGAAGGTGTCCCTCTAATCAGCGATGGTCTAATTTTAGAATTCAACAGAAAAACGCTTGAAAAACCTATTCATTTTCTAGGTTTTGAAGGATATGTACCCATCCAAGGACAAATGCCGAACGGCGAAGCTACAGGAGTGGATATTCCCGGAGAAGTTTGGGGAACCTTCCATAAAAATAAACAAGATATTCCTCGAATTACTAACGGACGGGAGATTGGTGTTGCTTACGCAGGAAATGCTCCTGAAGGACATTTTACTTATTATGCCGGCGCTGAGGTTGGAGAAGATGTCACAGACAGCCGCTTTCAGAGCTGGCAGCTGCCTGCCAGAGACTATATTGTCTGCGGCTTTGAAGCTGAAAACTTTGAGGAGCTTGTCACGGTTGCTATTAATAAAGCCGTTAAATATTGCGGATTTTGGCTGGAGAAACATCATTTGACCATGGAGACCTATTCTCCAGAGCTTTATTATGACAGCTCTCCAGAAGCCTCTTATATGGAATTTTGGCTGCCGGTTATTACACTGGACAAATAATCAACAGCTCTTGCTAAAAACTCCCAGTTCAACTTTATTCTCCAAAGAATGTTTCATTAAGCTTTCTTAATGTAGTGAACTATTTATTCTCACAGCCTATGAGTCAGGAAGCAAGAGATGGGAGAATACAACAAATAGAAGAAACCACCCTTCTAACAAATTATAGTTGGGGTGGTTTCTTTTTTTATCTATTATCGTATTGGTTCTAGCTCTATGTTAGATCGTTCAATAGGTTGTGACAGAAATGGTCAGCTTCAAGCACCAGGTAGGTACTTTTCAGCATCTGTTCTGCTTAAAAGAGCAATCACAGTGATTCTAAGCAATACGGCAGAAATTCTGAAAATGACAGAAAACACGAAGGTAAGCCATTCGGTGTTGACTGATTCCTACCTGGTGTTCCACAAATGTTTGAAAAATACCGGCTTATTGCCGAAGAAATTGCTTCTGCGATTACTCGTCGCAGTTAAGTGTCCGTATGTGTTACTGCCATACCCTTTATTTGATTTCAAGAATACTAAAAGTCTGGGAATTTACTTAGGTCACAGACCATTTCAGTATACTATAGTCTATTTTTAAAGACATACCTTTGAATTACTTTTATTAGCGGGTTAGAAGTAGAAAGAGCACAAGAATGATTATATCTAGCCTCTTTCTACTCATCAGTTCAACATGATAATGAATTGCTTACTTATACATTTCGATTGTTTAGTACTAAATCTTTTGATATTGGTCGGTTAATTATAGGGAAATTACACTACACTCTTTTTTTACCAAAATATATAAGGAAAGCCACTACCAAGAAACAAATTCCCCAAATGATAAAGCTGCTGTTTGATATAATCCCTGTCCTTGGAAGTGTGTTTCTCGTCTGCTGCTTGGTATTGTTTGTCCAATTAGTATTTGAATTTGTTGTGCCAATCGGTGTATTTTTCTTCGCTATTTCTTTCTTGTTTGATTGACTATTTTTTACTTCAAATTTGATTGGTGTTGCATCTAATTGATAGCCAGTTGGTGCTTTCGTCTCAATCAATTCATAGATTCCATCACTAAGACCTTGAATTAAAACTGTTCCAGTTTCATCTGTAACGATTCTCTCTTTGATAACCTCTCCACGTTCATCAACTAGTTTAAATTCAGCATTGGACAATGTCTTACCTGTCTTACTATCAACTTTTTTTAGTAGTATTTCTCCTGTTTCTGCTTTTGTTTTAGGCTGATAGCTATTCTTAAAGACTGGTACTTCTCCTGCTGGTACATTTTTGTATGTGACTTTCGCTTCCAGCTGTCCGCCTTTATCCGCTACTGTTACAGTCGCTTCATAGATTGCTTGGTCATAGCTCATTCCGGTTTCCTTCGTATCCGGAATCACTTCACTGATGGTATATGTGTAGATACCGGCGGTATCATACTTTATCTCATCAAACGCTACTAAGCCTGTACCGTCATTCTTTTTCCTCTGGTTCACACTGTCTTCATTACCAGTCAGTCGGAACTCGAACTCATCTGCTTGCAGCGCGCGACCGCTCAGCTCTTTCTTCGCTTCCAGTTTTGCACTTCCTGCCAGTGCCTTATATTCATTTTTGAAGGTTGGTACTTCTCCTGACGCTACATTTTTGTATGTGACTTTCGCTTCCAGCTGTCCGCCTTTATCCGCTACTGTTACAGTCGCTTCATAGATTGCTTGGTCATAGCTCATTCCGGTTTCCTTCGTATCCGGAATCACTTCACTGATGGTATATGTGTAGATACCGGCGGTATCATACTTTATCTCATCAAACGCTACTAAGCCTATGCCGTTGTTCCTTTTCGTCTGGTTCACACTGTCTTCATTACCAGTCAGTCGGAACTCGAACTCATCTGCTTGCAGCACACGTCCACTCAGTTCTTTCTTCGCTTCCAGTTTTGCAGTTGTTTCAACAACTTTTTTCTTATTTTCCAAACTAAACGTATATTCAACTTGGTTTTTAGAAATAGTAAAATCATGTTGTGCGGCATCTTTTTCGTAGCCATCTGGTGCCTGACTTTCTATGATGGCGTAATCTCCATAACGAAGATTTGAGATAGAGTCAATCTCTGTCCCGTTAATAATGATTTTATCTCCTTTAACTTCTATATCCTGCATTAATAATGTCAACACGCCATTACTGTCTCTACGATACAAATCAAAAAATGCTGAATCTGAAGTTATCAAGTTATTGTTTTCATCAATTTTTCTAAATATTAATGATCCATTTTTACCACTAGAAGTTCCTACTCCATCAGTAGATTTAACAGTTACTACTTTTGTCGTTTCCTCTATTTGAATATCTTTTCCAGAAAGCACTGCCTTATTGCTAATAATCTCATTGTTTCGAATTCCTGGGTCAAGAATCGTTTGATACTCTATAATGTAAGGAGAATCAATCATATCTCCTAATTTGATATTCAATGTTTGTGTTCCTGCAGCGGCATCTAATGTCACCACTGGTTTATCTGCCTCATCAAATACAAGGGCAGCACCATCTTTGACAAAGTTACCAGAAGGATCTTTTTTAGCTTTATAAATGCTAACAATTACATCTTTAGAAGCATCATAAACAAAAGACTGTTCACTGATATTTACAGTATCCGTAACTATTGGATTATGAATAGTATGACTATCCTTGTTCATAACAACTGACCAATTGACCAGACGATGATTTCCACCATCTTGACTGCCGTCTTTATCAATCCAGTCATTCTTCTCGCTCTTTTCAGCAAATCCTTCCACCTTTAATTGATTGCCAATCAAAGTATCCATGAATGCTATGTTTTTGTATTTATAGACATCAGCAGACGCATCCGCTGAGACATAGACTGCAAAAGCCTGCGTGCGTTCACTCAGCAGTGTGATGACTGGTACCCCATTGTCCATTGTAATACCATAGTCCGTCCCCAGCTGCCATTCTTTGTCTAGGCTTTTGACCTTAACACCAGTTGCATCCATTGTTACGTCATAGATTTTAATATCTCGAAGCGTCTGTCCCTCGCCCAATTCTTCTCGTATCGTGGTTCCTATCGGAATTTTAGTTTGCCAGGTATTAAGCAAAACAGTCCAATAAACACTGTCTGTTGGTGCGATTGCTTCAAACGGATTTGGTGCAGGTTTTAATGCATTGGCTACATCATCATTCTTAGCTACATAAGTCCCATATTTCACACCATTATAAGAAAGAGCCAAATCTACCCAAATAGTGCTTTCACTTCCATCAGTATAGGTATTGCCGTCTTCCCCTGTATAAGAAATAGTAACGGAATTGGAAAAGCGGTTTACAGGTAAGCCATCCATCCCTATTATTTGCTCATCCATATGATAGTGAGTTCTATATTTAATCGTAATTGTATCTGTCGTTGATGCGTAACTGTTCAACAATTTAATACGGAATCCTTTTTTATAGGTTGGATCACCAGCTAAAGCTTCTAAAACATAATCCTTCGCAGCACCCATTTCCAAAGTCTTTGTTGTCGTTCCATCATCAGCGGTTACTTCCAAAGTAGATGGGATAAGCTGTAAAGCACTTGGATAAGCACCTTCCAAGGTCTCAAACTTGTCAGTAATTACAGCATTGTTCATTTGGATACGGTTTTCATTGATTTTTACTAGCCAGCCAGCACTATGATCGGTTTGAGTTGAACCGGTACTCAGCTTTTTAACCCCCAGCTTAGAATCAAGCTTCACCGTCTCACCAGCTGATAATTCTTCTCTATTACTGCCATCAATTACTGTAGCATAATTAGGAATTGTCGTATTTGGTCTTACAGGCAAATCAAAGGCTTTTGTTGTATATTTTATCAAGTAAGTTCCTTTATCAACAAAATTCAAAGTAAAATGAACAAGTTCTCCATTCTTTTCTGCATAGTCTCCATTTGTTTGAGCAAGAGACCATTTGTCACTACCAAGAAGATTTCCTGATTCATCATAAATTTCAAGCGTATTTTTCAGTAAATAGTGCAAAGAAATACTTGGATCACTATTTTTCGCATACAACCAATCTTTGAAGCTTCCGCCTGCCTCTGTATATGTGGCTTTAACCTCCCAATTGAAGGTACCTTTATCTAAATCATAAGCAAGGAGACGTTTGTAATTGCTATTGTCGGCATAAGAAACACTGGCTTCACTAGAATTTCCCAAGAAATTATCCCCAGTTATAGTTGCTTTATTAACAAATTCTGTTTTATTTTTATCGGTAACCCTCATTCTGATTTCAAGCTTTACCGGTTCATCTAAAATTTCATTATTTGGGAATGAAAAAGTGATTGTGTTGGCTCCTGTCTGCAGCAGCTGAGTGAAACCAGCTGGAGCACTCACCCACTCCCCATTGCCATTTTGAACAAAAGCACTAGCGTAATGATAGGTCAGACCTTCTGGTAAATAGTCGGTAATGACCACATTTTTTAACGCCTCACGCTTTTCGTTGATAACTATTGTCCAGACTACAGTGTTATCATTATTGATGACACCTGTTTTAACGATATCGGCTTTTACTACAGGAAACACAATGGTAATTTCTTTTCCATCATTATCAGTAATACCGGTTTCGATTGTAACCACTTCCTTTTCTGATGTGATATTCAGCTCTGTGGTCAAATCAATTGTTCCTTGTCGCTCGCTTAGGTTCTCACCTACACTGTTAAAGGTAACTGTCAACAGGCCATTCAAATCGACAGAAAAATTACCCAAAACTTGGTTAGTTGCGTTCTTCAATTCTCCAGAAACCAAATTATGGATAGAGAAATAGTCCGGAAGTTGATAAGTATAATAATCGCCAGCTTTGATTTCTTCCAAATCATCCAAAACCCAGTCAAAATGAATTTTTATATTTGCATCTTTCAAAGCGGGATTACTTGGAGAGAACTCTTGGCCATTAAAATCTGTAATTTTTACATTAGTAAATAACTTTACCCCTCTACTATTTAGATTGGATTCATGAGCTCTAGCTTCTCTCATCTCTAATTGGTCATTGCTTTTTAGTTCTTCTTGTCCATCTATTGATTCTTCTATTAACAGCGAATTTTCTTTAGGGTCTTCACTTTCCTCAGAAGATTTTATTGTCTCTTCATTTACTTGTTTATAATATAACGGCTTCACAACGTTATTCCCAAAATCAACAAACTCTTCTTGCTGATTTTTATCACTTGTGGAAGCAATCAATTCAACTTCACCTTCATAGAAGACTACACTGGAAAAGTCAGGAATCTGTTCATTTTCCTGTGAAGACACGTAATTTTTATTAAGCAAAAAAGATAAGCGCTGATTGGCCACATAATAACTGCCCATATTGTTTGCCAACATCCCGCTTTGTTCACTGAAATACAGGTTCTCCGGTAAAGCTATTCCAATTGTCTGCCCCTGCTCTATCAACCCGGACTTATCCAGAGACCACTTCAGTTTGACATTGATCTGATCTCCTGCATTGATTCGCTGCTGTTGATTGATTTCAGCCCTAGAATAATCGGTCAAGCTAGCCTCATTAATCTGTATGCCTACTCCATCCACTGTTTCTGCTATTGCCTGTATCGGTAGAAAGCCGAGCAGTATGCTCAACACCAATGTTACTGACCATATTTTTCTTATTCTAACCATTACTATCATCCCCTTAAAAAATCATATGTTCACGATAATTCTGTTCCTCTGAACGTGTTCCATAAAGAACAGTACCAGACATTCTAGAAAGCATGTGAATTAACTCTCCTTCTTCTTTTTCGACATCTGGCAGCCAAGCTGGCAGTTGATTGATTTTGTGTTCAAGTGCTGCAAAATAGGCGCGTTCTCCACTTCTTTGATTTTCCTGAACCGTATTCGGCAGTGCTTGCTCATCATCAGACTGCTGTGCCCTTTTCTTTTCAACTACTGC
This sequence comes from Enterococcus sp. LJL51, assembly GCF_049894025.1. Lineage (GTDB taxonomy): Bacteria > Bacillota > Bacilli > Lactobacillales > Enterococcaceae > Enterococcus_L. The sequence goes on from NZ_JBNEQE010000004.1 coordinate 58,076, forward strand.
TTCTCGATCACTGTCCATCCCTTGTTTAACATCAGCTTCTTTAGAAGGCTCTTCTTCTATCCGCTCATTTGAAACAATCAATGTATTCCCAGATTCTTCCATATCAAAAACAATGACTTTCTCTTTTTCTGCTAGGCAGGCACTGATTACAGCTTCACTGAAAGATGCTGTAATAGTCGTTTGATGGAAAATCATCGTTGGAAGCACAAAAGCCATCAACACATTCTTATTCATAGCTTTCACCTTTAACCTTTAGTAATATTTTGCCAAACTCTGCCCAATCCTCTGGTGTTGGGGGACGTTTCCAAATAATTTGATGGCACGGAAGTTTATCAATCAAAAAATCTGACAAATACATCTGTGTGCGTGTACTCAAACGCTCTTCATACTGGATATGAGCGCTTTGCAACGATCCTAGCATCATCTTGATATAGTCGTTGTAGTGTTTACCATGTGAAAAATCTATGCAAATATAAACAGCCTCCTCCAGTTTTTCCACAGAAATTTTTGTTATCAAAAAGAAAAGATAATCATAATAAAGCTTATTTTTCTCTTGAGCTGATTCAAACAATTGACGTTGTTCTATCTGCTGGATAAATTGTTGAATCATTTTATCCAGTTTGGGATTAATTTCTTGAAAGTAACGTCTTTGAACTTTTGTTACAAAAGTAGATTCCCTAAAATGATAGTTGAGCCACTTGCGATTGATTGCCAATAATCCCTTTGTTAAGTCGTTATCCTGTAATAAGATATCTATCTCAAAAGAAGAATTTTTTGCGATAAACAGCAGCAGCTCTTCAGTGATCTGTCTAGCCTCTATTTCCTGTTTGCTTTCTAAATAAGTAATCGGTTCATCTAATTCTTCATACAATGTTTTAAGGAATAGAAGCAGATAAGTACGTTCTTTTTCCATAATCCCCTCTTCAAGGGAAAAATGCTTGTTTAGCCATTTTGACAAATAATTCACAAGTTCGCTGTCACCAACTGAAATATACGCATCACTTACAAAGTGCCCATGGCTTAGACGAATTAGCCACAGTTCAATCATAAATCTCAGTTTATGTTCTTTAGTTTTTGGCAATACTAGATTTTTGTAATGAACCAAGTGCTGAAACAGCTCTCTACTCAATTGCTTAATTTCTTCAGGAAACGGATCCTTTAGCCCGTTGAACAACTCATAGTAAATACCGAACAAAAAGCTTCGCAAGCCAAATTCTGATCCGACCAATCTGTTTTTCTTTATCTGAATATTTTCTTCTGACAGCTGATTTTTTAGCTTTTGATACAAGCGATAGGTACTGGAGCGGCTAACATGTAATGCCTCAATCTGCTTATCAAGACTGACTTCCTTCGTTACATAACGATGAAATATCTGAAATGACAAGCTTCGTTCAATAAATAATACACGCATTTTTTTCACTGTTTTGTGAGATAAGTCATGGACTACTATCTCACCCGTATCCATTAAGTCGATTATGTCAGTAAATTGAGCATTATTCATTTCTTCTTTAAGCTCATGAATGTATTTTTCTATCTTATATCGGGAGATTTCCAACAAATCGCAGATTTGATCAAGAGAGCAATAAAAGCTTTTGTTTAACTCTAAATATTGAAGTATGTACCACTTATAGCGATCATCCTCCATCAATAAATCATTTAGTATCATTATTTATTCCCTTCCACTAAAATAGCCTTCTCATCAAATTTATTTCATTATAAATGTTGAGATGGATATTTTAATCCTCTAAATAAGTAATTTTGTCCTGTTTTTTTCTCAATAAAAAAAAACAAAGAGATTTTTATAAAAAAACCCTTAATTATGGTAACATATTCGAAAACATTAGATAGGGCTGTATGCAAAATTAAAGCAGTCTATATAAGAGAAAAAAGGCACATAAACCTTATTTTAAAAAGGTTTATGTGCCAAATAAAATTATTTTATCAATATTTGATTATATTTTGAAAAAAATTGATTTGCAAAGTACGACTTTTTTTAAGCAGAAATAATTTTCTCTGCCTCACTTTTCTCCTTGAGTGTAAAAATAATCGTAGCACACAAGCAATTTTCATCCAAATTAAAAATGAAACTCCATGGTTTCATTAATAGCATAACGAAACCGCTTTCCATTAAAATATTCAAATCAAAAATCGCACCTTAACTTTATCTTTTTAATGTTTTAAGAAAACCATTTTTAATCCATTGATTCCAGTCCAGTATACTTTATGTCTACATTTTCCCCTGACTTGCCAGACATCCCAACGCTGAAATTTTAAAGCACACAAAAAATTAAAACTATCATTTAATATTTTTTATTAGTCAAAAAAATTAGAATAAATATACTAAAAAAAACAGAAAGATGGAACAGAAACGGTTAACTTCAAGCACCAGGTAGGTACTTTTCAGCATCTGTTCTGCTCAAAGAGCAATCACAGTGATTCTAAGCAATACGGCAGAAATTCCGAAAATGACAGGAAACACGAAGGTAAACTATTCGATGTTGGCTGATTCCTATCTGGTGTTTCACAAATGTTTGCTGAATGCCGGCGTATTTCCGAAGAAGTTTCTCCTGCGATTACTCGTCGCAGTTAAGTGTCTGTATGTGTTACTGCCGCACCCTTTATTTGGTTTTAAGCATACTAAAAGAGGTCGAGACAAAAGTGTTTAGCTTCGAGAAATAAGACGAATTATCCGAAAATAGCTTTTCATATTTTTGAGATAGTTCGGCTTATTTCCGAGAACTTCAACTCTTAGTGCTTTTAGCACTTAGAAGTTGATGCTATCGGAACAAAGTGTAGTGAGCTACTTTTGGAACGCCGTTTATTCGGATTTTAGACAAAAAAGAGTTCGGGCATTTACTTATGTCCCAAACTCTCCTAGCTTTTTCTTTGGGATTAAGTAGCTTCATCCCAATACTATTTGTTATAATTTTTTAGTTTCGAATCATGTAATCAAACGCACCTAAAGCAGCTGTTGCTCCTGAACCCATTGAAATAATGATTTGCTTATAGGCACTGTCTGTACAGTCGCCAGCTGCAAACACACCAGGGACATTGGTTGCACCATGTTTATCTACAATGATTTCACCCATTCGTGTACGCTCCAGAGTGTCACCCAACCAGTCAGTATTCGGCACTAAACCAATTAAAATGAAGACTCCTTGAACATCCAGATGAACTTCTTCACCAGTTTCACGGTCAGCATAGCTAATACCGTTTACTTTATCTGTGCCTGTGATTTCCTTCGTTTGAACATTCGTCAGTACAGTGACATTTGGAAGAGAATGCAGACGCTCTTGAAGCACCTTATCTGCTTTTAGCTCTGTCATAAACTCTAATACAGTTACATGTTTAACAAGACCGGCAAGATCAATCGCTGCCTCAATCCCGGAATTTCCGCCGCCGATAACCGCGACATCTTTTCCTTCAAATAATGGACCATCACAGTGCGGGCAGTAAGCCACCCCTTTGTTCTTGAATTCCTGCTCACCAGGAACGCCAACATTCCGCCAGCGGGCACCAGTCGCTAATATCGCTGTTTTACTCTTCAGAACTGCACCATTTTCAAGAGTAACTTCAACAAGCTCTTTTTTCTCTAGTTTAGCTGTACGCTGTGATTTCATAATATCCACAGGATATTCCTTCACATGCTCTTCAACCTGAGCCATCAGCTTAGGTCCCTCTGTATATTTCGTTCCAATTACATTTTCAATTCCTAAAGTTTCCAGCACTTGACCGCCAAATGTTTCAGCAACCAGTCCAGTTCTAATTCCCTTACGTGCAGCGTAGATTGCCGCACTCGCACCAGCAGGTCCGCCACCGATTACCAGTACATCGTATGGCTCTTTATCTTCAAATTCAGAAGCATCTGCCGGACCAGCAGCTTTTTCAAGAATTTGTTCGATTGTCATACGTCCGCTGGAGAATTCTTCACCGTTCAGTAAAACAGTTGGTACAGCCATAATTCCTTTGGCATCAACTTCTTCTTTAAACATTCCGCCTTCAATCATAGTATGGGAAATCTTTGGATTCACCACGCTCATAATATTTAGGGCTTGAACGACATCAGGACAATTGTGGCAGGTCAAGCTGACATATGTCTCAAAATGAAGTTCTTTATCAATTGTTTGAATCTGCTTAATAACACTCTCATCAACCTTAGGCGCTCGTCCGCTAACCTGCAGCAGTGCTAAGACTAAAGAAGTGAATTCATGTCCCAATGGCAGTCCAGCGAATACAACACCGCTCGTTCCCTCTACAGGATCTACAGCAAAGCTCGGTGTCTTTTCAAGCTGTACCTGCTCCATTGTAATCTTTGGAGACATCGATGTAATCTCTTCAACCAGCTCCAGAACCTTTTGTGAATTCTCGTCAGTTCCTACGCTCGCCTTTAAGATAATATCATTCTCCAGCAGCTCAAGGTATTGAGCCAGCTGCCCTTTAATTTCTGCATCTAATCCCATACGTACGCTCCTTAAATTTTTCCTACAAGGTCAAGACTTGGCTTCAGTGTTTCTTCGCCTTCTTTCCATTTTGCCGGGCAAACTTCACCTGGATTTTTGCGAACATATTGTGCAGCTTTGATTTTATCTACTAAAATACTTGCATCACGGCCGATACCGTCCGCATTGATTTCAATTGTTTGAACAACGCCGTCTGGATCGATGATGAATGTTCCACGTTGTGCCAAACCTTCTTCTTCGTCTAAAACATCAAAAATACGAGAAATGTTGTGGTTTGGATCGCCAATCATGATGTATTCGATTTTACCAATAGCATCCGAATGATCATGCCAAGCTTTATGAGTGAAATGAGTGTCTGTTGATACTGAGTAAACCTCAACATCCAGCCCTTTCAATGTGTCATATTGACCCTGCAAATCTTCTAATTCAGTGGGACAAACAAACGTAAAGTCAGCTGGGTAGAAACAAACAACGCTCCATTTACCTTTTAAATCTTCAGACGAGACATCGATAAACTCACCTTTGTGGTACGCTTTTGCTTGAAACTCTTCTACTTCTTTTCCGATTAATGACATATAAAATTCCTCCTAAAAGTAATTAAAATTTTTCTTAAAATAATATCGTGCAATTTCTTCTTGAGGTTTTCAAAATGAAAGTACAATTAAAATTATCAAGGTTATCTTAAAGAAAGTCAAGGAATAATTATAATTGTTAAAAAATTGTAATGATTCTAATCTAACAAGGCAAATCTATTGGTATAGAGGCTTTGTGAAATATTTCTCGATTTCATTTACTACTTAAAATTCTCAATTACTCTATTTTTTTCTCTTTAGTAATTTCTCATGTAGGAGCTGTCAGAACTTAATTGATGGTTAAAATGATGTCTTCTCCAGCTGTTTCAGGTTCTTTGAGAAGTTTTATTCCAAATTGTTTAGGCATTCGAACAAATTCTACATCCTCTTTAAACCCGTACAGCAACCCAGCTGCCGCAGTCAGTAAGCAAGAACAAGTCCAGGAAAAATCGTCTCGTTCAGCTGATATAATAGTCTCAAAGACGACGGTCCGTTTCTCAATAGAATAAATCAGCTTTGGGGAATGCAGCCGGGTTTTTGAGCTCCAAAATAAAACAGTATTTGAGGAACTTTGCAGCAGGTCATAATAGTGCCTGCTGTCTTCAATTAGCGGCTGGCTATGGATAAACTTTCTGTCTTTCACATAAATATAATGGGGATTTTTGTATAGCTGCTTCTCTAATTCAATAAGCAGGTCTTTGTACTTTCCTCGATTGGGGTATGCAGGAGTCAGCATTGGGTTCCCCTCCTTTTCTACTTCTTAACTGTAACAAATTTTCTATCTAAAAGTACATTGTTTATTCAAAAATCTTGAAAAGGATGTGGTAAACCTCTCTGCCTTTTCTTCAAGAAATTGTTTTTCATTTTCATTCATGAAACATGAAAAATCACTGAAACAGCGATTGACTGTTTTTAAACCTTGAAAGTCCGCAGTTTGACTAGTTTTAGTTCTTCAAATATTTTTCTGTCGAGTCAAATTTATAGCGTTCTAGCCTGCTTCATGCCAAAAAAAGCTTCCGAAAAATGATGATTCGGAAACTCTAAAGGAGTGATTTTCTATCAATCAGTTAGACAGCTAAGCAGCATTGTATTTTTTCAGTTTGTTATCTAGGATAGTTACTGCCTTCTGGCGATTTTCCCACATCGAGTCTGTATAGGTATCTAAGGTCAGTTTAATTGATGTATGACCTAAAAGCTTGCTAAGAGTGGCAATATCAACACCTGCCTCTACACAACGGGTCGCGAAGGTATGTCTTAGTACATGAAAATTAACTGACTCCAGACCAGCTTTTTTCAACAGCCGCTTAAATCTGTAATTAATTACCCGAGGTTCAGCAAAGCTGTCTTTACAAGAAACAACATAGATTGATAACGATTGCTTTTTTTTATTCAATAGATAGCGTTTCAAATTTTTTGCCAAAGGAATAGCTCTTATGGAGCTGCCTGTTTTCGGCTGACTAATAATGACCTTGGTTTTGCTTGTCTCACCATCGGAAATCATTATTCTCTGCAGCGTTCGCTTCACTGAAATTATATTATTGTCAAAATCAATATCTTCCCAGCGGAGTGCACTGATTTCACCAATCCGCATCCCTGTCGCTAAAGAGAGAAGAACTGCAGAGCATTCTGCCTCTTTCCACGCTGCTTCCTCAAGCAGACTTTGCTGCTTGCTGGTCAAAGCAGAAACAGCTTTCTTTTGTGTTCTCGGTAAAATAATCCCTAAGCAGGGATCTTTCCTTAGGTAGCCGTCAACGAAGGCTTTGTGGAGGGCTGATTTCAATATATTAACGATAGAATGAATCGTTTTTGCTGAAAATTTTAATGAAATTAAATAATGAATGAATGCTTCTATCGTTGAGGTATTTAGCTCCACTAGCTTGATTTCCCCCATAAAGGGGAATATATGCTTATCCAGCTTGTTACGGTAGTTTGAATACGTAGAGGGTTTGATTTTTTTTGCAGTTAGATAATCCAGCCAATAGTTCAGCCATTCTTTCACAGTCCCTTTATAAAGAATTATATCTTCATCTATATAAGTGTATTCTGCTTTTTTTATCGACAGTTTTTTTCTCAACTCGCCGTATTTTTTTGCATATACATAACCAAAAGTAATTTTCCCCTGATGATCTCTGGCTTTGATATATCGTCCTTCCCAGCGTCCATCCTTACGTTTATATATATTTTCTCCTCTTCTCGCCACAATATACACTCCTCATACAATATTTACCAATTCAATTAACTTCCTATTGATTACTCCTTTTTACCATATTAAGTGTTTCTGCTTCCCACGATACTGAAACTTTTTGATCTTGTCTTTGAAAAAACAAATTTATTATAAAAATATACGTTTTTTATACTGTTTCTCTATAGACAAAACTCAGGTTTTAAGTCGTTCCACACAAGACATTTTTATTTAAACATACCACTTAATCCTCCCATCTTATACGCTTTACTCCTTTATATAATTTATCCTATCTCATTATTATAATTATTTTTTAAAATAAAAAAAACAAGAACTAGTCAAGTTATTTTTTTGAAAAAAATAGCAGGCCGCTTCACTCCAAGAGAATGACACGGTCTGCCGTCAAGCAAATAACTATTCTATTATATTTTTGCTGAGTAAGAGACTGATTCCTAAGAAGATGACACCTGTCAAAAATAGAACCACCACTTCAATCCAGGTTCCTTCTGCAAATGAGAATAAACGGAATATTCCCAGTAGTTCTGCTTTCCCCATCAAATTATAGAGATAATATAAAAACGCCACCATTAAACCAGCGATAGGCTGACGGGTTATTCTATAAACCAATGCGGATAATCCGCCAAGAAAGAGCATCACTGCTAGTCCCCTTACTAGAAAATAAGTAAAAGGAAACGTACTGCTGCCGGCCTTCATAATAAGCAACAGGGAAACCAGCAACAATAAGCCGTACATGATTTCAACGAAAAGTCGAATCAGTACAATCCAGCTGTAGGAGGTTCTTTTGGACCGAATGACGCTTAAAGCCGCATAATCAGTATCTGGAATGTATAAGGGAAGCATCATTAGCATACCGATAAGAGAGAAGCAATATTCAACAACCTTTGCACTGCGGTACACATCCAAATTTTCCATTCCTGCAGCCATAGGTAAAAACAAGAGACTAACAGCCCCGCCAATCATATAGGTAAAATAATGGCAGCGGACAAATACTACAGCTGTTTTAAATGCTTTTTCCAAGGATTCGTCCTCCCTTGCGTTTATAATCAAAAACAAGAATGGTTACTCCGAGAAAAATGATTCCTAATCCGGCATAGAATAAACGATTCCAGATAAGCTCTTGAACAATCTGTTCAAAAACTTCCGGCAGTCCTACCGTATTAAAACGAGGGATTAGCTTCCAGCCTACACTACCGTTCAGTGTATCTGTGCTGGAAAATAGAGCGAAAAACCAAAAAATGATTTGAACAGCGATTGCCGTAATACCGCCAAATAGCTCAGTCATTAAAAAGCCAAGTCCTGTCACAAAAAGAATCGTCGGCAAAGTCCAGCCAATAATATATTGGTAAAACAGCAGCAAACTGCCGGTAGCATTCAATTTATCTGCAATCACTAAGGATTGTACTGCCGGCATCAGACTAATTAGCAGTACAGGAATCAGCAAAAGCAATACCGTACTACTATACCGGCAGCCGACAAGCCGGATTGAAGCAACTAATCTAGAGTAAATAATTGGAGCAGCCTTTGCCCGTCTATCTCTCAATGCTACAGTTGCTGCCAAAAATACCGGAACAATTGCTAAAATAATGCCCAGATAATCACAGACCATCCGTGCATAGGCACCGGTTACCTTGTCCTTTTCTACAATTTTCCGGTACTGCTTACGCGCTTGTTCATAAGTCATCGGTTCTTCTGCATCATTCATATAGCTATTCTTTTCATAAGCAGAACCCTTTCCGATAAACCCACTAACTTCTTGCATGTCCTCCTCAAACTGGGAAAAAGCATGACCTTTGACTAACGGGAAGGTGTAAGAGCTGTTTTCCATGACTGCCTCCCCCGGATTACTTTGTGCTGCGGCCTCTATTTGGGCTGTATAGTCTGCGGCTAGCTCTTCGATTGTTTTTCCAGCTGCTTTTTCAAGTATCGTTCTGATAGTCTGTTCTTCTTTACTATCAAGCTTTACTTCTTTATAGAAACCGAAAGGATAGGCTTGATAGCTCTCTGCCTGATATTCCAGAAATAGAGCTCTGTATGCCTGCTGCTGAATAAGCTCTTTGTTTTCTGTACGAATCATCCCATAAGAACCGTCTTCTCCCGGCTTTGGTTCTTGAATTACCCGCAAGCTCATCCCTATTTGGGTCATAATGAAACCAAAAATCACACCTATAACCAGCCAATAGGTCAGGCTTTTGGCTGTCAGCTTAAGCTCTTTTCCTAATAACTTAATACTCATGGCTGAACACCTGCCCTCTGCTGCAAAATATAAAGGTAGGCATCTTCCAGCGTAGGCGGAACTGCTAGCAGCAAGGGATGCGCCATAATCTTCTCCCGCTCATTTCCAATAAAACGAACTTCAATATTGGCCCCTTCCTGATAAAGATTGATAACCTGGACCTGCTGCTTAATTGCATTAAGCTCTGTTCTTGGAATCCGAACAGTAAAAATATGATTTTCGGCCGTTTCCAACAATTCTGATACAGTACCGGTATAAGTTACCTTCCCTTGATCAATAATAGCCAAATTTTCTGCTACAGCTTCAATATCACTGGCGATATGTGTGGAGAGGATAACAATTCGTTCCGCTGCAATTTCAGCTAATAAATTTCTAAAACGAATCCTTTCTTCCGGGTCTAAGCCAGCTGTTGGTTCATCTACTACCAGTATTTGCGGATCATTCAGCAGCGCCTGAGCAATCCCCAGTCTGCGTTTCATCCCGCCGGACATGGCTTTGACCTTTAGCCTGCGATGAACAGTCAGGTTTACCTGTTCAAGTACAGCCTCTATTCTTTTTTTTCGGACAGGAGTAGCCATATCTGATAAAACGCCTAAATAATCCAGGGCCTCATACGCAGTCAGATTTTGATACATGGAAAAATCCTGCGGCAAATAACCAATTATCGATCGAATTTCTTTTTGCCGTTCAATCGGTATTTCATTCATCGTTATGCTGCCGGATTTGCAGGGAAGCAGTGTTACCAGTGTTTTCATCAGCGTTGACTTACCAGCTCCATTTCTTCCCAGCAAGCCAAACATGCCCTTTTCAATCGTTAGATTCACCGAATGAAGAATTTGCTTCTTCCCATAATATTGATTAAGTCCTTCAATTTTAATACTCATAATTTATCTACGCTCCTTTATTTTCTATTGTTAATAATAGAAAATAAATATCTATAAATTCACTACATGGTATTAAATGCAGCAGATATGACTGCACCGCCGTTAACGCCATTTGACAAGCGAAGAATGCCTCCGTGTTTTTTAGTCAGCGTCTTACAGATAGTCAGCCCCATCCCGAAATGTTCCTGCTTATCTTTTGAATAGTAGGGGGTTGCAGCGTGCTGGATATCTTCTTTTGAAAAGCCTGCTCCATCATCCTGTACAAACAGGTATAAAAAGTCTGCATCAAACTGTATTGTTAGACTTACTATATTTTTTGCAAACCGGTCGGCGTTTGTCAGCAGATTCTCAACAACCTGCATAATCAAGGGAAGATCACAATTAATTTTTTCAGGGAATTGGCTGGAAACTATTAAGCGAAATTCTTTTGTTACTATAGCATTACCAGTTTCCTGAATCGTTTGAATCATTGTTTGTGTATGCTGCTGCCGCTTATTCAAATCTATTTCATCCAGCTTTTGAATCTCCTGCATGGTAAAGGTAAAGTCATTAAGACGCTGGACATTACGCCCAATCTTATCCAAAGAGTCATTCAATGCTTGCTCCGTCAATGTTCCAAGCGGATGGAATTTACGAATCAGCTCCACATTGCTCTGAATAACTGCCAAAGGTGTTCGAACATCATGAGCGAATATTGAATTAAGCTGGCGCTGCTCCTCGTGTGTTCGTATAATCTGCTGCTGGTCCTGAATCAGCTGTACTCTCATCTGATCCAGGCCTGAACAAATCCTTTCAAACTCATCGCCGCTTTTATAGTAGCAGGCGATCGACAAATCTTTACGGCTGATTCCCTCAATCGTTTCATTCATAATAATTAACGGCTGTAGAATTTTGTCCTTGTAAAACTTTCTGCTAATCCAGACAATCGCCAATACAGCATACAGAATAACTGAAAAATGACGAATCAGCTGCAAAATAGTGACTGGCACTACCAGCTGCTGAGGAATCCCGGCATTATGGGAATAAAAAATCATTTCAATATAGCTGTCCATAGAATCTGCTTCATCCAGCAGCAGTTTTTCCCACCCCACACAAATACTAACTGTAACCATATAGGCAAAAACAGCCAGAATAATTCCTGTGAAAATATAAAGGCTCAAGCTGGCTGTCAGTTTTTTATTTGTCAGACGGATTCTCTGAAGCTGCTCATCTAACCAATCCATTTATAGCCCAGCCCCCAAACCGTTTCTATTATTTCTTCCGGATACACCTTTCCTATTTTTGCCCGAATCCGCCGAATATGCTCTGTTATAATGCCGCTGTCGCCTTCTTTATCAAAGCCCCATAAATGTTCATAAATTTGTTCTTTGCTGAATACCTTGCCTTTTCGAAGAGACAGGTACGCAGCGATTTCAAATTCTGTTCTAGTTAAAGGAATTATTTGATTCCGGCAGCGAATCTCTTTTCGCTGATACAGAACAGCTAATTGTCCAAAATAAGCAACCGATTCCTCTCTGCCTCCTCGTGCTTCCCGCCGCAAATGAGCTTGTATTCTTAGTCCTAGCTCCTCCATACTAAACGGCTTCAGCAGATAATCATCCCCTCCGGCAACCAATCCTTCCATCCGACTGGTTTGGTCTACTCTGGCTGAAAGGAAGATAATCGGAACATGGATAACCTCCCGGACAGCTCTGCAAAAATCCAACCCATCCATTTCCGGCATATTGACATCAAGGAGAATTAAATCTGGTTTCTTATTAAGAAGCTGCAGTCCTTCTGCACCATTGCCAGCTGTGTAAACCAGATAACCAGACAACTCAAAATAACGCTTCAAGGTTTCTACTAAATCTATTTCATCATCGATGATTAGAAGCTTTTGCTTCATACGCCCACCTCTTTTTCTTATTGCTGCACATATCTCCTATTATACTGGTCATTTCCCTATACTTTCACTATAAACATGAAAGAAAAGTAAAATTACTGATAGCTAACTTTAGGTATTTCTTTGTCAGCCGCTTTAGCAAATGCTTACAATCCCTTAATGGATATGATAGACTGAAATTATTCAACAAAGAAGAGCGAAACGGTGGATACGCTATGACTGGCAGTTCACAGTATCCATTTCATATAAGAATAAATTTATGATAAATGAGGTGTACAATCCTTGAAACGACAAGAGTTACAAGCTATTTATCCAAACGCCAGCTGGCACACACATCCCGCTGACAATCAAAAATATCTTTCTTTTCCAGATAAAGACGGTTTTCTTTGGATTGAAAAAGAAAAACTAACTGAAAATGAACAAGCCCTATTGAAGCTTTTAACAGCTGAAGCATCTATTGATTTAAATACAGAAAGTCTCTGGTATCAGTTTCTCTTTCAAAAAAAAGATTACAGCAAAACCGGACGTTTTCGGATTATTCAAATTCAAATCCAGTCTCCTGAGGAATTTCAGGCTGATATCTGGAAGGAACATGTTGAAGGAATTTTTTCTAACACTGAAGACTTTTTCTTTTTAACGCCTAATCAGGCCATATTAGTAGAAAAACAAACAAAATACGCGCTTTCAAAAGAAGAACTTGAAGGAATTTTTCTTACCTTAGATGATGACTTCAGCACGCTCAGCCGTTTATTTATTGGACAATTTCACGAGAGCTCAAAAGAATTTCCAAAGCTTTTTGAAGAAGAGCAGGAGATATTTAGAGAAGAGGTTCGGCTAGTTAAACGGAAAAAGGTTTTTGGAATTTCAGATGTTGCCCTTCACTATTTTACAAAAGAGGCATTGGCCAAAAGTGCTCTGACTCAATCGATGAAGGAAGAATGGCATATTGACGAAGAGATGAAGGAGATTATTCAGGCTCTCTGGACAAATCAGGGGAATCTCAGTTCAACAGCCAAAGAATTGTTTATGCACCGTAACACCCTTCAATATCGTCTGGAGAAATTCCAGGAACAAACTGGGATGAATTTAAAAAATACGGATGAGTTAATTCTCTGCTTCCTGCTGCTAAACGACTAGCGCAGATCAGAGGGTTAAGAGCAGACCTGAATGCCGTTAATTCGGTTTTAGAATAGAGAGAGACTGGACTTTAGTAGGTTCCCGTCTCTCTTTTATTTTTCGTCCATGAGGAATATTCCAGTAGTTTATAGCCCTTTATTCCCTTCGTTTTTTGCGCCAAACTATTGTCCTGAAAAACGCTTTCGGCAATATGCCGAAATTTCAGATTGTTTCTTGGGCAAAATACCATTGTTGCAAGACACCGCTTTCATATATACTGAACTCATCAAAATAAGAGAAAAGAGGAACTGTAATGGTAGAAATCGCTTTAAAACACGTTCATAAAAAATATGACAATGCTGAAAAATATTCAGTAACGGACTTTAATTTAGATATCGCTGACCGCGAATTTATTGTATTTGTTGGTCCTTCCGGCTGTGGAAAATCAACAACTCTTCGTATGATTGCCGGACTGGAAGATATTACTGAAGGCGACTTGGTTATTGGCGATAAGGTAATGAATGATGTTGCACCAAAAGACCGTGACATTGCCATGGTTTTCCAGAACTATGCCTTATATCCCCATATGACTGTTTTTGATAATATGGCTTTTGGTTTGAAGCTGCGTAAATATGATAAGGAAGAAATCAGAAAGCGTGTGGAAAATGCTGCAGACATTTTAGGTTTGACAGAATATTTGAAACGTAAACCAGCTGCCTTATCTGGTGGTCAGCGTCAGCGTGTGGCATTGGGACGTGCCATCGTTCGTGATGCAAAAGTCTTCCTGATGGATGAACCACTATCAAACTTAGATGCAAAATTACGTGTTGCCATGCGTGCAGAAATCGCTAAGCTTCACCGCCGTTTAGAAACTACAACTATCTATGTAACCCATGACCAAACCGAAGCGATGACGATGGCAGATAGAATTGTCATTATGAAAGATGGCTTTGTACAGCAAATTGGTTCTCCTAAAGAGGTTTATGACACACCGAATAATGTCTTTGTCGCTGGATTTATCGGTTCTCCAGCTATGAACTTCTTCAACGTAACACTAAATAATGGTGTTATCAGTGATGGTAAAGACTTTAATTTGACACTTCCAGAAGGTCAAAATAAAATGCTTGTTCAAAAAGGCTACGAAGGAAAAGAAGTTGTCTTTGGGATTCGTCCGGAAGATATCCACAGCGAACCAATTGCTTTGGAGGCTGCTCCTGAAACTGTTGTCCGCTCAGAAATCGTTGTATCCGAGCTTCTAGGTGCAGAAACAATGCTGTATACAAAAGTTGGTAATCATGAATTTGTATCCAAAGTTGATGCGCGTGAACTGCACACCCCAGGTGAAATGATTAATCTGGCATTCAACCTTAATAAGAGTCATTTCTTTGATAAATCAACAGAAGAAGTGATTAAATTACCATAGTAAAATTAAAAAAGGGTGTGATATTTGTCAATTTGACAGTGTCACACCCTTTTATGATTGATAGATTCTACAAGAATTTGGCGTCCGTCTAGTAGAAAAGCCTTTATGTCATCCACCATTGAAATTTCAGCATGACAATACCCATGGAAGTATAAAACTATTCTCAGCTGCATTTCTAGACTGGTGCTAATTTATAACAGTAATTTTCTTCAGCAGCTTTTCTATTCGCTTTTTTTGTGCAGTGGTAAGCTCCGGCTTCCTTTTTTCTAAAACGTCAATAAATAGATGCTTATTATGGCTAGATATACAGAGAGCTACTCTCTCACTATGCTGTGCCACTTCTTTCGGACGACAGGTCGATAAATGAGTGAGCAGCAAAGGAAACAGCTCTTTCTCATATTCTTTGTTCACCTTACACAGCTTAGCAAAAACGGATATGCTGTTATCAACAGTAATTACACTGCCATTTTCATAGGCATACAGGACTTTATCAATTTGTTGGTGGATAGCCTCTGCCTTCTCCTCGGCTATAGTAGCAAGTGCGGTCATAGCTCCCCAAACCAAACGATTATTTTTGCTAGCCAAGCAATCTAATAACTCAGATACGTAGGCTGTAATTAACGATGGATTTTGCTCACCGACTTCATACAAAACCTTGATACAATCATTTGCAATGGCCTTTTTCTGCTTCAATCCCTGAACGATTTCAAAAATTCCCTTATCATCCTGATTCTGCACTAATAGCTTTGCTACCTCTACATTTTGAGTTTCGGTCTGTTGATTCAAATTCGATGCTAATTTTTCTATATACATAGTAACCGCCTTTCTACTATTTAATGTATTCTAAGTCAGTAAATTATTGGAAATAGATAAGATAAATAACATTAAATTAATGATTTTTCTATCTCATACGTTCAATGCAGATGCTCTAATCACATCAGGGTGCTCAGCTCTTCTATTGCACTTTGCGTTCCAAAAGGACGTACTGTGACTTATCCTCAATAAATTCACCCCAGTAGCGTTCAGTCACTTTGCCGCTTTGAATAAAAACACCTACACTTGCGGCTCCTCGACGATAGAGCTCTTCCATGATTTCATGAGCAATCCCCAGGCCAACACCTAAATGACTATTTAACACGCCCAAATATGAGAGAATATAGCGCTTCGCTTTTTTCTTTGTCCGCAGAAAGCGAAAGAGCTTGACTGGCGTCATCCTGCCATAGAAGGAATTACCATAATCAGGGATACCGATAAAGAATGCAACCGGCTGTCCTTTATAATAAGCCATTTTTACCATCGATAAATCTAAAACGATTTTGTACCTCGCAAAATAGGCCTGAAAATCTTCTTGAGAAATCTCCTTGAACACTGGAAAATCAGCATACAGCTCAATCAGCAGCTGATAGACCTCGCCAATTACCTGCTCCCACTCCTGTTTTCTCGGCGAAACAATCTGATACCCCTGCTTTATCAGCCGTTGATTGGCACGCAGGTAAGAGCTGGGCTGCTGATTTTTCATCATAGCAGGATAGCTATTTGAAACATACCTCTCCGTAATTTCAAATTGATTCTCCAAAAAGTAATCCAGATAATACGCATGATGATAAGGTTCTGTGATGTAGGGGGCCCGTTCAAAGTGGTTTGTTTTTAACCGGTAGCGAACCCAAAAGGAGCAGTCGACAGGTCCGACAAGCTTTTTTAAGCCTTCTGCTGCAGCTGTTTCAGCTGCCCAATCGAATAGCTGCCGGCTGCAGCTCTTATCTTCTATTGTTTCAAAAAAACCTAAGTACCCAGTGTGGTCATTGGGGTAGATAGTCAAGACACAACGACCGCAGACATTTCCTTGTTTGTCATAAACCAGAAGCTTCCGCAACCGGAAATAGCTGCTTAAAAGATGTGTGCCGCTTAGTAAAGCCTGTTCTTCCTCCATGTCCTGCGTCAGCTGAGCTGATGTGTAGATTTTCTTAGGCAAAGATAGAAAGTCAGTAATTTTTTCTGCTTCAGAATCAAACTCAATTAGCTGATACATTTTCTTTTCCTCCCACTAGAATCTCCCCAGTATTTCCATTCAAGGTGACTAAATCGCCAGTTTTCAGCTGACTGACTGCGTTCTTTACACCAACAACTGACGGAATCTTTAATTCTCTTGAAATAATGGCTGTATGAGAAAGAAGAGAGCCTTTTTCTGCAATAACTCCAGCTGCTTTAGCTAATAAGAAAACCCAGCCAGGATCTGTCATCTTCGTCACTAGAATTTTTCCTTCGCTGTTTGAAACCTCATGAGGGTTTTCTATAACAAGAACCTCAGCAGTTATAATCCCCTCCGAACAGGGGATTCCCCTCAAATCATCTGTTCCATCATCAATCCTTACAGAATTAATCGTCTGTGGATACTTATTAAATTCCTGTTTAGCGTATATTAATCGTGTATATGCAGGCAGCTGCTTAAACTGCTGATACTCCCGTTTCCGCTTCTCAATCCGCTCAAGAAAATTAATTTTCGGTGCTTCTTCTCTGTTTACTTCTTCAAGTTCTTCAATTGTCAGATAGAAAATATCTTCCGGCTGTTTTAAGAGACCTGTATCACTCAAGTTATGGCCCATAACTGTAAATAAGCTGCGCACCATGCCGTATAAACGGCTTCGATTCAGACGGGATATTTCCCGATTTTTTATTCCCAGCATTGCTTTGCTGCTCAGCCGTTCCAGCTTTTTTTGCTGTCGCTGACTAGTCTTCTTTTCTGCTAACAGCCGCACTGCTGTTGCTTCCGATTCTGTCAGTTTTCCCAGTAGCTTTTCTAGTATTTCAGGATTGGCTGCATAGCTCTGCAGCTCCTGAAACAGCTTGAGCGGCTTGGCTCTAAATGTGCCTGTTTCCAGCTTCAGCTCCTCCGGCGAGCGGTCGCCATATAGCTGAATGTATTCTTTAACTGCCAGAAACATTGATGTTTGAGGATTTTTCAAACCAGTTTCAGCCTGATCAGCTGTTTGTATTGAAAATAGCTCTTCGGTTTGTCCACTGTCCACAAGCTTTTGAGCAAGATGCAGAAGCGCCAGCACCGGCTTCATACTTTCCAAATCTGTAATACCGGAAATAAACTCGTTCGTCTGCTGTTCATAATTCTCACTGTTCAGCTTTTTCAACTGACGCTTAAGCAAACCTGTATAAACAAACGCATATAAATCATTCAACAATGTAATATCCCAATCTGCAAGCACCTGATCCTTGATTTCCTGATACAGTACAAAAATTTCCTGATTCGTTAGCTTTGTATGAAATCTGTTCTGAAATAATTCTTCAATTTCAATAAAGGAGCAATTCAATGCAGCCATCCCTTTGGGGATTTTTACTGCTTCACGTACAACCTGGAAATAGGTTCTCAGCCGTTTGTGCAGCGGCATAGCCACCAATCCTTGTGACGGCGCCTCCTCCGTAATTCCCAGCATTTCCTCCCATACCGGAATAATTCTACGGGACATAGGTAAGAAGCTAAGCAGCGTATACCAATTATTGAGCCTGTAATAGACACGGCCATTTACACTTGCCAACATTTCTTCAAAGATATTTTCATAGGCAGCCACAAAACGCCGGTCTGGAACACAGCGCAAAGCCAATCCGCGAAACACACCGAAATAAGCCTGTTTAATAAAAGAAAAGGTTAACGGCAATGTGATTCCCGGATAACTCTCGACAATATTGCTGTTGTCTAATACTATTGGGAAGTCTTTTCCGAATGTTGTAATCGGACGAAGCTGCAGCAGATAAAATTGTTGATTAGAGCAAGTAAATTCTATATCCAGCTCCTGCCCCATTGTTTTTTTTAGTTCCTGCCCAAGCATAATTAATTCTTGAACAGCTGCTTCCTCCAGAAGGGGACCTTCTGCCTGCTGTTCATAATAATACAGCTGATCTGTCGTTTGATAGTAATAGCTAGTTGTATCCACACGATCTTCGACCACTAGATTTCCGGTCCCTTTTCCTACAACGAGTACTGATTCATTCAGCAATCCCTGCGGATTTGCCGTAAACAAAATACCAGAATATTCTCCCGGCACCATCACCTGAATGATGACGTTTACTGAAAAAATCATTGCTTCCAGCTGATAGGCTCTCTCCCTCATATAGCTGAGTACATTTGGCTGAAACTGAGAAACAATACATTGAACGACTGCCTCCGGAATCTCCTGTTCAGCAAGTGAAAGGAAGGAAGCAAACTGACCGGCAAAGGAATCCTCTGTTCCATCTTCTATCATGCCGGATGAACGAACTGCAAATAGAGACTCACCTGGAAAGCGTTTAGAAATCAATTTCGGTAGGTCGTCTAGAATAGCAGTTTCTGACAGCGCTTCTCGAACAATATCCTGAAGCTGTCTACTCGTCTCTTGTAGTGAAGCTGCCGATTCATAATCTATACAGCCAATCAGTCTGCGAATTTTTTCAAATGTTTTTTCCGTGATGCTCTTTTGAAACAGTTCAGCTGAAAGACAACATAAATCGGGTACTCTGTAGCCCATCTTCTGGAGCTGAAAAAGACGTGCAGCTTTTCCGCCAACCTGATGCTCCTGATAGTTTTGATAATCAATTAACATACTCATAAGCGGCCCAGTAGAAGATATCCGATTACTACAAGTATCATCATCGTTTCCAGAATATACGTATAACGCTCTACCTTATCCACAATTTTAAATTGCGTCGGATCAGCAGAGAATTTCCGGCATTGAAGAGTAAACCATAATAAGTTGCCCAGAATCAACAAAACAGCAAAACGGTTTAAGCGATAGGTCAGCAGAATATTCGTTACCACATCTACTGCTGTCAAAATCAGTACAAAACGTGTCGCCTTTTTATAGCCAAAGATTCTTGAATACGTGACATACTCCGTCTCATCCTTTGGCGCACGAATCTTTCTGGAGATTTCCCAAATAAGTGCTGGAAAATATAAAGTAAGCAAAACTAGAAAACTCGTCCAGGAAACCAAAGGCAAGTCATATTTGTAGCAGGTAAAAGAAATAATGTATGCATTCATCACCAGCTGGACAGGATTGTGAGTGACAAGAGCCAGCAGTAAATTTGGCTGAATCTTGCTCTTTTGAAAGAACCAGAGCGACATCAGGGTGCCGTAAATAAACAAGAACGCAAAAAACGGCAGATTGTTCATCCAGATGATGTTGCTGACAACCGCAATAACAATCACTACTACAGCAACCTTGATTAAATCCTGTTTATATACCCTTCCCGACGGCAGCGCCCGATGAGGGAACAGCCTCTGATCAGTTTCATAATCCTTGAAGTCATCAGCAATTCTTAAAATCATTAGAAAAATAAAAATTGTTAGACTGCCGACAATTTCGCCCATGCCAATGGCCAACTGTTCGACCTTTACACCATAGTTCAGCAGCAATAAAAAATAAATCTCGAAAAACATGATAACCCCGACAAATAATCTGGGAATCAGCGGGAACATTTCTTTATAATACGTATTTAATCTAGATAACATTTTTCCCAACTCCAATCTTTTCACCTAATTTTACGGTACATTCTACTCCTCTTTGTGTCCATTGCCATAGCTCCGAATCAACCGTTATCTGTCCTTCTTTGAACAAAAGAATAATTGTTGAGCCGCCATAGCTGAAATAACCTTTTTCTTCCCCGCGGGAAAAGTTTTTTTTCGAATGATTCGTTATGCGCCCAACCAAAAGGGCACCAACCTCTACTTGAACAACCTCGCCAAAATTCTCTGTCGCCAGTACTGTCCATACCCGACTGTTCTCAGCATATACTTCATGAGCAGCTAAGGAGATGGGACTAACTGTGTGCAGCCGCCCTTTGACCTTTTGACTTTCCTTCGTCCGTCCTTCATCGATATAGCAGTAGCGGTGATAATCAGTTACTGTTAGACGAAAAACCAGACAACAGCCCTTGCGGTATTTTTCAGCCAATTGGTCATTTTTCAGCAACGACTGTACCGAATACTGACTATTTTTTACTGTAAATGTCAAATCATCAGTAATAGGATACGCCATTAATCGGGCATCTGCCGGCGCACAAAGCTCTGCCGGCTGTGGGCTGAAGCCTCTAGCTTCCGGTTTGATCCGCCGTGTAAAAAAAGCATCGAAATTTGGATAGTCTTCTTCCTGAAACTCACTCATATCAATTTGGTAGCGTTCAATAAATGGCAGAATTTTCTTTTTTGAACGACGGCTTTTTACCGAAAACGCATAGAATCTTGAGAACAACGGTGTTGAGATAAACAGCTTTAGCAAAATTCGACCGGAAAGTGTCCCGTATAAAAACTTTAGCAGCCCCGCCTGATATTGTCTTTCCTCACGAAGCTGTTTATGCTGTCGGTCATAAATTTGGATTTTATCGCCAGCATTCATGATACAGCGCCTCTAAAGGTTAGAATAAAATACGAAACAAGCACCGCCAACACAGCAAAAAATATATACGCTGCTCCTCGCGGCTTTGGAATTTTTACGTCCAAGACAAATAGAACACCAACACACAAGAACGCCAGAGAACACAGCATATCTCGCAAATCAGGCATAAGCCAACTGCTGATTAACCAAACAAGTGGAAAAATTAGTGCACTGTACGTAACAGGCAGTCCTTGAAAGAAGCTAGGTCTTTCAGTCTCAGAGGCAGTCTTTGCCATTACGTTAAAATGCGCCAGCCGGGTAATTGCTGCTAATGAATAGAAACCAAAAAGAGGAATATGCCACCAAGCATTCAGCCCTGCCATATAAAATAAAACGATAGGAAAGGCCGCAAAATTAATCATATCCCCCAACGAATCAATTTCAACACCAAAGCTTTTTTCATACTCATTTCTTTTAAAGATTGCTGCAAAGCGCCCGTCAAACAAATCACAGATTCCCGCAGCAATCAGGCAAATCAAACTATACTGAATCGCTCCCTTGATTGCCTGAACCATACCAACGATAGATAAAATAATTCCAATATAAGTAATTAACACCGTCTTATTATAACTTCCAATCAACATTGTGTGATACTCCTTTTTAATTATCAAGTATGCGAATTTCTCCTGTTCCTCCATTGATTTCCAGAAGCATACCTGTTTCTATTTTTTGCGTTGCTTCTTTGGCACATACGATACAGGGTACGCCATATTCACGAGCACAAATTGCTGCATGGCACAGGACACCGCCTGTTTCTGTCACAATTCCTTTCAGAATAGCAAATTTACTGGTCCAGCCTGTATCTGTAAACCGGGTAACCAAAATCTCGCCAATCTGCAGCTGATTCATAGATGCAGTATCTTTGATGACACGAGCCCTGCCAGTGACGATTCCCTGATTACAGCCCACTCCTGCAAGTCCATCTCTATCCAGCTGTTTCTCTTCATGAGCTTCTTTCTGATAAACGGAACCGATGTCTCCTGCTGGCTGAAACTGTCGAAAAGAAAGATAGTACGAGCGACCTATTTCCAGATAGTCCTGCAGCTCTTCTTCGCTAATCTTTCCATCAAGAAAGCGAATGATTTCTTCTGTCCTTAAATACCAAATATCCTCCGGCTGTTGAAGTATTCCTTTAACCGTCAAGCTTTCTGCCAGCTTCAGTGTGTATTGGCGAATCAATGCATAATAACGAGTAGAAAAATCCTTGAACTCTTCCCGCCACCACAACAGTGTCCGAATTTGTGTTATTTTTTTGGTCAGCCTTTTCATTTTTCCTGCAGATACTTTTTGAGTCAGTTTTTCTTTTATTGACAGATACGCTTGATATTGCTGCTGATTCGTTGTCTTTGGCGAAAAAGCTTCATCCAGCTGCAACAGGTTTTGAATCTGCTGAACGACAGGCAGCGGCTGCTCCTCATAGGAGGGATAGGCAATATTCAATTCCCGCTCTGAATGATAGCCAAAGGTCAACAAATATTCTGTTACTCGATTTTTTCCCGGAAAATCGCCATCCTTCTGCAAATCGGCAGCGATTTCTTCAGCCGATTCCTGCTGCCAGTATTCCAGAATCGCAGCATCTGCCAGTATTTCTCTGCTGATTGTCCACATGCTCTGATAAGGAAGTGTGTGGGAAATTTCTGAAAGCCCCCCAAGCAGCAGCAAGTATTCCTGATAGTTTAAATATTTCAGCATCTGATCCTTGAATAGCGTCTGCTGTACAGTGTTTAAGTACACCTGCTGAAAATAAGTGACTTCGCTAAATATATAGGTTTCTTCTACTAATTTTTTCCACGTATTGAACAGCTCAGCCTCGTCTTGTATTTCCAGCTTTTCCCGAAAGTCATTGTAAGCCTCCAACAGCTGCTTCCGTTTTTTTGGGGCCTCTTTTAGACAACGGCTAACTTTTCCTTTTTGAGCAATAGCCATACGGATAATCGGCCACAGCAACCCCAGCTGTAAACCAGTCTTCTGACCCGCTCCTGAATAACTTATTTTTATCCCCAACTCATTGTCGAAATCCTTTTCAACATACCCGGGAAATTTTGCCATCGCCTGTTTGACTACTCCTACATTCCAATAAGGGCGTCCATAGCTAAACCGCAGCAGATTCGAAAATTCTTCCTGCTTAAATATTTTACCTGTAACTAAAAAATCTCCCAGCGCCAAATCCCAGACAGAATGATATAGACTCCACATAAAGGGGGTGCAAACCTCAGAAGAAACACCGCCGTCCTGAAAATTGGCGGTTGTCCACTGTCCATGAATTCCTTCAAAGGAATACGAAGTAATCGGTCGAACCTGTAAAAAATGCAGCTGTCCGTCTTTAAGTGCGAATTCAATGTCGCAAGGGTAGCCAAGCCAGCGCTGAACAGCTAGAAAACGGGTGATACACGCCTCCAACTGCATACGTTCCGTTGGTTCTTCCGGACCAGTCAGCCACTCCTTCATCTTCCAGTCATACCGATAAGCAGTTGCGGTGACAAAGCCCCCCACCAGCTGGTCTCCTCTGCCAGCAGCAATCTCCAACACCAATGTTTGATCATTTCCAGTTACCGGATCAAGGGTGAAAGCAACGCCACTGTAGTCAGCAGCGATATATTCCTGAATAATCACAGCCATCGACAGCTCAGAAGCTGCCATTTCCCGATTCAGCAGGTAGCTGAGATTTTCCACACTGAACATCGACTGGTAACACGCCTTGATGCTTGCTAAGACAGCCTCAACACCTTGGATTTCAAGAAAGCTTTCATATTGTCCTGCAAAGCTGGCTGCTTCCAAGTCCTCTTTAATCCCGCTGCTTCTTACAGCATAAGCTGTTTGCTCATCAAGAAATTGCTCTAACTCATCGATGAATGACGTGGAAAAATGAATCAATTGAAGCTGCTGCTGAATAGTCCTACTAATCTCTTCGATGTTGGCAGCAGACAACTGCTCAAGCTGCTGTCGAAGCTGTTGATCAATCCCGTTTTCTTTTATTGTTTTCTCGTATACTGACTGCTCCACAATGATACCTTTAGGAACAGAAAATCCCTGTCGGGTCAACTGGCTCAGCATCGCCCCTTTGGCGCCAGCCTTTTTCTTGTCTACGTTTTGCTCTATCTTTTTTATCATATCGGTCGCCCTCAAAAAATATTCTTTCTTAGATGTAATTTGTAAAGAATCACATTGATTCCTATGTGTGTGAATCCGCCCAAAATGACAAACAAGCTATAAAAAGCTGCGCTCATCGGATACACAAGGGTTAACACCCAAACACAGCCTAACAGGGAATCTATTTGGTCTAATAGAAAGAACAACAACTGAACTTGCCCTTTTGCCGGTTTACCAGGACGAATTCCTGCTCTTCTCTTTAAAAAGCTGTTGGGCAGCTCACAGATTGCATAGGCTGCGCCAAAAGCCAGACCCATTAACAGATTATACGGTACTTGATTTGCATGATACGTATATAAATAATTATGGGCTTCTAAATAGGGAAGCAGCTGATTAAACCAACCCCAGACAAGACCACTGACACTTCCCCAAAGCAGATAACCGCCAAAGCCTTTCCAGGTTTTATTCTCTCCGAACAACCGCTGCCCATCCTTTAATACTTTGCCCTGATCGATTGGTACAGCAGCGTTTTTAAGAATGCTGCTTTTGCACCAGACCATATTTAAAATGCCGGCAAGAATAACCGGCATCAGGGTTATATACATTTGTAAAACAACAACCATGTTTTTCTCCTTTTTTTTGTGATGGCTCAATTTTATCATATCTTAGAGTACTCCACCAAATGTCCGGAAATCTGTGATTACTGCTGAAAACAGCTATTATTTTTTAAATTGGTCAAACTGACGAAAATCAGCGCTTCTTCTTGTGCACTCTACCATTGCCCCTAGACAACGCTTTCATATATACTCAATTCAGTTAGTAATTACGTGTTATCTTGGCTTTAATAACTTTGGGTCCCCTAGACCCTTTCGCTTCGGCGGAGGGTCTGTTTTTAAGTAAATGACGGCAGGCAGCTCGTCTTTTCGGTTGAAAAGATGAGCTGCTTGTTTTTTCTTATCATCAGCAAGAGAAGAAAAAGGGTGATAAGCGGTACATGATTTGCAGTAACCAGCTTTTTCCATAGATATAAAAATCTTGAACGCATTCCTAACTCTATCCCGATACCATAACCTAGAGAAATGTCTTCATCATTTTTAGTTGGAACAAAAAAAGGGTTTGGGACAACGAACTGTCTCCAAACCCTAAAATCGAATAAACGGTGTTCCAGTCGTCCGTGCTTCGACGTTATCAACGTAGTGAGAACCTTAGATAAGCGTGTAGGAACTTAACACTTTACTAAAGTACTAAACGTTAAAGCTCTCGGAAATAAATCGAACCATTTCTAGCTGTTTCTCAAGTTAGAACACTTCTGTCACGCCTTCTCTTTGCCGCCATTTTTCATTAATCCTGGAACAGGCAGTCTTTAGCTACAGTCTATTATAGCCTTGTTTCTCTGACTATAATTCCTCTCCATTTGTTTCAATTACTTTTTTATACCAATAGTAGCTGTCTTTTTTATAACGTGTCAATGAGCCGTCCTGCGTTTCATCCTGATCCACATAAACAAACCCGTAGCGTTTTTGATAGCCATTCAGCCAGCTCAACAAATCAGTATAAGACCATGTGCAATAACCAAGAACGGTCGCTCCATCTGTGATGGCTTCCTGAATGGCACTTACGTGCTGTTTCAAATAGTCGATACGGTATTCATCATGAATAGCCTTATCTTCAGTCAGCTGGTCATATTCACCTAAACCATTCTCAGTAATCAGAATTGGCATCCGGTAACGGCTGGTTAATCGTCTCAAACCAATACGCAATCCTTGAGGATCAATTTCCCAATCCCAGTTTGTTCGTTCAACGAATGGATTTTCTACCCGCTTAAACACGCCAGGTGTTCCAGATTCTTCTGTAGAGCCTTTCTTGCCGGTAGTGTTCATTTTACCCATACCTACACCATCCAGCGGATTAAAGGCTACTGTACTCGTTTGATAATAATTGATGCCGATAAAATCTGGTTTTCCTGCTTTCAGCAGCTCAATATCCCCAGCTTCAATCTCAGGTGCTACGCCCTGTTCAGCCAAATATTTCAAAGCAGCAATTGGATATTCACCAAACACATAGACATCCAGCCAAAGATGAGCATTTAAATCCTCGGCGTCCTCTGAAGCCAGCACATTTTTAGGATCGCTGTTTATCGAATAGTTTGGACCATAAGCAAAGCTCGGTCCAATCATACCCGGCATTTTCAGCTCATGGAATTTACTGATAACTGCTGCATTTGCCAAATTTGCATAGTGGTTCGCCTGATACATCCGTTTAGGATCTTGAACTGCCGGCGGATGACTTGCCATTAGATAACCATGTGTGATAAAAATATTCTGTTCATTCAAACTAACCCAATACTTCACCTTGCCTCTGAAGGCTTCAAATAGAACAGCAGCGTAAGCAGTAAAATCCTCTACAATTTTGCGGGATTCCCAACCCATATATTCATCCTGCAGTGCTTTCGGCAAGTCCCAATGATACAACGTCAATACAGGTTCAATCTCATTTTCCAGCAGCTCATCTACTAAATCAATATAAAACTGCAGACCTGCCTGATTGACTTCTCCCCGACCTTCAGGAAAAATCCGTGTCCATGCTACTGAAAAGCGGTAGGCCTTTAGCCCCTGCTCCTTCATTAAGGCAACATCTTCTTTATAACGGTTGTAATGATCAACAGCCACATCTCCATTTGTGCCTTTAAATGTTTTCCCGGGAATTCGGACAAATTCATCCCAGACAGAAACCCCTTTACCATCGGCTTCCCATGCGCCTTCTACCTGATAGGCAGCTGAAGCTGAGCCCCATAAAAAATCTGTTGGAAATTGATCGAGTTGTTTGTGTTCCACTTACTTGTCCTCCAGTCAGTTGTTTACTCTTTATTCAAATCGAAGGTCAGTTCAGTATTCGTCAGTTCCCCTTGTAAGATTCGTTCTCCTTCATGGATATACACTGTATTATTACCAGATAAGCCTGTGGTCCGAACAACAACAGCTGCTCCTGCTCTGTTTACTTCAATGCTGCCGGCAGCTGCTCCGCTACTGTCCACAAGCTCTTGACTGTGTGTTCCCTCAGATAATTGATAACAATGGATAGCTACTGAATCTGTATAGTCATAAACAACACTCTTCTGATCCTTGCGACCTGTTACCAAAATTGTATCTTCTTTCACCCAGACTGGCAAATGTAAATAGTCATAAGTTTCATTTCGCCACTGACCATTTTCTGATACAACACACAGCTCATTCGTTAACAGCTGCGTCCAACGTCCTTCCGGCAGGTAATAATCCACTTCACCTGTTTCAGTAAACACTGGCGCCACAAGCAGTGAATCCCCAAGAAAATATTGTTTGTCTACAAAATAAGCATTTCTATCCTGTGTATACTCCATGAATAACGGACGCATCATCGGCACGCCGCTTTGAGCAGTATAAACCGCCTGCTGATAGAGATAAGGCATTAAGCTTAATTTTAGTTTAGTAAACGTTCTAGTGACCTCAACTGCTTCTTCATCGTACAGCCAAGGAACTCTGTATTGAATATTGCCATGATAGCGGCTATGAGTAGATAAAAGTCCAAACTGTGTCCATCGTTTGTAAATATCCGCTGAAGCATTTTCTTCAAATCCGCCAATATCATGACTCCAAAAACCAAAGCCAGACAACAGGAACGACAACCCGCCTCTCAGTGTTTCTGTCATTGAGACATATTCTGAAAGGTTATCACCACCCCAATGTACAGGGAATTTTTGGGAGCCGACAGTTCCAGAACGAGCAAAAAGGACGGCTTCATTTTTCCCGCGCTGCTCCTCTAATAAAGAAAAGACGGCTTCATTATATAGATAGCTATAGTAATTATGTGCTTTTTTAGGATCCGATCCGTCAAAATAGACGGCATCTGTCGGAATTCGTTCACCAAAGTCTGTCTTAAAGGAGTCCACTCCCAGCTCCAGCAACTCTGACAAATAGCCTTGATACCACTTCACCGCTTCTGGATTCGTAAAGTCTACGATGCCTTGACCGGCCTGCCACATATCCCATTGCCAAACATTTCCATCTGCTTGCTTCAAAAAGTAGCCATTTTTCCTGCCTTCTTCAAAAAGTGGTGATTTTTGTCCGATATACGGATTAATCCAGACACAAACCTTGATTCCTTTTTCATGAATACGCTGAATCATCCCCTTTGGATCTGGAAACAGCTCATCATCCCATTTGAAATTGCACCACTCAAAGGCCTTCATCCAAAAACAGTCAAAGTGAAAGACTTCCAGCGGAATCCCGCGTTCCAGCATCCCGTCAATAAATGACATGACAGTTTTTTCACTGTAGTCTGTTGTGAAGGATGTAGACAGCCACAAGCCAAAGGACCAAGCCGGCGGCAATGATGGCTTCCCAGTTAGACTGGTATATTTTTCAAGAATGTCTTTTGGTGTAGGTCCGTAAATAATTATATATTCCAAGCTTTGCCCTTCTACACTGAACTGCGCCCGTGAAACATTTTCTGAAGCTATTTCAAAAGAAACCTGCTCAGGATGATTGACAAAAATTCCGTAGCCGTTGCTGCTCATATAAAAAGGAATATTCTTATATGCCTGTTCGCTGCCTGTTCCGCCGTCTTCATTCCAAATATCAATGGTCTGTCCATTTTTAATAAATGGCGTAAAGCGCTCACCTAAACCATAAATCAGCTCATCAATTCCCAAAGAGAGCTGTTCTCTCATATAATGAGTGCCGTCTTTATAAGTGATTTCTCCTTGTGCACCGAATTTCGACTCAGTCAACAGCCTCTCTTCTCCCAAAAAGCGTAACTGAAACTTATCTGATAAGACAGCTTCTGCTTTGATAGAACCCGATTTAAAGCTAATCTTTCCATCTGTTTTTTCAATTACCGGCTGAACATCAGCTGTCTCTAATGTAAATTCCGGACCTGGATTGTTCTGCTCATGATGGACAATTTTTACAGAAATCATATCTTCGCGCGGACTCGTGAGCGTAATCGTGCTCATTCCCATATTCAAAGTATCGCCACGCTGCTCGATTTTTTTATATGGAGCGTACAAAATCAATTGCTTTTCTTTTTCCTGATAGGTAAAAATTTCCTTTGGTGATTGAATTGTATACCCCTCTTTTGTCATCCAATAGCCATTTGTAAATTTCATGGTTGCCCTCCTATTTTACGGCACCGTCCGAAATGCCTTTAATAATATATTTTTGTAGAAACACATAGAGAATAATGATTGGAATAATCGCAATAAATAGGGCTGCCAGCGCCAAATGCCACTGCTTAGAATATTGACCAAAGAAATAGAACATTTTCAGTGGAATCGTGTACATACCTTCTTTATTAATAACTAGAGACGGCAATAGATAGTCATTCCAGAACCAGATTGAGTTCAGTACAATAACAGTTACAGTTGTCGGTTTCAGTAATGGCAGAATAATATGCCAGTAAATCTGAAAACGCGAAGCACCATCAATAGTCGCTGCTTCATCCAATGATTGAGGAATTCCTCTTAGGGCGCCAAAGTAAAGAAAGATTGCCATACTGCTCGCCAAGCCTAGATACATAATAACCAGTCCTGGCCGATTTAACATATTGGCTTTTCCAAAAAATGAAACCAATGGAATCATAATCGCCTGGAATGGGATTAACAAGCCAATCGCAATCACAAAATATAAGCCGTTGCTAAGCTTACTTTTATTTCTTGAAAGGGCATAGGCTGCCATTGACGTACAAATGACAATTACAAAAAGCGACACTGCTGTAATTATTACTGAATTAAGCGCACTTTGAAAGAAATCCAGCTTCTCAAAAGCAATTGGATAGTTTTCTGTTGTAAACTGTTCCGGAACATTCAAAGTGTTTTTGAATATCTCAGATTTTGTCTTAAATGAGTTCACTACAATCAGATAAAAAGGGTACAGCCAGGCAAGCATCAAACAGATCCCTAGAATCTTAATCAACAATGCTTTTCTCTTTTTCTGTTTGATCATAGGTCTACCTCCCGTTTTCTAGTGATACTGATTTGAACAATAGAGATTATAGTAATAATAATCAGGAATATCACAGCCTTTGCTTGTGCATACCCCATATTTCGAACTGCAAATGCTTCGTTGACAATATTCATTGCTACCATCTGTGTAGAATCAAACGGTCCTCCCGCGGTCAATGCTAGATTCTGATCGTAAATTTTAAATGCATTGGATAGTGTCAGAAATAAGCTAACGGTAAATGCCGGGGCAAGCATCGGAAACTTAATCTTCCAGAAAGTTTGCCACGATGTAGCGCCGTCAATTTCCGCCGCTTCAATCATTTCATCTGGAATGTTATTAATAAATGAAATGTAGATAATCATAATGTAGCCGCTCATTTGCCAGACAAAGAGGATAACTAAACCCCAAAAGCCTGTATTAGTCGTGGAGAGCCAGCCTTTAAAAAACTCTATCCCTGTTGCATCTCCAATTGCCGCAAACGCTTTAATAAAAATGAATTGCCAAATAAAACCTAGTATAATCCCACCGATTAGATTCGGCATAAAAAACACTGTACGGAAAACATTATTCAGCTTATCTGCTTTTTGAGTCACCAGTAGTGCCAGTCCCAGTCCAATAATATTTACAAGAACAATCGCAACTACAGAAAATTTGGTTGTAAACCAAATGCTATTTAGAAAACGTTCGTCCTGAAATGCCCTTATATAGTTCTCGATGCCTAAAAATTGGTCAATTTTTATGCCATTCCAATCAGTCATTGAATAGTAAACACCTGTTAATAGCGGTATAAACAACACTACAGCTATCCCCAACAGACTAGGCGCTAGAAATAGCCAGAAGCTTTTTGATCGATTACTCATTATGCAAATCCTCCTCCCGATGCCTATCAATTATTTTTAGTAAGCTGAGCTGTAAAAAACAATGTTCTTTCACAACAGCCCAGTTTACTTAAAATACTAGGCAAACAATTTTACCGAAAAATCAGTTCTTTTCTCTTATTCTCTAGCTAAGCAATCGCTTTTATTATTTACGATCCTCTGCCCAGGCTTCCTTGCCTTTGGTCATCAAATCATCCCATGAGAGATCGCCATTTAGATATTTCTGAAATTCTGGATAAAACTGAGTTTGAGAGTAACCATCTGGGTATTGATTGTGAACCCACGGAACCGTTTTACCCTCAGATACATAGTTGAAAATATCCCGAGATGTTGCATCCTTCAAACTGTCTGAAGAGAAGTTAGTATAAGCAGGAATAAATTCCATTTCATCGGTAATGACTTTCATCGCCGCTTCATCTGTATACATCCACTCCAAAAATTCTTTACTTGCTTCTACAACCTTTTCATCTTTATTTTTATTTACGCCCCAATACCAAGGCGCTCCTGCAGCTATCTTTCCATCTGACTCATCCTTCACATAAAGCGGTAAAATTCCCAATTTATTTTCTACAATTTCTGGGTCTAAACTGTTTAAGGTAGGAATAATCCAATTTCCCTGATGAACGATAGCGACTTGGTCGTTGGCAAAATCTTCTTCTACCGATGTGCTGTAATCTAAAGATAAAATGGGCTGAACATTATATTTGTTAATTAAATCTGTATATTGTTTGAACTGATCACTGTATGAAAAATCAATTGCTTTCGCTTCATACACCTTTTGTACATCATCGTCAAACTCAGGTGCTGTAAAATGAGAACTGTATTGACTGACCACCCAGAATTCTTTTGCACTAAATCCAAAAACAGCTTTCATATCTAAATCGTCTTTTTTGCTGTCAAGCTTTTTCACTGCCGCTTCAAAATCACTGTATGATTTGATTGCATCCACATCAACGCCGGCTTTTTTAAATAGCTCCTTGTTGATTAGAAAGCCATAGCCCTCGATATTCATCGGCAGACCATATACTTTCCCATCTCTTGTCGCACCATCCAAAGTTCCTTCAATAGCTGTATCCGCCAGCTTCGTATCTGTTAAATCGGCTAGACTATCTCCCCATTTATCAACATCTGCTAAACCGCCTAGAAGGAAAACACTTGGCTCATCACCGGAAGAAAATTTAGATTGTAAGGCTGCATTCGCATCTTGTCCGCCGCCTACAGTCGTAACATTGATTTTTACTCCTTCATGACTTTCTTCATATTTCTTTGCCAGCTCGTCTAACTGATCCTTTGTCTCCACTTTAATATTGAAGACATCAATGGTCGTTGTATCTCCGCTGGAACTAGATCCGCCATTCCCACAAGCACCTAATAGCAAACCCGCAGCAGCTAACACAATAGTAGAAAAAATCTTTCTTCGTTTCATTTCGTCTCTCTCCTCTTTGTTATACTAGATAATCATTGAAACGGGACTTAACATACTCCAAATGACTGGACAGCATTTCAATCTCATCATGTTCCAGAGCATAGGAAGTAAGGGTTTCCAAATCTTCGTTGTCAGCAACAATCCTTGCGCCTACTCCTTCTGTATAAGACGCATAACGTTCCTCTTTCAATTTATCGAAGAAACGGTCTTCTTTTAATTTTGCAGCGGCTTTCAACCCGCGAGCAAATGTATCCATACCAGCAATATGAGCTAGAAGCAAATCCTCCATCGCAAAAGACGAGCGGCGAACTTTTGAATCAAAGTTAATTCCCCCTGGCGCTATTCCCCCATTTTCCAAAATTTCATACATCGCAAGCGTAGTATCATAAATATTTGTTGGAAACTCATCTGTATCCCAGCCTAAAAGCATATCTCCCTGATTGGCATCAATAGATCCTAGAGCATCATAACAACGGGCAACAGTCAGCTCATGCTCAAAGGTGTGACCTGCCAAAGTCGCATGATTGGCTTCTAAATTTAGTTTAAAATCATTTTCTAAATCATACTTTTGAATGAATGCCATCGTTGTTGCAGCATCAAAATCATATTGATGTTTTGTTGGTTCTTTTGGCTTTGGCTCAATCAGAAATTGAACCTTATGACCAATTTTTTCTGCATAAGAAACAGCCATTTTAAATAAGCGGGCAATATTATCCTGTTCAAACTTCATATTTGTATTTAACAAAGATTCATATCCCTCACGACCACCCCAAAAGACATAATTCTCGCCACCTAGCTTTTTGCTAATATCCAATCCTTTTTTCACCTGAGCTGCTGAATAGGCAAAGACTTCAGCATTATTAGATGAAGCCGCCCCGTTGACAAAGCGAGGATGAGAAAACATATTTGCGGTATTCCACAACAACTTAATCCCTGTCTGATCCATCTTTTCCTTAATCAAATCAGTAATTTCATCTATATTGCGGAAGAACTCTTCTAATGAGTCGCCCTCCGGCGCAATATCCACATCGTGAAAACAGAAATACTCCACATCCAATTTAGTCAAAAGTTCAAAAAATGCTGCTACTCTGTTTTTAGCCGTCTCCATTGCTGTTTCAGCCGTCCAATCCCGTTGATTGACTGGTTTTCCGAATGGGTCAGAGCCATCTTGAGTCATCGTATGCCAGTAGGCAATCGCAAAGCGCAGCTGTTCTTTCATCGTTTTGCCTAATACCTTTTCCTCTGGATTATAGTGACGGAAAGCAAACATATTTTCTGTTGTTGGTCCTTCGTAACCTACTTTGTCTACCTGTGGAAAGTAACTCATTAACAGATTCCTCCTAAAAATAGCTTGATTTTAGTTAGTTAGCAAGTTAAACTAACTTACATAAAGAATATTAAATCATTGAAAATAAGTTGTCAAGCGCTTTCAAAAATTTTAATATTAACTAAACGAGGTGAACCCATATGATATCTAACAAATATAAGATACGCGAACAAAATGAATCTTTGATTTTAAAAGGAATAATCGATCATAAAAATATTTCCCGTGCTGAGCTGTCTTCTTTAACCGGATTAAATAAAGCTTCTGTCTCATCTATCACCAAAGGACTTTTGGATGATGGTTTAATTTTCGAGACAGGTATCGGCTCTGCTGGTACTCAAGGAGGACGAAAACCGATTATGCTGCAGTTTAACCCCAAAGTAGCGGCAGCTCTTTCTTTTGATATCGGAATTGATTATTTAAAAGGAACACTTGCTTATTTAAACGGTGAAGAAATTACGTTTATTGAAAAAAAACGATTGAACGTTTCAGCAAAAACAGTCATTGCTCTTTTAAAAGAGACCATTACTGCTATTCAAAAAGAAAATCCTGAGGTCTGCTCAACAATTATTGGGATGACCATAGGGATTCATGGGGTGGTTCATAATCATCAAGTCATTTTCACTCCTTACTACGATTTGGATACAATTGATTTACACAAACAGCTTTCCAAAAGCTTTGATTTTCCAATTTTCATCGAAAACGAAGCAAACTTAGCAGCGCTTGGAGAATATGCATTTTCTGATAGTTCTGAGAGTCTGGTAAGCTTAAGCATTCACAGCGGAGTCGGCGGTGGTGTCGTGAACTCCGGGCTCGTTCAAAAAGGGCATCATGGTACAGCTGGAGAAATCGGACACTCTATACTCTTTCCAGATGGAAAAGCCTGCCCGTGCGGTAACAACGGCTGTCTGGAGCAGTATGCTTCCAATACGGTACTTTATGAACAAATTGCTGAAAAAAAACAGCTGGATTATGTAGACAGTGCAGTGGTTCAGTCTTTAATAGACGACTCAGAAATCCAAACCAGGCTGGAACAAAATGCGTTTTGGCTGGCAGTCGGTATTAACAATACTGTAGCACTCTATGACCCTGAGGTTGTTATCATTAACAGCTCAATCTATCGGAAAATTCCATCTTTGTTGACAAAGGTTCGAGATCACTTAACTAGTCGCTTTACGAAGGATATTCGCGTTGAAAATAGTACCTTGGGTAGTCAAGCTCCTTTGTACGGCGGTATCGCACTCTGCTGTCAAAATTTTTTAAACATCCAGCGATTGAAGCTCAAGCATGTTTAAATCGATTTAGCCTCAAAAAGACAATTAGTTTGATCAACTACGCCTATTTTTTTACTAGCACATGTCTGAAAAATAGAGTGGTTTCCGAATGTTTCAGACATGCTTATGGAATTAAGAAAGAAGACACCGCCTATGTGAGACATAAGTGCGTTTTTCTGCCGACAGGTTCCGTAACAATCTCAGAAATATTTACCGCTAGCGTTTTCAGACAGGCTCTAAAAAAATTGATTACGCCATACTTCCTCCTTGGAGAGTCAAGTTAGAACATTACAAAAGTTGTTGTCATTACTTTCAACAGTTCGTGATTCTCTGCTATCTCAAAGCATGAAGTGTGCCCTAAAAGTTGTACGTAGATTACACAGCTATTTAGGAACAGTCCCCATGCTCTCATAGCTACTCAATACTGGATGTGTCCCTGCTCCAACGTTTTTTCGGATTTCATGTGGGTTGAGATAGGTCTCATTGAGTAATGTCCCATTCACCTAAAAGAGCATTTACAAAATAACATTACTTGTTTTTTTTAGCAGCGATGACACCCATCCGTCATGGCTCTTTTTTTCTATTTCAAAAATTCGTAAAAGCGACCAAACGTAGGAAATTCAACCTTTCAAGTGTAGAATATATATTTTTTTAATGTTATACTTTTTTTTATTAGCTAAATATGTTTGAGCGCTTTCGCAAGATTTTTTTATGGGGCTAATCAAGGTTCTATCGGAAATGTTTTGTCTTGAAAACCAACTGGGTGCTGTGCAGCATCAGAGGATGGACAGAACTAGATCCCCATACTTTTAGCATGCTTAACTCCGCATAAAGGGTGAGACAGTAACACACACGGGCACTTAACTGCGACGAGTATCGCAGGAGCACTCGCAAAGCACTTGACTGCGACGAGTAATCGCAGGAGCAACTTCTTCGGCAATATGACGGGATATCCGAAAATTGACAAGAAACGCTTGGAGGAATCGAGTAGCTGTTAACTACTACCTACCTAAAGTTTTTAGTGTGATTTGACTTATCACCGAGGCTGCAGCTTTTAAGACATCGTTTGCTCGGGAAGTAGGAAATAAAGCTAACTTGTTATTACATCCATAAACTACATTTCATTTCTGAGCTTCCTTAAATCGCATAGAGCTTTTCAAACAAAATCGCAAAAAGGAGAAAATAATTATGGCAAAGATAAACAGCAACACACAGGTCGCCCAACAGTTGGCTTCTGAATTATTGAGTGCTCTAGATGTATTAAACACATCAACTTCAATCAATCAGGATGGGCAAACGACGGTCGCTGGGAATGACAGTGCAAAAGAGGCTATTCACGCTGCACAGCAGGCAGTTACTCAGGTCAGCTCAGCCATTGGCAATGCGGCTGCCAATCTGCAAAGCGTAGCCGCAGAATTTGATGCCAAAGATCGGGCAATAAAAAATACCGTTTTCGGCTCCCTTCCCAAACCAGAATCTAGACCAGCATCAGGAGGAATTAAGCTTGATTTCTAAGCAGGAACAGTTAGAACGTGAAGAACGAATCTTATATGAAAAACAGGATGAGCTAGATGCTGCTGGACGGCAGCTGGAAGAGCTGCAAGAAGATTATCTGGAGCAATTCCATTCCTCCAGCCGGCTTTTCGAAGAGCTGAGGGAAAGCTTTCATCAAAATGATTTTGCTTTACTCTTTGAAGACCTTCATACTGATTTTAGACAAGAGCAGCACCATATTCTTGAGGATTTGGAGGATGGTCAGGAAGCCTTGAAGCAGGAACAGACCCAAGCCCAAGAACGATTAGATAAACTCTACTATGAAAAAAGAAAAGTAGAAATGGACACGGAGGACGAAAACGAATGAGTATTGATATGTATCTAGGACCTGCCCGTACACAGTCAGCAGATGTTCAAGCCATGGGTACTGCCCACCAGCAGGGCTATGAAGCAGTGCAAAAAGCGGCTGCCAGCTTTGCGGCAGACCAGATTTTAGAAGCAGCTGCCTATACCTCAGCAAAAGACATGTTTCAAGCGGTAATTCTACCACTGCTTCAAGGAGGACGTCTATTGTCCGAGGCTGTCGCAGAAGCCTGCAAATCCTTCCCAAACAAATATCTTAGTGTGGACAGCGGTGACTTGAAATCCTCAGAGCTGGAAGAAAAAATCCAGCGCCTGAATAATGAAATAAATGCGTATAATGCCATTCGAATTTCTATTGAATCCAAGGACATTGGGGATAATATGAAGCTGAGGCAATTAAATGCTAATCAGAAAGTCATTAATGGTCTGGAAGATGCCAAAACTGAATTGGAGAATAAATTGGAAAAGCTGTTGGAATTCCACGCCAGCTCTCCAGCCCTCTTCGCTGAAATCAGCGAGCTAACCAGCGCTGTCAATCAAGGAGCGGCTGCTTCAAACAGCTCTTGGAATGCTGCAACAGGAACCTTCCAAAAACCCTCCGGATCAAGTATGGATTGGGTCAAGAAAGTCCATAAAATGCAGCAGGTTCGACAGTTGAAAAAGGAACGTTCTGATTTAATCGATAAAATTAATGAGGTTCTTTTATACGATATGGAGCATCCTGAACACGCTCAAAAAACCGATAAATTTTTATCTCCTGTCGATTTTCTAGCACAGGTAGAAATCAAGCACATGATGTATACCGCCGAAGAACCTTATCGGACATTGTGTTTGCGGTATTTAGATCGACTCTCCATTACTGATACAATTTATAAACCAAAGGCTGGAGTTTTCAGTTGGTATGCTGATGGCACACAAGATTTAAAATTTGATTTGAATGGGGATCGCTTTAATAGAGGTGGACAAGGAAAATATTGGATTTTCTTTCATGAGCTGGGCCATGCAATCGATTTTTATTACGGGAGAGATAAGGGTTTATCAGGTTATTATTCTCTATACCATAAGGAAAATGGACTAACACTAGATGATTATAATAAGCTGGATGTACAGAATAACTTGTCACAATCAATTGATGAACTTTTAAAGAACTCCAACTATTCAAATCAGCAAGCAATAAAGCAAGAATTGATGGGAGTATTACTTGACCCAGTTATCAAAGCTGAATCATTAACAGGGGATATAAAAAATATATATGATACTCTTCAAAATAAATATGAATACGAATATTTAAACAGACCTAGCTCTTTTCTTGTTGGTGATATTTATAGTGGAGTAACTAATTTTGATATTAAAGGATTTCATGTAGGCCATACTAAAGACTATTTTTTCGATAGTACGGGAACCCCTCTACATCCAACTGGTACTGAAGGTTTTGGTTCTTATTTCGGTCATCACATGGTAAAAGAACATTTTTCTGAGCAGGCACTCGATACAACTCAAAAATATTTACCTGAATCAACCACTCATATGGACACCATCCTTAATCAGATGAAATAAGGAGGCATAATTTTGAACAAAAAAACTTATACATTTATAATTCTACAATTAATTTTATTATTAACGGGATGTGAGAATGAAAATATGAAACCAGATTTAACAGAAACAACAACTTATAGTTCGCAAAAACACACCACTGAACCTTCAACATATACGTCCACAGATGAAACATTTCCTGAAAGAAAAAGAATGAGTGGTGGAGAAACTTATGACAAGCTCTTTTATCTTCCGGAAACACAAACAAAAAAAACTGTTACTGATATAAGAAAGATTGTTTATAGCGAAAGTGGCTTTATAGATATGTACGAAAATCAGGAATTTTTTGCAGATTTAGAGAATAAAAATATGAACTTATATCCTTATAGGAATGTAGGCGACATAGAACCCGATTGGAATCTAACAGAAAAAGATGTGACAAAAATACACAATATTATTGAAGACAATAATATATTGGACTGGAAAAAAATTTATGGTACTGAGCCTGATCCTGAGCGTACTAGCAATAGTGAAGCCTTTTGGACGTTACTTTTAGTCTTCAACGATGACACCAATCAAATTCATAAAAAGTATTATGGCGACGATTCTCCAATGGAGTATGAAAACTTTATAAAAGAACTCCTCGCCTTCCGTGAAGAAAAGCGTGAGGAATGGCGAAAATCGATTGAATCCGATTAAACATAAGGAGATATATGAATAAAAAGTATTTTTTAATCGTTGTTCTCTTATTGCAACTTGTCGGATGTGAACAAGGAAATACAAAAACAGCCTCATCAGTTGAGATTGCAACTACCTCTAGCTTCCAGACATTTACTACCCGTTCTTCTAGCAGCTCTCAACTAGATGAGACATTGCCAGAAGAACACAGCTTAAGAAATGGTGAAACATATGATAAATTATTGTCCCTTCCAGAGTCCCAAACAAAGAAAACTGTCACTGATATAAGAAAAATTATTTACAAGGAAAGTGGTTTGTATGATATATACACAACTCAAGAATTTTTTGCAGATTTAAAAAATAAAAATATGAACTTATATCCCTTTAGAAACACTGGCGATATAGAACCCGATTGGAATCTAACAGAAAAAGATGTGACAAAAATACACAATATTATTGAAGATAATAATGTATTAGACTGGAAAAAAAGTTATGGTACTGAGCCTGATCCTGAGCGTACTAGCAATAGTGAAGCATTTTGGACGTTACTTTTAGTCTTCAACGATGACACCAATCAAATCCATAAAAAATATTATGGCGACGATTCTCCAATGGAGTATGAAAACTTTATAAAAGAACTCCTCGCCTTTCGCGAAGAAAAGCGTGAGGAATGGCGAAAATCTACTGAATCTGATTAAATACAAGGAGATGTATGAAAAAGAAAAATTTCTTGATTGTTGCTCCCTTATTATTCCTTATAGGCTGCGAGGACAATGGTACGGAACTAAAATCATTAGAATCTACGACAAATAACAGCGCAAAAATTCTTACTACCGAAACTTCATCATCTTTTCCAACGGAAGAGCAACTACCAGAAGAACAGATTCGTTCTGCAAGTGACGGAAATAGCATCAGAGTATTGAGTAATTTACCAGTTTCCGAATTCAAACAAAGCTTAGAATCTGTTAAAAAAATTATTTGCACAAAGACACTATCTCTTTGGACTAGAGAACAAAATGAGGATTTTATTGCTGATTTAAAAAATAAAGAGATGTATCTATATCCCGGAGCAATTGACCGAACAGAACCTGATTGGAAACTTACCGACTCCGATGTTAAAACTCTTCTACAGCTGCTTGAAAACTATCAGATACAAGACTGGGAAACAGAGTACATTGGGACAGATGAACATTCTACAAGCAATAATTCTACAGCTACTGCCGATGGTGGAACCTTCCCATGGACTGTACTACTAGTTTTTGAAGACAACACCATTGAAAAGCATACAGGTTCCAGAACCATGGTTCCTGACAATTTTCATGAGTTTTATGAAGAACTCCTCACCTTTCGTGAAGAAAAGCGTGAGGAATGGCGAAAATCTACTGAATCTGATTAAGTAAAAGGAGATTTATGAATAAGAAGTATATTTTAACTCTGCTTCCTCTCTTATTATTGGGAGGATGCGGACAGGAAAAAGAAGAGTCGAAAACCACAGTAGCTACATCGAGTTCAAGTACTAATGTACAAACTTCGGAGTTTACAATAACCTCAAGTACTGATATATATCCCCTTCCTGATATGGTCTTAAGAGAGGAAGAATATAAAGTATATGAGAAAATAGAGACTTTGCCTTCTGTAGGAGAAAAACAAAACTTAGCAAACCTTTCTATGGTTATCATGATACAACCAGCCCTTATTAAAACAAGAGAATACAATGGAGACTTTGTCGCTGATATACAGAATAAAGATTTCTATTTGTATCCTTGGCAAGTAGAAAGATTTGAACCCGATTCGAACTTATCGACTAATGACATTGAAGAAATAAGAACTATTTTAGAAGATTGTAACGTTCAAAATTGGAAAGAAAGATATGGAGAAGCAACAGACCCTACGACTACTGCTGATATAGGTGTCTGGTATTTATATCTTGTATTCAATGATAACACTATTGAAAGTCACAGTGGCTACTCTCCCGATACTGACGAGCCAGCAGAATTAGACACTCTCCATGAGAAACTAATGGACTTTAGAGATCAAAAAAGGCAAGAATGGCAAAAAGAAAATGCGAATTAAGACACAATATCTAATTAAGATTATAAACAGTTTTCTTATCCTATTTTTTCTATGCTTTTGTGTAGGCTGTGAAAAAGAAAATGCGAACTCCCGATTAACTACGACTACAAGCTCTATAGTTGTTAAAGAACAGCCAGTGAGTTCAACAAGTCAACTTTTTCCTAAACAGATATACAGAAATGATAATTCTGGAGATAACATAGAAGATTTAGAAAAGCTTCCAGTGTCTGAAAAAAAACAAACTATTGAAAATATCCGAATGATTATATGTAAAAAAAGTAATTCATTATGGACTTTGCGGGAAAATGAGGATTTTATTGCTGATTTAGAAAATAAAGAAATGTTTCTTTATCCTGATATTTTTTCAATGGCTATGTATAAACCTGATTGGAAGCTCACTAACTCTGACGTTAAAACTCTTCAACAGCTCCTTAAAGATTATCAGATACAAGAGTGGGAATCAGAATATATCGG
Source organism: Enterococcus sp. LJL51 (assembly GCF_049894025.1). Taxonomy (GTDB): domain Bacteria; phylum Bacillota; class Bacilli; order Lactobacillales; family Enterococcaceae; genus Enterococcus_L. The sequence goes on from NZ_JBNEQE010000004.1 coordinate 99,853, forward strand.
GACTACAGAAAATTCGACAAGCAACGACTCCATAACGCCTGCCGATTGTGGTACCTTCCCATGGACTGTACTACTAGTTTTTGAAGACAACACCATTGAAAAGCATACGGGTTCCAGAACCATGGTTCCTGACAATTTCCATGAGTTTTATGAAGAACTCCTCGCCTTTCGTGAAGAAAAGCGTGAAGAATGGCGAAAATTTACTGAATCTGATTAAACACAAGGAGATGTATGAAAAAGAAAGATTTCTTGATTGTTGCTCCCTTATTATTCCTTATAAGCTGCGAGAATCATAGTGCGAAAACAGAATTATTAGAATCAACAATAACGACCAGCTCTCAACTGTTCACTACTGAATCATCCGTTGATTTTTCAACTGAAGAAAAATTGCCAGAATACAAATTATCACAAGGCGGGGAGACCTATACTGATATAATCAGTCTTCCTGAAACACAAACAAAGAAACCAATAAATGAACTACGAAAAATCGTTTATGATCAAAGCGGATGGCATACTGTTTACAATAGCCCAGACTTCTTTGCAGATTTAAAAAATAAAAATATGAATTTATACCCCTATAATAATATAGGACGTATCGAGCCTGATTGGACAATAACAAAAAAAGACGTGTCAAAAATACAAAAAATTATTGAAGATAATAACGTGCAAAATTGGAAAAGAATCTATGGTGTGAAGCCAGACCCTGAACGGACTAGTAATAGTGAAGCCTTTTGGACATTGATTCTGGTTTTTGATGATGATACCATTGAGTTTCATGAAGCATATTATGATGAAGATTCTCCCGAAGAATATGAGAACTTTATAAAAGAACTCCTCGCCTTTCGTGAAGAAAAGCGTGAGGAGTGGCGAAAAACATTGGATTAACCAAAAAGCTGTCCGATTCCTATTTGGGGAATCGGACAGCTTCTTTATTCTGCTAATAATTTCTTTACTGCTTCAAAGGAATACTCTGCTGTCCGTATACCGCTTTGTTTTTGGATGTCTGTTCCAAAGTACAAATGATGGTTTTGCTCCTTCAACATTGGCTGGTCCATATCCGTATCCCCTAGGGCTTTAAAGGATAAGCCTTCAGGCAGCTCTGCTTTTAGCTTGGCTGTGGCTCCTTCCTTTGACAGCTTTGCAGGAAGGAAATACAGCTTCTTATGCTGAAAGTAGCTGGTCCAGCCATAACTGGACAACTCTTCATTTACCTGCTGAATCAGATTTGGCTCCCAAGTCCTTGCGACAACCAGAACACAATAGTAGAGATTATCAATTTCCTTGACCTTCCGAATACTGTCTTGGGGAAGATACCGTTCAATGATCCTTAAAATCTCCCCGTTACTCTCCAGCTCAGGTTTAAGCTCAGCTTTAATCTGTTGGTTCCAATTTAAATCCAACTGCCCGCTTCGATAAAGATTTCCGCCATTGCTGGTTAAAGCAAAGGCGGGTGCCAGTTCCTTAAGCAGAGGTGACAAACGCTCATACTGCTCTGTAGAACGGGTAGTCACAGGAATGAACAAGTGCTTTTCTGACCATTGCTTCAGATAGTCAACTAGCTGTCTCTCCATATAGCCATGACCGCCGTTTGCATAGGTTTCAGCTTCCAAGCATTGGTCTACTGTCAATGATTTCGGCAGTGAATTTTTTGAAAAAAGAAGGGTACCGTCTAAATCACTGAAAACTACTATACTCATATTTCCTTTTCTCCAACCTTTTGGCGAATTAATCCACAACAGGAGTAAGGCATGTTGGTATACTCCTCAATCGGTACATGAAGCTCTTTTGCCAGCATCAGAATATGACGCAAGTCATTGGTTTTTTCCGGATTAATCAACAGCTTTTCAGGGACACGCCGCAGCAAAACTCGAGTCGTTTCGCCAACTCCCGGCTTGATGAAATGGATACTGTCATAGTTGAAATCCGCTTTGATTTGTTCAATCGCTGCCATTCCTGCCCAGCTTGGTACTTCTGCCGGATTCCAAGCAGCTACTGCTGCTTTTATTTCCTGATCAAGCTGCTCTCTGTTCTCTACGTAAGCTGTCATAATCATTTCAATATACACATTCGATAGATCCTGTTCTTCAAACTCTTGATAGTATTTCGCCCCATGGACTTCTCCCGGTTTAATATAGCGCTCGTTCAGCACGGTTCTGCTGACTAGACCTGATACTGTGGAATTCAGGCAGGCACTGGGAATCAGAAAATCTTCTCGTGTTCCGTAAAGTGTTGTACAGTAGCCCGTATCTGCTAAAACGGCTAAGCTTGGAGACAGAGGATATCGCTGGAAATGCGTTTCATTATACTGCTCACAGGCTTCCGTCAGCTCCTTAGTGATTGCTCCCTTACCTGTCCAGCCGTCAATAAACTGGATATCTGCTGTTTCAGATTGCTGGTAAATATAATCCAGCGCAACTTCATCGATCCCCCGGCCGCGGATAATCGAAATAGAATAATGAGGAACATCAACCTGATAGACTAGCTTTAAATAGCGTTTAATTAAAACCCCTATAGGCGTACCTGCTCTTGCCAAGCTCACCAACACCAAATCAGCTAATGTGCTTTGTAAATCACCCTGATGATTTTTCTTTTTTTCGCTGACAATCTGTTCAGCAACAATTCCTACTGACAGAGCAATTCGACTAGCTGATTCTTTCAAGGTTTCTTTAAATAAAGCTACGTATTCTGCGGTTGGCTGATATTCTACCGGCAGCATCTCTGAATAATGAGTACCGCTCTGAATTAATACTTCTCTTTCTGGTGTAGCAATCTCATCCACATACTGACTAATATCCTGAAGTAGAAAAATCACATCATCGTCTGAATAACTTCCTTTTATAAATGGTTTCATCTTTTTAAAACGCTCCCTATAACAGATTGATAGAGACTGCGGGAAACAAGGTCCACAAAATAAAGCTTCGTGCCTCTCACAGTACCTAATATACGATTTAGTTCATTCAAATGCTCTCGACTAACTACCCGCTCAAAAAACACAAAGATGTCCTGATACTGCTTTTCCTCTGCAACGCCATAGACATAGTTCGTGGCTCCAGGCTGCTCAGGACTTGGAAACTGCCGTTTCTGCGAAATAGGATAGCCTTGCTCATTCCGGCTTAAAATAGGACTGCGGGTGGTGGTATGAAATACCACATTGCTGCCCATATAACTGGCAATTTTCATTGGCAAATACATAAATTCACCCGTGCCTAAAACCAGACATTTTCCAGCGCCTGCACGAACAGCCTGCAGCTGCTGACCAATCACTGCCAATGCTTCGTTTTGATTCTGTTCACTAGTTAATCCAAAGCGACCGGTTGCTTTTAAATAGGGGGGCTGCTCAGTCTTAGACGAATCAAACACCTGCTCCATTGAAAATTTCGGCAGCTTCTTCTGCAATGGCTTCTGCAACAATAGACTACTGGAATTACTTTCCGTAAGCAGGGATTCATCTGTTAATCCGATTGGTTGACCAAGCTCTTCCACTTGTCCCTTTAAAAGAGAAACTTCCCGAATCACAATTCCCAGCTCCTGTTCCAAATCCCTAAAAGCTTGCTGATTCGCTTCATTTCGCCAGTCTAAAATTGAAACAATTGTGAATTGCTTTTTGTGAGGAAAAGCCCGTAGAATATCTCGAATAATATTTAAATTTGTCTTCCCGGTGGTTACTTCATCATCAACTAGAATTACCTCGGAATCATCAGCAAAAAACTGGGAGTCATCCCCATATACCCGATGAGCCGTTGCATGGCTGTGCTCTTCTTCAAATGCCAGCAATACCTGCTTTCCAGCTATTTCTTCTCTCGTCGTGTGAATATAACGAGCTGAAGAAGCAAAGCTGTCGAAAAACGCATGACCTAACGCTGTCGCAGTTTCACAAAAACCAATAATAGTGACTGGCCGCTTAAGACTTATCTGAGGCAGTGCCGCTGCTTCAAAGGAAAATTCAGATTGCCTTGCTCGGTCGTTCAGCACTTCTTGAATCAGCGATTGATACTTGTCTATTTGACTACTGTAAACTAGAGCCAGTGCTCGGCCAATCAGTAGTGAGACAGACGGATTAACCGGCAGGTGCTTCCCTAAAACTGGACTGACAAAAAGAAAACTTCGTTTTTTATTAATCCGTGCTGCCATTTGAAACAATGCTTCCGGCTTTAGCTGAAAAGGGTTTTTATCAACTGTAATTTTTACTTTTAGACCTTCAGTTACTGGATACTCCCTTATCTCCATCATGTAGATTCCTCGCTTAAATATTCAGCGATCAATAGATCGACAAATTCTTTTTTATCGTTAAACACACCGTAAATCTGTGCACGAAGTAGTACCTGTTTAGCCCAAAGCAAATGTGGTTTTACCTCATTCATCTTGTTTCCCTGGTCACTTTTAAATACACCAACCTGACCGTTCTTGCTTTCACAAATATGCTTGGCATCAAAATACTCTTCCTTCGGTACAACCAGCTGGCTATTAATTGGCACAATATGGGTTGGATGAATACAGGTCTTACCGTTAATACCGTTAACCTTGTCCAGCATCACTTCTCTGATTAGCCCATCATTGGCATCTGTAATTAGCTCTTTTCTGATTTGCTGCCCATCTTCCCCCAGCTTAACCTTAAAGGGTGTTTCTCTAAGCAACGGCTTCATCATCCGTGGTCGCTTAGTAAAAAACTCCCAAACACAGCCGCTGACAACAAAGCGCCGGTCTAAGGCAAAATAATTCAACACATCTGTCATAAAATCCTTCATCACAGATACATCATAGATTGTCGAATCGATTGTTCTTCTAAGCCCAAAAAGACCACACATATCAGTCGCACCTAAACGGATATTAAGAATTCGCTCTTCAAATTCCGGCTTAGTCAAGACTTCAAACACCTTGTTCAGCTCTTCTTCACGACTTCTTTTACTCATTAACTCTCTAGATTCCAAAATCGGCATCGCCCAGAGCCAAGTCTGGTTCTCCTCTGAAACCTGGATAAGATTTTCTAAATAGGCAGCCATATTCCGGTTATCTGCTTTAGGTAAAGCAAAGCCATCAATGACCTTTATCAAGCTGCTCATTTTTTTACTAAATGATGATAAATGTTCCGGTGTTCTTACTCGAACAAATAGCATCGGAAAGCTGCTTTGCTCCTCTTCAGACAGCTGTGCAATGAATAGCTCCAGCTGCTGCAGCTGCTCGATCAGATTCTGCTCCGCTAACTCAACACTAACATCGCCAATGCTGTCTTCCAAGCATAATACATAGGCCGCAGCTGAATAGCGGGCACTAATAATGTTCTTAGCGATATCTTCTCTGGTTCCCGGCATATATAAAGCAGCCCCCAAAGAATGACCGATTAGCTGCCGTTCTGCTTCCGTATACTGATGATAATCGTTTCTGTGTTTTGTTTTGATGATTTGAGGAGCTTGAAAAAAAATTGCCTCCTCCTGTTTTTTCGACAAAAAATTAAAATGCCGCATAGTTATTCCTCTTTTCTTTCCTTTTATTAAAAACCAACAATGACTGCCCGGCTCTTCTCTCCCGTGAAGATGTAACAACTTCCAGACACTCAATACCTTTTTACTGTTTGAAAACAAGAAGGTATGTATAAAAAACAGGAGGCAGGGCCTCCTGAATCAATCGTTTAAAAGACGAATCAATTACATGTTATGTTTTTTCGCTTCATAATCCTGTTGAAGCTCAAGCAGACGTTTCTTACCTGCTTCTCTTTCTGCCATGTTTTGTGCTTCAATTTGTTTTGTTTCTTCCAGACCATGCATAATTGTACTCCAAGTCTGTTCCATTGTCTCAATCTTAATACTTGGAGATCCAGATAGCTTCGCAATTTCAATACTGTTTTGAGAAATATTCTGTGCATTTTTCATCAGCATTTCATTGGTTCTGTTATCCAGTTCGCTCATTGCTTCTGCTGTCATTTTCTGCTGTTTCGCAGCAACGGCTTGAATCAGTGCACTCTTGAATACTGGAATCGTAATCACAAAGGCTGAATTGATTTTACCAATCAAACGGACATTCCCTTTTTGCAGCATATCAATTTGCGGTCCAGTCTGCAGCGATACCTGCTTCGCCATTTCCAGATCATAAACGCGCTGCTCAACCATTTCCAAAGCAGCAGTCATTTTGCTCAGCTCAATTCCCGCCATTTGGTCGCCGTTGTTTACACGCTCCTGCAGCTGAGGAATTTTATTGTTTCTAAGATCGTCGGCAATCACTTCACCGGCTGCAATGTATTTTTCCAGCTCAAAGTAGTAGCGGATATTTTCATCTGCCAGCTGATTCAGCATCGTTACATTATTTTTCATCTTTGTTTCATACTTTTTGATTTCTGTGTAGACAACTTCAATCTCGCCGCCCATAGTCTGGTACTTCGCCATAATTTGGCTCATTAAATCTTTGCCTTTACCAAAAATTTTATTGAACAAACCTTTGCGTTCTTCAGCAAAATCTTCCGGCTCAAATTTATCCATAATTTTGCCTAGCTTGTCCAGCATAACCGTAGACTTTTGTGTTTCTGCTACACTCATATTATTCAAAATCCGGGAAGAAAACTGCGAAATTCCTTCTGCCGGTTCTTTACCAAATTCTAAAATTGAAATCTGATCTCTGATATCAATATTCTTACTGATGTTGATAACCTCCGGCTCAGTCTTCAGCTGTGCCTTTTGCAGCTCTACCTGTGATAAACGCTGCTCAACATTAATTACCTGAACTTCCTCTAAACCTGTTTCATTTTGATTTTCCATTTTATCCGACTCCTTCTACTTTTTAAATTTATTGAAAATAGATTTAAGGGCACTATTTCCTTTTGCAGCCATCCCGCTTGTCTGGAAGGTTTCTTCAAAGTTCACTTCCTCCAGCCAGTGACTGTCAAATCTTCCATTATCAATATAGAGCTCAATATCATTCTGACCGGTTGGATTATAGACTGCAATATCAAAACCTATTTCGTTCAGCAGCAATAATAATGCCGCATCAGAACGCGTCAATGTTCCACTCATACCGTTATTATAAATCATAATCTTGGGAATATCCTGCGCGTAGTCATACTGCTGCAGCAGCTTCATAATAAACGGCGGCACATTCATTGCCTGAGAGAACAGATACATCTGAACATCTTCTTTTGTTTCTTTACCGTGAGGCAGAAAATGGGCTTTTTTTACATAGCGGCTGATTGCGCTGGCCAACGCCAGCTGCATCCCGTTGGATACTTGACGGTGCTGCCACCAGTTGGCTTCCATCAGTTTTTCAGGATTCAGCGTACCGTCTTTTTTCGCCGCAAACTGATAATGAAACTGCTGATTGCCTTTAATTTCCTGTTTAATCGGAAATTCCTTAATTACCTCAACTAATTCGGTACTTCGTCTAACTTCATAAAAATCATCCCAATACTTTTTCCTGTCCGTTGACACACCTAGAACCTTGGCGAAAATTACAGGAACTTTAACTACCCCTTTTTCTACCTGAAAATTGGGACGGATGAAGGCTTTTTCTTTTCCAATAATTCGAATCTCATCGTAGGTTGTCTGCAGTGTGATGCTTTCCGGCAGATACTCCCTGAGCTGAAACGGCTTCAACAGCAGCGAGCCGTCAGAATTCATAATATTGTTCAGCTCCATCGCTGCTTTTCTAGCAGTTGTAGACTTGCGCATTGGTTTTTCTTTAGGAAACGGCTCCATGTCCATCTCATTCGGGTATTCAAAAACTGATAGATTAACACCCTTCACATCTGCAAAGACATTTTCCTTTTCACTATTGAAAATCAATAAATCAAAGCCTAACAGGTACAGCAGAATTAGGAAATACTGTTCACTTTTCGTCATCTCCCCATACCAGATAACTTTAGGCACTTCCTTGCTCAAATCTGTTTCTCTCAGCCATTTATCGATATAGTTAAAGCCCCATTTGATACAGTCAACAACTACCCGGCGAAAATCAGGATGCATTAAGCCTCCATGGTTCTCGGAAAAGATATTTATTAAATCGATAAATTTCAAGGTCAGATAGCGGTAATACTCCGGATGCTCCCGCAAAGGCAACAGATTGTTCCCCTGCATAAAAGCTACAAACCGGTTTGGCGATAACCCTTTCTGCTCGTTATGTGTATTGAACAGCTTTTGAATTCCTTGAAAAATCTGATTATCTATCTGCTTTTCAAGATTCCCATCCAGAAGATGGATTTTATATTCATCATTATATACCACGTCATAGAGCCACTCTCCATAGCTGAACTCATCCAGCGGAACACCTAAAACGATTCCGACAACCTGAGGGTATGTTAAGGTCTCTTCAGTTTTTTGAAAGCCTGATCTCAGTGATATAGGCGTGATAAATTCTGACTGCCAGTCAATCTCGTTGAGATTCTGCGGAATCGGATGTAATTCCAACACACCATTCACTCCATTTCTATTTTTACATTTTATCTCATTTTTTGTTATAAAAAACTACAACCTAAGCATGATTTTTTGATGTTTTTTTATCAAATAACCCCACTGAAAGTCTTATGTGATATAATCAAAGTATATCCAATCCATACCAACTAATCAACACTTACTTAGGATATTTACGGGTAGATTTTGATTGAGAAATGGGTTGTTTTTTGACAATACTTTAAGGAAAAAGGAGATAAAAAACCAATGGCAATTAACCTATCAAAAGGTCAGAAAATTGATTTGACCAAAACCAACCCGTCATTGAACAATATCACTGTTGGGCTTGGCTGGGATGAAGCTCAGGCTTCCGGCGGCCTCCTTGGCGGCTTGTTTGGTTCTAAACCAGCATCTATTGACTGCGATGCCTCTGTCATTCTACTGCAAGACGACCGCTTCGTAGACAAAAAGGATGTTGTTTATTTTGGTCATTTAAAGAGCACAGATGGTTCAATCGTTCACCAGGGAGATAACCTGACTGGTGCCGGCGACGGAGATGACGAAGTAATCAAGGTTTCACTAAGCAGAGTGAGTCCTAAATACAACAAGATGGTTTTTGTTGTAAACATTTATCAAGCACATAAGCGTAAACAGGATTTCGGAATGATTAAAAATGCCTTCATCCGCATCATGGATGATTCAGGTATGGAAATTGCCCGCTACAACCTGACAGATAACTATCAGGGCATGACTGGACTGGTGGCTGGTGAGCTTTACCGCCACGACAACGAATGGAAGTTTGCGGCAGTCGGCAGCGGGATGAATGTGGCAAATCTATCTGAAATGCTGCAGCGTTATAAATAAATATAAATCTGGAGGTTTTCTAACATGGCAGTTTCATTAGCAAAAGGTCAAAAAGTTGAATTAACAAAAACAAATCCCGGATTAACAAAGGTTCGTGTTGGTTTGGGTTGGGATACAAATAAGTATGACGGACAGAGCGATTTCGATTTAGACGCAGAAGTCTTTTTACTTGGCAGCAATGAGAAAGTAACTAGCGACGCTGATTTCATTTTCTACAATCAGCCGACAAGTACAGACGGAGCTGTTAAGCATATGGGCGATAACCGTACAGGTGAGGGCGAAGGCGATGACGAATCAATCGAAATCGTACTTGGCAACGTGAGTCCATCCATTGAAAAAATTCGTTTCACCGTTACCATTGACAGTGCTGAAGAACGCAACCAAAACTTTGGTCAAGTTTCAAACGCTTTTATCCGAATCCTGAATGCAGATTCTGAAGAAGAACTGATTCGTTATGACTTAGGCGAAGATTTCTCTATTGAAACAGCTATTGTTGTCGGCGAATTATACCGTCACAACGGCGAATGGAAGTTCACAGCAATCGGCAGCGGCTACCAAGGCGGCTTAGCGGCTTTAGGTAGAGATTTTGGTGTAAATATCGGCTAAAAATTCAGCCGCAAAAGAGAGGGAGAATATGATCTATGGCAATTAACTTATCAAAAGGTCAGAAAGTCGACCTGACAAAAACAAACCCTGGTTTAACTAAGACTATTGTTGGTCTAGGCTGGGATATCAATCAGTATGATGGAGGTACAGCTTTTGACTTGGACGCTTCTGCCTTCCTTTTGGACAGCAACGGGAAATGTCTGAACGAAAACAGCTTTATCTTCTATAATAATCTACAATCAGAAGACGGTTCTGTACTCCACACTGGTGACAACCGTACAGGTGAAGGGGATGGCGATGATGAACAAATCAAAATCGACCTTTCCAAAATTTCTCCAGCTGTTGACCGCATTGCAATCACAGTAACGATTGACGATGCCACAGCGAGGAACCAGAACTTTGGTCAGGTTTCAAATGCCTTCGTTCATATTCTAAATGAAGAAACGAACGAGGAAATTCTGAATTTCGACTTAGGCGAAGACTTCTCTGTAGAAACAGCTGTTGTGTTCTGCGAGCTTTATCGTCATAATGGCGAATGGAAGTTTAACGCAATCGGCAGCGGCTACCAAGGCGGCTTAGCGGCATTGGTGCGAGCTTATGGATTGGACGTTCAATAGCATTCGTTTTATACTAAAAGACAAGAGTTAAGATGGAGGTTGTGACAGAGGTGTTCTGCCTCGAGAAATAAAGCGAACCATACGAAAATTGTCAAGAGACACTGGGAAGGAAACACCCAGCTGTTGATTGACACCTAGCGGAGTATCTCCTATTTTCAGTATCGTTTGACTTGTTTTTCGAAAGGCTAGCTCCTAAAACATCGTTTATTCGGTTTTAGGGACTATGAACACACGACTGTCACACCCTCATTCTTTATCTAAATAAGTGCACCCTGTTATTTTTTTGCTTAGCAGTCTAAGAATAATGTTGGGTCACCAGCGGAAAAAGCCCAAACAGTCATCTGATTTGGGTCTTTCAAAAAATCAAAGGAGAGTAATAAGTGAACAAGACATTTACTGGTTTAACATCAGAACAGGTCGAGCAGTCCAAGCGTGAGCATGGGACCAATGCTCTGACCGAGAAACAAGCAGAATCATTTTTTGACAAGCTGAAGGGAAATTTTGATGATCCGATTATCAAAATCCTGATTGTCGCATTAGTTTTAAACTTAGTCTTCGCTTTTCTAGGCTATGCAGAATGGTATGAAGCACTAGGAATTGCCATTGCTGTTTTACTGGCAACATTGATTGGTACTTGGAGTGAATACTCAAATGAGAGTGCCTTCCAAAAATTACAGGAAGATGCCTCAAAAATCGTTGTCAAAGTTTATCGTGATGGACACGTTGTAGAAATCAAAATCGACGATATTGTTCAAGGCGACGAGATTATCCTGCAGACTGGTGATAAAATCCCAGCTGATGGAATCTTGCTGGAGGGTGATCTAAAAGTGGATCAGGCTTCTCTAAATGGAGAATCTGATGAAGCCAAGAAAACACCACTGCCTCAAGGCGGAACCTATGAAGACGGCGATACCTTTGACCAGCACGCATTGTTCCGCGGCGCAGTAATCACCTCAGGTGAAGCTGTTATGAAGGTAACAAAAGTCGGAGATGCCTCTTTCTTTGGTCAAATGGCCTCTGAATTGACTATTGACGAACGTGAATCACCACTAAAATTGAAGTTGGCTGACCTTGCCGACAAGATTTCAAAAGCCGGCTATACTGGCGGTATTTTAATTTTCATCGCCTTTATGATTAACCGTGTACTGGTGCAAAATAACTTTGACGGCGCCTTGATTTCAGAATATTTCTCTCATCTTGGAACAGTCGGAAATGACGTTGTAGAAGCCTTTATTTTAGCTGTAATTATTATTGTTGTTGCTGTTCCAGAAGGCTTGCCAATGATGATTGCCATGGTGCTTTCTCAAAACATGAAAAAAATGCTCCGCAGCAACATTCTTGTCCGTAAATTGGAAGGGATTGAAACAAGCGGAAGCTTGAACATGCTGTTCTCTGATAAAACCGGAACAATTACTAAAGGTAAACTAGATGTTGTATCTTACATTAATGGGGCTAATGATAGCTTTGAAACACTGGGCGATGTTCCTGGTAAACTTCAAAAAATCGTAGGATCAGCCATCGTTAACAACACAAACGCAGTTATTTCAGAAGATAGTAATGGCAATGTATTGATTATCGGTGGGAATCCAACAGAAAAAGCGGTCCTTGCTTTTGCACAGAAAAATGAAAATCTTCATGGAACACTGGAACACGTTTCAGTAATTCCTTTCTCTTCTGCTAGAAAGTTTTCAGCAACTCAGGTAGCCGGTGAATGGAACACAACTCTTATCAAAGGGGCACCGGAAAAAATCCTGCCGAACTGTTCAACTTACTATGATGCAGAAGGCAACAAGCAGCCATTTACCAAGCTGGCTGAATTAGATAATGAAATCAATGAATTGGCTAAACGGTCTATTCGTGTCTTGATCTTAGCAACTACAGAAGAAACAGTTACTGAAGAAGTGCTACCATCTGATTATACGTTAATTGGTATTTTAGCCATTCGTGACGATGTTCGTCCAGAAGCAATCGAAGCGATTGCTGATGTGCATAGTGCCGGAGTTCAGGTGGTTATGATTACTGGTGACCGTAAAGAAACAGCGATTGCGATTGCGAAAGATGCAAAAATTCTGACTGCGGATGATGATGTCGTTCTTACTTCTCAAGAGCTGAATGAAATGCCGGATGAAGAAGTAAAATCTATTTTGCCGAATATTCGCGTTATCGCCCGTGCATTACCAACGGACAAATCCCGTCTAGTACGCTTGTCTCAAGAAATCGGTTTGGTTGTAGGGATGACTGGTGACGGTGTAAACGATAGTCCTGCGTTGAAACGTGCAGATGTCGGCTTTGCAATGGGTAGTGGTACAGAAGTTGCGAAGGAAGCAGGGGATATTGTTATCCTTGATGACAACTTCAAATCTATTGCACAGTCTATCTTATTCGGACGGACAATTTACCGTTCAATCCAGAAGTTCATTGTCTTCCAGCTTACTTTAAACGTAGGTGCATTGCTAATAAGCTTTATCGCACCGTTTATCGGTATTGATCATCCATTGACAATCACTCAAATGCTGTGGGTAAACCTGGTTATGGATACACTGGCAGCACTGGCATTCGGTGCTGAACCAACCTTGAAACGCTACATGAGAGAAAAACCAAAACGCCGTGATGAAAATATTGTTACCCGTTCTATGTTCTCTGCGTTTGCTTTTGAAGGTGTTGTTATTACCTTAATTGGTTTGTGGATGCTGAAAGGCACCTTCTTATCTCAATACTTTACTAGCGGCAGCGGTGACATCGCTCTGTACACAGGATTCTTCTCATTCTTTATCCTGTATGCTGTATTTAACGGCTTCAATGTGAGAACTGAGAAGCTGAACATCTTCGATAATCTAAGTAGAAACAAAATGTTTATCCGTATCATGCTGCTGATTGTCGTTGTACAGATTCTGATGACTTTTGTCGGAGGAGCTATCTTAAGAACCACTCCGTTAAGCATCACTGAATGGGCAATCGTTCTCGGACTATCTGTAGCAGCTATTCCAATTGATATGCTTCGTAAAGTCGTATCAAAAGCGTTGAACAAATAATTATAGATTTGAAAATAAAAAATGCCTGGTGCTGCTAAAAGCACCGGCATTTTTTTCTTTACCGTGAATATGTTTATTACTGATAGCGAATAGATGACTTTTTCACAGATTTAATGTTGCTGGTTCTTTTGATGAACGGCATCCACATATTCGGATGCTCAACCTTGCTGCCAAGAACAACTTTTGAATAGTTTACATTCTCAATTTCCAGATACAATTTAGGAATCTCTCCATTCATATCAACCTTAACCCTATCCCCGTTTAAATCATGGCTGACCAACAACCGATACTCTTTTTCATAAGAATAGAAATCAGATTTAAAAAGAAAGCGAACTTCATCAAACAAGGCGAACAACACATTCAAGACATTTTGCTTATGCTCAGAGCTCAGGTCTGCTGTTTGCAGGTTGATACTTGTTAATATTTCTTTCCAAGCTTCGATAGTTGAGCTGACAGTTTCTTCATTGCTTAAATCTTTATCTAAATAATATGTCTTATAAAGTATTCGGCTTTTCTTCTCAAAATCATCAATTGCATTTTCTTTTATTTCTACAAAGCTCTCCGCTGATTTTTTATCAAGAAAAACAGATTTTTCAAGAATCAGACAGACCCCTTCCCCATCATTTCCATACATGCTCCACATAGGTAAACGATCGATTTCCTCTGTGAAGCAGGTAATAAAGGTGTTGCTGCAGGTCAGCTCATCTGAATTGGCGTACATTGTTTCCAATTCACTGATAACTGTCTCGGTTTCTCCACCATTAAGCAGACTAAACAGGTAGAGCCCTTCCTCCGGATCATTCATGTACTCTGTATTATATAATCGAATTTTTTTGCTCTGATTTTCTGAATCTTCTTCAGTCTTTTCTTTCTGTTTCTCTTCTTTTAATGGTTTATTTTCTAAGATATTGCGCAATGTTCCCAATGAAGTATAGTGAGCAATCTCTTTGCCATTGCAGTCCTCCACTGCATCTCTCAAGAAAATCTGAATTGATTTGTACAACTCTAAAATAGCCAATATAAGCTTATCATCTGCAAAATCTAGGTTTTCAAAAATAAATTTAAACGGAGGCTTCATCAATAACTCTTTATATGGCTCCAAAGAGCTATTTTTATTTAAAATTTCAATCAGGCAGATGCAAACAAATTCTACCATTTTCTTTGTATCAATATCTACATTTAAAAAATTTTTTAATGCTTCTTCATATTTTTTTATATACAAGTAGCTAATACCAAGATTACTGAAAAAAACAGGCTCGTTCGAATTAAGCTGGATGGCTTGTTTATAATTCTTTATAGCCTCAGTAGTATTATTCTCCATAGAATAAGAAGTCGCTAGGCTATTAAAATAACTTGCTTCTGTACTTTTCAGCTGAATAGCCTGCTTATACAAATCTATTGCTTGTTTATAATCACCTATTTCAAACCAGCAATCGCCTAAATTATATAAGTAAGTAGGATTTTCAGAATCCAACTCTAGTGCTTGTAGATACTGCTTTTTCGCTTCATTATGATTTCCTAATGCATCATAAGAAATCCCTAGACTATTAAAATAATCTGCATCTGTATTCTTCAATTCTATTGCTTGTTTAAACATTTTTATTGCTTGTTCATAATTCCTCAAGGAGTTCAAGCAATCGCCTAAATTATATAAGTAAACAGACTTTTCAGAATCCAACTCTAGTGCTTGTAGATACTGCTTTTTCGCTTCATTATGATTTCCTAATGCATCATAAGAAATCCCTAGACTATTAAAATAATCTGCATCTGTATTCTTCAATTCTATTGCTTGTTCAAACATTTTTATCGCTTGTTCATAATTTCCTAAAGAGTTCAAGCAATCGCCTAAATTATACAAGTAAATAGGATTTTCAGAATCCAACTCTAGTGCTTGTAGATACTGCTTTTTTGCTTCATTATAATTTCCTAGTGCATCATAAGAAATCCCTAGATCATTAAAATAATCAGCTTCTGTATTGTTCAACTTTATTGCTTGTTTAAACATTGTTATCGCCTGCTCATAATCTTCTATTTCATGCAAATAATTGCCTAAATCATGAAAATATTTAGATTGCTTGGAATCAAACTTAATAGCTATTAATACGTCATCTATAGCTTCTTGAAACAAGTTCATCTTGTTATACAAGGTACTTCGTACATATCTATATTCAGGATTATTCAAATCTAGTTCAATCAGCTTGTCATATACTTCAATCGCTTTATCATATTCTTTCTCTTCTTCAAATTTTCTCGCCTGCTCCAGATATTCATTTATACTCTCCTCACTCATGAATTCCGCCCCTTTTACTAGATATAAGTTCATTTATTCCAATTATATCATACATATTATTCATCAGTTGATACAGCTTTGTTTTTTTATCTCTCACCCTTCACTTGTCAAGCAGTATTGTTCAGTAGTATAACTAAGAGACAACTATTGAAAAGTCAGGAGAAATAGCAATGAAATTAGCTACATTTAAAGAGCTGCGAAAGCATTTTGATACTGATGAAAAGAGATTCATTAAGGATGGCTACTATCGGCTCAGAGCAGCGGATGAAAGAGTATATGAGCTGGCTTATCTAGAAGCCGGTCCCTGCGGCGACACAACCGTACATCCACAGATTACATTGGAGATAACCAATGATGCGGTTGTCCCTCTTAAACTGCTGGATATGGCCGCCGCCCCTGTTGTTCGCTTTAGTAGAGAAGAAAGTCTTGAAGAATTGGAACAAGCGTTAGACTCGCTGGAAGCTCGCTTTCTTCAAGTGTTGTCTCATTAATGTTAATTTGATATAAGTTAAAGAGAAAAACACCCATCTGAAAATTAGATGGGTGTTTTTCTCTAATACCGCTTTATTGATAAGCGGATAATATTCTTTGATATTCTGCCTGTGCATCATTATCTTGAGAAACCTGAAAGACCTGATTAGGAACAATTGAATGCTGTCCATCAAAACTACCGTCATCCGCAGCTAACCCAAATCCGGAAGAAAAGGCTATCAGGCTTTGACCAACTCCCTTTAACTCATAGACAATCCCATTATCCGCTAATAGATATTTTGATATCTGACCATTAGAATCAGCGGCCTCACTGTATCCAGATGCCGTCGCACTCATATCCGGCACATGACTAATTCCGACTGCTCCATCTAAAGGAATGAAGAAGGCTACACCGCCCACTGCATGAATTTCATAAGCATTATAGCCTGGATTTCCCACTTCCTGTACTTGAATTTTACCGTCTACTGATTCTGCATACCAGTCACCCATTCCTGAAGCACCATGATCGAAATATCTATCGGTTACAGCCATACCGCCTTCTTTGGCCCGTTCCCCAGCCCAGTTCAGAAATTCTTCTGTGATTTTTTGTTTTGTATCTTCTGTCAGCTGAGTAACTTTATATTTTCCCACTACAGCTGTGCTTTCACTCGAATGCTCAGATGCACTTGGGTTTTCTGCACTACCTTCTGATGAAACAGTTTCTTCTGAAGTCGAAGAACTCACCGCAACACTGGATTTACTTGTTGCTTCTGTCGTTGATTCAGAAGACTTTGTATCCTTATTTTGTGTGCCACAAGCGCTCATAACTATTAGCAAACCACCGATTAATATAATGCTCCATTTCTTCTTCATTTCAGTCATCCTTTCTTCATACGCAACGAAATTGTAACACAAAAGAAATCAAATCGCAATAACAAAGAAATGTTTGTCACTCTACTCACTTCTATCTCTTCATTCTTAAACACGAATATTATCAAACCGAAATTTATTATCATTACTAATTTCCACGTAATATTTAAAAAAAATGTTTAAAACATTAAAATTAAACTGGAATTCCCTACCTACTACTCTTAATTTCTTATTGCTTCCCCATAAAACTTTGTGATACACTTATCAATAAAAAATGAATGAGGTGTATGAAAAGGGATGGGCGATTTTTTAAGTACTATTAATGATTATGTCTGGGGAATTCCTATGATCGTACTGATTATGGGTGTTGGGATTTTCCTGACAATAGGTTTAAAAGGGATTCAAATGAGAAAGCTGCCGCTGGCATTGAAATATATGTTCAGCAATGAAGAAGACGGCGAGGGAGATATTTCCAGTTTTGCTGCTCTCTGTACAGCACTGTCCGCAACCATTGGTACTGGGAATATCGTTGGTGTTGCTACTGCAATTGTAGCAGGTGGTCCTGGTGCCTTATTCTGGATGGAGATTGCGGCGTTATTAGGGATGGCTACTAAATATGCCGAAGGGCTGCTTGCTTTAAGATACAGAATATTTGATAAAAACGGCAGTGCTTTAGGCGGTCCATTTTATTACATAGAAAATGGCATGGGCTCAAAATGGCGTTGGTTAGGAAAGCTCTTTGCTCTGTTTGGCTTACTTGCCGGTTTGCTGGGGATTGGTACCTTTACCCAAATCAATGGAATAACTAGTGCAGCACAATCGTTCTTTGATCCGGCCAATCAAAACACCGTTAGCCTTTTTGGGCAAAACTACTCTTGGGCGGTTATTATTGCAGGTGCTATTGTTACACTTGCTACAGCAGTGGTTCTGATTGGCGGAGTAAAGCGGATTGCTCAAGTTGCAGAAGTCATCGTACCAGCAATGATTGTTGTCTATGTAGGTCTTTGTCTATTAATGGTTGTCCTGAATTTTTCAAAATTGCCGATGGCCTTCTCTCAGGTCATTGAAGGAGCCTTCGGTCTGCGGGCTGTGAGCGGCGGAGCTTTAGGTGCAATGATTGTTGCTCTTCAAAAAGGTGTAGCCCGCGGTATCTTTTCAAATGAATCCGGTTTGGGAAGTGCCCCTATTGCAGCGGCAGCGGCCAAAACGAATGAACCGGTTCGACAAGGACTAGTCTCTATGACTGGAACCTTTATTGATACAATTCTCGTTTGTACGATGACTGGTCTGGCAATCATTCTAACTGGAGCCTGGGAGACAGGATTAGACGGAGCAGCGGTGACGATTTATGCCTTTTCAGCTGCGCTGCCGTTCTCTGACGCTGTCTGTTCCTTTTTATTGATGATGTGTCTTTCCTTCTTTGCCTTTACCACAATCATTGGCTGGAACTACTACTCTGAACGCTGTCTGAGCTACTTAACAAACGGCAGTCAGACTGGGGCAAAGATTTTTAGAGTCGTTCATATTTTGGCAATTTTCGCTGGTCCATACATGACGATTTCTGCCGTTTGGACATTAGCTGATATTTTTAACGGATTGATGGCTTTTCCAAACCTAATCGCTCTAATTGTTTTAAGTCCTATCGTTTTCAGAGAAACACGGAGCTTTTTCACCCGTCTTCAAACGGATGGTTCTGTCCTTCCAGTAGAAGAAGCAATCGACGAAGTGGATATAGTTCTTCCAACAGAGCTGGGATTAGAAGAGTAAATAACAAGTTAAAAATGACTGGAGCATTCGTCAAGTAGACGATGTTCCAGTCATTTTATTTCATTGGCTAGGCTAGACGATCTGGCATCATCATCTGTAAGACCCCCCAAACGCCGTTTTGAATTATTAGTTCATCCCGATCTTCTGCCGGTAATACTGTTCGAATGGTATTTTCTTTTCCTTCCAGCACTTTCTTCGTCCAGTGAGGATCAATCAGCAGTGCTCTGCCGACAGCTGCTGCTTCTGCATTTTGAAGAAGCTCTTCTGCCTGTTCACCGGTTCTCACATCTCCAACACCAATCAGCGGCAAACGCCCATTGATTTTCTCATGAACATAATTCAAAATTGATTTTGCCTGAAAGTCTGCTGAAACAGATACTCTCTTATAATCATTTAATGAAAGATGCAGATAATCCAGCGGTTTTTCTGCTAATAAATCAACTAGATACATCGTGTCCTCCAGCTTAATGCCAGGTTCTTCATATTCTTCTGGAGAAAAGCGGTAGCCAACAATAAAGCCGCCGTCTGAAACCTCGTCGACAGCAGCGGTTACTGTGTCCACTAACAGATTGATAAAATGGGTACGTTTCTCAACTGACCCGCCCCACTCATCTGAGCGACGGTTTGAATGAGGAGAAAAGAACTGCTGAATCAAATAGGTATTTGCGCCATGAAGCTCTATTCCGTCAAAGCCTGCTTTTATCGCCCGTAATGCAGCTAGTTTAAAATCTTCAATTATTTGAAGAATCTCTGCATTTTCCAATGCCCTAGGTGTTTCTGCCCCTTCACGTTCAGCAGCAACAGCACTTGGCGCTACCGGCTGTTCTCCGCGAAGAATCTTAGAGTCGGTCATTCTGCCTCCGTGGAAAATCTGCAAAATTGCTTTCGTCCCATTCTGCTTAATAGCTGCAGATAATCTGCTTAGACTAGGAATCATTTCATCGGAAGCAACACTCAGTTCTCCTTCCCAGCCTTTTCCGCCATCCTGTACATTTGCTGCAGCAGTAATAACGGCACCTACTTCACCAGAACGCAAGCGGTAATAATTCAATTCATCCTGCGTCACTACGCCATCATAAAAACTCATTTTAGTGGTCATGGGCGCCATCACAATAGAATTCTTTAAAGTGACACCCCGCTTAAATGTAAGCTGTTTTGTTAAATTAGTCATTTACTTCTCCTTATTCTCTGGTTTATTTGATTGTCTGCAGAGCTTCTTTTATCGGCTGTTCTCCGCTATGCATCAAAATTACTTTTCCAATAGTCTGCACTTCAGTCACTATCTCTGCCAGAACTTCTGCGACATCTTCGATAGAATTTTCTCCTGCTTCAGAAACATCTACGGCTATTTTACCTGTACCCGGTATTTCTCTTAATGTTCCCGGCTGTAAAATTGTATAATCCAAAGCAGTGTTGTTAAGCAACCATGAATCTGAGTAATATTTAGCGATTGTATAATCTAAAATGCTGGCTATCCCTGGTTCTTTCCAGCGTTCAGGAGCTAAGGCAAACATCGAGCTAAGCTGAATATAGCGTTTGACTCCCTTGCTTTCAGCTGCCTTCATTAGTTTAACCGCTCCATCTAAATCTGTTTGAAGCAAGTCTTTCCCTCGAGAACCAGCAACAAAGATTACTGCCTCGGCATCTTTTAGATTTTCAGCTAAGTCCTCAACCGTTTCATGGAGATCTAAAAACACAGCTTGAATATTCTCTGTTTCTTTAATCTGTTCAGTCTTTCTGGCACCAGCGTAAACATAGTGACCTTTACTTTCAAGGACCGAAATCAGCTCTTGTCCGACTCTTCCTGTTGCCCCAGCTACAAATATCTTCATGAATCTATTCTCCTCTCGAATATGTATGCACATACATATAATAACGAATAATAATAACTTCTGCAAAGAAAACGGCCTATCTTTCAATTTGCAGAAGCTAATTGAGCTATTAGAGCAGCTAACGGCTTCTTCTTAATTTCTACAGCCAGCAGCTGATTGACTGTCTGCTCAGCCTTTCCAGCTTTTTCTTCTCCTAGCGGAGTGATACTGATATAGATGCCCCGTTTATCATCTGAACAGATGTGCCGGTTAATCACACCCTGCTCCTTCTCCTCCATTCGACTAACTAGCCGTGAAAGTGCACTTTGGCTCAGCCCCACCTTCTCTTGCAGATCCTGAAGACGCATTTTTTTAGACGGATGTGCAGCTAAAAAATGAAGAACATAGAATTCTTTCAAGGTTAGATTATTTCTATTTTTTAAGCTTGTTTCAAGTGCTCCATCAATAGCTGTCAGTACTTGAGAAAAAAGCAGCCAGTCAGCCAGCAGCTTATTTTCATGCTTTGTCAATGTTCTCTCTCCTTTCATCGTTCAGCTATCTATAAGCCTGCTACATAGATTACAGTTGTTTAAGTACCTCATTATAATCAGTTTTTTCGACTTTTTCAACATCCTGCCTTGTTTAGCTGTGAATAAATCATTAGAGCTGCTTGTTTTTTATTGTTTAAAAATCTCTGTGATTTCTTGCACTGCTTTCCAGTTATCTATACAATTAACTATAGTAATTGCATGACAGCTTCGCTGGATAAAAATGACTGTGTCACCTATATGAAGACATCCAGCAGTAGGATAGCTGAAAGCGGAGCTTATTGAGCCTGCTGCTGTGCATTTATTTGCTATATAACATTTATCTGGTATCTGTACAAATTCACCACTCTGTGTTAAACGCTGCCAGGCTCTCTACTTGAACCAACTGACTAAAAGCAGCTTTTTTAGCCGCTCTACAGAAACAGAATCCAGCACCATCCCCATGTTCTTTACGGGATTTTCTATAGATAAAAGGAGGAAAAATTAGTATGTTGAACACTACCCAGTCAAAAATTAGTCTGCTAATTGATGAAATGGAAAAGGTAATCTTAGGAAAACGAGAGGTTCTCCAATTGACCGTTGCCGCTTTTTTAGCTGGCGGACATGTTCTCTTTGAAGACATCCCCGGTGTTGGAAAGACCATGCTGGTCAAAACTTTGGCAAAAGCCATCCATGGTAAATTTAGTCGGATTCAATTCACACCAGACTTACTACCAAGTGATATTTTAGGTATCACTGTTTACAATACTGCGTCTCAAGCATTCGAATTTCATCCAGGACCAATTTTTACTACGGTTCTTTTAGCTGATGAAATTAATCGGACTACGCCAAGAACCCAGGCTGCGTTATTAGAAGCAATGTCCGAAAGGCATGTGACCATCGATAATCACACCTATACACTGGATGAACATTTCTTTGTTTTAGCTACGCAGAATCCAGTTGATTATGAAGGAACCTATCCTTTACCGGAGGCCCAGCTTGACCGGTTCCTATTCCGCCTTCACATTGGCTATCCTGAGTTTGCAGATGAATTAGAGCTTCTTTTGAACAGGCAGTCAGATCAGCTGGTTTCAATCCGGCAGGTCCTTAATGCAGCTGAAGTTACTCAATTGAAAGCATTAGTCGATGAGGTTTATGTAGACCCGCAGATTGCCCGTTATGCACTGCAGCTGGTTCAAGCAACCAGAGAACATGACAGTATTGCGTTAGGTATCAGCCCTAGAGGTTCTTTAGCATTTATCAAAGCTGCCCGGGCATTTGCTTTGACAGAGGGCAGAACCTTCGTTACGCCGGATGATCTTCAGCGAATCCTGCCGGCTGTTTTTGGTCATCGACTTCTGCTAAAAAACAATCACACAGCTAATGAGGCTCAGATTCAAGAAATTATGGAACAAATACTTAGACGTGTTCCGGTTCCCATTAGGAAACAGCTATGAACGTATACAAGCTAAAAAACAGTTTGCAGCTGCTGATTGTCTGTTTGATTTATGGGCTTCTATTTCTTTACGCAGCTGTTTTCAATAACTCAACTGGCTGGATAGTATTCTTTTTTATGACAGGTTTAGTAATCGCTGATTTTCTCAGTCTAACTTCTACACTTAAAAATATTCGAATGGAAGCAACTGGTGCCATGAATTTTACCGTTAATTATTCTGGAGAGCTGCAGTTGGAAATGTTTGGTTATCGCCCAATCCTGTTTCCTTTGGTATTACTGACTACTGGGTTGATTCCCCTAGAGAAAAATGAAAACTATTCGTTTCCATTTTATTCTGGCAAACCTAAAAAACTGCATTTTGTTTGGCAGCCTGAAAAAAGAGGTGTTTTTCAGAGCCTACCGCTTTTGCTAAGCAGTACAGATTTTCTGATGCTCTTTTCAAAGCAGAGAGAACTATCGGTAGAAGGACCTTTCTTTGTTCTTCCAAAACAACAGAAGGCAGCTGCCGAACAGCTGCTGCAGGAAATTTTGACGCTGCAGCCTCATTTCCGTTCTCCTTTTGGCGACCGGACCTTTGTTATACGCAGCCTACGTCCCCATCATTCCGGCGATCCGCTGGGAATGATTGACTGGAAACAATCCGGCAAACGAAACGAGCTAATAGTAAAAGAGTATGAGACACAGGCAGAGCAAGAGCCGCAGCTGCTTTTTTATGGCGCTCCTTCTCCTTTATTCGAAGAGTTGCTGTCTATCTACTATTCCTTTACAGGGTTATTAGATAAGCAATTAACTAGGACACAAATTCTCTTAGCAGATTATCCTGCTGAAACCTCTTCAGACAAGCTCTTTGCAGTTATCAAGCCGCTTCAAACTGAACAACCCCTGCCGCGGCTTACAAATAAAAAGCTGGTAATTTTTGCTCCTGAATATTCTGAAGAGTTAAATGCTCAGTTGGAAAAGCTCCAGCGAACAAATGAGCTGTTTCTGGTTACATTTAAAGAAGGGCGACTTTGCCTTCAATGGAAAAATGAGGACCGCTTTATTGATACAGAGGAGGTCAGACTATGAAGGAACGGCTAAAGCAAAACTGGTACTCTCCATTGTTAAGCTTTATCATTTTAGCCGCGGCCAGCTTTCCCTTTCTGGATGTTTATCAGCTGGGGCATAGAAGTTTTTTTCTAACGATACTTGCCGCAATCTGTCTTATTACTTTTTTATTCAGACAGTTTGTCATTACTGTTCCGCTGTATCTTTGCTGCTATTTTATCAGCCTGTATATCTATTTTCCTTTGGGACAATCACTCATCCCTGACTGGCCAACAGCTTTTTATCAGGAAATGCTAGTGTCTCACCAGCAAATTCTTGCCGGCGAGCTGAACTATATGCCAAAAACAATAGCTCTTGTCATCATCCTTTTCTTTTTGATTGCTCTTGCTGTACTGCTCATTCACTATGAGCGGATTTGGCTGTCCTGGCTTTTAATTATCGGCTATCATTTATTGTTAACTGTTGTTAATCAAATTCAGTTGGGGATTCCATTACTTATAATTACCTGTGCTTCAATCCTGTTCCATCAGTTGAAACAGCAGACAGTTGCTTTTTCACGTAATAAATTATTCTTATACAGTAGTATTTTACTTTTATTTATAAGCGGGAGTGCCTATTCCATGTATAAATTTTTCCCGCAAGCACAAAGCTTTCTATTCTATCAAACAGCTGCTGTTCGAAATTATGCAAATAGTAAAGGTCTCTACGAACAAATCAATCGGTACGGAACCTCCAGTGCTTCACGCAGTGGATTTGGTGAGGATGACCGGCAGTTAGGCGGTCCTTTAACAGATGATCCCACCATTCTTTTTACAGCTATTCAAAGTAAGCCGCATTACTGGCGTGTGGAAACTAAAAACTACTATACGGGTACTGGCTGGCAAACCTTTACTGAATCCATTGATACTGAAACAGACCCCTCAGCACTTTTAGTGACTGACCCTGAATATCAGGGAATGTTTGCTTCAGAGACGCCCATAACAATGAATATTGATTCTGGTATATCTTACCTGCCGCAGCCCTATGGGAGCTTTCAGCTCTTTTTATCTTCGGGTCAGACAATAGAACGGATTCCGGAAAAAAATCGGATTAATTTTACGTCTCCAGCTACAGAACTATCTTTCGTCTGGCAAGAACCCGCTTATCAGGAAAGCGATCTCCAGCAGGCGAACGAAGGAGTCGCAGACCTACAAAATACCATGCTGCCAACTGCGCTCCCGCGTGTTTATGAGCTAGCGCTTTCCCTTACTCAGAATGAAGAATCGATTTATGACAAGGTTAAGGCAATCGAACAGTATCTAAAAACAGAGGAAACCTTTCAATATTCTAAAACGGACACACCTTTTCTTCCAGAAGGACGGGATTATGTAGACTATTTTCTTTTTGACTCTAAAGTAGGGTACTGTGACAACTTTTCCTCCGCAATGATTGTCATGCTGCGTTCTTTGGGGATTCCCAGCCGCTGGGCTAAAGGCTTTGCCTCCGGCGAAATCACCAGAGAATATCAGGACGGCCGAAAAGAGTTTTCTATCCGCAACAGTCATGCCCATTCATGGCCGGAGGTCTATTTCAAGGGCTACGGCTGGATACCTTTTGAACCTACGCCCAGCTTCAGCAATCCAGAATCGGAAGAAAATACAGCAGCCTCTGAGTCCTCAGAGAGCCCGTCGTCAACCAGCAATTCTTCCTCAACTGAGACCGAAAATACCACGTCCAACAGCACACAACAGGCTGCTGAAGCAGAGAAGGACTCAGCCATTTCTTTTGATGAAATTTGGCGTTCCATTCGACCTTATGCTTTTGGTTTACTTGGACTCTTCCTAGTCATTGGTATTTTCTTGTTAAGAAAGAATTTCTTCCTGCTTCGCTTTAAACTTTATCGAAAAATGAGACCAGCCGATTTCATTGGTGCTTATCAGCATCTGTTAAAACAAGCAGAGAAAAAGCTGGTGCGTAAAGCTGAGGAACCTCTGGCTCCTTATGGACAGCGGCTGGAGCTGACTTATCCATCGCTAGGACACAGCTTCAGTGAGCTAACCGCACTCTATGAACAGACTCTTTACGGAAACAGCGTAGTCAATGCTGGACAATATGATGAGCTGTTGAAGAAAACAGCTCAAATACTGGCTTCGCTAACTTAACTATAGCTTTAAATCTATAAATAGAAGGGTGCCCATTATGTTAAAACAAAAATCAGCCGAAAAAAATGATTATCCCGCTTTAATAGCTCTTTGGGAACGTTCCGTCATTGCCACTCATCATTTTTTATCGGAAGCTGACAGAAATAAGTTGAAAAAGGAAATTCCTTCCTACTTCCCTTTCGTTAAACTTCTTCTATGGTTTAATGAAGAAGAGCTGGTTGGTTTTTCTGGAACTAACGACAACCATTTAGAAATGCTCTTTATTGATCCCAATCATTTTCGTCAAGGATATGGCGGGCAAATTCTACAATACCTAACAATGAAACAATCAGTTGATTCAGTAGACGTTAATAAAGACAATCCGCAGGCAACAGCCTTTTATTTAAAAAATGGCTTTTCCATAATCAGCGAGAGTCCTACTGACGGACAAAACAGAGCTTATCCGATTCTCCACCTGAGAAAGGCTCAATAAATAATGAAGAAAGGTTAGGCGCATATGATCCTGCCCTAACCTTTCTCTTTTATTTCTATAATAAAAATTACTTCTTTTCTTTTGCTGTATTAGCGATTGCCCAACTATGAGATTTACAAATTATTTTCCTTGCATTCACGCAGAACATACTCTTCAAAACTAGTTGGCTTTCTTCCTAATAACCAGGTTAGCACATGACTATTGCCGGCAATGCCGTATTCACTATACGTCTTTGCAAGCTGTTCAAATGTTTTTACGAAGTAGCTGTCATATTTTGCCGTTTCAAAATAGTTGATAATCTGCTGCACTGGAACCTGGTCACAAACTGCCTCTTTTCCAGTAATCCGGTTAAACACTTCTACCATATCTACCGGTGAAAGAAAATCATCCCCGACTAGCTCATAGGTCGCATTTTGATGGCCGGCTTCTGTTAATATCTTAGCTGCTACCGCTCCCACATCAGCAGCATCTACATAGCTAAGCTTCGTTGTTTTTGTGTAAAAACACTGATAAGCATCTGTCTCCCAGACTACGGGAACCAGAAAATTGTGCATATAATGCATAGGCTGAAGGATTGTATAATTCAATCCAGCGGATAATCCCTTATATACCAAATATTCTTCTGCTTTCAACTTCTGAGTATGCTGAGGAAGAGTAGACATAAGCGGGTGTGTAACGGTCATCATCACAAACTGACTAATTTCTGCCCGAACAGCCTCGTCAATAAAATGCATGGCGATTTCCGCTTCATCATAGACAAACATCGGCGGAATATAAAGCACTTGCTCGCAGCCTGCCAGAGCTTTAACAATATCTTCGGCTGAACGTGCATCTCCGACCATCGTTTCAGAAACACCAAGCGCTTTTAATTCTTCTACTTTGGGATTAATATCAAATGCCTTGATTGAAAGTCCTCTATTGACTAATTCAGTGATTATTCTTTTGCCGACATTTCCGGCTGCACCAGTTACAAGTATCATTGCTCTTCCTCCTGTTTTCTTCATATTAATTGACCACTATCCATTTACAAAACAAGCGTTTTGTTATAACAATTTTACCTCAAAAAATAATATCAATACAGTAATAGCTACAGAATGTACTATAAAAAGAGAGAAATTTAATTATTCTCACACGATTTATCCCTCAGCTGAAAATACGTAAAGAGCTATCCGCTCATAGTAACTGGAAAAAGCCTGTCAGATAGACAGAACGCCCTTCTAAAACAAGTATGGGCGTTTATTTTGTGTCGATTTTTTATCTATGTTACGCTTTTTATAGAAAGACAAGGAGGAGAAACTATGGTACGAAATGAATTACCGAACGTTGAAACTCGTCTCTATATCAATGGACAATGGCTAGATGGCTCTGAAGAAGCAAAGTCCGTAATCAATCCTGCTACTGGTGAAACGTTGACAGCTGTTCAGCAAGGCGGCCGAAATGAAACTTTACGTGCAGTCGAAGCTGCTGCCTCTGCTTTTTCTAAATGGTCTAAAACATCGCCAGCTGAACGGGCTGACTTGATGAATAAAGCGGCAGATTTGATTTCTGACGATCAAGAACGTCTGGCAACCATCATGACGATGGAGCAGGGGAAGCCACTACAGCAAGCCACAGCAGAAATTCAAACCAATATTGAAAATCTACGTTGGAACGCCAGCGAAGCTCAACGAATCTACGGGGATATTATTCCTTCTCCCGACGATAAGCAATGGCTTGCTGAAAAGCAGCCGATAGGTGTTGTTGCAGCTATTACGCCTTGGAACTTTCCATCTAATATGATTATCCGCAAAATCGCCCCGGCAATCGCAGCAGGCTGTACAGTAATTTTGAAGCCTTCTTCTGAAACACCACTTTCAGCGCTAGCATTGATGGAGCTTTTCGATAAAGCAGGCTTTCCTGATGGTGTGGTCAATGTTGTTCTGGGAAAATCCAAAATAGTTGGAGAAATTCTTGCTACGTCCGAAGAGATTCAAAAACTAACCTTTACTGGTTCGACTGAGGTAGGAAAGTTATTAAATGAGCAAGCTGCTTCTACACTGAAAAAGGTTTCTATGGAGTTAGGAGGACATGCCCCCTTCATCATTTTTCCTGATGCTGATTTAGACTTGGCAGCGGACAGTCTGATTGCTGCAAAATTTAGAAACAACGGGCAGGTCTGCACCTCGCCAAATCGGATTTTTATTCACGAAGAGATTAAATCTGAAGCAACAAAACTTATTCTTGAAAAAATAAAAGAAGTGACTGTTGGAAATGGATTGGATAACCCCACAACAGGTCCATTAATTAATCAGGGTGGCTTGGATAAAGTCAAAAAGCAGCTGCAGGACGCAGCTGACAAAGGTGCTGACATTCTCTATGGGGGGAGTCAGTTAACAAGTGGTGCCTATGCAGACGGCTTCTTTTTTGAACCTACCATAGTGGATGGAGTTACTACAGACATGGACATCTATTATAAAGAAACCTTTGGTCCGGTCATTCCGCTGATTACTTTTTCCGATGAGGAAGAAGTGATTAAAGCTGCCAATGATACACCTTTTGGTTTAGCTTCTTACTTCTTTGCCGATAACATCCATACCATCACAAATGTCAGTCGAAAACTAGCCTATGGCATGGTTGGCGTGAATGATGTGGACATCTCTAATTCAGCTACCCCCTTCGGCGGTGTGAAGCATTCCGGCTTTGGTAGAGAAAACGGTGCTTACGGTATTGAAGAATATGTTGTTATAAAATTCATTACAATCAAAGCATAATAATGGAGCGCAACAAAACGAACGATTCATTTTGTTGCGCTCTTTAATTTAAAAAAAACTTTTTGGTTCAGCTTACTTCAGATTAGTCATCCTACATTCTGATAGTGAAAAACCACTAGTTCATCATTCGTTTCAAGTAAAGATTGCCGGCTGCCACCTTTACTACTTATTCCACTAATCGCTCTAGTCCCACTCGTTTCTTCCTACAGCTCTGTTTCAAAGGTATATAACCGTTCAATATCAAACGCTAATTTTTGAAACTGAACAAATCGACCTTCGCGGATAAATTCTTTGCCGTCAATAAAAAGCAGCAGCGTTGGTGCTGAAAAAATCTGATATTCAGCAGATACAGCTTTCACCTCTTCACCATCTACTTCCCCCAATTGGATGTCTGGGTATTGTGCCAGCAGCTGTTTCAATTTGGGTAGGACAGAATGACAGACAGAACAATTTTGCTGAGAAACATAAAGGAATGCCCATTTATTCTCTGCAACAAATGAACGAATTTCTTCTATACTATGTAAATTAGCCATATCCATCACTCCTTCAAAGAAATCTTTGACCAATTTTAACCAAATATAGCATAATAGGGTAGGAAAAGACTAGTAAATTGCTTACATCTTTTTCTTGTATTTGATAGTAATTTTTCTCTGAAAAAAGAAAAAGGGAATAATAAAATAATCCCCTTTTCTAACATTAATTATTCAATATAAAACGGTGCATCCGATTCTAGGTTTGTATGAGAGAACTCTGGTTCCCATTCGGTAAAATCAAAGTTTAAATAATGATCTGCTGGTGAGAATACTCTTTGTGATTTATCCAAATGATAGAAGGTCTCCTGTTTATAAATATGGTAACCATATGCAGAACCATTTTCTACATAGTGATTTAATGTCATTACAACAGGCTTATTCTCCGGATGTTCTTGCCCAGAGCTTTGAATAGAAAGATTTAAATCCGCTTTATAGTAATAATTAATGGTCATTCCTCTATTATCCTCAGTAATTTGGAAGGGTTCATCTGTTTCTAAATTAGTATGTGAATATTCTGGTTCCCATTCATTAAAATCAAAATTCAAATAATGCTCCTCTGGATAAAAAGTTCTGCCTTCTTTCAAATTAAAAAAATACTCCTGTTTATATATATAGTACTCTCCCGTATAGCCATCTACATAATGATTAATAGTCATCGTAATTGGTGCTGTCGGCTCTTCCGGATTTCTATTGTTCATATGTCTTAAATTTAAATCAGCGCTATAGAAATAATTGATACTTCTTGTAGAAGCCACCTCATCCTCTGCTTCTGAAATCTGAGATTGGTGATTGATTCCTAATGCAAGCACACCAGTAATTAAACCGGTAACTAAAAATCCCAATTTTAAACTTTTTTTCATTTTTACATCTCCTTTTTTTATAATTACAATAAAATTTTAACATAAATAAAAATCTTATCAATATTTTTTACAATCAAAATTATTAATATTTCAATTCAATTGTGAGCAATATATATTTTTTACTACTACAAGCTTCCTATTTTCAATCGACATTAAACGATTCTCTATTTCTTTACATTTACACAAAATATAACCTTATCAATCTCTGGTATTTATAAACAGCGTCCCTTGTCTTTCCAGCCATTCTATAGTAGAATAATTTTTATTTTCCAGTCATTGCGTTATACTAGACGATATATCTAAGCAATCTAACAGCCGCTTTGCAGGCTGCATTATAAACTAATTCTTATTAAGGGGGGTGATGCTATGATATACGCTACTATATCTTCTTTAACAGCCCAGGATTTTACTCACTAACAAAATACTTTGTTGGAATAATCATTGCCTTTCATCAAGGTATTTTGACCATAGAAATTATTTGAAAGGAACAAACAAATGAACCCAACAATTCAACCATATGAATATAATTACGTGAAAAATCAGGCAGAAACGCTGATAAATACCTATACCTCAGTCAATGATTCTGGGACAGTGAAAACGATTCAGGCATTGGCAATTGGAAAAATCAATGAGCTTTTTCCAGAAGGACAGCCTGAGGTAGATGCTTTTATGGAAAAAATGATGAATATCCGAATAACCCGCAGTCGAATGGAGCGCTATCTTGCTACGCTTAAAGAGCAGGTTATTCCTTTTGATCCGCCTTCTAATCCTCAGCTGACTAAATTGTTTCGAAAAACAAAAAAACTAAAAATTCCAGAATGGTCTGAGCTGGATTTAAGAGATCACACCTATGTAGGCTGGAACGATCCTGGAACACAAAGAAAGTTTATTATCACTCATCAAGGGGATAAGCTAGTTGGTGTTTCCGGCGTCCTTTCTCCTGAAATCATTAAGGGTGCCTGTGCAATTTGTAAAACGATTTCTAATGTCTCACTGTTTTTGGCAACAACCAAAACAGCCAGCGATGGTACGTATACAAAGAAGGGCAACTATATCTGTCACGATAGTGATCAATGCAACCATCAACTGCTGGAAACAGAAGAACTTTCTGCCTTTATTAAAAATGTTCAGGCAGCAAAATAACTAAATCTGTGCATACATTTGCTATTTTCAGCTTTTTAGGCGCATTGTATTCGTCTTAAGGAAAGATACCATAAGCAACGTTTTCCTTCCACAAGCATATAAAAAAACCGGAACGGCCTCAAATACCGTTCCGGTTTTCATTTTTTATTTTGCACGTTTCAGGTAAGTACCTTCTTGTGTATTGATTTCCAGCTTTTCACCTGCTTCAACAAAGTCAGGAACATTCACTACTAAGCCAGTTTCCATTGTTGCTGGTTTACCAGAGCCTGTAACTGTAGCCCCTTTGATTGAAGGCTGTGTTTCAGCTACAGTCAAAATAACTGTAGTCGGCAAAGTAATACCTATTACTTCTGAACCGTAGAACTGAATCTTAACTTCCATATTTTCTAAAAGATATTTTAGCTCTTCATCAATTGCTTCAGTTGGAATTTCATATTGCTCATATGTTTCCATATCCATGAAAATTGCTGTATCGTCCTGGCTGTATAAGTATTGCGCAGGTTTTGTATCGATATGAGCCTTTTTCACCTTATCATCTGGACGCATCGTTGTTTCAGTGGTAGAACCTGAACGCACATCCTTCAGCTTCATACGCATAACTGTATTTCCTTTACCAGGCTTGTGGTGGCTTGCCTCTAATACTTTGATTAATTTACCATCTTGTTCAAATGTCATTCCTGATTTAAGATCACTGATTGCAATCATGGGATGATCCTCCTCTTTTCTAAAAAAATAATCTCCAAATCATTGTAGCAAATTCCCTAACGTTAAGCTAGGAAATAACGGAACAGATCATCAATTTCTCACTTTTTTCTTTTTGCTGCTTGATTTTTTCATTCTAAATATTCTTGATAATCATAGTATGGAGTATAATCAATGTACTCCTCCCGATTCATCACAGCAAATAAGTTATCTGACAAAGGCTCCTCTTTCGTCACGTTGGACAAGAGAACTGCTGTTGACAAATCTGTAGTGTAGGGGAAATGGAGCGTAAGTGTTATCTCCATTTCACTATCTGCCTCTGTAAAATTAATATATTTGTCTGTTTTCTGATTTACATGATAAGGCAATGTACTGCTCTTACCATTTCCATCCTTTATAATTATCTTGTCTTCCAAAAAATCATAAGTTAAATTCTGGTCATTTGTATAGGTTACTTTCCATTCTCCTAAATAGCTTGATTCAGGCAGTATCTCCTTAGTTCGCTCAGAATTATTTTTACAAGAACCTAGAATGATCAACTGAAGAAAACAAAGAACAACCATCCGCTTTTTCATCACTATCCCCCTGTTCTTTTTATACAAATCCTTACCAAATATATGCAGGCTCCTCATTTTGAGTGATTGCTTCAAACAGCTCGTATTCCGGAACTATTTTTTGATTTCCAAAAACTGGGTCTTGAACAAGAGGATAGGGATCATTTATATAATAAAATGCAATTTCTTCACTATTTTTATAAGTGGCATAACCAACTATTAATATCATATGATTCGCTCTAGGTAAATCGGGATATAATTTATTCAAATCCACTGCTGCAAAGCTTGGATAGCCATTATCAATATTATTTTTTATTCTTTTTTTAAATAAATTCTCTCCCTCTTCCGTTTCATTAGCAGCAACTACTTGTACCCGATAGCCTGATTCACCTTCATCCGCTATTTCCTTATCAAATAAATAAGCATTAATCACTTAAACCATCTCAATATATTCTGTACCCGTAACAGAACTCGTTTTCATTTGTTGTGCCACTATTTCTTGCTCAACATCAAAACCAAAACTCTCCAGCAGCATTTGGACAGTTGCTGGTACACAGTAGTAATTTGTCTCTTGTATTCGCTGTCTAATTGGCAAACTTATTTTCCGTTCAATCTCTACGCCCAGCACAGTTTCATATTCGTGTTTTCTCTCATTTGACGTGTCGCTCATTGTACTCTGCTGCTCACTTGTACTGATTTCTTTGCTGGGAATACGATCTCCGTCATCTTTCTCTATCGAGCTTGACGAGCTGACTGCAGGTCTGCCCTCGTTGATTGACGAGCCAATTGTAGCATCAGTTGATTTTCCTGATTCTTTCTTTAGGATTCTTCCTCCTAAAAAGATTAGGAAAATCATGAGAATAACTGCTCCTCCTAAAAACCAGAATTTTCTGTTCCTCTTTTTCATCATAATCCCTCCGTAGTTGTTCAACCAGCCAAACAACTTGTTTATTTCAGAAAAAAAGTTCTCCTCTGCCTTTCTTAGCTAAACCTTCCCAGTGTTCATTCTTTCTTATTACTTTTAAAGTACCCTGTTCTAGCTATTTAGGCAATAGTCTTTCTGTATTTCTCTATACATTCATTCATTTTTCTGTCATTTCTGCTAACTTGACTACAGCCTTATTGGAGATAAGCCTTTACCTTCAACATAATGAGCGTAAAAAATTTGGCAAAGCCTATCATTTTTTTTGATTTTTTATTTTCATTCTACTTACTTTTAAGTATGCAAAAAGCAAACAGTTTTTTATCCACACACGACATCTGATAATCTGCTATAATGATGGGTAAGAACTTTTAGAAGAGGTGTCATTATGCAGTCTGCAGTGATTTTAAAAATCATTTCTCTTGAATCAACCTTTACGACAAGCGAGTATGAAATAAGTCAGTTTGTGATAGAAAATCCTGATTTCGTCATTACAAATACAATTACTACTCTTGCAAGAAAAATCAATACTTCTGAAGCTAGTATTAATCGTTTTTGCAAGAAAATTGGCTATAAGGGATTCAATAAATTTAAAATTGCCTTAGCCCAAAGCAATACACAATTTGACAAGTTTAGCGATGAAGCCGTTGATGAATCCAATCTATTAGAGTACGTCACTCATGATTACCAGAAAATGCTGCTGAATACCTGTGCTTTGCTGGATGAGAAGACAATAGAAGACGCAGCCTCCTCCATTATCCTTTCACGCAAAATATTTATCCTGTCAATTTATACGACATCCTTTATCAGCGATGAATTTGCTTTTAAACTGCGGCAAATTGGTTTGGATGTTACAACCTTGAAGGAATCACTGGAGGCACAACTATCTATTGAAAACATGAACAGTGATTCCCTTTTGATTGCGGTCGTTCCTTCTGTAATCAGCAAGGATGTTATTCCTTTCTTATCGAATATCAAAAAGAAGAATGTTAAAACAATGCTTCTATCGGGAAATGATAATCCTAAAATCAATGATCTTATTGACATAAAGATTATTACACCGGATCATGTCATGGCGAATAATCCGCTAGTTCTCTCAAATTCACCAATGATTTCACTAATTCTTGATATTATCTATGCCACAATTTTGAGAGACAATCGTGGATTGCGGCAGCGTAAGCTAAGCAGCGATACGATTATTAATTCCTTTCAATCTGCGGATTCATCAAAATATGAATGGTAATAAAAAAGGCCGTACTATACGAAAATGGTTGGCACCCATTTTCAATATAGTACGGCCTATCTTTGAATAAGCAGCTTTCGAATCTTCGCTTATTCGGATTTAGGTAGACTAAGAGTCTGAGAATTTATTATTTCCTATTCTCTTTTTTTATTTTTTCAGTTCGCGCAATGCCAAGGCAAAGTTGCCGATTGTTGCACTGCCATTGCCTGGAATAGCTGGATTTATAATATATGTATCCAAATTGGGAACATCTACATACCCATTATTCAGTTCTTTAAAAATGGCACGAACCTTTTCCATCAAGTGATCCTGCTGCATCACTCCACCGCCGAAAATAATCCGTTCCGGTGCAAAATTCAGACGAGTATTAAAAGCCAACTGAGCGATATAGTACGCTTCAATAGCCCAGACATCATGCTCTTCCCCCACCTTTTCACCTCGAAGACCCGTTCTAGCCTGCAGACTTGGTCCCGAGGCTAGCCCCTCCAGACAGTCTGCGCCATGTGAAGGACAGACTCCTTTAAAATCAGCGTCCAGCGGATGACGTTTTACGTAAGCATGCCCCATTTCAGTATGGGTGAAGCCGCCGATAAATTCTCCATTTTGAATTGCGCCACCGCCAATCCCAGTACCTACTGTATAATAAACGCAGGAGTTATCTTCCTGTGCAGCGCCCTTTGTATACTCACCAAAAGCACTTGAATTGACATCTGTTGTCAAAAATACGGGAACATCCAACTGCTTTTTCAGTGCCTTGAGAATGTTAAACCCTCGCCATTCTAATTTAGGAGTAGCTAAAATTTCACCATACTTTTCTGAATTCGGATTCACATCGACAGGGCCAAAAGACCCAATCCCAATTGCAGCAATCTCATAGTTGCTGAAAAACTCAATGGCTTTAGCCATCGTCTCCTCTGGATTTCCTGTTGGAAAAACAGCAGTATCCTGTACCTCAAAGTTCATATTGCCGACTGCACAGACAAACTTCGTTCCTCCAGCTTCAATGCTGCCTAATAACTTACTCATCCTTCTGTCCTCCACTCTCATTTCTAAAGACAAAACGTGTACAAAGTCTATTGAACCTTATACACGATTTCTCTTCTATTCTAATTTAAAAAGCTGCTGTTGTCCTCTATTTCTAGTTACTTTTTTCAACTTTTTCAAAAAGCTTTTTATATTGCTGTTGTTCACTTACAAGCTCAGATTCAGTTATACCTCCTGTTTTAAGCAGATAAATATAGTCATAGCAGCTCGGTAGAAAAGGCAAGTCCAGTGCTTCTTTTGTAAAGCTGTTGGCAGCAATTTCGCTCGTCCGCTGAACCTTCGCCTTCCTTGATAAGCCTAAGAACTGAAAAGATTCGATATTCTCCAACTGATCGGGAACCATTAATCCATGACCATATTCAAGATAATGGAAGAACTCATGCATCAGCACAATATTCTTCATCGCCTCCATCTCCAGTTGGTTAGCTTCAGCTAGTGCTCGGATTGACTGGTCATAGATAAGTACCTGATGATTGCCTTTCCGGTCTGCTTCAAACTGGGCCCTAAAAGTTACCTTAAAAAAACTGCCGTCTCCCTCATCTGTCTTAACAGCAATATTTCTATCAGCTAGTAATTCCTCTGGAGATTTCCCCTTGAACTCTTGCCCTAATTTTCGCCCAATCTCTAGAGCCTCTCGGACATAATAGGGTACTTTTTCATCTGGAATTTTATGGAACAGCAAATCCTGCTTCAACTCTAAATAGCCTAAAAACCCATCAGAAAAATCCATCATATTTTCACCTCTATTTATAAGCGACAGCAATAATTTCCTCATCCGGTTCAAGATTTTCTGTCTCTACATCCATTATAGACGTCAACTGCTCAATTGTCTGCATCCCAGTCAAATCAAGCATTTTTTCTTTATAAAATAGAAATACCTTAGGGATAGTCGCATTGGCGTCTGAATAGATTGTATAGTCATCTACGAAGGACAGGAAATCAGATTCTGTCTGATTTTTCTTGAAAGTCAGATAGTGGGCATTGCTTCGTTTAAAGCGCACTACCCCTTCCCGATCCACTACGCAAACATTATTCTGTTTACTCTTAAACAAGAATTTCTTCTTAACGACTAAAGCATCCATCAAATTCCAGCGGCCAATTTGAGCAATCCTCTGCACTGTATTTCCATCAATACCTAAAGCTTCTGAAGTGATTTGTCTCAGCTCGTCTTCAGTAACATCTGCTGCTCCGAGATTTTTTTGCCTTAGCTCTGTTGCCCCCGTCGCCACTGCTCGAACGATGTTTCGCTGAGAATCAATTTCGATATTGACTTCTACTGTTTCTTCATTGGCACCAGACTGAATAATTTTCTCAATGACATCTGCTCTGATTTTTTTGATATCCTGCTCTGTAGGATTATTAACAGACCGTTCAATCTGTTCCCGTACCATAGCCAGCGCCACACCAATCGTAGAAATATAAGGCGCATTCTTAGCCAGCTTCCATTTATAATTGAAATGTTCTGCCAGTGCAGGTACAACGATAGCTCCGCTGCCGCCGCCGCCAACTAAGGTAATAAAGCTGCGGTCCATCTCATATTCGTCAATGAGTTCATCGATAACCGGCTCCAGCTTTTCCATTGCCAAGCGTACAACTTCTTTAGCTGCTGCTTCTGCCGACATGCCAAGATAAGCACCTAACGCCTCCCAGGCTGCCTGATTACTTTCCCGCTTTCCTTCTGCATAGTCTCCTGCTGGAACATAGCCCAATAGGTTGGCCGCTCCAGCTAATGTATAAGAGTAGGTATTTCCGGTACTGCTTTGAACCACTGCGTATTCATTGGGATCTCCTTCACGAGGGGAGACAAATGCAATAACAGGGTCAGCCAAGTTTTCTTTATCTGTGAAGCATTCATATTCGAGCCCGGCAATGTGGGCACTTCGAGGACCTACATCAATGATTTTCCCACCTTTTGCCCGAATCATACTACCGCCTGCAACTGCCAGCGTCCGAACATCCAATGAACGTAGATAGGTTTTGTGTCCGCCAACCTGAGCGTATTTAATCATTACTTTTCCATTTTTGATGACCGAAATATCCACACTTGTACCGCCAACCTCAAAGAAAATGCCATCGCTGACTTTTTCAT
The DNA here is from genome assembly GCF_049894025.1 of Enterococcus sp. LJL51. Classification (GTDB taxonomy): domain Bacteria; phylum Bacillota; class Bacilli; order Lactobacillales; family Enterococcaceae; genus Enterococcus_L. The sequence goes on from NZ_JBNEQE010000004.1 coordinate 138,033, forward strand.
ACATCAGTGCACCAGCTACACCAGCCGCAAGTCCAGACAGCATAGTTAAAATCGGTCGTTGTCTCACTTCGTTAATGCTCATCACACCGCCGTCACAACGCATAATCATCAGATTGGACTGAATATTAGTATTTAGGACCGCATCCTCTGTCATGTTTGCCGTCTGCATCATCTTGGGAATCAGCGAAGCATTAACTACCGCTGTCCGCGTCCGCATTTTCAAACCGTAAAGCTGAGAAATCTCATGACCGCCTGTCGCATAGAGCTGCATTTCCTGTGCCTTTTTGATCACAGTCAGCTCATTTTCCGGATCATCTACCGAGTAGGCTTCACTGGCCACAACTACTTGGCAGTCATTTCCTACTAATGTGCGGATACCCGCTTCTATCGCTTCATTGTTTAATTTGGCTGAGTCAATGAATAAATGCTCAGAGCTTAGATACTTGTTAGGTGCCAGTTCAATATGCTCAATAGCTGTTTCTTTCTTGGCTGTTCGGGCATCCATTCCTGTGCCCATCCCGATAACTCCAACCTTGGCAACATCACCTTCAAGAAGTGCATTTGTTGCCTGTGTTGTCCCATGAGCTATGAACATTACATCTTCCGGCGCAATCTTATTTTCTGTTAAAAGCTTCTGAATAATTGTAACTATCCCCTGAGCTACGCCCTCTTCATGGGTAGTAGGAATTTTCAATTTTGCAATCACATCATAGGTTTCATTATCAATGGCAACTGCATCTGTAAATGTACCGCCTACGTCAATACCGATTCTTACTTTTTTACTCATACTAATCCCTTCCAACCGTCTCTTAATATAGGAAGAATGAAGATACAATCAATCCAATGACTGTGGATACAGTAATCCAGACAATTGTTTTCTTCAAGACTTCGTTGACATCTGTTTTTGTGAAATCTGATACCCAGACATTATGTGAATTTGTCGGATCACAGACAGCTTGAACATTACTATCTAAGCGCAATGCTACCATTGCTGCTATCGGATTCATACCGCCGGCAACCAGTAAAGAAATAATCCCGCTGCCTAGACCCCAAACATTTAATGGACCGCGATAGATAGCTAACGGCGACAGCAAGCCAAAGACTAGAATAAACATCAGTTGATTTTTAGGAATCATCATGGAAATCGCCGGCTGCAGAATTTGTGAAACTTCAACAGACATTACTGCATTTAAAAGCATCCCGATGCCAATCATCAGACCAGCCGCACCAGCTACATCCTGAATCCCTTCAACAAAGGAGCTGCTGACTACATGAATCGGATTTTTTGGTGTACTTAATAGCAGAGCCGCTGCAATACCAATAATAATGGAAGCAACCAACGGAACTTTAAAGGCAAATACTAAAACGACTGGGATAATTGGTGAAATCAGGGCTATGCTTCGAACCTGTCCATTATTTCTTTGCTTTACAGGCATTGCCCATGCCTTCCGGCGTTTCCCTTGAAACTTGATATAGTAAAATACCATTAAGACAGATACGATGATTAGCGGAACGCCGACCAGCCAGGAATAAGAAGTTACTGTTTCCAGCGGTAACCCTAATACATCAATATAAACTGCTAGTGTTGATACGGAGAAAGTCACTCCTATCCCGTTTGCCAGCAAAAGAATAATCCCGCTGACCATTGGCGACAGACCCGCTGAAATCATAATTGGGATAATAATCGTTCCAACCAAAATAACCATTCCCAAGCCGTTGCTGGCAGCAAAAATAACGGAACATACTGCCAGGAAGGACAAAGCTATCGGCAGGGCTTTATCTCCTGCCATCTCCGCTGCCTTCTTAATGATTGTTTCTGTTACGCCAACTTTGCTTAACACCTTACCGAACAGTGATCCAAAAATCAATCCGGAGATAGCTGTTGACATCCGCATCGAACCAGCTTCCAGAACATCCTTTACAATCGTAAACTGCTCCCCGTCATTCGACATAAACTGAATGCCGGCAATAAAAGATATAGCTATTGCCATAATAGGAAGGGCAAGAATTGTCGGCACCTTCCTCGTCATCATTAAGCCGACCATTACTAAAAACACAAGTAAAATACCAATTAACTGTACTGTTTCCATCTCTTCTCCTCCTATTTTTCGATATAGCTTCCTTGTTTAATTAATGTATCCTGTAATTTCGGAATATCAATTTCCTTTACTGACTGCCCCCATTTAACGGCCTGTGCTGCTGCTGTCCCGGCTGCTTGTCCGATGGCAGTCATTGTCGGCGTCGTGCGGATTGCCGCCTGCGCTTCAAAGGAAGCTGAAACACATCGTCCGGTTACAATCAAATTATCTAACTCATTCGTAATCATGATTTCATAAGGAATTTTATAATAGCTATTGAAGGCATCTCTGTTAAATGCATGATCCTGAAGCTCTTCATTTTGATTACTGTGAACAGATACTGTTCCTTCTCCCTTAGGGTTGTGAATATCAATCGGATAACCGGAATGTGCAATTGCTGTTTGAAAATCTTTATTTTCCAGCACATCTTCATTCGTCAGTGTGTAAACTCCTCTGATTTGTCTGGTGCCTCTAACGCCAACGCTTGGTCCAGTGTAGGCTACCTGGGCCTGCTCAAAGCCGGGAATATTTTTTACAAGGAACCGATAAAGCTCCTCACATTGTTCTCTTCCCAACATTTCCGCCCTTGTCAAGCCTGCAGCAGATACACCGCTTTCATTAATGATTCTAGAAGTATTCATAATGAATTCTCCCGGTGTGCCTGTTTCAAAAAAGAGAATATCCTCTCTTGGAATAGAGATTTCACCATTTTCCTTGGCTCTTTTGAATTCTTCATCAAACCCTACAAATGATAGGATTTCCGTATTTTTCATCACATTGAGATCTCTATTCAGGCGTGGAAATTTTTCCGGTTCAGCCAAAACTGCCTGTCTTAAAGCCTTTGTATCCACACCATAGACCTTCATATTCATTGTCATTGGCTGCATGGCGTTATCTGCTTCTCTACCTAGCTGAAAAGGAATACCGGCCTGTGTTGCTAAATCAGCATCTCCTGAAGCATCAATAAAAACTTTTCCATGAATTCTTGAAATGCCGTCCTTGTTAGAGACAACAAGACTTGTCAACTCCTTCTCTTTTAGCTCAACATCTATCAGGTACGTATGGAAAAGCACGTCGCAGCCAGCTTCCGTTACCATCTCATCCAGCACCATTTTTAAACCCTCTGCAGAAAAAGGCGTAACATAGGAAATATAATTCGTTGAATCCAACACATGTCCTGGCGAGTAGCCCCGCTTCACGAGACGTTGAACCATATCTTCCCCTAATCCTTGAATTACCTGTTTTTCGCCTGCAAAAAATGTCATCATTGGTCCAACACCATTCGCAGTCAACGTTCCGCCAAAATAGCCATTTTGATCAATGATTAGTACCTTCGCTCCATTCTTTGCTGCAGCAATTGCAGCAAAGGCACCAGACATCCCTCCTCCTGCAACAATGACATCGTAAGATTCTTTCAAATCCTTTACATGAATCATCTGAAATTCCTCCTTAATAGGTTAGCGCTTACACACATAATACAATATTTTCAAAAAATGTCAACATTTATGAAAAAAATATTCTTAAATATGCTATACTAATTTTGAAAGGGGCTGACCACATGATCCAGATAAGTAAAGTAAAAGTCACCGAAGACGTTCATTTCATTAGCTTTTCAATAGAAGATGAGTTCTCTGTAACCTTTAGCAATTTAGGGAGTGCTATTTATGGAATAAAATTTTCAGATAAGAACAAAAACTATGAAAATGTGACATTAATACCTGACAATCCGTTGGAATGGATAAAAGAGCGAACCTATTCAGGAGCAGTTGTCGCTCCTTTAGCAGGACGATATCATCCTCGTCATACCAGCCTAGAACAAAATAGAGCCCCGCTGCATTTTCACGGGGGAACAGCGGGTTATGATAAGCAGCTATGGCGATACACCATTCAGCAAACAGAGGATACTGCTCAGCTTATTTTTTCTTTTTCTGATAGGAAAAATCAGTTGGAGGCTGAAGTTTGTTATTCTCTAACATTATCAAAACAGCTGACTATGGAAATCACCGCTCGTACAGAGCGTACAGCTTTTTTTAATCCAACTAATCATATCTATTTTAACTTGAACGGCAATCTCTTTGACTCTGTCGAAAGCCATTCACTTTACCTAGATAGTACAGCTTACTATTTGGAGAATGAGCAAAAACTGATTTCCGGACTTTCATCTATTCCGACCAACAGCCAATGGGATTTTACTCAGCCTACAGGAAAATCACTAAGTAATCTAGCAGCCTACGGTGGTCTGGATACAACGTTTAAACTGGGAGAGAAAAAAGAGGGACTAATTCGGCATAAAAAAAACGGCCGAGCCGTTCGCATTAAAACGACCTTGCCGGCCGCAGTCATTTTCACCTTTAATCAGGAACAACCTGCCTTTAGCATTGACGGGCGCTGTTATCCGAGATATGCAGGTATTACTTTTGAAACACAGCTTCCAGCAAACGATTTAGAAGCTGCTCTAATTACAATAGATAAGCCCTACTACGCCAAAACCAGCTATACTTTTCTTCACATTTGAAAGGTGCAAGTGAGCTGTTTACCGTGTGTTATTCCTCATTTCGTACTATACTGATAATATAAAAACTTGCAATAGAAGCTTTTGCAGGAATTACACAGACAGATACAGGAAAAGAGGGATTTGCATGTCCATTTATGATTTTGAAGCAACACTTGAAAACGGAGAAACCTATTCACTTGACCGCTATAAAGGTCAGCCCCTAATTATTGTAAATACCGCAACAAAATGTGGACTGGCACCTCAGTTTGAACAACTGGAAGAATTATATAAAACGTATAAGAATCAAGGTTTAGTTGTTCTGGGTTTCCCATCCGATCAATTTAAACAAGAGCTTGAAAATGGTCAGGAGGCTGCGGAAGCCTGCCGCCTAACTTATGGAGTAACCTTCCCGATGCATCAGCTGTGCCGGGTAAATGGGAAAGAGGCGTTGCCTCTGTTCAGCTATTTGAAGGAAGAAACGGGCGGTACATTGGGTAGTGCGATAAAATGGAACTTCACCAAATTTCTGGTGAATCAGCAGGGCGAAGTTGTGCAGCGTTATGCACCTCAAACTAATCCGCTAAAAATGACCGCAGATATCGATGCGCTATTGGCTGCAAACTAATCGTTCTAAATCAAAAGCTGAAAGAATAGCGTATAGAAAAATGAGTTGAGGGGATCTTACTCATACTCTTTCTGCATAGGGAACAGGACGTTTTACTCCTATTAATCAGAACAGAATACTAACAAGAAAAACCGTATAAGCCATCTTATTTTCTAGAGAAAACGATGGTTTATACGGTTCCTTTTTCACGTTACATTAATCTAATTCAACTTTTCCAGTATATAGTTGATAATAAACACCTTTTTCAGCTAATAAATCATCATGACTGCCGCGTTCGATGATTCGACCATGGTCCATTACCATAATAACATCCGAATTTTGAATGGTTGACAGACGATGGGCAATCACGAAAACGGTCCGCCCGTTCATCAAACGATCCATCCCCGCCTGAACATGCTTCTCTGTTCTAGTATCAATACTAGAAGTCGCCTCGTCCATAATCATCACCGGCGGATCAGCAATCGCTGCCCGGGCAATAGCTAAAAGCTGGCGCTGCCCTTGTGACAAGCCTTCTCCGTCTCCGGTAATGACTGTATCATATTTATCAGGCAGGTTATTGATAAAGACCTCTGCATTTGCCAGCTGAGCTGCTTCAACAACATCCTCATCACTAGCATCAAGTTTTCCATAACGAATATTTTCTCGAATCGTACCAGTAAACAAGTGTGTATCCTGTAAGACAATCCCTAAAGATCTTCTCAGAGAATGCTTTTTAATTTTCTTGACATTGATTCCATCGTAACGGATTTTTCCTTCCTGAATATCATAAAAACGATTAATCAGGTTGGTAATAGTTGTTTTACCCGCACCAGTTGCACCCACAAAGGCTACTTTCTGACCTGGCTCTGCATAAAGCTGAATATCTTTTAGAACCCTTTTATTTTCTACATAACCAAAGGATACATCTTCAAACCGAACATCCCCTGTCAGCTCTGTATAGGTAACTGTTCCATCTTCATGGGGATGCTTCCAAGCCCATAGTCCCGTCCGGGCTTGGCTTTCTGCTAAGGCGCCGTTCTCCTGACGTGTTACATTAACCAAGGTTACATACCCATCGTCAACTTCTGACTTCTCATCAATTAGCTTGAAGATGCGGTCAGCACCTGCCAGTGCCATGATAACAAAGTTAATTTGCTGAGAGACCTGACTAATCGGCATGTTCAATGACCGGCTTAGCTGCAGGAAGGAAGCAATCATCCCAATCGTTAAGCCTGAAATACCATAGACTGAGAATAACCCGCCGATAATGGCCAGCAGTACATACTGAATATTCAACAGGTTCATCATAATCGGCATTAGACTGTTCGCGTATTTATTGGCCTGTGTGGCACTCTCACGAAGTGATTCATTGATTTCATTGAATTCTTCAATAACCTTCGGCTCATGATTAAAGATTTTAACAACTTTTTGTCCATGCATCATTTCTTCAATATAACCATTTACTTTTCCCAAATCTTTTTGCTGCTTACCAAAGTATCTGCCACTTCGACCGGCAATTGTCCGAATGGTTAGAATCATGATACCTACTGAGACAATCACGATTAACGTCAGCGGAACACTGATTGTGAACATAGCAATAAAGACACTGACAAAGCTGACAACCGCTGCCAGCAGATTAGGAATACTTTGTGAAATCATCTGCCTTAGCGTATCCGTATCATTAGTAAAATGACTCATGATATCTCCATCAGAATTTGAGTCAAAATAACCAATCGGCAGTGTTTCCATATGGGTAAACATCTGATCACGAATTTCTTTTTGTGTTCCTTCACTAATTCGAACCATAATCAGATTATAAAATAGATTGGATAAAATTCCGATGCCATAGATAAAGGCCATTGTTGTAATAGCCTTCAGCAGACCAGAGAAATTTGGATTCGACTGTCCTAAAAGCGGAGTGATATGATCATCAATAACGACCTGTAGGAACAGAGAACCACGTACATTTGCATACGTACTAATCAGGATGAAGGCAATCACTAGAATTAGAAGAAACTTATATTTTTGAAACATATAAGAAAACAGACGGCCTAGTGTTTTCAGCGGCTGTTGTGGTCCGCGTGCACCTTTTTTCGGATTATTCATCATCTTCACCAAATCCTTTCTGCTGAGATTCATACACTTCCTGATAGATCGGATTTGTTTCCAATAGTTCATCGTGTGTGCCGATTGCATTAATCATTCCTTTGTCCATTACAATAATTCTGTCGGAATCCTGAACAGAAGAAACCCGCTGACCAATAATAAAGGTTGTTGTTCCCGGAATTTCTTTTCTCATTCCTTCTCGAATTAACCTATCTGTTTTTGTATCGACAGCACTTGTTGAATCATCCATAATTAGGATTTTAGGCTGCTTCAGCAGTGCTCTGGCAATACATAACCGCTGCTTTTGTCCGCCTGACACATTGTTTCCGCCTTGAGAAAGCATTGTATCGTACTTATCAGGAAACTCCTGAATAAATCCGTCAGCTTGGGCAATTTTACAGACTCTGATGATATCTTCATCGGTAGCATCTTCATTTCCCCAGCGGAGATTTTCTTTAATCGTTCCAGTAAATAGTACATTATTCTGCAGCACCATACTTACCTGATCCCGCAGTGTTTTCAAATCATAGTCCCGAACATCATGACCACCAACCTCAATAACTCCGTTGGTCACGTCATATAATCGGGGAATCAGCTGAACCATAGTCGATTTCGAACTACCTGTTCCACCGACAATCCCGATGACTTCACCAGGCTTGATGCTCATGTCAGCATGCATCAACGCCAGCTTTTCCGGATCGTTGGCATAGCTAAAGCAAACATCTTTAAACGTCACTGATCCATTGGGTACATCGTATAATGGATCTGCATTATTCTTCAAATCACTTTCTTCCGACAGAACCTCTGTGACACGCTCTGCAGAAGTGCGGGCTATAATGACCATAACAAAAACCATGGAAAGCATGTTCAGACTCATCAAAATCTGCATAGTATACGTAAACATACTAATCAATTCTCCTGTTGTCAGCGTACTGCCCACTACAAATTTTGCCCCCAGCCATGAAATCAGCAGCATACAGGTATACACTGCAAACTGCAGCACAGGGTTATTGAAGGCAACTATACTTTGAGCTTTAGAAAAATTCTTGTAGATATCTTTTGATACTGTTTTGAATTTTTTATCTTCGAAGTCTTCTCTCACATAAGATTTTACTACTCGAATTCCTTGTAGATTTTCCTGTACCACATTATTCAAACGGTCGTAAATCCGAAAAACTTTTTCAAAAATCGGATGGGCGAAATAGATGACCAGTGCCAGCCCAATAATCAAAAATGGTACTACCGCTAAATAAATGACAGATAAGTCTTTGTTAATCTTGAAAGCCATCGCTAATGAGAAAATGAAAATCAACGGGCTTCTTACTAACAAACGAATAATCATCTGATAGGCATTTTGAATATTGGTTACATCTGTTGTCATCCGTGTAATCAAACTGGATGTTGAGAACCGGTCAATATTGGAAAATGAGAAGCCTTGAATTTTTTTAAATAAATTGCCTCTCAAATTTTTTGCAAAACCAGCAGACGCTACGGCTGCATAACGGCCGGACATCGCGCCCAAAAACAATGCAATAACTGCACATACGAATAATAACGCGCCATACATCAAAATTGCTTTCGTATCGCCTTTTTCAATACCATTATCAATCATCATCGCCATGACTAAAGGAATAATAATATCTAAGATAACTTCACCAGTCACATAAATCGGAGTGATGATGCTTTCTTTTTTATACTCACCTACATTAGCAAGTAATTTTTTTATCATGTAGTTCGCCTACCTTCCCCAATTTCTATTTTTTTACAATTATCGGATAGCTTTTCCAATAAATTGAAAAATGTTTCAAGCTCTTCTTCAGAAATATCCTGAATCAGCTGTTTATCAAATTTTTCCAGCTTGCAGATATTTTCCTTTACCTTTATCTGACCATTTAGCGTCAAAAAAATAGCCTTCAGACGATTATCATCCTTACAGCTCTGACGTTCAATCAGCTGGCGTTTTTCCATTCTTTGCAGGATACCGCTGGCTGTAGAGCGACGAATATCAAATTCATGCTCAATATCCTTTTGATAAACAGGCTCTTCTTTATGGTTCTTTCTGTCAATGAAATTCAGTATACGCATCTGAATTCCGGAAGAAGGTTCACCGTCTTCCTTTAATAGCTCCGCAACTTTTCGATTCAGCTCATTTGCTACAATTTTGACTCGTAACGCTGTTTTTTTACTCATAATTCATTCCTTCTTAAATAGTTCGTTGCCTAACTATTTTACGACATTCTCTTAGAAAAGGTCAAGGAAAATTTCTGAAAACTTCTTATTCTATTATATTCAACTATTCCACTTTTCATGAGAGCGTTTACTAACAACCATTATTTCATCTTTAATCAATAAAATCAAAGAGTACGCAAGCCTAAATGTTTGACTTAAAAGTAAGTTGGACTATAATATGACTCATCAACTGTTGACTAGTCATTCGTTAAAAAGGAGGAGAAAATGATGGAAAACGCAGCCTACAGTGAAATCTTTTTTCTTCTGAAGCAGGCGGATTTGCACATCACTCATCTGTTTGAATCTCAGATGAACATTAGCTTAACGAGATATGAACTACTGCTGCAGCTGGCAAAAAAAGAAGCTGTTTCTCAACGAATACTGCAGGAAAAGCTAGGGATTGATCAAGCTGCTGTTGCTAGGCATCTGAAAATTCTGGAGGAAAAGAACTATATATCCAGAGAACGAAATCCTGAAAATAACCGGGAAGTCTTAGTGTATCTAACTAGCGAGGGAAAAAGCGTGCTTCATGGGTGCGCAGGAAATAAGTCTGAGCTGATTGATTCCTTATTCCGTGACTATTCGCCAGAGCAAATGTGTTCATTTATCCAGTTTCTTACTGATTTTAACCGTCAGGCAGAAGCTGTTGAAGAAATGATTTCAAAAAAGAAAGGATAAAAAGAAATGACAACTTTTAAAAACAATGATTTTTCAGATTTACTAAAAAACCGCCGTTCTATTCGGGCCTATGATCCAGCGGTCAAAATATCGAAAGAGGAAATGATGGAAATGCTGGCAGAAGCTGCTACTGCTCCCTCTTCAGTTAATATGCAGCCTTGGCGCTTTGTGGTTGTTGAATCACAGGAAGGCAAAGATAAGCTAAAGCCCTTAATCCGTTTTAATACAAATCAAAATGATACTTCTTCAGCAATGATTTTAATTTTTGGTGATTTAGAATGCTATAGCTATGGAAAAGAAATTTATGATACTGCTGTTGATTTAGGAAAAATGCCGGCTGAGGTTCGTGATCAGCAGCTGGCTGCAATTTTACCTTATTATGAAAGCTTTTCTAAAGAAAAAATGAATGATGTTGTAAAAATCGACAGCAGCTTATTAGCAATGCAGTTAATGCTCGTGGCCAGAGCACATGGCTATGATACAAATCCGATTGGCGGCTTTGAAGCAGATCAGCTAGCTGCTGCTTTTGATTTGGATTCTGAACGCTACGTACCGGTTATGATTCTTTCTATTGGTAAGGCTGCTGAAGAAGGCTATGAATCAATCAGATTATCACCTGAGAAATTTACCGACTGGAAATAGGGAGGAAAAGCTATGTCTCTGATTTCAATGCTTTTAGTTGGACTTGTGGCAGTGGAACATTTATATATTTTCTATCTGGAAACACTTGCTACAACTTCAGCAAAAACAGCGCAAACTTTTAATGTAAAAACTGAACAGCTAAGAGATACAACCATCAATACCTTATTGAAAAATCAAGGTGTTTACAATGGCATGCTGGCACTTGGATTGCTCTATAGCATATTTTTCTCCAGCAATCCTCTTGAAATGGCTGCTGTTTTTCTAATCATCATCATTACAGTTGCTATTTACGGCGGATTAACCAGTTCAAAATCAATTATTATCAAACAAGGCGGACCAGCAATTCTGGCGTTGTTTAGTATCTTGCTTCTTAAATAGGCTGTCGAGGAGGCGGGGCGACTCTTTGCCGGCGCTTCTCTACGTATTTATTGTCGAAAAAAGGTTAAAACAAAAGGATGTATCTTAAAAAATTGTACATGAAAAATACAATTTTTTAAGGCACATCCTTTTTGTCACAATCTCATCTTTCATTATTCAACCACGGTCCATTCATTCATCGTTTTCCCGTCAGCATCCTTTAGTTCCAACCAGCCATTGGTTCCGCCGAAATATAAAAACAGACCTAATTCATTCACACTTTTTAAAACAATGTCTTCGGTTGTTTTAAAGTTTTTAATTTTATCCTGATAGTCCGCTCGAAGCTTTTCTCCATATTTCCCACTATAACCTAAAGAACCATCTTTGTTTAGTTCAGGTTCTTTCTTCAATATCGCTCCGGCCTTTAACAGCATCTCATTTCTTTTCTGCCAGAAAACCGTTCCTTTACTTTCCCGAAATGCTACTGTGAACTCTATCTGGCTGACTTCCTTAGTCCAGCGGTGACGTGCTTTCGCAGGCTTCGCCTTTACTTTTTCAGGTTCGACTTTCTTATTTAAAGAAACACCAAATTTTTCTAATACCAGTGAAATTTGTTCCACATAGCTTCTTAATGCCTTTTCATGATTCACAGGAATTTTGATGGTTTCCAGCTCTTCTCCTGAGTAAACGCCGTTCTCTATCGCCACCGTAAGTAAAAACTGTTTTAGATAATCAGGCTCCACATCCCAGACAGGAGGGATGAACAAAATACTTTGATTGTAATCAGTTAAAGCCTGCACTGCTGTTTCAGCAAGACCGATTGAAACGACCGCTTTATCCTTTAATAAAACATAAACTGCAGGTTCGTCTATGACTAATTTCTTTTTAACCTTTTCACTAATGACTATTTTTCCCAGAGCTTCCGGCAGTTGAATACACACCTTTTTTTCTGAAATAATCACTTCCGCTTTAATTTCCATAACCCTGCCTCCTTTTTTCTTTATTATATCTTACTCCGTCAACTGGCTTCTAAAAATATGCTTTTTACAAAAAAAGCTGCTAAACATTTTCCAACATAAACTCTGTAAAAGCTTCACTAGAATCTTTAACAAAATTTACAGGATTGTTCAACAGCTTCGCCTGATAGTTAACTCAATGTTTTTTCAATTAAGGTCATTGCTTGTGAGCGCTGGAGATTAATCTTTCCTGGTGTGTCCTCAACATACGCCTTCATCATCCAAAAGTAATTTTCCAATTCTTCCTTTAAATACACATCATCAGTCTCTTCATAGATTTTTACCGCATCAGGAACAGCGGCAACTCCTAGTGTATAAAAAACACTGACATCTAACTCTGATAAATTCCCTTGCTGATAGTGCTCGTAGTTGTAGTTAATAATCTCTTTACCGCTGTTGCGAAAGCTGAAAAACAACATACAGCTGCCTAATAAAAGGACAATTAGACGCAGGTAGTTAAACTGCTGCCATAACGCTGCGATAAAAACGCAGACACAAACAAACAGCAGCAGCATAAACCACGAAGTATTAAAGCGTAAAACAGTCAATCCGAAAGAATCAATATACAGCTTCATTTTCGCCAATCCCAGTACAACCAGTCCAAGTGTTTCAACACCAATTAGTGTTAGCCCAACTTTGATTCCTTTTGAGTTGCTGCTGAACATATTAATCACACCAAATATAAGAACATTAATCAATGCAACTGCCAGTAGCTGGAAGAAGCCTTCTCTAGCATAATCGGATAAGCTTTGACCAGCAAATGAACCTTTACTGAAGCTAAGATATCCGTAAATTGCAGTTCCGAAAAAGAGCAGATAAATTGAAATAAAGATTGTTAGTATCGTCCAGAACAGAACATCAGGTCCTTTAAGCAGCGGCAGTGCAAAATGACGAACTTGACTCTTTTTCATGTTTCTATAAATACAGAGAAACAGATAAAAGCCAATTGGAACTGCGAAAATAAAGGTAATTAAATTTTCCATAACATTTTCTGAAATACTCCCTACCAGCTGGTAGATAAAATGATCGAACATCGTATCTGCACCTGCCAGTAAGGAAACAACAACTAATACTACCGGCAGCGAGACAGCAATTCCAGCCAGCATATACTTCAAATTCTTATTGCCTTTCCCTATCGACTGATAGATGGAGAAGCTGGCAGAAAAATCTTTCAGAGGCCGCAATAAAAAGCCATCAAGATAGTCAAATATCAGCTGATCATCCAAACGCCCTGTCCTTCTGGAACCAGATAATACTAACACCCAATACATACAGCTCATAAAGAGAAATAGCCCATTTGTTCCCAGCAGCAGCTTATTTTCAAACAGTGAAAATGAGATCCCCAACAATAGATTAAATGCCATAAAGCCGAAATGATACCATTTCATCGTCAGCTTTTGTGATTTACCATAAATAAATACAGCGAGACAAAAAATGCCCGTCAACAACGTTACCCAGACGCCTCCTCGATTCTGTACAATCATTTCCAATGCGAAGAAAGCAATCAAAATACTTACTACACTAAAGATAATGTCCTTCGTTTCAAACTGAAGGGTCGGCTTTGGCTTCTCCTGCAGCTCTTCCTCCAACTCATTTCCATGACCCATTTCCATAAATCATTCATCCTCTCGATACTCCAAGATATCTGCCGGCTGACAATCCAGTGCCCGACATAAGGCTTCCAGCGTGCTAAAACGTATTGCTTTAGCCTTATTATTTTTCAAAATCGAAAGATTAGCTGGTGTTAAATTAATTTTCTCTGCCAGTTCACCGGCACTCATCTTTCGTTTTGCCATCATTACATCAATATTTACAATTATCGGCATTATATTGTAAAATCGTTCTCTTCCTTAATTAAAAGTGCCTGGCAGAACACATTTTTAATTATTCTTACAATAACGCCAACAAAAGCAGCTAGCCCGGCTACAAAAAACCAAGGATAGTAATAGCTTCCTGAAACCAGCAGGAACAAGGCTTCTAAAAAGCACAGCCAGCTAATTCCTCTCAACAGCTTAATATTTTTTTCAGTAAAGGTTTGATTGTTATCAATGTTTTGAATCAGTTGGTACAGCAAAAACAGGATAGCTAAACCTGTTGCCAGACATATCTCCAACGTGAGTATGAAAAACATTCGGTTATCTCTTGAGATGGCATAGTCCGGAATAACAATATCAATAAATACAGATATGAAAACCATAGCCAAAAGAATCAAAAGCCCCAAAATATAGATACACCACGCAGATAGCCGGATTGATTGCTTATCAGTCCAATGCATGCATTATTCCCTCCCTCAGGTACATTTATCATAAGTGACATTTTACTGTTGGTCAATAGATTTTTATTGATAATCGATAAAAATCTATTGTTTTTCAATTACAAAAAAAGATAAAACCCTGTCAAACTGCGGTTTCGTACTAACAAGAATAATTCTTAAAATTTATTAAAGTCCGAAACATATACAAATCCCGCAAAAGATTTTGAAAATGGCAGCAATACCTAAATCTTTTACGGGATTTATATTTTTAGAACAAACTGATATCATCACACTCAACATTCGTATATCTCATGCCTGTTATATCGACTAAGTGAGCATGCTTTAGCATCTCTAGCTTATCCAAGCTTTCCCAGTCCAGCTTAGACCAGTCCCAACTCCCCACATCTGGAATCATGCAGCTTCCTGCTGCAGAAGCACTCAACCGAAACAAGCACTCTTCCTCCTGCCAAAGAGACAAAACAAACGGCATCTCAAAATCCATAATTAGCTTCGTTCCTTCTACGCCCCATGACTTCACCTCAAAACTATCTGTATGGAAAACCTCAGAGCGATTGACTGCCGCCGCTTTTTTCTGATCGACATACTCAAGAGTTTTCAACAGCGGCTTCACACGCTCCAACTCCTCTGCATGCAGCGACACAATCTCCCACAACAATGTCTCTGACAACAGCTCAATCAACATTTTTCTTTCCATTCTTGTCCCTCCATATAACTTTCAAACATTCTATTCCAATAAACACTAGTTCTAACTTTTTTTTATCTGCCGGAAAATACTTTTTTCGCTCCAGTAGATTTCTCGGTATCTTTTGGGAAAGGGCCATTCCTTTTTAGCTCTTTTTCGTATATCGCTGTCCAGCTTTTCCTGTCCGCCCGGCTTCATGTCATAGCGCTCATGTCTGCGTCGCCAAGGCAGCCAATCAAGAAAACCGGAATCATAGTTGAAGGACTCTGTATCCGCAATCTCTTTTCCAGAGCGGCCTTTCAAGTCATAGCTGCTCACCGAGCTATCAATCAGCTGATGCCTAATTCCTGTTACCGCGCCAGCCTGTTCAATAAATACAGGCAAGCCATCTTGGGTTCGAAGCTGGTTCCATTGAGAAATAAATTCACCTGTTTCAACATGAATAATAAATTCAGATAACCCATTAGCAGTTTTCACTTTAGCATTAGCCTGCTTCGCTACTTGGTTTTTCTTATACTTTTTTGAAACAGCTGCCACTTGACTTCGACTCATTCGATTATGAAAACGGGCCGTATCTCTGTAGATAAGTTTTTGTCTCTCTAATCGTGCATAGCTCAGCAGCTTATCATAATCCGTTTCTCCTGTATAATTCGCTCGAATATAAAATAAATTCTGCCGGTCAATATAATGTCGAAGCTGATGAACCATCTGAATTTCCCTTTTACTAGTTCCTTCATCTGCATCTACAAGCAGCCCGGAGGGATACCCTCTCTTGACACACGCAGCCAGCTCCTCTAAAAATTGACTGTGGGGCGCTATACTCAATGAAATCCTATGGGTTCCATACAGTTGCAGCTGATTATGTTCATCCATCCTACTGCCTAGCTGTCGCAGCAGCAGCCGAACTTTTTCCCGATTGCCCTTTTGACTTCCGTAAAATAGCCGGGAATAACCAACTGTCCCTATTTGCCTAGCTTCCAGCTCCAGCTGTTGAATAAGTGTTTCGGCTTCTTCGGGTACTTCTTCGACCTTTTTCTTCAACCAGAAAATACAGGCCCGCAATGCCGGCTCGTCCCAACCATCCTGCTCGATTATTTTTCTTTCTAGTTCAACTAATCTGAAAAGATAGCTGGCGTAGGCTGCTTCAGTCATTTTTATCGGCTTGTACAGCTGATATCGTTCTTCAACCTGCCGACACATTGTATCTAAATCGATAACCGCCACCTTCTCTCCGCAGCTTCAATAGCATCTATATTTATTCTACAACAGGCTCCTGTAGGCTTTTTTTCAAGCCTTATTTAGCCGCACACTACTTTAAAAATTATATCATTTCAGGTAGTCTGTTTCTAGGAACTGGTGTAAAGAAAAAAATCCGAAGTCAACAACACCATCGGATTTCCTCTTTCCCCCGTCGTGCGTTACGCTTCCCGGTGGATTTTTCTTAATAATTCAATATCAATTTTTTTCATTTCATACATAGCCATCGTTGTCTGATAGGCTTTTTCAAAATCAGCAGCATCAAAAAGCTGATTCATATCTTCTGTTACTGTTTGCCAAGCAACACCAAATTTATCCTGCATCCAGCCACAGGGATACTCAGCACCATCTAGAGCAATACGCTGCCACAATCGATCAATTTCCTTCTGATTTTCACAATAAACAAAGAAGGAATTCGCCATTGAAAAGCCAAAGTTATGGGAAACTTCACTATCCATACTATAAAAATGCTGATCATATAGTTGAAATTCCGCTATCTGAATATTGCCATTACTATCCGGCACCCTGGACAAAACTTCCCCCTGACCAAAAGCATCGAACCAATAGGTCATTGCTTCATCCGCTCTTCCATACAGTTCATTAGCAAACAAAAGTGCTGGCGTGATGGTCTGTTTGCCTTTCGCTAGTTTTAATTGCCATGAAAAACCATACCGGTCATTAGTCCAGCCAAAAAGACCAATTCCGGGAAGCTCTGACAGCTCCATTAAAACGTCTCCTTCAGCACTTAACTGCGCCCACAGCTTACGAAGTCCAGCCTCCGTTGCTACCGTCACAACATATGAGACTGCTGGTGTGGGAGTAAAATCAGGTCCGCCATTTAGTAAAAAGAATTCATGACCACCTAGCTCTAAAGTAATTGTCAAAATATCTCCTTTGCTTCCGTGAAGATCATCTACAAAATAGCTGATATTTGTCTGACGGGCATCTTCAAAAACCGATAAATAAAAGTCCGCTGTTTCCTGAGGTTTTTCTTTCAGCCATAAGCAGCTGCCAAATTTATGGGTCATCATGAATCACTCCTTCTTTTCTTTTGATTGTATTAGACATCTCTTGCTGCATACTCCAGTCAAAGCTTGTGCAAGGAAAAATCATATGGATTCACTGAAAATCTTTCACCTTCCCCTAATCGAAAGATGATTTGGGTACAAGGATTCTTACCTTCGTTAAAGATTAGCTAGCCGTTTGAAGACAACCATTCTTCCCGAAGTGCAGACAAACATAATCGGACTCCCCACACACTTCTTATCGTCTGAATCTATTTTCATGCCAAGTGTACCATCTTCTCTATTCTCAACATAATCATCTGTTTCACCGAAAAAATCCAGCTACAGCTCGCCAGCTAAAGGATGATTGCGGCACACCTGTTCCGTTACCCATTCTTCTTTTTATTATCCTTTAATATCCCGCTGACGATAGCCAACAAGACCAACAGCTGTCAACACTGCTGCTGCTCCACAAATTATCAGCAAAGGGAACCAATCCATAGAATCAACTGGTATTCTTGGAATATAGCTAAATACAGAGATACGGTTAACCCACTCAGGAATATTCAGCATATTGCCAAGATAATCAACAAAAAATGAAAAGACCAGATATGCCCAAATCAAGCTGCTCCATTTTGGCAGAAAACCGATTAAACACACACCCATTCCAAGAACAAACCAGATAGCAGGCAGATAAGCAAAACCGGATTGAAGCATCACATTTAAAGCAATTGGTGTCGTCATTACACTACTGGAGGCTATATACAAACCTGTGATTGCTGCTCCCATCATGACTACTGAAGCAACGACAGCTATGATTAAATACCCGCCAAACAGCTGATACCTAGTTATTGCTTTTGAAAATAGCTGCTCTAAACGACCTTTCTTTTCCTCTGAATAAATCTTCAACCCCACACTTAATACAGGAATAGAACTCAAAATAGCAAGAATGACCATTAATACCGTCATAAACTGTTCAGTTAACGAGTAGCTGCTGTTCTTCGGCAGCAGCATAACCAGCATTTCATTTGATTGGAAGAAGCTATCTAAATCACCGAAAAATGAACCATAACTTGCCCCAGCAATCAAAAGAGCAACACCCCAGCTGATTAGTGTGGTCTTCATCAAGCTTAGACTGAAGCCTATCCTGCTTTTCAAAAATCTGCCAGCATGTTTTCGACCAGCTCTTTGAGGAATAAAGCCTGCTTCTAAATCTCGAATACTGTTAAGATAAGCAGCTAAGCCAAATACCAAGAGTGCAAAGACGATACTTAAGACGATCGGAAGCCAGTTATTGTTCACGTAAACCTCAGTCTTATAAACCCAAGCCAAAGGCGACAGCCAGGACAGCTGTTTATTGCTCAAATCTGTAAAACCCCGATAGAGATAAGCGGCACCTAAAATACCTAAGGAAAAACCAACTGTTCCCCGATTGGTTTCTGCCAGCTGAGCAAATACCGCTGTTACAGCAGAGAACACCAAACCCGCACCGGCCAACGCAGCGCCATATAAAATAGAAGCACTCATCGGCAGGGTCTCAATGCCCAGCAGTCCTACACCAACACCATTAGTTCCTGCAATAAAAAAAGAAATAATGACCATTTCTGCAAAAACAGCTATCAAGGTTGCCAAACGTCCAACAGGAAGAGCCCGAATCATTTCCAGCCGGCCATCCTCTTCTTCACCTCTTGTGTGCCTTGCAGTTAGCAGAATCATCATAATTGCCGCTGCAATAGCCATCAGCAAGGTCATCTCATGACCAAACATAGCACCGAGAGTATAATTATCTAAGCTTTCACTTGGGCCAATCATCGCAATCATGGCCGGATTTTTCACTGTCTCAGCCATTACCTGCCGTTCCTCTTGAGTGGAAAACAGCTCTGGAAAGGCTGCCGCTACAGTGATTGATAAACCAGCCAATCCCAACAGCCAGCAGCCAATCTGCCAGCGGTCTCTGCGCAAGTTCAGCCGCAGTAATCTCAGCCAGCCTGAAAAGTAGATGCTCATCTTAACGATCCCCTTCCAGCTTGCCGTCTTTATCCTCATAATGTCTCATAAACAAATCTTCCAGCGTTGGGGGCGTACTTTCTAGTTTAACAACTAAAAAGGGAGCCAAATATGCAATCATTTCACCTAACCGCTCAGAATCGATTTGAAAACTGAATGCTGTTTCTGTTCCGGTAACCTCATGAACACCAGGCTGTTTCGACAGCTCTGGTACAGCCGTTTTAGTTTCTACCTTCAACAAAGTTCTTGTTAGATGCCTCATCTCATTTAAAGAACCCGTTTCTATAATTTTCCCTTCCCGAATTATCGTAATACGATCGCACAACCGTTCTACCTCGGAGAGAATATGGCTGGAAAGCAACACTGTTTTCCCCTGTGCCTTAACTTCCTCTACACATTCCTGAAAAATCCTTTCCATCAGCGGGTCTAAGCCAGAGGTGGGTTCATCAAGGATAAATAAGTCTGCATCACTAGAAAATGCTGCAATTAAAGCCACCTTTTGCCGGTTTCCTTTTGAGTAAGTACGGCATTTTTTGGTTGGGTCCAAATCAAATTTTCTGATTAGTTCTTCCCGTTTCTGCGGATTTGGCCGCCCCTGTAGAGACATAAATAAGTCAATAACCTCACCGCCTGTCAGATTCGGCCACAAGTTTACATCTCCTGGTACATAGGCGAGATTCTTATGAATTTCAACAGTATTTTTCCAAGAATCCTTTGAGAATACACTGGATTCACCAGAGTTCGCTTTAATAATTCCCAACAAGGTTTTAATCGTTGTAGATTTTCCTGCGCCATTTGGACCAATAAAACCAAACACTTCTCCCTGCTTCACCGTTAAACTAACAGATTTTAGCGCCTCAAAATGTCCAAACCGCTTGGTTACATTGGTCATTTCAATAACATTAGTCACGTTTACCCCTCCTGTACTCTTTCATCACTAACACTAACCATTTAATTATGAATTATAATACTATTAATAATTCATAATATACGCCGATTCACTTTTTTTAGCAACAAATTATGTATTCTAATCATTGAAATAATTCAAATAATATTCTATATTAAAATTAAGACTTATCTGGAATCTACAGCAAACGCTAAAGCTTCATGCGGTCTTGAAACAGATTATATCAATAGTAAAGGAGCTGACAGATTAGATGAACGGTTTTGAAAAAAGAAGAAAGCAAAAAGAAGAAAGCATTCTAAAAACAGCTCTCCACCTATTTCTATCTGAGGGGCTCAAAAATACATCCGTGCAGATAATATCAAAACAAGCAGGGGTTTCACCGGTTACAATTTTTAACTATTTTAATTCAAAAGAAAATCTAATAACACAAACCTGCTTTCTTTACTTAAATACTATGTATGAAGATTTTTTTCATATGGTCCATTCTGATAAAGGCTTTGAAGAAAAGATGCATTTTTTGATTTTTACCAAGAATCAGGTTTCTAAAGAAATACATCCTGAATTTTATGAAGCCCTGATGGCCGAATACAGCAAACCGAATAATCCTGCCATGAAGGATTTTTTGAAAAAAGGAACTGATTTGTATCTGCTTTTATTTGAACAGGGCAAAAGGGAAGGGATGATTAGTAAAGATTTATCTGTTCCAGCGCTAATGCTGTACATGCAGTTATTAACTACCTCGATGCAGGACCAAGGCATTTATAACAAAATCCTGCCATATACAGATGAAATCATGGATATGTTTTTATATGGGATTTATGGGAAACGATAATGCCACAACTGATTTTTGAGCCATAAGAATTAACTATGCCTTATGCTTTCATCCTCATTTATTTTGATTGTTTAATTACAATCAGTCAACATAATAAAAGCTTTAGAATTTCCCACACATGAGAGATTCTAAAGCTTTTTGATTTAACTACTCAATCATATAAATTATTGTCTATCTCTGTCGCTGCTTTTTCAAATTCCTGATGACTCGCTTGAACCTTTTTCTCTTTAGACGGAAATGTTTTGTCGAAATCCTCCATCTTTGCTTCATCCGGATACATCGACTCTGAAAAGTGAATGCTGCCGCTAATTCCTGCTAATGCTCCTTCATATAAAGGAAGAGCCATAATTCCTGTATAAAATTTACCGTCAGGCATTGATATATTGTATTTTTTACTGCCGATAAATCCATATGGCTGATAATGATACGGATAGCCGCCAAGGATAATGGCATTAAAGCCCTGTTTTTTCGCCTCGTTAATGGAATGCTCAATCAGCATACGTCCAAACCCTTGTCTATGATATTCCGGTAAAATACTAACCGGACCAAATGAGATGACTGGATATTCCGTCCCATCTTCGGCCACAACCTTCGCCCGAGTATATAAAATACTGCCGATAATTTTATCATCTAATTCAATGACAAAGGACAATTCTGGAATAAAGTCAGCATGTTTGCGAATGTTATGCGCGATATAATGTTCAAAAGCTCCTGGAACATATAAATTCCAAAATGCTTCCCGGGTTATTTCTTCCACAATTCTATAATCTTTTTCTTCTTCAAGTCTGATAGTAACAGCCATCCTTGGTCTACCTCCCAAATCTTTCATTCTTTATTTATTATAAACGGGTATTTTTTTAGTATGAGTGATACAAAAAATTCTTAGTTATTCTTGCGTGGGAAATTGCTTTAAAATAGAAAAAATCTTTT
This sequence comes from Enterococcus sp. LJL51, assembly GCF_049894025.1. GTDB lineage: Bacteria > Bacillota > Bacilli > Lactobacillales > Enterococcaceae > Enterococcus_L. The sequence continues at coordinate 160,131 of NZ_JBNEQE010000004.1, forward strand.
CTATATACTCATTTGGATATTTATTTATATACTCGCAGTGTCCATAACCATTAAAAATCTGAATATCTACATTTCCAGTTTTTTTAATTCTACGGATACTAAATCGTGCGGGTTCTTTACTTCCAAACAGAAAATGAAAATTTTTTTGACTAGTCTTATTCAGAACAAATAAATCATTGCTATAGCAGGCTTCTACTAATCTTTCTATAGTTGATTTTGTCATGGTACTGGTGATTTCCACCATCCTCTCACCTCTCCCGGGGAAAGAAGCTTCAAATTTTTTTGTCATATAATCTGGTTGTTTTCTACTTTTCTTCCATATCTGGAGGAAAATGACTTTAGCTATGGATTTAATCACTTTTCCAAATTTAAAAAAAGGAATACCGTCTAAAATGGTTTGTTTTACTTTAATCGTTGAATCTCTTGAAACACCTAATGCAACAAGTGCACCTAAAGACGAACCCATTATGAACTCTAATTCACAACAATTATACTTAGTTAAGTATTGTACTATTTTGTTAACTTGATCGTTAAGACTAGAAAATTCAGTATTTCCATCATGACCATCTAGCGTAGGTCTAATGACACAGTATTTCTCTTTTAATTTTTCTGCTAAATCATCGAAACAAGTTGAATCGTTTAACATGGCATGGATTAATAATACTTTAGGGGAAGAATATTGACCACTTACGACAAAATCCATTTTTTAACCTCTCTTTCAATCTTTTTTGGTTGAAGATTTCTCAAAATCTTTTTTCAACATTTCAACCGCCTTCTCCTGATAAGTATATCCCATAAGTGAGTAATATAAATCGGTATTTTTTTCATTACTATCTAAATTGTCTAAACATTTTATTGCAAAATCCTGAATATCTTTTGTTGTAACACCTATTTTATCCATCAACATCTCATTCATAAATGACAAACCCATCACTTGAATTTCTAACTCTCGTATTCTATCTTCCAAAATTTTATTCCTCCAATTTATCCTTTTTGTGAATTCTAACGATTTTGTGATTCACTCTTCTTTTCAAATTCTTTCTTAATTATATTTATTAATGCTAAACAAATAATTATAGACAAAAAGTATTCCACTAATGTTTAAACTTTGTTATATTGTAGTAAATACTACACTAAGGAGAACATTATGAGAAAGTTAGAAAAGATTATGAACGTAGTTTTAGACATGTTAGCATTTTCAACAATCTATCTTACTATACTAACTAGTGATATATTCGCTGACAAGCAACCCTTAGTTCTCTGGAATATGCTTTCTACACTTACAGCAATAATGACTTTTATTGCTTCTAATTCACTTATTATTTCTCCTGTTTTCAGAATCCATACAAAGTCATTTAAGGATCTTACTTTAGCATTCCAATGTAATATACTAATTTCTCTGTTTTTCTTTAAATTTATGCCTGAGTCGTTATTGCTTTGTTACATTATTGTACTAGCTATTGGACTCATCTCTGCTTTTTTTGTCCGAATAACTTTTGAACATAATACTCTTCCTGATGAAGACCTAATTTTTTTGAGCCTAGTTAGTATGATTGTATCGCCTTCAATTTATTTTATTTTTTTTGCTCTTCCAATCATACAGAAAATGGATTTTACTTTTATTAGAAGCGAAATTATTTCTCCGCTCATTGTTTTGGCGATTACTACAGCTATAACAAAAATATTCAACTATTTCAAAAATAAATAGTATTTATCAATATCTACCTTCTGAGAAGCCTAACTATTTTCAGCTTCAGGAATTTTTACCGTTCGCTTTTAGAAAAATTGTTTTCTACATCTATTTTTTGAACAACAACCCAACAGCCATCATATTTGAAGTCGTAAATCACGTGCAAACCAAGGACTTCATGAAAAATAACTGGTTGTTTATAAATCTCTTCTTTAATAGCAATATCATAAATAGCAATATCATAATTTTTAATCCCGCTTGTTAACTCAATGTCGAAATCGGATACATCCATTCAAATTCCCCCAGATTAGTTTACTAGCAGCGTTGACAATCACACTTCTATACTCTACTATTAATTCAAATTAACCCCGTTCTCTTCAATAAACTTTTTTGGCTATCTCAGTTTTGAGAGAACCTTTTATTTTCTTAAAAAACGTCTGTTTCTGAGAATATTCACCAAGAGTTATCCTAAATGGTCAAAATGCACTAAGAATCATCCTCTCACAAACGCTCATTTTTGAAAATCCATTATTTTGTGCTTAATATTTATTTGCGGATTTCTCTCAGATAAAAACAGACTGAATTTTTTAATACCAACAGAATAAAAGTATATAATTGTTCTTTCATACGCGGCCCGTTCTTTCAAAAACGATTAACATACTTTATAATTTTGATCGGTGCAGATAGTCACTCAAAATAGATTTTATGATATTGCTTTGATTTTTTCTCGAGAAACGATTAAGAAACTCATCTCATATTATTCATACTAAAAAAACATGAGGTTGCGACAGAAACGGTTAGCATCAAGCACCAAATAAATACTTTTCAGCATCTTAATCTAGGGCATAAACGAAATCCCAGACTTTGGACATCCTTAAAACCGAATAAATGGTATTCCAAAAGCAGCTCCCTCGAAAATAAGCCGGAATATGCGAAAATGTGTATAGCCATTTTCGCATATTCCGGCTTATTGCTTGAAGCACATATCTTTTTCCCTAACCTTCTCTGCTACAGTTCTCAAACAATGACTTAATATCGAACAAGCAATGAGCATTATATTCCTTCATTTTTATTACTCATTGTGAAAAATCATATTTTTTCTACAGCTACCCAAATTTCAACATCCCCCTCTTGGGTATAAACTTCGATATCGGGTGCACCCGCTGCGATATATCCTGTTTCATATCCGCTATTTCGTCCGCGATAGCCGGATGCTGGCATCCATTTACTAAAAATATCTACCTGTACTTGATCCATGTTTTCTCGTGAGCAAGGAAAAACGGCCCACTCAGCAGCAGGAACTGTATACTCCTCCATCCCTTCCGGAACAGGTCTAGATGTTGCGCAGGCAATAAAGTAGTCAAATACTCTGGCATCGTTTGCATCACTGTTATAGACACTTACACCTAGAAGTCCCGAAGGTATGGTATCCATTAGAGTAGCTAGCTGTATCTGCTGTTTCTGCTCCATCACTTCTCCCCAAAAAACAGGGATATCTTTCATGCCTTTTCCCCCTTCTGTAGTGGTTGTCAACTTAACTCCCACAACTCGAAAAGCGTCCATTTTTTCAATTCTGCACTCCATAGCCATTCCTTCTTTCTTTTTTATTAGATTTTTTACAATAAAGCGTATTTCTAAATGCAGTCCAGAAGAAAACTCACAGCTGCTTCAATCTTATCACTATCAACAATGGTCAAATTGTCTGCTGGTGTATGCATTACTGATTCCATAAGCATGAAGATATTTGATGCAGTAACAGCGACTGTTGGAATACCACATCCAGCAAATAACATGTGATCTCCCATCGGCCAAGGATCAATTTGCTCAACATCAGGAAAGTCACGGGCAAAGGAAGAAACAAGCTTCTCAAATTCTTCGCCGCATTCATAAAATGAATAAGAGGTTTTGCTATCCTGCATTCCCAGACCATCTACATTGAAAGCACAGATGAATTTATCTGGTTCCTGCAAATAAGTCGACATGTATGCCTTTTCACCAGGTGTAGAGTAATAATCTTCACCATTGAATAGGACAATTTCAATTTGATATGGAGTTACTATATTGGTTACACTGGAAGCCAGTACTAACAATGCTGCCACCCCGCTGGCATTGTCTAACGCACCTGGTGTATTAGGTTTTGTATCAATGTGTGCAGAAAATGAAATTTTTTGAGGTCCCTCTCCATAATGAGCAATTACATTTTTTCCATTGGATTCTTTACGCTCTGTAAAAAGTTGAAGTTTCGCAAACGTTGCTTCTCGCAAAATGTGGTCACTTTCTCCTTTTACAGCTGCACATGGAATATTGAAATCCCCATCCTGAATGATTGGCACTGCAACATCCGGTAAAAAACTCACCGTTATAATTGCTAATGGTTCCTTTTGCTCTAGCAGCCGAATAATTTCCTGATGCTTTTCGGGATTCCAGAAAGTAAAACTTTTAGGCATAAGCGGTTCTTCACACAGCTCGCCACTCATAATACAAATTTTTCTATGCAGTTCACTTGCTCGCAGACCTTCTATCGTATCCACATATACAATTTCACCTGCTACATCACAAGGTAACGAGTATTCTGCAGCTATGGTTTCTACTACCACACCATCGACCTCTAACCTTGCTCCTTCGTCTTTCCACGCTAGACAAGGAAATTCTTGTAATGTAACTTCAAACCCGATTTTCTCAAGCTCCGCTGCTGCATAGGCTACCGCTGCTTTGTTCGCCTCTGAGCCTGTCGGACGAGCACCAATATCCTCACACAGTCTCTTTAAATGCTTTTGGATCAACTTCTTTTTTACCGTCAATTTCCACACTCCTCTTTAAATATTATTTAAACTGCTTTTTAACCTCTTCAAACTTATCAAAAAGCAGATTTATTGCCATTCTCCTTGATAATTACAACAGTGGAAGCCAATATTTTCCCCAAATGAATAGCCCTAATTTCGATTGCTCTGTTACCTTTTCACCCCTCACCACCTACCATTTTTATACACCTGCTATATTTATCGACCACAACTGTCACAGTTATTTTTCGAAACCTCCTTTTTTAGAACGTTTTACTAATTCCACACGATTAGAAGGCCGTTTTTCCCTGACAACATAGAGAATCTCCGAATCGGCTTATCAGTATCAAAATGAATCATAATTTTGTCATCAATTCATCACGACTGACATTTTTGACTCGGTTATATAGGAAAATGTTCACAAATAGTAGGACAATAAAGTAGACAAGTGACCATCCTAAACTGGCATTCGTTTGGTAACTAATGACTGTAGCTGGCATGAAGAACACGAAACCTAAAAAAGTAGAGTAGTATAGACCTTTTCGGGGAGTTTTAGCTTTCAAACTTAAAATGGTCGATACTAAAACCATACTAAAGCTAGTCGCAAGCCCCACACCGATAAGCAGCACAAGCTGACTGGGCGTGTAAAATAAAAGCTGAGTCCCTTCAATCACAGAAAATAGGTTTGCCGCAATCAGATGAAGTGCTGCAGATACCAACAACATCACGATGGATACAAAGCATGGTACTATCGCTTTGCCCCAAAACAGAGCAGACACCAATACAGGAGTAGAAAGGATTGTCTCTCCAGTATTATAGGCCTTTTCTCCGCCAATCGAATAGGCAATCAAATTGGTAGGTATCCGAGGCATAATCAAAATAAGCAACAGGACAGAATAACTCAAATCATTGAGCCCATACATAAGCCACATTGTTAATTGTAATCCTGCCGGGCATAGGGTAAGTATCCCAAATTGAAATTGCAGCATTTTTAGGCTTTTCAGGTAATGTAGCTCATGGAAAAAAACGGCTTCTACTTGATTACGTATTCGAGAATCTCCCAAATGTTTGCGACCCCTACTTGAAATCGTTATCATTTCATACTTTGACTGTTTCTCAATTTCAATAATCGAAGGTCTGTCTATATGGAGGATTTTCAAAACCGAGTATAGGATGACACCTCCAGATGAACAAAAGAAGCCGATAGAAATCACTAATAGCCCCCTCGGTTGATTGATTTCATGATTCGTTAAAACTGTCAGTAAAATAACGAAAAAGAGCGAAAACACATAGCACAAAATTGTTGGCCTTCTTCCAGCTCGTTGAATTGTTTCTGCTTTTGAGCTACATAAAACGCCATAAAACGCAGCAACCAGTATCACAAATAAGAAGCCGCATAGAATGACTATCCAGCTTACAGGTGTCATTTCTTGAGACGTATCGGAAAAACTGCGAACGATAAAGATACATACTCCCATAGCTCCAGCATATACAAGCGCACAGATGACATTGTACAAGGCTTTACCAAGTAAAAATCCACTGGTAGATAGAGGAGTAGTCATAACAGATTCCAATGTTCCAGCTTCTCGTTCTCCTGCTATACTTTCAGCTGTCCATTGCTTTTGCATAGTAACACACATAAAAACTGCAAGCGTAAACTGCAACGCAAGCTCTTTGAAAAATAAAGGAAATACTCCGCCAATCCCCAGTATGCTTAGACCATAAAATATCAACAATCCCTTGTCTTTGAAAAATAGTTTTCTTTGGGTACGCATTACCGATGATAGAACTTTCATGTTTTCATACCACTTTCCTGTGCCAAATACAGCTTTTCAAGATTAAAAGTGCCATTTTTCTGATAATTCGGATCATTTTCCAGTATGTCGATGTCACCGGTAAAAATATTACGTCCATGTCGAAAGATAATGATTCGATCACATATCTTCTGAACCTCAGAAAGGTTATGGGTGGTGAGTAAAATAGTCGCTCCACTTTCCTTTGCAAGTTTTTTGAGCATCTCACGTAATTCCAAAGTAGCCTCCGGGTCCAAGCCATTAGTGGGTTCATCCAGCATTAGCAGTCGTGGACGATGAAGCATGGCACGGATAAGTGCGGTCTTCTTTTTCATCCCTGTAGAAAACCCCTTGACCGGCAAATCACGCTTGTCAGCAATTCCGAACTGCTCTAAAGCCGAATTGATACGAAGATTCGCTTCGTTGCAAGGCATACCATAAATATCTGCAAAATACATCAAATTATCATAGACTGATAAAGGCTCGTATAACCCAACCTCTTCGCTTAGAACACCACACATCGCGCGTATTTGATCACCATTCTTTCTCGGATCTAGTCCAAATACAGAGATACTCCCTTTATCCTGTCGAACCAGCCCTAACAACATCCGCAGTGTCGTCGTTTTGCCGGCGCCGTTATGTCCAAGAAATGCACATACCTGACCTTCTTGTACAGTTATATCCAACCCATTGATAGCTTTGATATTGCCAAAATTTTTCTCGACCTGGTTCATTTCAATCGATTGCATCAAACTACTCCCTTCCCCAGGTAAAAACAAGTTTTTTATTCAGTAACTGTTTCTACAATGATTTACGTTTTGAGCGGATAATTTACTTATAAGATTGCTGAGTTTAGCGGCTCTTTAGTACGTAGTAGTATAACATAGCAAAAAAAGCAATTTGCAGTAATCGACATAAACAGAGGGGATTCCTGTCATAAACATCCAGCAAAAAGCTTCCTTCATACTTTCCCGTCTCAGACCTGCAAATAAAAAAACAGTTAAGCAACACGAGCTGCTCAACTGAAAAATTTGTTTCTTTTAATAGGTTATTTTTAATTTCGATCATTGAGTACAAAACTAGAAGCTTTACTTGTCCTATAATCTCATAGGAGTGCTTCCTCTAAATGGCTTTTAAACAGATATCTTCTTTTTCCACTACAAAAATAACGTAAATTCCAAGACAAAACGTTGATCCTCAAAGCGATATTGCAAATCACCACTGTATTTTTCTACAATTCGTCGGATTATTTTCATGCCAATACCATGATTTGTATAATCCTTCTTGCGTGTGCTGAGCGTCATTGCTTGACCATCTATGCTATTTTCACACCATAGAACCACTACATTGTTTCGTTTTACCATATCAAGTCTGATATAAGATGCACTATCGCAATGATAACAAGCTTCTAGCGCATTATCTAATATATTTCCTAATAAAGCGGCAAAGTCGGTATCTTCAATTTCGATTTCCCGAGGCAAATTGATATCAAACTCACAGGTAATCCCTGCCTCCTGTGCTTTTTTGCATACGGCAGTCAAAAGCCCATTGATACCAACATGCTCTGTAAAAAAATAACCTTCATTTTCATATAACTGTTCAATCAATGTATTGATTTGTTCACCGGCTCTCTCTATTAATCCGGACTTCATATAGGCATTCATAACAATCAACTGATTCTTGATATCATGTCTGATAGCACGGATTTCATTCTGATGAGCTTCCAATTCTCGATAATGTGCATCACGAAAGCTGTCAAGCTGCCGCTGTAAAGCGTACTTCTGATTTTGCTTATAGTACAGCTCTTGTCGTATATACACCAGCAAAGCAATCACGTTGATGGCCAAAAATATCAAACCGATATAAGAAAAGATATATGAACCGAATTGCAGCAGATAACTGCAGGCTATCATACTTAAAATAGGAACAGTCAGTTCCAACGGATAGGTTCTAGTTGCAACCACCTTAAAATCAAATTTACGATACGTTATCCGAATAACAACTACAAACATAAAACACAAAACACCAGCTAATATGTTGATTAGACTAAACAGTTCACTCTCCAAAGTGATATCACCCATGTTCGTTTGGTAAATGGACAACATAAATGAACTAGCAAGTATTTCAGAAGTAAAGATTGGGATAAAGAAAAGTACTGCCAAAAAAAATTTTTTTCTCATGTTCCCATAAAACGACAGAAGAACGATCGCAATCACAATATACGTATTAGATAAGGCTAAGAGAGCGCGAATAAAGCTGTAAATAGGAAAATTCGTATTCAGAAAAATCCCGATTTGATTTCTGACTGCACCAGTCACTAAAAGAATCAAGATAATCCAGCTAAGCCGCCACTCCTTTTTCCGGACTAAAAAAATGCTGCAGTAAAAATCAAAGGTCCACATTGTAAATGCTCCAAAAGTCACTCCTTGCAAATAATCAAAAAAAACTGCCATATCTTTTTTACACTCCTCGTATGAAGGCGCGATACCCAGAATGGAAGGACGCATGGTATCGTTTGCCGATAGCAATTTTCGTACCTGATTGCAGCTGTACCTGCCAACTCTCCAATAATGCAACCTGCTCCAGATTGACCACAAAAGAATTATGTGCTCGAGCAAAAGGAATCCCTTCCACCTTGCTCATAGTCTCCTTCAGCGAGCCATTATATTCCATTTTTTCCCCATTTGACATATGGATTACTATTTTCCTGCCAAGGCTTTCAAAATATTCGATCTGGGCAAGCGGGACTGAATAAATTCGTTTCCGTAGGGAATACGTATATATCGCTTTTCTTTGCCTTAATAGACGAATGGCAGAATGAAGTGTAGCAATAACAGATTCATCATTTAACGGCTTTACCAAGTAACCAAATGCAAGTACATGAAATGCTTGAGACATCCGTTCCACATGACTAGTGATGAAAATGATCACTGCATCTTTATCCTTCTTACGAATCTGTTCGGCAGTTTTCATACCATCAATCCCCTCCATTTCAATATCTAGCAAATACACCTGAAAAGCATGATTACCACTGTTCAGATGAGCTAAGAGGTGTTCTCCTGAAAGAAATGAATGATAGGAATATTCATAATCTGTGCCTAAAAAAGCAATATCCACCAGATGGGCTAATGCTTCACAAATAATGTGTTGATCATCACAAATTGCAATATGTAATGAAGAATTTTTCTGTTCCATCCTCTATCTCTCCTTCATAGTATTAGTTTCTGTTCTCGTCAATCAAATAACTTCAATAGAAAATAGATAGAATGTTCTCTTAAGTATCAAGAAATCTGTACATAACTAACCGCTTCTGGAAAGCTTGTGAAAACACTTGAATCTCTGTACTCTTTTGGTATTTTTCTACTATGTAAGTATAACATTAACCATATTTACTATCATTCTATTTCTTATTCAAACATTCCTTTCTCGTTGCATATCTTCATTTTTAGAATCGATATTTTGTACTTAAAAATTACACTAAAAAACTTCAACATAAACAGCTTATATCCCATCACTATAACTAAAATGAACCTAAATTATTAACGAGTAAACGATACTTATATTTCCACAGTGTGTGTGACAAATTTTCGTTAACCTTTTTCATAAAGATTTCTCCTAAACTTTTTGATGCGGCGGCTGAGAAAACAACTTCAGCTAAACAGTTTAAGCGGCTTTTTTTACTATCACGCTGGAAGCTCTTTAGAGGGGTGTTTGTCACAATCTTGCATCACATACTAAAAAACCGACTATTCTTCCAATGTTCTCAGAAATAGCCGGTCTCTCCTATGCTTATTTTCTATTCATTTGCCTTCAAGGAGTCAATCATATCAATATGCTTCAGCTTGAAATGCGTGACAAGCATCACGATAATTGTAAAAGAAATGGTTAATACAGCAGAAATCACATAGGCTGGCCAATGAATAACCAGTGGAAAAATCAAATTTTCCATGGATGCCTGACGAATAATAAAGCCGGTCAGTACATACCCAATCCCATATCCAACGACGATTCCCAACAATGTAAAAATAATATTTTCTCTAATAATATACATCGTTACTTCCTTATCAAAGAATCCCAGAACCTTGATTGTGGAGAGTTCTCTAACTCGTTCTGAAATATTTATATTCGTTAAATTATAAAGAACGACAAACGCCAAGGAGCCTGAAAGTACTACAAAAATCAGAACCACCGGATCCAAATTATCAATCATGCCCTTTTGCGTCTCAATTTGACTGGACAGGAAGCTGGTATTCTGTACCTCTTTGGTTTCCAATAGCTTGCCTGCTAAGGTATTTTCTTCTTTTACTGTCATTTTTTTAGTCTTTAAAAGAAAAGCATTTTTTTCAAAGCTCTGACCGACAGCTGTTTCATAGTAGTCTTGAGAAACATAGAGGAAATGGCCCAAATAATTCTGTGTGATTCCAGCAACCTTGATTTTAACAGGTTCCTGATTCTCATCAAAGAAAGTCAGTTCATCGCCTACCTCTACATTAAACAGCTCCGCCAATTTTTCGGAAATGATTCCGCCGCTTTTCGGCAGAGAAAGCTTTTCTCCGGATAAGCTGCTTAAGTGGATATATTTTGAAAAATCAGCTTGATCTCCCGGCACCATCATCGTTACACTTTGTGTCGCTTGTCCTGCTTTTTTTAATTCCAGCAGCTGATTAACAGCCGGCATAAAAGAAGTAATTTTGGCTTCCTTATCAAGCACTGCTTCTACCTCGTCTGTGTTTCCATCGTCTAAGGTGACTACTGCCTGATAATCAATGATTGGACCAAACTGTTTATCAGTTACTGCCTCCAATGAATTCTTAATCCCAAAACCAGCTACCATAAGACCTGTACAACCAGCAATCCCAATAATTGCCATGACCATTCGGGACTTATAGCGGAATAAATTCCGATAGCTTACCTTTTGATTGAAGCTCAGTCTAGACCAGAGAGGAGTGATGTATTCTAGAAAAATTCGTTTACCAGGCTTCGGTGCCTTAGGCTGCAGCAACGCCGATGGACGTTCAGTTAATTCCTTCAGCAGAACGAGCAAAGCAGAGCCTAAAGTTGCAAACAGAAACGCAATACTAGCCTGAATAACAGGCACAGCTTCATAAAAGATATGAACATCTTTAAAATTATACTGATCGCTGGAAAGCTCAAACACGATTCGCGGTAAGGTGTTGGTTCCAACAACAACGCCTAATAGTACACCAATAATCGAGGCTGAAAGTGCATATAAGACATATTTTTTAGAAATCTCAAACTTGCTGTAGCCTAAAGCCTTTAAAGTCCCAATCTCTTTTCGATTTTCCTCTACCATTCGAGTCATCGTGGTGAAGGTAATCAGCGCAGCAATAAAGAAAAAGAAGACGGGAAAGACATCGGCAATAGCTGCGATACGGTCAGAAAGATCGCCGTATCCTTGAAAACCGATATTTTCTGTACGTTGATTATAGAAATAGGTAGGCGTTTTTAATGTCCGAAGTTCCTGCTCACCTTCCGCAACCTTTGCTTCTGCCTGAGTTAGCTCTTCCTGTTGTTCTTCTAAGAGCTTTTTGTTTTCATCCAGCTCATTTTGTCCAGTGATAATTTGCTGTAACGCAGCGGTCTTTTGTTCTTCAGGAAGAGGCAGCTGCTCCAGCTGTTGTTTCTGTTGATCCAGCTCATCTTGTCCAGCTTGAAGCTGAGTTTGCGCATCTGTCAGAGCTGTTCTTCCTTCTGAAATTTTTTCTTTGGCAGGTGTCAGCTCATCTTCAATTAAATTCTGCAGCTCCTTTAGACGGGCTTCAGGTCGACCGGAAAATTTTTTCTCAATCAGCTCCTGATTTTTCTGCATTTGCTCTTTATATTCTTTTTCATAAGTGTTTAACCCTTTAACATTATCAAAGGACAGATATAAAACAGCTTGTATATCCGCTGCAAAATTGGCTTTTGGCACATAGACAAAAAAATCTACATTTCCATCACCAATCGTGGTCATGCCCCGATCAGTCGTGTTGATGAACAATGGGGAATTTACAAAACCAACAATTGTATACTCCTTATTAGTTAGCTGTTCAGAATCATCAATTAAATAATTATCGCCAATTTTATAACCTGATTTTTCAGCCGCACTGTCCAGCACAACTTCTTTATCCACTTGAGGCAGCCGTCCTTTTACGACAACCAGCTGATTTTGTTTTTGCTCTTTATCATAGGAAAAAATCTGCACAACCTCATTTTTTTCGGGTTCTGCGTAGTAAAACTGCTTTCCTGCTTCTACTTCAATTCCAGAAATTCCTTTTAGTCGTTCTTCATCGGCTGCAGTCAATCCGCCAGTGGATAGGATCTGTAAGTCAGATAAGTGCTGCTTTTCGAAATATTGGCTTCCAGAAGTATTCAATACCGGTCCAGTCGTCTTCACTCCCACAAATAGAAGTGTTCCTAGAAAAATAATCAGAATAATCGCAATGAAGCGCCCTCTGGATTTTATTATTTCACGAAAAGCAGCTTTTAGATATGTTTTGTTTTTCATTCCTATTCAGCCCCTTACCAGATAATTTCATCAATCGACATCGGCGAATCATTGGTTTCGATTGAGCGGACTTTCGCATCATTGATGCGAATCACACGATCTGCGATTGGCGCTAATGCGGAATTATGAGTGATGATAAGTACTGTATTTCCTTGTTCTCTACTGGCATTCTGCAACAGCTTCAGGACTTGCTTCCCTGTCTCGAAATCCAGTGCCCCAGTAGGTTCATCGCATAAAAGCAGCTTAGGATTTTTTGCTAAAGCCCGGGCAATAGAAACCCGCTGCTGCTCTCCGCCAGAGAGCTGTGAAGGAAAATTGTTTAGTCGATGAGATAAGCCAACCTGGGCCAGCACCTCTTCCGGGTTTAATGCTGCTGGAGACACCTCTGTGGCCAGCTCCACATTTTCTTTGGCTGTCAGATTAGGCACTAAATTATAAAATTGAAAGACAAAACCGACATCTGTTCTTCGATAAGCTGTCAGCTGCTTATCAGAAAATTGAGCAATATCTGTTCCATCAACGATTACTTGACCTTCATCCGGCGAATCCATCCCGCCTAAAATATTTAAAACTGTTGATTTGCCAGCACCGCTAGGTCCTAAAATAATGGCTAACTCACCTTTTTCAATAGAAAAAGAAAGGTCTTCGTTGGCTACGATTTCCGTTTCCCCCATTTTGTATCGTCGATATTCATTCTTTATTTCAACATAACTCATTTAGGTATCCCTCTTTTAACACATCATGAAATAGACATGATGTTGATTTTTTAACATGATGTTAGTATACTCATTGTGTACTTTTGGAGCAAGCCTCAAATTTTAAAATTTTGTCATTAAATAGACAGATTCGAAAAATATGTTCATATAATTAAGAAGAGAGAGAAGGGATTGACATGGCTGGTACCCCTAATAACCGCCGGACACTATACACAAAAAAAGTCATCCGCAAAGAGTTTCTAGCTTTATTGCAAACCAAAGATTTATCAAGGATTACGGTTAAAGAAATCTGTGAACAAGCAGATGTCAATCGCGGCACCTTCTATAAATATTATTCTGATCCTTATGATTTGTTTCAGCAAATTGAGAACAATTTGATTGAAGAAATTATGAGCAGCATCCAAATCAATGAAAAGGCTCTGGATAGCTGGCTCGTCACTATTTTAACTATTTTAAGTGAAAACAAGGATGCCGTTCGTATTATTCTCAGCGGTAAAAATGAAAGCCGGCTGCTCAGTTCCATACTTGAACGGGTGCGTCCCCAAGCCTTTGAGCAATTTCGGCATATCTTTGCTGACTCCTCTCCTGACAGGCTGGATTTGTACTTCACTTATTTCGTTGACGGAACAATTGGGCTTATCGAAAATTGGCTAAAACGCTATTCTTACCTAACACCTGAGGAAACCTGCACAATGATTCTGACTCTTTTCTCCACAAAGATTCAATAGCATGCGGGGAAGGACTGGCAAACTTTGGTTGTTGATCTTCCCTTTTGACAACATAAAACAGAGAAAAGGATTTTATTAATATCCTTCTCTCTGTTTTCATTAACCTTCAAATAAATGGCGAACTTACCTATACTTCCGCCAATAAGCTTTTATTCTATCAGCAGAAAGCATTATTCCTCAAAAGCTGGTTCCACATATTTTTGGATAAAATCAATGCGGTCCTTGGCTTCCGGCATAAAGAGCGCCGTCATCGCAATCACCAAGTTTTTGCGGGAATTAACATAGATGATATTGCCGCCATCGCCCATTGCTGCGTAGCTATGAGTTGCTTCATCTATTACCCACCACAGGTAGCCGTAAGCCAGATTCGGCTCCAGCCAGCGGCTATGCTCTCTCGTGCTTTCCCCTATCCAGCTGGCTGGTATAATCTGTTGCCCTTCCCAGACACCATCATTTAAATAAAGCTGACCGATTTTTGCCATATCTGTAGTGGTTAACGTCAACCCCCAGCCGGCAGCATTCACTCCAGAAGCATCTGCCACCCAGCCACTGATATTCCGTGCTTCATAAAATGCAAGCTGTTCTTCCTGACTATGAAAAACCACGTCACTTTTTACTGAGATTCCCAAAGGTGCAAACAAAGCTTCCGCTGCAAAACTTCGTACAGATTTTCCAGTTGCTTTTATTAAAATTCCAGTTAAAATATCCGGTCCCACAAGAGGTGTATAGCGAAACGTCCCTTGTGAATCTTGACCGCCTAACAAATCTAAAGAAAATTTCACCCAGCTAGAGCTAGTAAAATACTCTGTATAAGGTTCAGTCTGATGCTTATAAGGTGCAGTCATCGTCATCAACTGCTTCACTGTTATCTGTTGTATTCCTTTTTCCCCGTCCTTAACTACATATTCCGGGAAAAAGTCCAGTACTTTCTGATCGATACTTTTAATGTAACCTCTTTCTACAGCAATGCCAATTAATGCGGAAATAATACTTTTAGTTACAGAAAAAACATGAAGAGAGCTCTCAGCTGTACACTCATTGAAATACTCTTCGTATACATTTTCGTCATTTTTCTGCACAATAATACCTGCTGTATTTCCGTATTCCTGATTGATTAATTCTCTTAAATTTGTTATTTTTTCATGCTTCATCCGAATTCCTCCTTTGATTGAAGGCGCCTTCTCATAAAGCATAACTTCATTAAAAATCCTTTTCAAGAGCTATTTTAAAATAAACTAAAAATATTTTTAGTTTGCTTAACCACGCAGAAAATTACCAAAAAAAACATTTTACAATGTTATAAATCAATTGTTTCCCTTTGACCTACCTCCAATAACTTTTTTATCTCTATCAATTTCTTTATTATTTTCGTTTTCCCAATTGCCCATCAATTAGAGTACCTGCACCAACACCTAGCGTATACGCCAGCATATCCGACCAAAGGAAGCCGTGACCTAAAACCAAACTCCCCAAAGTAGTCGTTCGAATTGTATTGATCCAATCAGCCTGATATAGCTGACTGATTTCAATCAACCAGCAAAAAAGTAGCGCTCCTATAAATAACACGAACCTTCTTTGTTTAGGAAAAAAGACACATCCTATTAAAAAAATCATTAGTGCCCACAGGCTGTCGCCTAAATACTGATTGACAAATGCTGGAAACAGCTGGGAAAAACGCCGTGAAAATAATCCCGCTCCCATCACAAGGAGTACGCCTATGCCGTAATAAATTCTATTTCTTTTAATCATTTATGCAACCTGCCTTTTTTCTTTCTACTCTTAAACTTTACCTTAGATTTAAGCCTTCAACAATCATCTCAATAAATGAGTATTGAATAAAATACAACTAAAAAAGAGCAACAGTCAAAAGCTTACGAAGTGCGTCCCCAGCCAGATTTAAAAATCTAACAATTAGTCCTCACTTCATTTTTCTTTTTGACTATCACTCTCTTAATTACCTTACTTTATTTTTCTTCGTCATCTAAAACTAGACTCTTAGCAATCTAGTTACTGCTCCATTTGCTTTTTCAGCTCATTCCGAACCCGTGTCAATTCTTCTTCTGTAATACGCTGGTAGGAAATTTCGTTCTGCATGAACCCTTCTCCTTTTAACTGATCCTGCTTTACAGCACTAAGAATCGAACGATAATCAAATGCGATGGTTTTCATCTCATCAAAGGTCAAGTCTGTTCTCATATGCTCGCCTAAAGCATCTAGTACATTCCCATATTTGGTAACTCCGGAAATAGTAAGAATCTTCCTCACCAGACCATCAAGCACTTTTCTTTGACGTTCCTGTCTGCCATAATCCCCGTTAGGATCATCATAGCGCATCCTGGAATAGGCCAGCGCCTTATCGCCATTTAAATAGACTTCACCGATATTGAAGCCATAGCCATCTTGAGTAAAGTTTATTGTATTACTGATATGAATGCCGCCTACAGCGTCAACTAAGTCCTTCAGCCCTGCCATATCAATCGAGACATAATGGTCTACTGGAATATCCAGCAGTTTTTCCACCGTAGCCATAGACATGGCTGCTCCGCCAAAAGCATACGCATGATTAATCTTATCTTCCATATCCTTACCGACGATTTCTGTATACGTATCCCTCGGAATGCTGACGATTGTCGTCTGTTTCTGTTTAGGACTGACCGTTACAAGCATCATCGTATCAGACCGCCCCTGATCTACACGATCCTCAGTCCCATTATCAATACCTAGCAGCAGCACCGAAAATGGCTCCTGCTGTTTTAAATCAACTGGTTCTTCACGCTTTGAGCTATCATGCCGTTTCACTTCTTCATAGCTCTTACCTGCGGCCTTTGAAATATCTGAATAAAACTTAGCAGCCAATCCGGCAGTCGAAATAATCAACAGCACAAAAAAGCCAATTAAAATAACAACAATTTTCCCCTTCCTTGTCACTCCATATCCCCCTTAGTTCAATCAAAATTAATAAAAAAACGAGCGTTCTCTCTTATAATTCTACTTTTACCGCCGAAGGAAAGCAATAGCTTCTTAATTAGATATCTCACTAGCCAGATATAAGACTAAAAAATAAATAACATAAAGAAAACAAAATAATCCTCTTGGAAACCTAAGAGGATTATTTTATCTATCTAAAAACTATTTATTTTCGTTTTCAAGAATAATAAAATACTCATATTTTATTTATGCATATTTTTGGAAAAATGCTTTCTTTTTTCTATTACCCACTCAGGATTTATTGATCATTGCAGGCATGACAGCCATAAATACTCAATAATAATCCGTGGTAGGGACATGTAGGATACGCAGCTGCTGACAGAGCACTCTCCTCCTCAAAAGATAACCAAGTAATCTGTTCTATTGTCAGTTCTTCAAGCAAAGCAATTAGCTGATTGACTACAGGAAACAGCAGTTCCTCTGATGGACAATAATCTAAGCTTTTCCAGCCGATTCTTTTTTTTATGCTAGTTACTGCCTGCAGTAAAAAACGTTTATCCTCTTCGAAGGACTGCTCAATCCACGATAGTCCAGAAAGCTTCAACAGAATTGTTCCTAATCCGATGCAGCTTTGATCATTCTCTAAAATGGAAATCGTTAAGCCCTTTTTGGCGGCTGTTTCAGCTAGTGAAAATGCACTTAACCCGAAGGTCGTTAATAAAACAGCTGTGAGGCCATTTGACAGTTGTATGCTTTCTGCTTGATTTTCCGATAAAATGATTAAATTACTCATTCACTAATTCCTCCGGTAATTTCCATACAGACTGGGATCATTTATACGTACACATTTTTCTTTCCAAGCTATCAAAAAGACTAAAAAGAGCAAAGCCCAGCAGTCCTATCATTACAATTCCCGCAAACATTTCTTCGTAATTCATTTTTGTCCATGCACTCAAGATAAGATAGCCTAAGCCAAACGTAGTATTATAATTCTCTGCAAAAAATAAAGCAGCTAAAGAAATACCCGTACTTACTCTAAGACTCGAAATTAAAGCTGGAATCAGCGCTGGAAAAAGCAGCTGCTGAAAAACTTGAAGCTTCGTACTATGGTAGTTTTCCATTACCTGATAATAGCCTGCAGGAATTTGATTCACACTATCTCGGATTGAAACAATCACTTGAATCGATATGATTGAAAAAATCAATAGAACTTTAGACAGATTCCCTAGACCAAAAAAAATCATAAATACAGGTAAAAAAGCGACTTTGGGTAAGGGATATAAAAAATACAGGATGGGGCCGAACAAACGACCGAACCAGCGGCTGCGGCTAAGTAAAATACCTAGAGGAAGACCGACTATCAAAGCAAATAGCAGCGCCACAGAAATTCTAGCTGCACTAGCTCCTGCATGAAGCAGCAACGGCTGTTTTATTTCCCATATTTCTTTCATCACCTGTATAGGTGTTGGTACAGCTCGATTACCTGTTATGACTGCCAGCAGCTGCCACAGCAGACCGATAGAGACAATACCAAATATACTAGTGCCTACTCTTTGCTTGATCATTTTGATCTCCTTATAACTTTTATTTAAGCTTCTATTTTTACTCCTAGCGGCTTTTTTACGAGCTTTAACAACATCCACTCAATCGATTTTAATCAGCACACTTACTATGCGAAACGATAAGAAAGTACCGTAAAAAATCTACATTAGCTATTTACTCTCGATACTTTTGTCATTTGCTATCAGCATTTTTCAAATAAAAAACGATTGCCACATAAAGTGTAATACAGTTTGTTTTAAATCACCAGAATGTTTTAGCAAAAAAGTGTTGAACAGATGCTTACCTAGTTAGTAATTAAATATGTGTGCGTGACCTTCTCAATTTTCATTCTATAATCTAAATACAAATAAATAGTGTTCCAAATCCCCACCCATGCGTTGATAATTAGTGCAGAGCGGGAGTCGTAAACTTCATAACAACTCTTCTGGAAATCGTCGACCTTTTCTCGAACTCCACGGATGAAAAATTTCAAATTGCAGCTGTCAAATCCTTATTTTTATATAAAAAAACTTCCTGAAATGTGACAATCATTTATCGTCTCTTTCAGGAAGCTGTTTACTAAATTAAACAGTATTGAAGGTGTAGCCAAACGTAGTAACCTGTTATAAGGATAGTTTATTTAAAGAAACTATCTATAATCTCCTTAATTTTATCCCCTTGCTTATCTAATAGCAGATGTGCAGGTACTTTTATCTCCGGGATATTTTCATTATTTTCAATCGGCGGAAAAGGCTCTGGAACAACTAATGCATCAACATTTCCAGAGTTTTGAGCTTCTTCCCATTTAAAGGTGATTTCATAGGTATCATCTAAGGCTTCATGAAGCTTTTTTTCTAATTTTGAGGTGTTGGGAATCCCCCCTAAATAATTGACGCTCAACAGCTGCTTAGCATATAAAACAAATGCGATTTTTTTCATTAATAATCCCTCCTAATAATTTTTTACTATTGCAACACTTAGACTTTCTACAAAATCATTTTATTTCATCAAGGATTTCTTGGTTGTCAATCAGCCAACTCTCAAAGCTTTCTTCTGAAAGCCCCTCTGAAGCATCCCATTCAATCTTACTAACGACTTTTTGTTCTTTGTAGATAATAAATGCAGGTGTTTGCATAAACTCGTATTTTTCTTTAAAAGCCAGCCATTTTTCTTTATCCTCTCGCAGATAGGAGCCTTCAACATAGAATAATTTATTTGCCAGCTGATACTCTCTCATTTTCTGCTCCAGAACTGGATAAAAAATCGAGCAATCCGGGCACTCTGCATTACCAATGTAAGCAAATACCAAATCTTCGGAATCAACTTTTTTCTCAAAGGATTGAACAGGGTAAGAAATTAAGTCTTTAAAAATCAAACGATTACTTTGTTCGACTGCCAACTGATCGCTCAGATAATCTGCTTCTGCTCTTTTTTGGCTAAACAAAATACCAAAGGTAATGCCGATTACTGTGAGAATTGTACCGATAAAATACATACTTTTCTTAACTTTATACTCTTCCTTAGTTTTCATTATATAATTCTCTAGGTGCTGCTTTTGGGCCTCCGTTTATTCGAGTTTTAGGAGTAGAAAGAGGTGAAGATTTATTTATACCCGCTCTCATTTTACACAGTAAATTCAACTTTTCAAGAATTTTCTGAGTGTAATACAATAGTTATAGAAATCAACAGAATCTCGCCGGTTGACTAAGTGAAAAACCGGATTTTTATGAACAGATATCCCGTCTCTATCCATAATCAGAATGGTCTCACCTAAAAATGCCGCTTCTTCTATATCATGGGTGACAGTAATCAATGTATTGCCTCTTTTCTTTTGCTCAGACAAAATGAAGCCCTGTGCTCTTTCTTTTGTTTCCTGATCAAGAGAAGAGGTCGGCTCATCCAATAGTAGAAAAGCCGGTTCCGTAATCAATCCTCTAGCCATTGCCGTTCGCTGCTGCTGTCCGCCACTCAACTGTCCGGGAAAGGAGTTAGCAAGGTCCGACAGCTCCAGCTCTTCCAGCAGCTTAGTTACTCTTTTTGTTCGTTCTGCTTTTGATACTTTTTTTAATTTCAAGGGCATTTCAACTGTTTGATAGACTGTCTGCCAAGGGAACAGCTGCAGATCCTGAAAGACAATTTCAATATTGCTTTCGGTAAGTCCATCATACTGAATTGTCCCTGCTAATGGCGTTTCAAACCCTTTCAGCAAAGACAAGAGTGTACTTTTTCCAATACCTGATTTTCCCAGTAAGGCATAGGTCCGACCTTTTTCAAAAGTAAAGGTTAGCTTATCAATCACACGTTTGTCTTTATAATCAAAAACAATTTCTTTTAATTTGATTTCCACGTTCATTCTCCTTTTGTGACTATTCTCACAACAGCTTCTATCTCTTTCTGTGGTATACTATATCCGGTATTATTTTGAAGAAAGTTAGGTGAAGCTAGTGTTTAGAACACTTGTATTCCATGAAGTCCGGCCTGCTGAAGAACTGACAGACAGTCCCCGTCCTATTTTAGTTAGCGATGGCTATCAAGACGCTCTGCCGCTGCCGCTTTTTGATAGTTTACCTCTATTTGAGGAAAAAATGAACTATCTGAAGGAACAAGGCTATCATACCTTAAGTATCGAAGAGGTGAAAGCCTTTTATGAAAAGCAGCAGCCCTTACCGGAAAAATCAGTTTTACTTACATTTGACGATTGCTTCCAATCTCTGAAAGAGCATGCTTATCCTGTACTAAAAAAAGCAGGCTTCAATGCGGTTGTCTTCGCCCCAACCGGCTGGTTATTTGATGAGCCTGCTCCTTATCAGGCAGAAGTCTCGCGGGCATTAAGCAAGCCAGAGCTGGAAGAAATGAAGGATGTGTTCGTTTATGCAAATCATACGAATCATTTTCATCAGCGCAGAGGTCGAGAGCTTTCTAGGCCCATGTGGGAGACACCGGCAGCCTTTGCTGAAGATTTGGCTGAGTGTAATACCTGGGTTGATCTAAAAGATGTCTTTGCTTACCCTTTTGGTTTATATGACCAGACGACTGTTGATTCCTTAAAAAAACTGAATTACACATTAGCATTTACAACAATTCCCGGCATTAATACGGAAGCAACGTCACCATTAGAGCTGCGGCGCGATGTGATTCCGTATACGCTGTCGCTAAATGATTTTAAAAAAATGATGGAAACTAAAGGAGAATAAGCATGAAGAAAATTTTGAGCAGTGCACTCATTCTGCTGAGCTTGGCAGGATTGGCGGCTTGCGGTAATAATGACAAAGACACAGAAGCAAGTACCTCCTCCAGTGCCGCAGAAGCAAAAGTTACCGACCAGACACTGACGATTGGTGTTTTGCCTGCTGAGTCGGCCATTCCGATTATCTTAGCAAAGGAAGAGGGCTTCTTTGAAAAACTGGGCTTAAACGTAGAGATTAGCTCATTCGCTTCACCAAATGACCGTAATGTTGCAATTCAGGCAAAAGAACTGGATGGTACAATCAGTGATGTGATGACGGAGGCAACGTTTAAAAAGAACGGCATCGATATGACTATTACTTCTGATATCTTAGAAGATTTTAAAATCCTGGCCTCTCCCGCTTCCGGTATTACGGATATGAAAGGTCTTAGCGGTAAAAAAGTTACCTTGGTTCCGAATTTTATTTTGGAATATATCATGGATGATTTTGCTAAAATGGATGATTTCACCTATGAAATCGTGGAAATCCCTTCTTTCTCAGCACGTTCTGAAGCTCTGCTGAACAACCAAGTAGACGGCGCTGTGTATACTGAGCCGCAGGCAAGCATGCTGGCGGATCAAGGTGCTATCGTTCTCGGCAGCTCCAAGGCTCAGGGAATTAAAGGTGGAACCATTCAATTTATGGACACCGCATTAAAAGACCGTCCGCAGGATATCGCAGCCTTTTATGAAGGGTACAATCAAGCAATTGACTATATGAATGACCATCAAGCCTCTGAATATGCAGATATTCTATCTGACTATCAATTTCCGGATGCGATGAGTAAATATCTAGATACACAGTCCGAAAAATATCCGTATGCGCAAGAAGTTCCCAAAGACCAGTTTGAGGCAATCATTTCTTGGACAAAGGAAAAAGGGCAGATTGAACAAGATTATACGTATGCTGAGCTGACAGATTTCAGCTACTTAAAACAATAAAAATTTTTAATTGAATGGTGTACCAAAAGCGTTTTTTCCTATTCCAAAGAGGTAGAACACTTCTGGTACACCGTTTGTTAACTATAGGGGATGAGGCAGACAGATGTCTCCCCTTATTTTTTTCAATACTGAAGAACTCTAAAAATAATTCATTTTTTATTTGTTCAACGCTGTTTATTTGCTGTTATTTGCCTAGCCTGCCCACTTACAGCTAAGAGAGCCTTCGAGAAAGCTTAATAACAAACTTATCTGAATAACCAGCAAGCTCGCTGCAATAATCCTCATGGTACAACGGACCTATCATTTGATAGTCTGCTGTTCTGTTCAAAAATTCCGGAACACAGTTCATAATTTCTTCGTTGCTCAGTACATGAAGAATACTGACATAGCTTCCAGCCTGCTTGATATGATTACTCTTCTTTTTACTCACCTTTTGAAAAATAAAGGAATGTTTAGGAACCGCCATCTTTTGTTTCAGTTCCTTCTCTTCAAACAACACCCCATACTGATACCCATAATTCAAATAATTGACGGATACTGGCTGCCCGCTTTTATCTTCTACAAAATAGTATTCCTCTCGTTCAAGCGGTTCTTCAAATAATTGATCCGTTCCGATTGTTCGAAAATGATTGAACCGGTCGGTCATAAATCTCAGCTGCTTATTCATTGCTTTCAATTCTGACAGCTTATTTTCAATAACAAGCTGCTGCTCTTTTAAAAGCTGCGCTTTTTGCTCCATATCCTCAGACTGCAGCATTTCGCGGATTTCTTTCAATGAAAGTCCCAGCTCTTGAAACAGCTTAATCGTACTAACTGTATCGCATTGATACAATCCATAAAAGCGATACCCGTTAACATCAACAAAGGCAGGCGCTAGGAGACCAATCTTTTCATAGTGAAATAGTGTTTTCTTAGATACTCTGCATAGTGTTGAAAACTCTCCAGTAGTATATTTCTCTTTCATTCTTCTCACCTCTTGACTATTCCCTTAGGGTATACCTTATAACTAGTATATCAATAATAAAGCAGGTGAGCGATATGTCAACAACTGAAACAGCTTTAAATAAAAAACTCTTCTTTTTTTCTCTGCCGCTGATTGGCAGTCTGCTGACTCAGCAGCTGTACAGCGCAGCCGATATGGTCATTGTTGGACAGCTTCTAGGTGCAGCTGAACTGGCAGCTGTCGGCAATGCTAGTACGATTGTACTACTCTTCATTGTTATTTCAGGCGGAATCGAACTAGCAGTAGAGATTATCTTCTCCCGTTATCTCGGACAAAAAGATGAACGAAGTCTCGCTAAAGGCACAATGAACATCTTGACCTTTGGACTGCTCCTAGGTATTCTTTTAGCGGTAATCGGTGTTTTTGCCCTGCCTTCTCTTTTTGATTTATTGAAAATTCCGACAGAGCTAATTCCACTAGCAAGAAGCTACAGCCTCATCTATTTACTGGGTGTTCCTTCCATTTACGTTTATGATATTTCCCGGGCAATGCTGATTAGTTTAGGTGAAGCAAATAAAAGTTTTTATCTGATCTTATCTTCTTCACTGTTAAATGTTTTTTTGAATATTTTCTTCCTTCAAGTTCTACATTTAGGCGTTGCTGGCGCTGCCTGGGGAACCATTCTTTCCCAAGGTCTTTTAATGTGTGTTAGTATCCGACTGCTTTATCAAAAATCCCGAAAAAATCCTTATTTTAAATTTAGCTTTGTGCTGGATTTTGCACAGCTAAAAGAATTAAGCCATATCGCCGTTCCATCTATTTTTCAGCAGTTTGTTATTACGGTCTCCTCCATGTTCCTTCAGGCATTTGTTAACCCTTTTGGCAACGAAGTCATCATTGGCTTTATAGCAGTAACGAAGGTATTATCCATTTCTCGAATCGTGATTTCAGGCTTTTCTCAGACTTTGTCCATCTTTTCCGCCCGGATGTTTGCAGGAAAAAAATTGGCGCAGCTTAAACAAACCTATACATTTTTAACTAAGATTTCTCTACTTTATTCGGGTGTTGTCATTATTATTTTTTTCCTCCTTTCCCGTCCCCTTTGTGACTTGTTCTTTGACAGCAGCAGTCATTCAGCCGGATTCCATTTTTTTAGAACCTATTTACTTTTTTCTTCTGGATCACTGCTGATGACCGTTTTCAAATTTATGAATGAAGGTCTTTTGAGAAGCAGTCTACGGATGAAGGAATATCTTCTCTGTAATCTTGGGGATTTACTTATTAAAATTGGCGGAACCTGGCTGCTGCTTCAAGTAGTAAGTACGCAAGCTTTCTGGCTTGGTGAATCATTGGGCAGAGCCTTTTCCATGATTCTCTCCTTCTATCTCATTTTCCGTTTTCAAAAAAATGAGCTTCTACCCTCACAAAAAAAGACAGGTTCGTATTCTGTCGAACCGTAGTTTTTTTATGAGTACCCTATGCTCTTCTGTCTTACAACTACTATGCGCCATAATAATAAATAGGGGCTGTGACATTAGTATGCCTCAGCCCCTTAACAATGGAAGCAGCACTTTAACTGCAGCTAGTAACAGGAGTGTGCCCTTCGGAAATAAGAGCGGCTCCAGGAAGATATCACTCAACCTCTACTCAATTCCCGCACTATACTTCTTGGTAATTTTCTTCTCATCAGTGTTTTTCCTCAAGGCAGAATCCTTCTGTCACTTCCGCATTTTTTCGATACGCCTTTTATTATTTTTGAATGGCCTTAAGGATTAGCTTAGTAATCTCCATCAAAACGACTGCGCCAATTGCCAGCCCTAAACAAATCATGATTTGATTGAATCCAAAATAAGCGGGAATCGCAAAAATTTCTCTTAAGCCAGGCAGCAAAGTCAAACTATATAATCCGCCACAGACCACAATCGCCAGTAGAACCATCTTATTTGAAAACAAACCCGCCTGAAACGCTGTTTGAGTATTTGATCTGGCTGGTAGCGTTTGTAGGGTACGGCTTAAAATTAAGGTTGAAAAAGCCATTGCAACTCCCATCTCTGGGGAATACTGCATTCCCAGCCATTGAGCAGTGATTACGCCGCAGGCAATGATAATTCCCCGATATGCAACTGAAATCAACGTCCCCCCAGCGAAAATACCAGCATTGGGATTGACTGGCTGGCGATTCATAATGGTTGGCTCAGCTTTTTCCATTCCTAATGCAATCGCTGGTAGTGAGTCGTTCACTAGATTAATGAACAGTAGCTGCAGTGCGGTAAATGGATTTACCCAGTTTGCAATTAGTGCGAAGATGATTGCAATAATTGCACCCAGGTTTCCAGCGAACAAGTAAGCAATCGCCTTTTTAATATTATCAAAAACGTTTCTGCCAACCTCCACGGCACTAACAATAGAGGCAAAATTATCATCCGTCAAAATCATCGCTGAGGCATCCTTAGCCACATCTGTTCCTGTACCCATTGCAATCCCGATATCCGCCTGCTTCAATGCGGGCGCGTCATTAACACCATCTCCCGTCATAGCGGAGATATGACCCTGCTGCTGCCAAGCCTGAACAATACGGATTTTATTTTCAGGGGAAACCCGGGCATAGACTGTCACCGATGATAAAATGGCAATCAGCTCTTGTTCACTCAAATCATCCAGCTCAGCACCCGTCAGCGCCCGATCTCCCTCTGAAAAAATACCAATATCCTGTGCAATTGCAACAGCAGTTGTCTTGTGATCACCAGTAATCATGATTGTTTTAATCCCCGCACTTTTGGCATCCTTGACGGCTTGAAAAACTTCTTTCCTAGGCGGATCAATCATTGCCAGCAAGCCGACTAGAATCAAGTCGTTTTCATCAGAAAGCGTAATCGCTTCATTTTTTACCGGTTTATAAGCAAAGGCTAGAACCCGCAATGCCCGCTGAGAGAACTGTTCATTTTGCTGTTGCAGCTGCTGCTTCATCTCAGCTGTCAATGGAACGACTTTCCCATTTAATAAAACCTGGCTGCTGCGTGCAAATACAATATCTGGTCCGCCCTTAGTCATTAATAGCAGTTCTCCATCAATGGTATGAAGTGTAGACATCAGCTTCCGGTCAGAGTCAAACGGCAGTTCTGCCATTCTAGGATAGTTTTCCCGTATTTCCTGATAGGGCTGATTACTCAGCTCACTGAAATCGATTAACGCAGTTTCTGTAGGGTCACCAAGTTTGCTGCCGTCTTCAGCGTAGACTGAATCATTGGCCAGAACACTAATTTCCATCAACCGTTTTTCATCTTCTGACCAACTATCAGGCATTGAATTAAAGGTTCCCGTTTGTCCATTTACTAAGTAATAATCCACCACAGTCATTTTATTTTGAGTCAGTGTTCCTGTTTTATCTGTACAAATAATGCTGGCAGAGCCCAAGGTTTCCACTGCCGGCAGTTTTCGGATAATGGCATTCTTTCTTGCCATAGTCTTCGTTCCAATCGACAGAACAATGGTTACAATAGATTGCAGCGCCTCCGGAATTGCTGCAACCGCAACCGCTACAGCAAACATAAAGGCTTGAACGATATCTTCAGTCATATTGCCTGAGCTATTTCCTAAAAACAAACGAGCCAGCTGAATTCCTAGAATAACAAGCGATAAACCTAGAATTGCCAGACTAAGCTTTTTACTAAAGCCGTCTAATCCTTTTTGCAGAGGGGTTTTCGGTTCAACTGCTGACTGCAGCAGCCCTGCTACTTGGCCAATTTCTGTCCGTCCTCCCGTTGCCGTTACTAAAAACTTTCCTCGTCCATACGTAACAATGGTTCCGCTGTGTACCATGTTTATTCGGTCGCCAATCGGCACATTGCTCTGAATTTCTCTTACTTCTTTTTCAACGGGTACAGATTCACCTGTCAGCATACCTTCATCAATTTTCAAAGCACCCGTTTCCAGCAGCCGTCCATCAGCGGGCACGTAGTCTCCAGCTTCTAAAAGAACCAAATCACCGGTGACTAGCTCTTTTGCCGCCACAGTTTGTTCCTGTCCATCCCTTAATACACGGGCATCAGGAGCCGACAAGCTTTTTAATGCCTCCAGCGATCCCTCTGCTTTCTTTGTTTGAACCACACTAACCACTGAGTTAAGGAGCAGAACAGCAAAGATAACCAATGATTCTACATAAGAGCCCATAACCATTTGAACAACGGCCACAATTAATAGAACAATCACCATCGCATCCTTAAAGGTTTCAAAAAACAGCTGCAGGCTGGATTTCTTTTTTGCCTCTTCCAGCTGATTAAAGCCGTCTTCTTCCAGCTTCAATTTGACCTGAGCTGAAGACAGCCCTTTTTCGCTGCTTTCTGTTTCTTTTAGTAATGTACTCAGACTCTGTCGGTAAGCACTCTTTTGCTCTTGTTTGTCAGTCATTCTAATTCCTCCAATAAAGTAATTGTTTAAACTCTGTACGAATCGATTCCAGCAGTCCTACAATGTTCTCCCCTTTCTAAATCAAAAGAGACCTGAGACAAGTAGTGTTTTACTTGTCTCAGGTCTCACCATTTCATACAATACCAGAAGACCATCTTCATGGTCGACTTACTGTTGATATTATCGCAGCATACTTCTACTGCTGGTTACTCCCCCGAGGGAATCATTCGATTGATAATCAGTTTACCTGAACAGAAATAGTTTTGCAAGTAGTCTGTTTAACAATTTTTCATAAGGTATAAATTTTCCTCTCCATAACAAGCGCTACATCAGAAGATGGGTTAGCCTAAACAGCTTAGGATAATTCCGATTGGTTCACCTGCCAGCGGGAAAATGACTTACTTGGCAGTACTAAAAAGATAAACATAATAATTGGTCCAAAGAACGGTATGATATACAGTAGAATCCACCAGTTGCTCCTGTTCGTATCATGGAGACGGCGTGCCCGAACAGTAAAATTAGCTAGCCAGACAGCAAAAGACAACCCCATAAAAATAAATGCATAAATGTTTAATTTCGTAAACTCCTGCGTATCAAAATTATAATACTGAGTAATATTTGTCAGCAAACCATAAATAAACAACACAAGATAATTCAGTAGCTGCGGCCACCAATATTGCCCTCTAGTCGCTCTGGCATCCATCACTGTGATATTGCTCCAATATTCTTTATATGCCTGTATCATTGTGAATCCCCCCTTGAAAATAACATATCATCATTTTCAAAGGAGCTCAATTAATAGGCTTAACAAGTTTGGACGATAAGTAAATGCCCAACTTTTCTTTCTCTAAAATTCGGTTATTCGTTCCGCTAGCATCACTTTCTAAGTGCTAAAAAAACTAAGCGTTAAAGTTTTGGGAAATGAGATGAACTACCTCAAAAATAGGAGAAGCTCCAGATGTGTATCAATCAGCAGCTACTCGGTTTCCTTGTAGTGTTTCTTGATAATTTTCATATGCGTCTTCTTAGTGCTGAGAAATACAGTTAGAGACGAGCTGATATTGAACAGTACTTGCTTAGTTCCCGGTATGTAACACTTTTGCCTCGTCCTTTATTTGCCTATTCTATTTGGCAATAACGGAGTTAAGGGAGAGCTATAAGAATTTTTTGCTACCCCAAAATTACTTGAACCTTTCTTTCTTTTTTTCCGAAAACAGTTCTCTATAGTTTTTTCTGCATAGAGAACTACAATAATAAGCAACCCCAAACTGTTTCATCCATTACAAATATTTGCCTATTTTTTAGCTAATCCTGCTCACCATGCATTTGGTTAAAGATGAATACAGAAACAATTTCTTCAAAAATAAACTGAAAGGAGCTGTGACATTAGTATGCCTCAGCCCCTTAACACCGGATAAACGATGTTTCAGCTTATTTTTTCATGACTAAACCCTTCCATCCCATTATTGACTTTGGCCAGCTGAGTACTTTTATTCCTTAATAGCGGCTAATTTGATGCTGCAATACTGACTGGTTACCTTCAACAATGGCCCAATCAACAAAATACCAACTAAAGGTCCCAACATTAGTTTGCCTCCTAAAAGCATACCGCTTATAAAACAGATTAAATCAAGCACAATTCGAACTTTGGCTAAATCAATCATTCGCTTGCTACTCAACGCAAAGCACAAAGCAATATAGCTCTCTTTGCCAACATTTGCTGCAGCTGCCATTCCTGATCCGATACCAATAAATGAAACTCCTATAAGTACAAGAAGTAATTTAAAAGGAAAAGCTAGTTCTGGAAAAGCTGCCTGACGAATGACTAAATCTGTGCAAATACTTGTTGCTATTGGATTCAACACAGTTGCCGGCCCCAGCTCCTTCTTATCAATAAAGAAAACCAGTACCAAACAGCAGCTAGTCACTAGTAAAGAAGCTTGTCCAACTGTTAGCGACAGCTTATCAGCTATTCCTTCCCATAATACACCTAATGCATCCGCACCCAAGCCCGTAAGTACACATAATCCTACGCCAATACCGACTATGGAAGATCCGGCTATTGAAACAAAATACCGTATTATTCGCTTCATTAATCTAAATCTGTACCATCAGAAGCAATAACCTTTTTATACCAATAAAAAGAATCTTTTCTGATACGGCGGCATTCTTTCTCATTTTCATCAGTACGGTCAACATAAATTAACCCGTAGCGTTTCTTGTAACCATTGCTTGTAGATAGTAAATCAATTGCCGACCAAGGCATATAACCGATAACCTCTACGCCAATATCCATAGCGCGTTTCGTTGCTTGTATATGCTCTCTTAGATAGTCGATGCGATAGTCGTCGTGAACTTTTTCATCTTCGGTTAATTCATCATAAGCACCAAGCCCATTTTCAGTAATCATAAAAGGAATTTTATAGCGTGTATAAAGGTCACGGTAGACATATTCCAAGCCGATAGGATCGATTGCCCAATCCCAGTCCGTTGTCCGAAGCTCAGGATTTGAGCACATTTGGTAGAAACCGGGATGGGTTTCAAAGCCGGACATTTCGCCTTTTTTACCGCTTAGATTATAGCCCGACCAGCTTCTTTCAGCACCTTCCGGACATGCATGTGCACACTGACTATCATAATAATTGATTGCAAAGAAATCGGAAATATTCTCTGCAAAAAATGCTTCGTCTCCATCTTCTATCTCAGGTGCAAGCCCTGCCTCTTTCAAATAGTTAAGTGCTGCAACATTATAGTACCCCTTAAAGTAGACATCTAGATAATAGGCATTTCTCAAATCATTGGCATTCAATGCTGCCAGCTGATCTTCCGGCTTACAAGTTCTAGCATAAACCGGCGCATACCCTAAGGCAGGTCCAGCCAATCCGCCAGCCTCATGAATATATTTTACTGCTGTTGCCTGTGCTAAGTTCATATGATGATTAATTTGATAACGCAATTGATTATTATTCTGATATTCAGGAAGAACATAACATTTTTGTGTCCAGTACTGGACAATGATACTTTGCTCATTTAGAGTAATCCAATACTTGATGTCATCCTTAAATTCATTCACGACATATTTAGCAAAAATTTCAAAATCCTTAACAACTTCTCTCGAAAGCCAGCCCCCATATTTTTCGACCAACGCCCAAGGCAAGTCATAGTGATACAGCGTAGGTATTGGTTCAATCCCATTTGCTTTCAGTTCAGCAATTAAGTCACGATAAAATTGAACCCCAGCTTCATTTACTTGATCGCCGCCATTTGGAAAAATACGTGTCCAGGCAATGGAAAAACGATAGCTTGTAAAACCCATCTCCTTAAATAAAGCAATGTCTTCTTTATACTTATGATAATGATCACTGGCAACAGAAGCATCAGCAAAGCCGTACATTTCGTGTCGCTCCTTATTAATGATATCTTGCTGAGACAGCCCTTTACCATCTGCTTGTGCTCCGCCCTCCACTTGATAGGCACTAGTTGCTGCTCCCCATAGGAAGTCTTTTGGAAATTCTTTTTTCATTATATTTTCTCCTCATCTTTTTTATAAAAAAACTGAAGGATGAGTCAATAACGGACTGCTTCAGATTTCTGACTATTCTTTAGTCCAACTGGTCAATAAATGTTGTATCACCAATTGTTTCAATTGAATATTTATCGTTCTTATACGTCAGTGTGGTCACACTGCAATTGGCAATTTTTTCGCCTTTATACTCGCCTGGAGCAACTACTTCTAAAAGAATGGGGATCAGCCCTCCAGAAGAGACAACGAGCACATTGCCGCCACCCTTGCGTTGCGCTTCTTCAAGCATTTCTGTCATTACTTTCTCAGCGCGTTCTTCCATTTCACCGTAAGTTTCTGCTGCTTGCTCAGGATCAACCTCAGCGACTTTATCAGCCAACTCCTGCTCTGTCAGTGTTTCCTTTAAAAAATCCCACAATTCATCACTATCTGTCGGATAATCTAACTCTAAGGCTTCGGCTACAGCTATATTCATCGCATCGTTGGATTGACCTTCAAAGCTACCAAAGTTTTTTTCTCTGAAGCCCTTAAGCTCGGTAACTTCAGGCACTTCAGCACTATTTTCATTTAGTATTAATTTAGCGGTATTTTTTTGACGAGCCAAGTCACTAGAAAATGCTGATGAAAATTTAACATCTTTTAGTCCCTCGCCTACTGCTGCTGCTTGAGCCTCACCGGTCTCTGTTAACGGGCTGTCACTATATCCTTGTACCTGATTCATCGTGTTGAACCAGGTTTTTCCATGTCTAACCAGATAAATCCTAATTTCTTCTGTCTTTTCTTCTGTATCTTTTGAGGCAGTTGTTTCTTTTGTAGCAGCACTGCTGCACCCTGCTATTAGAAAAATTGCTGCTATTGCCAGCCAAACTGTTTTTTTCACTTTTATCCCCCTTTACTATAGCTACTCATGTTCTATTACTATTTCAAAAAGATCAATCAATTCACGAGTCATTGTCACCTCGCTGGAAATAGTCATAAGATGATCCTGTGCATGAGTGAATAAGAGACACGGTTCATAACTCTTACCCGCTGCTTCATTTTGAATCACTGCCGTTTGCGATTGATGAGCCAACACGATATTCTTCTTTGCTTCAGTCAAACAAGCTCTTGCACCGACAAAATCTTTCTGTTTCGCACATTGCACTGCTTCCTGTGCCTTTGTCCGACCATTTCCTGCATGTAGAATAATCTGCATAGCTACTGAAATCAATTCATTTTCTTCTTCAACTTGTTTTTTATGTTCCATCTACTTTCACCTCATCAATTTTACGAAATTACTTCTGCACCAGCAGTCACTTCCTGTGTCTGTTCCTTTATTGCTTCTTTCTCAGCTTTTACCTCTTCTGCCAGTAATTCTTTCTCATATACTTTGAAGAATGGATACCAAATGGCTAAATAAATTAGGAACAGTACTATATACCAAATAACAGCTCGAAAATCCTTAGTTAAAATTACACTAGAAACCGGTGCTGGAATTTGTGCAAGCTGCATCAATTCAGACGGGATATTGAGCAGACCGCCTCTCATTGCAAACCAAACGACGCAGCTTCCCACAATTGAATTAATCCACATTGGCATCATCAATAAAGGATTCATAACGATTGGTGTACTGAAAGCAATAGGTTCATTGATATTAAATAGAGATGGACCAATACAGATACGTCCAAGGGTTTTTAATTTTTTTGCTTTGGAAAAACACATTAACAAATTCAAAGTAAGGGTCGCTCCAGTCCCGCCCATCATAATCAGACCAATACTGTAAACTGTCTCATTTGTCACTATATTTAGCGGGCTATTTCCTTGCTGAACAGCTAATGTGTTAGCCGCAATCCCAGCTATAAAAATTGGGTTTTGAATTGCTGACCATAACCATGTAGAAATCCCCATAGAATAGAAAAATGCTGGTATCAATACTAAAAGAATCAGCCCCGGAAGAGATTGTCCAAAGTTCTGTATCGGTTCAAACAAGCTTAAAATTACTTGGAAAATATCAATTTTCATTCCAAATATGAGTGTTGACCACAATGCTAAGCTCAAAAAAATGGGAATGATGTTATTAATCCATTCAATAATAAAGTCCGGAAGCTCGCTGTTTTGAAATAGCTTTAACTTGCTGTAAAAATGAAAAATGACACTGACAACCGCCCCGGTAATCACACCAATTAAAATACCAGTAGGACCAATGCGTCCCATATCATAAACTCCTTCTTCTGATGCAATTGGATGGAGACTCATCATCAGAGAACAAATTGAAACAATTCCAGCAGTAATTGAATACCCGGGATGCTTGAATTTTTCCATGTATTGATTTGCTACCATAAAAGCTGCAATTAATCCAATCATTCCAAAAGAATAATTTGATATGTTTCCAAGATCAGGCAGTTCTTGAATGTATGAACGGAAAACATTGTAGAAAAATACGATTGATCCAGTCATGATGAACGGAATTAACTTTTGCATTGCACTGGAAAGTCCAGCGACAGCAGGCTTTTGTGTTAGAACCTTGGCTTTCGGTGCAAAAGAATTTGCCAGCCAATCCATAAATTTTTTCATTATTGCTCCTCCTTTTCTAAAAAATCAGCCCTTTAACTTCTGAATAGCAAAGTCGATTAGCCCATCACCGTCCAGCATACCGTAAATATCTTGGGGAATAACATCGACCACAACATTGTAAGGCGCTGCCTGCTCTGTCATTTCTTCTTTGAATGCTGCGTAATGTGGACCTAATAATAAAATGTCAATAGAATCTAAATATTGAGCGATTTCACTTTCACTTCGTGCTTCAATAGTTCCAGATATCCCTCTTTTTTTGGCAGCTTTCCTCGTTTTTTGTGCCAAAAAACCACTTGACATTCCCGCACCACAGCAAAGCATCATATTGATTGTTTCCATAATTAATACCTCCCATTTTTCAGCAGCTTTCCGTTTTGACCAGCTGCTTTTCTGTACCTCGATTATTTCTTTTTTCCGGCTTTTTCTCAACTGAACATTTGCACTCCCCTAGTGCAAATTTCTATTTAAAATCGCTTTCATAACAGCTATACTAAATTAAAGATACTTATCAGAAAGGGACTGTCCCAAATGAAAAAAAAGCAGGAACAACTTTTAACTTTTTTACTTCAACAAAAGCAACCTACATCCTCCAGAGTTTTGGCGAATGTTTTAGATGTTTCTATACGGACAGTCAAAAATTATGTTTCTGAGCTAAATCATACTGGCAGTCAACCGTTGATTTTTTCGTCAAATCTTGGCTATACAGTAAACCGCGATTACGCCCGACAGCTGCTTAACAAAAAAAAAGATACAGGGAATTTGCCCCAAACTTATAAAGAGAGAGCCTTCTATATTATAAAAAAAATCCTAATTGATCATCAGCAGCTGGATACATTTGATTTAACAGAAGAATTATATGTCAGCTATTCCACTTTAAAAGGGGATATTTCACGGATGAACAAGTCTTTTGAAAAATATAATGTACGGTTCGCGATAAAAAATGATTTGATTCAAATCAGTGGGGAAGAAAAAGAGAAGCGGCGGTTAATATCATATATTATTTTTGAAGAGATGCCTTATCATTTTATGAATCAGGAGATTTTAAAGCAGAATTTTGCTCCAGAAGATGTGGTTAAGCTATCTATTATTATCCAAGCTACCATGAAGGAATCTAACTACCATCTAAATGATTTTTCCTTCATGAATTTGATGCTCCATCTGCTGATTCTGATAGAATCCGTTCGAAACGGAAAATCTTTGGTTTCCAGAGACTGGTTCAGCTCATGGCTGAGGCAAGATAAAGCACAGCTTGTTACCTGTCTCATTGAAGAGCTGGAAAACTCCTTTGATTTGCAGTTGAATGAACTGGAAAAAGAAGAAATACACATGCTTTTTCAAGCAAATGCCAACTACATTCCATCGAACAACATTAAAGAGCTGGAGCAGATTGCCGGCGCCGATATACTAACTGCGATGAATACAATCCTTCATAATGTCCATCAAACTTTTGGCATCAACTTAAGTAGCGAAAGTTTTATTGTTCCGTTTGCACTACATTTAAGTGGTTTATTCTCAAGAGCAAAACAAGATTCGTTCCTAAAAAATCCGATGTTGGAATCATTAAAAAAGGATTATCCGATTGTGTATGATATTGCTATATTTATTTCTCTACAGCTAAGCGAACATTTTGATATCAAAATTACAGAGGACGAAAGCGCCTATATCGCTTTGCATATTGGTGCAGAATTAGAAGGACAAAAACGGAATTTTTCAAAGATAAGGACTGTTGTTTTATGTCCTAAATACATGAAGCTTGATGAAAAGCTCTATAGCAGGCTTTCACAGCATTTTGGTAATGATTTAAATATTCTAGCTGTTGTTTCTCAGCTCTCTGAAAGCGAGACACTCACTTTTGATTTACTAATTACAACAGTGCCTGTTCCAAAAACCGGAAATTATAAAATACTAAATATTTCTCCATTTTACACGGAAGAACAACGGCTCATGCTTATTAGCGAAATCGCAACTATACGATTAAATCAAAAAAAACAAATTCTAAGCAAAAATTTTGATGCCTACTTTAGTAAAAAATTCTTTTTTACTGATTCTAATGCAGAGCAGCCGGCTGCATTGATTAAGCAGATGTGTCTTTCTCTTGAAACAGAAGGAATTGTTACAGAAGAGTTTTACCCTCACGTTTTGGAAAGAGAAAATGCTTCTTCTACTGCTTTTGACTCAATTGCTATTCCTCATTCAGTTTATATGGATGCAGCAAAAACAACTATTGCTGTTTTAATTAATCCAAATGGGATTAATTGGAATGGACACAAAGTATTTGTGATATTACTGGCAGCTATCAACGACTTGGATAGGCAATGCTTTACAGATATTTATGAAGCACTAGTATCACTTTTCGACTATCCTGAAGTTTACTCAGAGCTTCGTTCCGTAAAGAGTTTTGAGGAATTTCGATTATTCATTCAATCCAAAGCAAAAAAAGGGGGGTGACATTTCTATGTCTTCCCCCTTAAAGCGAAATGAACAGCATTTCATAAGTAGCTTTATAACAAAAAGATAGGTTCGCTAAAAATAGCATAACTTTTCTTATTTCTTCTCAATGCCTCAGATGACTCCACATCTTATTTAACTGCTGATAATTATTTTATTTTTAATACCTCTAAAGTTGCTGCTAGTTGATTAACCGGTACCTGCCCTGGTGCTGATGCCTTCGCCGCTGCACCAAAAGTTGCATCCGAGCCAAACACCTGACCAGATACGCGGCTGACCATTCCTAAAGCACCCATTGACATCGTAATCAGCGGACGATCAGAGTATAAACGCTTCATTTCTTCTGTTGCTGCTAATAAGGTTAGAACATCTGCTGATGTTTGGGGCATCACTGCAATTTTACAGATATCTGCTCCCTTATCCTGCATTGCTCTTAAACGTTTGACAATCTCTGCTTTCTCTGGCGTAGCATCGAAGTCATGGTTACACATCACAACCCTCACGCCTTGCTTGTGTGCTTTATCAATTATGTTTTCAACTTCACGCTCTGGCATGAACAGCTCCACATCCAGCAAGTCTGCTTGCCCCTGTTCAAGTATGTTCGTATAAATAGTAAAGTAATCTGCCTCTGGCAATTCCAGCTCGCCGCCTTCTTTTTTTGTACGGAAAGTAATTAATAACGGTTTATTTAATAGACTGTGTACTTCTTTTGACAGCTGCGCTGCTTTCCCGGCTTCTGTTACTTCTTCATAAAAATCAATACGCCACTCAACAATGTCGCAATCCAGCGCTGCTACCTGTTTTGCTTCATGAATAATCTCTTCTTTTGTTTTTCCAACAAGAGGAACAATTATTTTAGGAGTACCTTCACCAATAACCACATTTCCTACTTTTACTGTCTGCATACGTAAATGCTCCTTTCTACAACAGTGTTAATTCACTTCTGCATTTGTTTGACCAGCTGACAACTCTGCACCTGTACTGCTGGTATCAATAGTTTGACGATAACGGATAAAGATGACGATTGCAAGTAAAAATCCAATCCCGGCAATAATCGTATCAAATAGCATAATTCCCCGCGGATTACTGCTGGCAATTCTTCCGGCAGCTACTGGAATCGCAAAAGAAGCAATACTTCCAAATGTGTAGAAAATTCCAGTAATTGTTCCTTTACCAGCTGGGAACATTTCCCCCATAACAGTTAGTCCCAGCTGCATAACGCCGCCCGCTGCAAAGAAGCCGACAAAGACAGCCCCTACTGTTAGAACCATTGGCGAAGGAAACAGCCACATAGCTGTGATTGAAAGAAACGACATCAGTGTATACGGCAGGACTAGATTGACTGGGCGAACCTTAGCCGCAACAACAGCTGTAACCGCCACACATACTAGAGAACCTGTAGAATAATAAGAGACTAATAATTTCGCTGCATTTTCAGACATCGACGCCACCTCTTCACCATATAGTGAAATATACTGGCTAATCAGATAAAACGTTGCCTGAGAAATAAATCCGTAAATAACAAACGCTACACCTTCAATTTTCATATTCGGTTTACTTTTGAATTTTGTAGCAGTAACCGGTTCTGGTTTAGCAGTACCTTCTGCTTTATTATCAGCATCTGGAAATGGTAATTTCAGCAGGAACACTGCGTTCAGTGCCAATAATAGAATACAAACGATAAAGGACCAGCCAAACCATAAGCCGCTGCTGCCTAAGAAAGCAATAATAAACGGCAGTGCAAACTGACCAATCTGAACAGCCGCTTTAATCAGAACATTGGCAGTTCCAGCTGTTTTAGGAAAGGATTCCATCAGCGCAGGATACGTACCAGAATCCAGACAAGAGTTGGCGATTCCGGCTACTACACCAAAAATCATTGCAACTAGTACGCTTGGGCTGAATAGTATGCCAACAAAGAACAGAACATAAACCAGCATCCCCAAGTACACAAACGGTTTACGGCCAAACTTGTCCGACAGCCAGCCGGAGATCAAAATAGCGACTAGACGGCCAATCCCTAACATTGCTACAACACTGGATACTCCTTCAACATTGGTATTCCACTGAGCGGCCAAGGCATCCTTGTTCTGCATGATAATCAAAACACCCATCCCGTGGACGATGTAGTTGATATAAAGAGCAACCGCTGTAGGCATATATTTGTTTTTCATCTTTTCTCTCCTTAGTCCTTAAATAATAACTCTCTAATATAATCGACAGGCATGTCTTCTCCTGTAAATAGTTTGAAGGCCTCTGCCCCTTGATACAGCATCATACCCAAACCATTGATTACTTTTTTCGCGCCATTATCTTTGGCAAATTTTAATAATTTTGTCTCTTTCGGAATATAAACCACATCGAAAACGACCAAATTTTCATGAATCATTTCTGGATCATTAATTAGGCTTTCCTTTTCCAACGGCTTCATTCCTACGCCTGTTCCATCGATATAAATTGCACTTTCAGCAATTGATTGTTTAAATGCTGCCTGATTCTTTAGAGAGGTTAAGGTTGCAACACAATCAGTATTTTCGTTGATTTTTTTGACCGTTTCTTTGGCATTTTCAAAGGCAGCATCTTCAATATTGAAAATACGCAGCTCCTTCACGCCATCAAGTGCTGCCTGAATAGCAATTGCTGTTCCTGCCCCACCAGCTCCTGTCATCGTTACAATCTGGTCTTTTACCTCTACACCTTCTTCTTTCAATGAACGCATCGCACCTGTACCGTCGGTAATATGCCCGACCAGATGGCCTTTGCCATCCTTATTCACAACGGTATTGACCGCTCCACACAGCTTAGCTGCAGGAGACAGCTCATCCAGATAAGGGATAATTGCCTGTTTGTTTGGCATAGAAACGTTTGAACCGCGAATTCCTAGTGCCCGAATTCCCTGTACTGCATCCTTCAGCTCTTCATTGCCGACTTCAAACGCCAGATACGCGTAATCCAAACCTAGCTTAGCAAAAGCTTCATTATGCATTGTTGGAGACAAGCTGTGTCTGATAGGTGTTGCGATTAAGCTAATTAATAAGGTATGTCCATCCAATCTTTCTGTCATGCTCAGTTCCTCACTTGTTGTTTTATTTTTTAACTGCCAGCAGTGTTGCTGACTGCTGACAGTATATTCCTAGACTACGTGAAATGTCTGTTCCTTGTTTGCAGCTGAGCTTCTACTCATTCTGCGTTCTGCTTTTTCAATTGTTTTTAAGATATCACGGGCTTCTCTGGTTCCTTCCATGATTCGTCTTGCTACCTTGCTATCGCCGATATTAACTAATTCTGTTTCATTTTCCAGTGCATATTGCTGCAGCTCCGGCAGCAGCGGCGCTTCTGCCCGCATCCCCAGACAAACAAAACCTAAATCAAAGAATAATTCTTTTATCTCACCATTCGGCAGCTCTACTGTGAAATGATCTTTGCTTACCTGAGTAAGCTTCGTTGATGTATAAACCTGAACATCATAGTCTCTAACAATTTCCATCATCGCCAGCTTTGTAATCAAATCAAGATCTTTGCCCAGTTCCGGCTGCATCTCTACGATACTCACCTTTTTAGCGCCGCGTTCTGCATAGTACTCAACCACGTCCAGTCCAACAGCTCCGCCGCCAATCACAACTACTTCTTTGCCTTCAAATTCCTGAAAGTTATCCATATTATTCAATAAATCGAAAATGGAAAAGACCTGACGGCTCTCGTCCGCTAACACTTCATGCAGTCCATTAATCGGCGGAAGCAATGGCGTTGCACCAGTGGCATTTACAATAACATCTGGATTGCTTCCATGGATATCCTCCATCGTAAAACGGTGATTCAAATGAATGGTTAGGTTATCCAGCTCCGCACAGCGGTTTTTCAAATAGATAATAAAATCATCAATTCGTTTTTTGTCAGGGAAACGTGCAATTTCATGCCCTAAACCACCTAAATAGCTTTTTTGCTCATACAGTTCGACTTCCACACCAATCTCGGCAGCTGTAGCCGCTGCTTCCAAGCCAGCTGTACCGCCGCCAATGACAACCATTTTCATTGGATTTTCTATCGGCTGTTCCTTGTACTGATCTTCATAGTAAAGGTCAGGGTTAATGGTACAGCGGATAGGACGGGATTTATTGATGCGGTGATCCGCACACCCGATGTTGCAGGAAATACATTTTCTTAACAAGTGCTCCTGACCGCTTTCAACCTTGCTAATCCAGTTTGGCTCAGCAATCAGCCCTCGGCCCATTGCCAATAAGTCAGCGTCGCCATTTTCCAGTATTTCTGCCGCCCGCTTCGGGCTGCGAATATTACCAGAGGTTACAATAATCTTTTCAGGATAGCGCTCTTTCACTGCCTTTGCCATATAAGAACGCCAGCCGTCTTCAAGATTCATCTTATCAATCTGGTACTGTAAATTATCGTTTAAAGCAGCAGAAACATTTAAAATGTCTACGTCATCAACAAAATAGTTTAAAATGTCAATAGAATCCTCTAGTGTATTGCCGCCCTTTAAAAGCTCGTCTGCACTAAAGCGCAGCGAAATTGGGAAGAAGGGCCCTACAGCTTTGCGGACAGCCTCGACAGCCAGCTTGGCAAATCGCGCCCGATTTTCTGCTGTGCCGCCGAATTGATCTGTACGTTTATTGTACAAAGGAGACAAAAACTGACTCAACAGATAAGAATGTCCGGCATGAATCTCCACACAGTCAAAGCCAGCTTTCTGTGCTCTTGCAGCTGCTTCGGCGTATTTATCTATAATGGTATAAATTTCCTCTTCGGTTAGCGGTCTTGGCGCCGGATTACCTGTTTTACTTGGAACATTGGAGGAGGATACAGCCTGTACGCCATTCAGACGCAGCCCATATGCTGAAGCTCCGGCATGATTAATCTGAACAGAGGTAGCAGCGCCATAGGCATGCATCGTTTCATTAAACTTCCATAAACCTGGTATGTACTGGTCATTATCAATTCGAAGCTGGGAAGTTCCATTTGTTCCCATTGGATAGTCAACACAGACATTTTCTAGCGTAATCATCCCTGTGCCGCCCTTGGCTCTTTGTTCGTAGTATGATAAGTGTTCTTTATTAAAGGTTCCGTCCATGTTGGCAAAATTCGTCCCCATAGGCGGCATAATCACTCGATTTTTTAATGTCAGACGCCGAATCGTCAACGGTTCAAAAATTGCTTGATACTTATCCATAGTTGTCCTTCTTTCTTCAAATTCATTGTTTCACAATCTAGTCACCTATAGTTTAATACAGCTATTCCATAAAAACTAATACTTTATTTCCTGATAATTAATCAATTTTTTTTATCAATAATCAAAAAAAAGAAGTGACATTCACATGCCTCCTCCTTTAAAACTTGAATATACAGTGTACCCAAAACTACCTTACTTTCTAAAGAAGTAGTTTTGAGGCATAAGGCGGAACAGCTCTATCACATCCGCCTCAGTTATTCACTTACCTTTATCTGTAATACCTGACCTTCCTTATTCATCGCTTTATACCGAACAGCAATCACTATTGTTGCCCCCAATCCGATTAACGTCAGGACGGCATCGTACCAGAAGACTAGCTGAATATCCTTCTCTGCCATCACTCCAGTTAGGTAGGGCGTAATCATTACGGAAACCGAAGTTGCCAAGGAGTATAAGCTGGTAATCCTTCCTTTTTTCTGCGGAAAAAATTCTAAAATCAGCGCTAGCCCTAGCTGCCAGATACCTCCTGCAGCGAAAACACCTACACAGAGAGCGGCAATTACAACAACAATAAAGCTTGGATATAGATTCATGTAAATAAGCGCTAAAGCGGTAATCCCTGTACAAAAAACCAT
This sequence comes from Enterococcus sp. LJL51, assembly GCF_049894025.1. GTDB lineage: Bacteria > Bacillota > Bacilli > Lactobacillales > Enterococcaceae > Enterococcus_L. The sequence goes on from NZ_JBNEQE010000004.1 coordinate 202,678, forward strand.
TAAAGCGGCAATATTAACCCCCTTTTTAACAATTGCAGAGGTTAAAAAAACGGAGACAAAGGAACCGATACTGTAGATACTAACAAAAGTCAGACTGTCCTGCTGATTAGCAATTCCTGTTTGCTCAGCAAAGGTTGGAATCCACAGGATAAAAATATTAAACATTGAAACGGACACAAAAGAGAAGGCCATCAATGCAACCCCATCAATTTTAAAACTGGCTTTTGAGGTACAGAGCTGCTGTGCCTCCACCAGTGTTTCCTCGTCTTTTTGTTTTGACAAATCAATAGTAGACAATGGGGGAAATGCTTGAAACCATAAGAAAATAACATTTAAGAATAAACAAACAATACATAAAACAAACGGCCAGCCGTAATAAAGCTCCTCAGTAATGATGACTCTAGTCATCAGCGGCAGCAGAAACTGTCCCAACGAAATAAAGGCTTTATTCAACACGCTTAATGAGCTGTTGTCTTTCTCGCTGGGGTAAGACTCTACCAGTGTTGGATAGGTACTAGTGTCCAAAAAGGCATTGCTGAAGCCGCCAAACAAGGCAATGACCATCGCAGTTTGATAATTTGTGCTCAGCAGCATACCGGAAAAGAAAATAAAATATGAGAAAATCGCAATCATCACTGTTTTTTTACGTCCAAAGCGGTCAGAAAAATAACCAGAGAAATATAAGCTGATAATTCTGCCCAGTCCAATGGCACTGATAACTAAGGTTACCTGAGCAGTGGAAGCCTGCCATTGCTTCGCCAGTGCTGACATATTCTGGGAAATGATAATCGCTGCCATTCCCTGAAAAATATAATTAAAATACAAGCCTGCAACCAGCGGCAAGTACCGGTGTTTCCCGTTTATAGCCCTTCCTTTTGTGATGTTTTTCACTTTATATCCCACTTTCTTTTTCAATTCCTTTTTATTACATAGGATAACCCATTTTTTTGAAAAATACTAATGCTTTTTTGACCAGCAAATGATAAACTTCATTTATCATTACATAGGAAGTGATCCAATTATGAATCTGAGACATCTTGAATACTTCATCGCTCTTGCTGAATCAGAGCATATGCGCCTAACTGCTGAACAGTTAAATACCTCACAGCCAAACATCAGCCACGCCATTTCCATGCTGGAAGAAGAGCTTGGCGCAAAGCTTTTTGAAAAAAAGGGCCGCAACATCTACCTTACAAGATACGGGAAGCTGTTTTATCAACATGCAGTTTCCGGACTCCAACAACTCTATACAGGAAAACGCCTCATTCAGGAAATGGTGGATCCTCAGACAGGACATATTCAGCTGGGCTTTATTTATACGATGGGGTCTATTTTAGCTCCTCAGCTGACCAAGGATTTTCTAAGTATAGAAGAAAACCACAAAATTCAGTTCAACTTTTCTCAGGGAAACTCTCTTGATATTCTGGAACTGTTGAAAATAGATGAGATTGACATTGCCATCTGCTCCAAGGTCGCTGAAGATCCATCAATACAATTCAACCGTCTGGTCCAGCAGGAAATTGTCGTTGTCGTTCCAAATAAACATCCTCTCGCAGATAAAGATGAGGTTTCCTTAAAGGTCCTAACACAAGAAGCCTTCATCTACTATAATAAGCAAAGCGGCATCCGCCCTTATATTGACGAGGTGTTGGCAGCCCAGCAAATCAAACCGAAGATTGTTTTCGAAGCGGAGGAAGACCATAGTATTCTGGGATTTGTCGGCTGTGATTATGGTATTGCTATTATGCCGGATATTCCTTCAATCTCAGCCTACCCAGTCAAAAAATTACAGATTTCAGATACACTGCTGCCGCGCTATATTTATCTTGCTACAAAAAAAGACCGTAAGATGACACCGGCAGTCCAGCGCTTCTATGATTACTGCCAGCAATCCGCTCAATATCTTATAGAAAATTAAAGCTGAGCTAAAAGTGTTTTGCTTCAAGAAATAAGCCGGACTACACTAAAAATGGTTCCATACACATTTTCAGTGTAGTCCGGCTTATTTTCAAAGAGACAGCTTTGAGACTACCGTTTATTCAGGTTTTAGGAGTAGAAAAAGTTGAAGATTTTTATGTCCCACTCCTGTTCGTCTTACCTACGCTTCTTACAGCCGCCCTCTCACCATTTTATTAAGCCAAACAGATTTTTTCATACCTCTCTGAAAAAGCTGACCTAAAAAATAGACATAATCCCCGTATACTACAACTATAGTTTCTGTTAAACAAATCAAATACACTTCTATTTTTCTATATCGGACAGCAAAGCTATGCTTCCTAGATAGAATAAGTAGGCAGACTATATAAAATTATAGGGGGGAACAAATGATGAAATGGCATAATCTTACAATAGAAAAAACGACACAAGAATTAAACGCAGCAACCACAGGTCTTACGAAGCAGCAAAGGCAACACAAGCTGCAGCAGGAAGGGGAAAATATTCTTAGTGAAAAGAATCAGCTGAAGACCTGGCAGAAAGTCGGAAAGCATTTTACCGATTTACTGATGCTGGTCTTAATGGGCGCTGCTTTTCTCAAGGGAATAACCGGCAGCTATGCAGAAATGGGCATCATCCTTGCAGTAGTTGTTATCAACGGCTTAATCGGCTATTTTCAGGAAAGAAAGGCAGAGGAATCCTTGAACGGTTTAAAGCAAATGATGGGACAAGAGGCCGTCGTATTGTCCGAAGGAGGCCGACAAACCATTCCTTCTACTCAATTAGTTACAGGGGATATTGTTCTGCTCCATGCTGGAGATGTCGTCCCGGCAGATATCCGTATTCTGGAAACCCATGAGCTAATCATCGAGGAATCTGCCTTAACTGGTGAATCTTTACCAGTAGAAAAACAAACCGAGGAATTACCAGCAGATACGCCTTTAGGAGACAGAAGTAATCTGGCTTTTTCAGGCACACTCGTTCAAGCTGGTTCAGGTAAAGGTATCGTAGTAGAGACTGGCGATAAAACTGAGATTGGTCAAATTAATGCTGCACTACAATCCGTACAAAAGCAGACCACACCACTAATTAGAAAAATGAATCAGCTGAACAAACAGATTTTTAAAGGCTTGATTTTCTTTATCTTATTTCTGGTATTCTTTACAACCTTTAGATACGGAATGGATTTGAACCTGATTCTCTCCGCCAGTATTGCCCTGATCGTTGCAGTCATTCCTGAAGGTCTGCCGGCAGTTCTTACCATGATTCTTTCCATGGGCGTCAAGGAAATGGCACAGGAAAAAGCAATTGTTAAAAGTATGCCTGCTGTAGAAACACTCGGTGCGATGACGGTCATCTGCTCAGATAAAACAGGAACACTAACCAAAAATGAAATGACCGTCGTTGACCTGGTATTGCCCAAAGATATGGAAAAAACACAGGCGGAAGCTCAGCTGGCTGCTATTATGAACAACTGTCAGGAGCTAAAGCTCAATGAGGAGCAAACCATTGAAGAGTTGAGCGGCAATCCTACAGAGCTGGCTTTACTGAAATATGCAGACAGCTTTTCAGCTCCTTTACTGGCGAAGCTGGATAAAATTCCCTTTAGTTCTTCCTACAAGTACATGGCCACCCTGCATGAAGCATCAACAGAAAACCATGTTATTTATATCAAAGGCGCACCAGAGGTTCTTCTTCAAAAAGCGGAATTAACCCCTTCAGAAAAAAGCTACTGGGAAAAAGAAGCTGCGGAGATGGCTCAAAATGGCCGCCGGGTTCTTGGCTTAGCTGTAAAATATCTTCCAGTGAATGAGGAGCTTTCCCACGAAAGCCTGGAAAATCTGACGATGGCTGGCTTAACTGGAATTATTGATCCACCGAAGGAGTCAGCCGTACAGGCTGTCAGAGAAAGCCTGCAGGCGGGTATCTCTGTAAAAATGATTACTGGTGACCACAAAGATACCGCTCAAGCCATCGGCAAACAGATTGGACTGCGTCACACCTCGCATGTTTTGGAAGGCAGGGACATTGATCACCTGACCGATGAAGAGCTTCAGAAGCAAGCCACAGCAATCGATATTTTCGCCCGGACAACACCCGAGCATAAGCTGAGAATCGTTACTGCCCTACAGAAAAACGGCGAAGTAGTTGGTATGACAGGTGATGGCGTCAATGATGCCCCTGCTTTAAAAAAGGCAGATATTGGTATTGCTATGGGAATCAAAGGCAGCGAAGTAAGTAAACAAGCAGCAGATATGGTGCTGGCCGATGATAACTTTGCGACAATCACACGGGCTGTTAAGGAAGGCAGACGGATTTTTGATAATCTAAAGAAGACCATCAATTTCTTCCTGCCAACAGCTTTAGCACAAGGATTAATCGTCATTTTTGCCTTAATGGCTAATCGGCCGCTGCCATTGACACCAGTACAGATTTTATGGGTAAATATGGTAACTACCATTACACTTTCATACGCACTAGGTTTTGAGCCGGCACATGAGCAAATCATGAAGCGGATGCCAAGAAATCCAAAGGAGCAAATTCTTTCAGTCTACAGCCTATTCCGTATTGTATATGTTTCTCTGCTCATCACAGTGCCGGCGTATCTGTTAGCTATGCAAGCAGATAGTCTGGCTGTTCAGCAGACCATGCTTCTGCAAAACATCGTTCTGGCACAGGCCTTTTACATGATTAACTGTCGGGAGCTGCTTGACCCGTCTCTTAATAAAAGCCTCTTCAAAAACAGGGCCCTTTTTATCTCTCTTGGCTGTTTAGCATTCTTACAAGGTGCCGTGCTGCTCTTACCAATGGCTCAGCAAATACTAGGCACAACTAGCTTGACCCTCACTCAGCACCTGCCAATTCTACTAAACACTATCGGCATTTTCCTGATAGTTGAAGCAGAAAAGTTTGTTTCTAAGAAAATAGCGAAGAAGAAAAGGAAGGAAGCAGTCGTATAGTCATTCAGAATAAGATAGTACATCCTTGTAGAAAAGAACTTGATATATTCAGCACTTCCCTTTAATAAAGGAAAGAGTTTGAGACAGAAATGGTTAGCTTCAAGCACCAGGTAGGTACTTTTCAGCATCTGTTCTACTTACGTAGGAAGTAATCACAGTGATTCAAAGCAATAAGCAGGAAATTACGAAAATGACAGTCAACATGAAGGTAAACCATTCGATGTTGACGGCTTCCTACCTGGTGCGCCACAAATTTTTGCTAAATTCCGGCTTATTGCCGAAGAATTTGCTCCTGCGGTTACTCGTCGCAGTTAAGTACTTTGCTTGTGCTCCTGCGGTTACTCGTCGCAGTTCAGTGCTCGTATGTATTACTGTCTCACCATTTATTCGGATTTAAGCATACTAAAAGTCTGGGAATTTAGTTATGTCCCAGACTATTTTTCATTTCAAAAAAGCGGTGCTTCTCTTTTTATACAGAATTATCCAAAGCTTATATTCCAAAATGAACAATAATTTTATTTTCTGCTGCTGCAGTTTTTAGAATACTTTCCAGTGTATCCCACTCTTCACCGATAAAATATGCCGCCTGCTCAGATTCATTTCCATGTAAATAATCGGCAATTACTTCAAGAAAATGTTGCGCTATTGCTGGCGTGATAACCGTTATTCCATAGTAGTTAAAGCCTGGTCCAAATTCCTTAGCCGTCTGCCAATACATCTCAATATTCTTAAATACGTTGTAGTTTTCCATAATAAATTGATCTTGAATATCAATCGTTTCATTTCGAAACGCCCAAAAATCTTCATCTTCCGACAGCGTATCCCGCAATGCAAAATTATGAATCAAGCCCCCGTAACTGGGGCTGCCATCCAAATGTAATACCTGCTTTTTATCAGCCAATGCTGCATTCAAAAAGTTCATAAATTTTCTATACTCAGCTTCATTCTCGGCGTTCAACGTCAGAATTGCTTTCAGCCGTTTAATATTTTGCTCGTCCAATACTGTCCCGTAACGACTTAGACCAAAAACCGTTTCATCAGAGGAGTATTCAATGAATTCATCGTTTTTCAGACAAGGTTCTATTTTTTTTATCAGCTTGTCGGAAATTCGGATAAAATCTTCCTCTTTGAAACAGCTACAATCAAAGTGTCCATCATAAAAATGAAATTTGTGATTTAACAATCGCAGTCCTCCTTATTCGTAATATAAGTCAATGCTTCTTTTATCCCCTGTAAAATAACCTTTGAAATAAGCCGCATTTAATTTTTTCAAATATTCTATACTAGCAATTCTTTTTTTTAGAATACTAACCCCATCAGAAACAACATTTTTGATATCATGCATCTCCTCACCGCTCCATGTAGGTACATACTTTTCATCAGATCTGTTAATAGCGGGAAGATTATTCCCATAAAATAATTTTTCGTATATATGATGAAAATTATCCGTTCCTAAAAAAGGGCAAGCTATTGAATTCGAGATATCTAATGAAATATTCCAAAATAAAAGGACTTCTTCACAATCCACATGCTTTAGTCCATTTTCAAGCTGCTTTTCTAAATGTTCAATATTATACGTAGTTACGCCAGTTCCAAGTGATAGTTCCTTCTCTTTCACATATGCTTTCAACTCAATAATACTATCAAATTTAATTAATTTACCTTCTTCACTTATTAACCCATCCGTATCATCTGTATACCACAAACAAAAAAATGAACGGTCTGCAAACTGAAATTCAACAACGTATAACTTTTCCATAATGGGTTCTCCTTATAATTAAACTTAGTCATTCAAAACCTCGTCTTCATCAAAAAATTGTTATCTTAAACTTCGCTGCGCTTTCATTGTTGGAAATAGTATAGTAATCAACTTCCCAGCGATTATTGTATTTATTGATAAAGAACAAATTAAAATAGCTATATTTCACATAAGATATAAAATTATCGATAAAAGTTGTTCTACTTTGAATCGATTGAGAAGCAAGAAAAACTTCTAACTCATATTTATTATTATTCGTATTAAAAGTATGTTTTTTTATAAATATTTTATCTTCTAAAAAAGATTGAACATCAAACTTCATTCCTAAACTTATTTCAAACTCAGTATTACTAATTAAGTCAAAACCTCTCTTTATTTCTGCATCCACAATTTTTACCCCCTATTTTGGTATATACATCCCTCTAGATTCTACTATCTGCCAAGTATATCTACGTTTCCATTTGTCAACTCATATAACTGTTGTTTAAGCTCTTGGGTAAATTGGGCTATGTCTTCCAAAAAGACCCAAAATTTAAACCCTCTATAATACCCAGGATGATTTCCGTCCATATATGCAGCATTAATCCAAAGCTCAGTCGTCACTATATCTTTTTCAAACTGATCTACAGTGTTCATTAATTTCATAGAAAATTCGCCTTCGGTAGCACCACACTCAAACTCTGTATACTTCTCTTCTAAAGACAGATTTGGTCTTCTTTTTTTTTCTTCTACTAAGGAATCAATCGTTTTCAAAAATAGTTTTAGCCCTTCTAGACTAAATGTTGGAGGATACTTAAACATATATATTTCTTCTTCAACCTGCACGCTAAAGTCTATTGGAAACCAATTTAAATAGTCTTCCGCCTCAGGCTCATAATATAAAGATTCATTTTTAAGTAAATCTATTTTCAACTCAATTTGATTGCCTAAATGTCTATTCTTAATTAAAGCCATTTCTTTTTCCCTTTCTTTCTACTATTCACGGCATAGGAATTGTAGAATATCCACCTTGCCTAATCATCATTTTTATAACTTCATCTATATTCGGCAATGTATTTACTACACCGTTTCTAGCATTTCCCCCTATTACTGACATAATGCTCCTTCCATTTTTATCCATAACTACAGCACCATACCTATGTTATCCCAGCTACTTTAACTACTTCTTCTACTTCCTTTTCCAAAAATGGAAGGATTATCTGGCCAAACATTTTTATAATCTCTTTCTTGACAGAATCTTCAATACAGTTATCAAAATTATAAATAACAACTACGATTTCTTGTTCGTGTATCCACTCTAAATCACACATCCAGTCTAGAAAGGCATCTAAACTTCTTACATTGTCCATAGGTAAATCAAATTCTTCAACCATAAGACTAGCAAAATCCTCGATTGCATGAATTTTTTCCCCATTCAATATTGCTACTTTTAGTTTATCCTTATTTAGAATATTAGGTTTTATACCTTCAAATTCTTTTGTTTGTATTTGTATTACTTGATTTTTCATATTTAATCCCCTTGTTTACTCCATAAAAAATAGCGGAAACCAAAATAGATTCACCGATTGACCACCGCACAAACCAACAAGTAGAGCTTATTTTTACTTTCTCGTAAATCAAATCTACGTTAATTTCTGGTTCTTATTGTGTGATGACTTCTATATAAATTTTTTCAAAGGTTAATGAAAAGTTGATAAAACATGTATCTACCTAATTCAATCCTTTTGCACCTATATTAAAAAGTCATCAAGTAATTCATAAAATTTATCAAAGGCTTGCTCTTCTGTAGTACAGTAAAAAATGATAATATCTGACCAATTGTGAGAAGAGTTAATATTGTATTTTTGTTGAATATATTCTTGAAAGCCTTCATAGAAATGACAAGCATTATTTCCTTCTATATCATTTTGCCTATCCATGTATCCATCAAGAAAAGCTTTAAGCAAAGATAATGATTTCTGGCCAAGGTAAATCACTGGCTACTTTCGTATTTCCTCTAATTTATATTTTACAATATCCATAATAAACTCCTCTATTTTCTTATTAACTAATAATATATCTAATCACATTTAAACTATGTAAGTTGAGAAGCCCGATTTTAGATAACTCGGACTTCTCATGACAACCCTAATAAATATCAGAACTAGTTAAGCAATCTTATCTTAAATCAATTCCACCCCAATTTCTGGTTTTTTACGAAACAAATTATATACCAAATCAAAAATTTGCTTTACTAATAATTTTATTTTTACTTTTTAAACTAAAGCAGATAAATAAGGAATCCCTTGATTGTACATAATAGAGACTTCAAAAGATTTTTCTCCTAAAATACATGCTAACAAATCCAGCAATTTATCAGTTCTTTTCTCTTCACTTCGGTCTTCTTTTCTAAGATATAAACTGAAATTGGAAGAAGATACACCATTTGACACAGTTGATAGATTTTCAATTAACTCTAAAACAAATCCTTCCAAGAAATTGATAATAGTTATCGGACTAGTTCTCTTTTTTTGAAATATTTCTGTCAACTGATCAAAATAGACCTGCATCTTTTCTTTATTGCCTAAAGTATTTTGAACATTTCTTTTACAAGAAATTATCTTCAAAACTTCTTTATTTCCTAAATGTTTCTCTAAATATTTAGGAAATATTCTGATTGAACCTGTTATAATGGTATCTATTTTTCCTTGAAGAATTCCCTGAATTTCTTTTATTTCATCCAAAGTTGTTGGATATTCATCTTTTATTTCGTCTTTTTCAATATGAAATTCCGATAGCTTTTTTAAGAATTTATATGTGATTAACTTATCGATATAAATATAGTCACCAGTTAATAATTTATAATATTCATATTTTGACCATTCTCCCAATTCATCTTTACTAATCTCTTTATCCATATAGCGTTGTATTTTTTCCAAAAGTACTTTTGAGTATTCGTTCATAGTTTCACCCTTGCTATTCAAATAATTTAATGTGGAAAAAATTCCTCTATTCCTGATCCGTGATAGTAGTAATCTTTTCCATTAGTCCAGTAGTGCCGCTGATATATTGTTCCATCAGATGCTCCCCGCTTTTCCATTACTTTTACCCATTTCTTAGGGTTTTGTCCTTGAGATTCCAGAAATTTTTTAAAAGAACCACTCGTCACCTTTGATTGTTCTGATTCAATCTCTATCCAATCATTTTGCACATCTTTTAATCCCTTTTTGTAATAATTAGAATTATTGAAGAATTCCCACCTTGACTAGCAAATCCCGCAATAGCTATCGTCCCAGCTACTTGCAATGCTTCTTTTACGGATACTGTGACGGCTCCTTGATTGATTATTACCGAAGTTCCGGAAATTATTGGCGCTAAACTAGATGAAAAGGTCACTGCTGTTGGCGGGTAGAAGAAGGTTACTACCAGCATAAAGGCTAGGCTGCTAAAAATCCGATGCCTTTCCAATCGAGTCCACAGCTAAGCTCTGCTTCATAATATTTGGGACTAACGAACAGTATAGCTAATTCTGTTTAAACTATGTAAATCGAGAAGTCCGATTTCAGATAACTCGGACTTCTCATAGGGCAACCCTAATAAATATCAGAACTAGTTAAGCAATCTTATCTTAAATCAATTCCACCTCAATTTCCGGTTCCCATCGGGTGATGACTTCTATACAATAATTCAAAGTAATTATTAAATAATGTTTCAAATTTAAAATATCGTACATGTCTTTACACTTGTCTTTTACAAATCGTCCAAACTGTCCATCTTCAATTAAATATATAACATTAGAAAAATTATTTACTTTATATTTTGATAGCTCAGACTCATTGTAGAATGTGTTATTGAGCAGTGTCCCCTCATCTAACATCCTTATTGCTGAAACAACACCAAAATCAATTGCTATTCTATGAGTAAAGCTTTCTAATTCAATGTGTAATCCTCTTTGTTCTCCATTATTCAATGATACTTGGTAATTTCCATTGGGTATTTCATTCTTAAATACTTCTTTCCATTTTTCCATAATAAGCCTTCCTAATTGTATCTTATTTTCCAGATATTTTTTTAGAATACGTAATCTCTAATGTCGAACCACCTGTATCACTGCCTCGGCGTAATGAAATTGATATCCCATGTTAATGAACATCAGCACTCGTTAGAGTTTATTTTCTTTACTTGCTAGGTATATCTACGTTTCCATTTGTTAACTCATATCACTGTCACTTACATCTGTTCTTGTCTAATGCAAAACCGTCTCAATATGAATATTTTTAAAATATTTCTCCATATGCTCGATTAATATTTTTGCTATATCTTTGGAATCATATAGTTCACTTATTTCTTCTGTCCAGTGAATAGTCGTTAGTCGGTTCGTTTTTTGACAACTACTTTGATTTATTTCAGATTTGAAATTTCTATTTGAATAAACATTTAACCCGTCTAAAAAAGCCTCAAGATAAAGTAGTATACTTGAAATTTCATCTACGTACATTTTTGGTCTATTCTTCAGCCCATCAAGCCAATTATATATTTTCTTTTTTACTTCATTTGCACTCAATTTACTACAAAATTTAAATTTTTCCATAAAATATTCTTCCGTCACATCAAGTAGAATATTTATTAGTTCTGTATCTGTTTTTTCTTCATTTCTATGCTTAATTTGATTTGTCCAATAATAATTTGTATGAATATTTCCTTTAGACTCAAAGTATTTTGTAATATCTTCCCGTAAATTAAAGGATAGTAACTGATTTATTCCATCAATATACCCTTCAATATAAGTACAGAAGGCAACATATGTTAAATCCCCAATAATGAGTTCTTCAGGTTTATTTCGCAAAATTTGTATTTGGTTTAAGATTGTATTGTTGCTATGCATTATTCTACTCTCCTAATATAATAACTAAATTTCAATACAAGCTTTCAAATGTGTGGCTCTCTCTCCATGTGCCCTAATAACATCGTAGCTGATTTTCTTGGTTGTAGTCTGATATGAGGCGCTAAAATCCCTCATACTCATTTATCAATCTACTAAATAAACATTGAAATTTCTTCTTTTCCCTCCCATCACTACTTCTTCTACTTCCTTTTCCCAAAATGGAAGAATCATCTGGCCAAACATTTTTATAATCTCTTTCTTGCCAGAATCTTCAATACAGTTATCAAAATTATAAATAACAACTACGATTTCTTGTTCGTGTATCCACTCTAAATCACGCATCCAGTCCAAAAAACCATCAAAATTATTGGTATTCTTCATTGGCAAATTAAACTGTCTAATCATTTCTTGTATAAACATTGACTTGCTACATAGCTCTTCTCCATTAAGAATAGCAATTTTTATATTTTTGTTTTTTATCCTAGCATTCTTTAACACAGAAAATTCTTTATTATTGACTTTATATATTTTGTTTTCCATATATATCTACCTTATTTCTAGAGCCTCTAAAAATCCGATGCCTTTCCAATGGAGTCCACAGCTAAGCTCTGCTTCATAATATTTGGGACTAACGAACAACATAGCTAATTATGTTTAAACTATGTAAGTTGAGAAGCCCGATTTCAGATAACTCGGACTTCTCATAGGGCAACCCTAATAAATATCAGAACTCTTTAGATTTTACTTTCTCTACCTACCAGGTATATCTACATCGCCATTCGTTAAATCATACACCTGCTGCTTAAGTTCTTTTACAAATTTAGCTAAATCCCGATTTAATACAATAAAACTAAAGCCAATATCATACCCTGTAGCTTGTTCTGTCATGCTGACTACATTCAACCATAATCTTATATATATGATTTCTTTTTCTATTTCCTCAGAACTATTTTCCAACTCAAACCAAAATTCCCCTTCCGTTGCTCCACAATGATAAGTTTCACGTTCTTTTTCGACAAATGACTGATTCAGCTCTTCGTTTTCTTTTAAAACCTTTTCCAGTGTTCCTATAAAGTACTTCCTCAACGCTTCTAAACTAAAAGTTGGCGTTCTTTTATAGGTATATGAATTTTCGCCGGCTTGTAACTTAAGCTCTACCGGAATCCAATTAAGATACTCTTCATCTTTCGGGTTATAGATAAATGAGCTGTTTTTTACTAGATTAAAATCTAAAATTAAATCGTGTACTTGATATTCATTTACTAATTTAGGCATGTATCTCCCTTTCCCTACCTCATCATTCAATCCTACATCCGAACAATAATCGCTCTTTCATTTGTTGAATCATTTTCTCACTAAAGTCATATTTTCCAAAAATCTCGTTTTACTACTTTTTGTTCATCCATAGCTCTAAATAAATGGAGTTTATAGAACGTAACTTTAGAGACTTCATATTTCTTTACTGTAAATAAAAAAAATATGTTTGGGTATTTTCTATTTCAACCTTCAAATGCTTCATATCCTTTGTTTTAAGTACCCCTTATTTTCAGAATCTTTTTCAATTTCATTAATTCTTATCATTCTTGTATATCTAGACTCTACTATCCCTATTTCTAAAGGAACTACAACAATCTTATCATTTAAATCACCAAAAAAATCATATATACTTAAGTATTCATATCACCGAAAAATCAGTTCACCGCTGAATTTTCCCTGCATTTTTCAACACCCTATTCACCACATAGCGGGCATAGAACATCATCGGATTTGTTTTTAAACATTTAGTTTCTCATTCCTTATTAAATAGGCACTTGCTATGAAATTGCTTATATCACTTCCACTATATGTAAACCAAGAAGCCTGACCTTTTTTTGCCTTAGGCTTCTTGATAGAAATCACACCATTAAATCAATATTATTCTTCTAATAGATCGAACTATCACATATCTTAATATGCAATCGGTTCTATAATTTCAATGTTTTCATTTTTGGCACGTTTCTTAATTATTTGATGAACAATTTCTATAGTTTTTTTATTTCTTTCTAAATAGTCATCCCATATTCCCTCTGAGTTGATTGATTTTATTTCCAACTCCAACAAATCATCAAGCATAATTTGAGTATGCAAATTGTTGATTTTAATTGCATACCCATTCAATAAGGCTTTTTTAATTTCAAATAATTTATGATCATAAATCGCTAAAACACCTTGTTCATTAGAAGTCCTATAAGCTATTTCTTGAGTACGAATATTCGTGTAAATCTCAATAACTAAATAATCTTTTCCTTTAATTAAACTTTCTCTATAATTCTCTAAACAAGTGACTATCATTAATATCCTCTTCAATTTCATGACTAAAACTATGGCTATGCAAATTTGAAATCGTCAAATAAACCTTTATTATTTCTTCATACAACTTCATAATCATAGAAACCATGCTTTAAGTCAATAGAATATTTTCAAAAAATAAATTTATTTTTTAAAGTTATTAATTTGCGAACAAAAAAACAAATAGACCGTACAATCAACAGATTATTTTTACATATAAAAAGAGCTGATTAAAAACAACTATCAGCTCTTGTACCTGTATTTATGCTATTGTCTCCCATGAAAATTACTTCTTTGCTATCAAGAATATGCAGCTGCTAAAAAGCTCATCGCTCCGCTAAATATTCCTCAAGCGCCTTATCTAATTCGTCTTGCCGAGATACCAACAGGGCTTTAATATCGGCAACAGTCATTCCATTGGGATCTGTTTCGGAATCAACCTCTATGGTTGTCTTTACGCCTTCTATGATAGCGCTCCCCTTAAGAACAGTATGGTCATCCAGCAAAACAATCCGCTCTTCATCCTTGTATTGGTGCAAAAATTCAATTATTTCTGCTGTCGTTAAGTAACCAAATGCTTGATGAATGCCTTCACTGTCTACCTCAGAAAAAGACAGTGTGCGGGATTCTACCTGTTTTTCTTCCTTAACAGGTGATAGCTGACTGCTTTCCTGTGAACTCCTTTTAGTTTCAGCAGGAACTGGGCTTTTATTACCTCGAACGAAAACAACAACAATAACGACTACCGCAAGCACCAATATACTCCCTAATCGCTTCTTCATACTAAGTCCTCCTTTTTAAGTAAGTAGTTAAATAAAAGATTCTACAGTTATCATCATAAAAATCTTCAGATAAGTCAATAGCTTTATTTAGGCCTTTTCATTTTTAAATAGGTAAACGTTTGCTGATTTAAAGCAAAAAAAGACTGTGACATTAGTATGCCTCAGTCCCTTAAACCTGGATAAACGGTGTTTCAGAAGTAACTCCTTTGACAATAAGGTGAAAATTCGCAAAAAGTTTGTGGAACATCAGGTAGGAATCAGTCAACAGCGAATGGTTTGCCTTCGTGTTTCCTGTCATTTTCGGAATTTCCGCCTTATTGCTTAGAATCACTGTAATTGCTCTTTGAGCAGAACAGATGATGAAAAGTACCTACTTGGTGCTTGAAGCTAACCACTTTTCATAACCTCTTTATAAATACAAATATTGGACAGCCTCTCTGATTGTCTGCAGCTCATTTTGGGTAGGAACAGAAGAAATATAAATAACTTGCTGGGAATAGTTCTGCTTCAACGGCTGATTGGATAGGATGATATCCGCTGGTTTCATTTGAGACACATCCAGTTCATCTGTATTCAAGGCTTCAACATGTACCCGGCTGCCAATCATATCCTGCAGCTCCTGTAGCAGGAAGCTTTTCCAAGCTGGTTCTCCCTGAAAAATGAAATATGCTGTAATCCGACGCGGAGCTACTGAAAATATCGCTTCCTGTACCAATAAGGTTGCTACACTGACAACATAATCCGAATGAGGCAACCGTTCCAGTAAGCCCTGTTTCTTCATTTCATCGTAAACAGCTTGATAGAGTGCCGGAAAACGTTCCTGACTAAGTAGAAGAATTTCCTGATACTCCAGTAAAAATTTATCAGACAAGCGCTTGGATTCATAGTATTTCAGCAGAAAAAGCACCAGATTGTCCAATAGAGAAGAGTCTGAAAGCTTATTTTGTTGGAAGGCGGAACTAAAACGCTGGATGAATTGCTCACAGCCAATAAACAGTGATTCATAAGCTTCCTTCAGTGTTTCTCTCATCTGGTCAGTCAAAGCATTGTAATTCCAGCTTTCCAAAAAACAAAAGAACGCATAGAAGTGCTCCTGCTCTTTTCCTTTTAGCCGGATTCCTTCCAATTGATACAAGTGCTCTAGCTTTTCCTTATATAGTGTAAAAAGAATATCATCTGTATTAAAGCGAAATTCTTCAATTAGACAGCCCGCCTTGATTCGGATGGTATTAATAAAAAACCAACAGGTTCCAAATATCTGCTCAGTTGATATACCCAGCATCGTTTTATCCAGCTTTGCCAAAAAATCGATATAATGTTTTTCATGAATTGAGTAGTCTTCAAAGAAAAAGCTATCATGAGTAAATGGCACTAGCAGTCGGTGGTAAAATACCCGAATACTGGATTCCTCCCCCACCCATTCAAATGCAGACTGAGAAAGATTAATTTGCAGATGAATACTTTTAAGAGCCTTGTTCAGCTTGCCCACCTGCCGCTTCAAGGTTTCGTAGGATAAGCCTTTATCGTTTAAAAAGGATTGAACAGGTACCTCTTTTACTGTGAGTAATTCTTTTACAATTAAAATACCTATTGAATCCTTCATAAAGAATTCCCATACCTCATTAACGGTCCCTAAATTATCCGATACAAGAGATAGACCCGAATTACCATCTGCCTCCAGCTGCCAGCCTTCCGGCAGTTCCATACGCAGGCTTTGAAGATCATTGAAGACTGTTCGTTCAGAAACCTGCAGTTCCTCAGCCAGCTCTTTGGCTGTCAACTGCTGATGATTGATTAGCTTTTCCAGAATCGTAATCTTTCTTCTGATATCCTTCTCGGTAATCAAGCGTTTAGCCATTGCATACATCGTCTTCCTCCTCATTAGAAAGAGTTTGGGACATAAGTAAATGCCCGAACTCTTCTTTCTCTAAAATCCGAATAAACGGCGTT
Organism: Enterococcus sp. LJL51; assembly: GCF_049894025.1. Taxonomy (GTDB): domain Bacteria; phylum Bacillota; class Bacilli; order Lactobacillales; family Enterococcaceae; genus Enterococcus_L. The sequence goes on from NZ_JBNEQE010000004.1 coordinate 219,256, forward strand.
CCAAAAGTAGCTCTCTCGGAAATAAGCCGAACTATCTCAAAAATATAAAAAGCTATTTTCGGATAATTCGTCTTATTTCTCGAAGCTAAACACTTTTGGCTCAACCTCTCTCAAGCACTTAGTGCTGAAAATCGCTTGCTCGTGAAGCTAGACATTAGCCAAATGCCTCCCTTGCTTTTCCTTGATATTAGTGTGTTTACACCTGTAAATAGCTCTTATTCTCTTTACCAGCAAAAAACAAAAACAGCTGCTCATAAAAAGTATACGTTTTTTTATTCCTTTCCTCAATTAACACCCCTTTGATTATTTTCAATGGTACAATAATAAAAAATGGCTACTGAGTAAAAGGAGGAACTGATGGTCTTCTCATCTATCGAGCTAACCCCAAACAGGCACTATAATCAGACGCTTCGAATCAACGAACAGCTTCTGCCGAAGTTATTGTATAACCTCACTAAGGATGAGGTTATAACTCAGCTGTCTTTCGTCTGGGATCAAAAGCTCTACTCACTTCAAGAAACGAACTACATTCAAAAACAGCTAAGAAATAAAGCCGATGGAAATATTCCGTTATTATTATGTCCAGATGACTGGGATTTTTCCTGCACAATTGTTGTTGTAAAAGTTAAACACTATGCAGACCATACCTGTTGGGAGAAAATCGGCTACGTTAGTCGAGAAAACTATTCTTTTGAAAAAATGATGCGTTCCGGCTATATGGATTATTCCACTTGGACCGCTGGTGATTTTGAAAACTATTCAGAAGACTATTTTTTTAAATCAGCACCCGATATCAAGTGGGATACGCTGTGGTCCCAAGTCTGGCCGGAAGAAGAGCGCCGCAGAATCTGGAATTATCTTCACCCCTTCTTTAATGATGACCACAATATTAGCTGGTTAACTGACTTAAACTGGACCTTTGAACGCTCGTTATACGACCACTTCATTCACCAGGTAACCACACTTTGCCAAAACGATTCCTTATGAAAAGTTAAACAAGCTCATTCAGCGCTCGAGCAATACATGCGAATCAGCCTCATGATAGATGTCTGTCTCATGAGGCTGATTCGTATTTATTCGGTTTTAACGGCTGGCTCATACGATTAACACATTCCCCATTTCAAAAAATGAGCTTTTTAGATTTCCTGCCGTTTAAAAGCAACAATAGTCAGAAGCAGCCCTGCAATGGCAGTTGTACTCACTGACAGCCAAGCTATCCATAACTCGCTTCCGCTTAAATCAATGGCTGTTAGAGAAAATGCCGCAGACCAAGGAATAATGACTGGCCAGCTTCCCGGCAGGCTGACTCCTATTACAGTCAATACAGCCAGCAAGATGCCAACCAAAATGGTGGGGTAGAAGAGCTGTCTCTGTCGAACGCCTATCCAGCCTAGCGGTAGTAAAACGAATGCGATAGTCACCGTAGAAATCAGAAACTTGATTGAAATGTCTGCAAAGCTTAAATCCTGCAGATCAAAAATTTGGCGATAGCCCAGATAAACTACAATAAAGGTAAAGAGATATATTAAGCAGTGCAGCAGGAGCCAGACAATCAGTTTAGCGACAATAATTTTTGTCCGCGGCACTCCTGTAACTAGGAGATTTTTAATGGTTCGATCACTATATTCCCGATGAATCAAGTAACCCAGAACCATTGAGCTGAGAAAGAATATGACTAGGAAATTACTAATCCTCAACATCTCAATCAGCCAGTCTTCTTGATTGATTCGTTCAACTCCGGATGGAAAGGCCACATCTTTTAGTACAGCCAGCAATGTAAATAGGAAGCTGCTGCTGAGACAGACAATAATCAGCGAGTTGCGTTTCAGCTTTAGGAACTCTGTTTTAATGGCTGAGAGCATGCGAATCACCTCCTAAAAGCTGATTGAAATATTCTTCGAGATGGAAGGTTTGATGAGACAATTCAGAGACAGCAATTCCACTTTCTACAAAGATTTTAGTAATTGCAGCCGGATTGATTTCTGCTGCATAGATATGCAGATAATTTTTTCCAGACACCTCGTAATCATGAATGTCCAACCGTTCTTCCAACAAGAACGCTGCTTGTTTTAAATCATTGACTCTAACTTTCAAAAAATCTCTTCGGCTGCTTTTAAGCTCCTCTAAACTGATCTCTTTCACTAAGCGTCCCTTATTCAGGACACCAATCGTATCAGCCATTTGTTCAATTTCAGAAAGAATATGACTGGAAATCAAGATAGTGGTCTTATATTTCTGATTTAGAAATATGAGCATCTCTCTAATCTCCCTGATACCTATCGGATCCAAACCGTTAATCGGCTCGTCCAATATCAAAAGCTCTGGCTCATGGAGTAGGGCTGCCGCAATTCCCAGCCGCTGCTTCATCCCCAGTGAAAAGTGCTGAAACTTCTTTTTCCCGGTTTGATCCAAACGGACATTTCTCAACGTCGTTTCAATAGCACCCTTTTGTGCGACGCCTCTCATTTCAGCAAAAATTTTCAAGTTTTCATAGGCAGTTAAATTTCCGTAAAAGGCTGGCTCTTCAAGCAAGGAACCGGAACGGGTATAGATTTCTCTGTTGTGATGGTTCAACAATTCATCCATAAATACGATAGTTCCAGATGTTTTTCGCTGCAGACCAAGAATCAGCTTCATCAAAGTTGTTTTTCCTGCCCCATTGGGTCCTAATAAACCATAAATTTTTCCAATCGGCAGATGTAGATCCACATGATCTAAAATGAGCTGATTATTTATTTGCTTTGTCAGGTTTTTGGTTTGAAGCATCCATTTGCTCATAATTCTTGCTCCTTTCCTGTTAATTCAAGCATAGCACCTAAATCTTACAGACCTCTTACTCAAATCATAATAAATACTGATTTTAGCTATCTGTATTACCTGAATCCTTGGAAAGGCAAACCTCAAACAAGCTGCCTAAGCCTGCTTCACTAACAGCTTTGATGTCTCCATTCATCCGACTAACCAGCTCCTTAGTAATCGCCAGTCCCAAACCAGAGCTGGAGGCTGAACGAGCCGGATCACATTTATAAAGCTTTTGAAAAATAAACGGTAAATCCTTGGAGGAAATTCCAATACCATTGTCTTGAACGCCCAAATAAACAGTCTTTTCATCTTCTTTTAAATACAGATGCAGCGCTGTAGCCTGACTATGCATTAGGCAATTCTTTAACAGGTTTTCCATTACACGCGTATATGCCAGCTCATCCAGCGACAGATAGACGGCCTCTTCAGGAATATCGATTTGATAGTTTATTTCAGCTTTTTCAAACAAGGGAATCCACTGGGCAGCGATTTCTCTGGTTAGCTCGCCCAAATCAAAAGGTTTTCGTTCTTCCAGCTCAACCGGCGTCTCTTTACTGTCCTCTAGTTTAAACCATAAAAAAATCTGATCTGTCAGCCGCTGCATCTGCTGAGCTTTTTTTAGAATTAAGGGCAGATACTCATTCATCAGCTTTTGCTCATCCAAATATCCTCCTTCCAACGCTTCCAGATAGCCAATCAAAGAAGTCAGCGGTGTTCGAATATCATGGGAAAGATGACTTAAAAAGCTTTTTTGAGACTGTTCAATCTGTTCCAGCTCATAGATCCGCTCATTTTTTTGTGCATTCAATTGATTAATTGAGAAAGCTATATCGGCTAGCTGTTCATTTTCAGCCAGAATAATTTTCTGTTGAGAACTTTTTTCACTGGCTAAATTCGCCAATACACGATTAATTTGTTCCAGCTGCTGGTTCATTTTCCGACGATAGGCTGCAAGATACAGGAGACAACCTACCCCAAGAATCACACCAGCGGCCGCAAGATACATTGTCATATTGGTCAGCTCCCCTCTGGTTTGAACCGGTAGCCAACACCCCAAACCGTTTCTATATACTGTTTATTCTCTGCTTCCTGATTGATTTTTTGGCGAATTCGGCTAATACAGGTCATTACTGTATTATCAGATTCTAAATATTCTTCCTGCCAGACCTGCTGATACAGCTGCTGCTTCGTAAAAACCTGTTCAGGATACTGCAGGAAAAAATGCAGCAGCTTGTATTCAAATTCTGTCAGCTCTAATACACTTTCATTTAATCGAATACGGTGGAATTTGGGCTCAACCTTAAATGCGCCAACTTCCAGCACCTGCGCTGCTGTCTGGCTGTTATTATTAAACTGAGTCGAACGGCGAATTTGAGATTCTACACGGGCAACTAGCTCATGAATACTAAATGGCTTGGTTAAATAATCATCTGCACCCAGCCGAAGACCAGAGACCTTATCTGACTCATGCTCTTTAGCTGTCAGCATTAAAATTGGCACTACACTTTTTTTTCTTATCTCCCTCAATACATCAAAGCCGCTTAGCTTAGGCAGCATTACATCTAGAATAATCAAGGAAAAGTCTTTTTCTTCGGCAAGCGCCAAGCCTGTTTCTCCATCAGCAGCAGAAGTTACCTGATAGCCCTCCGCCTCTAAGCACTGCTCCAATAACCGACATAGCTCACGATCATCATCAATAATTAATATCTTCATTCCAATCCCCCTTACATTGACTAAGACCTAGCTTAAAATTCCACTAAAATCTCTAAAAATACATTTATTTCCTTAATAGTTTCCAAGCAATCCCTAGCTAAAGCTTCTATATACAAAAGCTATCTGTTAAATCGTTTCTAAAAAGGTGATCCTATCATTTTTATCTTCTTAAATACATCTCTTGACTCCATCATAAGAAAAATTAGTCTTTATCACAACAGGCAAAAGACTGAACTTAAGGAGAAACTATTTTATTTCACTATTTTCTGTTCATCTATCCTAGAGAATACGGCATCTATAATCCTAGAGAAATCAACTTTCATAATAGAGGAGCTTCCCTTTTATTTTTGATTGTATTAATTATACTTCTCATTCCATCCTCTGGTTTCTTGATACTTGAAGTTTGGTAGAAATCCCTGCCGATAGCTTCCCAGTACAACTAAAAAAGGAGACTTCTGCTCTCAGAACTCCCCATTGCTAAAATACTATTCATTCGTGTTTACTAGTCTCGTTATTCTATCTTTTTTCATTCTAAAAAAAGATTGCTGCCATTTTTTCTACAAAGCGATCCCGTTGTTCTTTTACCATAAAATCACAGCCAAGCTCCAGACGACTCTGATGTCTTCTTAGAAAAGCTGTCTGCAATACAGTAATGATGATAAAAACAGAAGAATCCATCTTACCATTTTCTGATACAACAGCCGCTAGTTGTTTGATGTTTTCAGCAGTAGCATCCATTTCCTGTGGATTTTTCATGTTTTCTAAAATAGCAATTTCTGAAACTGCTGGATTTTCAAACAAGCTATCTGCAAACTCTTGCCCCCAAAGAACGATACTATCGAAATCTCCAACAGGTAAATTAGCGAATGTAAATTTTTCGCGCTGTTTTTCAGCAAGCCGCTGCAGCCCAATCTCTATTAGCTGGTTTTTTGTTTTAAAGTAATAATTTATGGCCCCTACTGCAACGTTGGCCCGTTCAGCTATCATTCTTGTTGTCACTGTTTTAATATTTCCATCGGATTCCTGAATAAGTGCTATGGCACTTGAAATAATTCGTTCTATTACATCTTCATGAATAGTCATAAGAACCTCCAAAATAGCTGCCTTTTTTCAAACTATCAGCACACAGCTTCATAATTTTTTCAATTTTATTTTCCAGTATTGTCGTTTGTCACACAGGTCTTTTTACGACTTGCTTTCTGAATGCCCTACTTCAGCGGCTAAGCGAATCGGTACCATAATTTCCAATTGACTGTATCCCATGACCTCTGCTGCCTCAGGCGGAGTTGTCACTGTGCAGAGATCGTAATGGTTTTCCCGTTCGTCTAAAACAAACGTTTTACTGTCTACAATATATTGTCTAATTTCACCAAAAACCCGCTGCTCATCTTCAAAGCTATCCGCTTTAGCCAAAGCACAGGCATACAAACCGCCTTCCAGTTCAGTTATTTCCCACGGAGAGACATCCTGCTCAAAATCATCAGGAACGGCATAGTACCAAATCATTGCGTCCTGCTCACGGCCATACATTAAATAGTCTCTGGTATACCATCTATCTTTTCTTTTTTTGTCAAGGGCACTCCAAAAAGAGTCAAAGGCTTCCAGCTTACCTCCTCGCTGAAAAGGTTCTTCATTATATGCGTACCCAGTTGTGACTGCTTTACTCTTAGGCAGTCGAATAATTCTAATTGCTTCCATTCTGCTCATCCTTCTAAAGAAAATTAGTTGAACACCGTTTTGAACGTTGTTCAAAAACAAGTATATGCTACCAGAGATAACCTGTCAATCCAATCCAAAAATCAATTAAAAAGGAAAATACTCACTAATAGATTAATACTTTTTAGCTCTTGTACTTCTAGATACATATAGAAAAAACGCTCATGTCTTGCCTCTTTAGTGTGAGAACAATGCAGTGAGCGTAAAGCTGCTGTATAATTTTTCGATTACGGCGGGTTATCAAATTTCTTCCTGTCTCAACTAATTTTACTTGTAGTTTTTTTCGGGTTTAACGGCACAGTTCAATGAAGGCTTCAAAGTTCGTTTGCTTTGATAATTTCCTAACAAAGCTGCCCTCGTCCAAGATTTTAACCAGCTGACTAAACAGCTCTTCAAAAGAAGTGTCCCGTTCCTCTTTCAGCGCCAGAAGCAGCACTAGTCGGACTCGATTACCACCCCAGTCAATCGGCTTGTCCAGACAGCAGACAGTTACCGCATTTTTCAGCGCACTTCGTTGAATCGCATGGGGAATGGCATAATAATTTCCATAGGAGGTACTGGAAAGCTGTTCACGGCTTAAAACCCGCTCTTCATAGTCTGCTTCGCAGTAACCTAGATTCGTCAGATTCCGACATAAAAAACGAATGACTTCTTCTCTGGTTTTGAAACTCTGAGCAGGAAAAAACAGCTCTTCTTTGAAAAACTTATGTAAAATTGACTCAGAATCCTGCAGCTCATCTAACCGCAGCTGAATTTTTTTTACATCTTCATCACTAAAAAAGGTCCCATACTGATAGACAGGAAGCTTTTTTGGCAAAGTCAGCTCCTCTGTCGTCACTACTAAATCAACATCTTCCATCTCCGCTGTTTCCAAATCGAACACCGAAGATAATTCTAGTAGTTCAATTGAATATTTCGTCATTTTTTTCAGCTTATTCCGCACTAATCTGCGGCTAGCTGCACCATACGGACAAATCAGCAACAGCTTCCTTTTTTTCCCATAACTGATATTTTCCGAAGCCGAAAGAAAATGCAAAGCAATGTAGGCAATCTCATCATCAGGAAAGGTAACATCCAGTGTCTTTTGAATAAATGCTGCTGCGTAAACACTCACATTATAGATGAAAGGAAACTTGTTTTTCATCTCTTCTGTCAATGGATTTGTCAGATATTGTTTTTGAACAGACCGCTTATACAAAGCAGATAAGTGAGTCACTAAATAGTCTTTCATCCGCTCATCAGCAGAAAAATCAATATGAAAATTGAAGGCAACACTCTCTAATAATTGTTGAACAATCTCAGTAAACTGGTGTTCATTTGTCTGCTCTGCCAAAATAAATTTGCCTGAATACAACCGGGCGATATAATACATCTCCTGAGGCGGAATTGTGATTGCCATTTTCTTTTGCAGCTCCTGAGCAAACTGCTCTGCCAGCAGCCGGCTTTTCTCATCGCTTTGCCGCAGCCGATCCGCCTGCACATAGCTTCCTTTACTGATTCTTTCAATTAATACAGCTACATGTAGAATGAATGAAATAGTTGAAAAATCGTTCATAGAAAAGTGATTCTCTTTGTGATAGGTGATAATCAATCTGGATAATGCCTTTAAATCACAAAATTCAAAGTAGTCCGCGTATTTATCTAGACTTAACTTATGATTTTCAATTTCCTGATTAAGAAATATATTAAAAATCTGTCGCTTTTGCTCCTCTTCGCCTTCAATCAATAATTGATTATGCCTACGCACAATACACAGCGTTTCATCTCTTTCGGCAATCACTCGATTGAGGGCTTTAATCATCCGGTCAAGAGTAGACTCACTCATATAAAATTCATCCGCCAGCTCGTAAAAATCTGTTTTCTGAGCATCAATGATTCGATTAAGAACCTCAAACTGAAGGTTTTGAGGCTCCGCTTCTGTTAAAAGCTTATCCAGCTGATGATTGACATCATTTAAAAAGTAGCCTTTGCCGGCCTTTGACTCAATAACCGGCGGCTGAAAAGCCGTATTGATTTGCCTGATATCATTTCGAACTGTTTTTGAGGAAACACCTAAGGCTTTTGAAAGGCTGTCAGCTGTCAGCATTGTCTGATGTTCTTTTAACTGTTGCAGCAGTTCACTTTGTCTCTTAGAAATAGTCATTCAGCTTCCCCCAGTCTGTTTTTTAAGTATAGCATTTACTACCATAAAATAACACATATTCTAAAGATGATTCAATATCTAAAAATGATTCCCTTTAAATTTATTTGACAGAAAAGCATGTTTTTTATAAATAAATTTTATTTTATATAACAAAGAAGAAGGTCAGAATTACTCTAACCTTTCTTCAACGAATCCTCGTCTATCCTTCCGCTTCAACCGATTTCTCTGTGGACTCAGCTTCCAGCGTAACCAGATTTTTTTCATAAATCTTAAGAAACGGATAATACATTAGACCATTCAGTATAATTAATACGAAGACCAAAACGACAGCTCGCCAATCCAAGGTTGATAAAAATGCTCCTATAGGCGCCGGCATCTGCCACGAGAATACTGCGAATGTTTTACCAACAATTCCCCATGACATACACAGATACGTAACTATGCCATTAAAAACAGAAGTAAAAATGAACGGGAAAAAGAAAATTGGATTCAACATCAGCGGAGTCCCAAAGATAATCGGCTCTGAAATACCGAAAATTGAAGGTAGAAACCCGATTTTCCCAACTGTACTCAGCTGCTTGGATTTTGAACGAATCATCAGCAATGACAATGCCAGTACGGAGCCGGAGCCGCCAATAATAACAAAATACGTCCAAAATGGAGTTGTAAAAATATGAGATAAATCTGTGCCTGCCATCTTTTCTGCTGCATTGATTGAAAGGTTGCCATCGCGGATAGGTCCTAAAATCCCTGCTAAAGCGGCATCATGAATTCCAAAGAACCAGAACAGATGAATCAGGAAGATAATTAGAATAGTAAACGGCAAACTGTCAGCCGCTTTAAAGCTCGGTGCCATAATATCATATAAAAACTTAACAGCTGTTGTTTCCATCGAATGAAAGATGATAAAAATCAACGAGAAAAAACTCAATAAAATAAGTCCCGGCACCAGTGCTGCAAAGGTTTCCGACAATGAAGCAGGTACGCTATCCGGCATTTTAATTCTGCCAATATTTTTCTTGCGCATCCAATGATAGCCCTCTACTGTGACGATTGCGACAAAGATGGACAGCAGGATTCCCCGCCCATCAAGAAAGCTGATTTCTACTTCCTTACCGTCCCATCCCAGCTTCAGCGGCTCAAGCACCAGCATCAGAAAGCCAGCAATCGCAAACATCATTGGACGTAAAATATCTTCCTTATAATGACGGCAGAGATAATAGGTAATGCCCACACAGATAAACAGAGACATAGCGCTTAAGGTAACGCCGCTAATCCAGTTCAGCACCATACTATTTTTTTCAGCAAAGTCTGCCCATGCCAGTATAAACCCATTGGTTGTATCTTCAGTCACTGGAGCCGCTTTCAAGATAATCGGAATAGAGCCGAATAATGTAATCGGCAGCATGGACATAAAGGCATCTCTGGTTGCTTTTAAATGGCGTTGCTGGCTTAGCTTATTGGCTAAAGGTGATATATATCGATCCATTTTTTCACTTACTGTACTAAATCCCATCGTTTTATCCTCCTATTAGTTTCTGGATATCTTCATAGACACCTTTTCCGTCCATCATGCCGTATTTAACTGGTGAAATTGCCTGAACTGGTACATCCACGGCTGCTTCAATCTGAGGCATTAAAAAGCGAATCTGCGGACCAATTAGAACTAGGTCAATGTCTGTCAAGTAGTCTTTATACTCCGATTCACTATAGGCACTGACGGAAACGGTGTTGCCAGAGGCTGCTTCTATTTTTTTGGCAAGGATGCCTGTTGACATCCCTGCATTACAAACTAACATAATCTTTTTCATTTCATTCCACTCCCTAGTCAAATTCTCTGCGGCTGATTAGTTTCCCTTGGCTTTCAATCACTTCTTTAAACCAATAATAAGAGGCTTTTGGCTTTCTCTCCTGCTGCTTTTCAAAATCTACAGCAACAATCCCATACCGTTTCTCTACACCATTTTTCCACGAATACAAATCAAATGGCGCCCACGCATAATACCCTCTAACGTCACAGCCTTTATCTATAGCGTTCATAATCGCATTGATATGATCGTTCATAAAAGCAATTCGATAGTCATCGTTGACTCGTTCTACTGTGACATCTTCTCTTACGCCAATCCCATTTTCCGTTACATATAACGGCAGTTTATAGCGGCTGTAAGCTTCAATCAGACCATCTTCCAATCCTTTAGGATAAATTTCCGTATCCCATTCCGTAGTTTCATTGTTCGGGTCTTTTACCTGCTCAAACCAGTTTTTGATTAAAACCTTGCTTTCGCCTTTTTTCCCTGTATGATTAAACCTAAGCTGTGTTTCGCCGCCAGTATAAGGTTTTACCAAGGTTCTCGAATAGTAGTTCAAACCAATAAAGTCGACAGTATTTTCTTTAATAATCTTCAACTCGTCTGCTTTCATGAAGCTAATATCGTGATTTCTGGCAAGCTCTGAAACCAAATCAATAGGAAATTCTCCCAATGCTGCGGTATCCAGTATCCAGTTATTACAATAATTATCGGCATAACGCATCGCTACCTTTGTTTCAATGGTCTCATCAACACCGTTTACAGGCGTATAGCTGTGAACGATGCCAATTCTACCTGGATAGCCGCCTTCTCTAAAGGCTTTCACTCCTAAAGCACTAGCGTACATTACATTATAAGCTGCTGTCATCGTTTTTTGAGTATCTTGATAACCTGGCGGATAATTACCGATTTTATAGCCGTTGACTACAAACCATTTCGGTTCGTTAAAGGTCGTCCAGTTTACAATCTTATCACCAAAGCTTTCATAGCAGACCTTTGCATAATGGGCAAATGCTTCACAGACATCGTGGTTCAGCCAGCCGCCCGTTTCTTCCCAATACTGAGGTAAATCCCAATGATACAACGTTACGAAAGGTTCAATCCCATATTTTTTACAAGCATCCAGTACACGATGATAAAATTCAATTCCCTTCGGATTTATTTCTCCTTCACGATTCTTGATAATTCTAGGCCATGCCAATGAAAAGCGATAAGAATTTTGTCCGCCTTCCTTCATCATGCGAATATCTTCCTCATAACGGTGATAGTGGTCACTGGCAACATCTCCGTTTTCCATATTTTCCTCATGAAGGTAATAATCCCACATTGATTCTGCCTTTTCATCCACATTCCAAGCACCTTCACACTGATAAGAAGCCGTTGCGCCGCCCCACAAAAAGTTTTTATCCATTCTCTACTGTCTCCTTCCATTTATATAGTTCACCTAATTCGCCAATCATATCCACAGCAATATCTGTGGCTGATAAATGCCCTTCTGCATGAACCAGCAACAAATCCACATCCTTCATTCTGTCTTCTGAAGACAGCTTCCGCAGCAGCTCCGCATGGGCCTTATGAGCCAATTTAATTTCTGCTTTTGCTTCAGCATACTTATTATCAAATAATTCATGATTGTTTTGCTTTACTTCTATTAACGCTTCATAGGCACTGCTTTTCGCATTACCTGCATGTAGGATAATTGCCATCGAGTCCAATTCTGTACTCACTTCATTCATTTCCTGCATCGCCAAACCTCCTTGTTGTTCTATACTTACTATAAAACGTTTTCAATTCAACTTAAATTTTTTGTTTTCCACTTTGGAAGTGGAAAAAAGCAGAAATCATCTCTGATTTCCACTTTTGATTGTGGCAACTGTCATTTTCTAAGTATTCAATTCGCAAAAAGCAAGCTTGAATCATAAACGCTTATTCCTAATAATTTCAACGGCTACTCCTAATTCGAGGATTGAAGCGAAACAAGAGTCACAACATAGAAGCCGGTTATTCGAAATTAGTACAAAGAAAGAGTTTAGGCATTTAATTATCGCCTAAACTCTTTCCCTTATGTTTTCAAATCGAATGCTTCATCAATCGATTGATATGAACGCCCAGATACACAATTTCTTCATCTGGGATGGTGGTTTTATAAACCTTTTCAATGTATTCCTTGACCTTCGTCGCATTTTCCATCGCTGAAGGATAAAGAATCCACATTTGCCGATAAAGCTCCTCTTCCCCATCATCCAACAGCTTATCTGAATAGTATCTTTCTACAAAGAAACGGACATGGGTAATGAAGCGCGTGTAATGGACGGATTCTGTATCAATATCCTGCTGCAGCGAATAGCGAACCATGTTAACAATTCCGCCAATCATTTTAGCATATTTGAAGCCGTCGCCATGCTCGCTGTCCTCTGACTGAGCGTTAATTAAATGGAAGGCTATATTACTCGCTTCTTCCTTCGGCAGTTCAATCTGATACTTTTCATTCAGCAAACTCAAGGCGCTTTGTCCAACCTGAAACTCTTTAGGATAATAGCTTTTAATTTCCCAATATAATCGGTTGACAATGTTCAGCCCTTCCTGCGCCCGTTCTACTGCAAAATTCAAGTGATCGGTTAACGTCAGATAAATCGTTGAATTGAGCTTTCTGCCCAGCTCTTTTTCAGCTTGAGCAACAATATCCCGTGTCATTTCAAAAAACTCAAGGGGAATCTCTGCAACCAAATCCAAAATCTGAGCCGATTTCTTCTCTTCAAGAGGTAGAAAAATCTTATCCACCTGTTCCCCGGAAATTTCTTCTCCAGGCTTTTTTCCATAGCCGATGCCCTTACCAAGAGCAATCATTTCCTGACCATTTTCTTCAACGAGAACAACACTGGAATTCAATACCTTTTTTATTGATTTCACTTGTTTTCCTCCGTATCTCTTTATTCTTTAGCCAACGAGGCACCATTTGTTGCAATTACTTCTTTGTACCAGTCGAAAGAGTCTTTTTTCAGCCGCTCATACGTTCCGTTGCCTTCATCATCTGCATCTACATAAATAAAACCGTAGCGTTTTGTCATCTGTGAAGTTCCGGCACTCACCAAATCAATCGGTCCCCAGCTAGTGTAGCCAATCAAATCTACACCTTCATCGATGGCTTCCTTCATTTGGCGGAAGTGGGCTTTAAAGTAGTCAATCCGGTAGGGATCATGAATTTTTCCATCTTCTACCCGATCAACAGCTCCCATACCATTTTCCACAATCATCAGAGGAACATTGTAGCGGTCATATAATTCAATCAGGGCTATTTTTAGTCCCTTCGGATCGATCTGCCAGCCCCAGTCTGTAGACGGCAGATAGGGATTTTTCACACCTAAAACAGTATTTCCCGGCGTCCGCTCTGCGTTTGGATTTCCAGATTCAGCCATCGACATATAGTAGCTGAATGAAACAAAATCAACCGTGTGCCCCTTAAGGATTTGTTCATCTTCTGCTGCCATTTTAATGGTTATTCCACGTTTTTTCAAATCCTGTTTAATCATACGTGGATATTCCCCTTTCACTTGAACATCCGCATAAAAATTATTTTCCAAGTTTTTCTTGAGTGTCAGCTCGACATCAATCGGTGCGCACGTCAGCGGATAGGTCATCAGCTTTGTCAGCATACATCCTACCTGACAGCCCGGAATTTTTTCATGGGCAATTTTTGTAACCAGCGCACTCGCCACAAATTGATGATGAAGCGCCTGATAAACATCCTGTTCCAGCTCGCCTTCCTTACTTTTATCCGGAACGACTCCTGCAGTTGTAAACGGATGGCGGTGAATACTGTCAATTTCGTTAAAGGTCAGCCAGTATTTAACGTATTTTCCAAAGCGTTCAAAACAAACTGTTGAAAAACGGACAAAATCATCAATTACCTTACGTGCTACCCAGCCATTATACTTCAAGCTAAGTGCTAAAGGCATCTCATAGTGGGATAAAGTGACAATGGGCTCAATGTTCAGACGTTTCATTTCCTTGAAGACTTTTTCATAAAACAAAACCCCTTCTTCATTTGGTTCCTGTTCCTCCCCAGTTGGAAATAAACGCGTCCAGGCAATTGATAAACGCAATGTTTTGAAGCCCATCTCTGCAAACAAAGCTAGATCTTCCTGGTAATGATGGTAAAAATCAATCCCTCTACGCTTAGGATACCATTTATCAGTTTGATCAGCTGCCGCTTCGTTTATTGCTTCTGTTGAAATGTGCATATGAGCTGCATAATCTTTGTTGTCTACATGAGGCTTGTAGGAAGCAATATCTGCTACCGATAGGCCTTTGCCGCCGACATTCCAAGCACCTTCTACCTGATTAGCAGCAATTGCGCCGCCCCATAAAAAATCTTTAGGGAATTCATTTGTCATTGTATTCTTCTCCTCTACTGATGAACATCATTTATTTTTTATCAAATCTATTGGCTTTTTTATTTATACCAGCTGTGTCACTGCTAAGATATCTGAATCATTAGTCACTGTTTCTTCAACATTAAAAGAAGTAATAGTAAACTTATCTTTGTTGGTTACTACACAGATAATCGTTGGATCAAAGCCTGCTGCCTGTATCATTTCCAAATCGAATTCCACAAGCTTTTGTCCACGTTTCACCAGATCGCCGGTTTTGACCAGTGCCTTGAAGCCTTTTCCTTCTAAACGAACTGTATCCAGCCCGATATGAAATAACAGCTCTGCTCCGTTACTTGTCTTTAGACCAATCGCATGATTGGTCTCAAAAACCATCGTAATTTCCCCATCTTCAGGTGCTGTTAAGATACCTTCTTCCGGAATAATTCCTACACCTTCACCAACCATACCGCTAGAAAAAACCTCATCCTTTACTTCAGACAGCGAAATTACTTTACCGACTGCCGGACTTGAGATAACGGCACTGGCCAACTCGCCGTCAAAGAAATTTTCTTTTTTGCTTTCTGTCTCACCAGCTTCAACCTTATCTTTATATAAAAACAGAACTAAGATAAAGGCTGCTACAAAAGAAAGCCCCAGCGCTGCGAAGGCAAACGTCAAATTCATTGGATTGTTTTTATCCGCAAACATCGTGATACTCGCAATTCCCGGTCCGACTAATGCGAAAGCTTTAATTGCTGTGATGCCGGCAAAGGCTCCGCCGATTAAACTAGAAGCCATAACTCCATATAAGACACGCTTGTTTAAAATGGTTACACCATATAATGCAGGCTCTGTGATTCCAAACAAGGCAGAAATCCCTGCAGAAACAGCCGTAGAGCGTAACTTTTTATCCTTGGTTTTAATACTTACCGCAAAACAGGCCCCGGATTCCGCAATGTTGTGCGCAAGAGAAGCAGGCAGATATAAAAGCTCCGCACCCAGTTCACTCATAGAAGAAACCGCATAAGGAATCATTGCTTTATGCATACCAGTTACTACCATCAATGGCAGGACTGCTGCCAGCAGCCCTGTAGCCACCCAGCCAAACTGTTCGTACATCATAATAATTACGGAAGAGAATGCTGTACCGACATTATAGCCCAGAGGTCCTAAAATCAGTAAAGCAATTGGTACGGTAATCACCAGACTCATCATCGGTACGAAGAAAATCCGAATCGGTTTTGGAGAGAATCGAGTAAATAGCTTCTCCATTTGCGCATAAAACAAAACGGTTAAGATGGCTGGAAATACTTGAGAAGCATAGGCAATATTTTCAATATTAAAGGAGAACAAGTTTGCCCCTTCTGCGAGCATTGCCGTCATATCCGGCAGAAGCAATGCACCCACTGCGGAAACGGCAACTAATTGATTGACCTTTAGCTTATTCGCTGTTGTCATCGCTACCAATATCGGCAGGAAGTATAGCGGCGCACCGCCAATCAGATTTAATATCTGGTAGGTTTGACTTTGGTCACTCATTATACCTGATAGAGAAGCCAGCAGTAGTAGTGATTTCAGCACCCCGCCGCCTGCAATTGCTGGAACCAGCGGCTGGAAGATTGAAATAACAAAATCCAGAACAATTGAACCAATTTTCTGCTGTTTTTTTGCTGGGCTGCCTTCTAAGCTCATTTCTCCCAATAGACCTCTGACCTCATCATAGACCTCTACCACATCATTTCCGATAATAACCTGACACTGAACGTTTTGTCTAACCCCCATCACGCCAGCCACTTTTTCAAGCTGTTCTTTTTGAACCTTGCTGTCATCTTTTAAAGTAAAGCGCAGCCGTGTCGAGCAATGCTCCAGATGGGAAACATTTTCTTTTCCGCCAATTAAGGACACAATCTCTGCTGCTGTCTGTTTATAATTCATTTGATTATCCTCTTTTCTTTTTTCAATCTACATAATTGTATTCTGTTGGCCTTACAAAATACAAAAACAGGCAAGAACTAAATAAATCGACATTTTCTATATACCACGTACAAAGTATATAAAAGATAACAACTTATTTAGGTCCTGCCTGCATTACCAGTCACATGCCTGTTTAATTAACGTCAGTTTAGCACAAATAAATGTAAACGTAAACATTTATTTTAAATTTCTTCAAATTTTCCTAGCGACAATAAAAAACTGCCTTATCAAACAAGCTAATTGCATTCTCCAACACTGTCTATAGATTTGGTATTCAACTTTCTAAGCTTCTCGCTTCTTTATAAAAGAGGATGGAGAAACAACTTAACATCATCCCGTTCTCTAAGCTTCAAACAGTCAGTAAAACAACAGCCGATACTATTAAACAATTTCTTCTGACCTGTTTAGCTTGATTCTTATTCTTTATTGAACGGATTGCTCATACATTTTACGGACAATTGCCTTCTTTCTAGTTGCTATTGGAATTTGAACGCCATTTCTCATAATTAACTCACTGAAATTTTTGGAAATACTGAATATTCCCCGACTATTTACTAAAAAACTGCGATGGCAGCGAATAAAATGATCTTTTAGATCCTGTTCAAGAATATTCAGTGTTTTATGATAGATTTGGTATTCCTGATTGTCTGTGCTATGGAGAGTAATAATATGCGACTTATTTGTTGATAAATACAGAATATCTGAAAACAAGAAATTAACAAAGCCATTGTTTGTACTCAATTGAATGCCAGAGTCACTGGCGTTAGCAACAAGCTCGGCACGATCCTCCACCACCTTTAAACACTTTCTTATTCGACTGGAAATATCTATATTGGGTGACTTTACTATAAAATCTAAGGCGCTAACCATGTACTGGAAGGTTAAATAGGTAAGCTCAGAGTGAACCGTAATAAAAATAATCACTCCTACTGGATCAAATGTTCTTATTTCTTGTGCTAGCTCTAACCCATTATTAATTTTTTCTCCTTTATGTAAATCAATATCTAAAAAATAAACATTTAATTCATTTCTCCGATCAATTCTGCTGAGGAGTTCCTCTGCTGAATCTGTTGAGTATGCTAAAGACATCATTGATTTCGAAAATAGAATATGGGAGAGAACTGCTTTTTCAATTACTTCCCTTTGCTTAGGGGAATCTTCACATATATATACTTTAATGGGCATTCGTTTCGCCTTCTTTCTTTACTTTGAATAGTTGAAAAATCTGATCATCTTTTTTTTCAGTCAAAAAAAAGACCCGTTTTTCATATTTAATCAATATCTCCCGCACAATTGACAGGCCCAATCCATGATAGCCGCCTTTAGTCGTAGTACCTTCTGCTATAATACTTAAGGCTTTTTGATTTACGGTCGTATTTGCAATGATAAAAATGATGGAGGTTCCATCATCTACAATAGACATCCTTACTGTTGGCTTCGGATGTTCTATTGCAGATTCCAATGCATTATCCAATAAAATCCCTAAAATTCTGACTAAGTCCAACATTTCCATATTTACACCATGAAGCTCTTTATTTATTTCCAAATCAAATACAGTGTGTTCTTCCATCGCCCGCATCATTTTCGTATAGATGAGTGCTTTCAGCTCTGGGATATGGAGATTTTTTATTTTGCTCATCTCTGCAAAAAACTTATATTCATCTTCATTGACACTAGAGATTTTTTCAAAGTAGCGTTTTAATTCCCCATTTTCTGTTTCTTCATAGATGTAGCTTCCCAATGAAATTAGCATATTGGTAAAATCATGTTGCCTTTGCCGAACCTTAGTAGTCAAACTTTCAACTGTCTGAACATATTCCAGCAATTCTTCCTCCCGCTGCTGCTGAACGGCCAGCTGCTGCTGTACATAAATATTTCGGAAAAATAGCAGCAGCACCGCGCTAATAGCAATGATAAAAAGACCAGGTAAAATCCACGAATACGACAACTCGTATTTAAAAGGATTTTGAACAACAACCGCATCTGGTGCAATCAAAAGAAAGAGCTTTCTTTCAAAGAAAAAAACAGAAACAAAAATATGCGTTGTTCCATCTGGAAATCGGCAAATTGATACGATTTCGAGAAGACTAAAAAAAACTGCTACAAAGAAATAACTAACTCCTAAAATCAAAAGGTTGCACCCTGATTTCTTTCTTAAAAAAAAATAAATTTTACTTACCAAAGGGAGCATTAATAACGCTGATAATATATATATGTTCAATATTTTATCGGAAAACAAAAGCAACTCATCGAACTGAACTAAAAATAGATAAATAAAACGATAAATGGAAAGTATGAACATGGAAAATAGACTAGATAAAAACATACCTAGCAGAAATTCCAAATCATTTTTCCATAAAACAAAATACACAATTGTAAATGCTATAGACTGAACAAAAATAATCATGAAACCATGAATAAATAGAACGTCCAAATGGTTTTGATAAATCAAAAAACCATATACAGCAGAGAAAAGCGCACTTGCCAGCATCACACTAATACAAATAAAAGTGGAGATTTTCTCTTTAAATAAGTATCTTACTGTTAAAATATGCAATAAACTGAAGGGTAGAAATTGTACAATAAAGAGGAACGCTACTTCTAAATACGACATGTTGCCAATCAAAAAATAGACCATTTCTATCTTATCCTTTTCTTATTGAATGTTTTCTTCCTTATTTTATCACGACTTACTTAGTAGAAGTCTTCTAATTTAAAATTTGTCTCAACATTCATTCCTATCCTTTATTACAAAAATAACAGTAGTCTATTCAGAAGTGATTATCAATTCTGTTTATGTGAAAACCAAGACTAGGCTGCGGCTGCTTTTGGCACCAGCTGCCAGTCTTGGCAAATGAGTAGTTTTTTGTTACTGAAGCAACGCTGTAGTCTGATTCTGGATATCTAGATAAAGAATAACCACACAACCAACTGCTGCAACCGCTAGAAGTAAAAACAGCCAGTTTGGTACAAGATAATTACGCTTCAACCGCATTTTCCGCATAAAATCCATATCTTTCACATAGAATAACAGAAACAAGACGACTGACAATAATGCTATACTACCAAAAATATACACCCAATAAATTGTCTCCATAATCCCTCCCTCTTTCTTTTCTATCAATAAACACACAAGAAACACAAATGAAACACACTAATTTTAAATGCCCTTTACGGCACAGCATCTAATGTCCAGGTTAGCAGCCCAGAATATTCATAACCGGCTTTCCCACTGACATTTTCCGGAACAGACAAAGTTATATTGTGGAAGGGGATCCGTATATTCCATGTGCCAGCACCATTATTTATATCAGCGGTTGAGAGAGAACGGCTTTCCCCACCGGCTATGAAGCTTAGCTCTTTTAAGTATGCAGGAGCTGATGTATCCGTGTCTGGAATGACGGTGATTTTTTCTACTCCTGCACTGTCTTTTTCAACTTTTTCAAGGGACATCTCCTTAAAGGTTAGCACTGGGTGTTTACCGCTCGTTTCAAGCGGTTGACCGCTACTGTTTTTTAGCTGGCTCAATTTGCCTGATACCTGCCATGCAGTGCGGTTGCTGCCTTGGTTAGAATCATAAACCTGTAGATAGAACCCATCTGTTTTATCTTGAGCATCATAGTCCTGCTCCGAGAGATTGTAGGCTTTAGCAGCTTTCTCAGATTGATTGTTGCGACCAAAATCCAATCTATCGGGTACCTTAATCAACCTCAGTTCTTCCAAAATACTGGATTTAATCGTAACTGCTGCCGAGCAATCTTTTCGCGTATAATTATCTCCAGATGAACCGAAAGTAAATTTCACTTCGTCACCAGGATTACCACTGCCCACCCTAGTAACGATTTTGATTACCGCTACATTATCATTATTAACCTTTTTGTTTAACTCACTTACACTGGTTCCCCAGACACCACCGCCCAATGGCAAGTGGACACCGTTAATATCAATGCGAACCCCATATTTATATTCAGGGTCTGGATAGGCTGTTTCAAGGGTATGATTGACTATCCCGGCTGTATTATTGCGGCTACTGAAAAATCTTGGTTTCCTCAACAGATGATCGTTTTCTCCTTTTAGCGTCACAGTCCAAGTAACCGTGTCGCCTACTTCCACTTCTGTTTTATCTGGAATAATACTCAATACCGCTTCATTCGCTAAATCATAAGGAACGTCAGGATAGATAATCCGACCGTCAATGTACACATTACTCAGCTGACCTGCTCCTGTACTGAATGAAGTGTATTCAAAACCAACCAGTGTGCTATCGTTGTACAAATCATACTGATCATCCCGAATTCTGACAATTGGTGTCCCGGCTTTTAATTCTGGGAACAGATGATCCAGTGAATGCCAGGTGCCAAACGGTCCTTTATTGATACTCAATGCTGCTAGGTTTCTCTCTGTATTTAAAATATCCAGTTCGATTCCTCTAAAAAGACTGTCATCAATAATTGTCATAGTGCCGCCATGCTGGGGTATTCGAATAATCTGACTTCTCATCAATATAATGCTCAATGCTGGTAAATTTTCAATTGGCCGAACATCCCCAATATAATTAGAATCAGCATAAAGGGTCTTTAGACTGCTAAAAAGATAGTTTCCATCCTTCATTTTTCCTAAATGAGCAAATCCCGCAGAAGTCACCTCATTGTAATCGAATTGCAGGTTGGTTAGAGTGCTGGGTAAAAACTGCATATTAGCATCATCAATCAAATTACAATTTGCCAAAAATATTTCTAGTTTATTCATGTTTTCCAAGCCTTCCAGACTTGACAACAAGCGTCCCTCCGCGTGGCTAGTCATAGAACTAGTCAGTGGGGTTATGCCTTGTTCATTAATATAAAGCTCCTTTAATGAATCTTTACTATCCTGCAAGCCCATATCAGCAAAGCTTTTATAGTAATTATTACTTAATCGAACTTCTTCTAATGACACACACCCTTTTAGAGGTCCTTTTGTATCAGATAGATTATTAGAATACGCATACAAGGATTTCAATTTGGCTGGCACTTCTAAACCTTCCAGCGAGACAAGACGATTGTTGGAGCAACGCAGTTCTTCCAAGCTAGTTGGGTTTAAATCGGTGATATCTTTCAACAAACCAACGACATAGTTTGATACATATGCGTTTACTTGAAAATCATTGGTTGTTCGTGCACCGCCAGTTTGCTGTGAACAATCAAGCTTTCTCAACTTATCTAATTGATTCAATCCCTTTAGATCCGACAGAAGATTAAACTCCATGTACAGCTCTTCCAACGCCAGACAATCTGCTAAAGGCTTCAATGTAGAAACTCGATTTCGAGTAGCATTTACATAGGTTAGTTCGCTATGACCGCTTAAACCGTTGAGGCTTTCAATTGCCTGATTAGCAACATTTACTTGTTTAAGTGATGGACAGCTCTTCAATGCATCAAGTGCATGCTCTCCCTGTAGTCCTCTCACACGATACATTTCAGTATGCGTATCAGTTTCAAATATCAGTTTTTCCTCTACGCTTAAAGACTTATCATTAACAAGTGCTGGCGGGAAGATATATTCCTGTCTTCTTCCGCTATAAGAAGGTCCACCAACACACGTTACTTCTTTCAATGCTTTATAATTTTCTAAACCATCCAGACTTTTTAATCCTGGGTGTCCGCCAAGATTCAAAGTTTCCAGTGTATCAGCACAATTCAATCCTTTCAATGATTGCAATCCATGTCCATCATAAGATGGCTCAGACTCCCCGTGCGCTACTCTTGTTGGACCTGCATCATCATCATATTTGGAAAAAATTATTGTTTTCAACTTTGTACTATCTTCTAAACCAGTAAAATCTTTTATACCATCCATTTGATTCGCATAGTAGTCAGCGTATCTTGAAACAACAAGTGTTTCAAGGTTGGTTGTTCCCTGTAGTCCAGTTAAGTCGCTCAAATTATTATGACTAAGCGTTACTTCTTTAAGTGTCGTCATATTTTTCAATTCGTCAATATTCGTTAATGCTCCCTCATTGACTTTGAAAACTTCCAATTTTAATTTATTAAATCCTGCAGGCAAAGAGGTGAAGCTGTCTTCGACTATTCTTCCGCCTGTCAAATCAAATGTCTTTATGTTTAAAGCATACTGGATACCTTCAAGAGTAGTGATGCTCTTACCAGCTGTTCGAGTAAAATAAAAACTTGTCATTAGCTCCATCTGTTCCCGAGTAACTGTGTTTGACGGACCATTGTCTACCAAATTAAGATGGTTATAATAGTTTAAACGCCAGATAATTTCCTCTCGCAAGACATCGTCAGGAATAGTAACATACTCATCGGCTCGAGTCTGAGGTTTTCCACTTTGGCCGCTGGCCTGAGTAGGCTGCATCTCATCAAGCACTTTCTCCGTTTCAGCTTCCATATCCAGCTCTGTCGCCGCTGCTTTAGTATTTTCTATAAGGAAACTGAAAGCTGTTAATACAAGAAGCAGAAATGCTTTAATTAAAAAATGGTTAACCTTTTTCATAAAGCCTGCCCCTCCTCTTCTTTATGCGCTGCTAGTATCATTACCCATAAAACCAACACTAGCCCAGAAAGGATAAAAGCTACATTCAGACGTTCATTCGTTTTAGGGAAGTAGTTCAATCCGTTGTATTTTTTAGGAATGTTGCTGGAGGGCAGCTGTGTACTGCTTGAATCTTCGACTGCAGTTTCAACTGTTTTTGTATTGAAGCCAATTCCTGCTTCCGTCTCGCCGCTGTCAACTGACTCCCCGAGAGCTGTCAGCGGATGAATCATGAGGCAAAGGCTCGATAACAAAATAAACATCAGTAAGACTGACTGCTTTACTATGACTTTCATCGCCTTCCTCCGTTTCCTGCTTATTTCTTTTTCTTTCGTCTAATTTTATTTTTTTTCTTGATTTTCTTTCGTCGATACGGCAAATAGCTGCCTGTTCCAACCAACGAAACGGTCAATACAATTGCCATTGGTGAAACCCATGAAGGTGTTATTATTTTGTCAATCGTTTCATCATTCAGCGAAGCTGCCTGTTCACCAGTCACTAGGAAATCTTCTTCCCATGTCCATTCTTTTTCATCATTTTTCAGTGTGAGCTGAAGGGTGTAATTCCCTGCTGTCACGTTATCAATCCCCATTGGCACTTCATAAGTAAAGCGGCTATTAGGAGCAACTGCCAAGTCTTTTCCTGTCGTCTTATATAAGACTTTGGTAGAACCTTTTTTCATTATTTCCGCTTTCAGTTCAAGCCCTTCAATGATTTTCGGCTGATCATTTTGTAATGTTACACCAATAACTTTACTGCCGTTTGAAAGAATAACCTCTGTTTTTTTTAGATTTAGATTACCACCAGCATTATATTGCGCCGCATCTTCTGTCAGAACAATTCCAATTGTGTAGCCTGTCTGAACTGTAAGACCTGATTTTTTTTTCTCTTCACCTTCCGGAACACCTAAAATACGAAAGGCTCCTGCTTTAATTCCAGTGAAAGCATCCTGGGGAGGCGCAATATCAAACTGGACTGTCTTTTCTTCAAAATTCTCTACAGTTATTTCTCGATAAGACTCTGGTACTGTGACAACTTCTGAAATGGGAGACTGTAAGCTCTCATCCAGCTCTGGTTCATCTATGCCGTATTCAATTGAACCTTCTGCTGAAGTTACTGCATCATTCACATGAATCCTTACCGTTCGGGCTTCCTCCCTAGTACTAATCACTCTTAACTGAATGCTCTGTTGTTGTCCAGGTTCTACTTTTAAAAAATAGAATCCTTTAGAGCTGTCAACTTGATTATTCGGCAGCACTGGTTTTACAGTGAAGCCAATAGCTTCTTTATTTTGACCAGATTGATCTGTAGCTTCTGCAATAATTGCAGAAGGCAGTAGAATGATACCAATCAGAACAACAAGCAATAGCTGCATTATCTTCTTTTTTATCAAGCTAAAAACCTCCGTAAATCCAGCAAAGGGGACATCTCAGTTACCTGTCCCCAGCTGTCAGCTCATTATTAGATGGTATCATCCAATGTCCATGTCAGTGTTCCTGTATAATGTAGACCCTTTTCTCCAACATTACCACCAACACCTAATTTGATATCTTCCAAAGATGCTGCCCAATCAGCTGAAGCCGCTTGATTTTTTTGGGTGAATAATGCTTTTGAAGCACCGCCTACTGTTAGCTCAGTACTTGTTGCTGCAGTTGGCGCAGTACTACCTGTAGCAGTGGCATGAGCACCAGCAGATTTAATTGTTGTTGCATCTGTATTTGGATCATTTTCTCCATCATATCCGTGAACCTTTGATGTAAAGAATAATTTTGTTTTATCTAGTTTCTTCGTTGTAGTTCCTGAAAGCGCGGTTAATTCTCCCAACTGAGCTTTAACAACCCATTCATTTGTATCTGTAACTGTACCTGTTAAATCATCCTTACGCGTATCACGAACAACGACGTAATAACTGTTGCCGCTAACTTCCGCAAACTCCTGATACTTTTTATTGATATCATTGTACTTGCCGAAATCTAGTTTTTTAGGCACCCAGCGTAATTGTAAATCCCCTTCTTCTGTTCCTGGTATATGGGCATCAACGAAGCCAATACCAACTTCTGTATCCTGACGATCCACTTCTTGCGCAGAAGCAGTCGCCCCTAAAATAATTCCTCCAAATGCTGCAGCTGTTACAGCAGTTGTGATAGCACTTTTCACTTTCATAAGATAATACCTCCAAATAATTTTTTATTTATGAATAAAGACAGATGTCTATATTCCTTTTTTTAGCTGGAAAAAACCGTCACTGACTACTCTAAAAAAGCGTTGCTGAACTTTCTGCAAGTTGGTTCATAAATGAATACTTTTCGAACCCATAAACATTCCTACAGCAATACATTTCTTTAAAATAGATATCAATTTCCTTTTCAATCAGCAAACGCATTTCCTGTCTAATGTAGGGAAGCTCTTGAACTGCAAGACTATAAATGAGGCAAAGGTGTAATATCCTGTCATTTCTAATAAGCTCAGGAATGGTTGCCTTGAAGCTTGCTGCATTAATTCGCTGTATTCTCCGCCGGCTCTGCTCTGCTGTTTCTTTAAAAATCTGACACAGCTCGCCAATCAATTGCTGCTCTCGATGAGTCAGCTCTTTCAATAGGTTCTTCCCATTTTCCGCCAAAAAAAGTTCTTCAAAGGAAAAATCCCACAAATAGCTCACTTTAAAGAACCTCCTATTCTTAAAAACTAGAAATGATTTTCTTTTATTCCTATTGCTTCAGAAAATGCTTGATTAAATATTCGTTCATGTCAACTACGTTTATTCTAAATGATTTAATTTAGCAATCTCCTTTTTCGACATGAATAGGACATATTTTACGTTGACCGTTATAAAAACAATAACACTAAAAGCGTTTATCGAGCATAACCGCTTTTGTTGTTTTATTCGCAAACTCCAAAAAATATTTATTTTAATCTAACAACTAATATAAGATTATAAATAGTACAATTAACAGTACTATAAAATTGATATTACAATACAAAGAAATTTAAATTATTAAGTACAAAAAAGAATAAATAATATTTTAAAATAACAAAAACACTCGTTAATTAAATTGGATTTCAGATTCTATCTTTTAGTTTCCAATCAGATTCGCCGTAAAAACCAATGATTTTTCATGTACCTGAAAACCTTTTTTACTATCAAAACCGGAAAAATCACTGAAGGAAGCACGGCTTTTACTACGTTTATCGACTAGTTCCCAAAGAAGTTATTTTCTATTTTTCATAGTTTTTTATTTTTTTCTGCACACAGCTTTCGTTTTCAAATACAGTTAGCCAATCTACTACATTGATTACAAATATAGGAGTTGACCAAAAGTATTTTGCATCAACAAATAAACCGTACTATACGAAAATGTCTCCACATTTTCAATATAGTACGGTTTATTTCCGAAGAAGCTGCTTTTAGAACATTCCTTATTCGGAGGTAGACAGACAAGTGCCTAACTATTTATTACTGACCAAAATCCATTCTTAGTATGTTTTTTTACGATTCGCTGTATCCATAGTTTTAACTAGTATTGCTTTTAAAATAGAGTCCACCATCATTCCAATGGAAACAGCTCCGCCTGTTAGCAAGAGAACACCTAAACTATTCTTGGTTCCGATATACTTCGTTACAGCAATCAAACTTGCCACACCAATTACTAGTTCAATCGCTGCCAGCTTCAGCCAGCACTTTACTCTCTGTGTATCTCCAATTACTTTGATGTCATTCATCATTTTCGATTCCTTCAATAATAGTTTATCTAAGGAAAAATCATATAGTTTAGCCAAGGCACTTAAATTATAAATATCAGGTACTGTTTTACCGTTTTCCCAATTTGAAATAGATTTTTGATTGACTAATATTTTTCCAGCTACTTCTTCTTGAGTTAAACAGCAATCTTTGCGCCTTTGTTTTAAAAATCTTGCTAAATCTATCATCATCCCTCCTCAACTACTATTGTCTTTTACTTAATGATACCTTGCCATCCAATAGCTGCCTAATCTGTAAAAGAAGCCTAGAAATATCTTACTAACGTTGATTTATCAAGCAACAATCCATCTATGCGAAATCTATCTACACGCTATGAACAAACAGCAGCCGCAGTTTTTTCCCCTTCTATACTTGCCCCTAATATAATTACAGATATCAATCATTACTTTCAACCTATTTTTCTATGTACTGAAGTAAATTTTCTAAGTAATTCTCCATTTCTTTTCATCCTCTAGTGACCTTCTTTATTTAGTGTATCATAATTTAGAATGCTGGCTGCCTTTTTCTTGTTGACATTTACGCGGCGTTATAGCTTATGCTGAATTTAGCAGCGAAGAAAGGAGGTGGGCGGCTTGGATGTTTATTTAATGCCGATGTTTAATAAATTAATGGTGAAGGATATTCAAAAAGCAGCAGCTTGGTATACAGATTTATTGGGATTCACTTCATTATTTGCATTTAAAAATGAAAATAACGAAGTGAGCATGAATCATTTACGTCTGAAAAATTATCAGGATATTATGCTGATTCAATCAGAAGCTTTCACTGCGGGAGACGGATTACGAATGAATTTAACCGTTGATCATCTGCATGAGCTTGCAGAACGTATACCAGAAAAATTTATCATTGAAGCACTTGAAAAACAGCCTTGGAACGCAGAAGAAATGACCATTAGAGATTGCGACGGCTATCTGATTACATTGACACAAGCAGGAACAGAAACAACTGATTCCTTTGAAACTGTAATTGATCGTGTTTCAGAAAAATTCAACTAGGAAGGCTCAGTATCATTTTTCAGCAATAAAAATGGGAGGCGAGACTTGTATGTCTCTGTCCCTAAAACTGAATACAGTATTTATTAGCTTCTTTGAAAATAAGGCTGAATAGACGAAAATAGTTTCTCCTATTTTCAGTATATTCAGCCTCATTTCATAAGCTAAAACTCTTTTGTCATAGCCTCATATTATTAGCTCTTATTTAATCATATCAAAACAATCATACTCTCAACTCAAACACTTATCAGCTACTCTGCTGCGCAATTTTCTATGCTGTCTGATGTTCACGAAAACTGCGAATAGCAAGTGGAACAGTCACCAAGATAATCAATAAATACACAAGTACGTTGATAGTAAAAAGATTCGTTGTCCAGCCTGCTATGTTGTAGGTGATATTACTGACGAATTTCATATTCAGCTGAACCCCCGGCAGCAGATTAACTATCCAGTTATACAGTACCGAGGCAGTGGACTTCGGCATAATAAACGGCATCATTAGCAGCAATACATTTGTGACCAGCACAGGAACCGGCGTACTCAATCGTGAAGAGAGAAGAAGTGTCACCCCAATCATTCCAAAAAGAACCAGCAGTCCTAATCCGAAGTGAATCCAAACCATCTCACTAAACGTCCAGGGAAATGGAGAATTGGGCACTCTCAACTGTATCGGCAGCTCGCCTCCTTCACTTCCAAAAAGGGCAAAGGTTCCTCCAAATGCGAGCAGCATGGTTATGCCATATACGAACAATCCGAAAAGATAGGCAGCAGCAACTTTAGCAGCCAATACTTTACTTTTGCCAAATTTACTGGAAAGAATTAGAACCGCTGTCCCATTTTGATACTCTCCGGCAAAAATAGGAGCAAGCGAAAGACAAATCATCAGGATGAGCAACGGAATAAATCCGATTCGATCACCTATATTGTTCCAGCCTGCATAATAACCATAACGGTAAGGCGCTGAAACAGCCGCAGTTTTTTTCTGCCAATAGCTCTTTGCCGACTCGGTTAACGCTCCGCCATTTTCTGGAATATCTCTTGCCAGCATCGCTGCTTGATTTTGCTGATATTGCTGATAAAATCCCAGTGTGCCATCTTCTTCAACTGGAATTTTCAATGCATAGTCAGGCGTTGTATAGTACTGAGGGTCATAGAAAGTACTGGCAACCAAAGACAACAGCGCATAATTTTGATTATAAAATGAATGAATAATCTCAGAGGTGAATTCTTTTTCGCCCTCTTCGTTTTCAATATAGCTGGCCGGGTTTGCAGCAATCTGCTGATATTCTTCAACCACTGCGCCAAGCACCTCTTCAGTCAATACATTCGGTTGCTGTCGAATAAGTTCTTTTTGAATATTAACAGCACTCAAGCCTTTGTAGGTTTTCCCTTGTAGATCAGTCGTCTGCACTTGAAAAGCGGGCAAAATGAATAGCCAGATAGTGAATAAGCTAATAATTGCTAAGCTAATCAGCGTGGATTTACGCTTAAAAATCTTTTCCCATTCAAATCTGATTAATTCTATCATTAGAAATCCTCTCCTCGCTTTTTTCCTTGAAGTAATATAGATAAACATCCTCCATGACCGGCTCAGTCAGTTCTGCGTTTTCCAGCGGCTGCTCCTCGCTGATAATCCGCAGTTGAATAGTATCCCCACTGTAATGAATGTTGGCAATAGTTAAGTGAGGGATAGCAGCTAGTTCTTGCTGGTTCACCGTTGCTAGCCAAACTTTGTTCTGAACAATATTAACAGCTTCATGAGTTGGGCTTTCCAGCAATATCTGGCCTTGCTTCATAATAACGATTCGGTCAGAAATATACTCTACATCTGAAACGATATGTGTGGACAATAAGACAATCCGGTCATCCGCCAGATTTGAAATAAGATTTCTAAAATTAACACGTTCTTGTGGATCTAAACCAACTGTCGGTTCATCTAAAATCAGTATTTTAGGATTGTTGATAACTGCTTGGGCAATACCAACCCGCTGCTTCATTCCGCCCGACAGAGTATTCATTTTCCGGTTAGTCAGCTCCTTCAAGCCTACCACTGTTAATACTTCATCAATTCTCTGATTTATACTACTGCTTTTCATCCCCTTGATAAGTCCCATATAACGTAAAAACTCCCCCACAGAGAATTCCTCATAATACCCAAACCGCTGAGGTAGATAACCAATTTTTTCCAGAAAGGCATCCTCTATTTTTTTGATGGGCTGACCATCAAAAAGAATTTCCCCTGAGGTTGGCTTTAACAGCCCGCAGGTCATGTTCATTAACGTGGATTTTCCAGAACCATTTGCTCCTAATAATCCATATATTCCAGGGGTTAACGTCAGTGAAAAATTTTTTACTGCTTCAATGTCCTTAAATTGTTTTGTCAGGTTTAAATACTCCAATTTCATTGTTTCAGCCTCCTTTAGTAAACAGCACTTGATAAAAACAAGAGCTTATCCTACTTTCTTTACGTATAGTTGTCTCTTCGTACCTCTATCGTTCTGCTTGTTGTAGCAATTGTTCCTTTCATTAATACACTGATCGTCCCTGACAAAATCATTTTCTCTAATTTAGAAACAAGTATTGATTCAACTGATTTTCACTTCGTCTACCAATTCACTAGCTACCCGTTCCTTTAACCTGGATTCATATAATAAAAATAAATATCTTCAACAGTCGGTTTGACCTGAACAGCCGTCAGATGTGGCTGCTGTTCACTATAAACGCGAAGCTTTTTTTGAGAAGCCTGCAGGACTCTACTCAATATTTTCCCCTTCATAAGCTGTGCTTCTACCGCCTCTGTTATTTCCCAAATCATCCCGTCAAATTTAGTAGTTAAGTCGGCAAGCGACTCCTTGGCTATTAGCTCTCCTGATTTTAACAGCAATATCTCGTCTGCTTCCCCTATTTCACTAACTAGGTGAGTGGAATAAAGAATCGTTCGTTTCTGGGAAAGCTGCTTGAGTAGCCTTCTTAAAGCTATCCGCTGTTCAGGATCCAGATGGTTAAAGGGTTCATCAAGGAGGATTAGCTCCGGATTATTTAATAACGCCTGTGCAATACCTATCCGCTGATGCTCTCCCATAGACAGCTTCGCTATCTTCCGATTCTTTTTATCCGATAAGCCTAACTCCATCAATAAATCATTGATTTGCTGCTTCGCCTGATAAGCAGGAATGCCCTTCAAGCCTGCTATATACTTTAGAAAGCGAACCGGTGTCATCGTCGGAATTAGTCCGAATGCTTGGGGCAAAAAGCCTAATTTGTTTCGATAATCCTCTCCTAGGGTTCCTTGAAGCTCCTGGGCTACCATAATATCTCCCAGCGTTCTGTCAGAAATACCTGCTAAAATTGCTAAAAGGGAGGTCTTGCCTGAACCATTTGGACCAGCTAAGCAATAAAGCCCCTTCCTCAAGGAAAAGCTAATTCGGTCTAAAATTAGTTTTTTTTCGTTCAAAAGACTCAATTTTTTAACGGTTAATTCCAAGTCTTACACCTCCTTTTCGGCTCAGAAATAGCATGGAAATCAAAGACAAAAGGCTCCCTCCTAGACCTGCTAAAATCCATTGAATCTCTGTAAGCTGATTCAATGAAATGATGCCGTCAACACCTTTTAACAACAGAATGATTAATACCACCGTCACTACCTGTTGCCCCCAGAAGGAAAGAAAGCTATTCGTCATAGTGACAACCCCTAAGCTTATTCCACTAATAACCGTAAAAGGAACAAAGAAGCGCAGCAATGTTAAAAGAAATGAGCTGTCAGAAAAAAATGCCGTTATTGATCCAGCTGTCAGCAGCAGTAGAAATTCGATAAGTCCTAGGGCAAAATAACGCATCAGCAGAACTTGATGAAAGGCGTAGCGGCAGGACTTCTCAATCTGCCAGGTTGAATAAATGAAGCTTTTCAATAATTCCGGAAGCATGGTTAAGCAAAGCAGTACACTAAACGCCAGAGAATACATCATGACTGAACCAGATGAGGTATAATCTCTTCCAATCATAATTAGGATAACTAATGTCAAAAGCAGCTGTATAAGAATAAATGATGGCGATAAGTAGCGTATCTGATTCACCAGCTGCTTCAGCAGCGTTTGAGGAAAATCCTGTGAAGCCAAAGCTTGTTCTGCTAAGTGAATCGTCTGCTTCTGTTTATTAGAATCCTCTACCTGATAACGGTTAAGTACATCTTTTAATTGATTATCTAAATCAGTATTCATAGATTTTCTTCCTCCAGCCTGCTTTTTATTTTTATCTGCCCCTGCTTCAATCTGGATTT
Organism: Enterococcus sp. LJL51; assembly: GCF_049894025.1. Classification (GTDB taxonomy): domain Bacteria; phylum Bacillota; class Bacilli; order Lactobacillales; family Enterococcaceae; genus Enterococcus_L. Next base: position 251,341 of record NZ_JBNEQE010000004.1, read on the forward strand.
TACTGTTGACAAGGGGATTTCCAAAATCTGGGCAATATCCTTTAGCCTAAGGTTATGATAGTACCGCAGAATAATAACGTCTTTTTGAATCGGGGGAAGCTCATCAATCAGCCCTTTAATTATTAATTTTTTTTCTGACTCCAGGGTCTGCTCAACAGGATTCGTGCTGACATCCGCAGCCAGCAGTTCTGTATCTATGGACAAATTGGGCAGCTGTTTTTTGGCTAGTGTATTGGTGCAAAGGTTAACCGCAATGGTAAATAAGTAGTTGCGAAACTTTCCCGTAAAACGATAGCTCTTAATATGATGAACCAGCCGCAGAAAAACTTCCTGAGTGATTTCCTCCGCTAGTCCCTGATTTCCAAAACATCTCCGATAACAGTAGCGGTAAATATCCTGATAATAATTTTCAATCAGTTCGTTCAACGCGCGGCGATCTCCTTTTTTACTGTAATAAATCAATAACCACTCATCCACTGAAACACCCCCTCATCTATTATTAACCGATGGATAGTAAAAAAGTTTTAATTTTCTACTATTTTTTATTCTATTTCAAACAGCAAACCTGCCTTATAAAATAACTATAAAGACACCCAATAAATCGGTCGATTCATCAGGTGTCGAAAATTAACTATAAGAAATAATTAGGAATTGGAAAAACGTTTTTTATGAAAGCTTGCGCTTAATTCAGTAATTTTATAGTTAAACTACTAAAAAACAAAGCTTTTTCGTAACTATTAGAGCTTTATTTATTCTTCAGCGGCCGCGTAACGCTGATTACTTTCGTGGATTTCCTGACAAAATGAATCACCTAGTTCAAGCGGTTTTCCTGTCTTCAATGCGTCAATATACTGTATTGTCTCCTCTATCTCTGTAAGCGTGATGGCTAAACTATGTCCGGCATGAATCTGCTTAGGGTTCATTTGAACATATTTGTTCAGAGTATCCGTATATACATCAAGATTATTTTCGTAAATTTGAATAATTGGACGTTCAAGATTATCCCCTACATAAAGAAAATCTGATTTCTTATCCAAAACCGACAGACCATCTCTAGTATGCCCAGGCGTATGAAAAATATAGATATCTTCATTTTCCCAGCTACCGGCGTCCTCAATCAACACCGTAGGCTTCACCAGCCGTTTCTCTCCTTTAAAGTGTTGTCCTTCCTCGCTAAGGTCTGTCTCCCATGATTCTTCCATGAGCGTACCGCACAGGTAATGGGCGATAATTGGCGTCTGTTCAAAATAAGGATTTCCCCAAACATGATCCCAATGAAAATGCGTGTTGATAACATACAGCTTTTTCCCCTTCAGTTCATTTTCAATATCCGCCATGATTTCAGCCATATACTCAGAACCGCAATACGTGTCAATAATATAAACTGCTTCTGGTTTAATTAAAACAAAGACCATGGTTATAAATGGATCTAATTCATTAAAAATATACGCATAACTGTGCGGGTCAAGAATTCTCTTTTCCATAACTACTCCTTTTGCATTCAACTTTTATTTCTACTAGATTATGTCTGAAAAGCTTGTTTTTCCTATAGTTTTTAGACAGGCTCTAGTTTATCTTATTTTAAGAATATCATTTTTGAATGACTACAATCCTTACCACTCTTTTTGAAAATCTTACGAACTTTTACTTCATAGAATCCAGTTGCTTTTTCGAATCACAAAACACTTGCCATAATTGTATTTGATTATTTTTAACTACTACTTTCCAGCATGCTGGAAAATACCATGATTTACTTTTGTTTCCTAGGTATGAAGCACTTGCTGTTCCGATTATCATTGAGAATTTCTCGCTTTCAATATAATCATCTACTTCAATAGTATAGTCTGGAAACCAATCGAAATAGCCCTGCCAGCCTATCTTCATTTGTTCTTTGTCTTCTTTATCTCCATAGGTATCAATAAAACAGAAATCTTCTGACATCATTTGAATAATTTGAGGCAAGTCCTGATGATTAATTGCAGCAACAAAATCCAATACTATGTCTCTTTTCATTGTTTTTCTCCTTCAATTATTAATCTTTTTAGAAGCCGAACAACGTGAGGAGATTTCAGGTTATGCTATTGATTCCAGCTATTGAGCTTTTGGGGAATTATTAAATAAACTAATAAACTGGTTGAGCTTAATGCTCTATAACTTCTGTTACGTTTAATTTCGGCTGCAGAAATAGTTTCTTCCTAATGACTACTTTTACTGAGTACAAATACTCCTTTTGATTAGCAGCTTGTATTCTAATCTCGTACCACATCTCGTTTTTTGAAGCTTTCTCACTTTCGCTTATCATAGGGAAATCATCCTTAGGGTCATAACTGGGAACCTCTATAAAATTTGGCAGTTGAGATAGTATCTGTTCATTGGGATTGTTAAAAAGATTGTCACTGACTTTGACTACGCCGAATCCTATGGGGATAATCAAAATAAGCGCCAGCAAAAATAAATACCCACAGCCTTGTACTGAACTTTTTTGTCTCAGTATATTCTTACCCAACAAATCAACTCCATTCATTTGTATCCTTTTTGATGCTATTCCGCGCATAGCCCTCAGACGTCAACTCTTTCGCTTTCTATGAACCTGTCTACAGAACCTATTAATCTATAGTCACCTTATATATTTCAGCTTTCAAAAGCCGCAATGTTAACAACATACTCCTGCCCATCTACTGAAATTTTATAATACGGGTTCCCTTTCGTAGAAGTGTAATAGGCGATAATATTTACTTCTTTACCAATCAATCCTAATCCGTTAGTTGTTTGAACGGTTTTTGCAGCGGATCGTCCAAAGCCTAATTCCAATACCGCTTCGTCAATAGTATAAACATTGTAATTCTTTATTATGGATAACACTGTGCTTACTTCTTTTTTTGTCTGTATATAGTTTTCTTTAAAATCAATTTCAATACCAAACTTAGTATCGAAAGCTCTGGAGTTAACAACATATTCCTGTCCATCTGCTGAAATTTTGTAATAAGAGTTTCCTTTGGTAGATGTATAGTACGCCAAAATAGTGAGATCTTTATCAGTTAATCCCATACCATTAGTCGTTCCTACAACTTTTGCACTACTGATACCAGCTTTATTATTCAGTACTTCCTCATTTATAGTGTAGACATTGTAGTTTTTAATGATTGAAGAGACTACATTAACTTGTTGCTTTGTTTGAATATAGTTTCCTTCAAAATCAATCCTTATTCCGAATAACGTATCAAGATTCGTTGTTATTTTACCATCATGGTAGTTAACAAACCCTTCAGGACTTGTCAAAATCCATGATGAAAGTTTTTTAGGCTGCTCCCAGCTTAAACCAGCAAGTGCTAAAGCTGCCGCATCGACTGCCGTACTTTTTACACCATTGCTATTTTCTTTAGGCGAGTTCCATAATCCAGTAGTCCACGGCGCCATAAATTCAGTTCCTGAAATATTGTCTCTTTGAGCATTATAGCCATCTTCGCCGCCACCCAAGTGAGGAATACCAAGAGCATGTCCAATTTCATGAATTAGAGTTGACTCTTTCCAATCTAGTTGAGCAGCAGGGTCTAATGAATCAATTGCCCATTGATTTGGGTAAAACAGTATGCCATCACCACTATAGGTCTGTCCACCTAATGCTCCTAATTTTTCTGGAGAATCGTGTATAATCTCATCACTTTTTTCTGGCGAAGATACGACTTCCACAATGGTCGTTCCAGCTAATGTGTTCCAATATTTAGCAGCAGCTTGAACCATTGTATCTGTCATCATCTCAGACTCATTGTATAATTGAAGAATTCCATCGGTTCCAACAAAGTTGGGAAGTGGTGCGTTTTCTAGCACATAAATGTGGTCAGTAGCAGCTTTATCAAGGCTAGTATTCCCGTGATATTCACTCCCATGAGTAATTTTTGTCAGTGATTCCAACTCTGATTGAGTGTAGTAGGACAAGTCAATTGATCCTTCTGGATTGTAGTGCTGAGCAGTTCTTTGATAATACGTAGTTTTTTGATTTACAGACGCATTTGCAGCTTCGACATTTTCAAAAGACAGAATTGTACCTGCAATTAACAAACTTCCCAAAATAACACATTTTCTTAGCATATTTTTACTCCCCCTAAATAAAATTTAATCAAAATATTATTCCTTTTTCTTTACCCACTATTCATTATAAACTATCCAAAAATTTCTATTGGAACATCTAAAAATACCTAATAATTTCTTCAGACGTGTTCAGCTAATAGTTGAATGTGCTTTTTATTGCTTGTTACTTCTAGCTCTCCTTTTTGCTTGTATTTGATAGATTATTCCTTATAGAAAAATTATCTTGAAAGGTCCACAGCTATTGTCGAATAAATTCTTCTTTTTTTATATAGCGTAATACCATTTAATCATGGATTAAGTCATATTTAAACATCTTATAAAGAAAAGGTTCCTTATTCCAGTTTAGTTTCTCCTAGTTAACACGCTCACTACGATATAGAAACTGGCGGCTTTGATTGTTCCTCAAAACCACCAGTTATAGCTTAATCACTCAACCTTTAAAGCAATAGATTTTATTCGCTGTTAAATTTGTCAGTCGCTGTATAAATTTTTTCTATGAATGATTAGGCTAATCATTACATGATTACTTCTTGTATTTCTGTTACTTGGCTTTCTTTTTATACTCTATTAATTGGTAAACATCAGGCAACTCACTTTCACTATAGATATCGATTTTTAGCGTAGTCCACTTACCACCAATGAGTGAAGCTTTTGAAAAAGCTTGTTTTAACTCATCTGCTATAGCTAATACAAAAACACCCTGTTTGTTTCCTTCATTAAAATGAAAAGCAATAGTGAAATAACCATTCTTTGCTTCTCCCCAAAATATTGTTTTTTTCTTACGAACTGCCTTGGCAAGCCATCCCCCATCTCTGTAAAAACGCCACTCAAGAACCACTTCAAAATCTGCTAACTTTTCTACTAATGTTTTGTACGCAGAAAAGCTATTTCCTAAAACAATTCTTAAATTTTCAGCAGTCGGTTCGATATTTTTATCTTTTTTAAAATCTATCATAGTATTTCAGCCTCACTTTTACTCAGTTTTTTAATTGGTACCCAATACTCAAGAATTGCTCCCTCCGAGTTTTCTTTAGCATGTACTGAAATATCCGGACCATTGTCATATTCATATCCGCTTGTTGGCAGCCATTCTGAGATTACGCGGTTTCCCAGCTCCTGTGTTTCTTCAATTGTTTTTCCTTCATACGAAAAAATGGCCCAGGTATAGGCAGCGACTATATGTTCCTCTAAAGGCTCCTCAATTGGCGTGTCGGCTGCAACCGAAATTAAATACCGCCAAGTTTCAGTATTTTCATCTGGCATCATCACTTCAAGTAAGCCTGATGACTCGTTTCCCATTAAACTTTTCAGCTTCTTAATTGTACCGTTGCTCTCAGCAAATTTCCAAACCTGTTCAATCGGCTCATTCATACTCTCAAAATCCCCAAAAAGCGGAATAGAGATACCTACAACACGAAAGGCCTCTTTTGTCTCAATCCTGAAATCCAGACTTTCCACTCCTTTTACGACTATTTGAAAGCTAAGAGGTGTATATGATTTGACCGATACACCCTCTAATTTAACAAGTGACGGTGCTATTCCGTGTACGCTTTGAAAAGCACGGTTAAATGCAGTGGGTGAGCGGTAGCCGTATTTTAATGCTACATCCATGATTTTCATATCAGCGCTTTTTAAATCAGCTACTGCTAAAGACATCCTTCTTCGCCGAATATATTCCGACAAGGGAACGCCAGTCATATAAGCAAACATTCTCTGAAAATGATAGGAGGAGCAGCCAGCTACCTTAGCAATATCCTCAGTACTCAATGTCTCGGTAATATGTTGTTCAATATAACTAATTGCCTCATTCATTTTCTCTATCCAATCCATTTTCATCATCTCCAACAGTAGTCTATTCGTATACTTTATTATAAGGCACTAACAATATTCCGTCCTCTCCTCTGACATAATAATTAGAGAGCATGTACATTAGAGGGGGTCTGAAAACTCTAGCGGAGAATCAATATATAGGCTAACACTCAAAGATAAGTGGAGCTAGTTTCTTTCAAGGAATAGTTATCGAAACAGCCGCTACCCATACCTGCCATATTTGTCAACATTAATAATTAAAAGAAGCTTTTTCTTTTTAGAACTAAAGAAAAAAGACCGCAGCATGATTCAAGTCATACTACGGCCAGTTACATTTATTCACTTAATAGCTAAAGCTGCCCAGTAAATAAAATACTGGATAAAGTACCATCATTAGCGACATTGCCTTAAGCACCAGGGGAAAGGTCTGTGTCTTTATTTGCGCTCTAACATAAGGTTGAATCAGCTTAATGATGAGCGGCAGCAACAGTAAGCTTAATAACACGGTGGGCGGAGCGGCCTGAAGAAAGACACTCGCGACCATCACTAAGAAGCTCAAGCCTAGAAAAACCAGTAGTAAGCGTACACTTTGCTTTTTGCCAATATAGTAAACGAGTGTTTTCCGATTGTTCCGAATGTCCTCTTCCAAATCGCAGGTATTATTTGCTAACAAATTATTAAACATACAAAGAACCATTGGACTGAATGCCAGCAGGGTCTGTCCCCAGAAGCTGCCGTTGATTTCAGTCTTTCCATACGCAGTCAAGTAAACACTCATCGCAGGGATCATATAGCCGCTTAGAACAGCCGGTATGGTCTCAGCAATAGGTAAACTATTGATTGGCCGAATGCCATAAGAATACCCTAAGCCCACATAGTAGCCGACGATTCCCAGCAGCAAAATGAAATAGTCAGAAGACCAAGTCAGAATTGCTCCTGTCACCATAGACAAGAGTAGGAACACAAAAAAAAGTTTCCTTACTGTAGAAAGCTTCAGCTGTTCTCGGCCAATAATATTTGTTTTCGTCTTATATTCTTCATCTTTGGCATTTTGGTAGTCCATATAGTTATTGAAAATATTGACCGCAACATGAATAAAACTCAATGTAAGTGTAAATAAAAGAATACGCCAGTTGAAGAAAACACCATAATGATAGCTGGAATAGGACATTCCTAACAGAATCAGAAAAAAATTCAGCGGTGCAGTATAAATCTCGCCTAGCTCCCAGATAATTTTGAATGACATGAATAAGCTCCTATACTAAATAAAGTTTGTCTCCAAGCTCTTATCCTATCTAGCCGACTTGCTTCTGTCAACGCTTTTGTTCCATTCAACAGAAAACTACCTCTCATTATACTGGATTCTGGCAAAAAGCTTGTTCTCTTGATAGTTTTCAGACCAATCGCAGCTTCAAACAACTCATACCAATAACTCTCTCTTACCGGCTATTCTGCTACTCTTGAGTAATTATTAGCCGTTCATGCTTATCAAAATAAGGCGCCGTCATTTCCCGCCATCTGGTTTCTGAAAAAATAGCAGAGGATATTGGCAACAGTCCGTAATTTCCTAAGGCAAAGCCATCATTTACTTCGACAATCAAGGTTCTGCCATCATCTGTTACCCCAATATCTAGTCCATAAGCGGAGGGGCTCTTTGTCCAGCTTTTAACAGCTTGATCGATAATTGCTGCATCATAATGTACATGATAATCCCCTCGGTAGGGGCGGACATCCAGAATCGAACCATTCAATACAAACACTCGCCATTCTGCTAAAAAATTGACAGCTTCACTAATCCAGACAGGGAAATCAAAAGGCAACCCTATCCCTATTAAATCTTTCGTTCCCCTGACAACACGTCCAGTAAATGCCTTGCTAACCGTTTTGGGTTTGACAAACTGCCCCCAGTTTTCAGGTATATTGACTATTTCGCCTAAAAGACCAGAACGAATATGTCGACCATAAAAATCAGAAAGCTCCGCCGGATAATCTTCAAATTCAGGTTTGATATCCATCAGTTGAAGCAGCTCTAAGGTTTCTTTGATGTAATCTACCACAACATCTTCTTTTCTCAACTCAAAAATGTCATAAATCGACTGATAGCGAATAATCTCCTCCCCCCTCAGGTAAAATCCCACAAGGGCATTATATTTATCAATACTCGGTTCAATTGGATATTTTGTCTCTTTGATATAAACTGTCATTTTCTTCTCCCATCTAGTGATTCACAAGTGAAACACTTATTTGGTAAATAAAAAGGGTAGATTATTAACATAAACCGTCCCTTAGAATCGAATAATCGGTGTCTCAAAAATCCTCACTGCTTCATGGATTGAAAACCGTAGAAAAGCTTATAGGTACCTCCCAAGAATCGTTAAAGCAGCAGAACAGCGACTCACTTTACTTCAATGTTAGCAACTTCTAGTATTTGTCTCGCTCCCTCACGTAAACTATTTTTGAATGTTTCCCATAATATCGTCAAAAGTTTCTACAGTATTCAGCAATAATTCGATAATCTGTGATTTTGTCAGCCGTAAGCCTCTCCGGTCCCGGGCATCTTCAACCAAATTTTCCAGCTTCTCTAGATTTTTATCATCTAGACTAATCATTACACGATTTTTATCGGTAGCCATTGTTTCACTCTTTTCTCGTTAATAATAAAATACTGATTAGATAACAACACAAGTGTTGCACTTGTGCAACAAACAATTGATAAATCTTATGCTCTCATTTCTCATTGATATTTATGAATTTTTTTCTTCAAGAATCCCACTAAATCGAGAATGTTAAAAAAATTTGCGTAATATATTAAGACATTTGATAGAATAAAGTCAGTTATTTTTGTACAATTTTTTCTGGAGGTAGATTTGAAATGTCAAAATTTAATGAATTGATTTATACGCTGCGAAAAGAACGTGGTTTTACTCAGGAAGAGATTGCACAAGAAATAAATGTAACCAGACAAACAATTTCCAACTGGGAGACTGGTAGTGCACAACCGACAATTGATAAAGCGATAGACTTAGCAAATCTCTATGATGTTTCCATGGATGAGTTAATCGGCAGACAACCCACTGTAAGAAAAAAAACGAGTACACTTTTACTTTCTCTACTGAATCAGAAAGTTACCATCTATTTGAGTCCTGATACAGACGCTTGGATTCACATAGGTAAAACAACACTGACGAATTGTAAGATTACTGTCGTTTCCCCAAACAGCATCCGTGTGATTCTAACCGAGAAGAATCAAGTAATCGAAAAGCTGATTTTCACCAAAAACATTGTTGGTATCGAGAAGGGGGAGAATTAATATGTGGTGGATTGTTTTATTGATTATTGCAAGTATGCTGTTTTCCCGATTAGATGATTTAATTGAGCTATTTAAAAGCAAAAATCCCAATTATCAAGAGGAAAAACAAAAAGAAAAGCTCTCTTATGAACAGGAACGTATAGAAATAAGACAACAGCTTGAAGAACTGATTGGTGCTGCTTGCCAGATTACCAATCCAAATCTCATTTATACAGCTAGTGATTCAACTCGACTTGAAGGTGTTCTGTTGGACTTAGATGATGAATGGGTAGTCATTCAAACCACTGAAAAGAAAAAAACACGACAATTATTTTTAAAGCTCGAAGAAATTACACATGTTTCAAAAATTTTATAATTATTTCTCCACTAAAAAAGGATGGAACAAAAGCAAATGGCTGAACTCTTCTTTCTCTAAAATCCGAATAAACGGGTTCCAGTCTTTATATGCTTCGAGGATCGCAGCAGAGTGAAAACCGTAGACAAGCTTGCAGGAACCTAATGCTTTGTCTCGAGAGTCACTAGACTCGTAGAGACAGCAAGCTCACTATACTTCGTTCCAATAGCATCAACCTCTAAGTGCTAAAAGCACTTAGAGGTGAAGTTCTCGGAAATAAGCCGAACGATTTCAAAAATATAAAGAGCTCAGGTAGGTATCAATCAACAGCTACTCGGTTCCCTCGTAGTGTTTCTTGACAAATTTCGGATAATCCGTCTTCTTGCTGTGAAACACAGCGAGGGATGAGCTGATGTTGAACGGTACCTACCTGGTTTTCGGAGCTAAACACTTTGGCACTGACCCCCAAAAGTGAGAGGGCAAAAGAGAGGCGATTAAACGGTCTGTTTTCGATAGGCTATCGGTGATAGATAACCCAACTTCCGTTGAATTCTATGGGTATTATAATTCTTAATGTAATT